>NZ_JAERJR010000010.1 GCF_018257515.1 Tatumella sp. JGM118
CAGTCAGCAGTCAGCAGTCAGCAGTCAGCAGTCAGCAGTCAGCAGTCAGCAGTCAGCAGTCAGCAGTCAGCAGTCAGCAGTCAGGACTTAATGATCACCGGTCACTGTGCAAAAATCACTCAAAAATCACTTAATATCCGAAAACTTTTAATCCTTCTCCCCGCCGCTTAGAAAAG
This sequence comes from Tatumella sp. JGM118, assembly GCF_018257515.1. Lineage (GTDB taxonomy): Bacteria > Pseudomonadota > Gammaproteobacteria > Enterobacterales > Enterobacteriaceae > Tatumella > Tatumella terrea. The sequence goes on from NZ_JAERJR010000010.1 coordinate 177, forward strand.
TAACTGACTGATAGTAGTAGCTATCTGCCTGTCAAACTCCGCGACCAACGCAGCTTCCGCTTAAACACAATACTTGCATTAAGGGCTATAAAGGAATAAAAATACACAAAAAACGAATAATCATTCACCCGGAGATCGCCGTGAAGGAACGTAGTACCGAATTAGTTCAGGGGTTTCGCCATACCGTCCCCTATATTAATGCCCATCGCGGCAAAACGTTTGTCATCATGCTCGGCGGCGAAGCCATCGAGCACACCAACTTCTCCGGGATTGTCAACGATATCGGTCTGCTGCATAGCCTGGGTATCCGTCTGGTGCTGGTCTACGGGGCACGGCCTCAGATAGATGCCAATCTCGCCGATCATCAGCTGACGCCGAACTATCACAAATTTACCCGTGTGACAGATGCCGCCTCGCTTGAGCTGGTAAAACAGGCGGCCGGTCGTCTGCAACTGGATATCACGGCTCGTCTGTCGATGAGCCTGAACAATACCCCTTTGCAGGGCGCGCATATTAATGTGGTGAGCGGCAATTTTATTATCGCGCAACCTCTGGGTGTGGATGATGGCGTGGATTACTGCCATTCAGGCCGTATCCGCCGCATCGACCATGCCGCTATCCACCGTCAGCTGGACAGCGGCGCTATCGTGTTACTGGGGCCGGTCGCGGTGTCAGTCACCGGTGAAAGTTTTAACCTTACTTCAGAAGAGATTGCGACTCAGGTCGCCATTAAACTGAAAGCTGAAAAGATGATTGGCTTCTGTTCCGAGCAGGGCGTCAGTGATGATGACGGTAATATTATTTCGGAAATGTTCCCCGACCAGGCTCAGCAACGTATCGACAGCTTTGAGCAACAGGGGAATTATCTGTCGGGAACCGTACGCTTCCTGCGGGGAGCCGTGCAGGCTTGCCGTAGCGGGGTTCCCCGCAGTCACCTGATCAGCTATCTGGAAGATGGCACCCTGTTACAGGAGCTTTTTTCGCGCGACGGAATCGGGACGCAGGTGGTGATGGAATCGGCCGAAAAAATCCGTAAAGCGACCATCGATGATATCGGGGGGATCCTAGAACTGATCCGCCCGCTTGAGGAACAGGGGATCCTGGTGCGTCGTTCCCGTGAACAGCTGGAAATGGAAATCAATAAATTCACCGTCGTGGTACGGGATAATCTGACCATTGCCTGTGCTGCCCTCTACCCCTTCCCTGAAGAACAGATCGGGGAAATGGCCTGTGTGGCGGTGCACCCGGAATACCGCAGTTCTTCACGCGGCGAATTACTGTTACAGCATATCTGTCATCAGGCCAGCGCGATGGGCCTGACTAAAATATTCGTCCTGACTACCCGCAGTATCCACTGGTTCCAGGAACGGGGATTCGTGCCGGTCGATATCGAATCTCTGCCTGAAACCAAAAAGAAAATGTACAACTACCAGCGCCGTTCCAAAGTCCTGATGCTGAGCCTGGACTGATCCTGCCACGGCATCTTCCCTGCCGGGAGGATGCCGTCCTCTTTTTACCGTCAGTCAGCCCGCGGCGGTTCATTCACCAGCTGGTCACTTAATCCGCTTCGTCTGCGGGTACGTGACTGTATCGCCCGCGTAAATACGGCTTCATCACTGTAAATGGTCAGTTGTGTCCGCGCCCGGGTAATGGCGGTGTATACCAGTTCCCGGCTCAGAACCGGGCTGTACCGGGCCGGCAGCACCAGAGCCGTATGATCAAACTCCGAGCCTTGCGATTTGTGAACCGTCATTGCCCAGGCCGTATCATGCGGCGGTAAACGACTGGGGTGAACCGCTTTTACACTGCCATCCGGCAGCAGGAAGTGCGCTTTCAGCTGTTGCGTTTCATCGAACATAATGATGCCAATATCACCGTTAAACAGCCCCAGAGCATTGTCATTACGGGTGATCATCACCGGACGTCCGGCATAAAGATTACCGCTTCCGGCGGCCGGCGGTAGCCGCTGCTGTTGCCTCAGGCGCTGTTCAATGCGCTGATTCAGACCGCTGACGCCAAACGGACCTTCGCGTAACGCGCAGAGCAACTGATAGCGGCTGAAGGTAAGTAACACTTCTGCCGGGGAGGCATGGTTATTCACCTTTTCTATCATTCCGGCATAGCCCAGGCTGATATCATTCAGCATCGACTGCCATTGCTCCGCAGAATCCAGCGGGCATAACCGGATATCCCGGAAATCCTGGCCCCGGACAGCCGCCAGCCGCGACAGATCGCCCTGATTAACGGCTGCAGCCAGTTGCCCGATCCCTGAACCGGACGAAAACCGGTAACTCTGTTGTAACAGACACAGGCTGTCACGCACCGCGGGAGCCTGAGCGGCTTCTGTACCGGCAATATCCGCGCCGGTCAGCGCCCCCAGTTCTGCCGCACGGGCCGGGCTATAGCCGAATTCCGCGCTACGGCAAAGGTCACCGAGTACAGCACCGGCCTCAACGGAAGCCAGCTGATCACGGTCGCCCAGAAAAATAACTCTGGCCGCAGGCGGCAGCGCACTGATCAGCGAGGCCATCATCGAAAGATCCACCATCGAGGCTTCATCCACTACCAGCACATCCAGATGCAGCGGGTTACCGGCATGATAGCGCAGGCGCCGGGTGGCCGGTTGTGCCCCCAGCAGCCGGTGCAGGGTGGTTGCCTCCTGCGGAAAACGGGCTTTCAGCGCATCGCTGACCGGCAGCGCCTGTAATGCGTTCCCCAGCGATTCGGTCAGCCTGGCCGCGGCTTTCCCGGTCGGTGCCGCCATGCGGATGCGTAAACGGCCAGGCTCCAGGGTGAGCAAGGCGGCCAGCAGTCGGGCAACCGTCGTCGTCTTACCGGTTCCCGGACCGCCGGAGATCACGGAATACTGACGTGTCAGTGCGACGGCCGCCGCCACCTTCTGCCAGTTATTGCCCTCCTCCCCGAACAAGCCGTCCAGTACCTGGCGGATCTGCCCGGGATCCGCTGGCGCAGTCGTCAACCCGTCAGAAAAAAAGCGGGCGACCTGCTTTTCGTAGAGCCACATCCGGTGCAGGTAGAGCTTACGGTGAGCCAGCACCAGCGGTGTGGATTGTGAGCCATCACTTACCGCATCCCAGCCCTCCAGCACTGTCAGCCAGTCATCCTCATTCTCCGGGGCGGCGGCGGCCTGCCAGAGAGCTTCAGCCAGCGCCAGTTGTCGTCCGGCAAACAGAGAGGCCGGCGAAAGCAGCGATAAGGGCAAACAGACATGCCCTTCTCCGGTGCCGGCACTCAGGCAGGCCGCCGCCAGACGGCGGGCGGGTGATCCGCCCCCCTCAGTCAACGCAGCGAACCGCAAATCCAGAGGCCGGAACATCTGTTGTTCCTGCGCCTGCTTCAGCAATGAGTCAAATTCAGACATCGGTATCCTCCGGCCCGGCAAACAGCGCATCCAGCTGATCAATAAAGTCTTCCTCCGGGCGGGTGAAAAACACCCCATTTTCCGGCTGTTCACCGCCCATTCCACGCAGGAAGAGGTAAAACACGCCCCCGAAGTGCTGGCGATAGTCATAATCCGCTATCCGGTGCCGAAGATAACGATGCAGCGCCAGCGAATAGAGCTGATATTGCATATCGTACCGGTGGTCGATCATCGCCTGTGCCATCGCCTGCGGGGTATAGGCAGAACTGTCGGCACCCAGCCAGTTAGACTTATAATCCAGCAGATAATATTTACCCTGCCAGCGAAACACCAGATCGATAAAGCCTTTCAGCATGCCTTTCACCTGCTGAAAATCGACGGCCCCCGCCTGCTGTGAAAGCGGATCATAACGACGCATCAGCGCATCCAGCCGTTCAGGACGCAGCAATGTTTTAATCGGAAGATAGAATTCCATTTCCACCAGCAGATCTTTTGGCTGCAGACAGGAAAGCGACAATTGATCCTCCGCTAACGGGGTCTGCAGCAGGGTATCCAGCCATTGCTGCAGCACCGGTACCCAATGTGGCGGATAGCCGTGGGCAGCGACCTGCTCGCTCAGCCACTCGCCGGGGACGGGCTGTGTAAAATCCAGTTGTTCAAACAGGCTATGCAGGAAGGTTCCGGGCCCGGCACCACGCGGAAAATGATGCGCGGTCAGCTGCTGTTCATCGTCGTCCTGCTGCTCTCCGGCGGCATCAATATCAAAGCCGGGCATAATATCCAGTAACCGGGTACCGTGATGATGTTGCAGACCGGAGTAACTGGTCACACGCCAGGCATCGTTCAGCGAACGGCTCAGACGCCGGCTGGTCAGTTGCGGTTCGGCCTCCGGGTGGTCTGTAAACGCGGGGATCTCTTCCGGATAGGGTTCGCTCACCACCATCTGTTCATTCGCCAGCGCAGCCAGCCGTTCACGCAGGCCATCCGCACTGAGCGCCTGCCCCTTTTGAATCAGGTATCCGATGGCACTGTGGTGCAGATCGGTCTCCCCCTGCTGTTTACGGTTACCGCGGAACAACGGGGCGATGCCGAGACTGCAATGCCATACAGAACGGGTGACCGCCACGTACAGCAGACGCAAATCTTCTGCCAGCCGCTCCTGCTCGGCCAGTTCGAGACTTGCCTCCTCTTTTTCCAGGTCAAGCACCGCCTGGTAATTCTGCCGGTCATGGTAGAGCGCAGAGGCGGCAGGCCGGTAAGCGGCAATAAACGGCAGCCAGACCAGCGGATATTCCAGCCCTTTGGATTTATGAATAGTCACAATCTGCACCAGGTGCCGATCGCTTTCCAGACGCAGTTGCTGATTGCTGCCGTTAATATCGGGACGCAGGATCTGCCGTGACAGGTAGCGCACCAGCGCATGCGGGCTGTCGAGCTGAACCGCGGCTTCCTGTAACAGTTCCCCGAGGTGCATGATATCGGTCAGCCTGCGTTCACCGCCGTCACTGGCCAGCAGGTTTTCCGGTAACTGCTGCTGTATCATCAGATGGCGTAACATCGGCAGAATGCCCGATTTCCGCCAGAGTTGCTGCCAGCCGGCAAAGCGGTCTGTCATCAGGTCCCACTGACGGCTGTCCTGACTGATTTCTTCAATCTGTACCGCACTCAGCCCCATCAGGGAGGTGGCCAGCGCGGTACGCAGGGTTCGTTCCTGTTCAGGGGCCAGTATCGCCTGCAGCAGCCATAATAACTCACGGGCTTCCGCCGTCTGATAAACGCTGTCGCGCCCCGACAGGTAGACGGAATTGATGCCTTTGTTCTGTAAGGCCTTGCGCATCAGGGAGGCTTCCTGACGACTGCGCACCAGCACGGTAATATCCGCCGCACTGACCGGTATTTTTTGCTGCGCAGCATCAATAAAGCAGGCCCGTCCCTGCTGACCGGCAATCAGCCAGCGTGCGATGTCCGCCGCTGCCAGTTGTGCCATAAAATGCTGGTACTCACTAACCCCCATCGCATCGGTGGGCGGCAGCCAGAATCGCATGGCCGGCTGGCACTCCCCGTCATAATGCAGGCGCAGCGGATTATTTTTACCGGCCGCCGCCACCGGTAAAAACGGAATATCGTTAAAAACAAAGGGGTTATCGCTCTGAGAGAATAACCGGTTCACACTGCTCACCATACCGGGAGAGGAGCGCCAGTTAGTCCCCAGCGTGTAGTGAGCACTGACTTTTTTCCTTGCCGAAATATAGGTAAAAATGTCTGCACCACGAAACGCGTAAATCGCCTGTTTCGGATCGCCAATCAGTAGCATCGCATTTTCCGGCTGTCCGCCATAGATCGCCTGGAAAATCCGGTACTGGAGCGGGTCCGTGTCCTGGAATTCGTCGATCATCGCGACCGGGTATCGCTGACGGACAGACTCTGCCAGGCTGGCCCCGGCGGCCTGGCCCAGGGCGTGGTCAAAACGGCTCAGTAAGTCATCAAAACTGAGTAATGCCTGCTGGCGTTTCTGCTGATAAACGGACTGGCGGATTTCACGCAGCGCATGCCCCACCAGGCAATCATATAAGGTGACTTTTTTCTGCAGAAAACGTTCTGCCTGAGTGAACAGAGGGTGTTCCGGCACCGCCCCTTTTTTCGTTTTTTCTGCCAGTACCGACTGCTGAAAGCGTTCCAGTTCCTTCGGGACCAGATAATCACAGGTCTCTTCTGCGGCCCAGGCCGTCAGCTTTTCTATCCACGAAGGTAAGTGTTTACTACTGTAACTGCGCTTATCGACACCGGAATCCTGGATCAGCGGCAGCAGATCTGCCGCCGCCTCGCCCCAGGCCTGCTTAATGGCCTGAATACGGGCAATATTCCTGCGGTGCCGTTCGGTCAGGCTTTCATTGTCTGACGGTGCCGGAGAGATGACCGGCATTTCTCCCTGCAGCCAGGGTTGCAGGGACGCCAGCAGGTGCTCCGGACCGGTAAAGGTTTTCAGGACCTCACGGGCCACCTCTTCTTCCAGCGGGTAACAATAACGACGCCAGAAATCGGCGGCAGCCTGACTGAGCAGTTGCTGTTCGTTTTCCACCAGCTGTTGTTCAAACAACATACCGGACTCAAACGCGTTCATATTCAGCATCCGCTGACAAAAGCCATGAATGGTAAAGACGGAGGAGGCATCCATCTGACGTTCTGCCGCCAGCAGCAGCTCCGTTGCCGCAGTGATATCCTCTATCTGCTCAATCAGTGGCCGCCACTGTGCCGACACCTGTTGCGGATCATCGGCATAGCGCAGACAGGCAATACGCAGTTCATGGATGTTGTGACGAATACGCCCGCGTAATTCGGCGGTTGCGGCCTCGGTAAAGGTCACCACCAGGATCTCTTCGACGCTTAAGGGCCGGTGAAATGCTTTCTCTCCGCCCAGCCCGAGTAACAGGCGCAGGTAGAGGATACCGATGGTAAATGTTTTACCGGTGCCCGCAGAGGCCTCTATCAGCCTCTCTCCCTGTAATGGCAGAATTAACGGGTCCAGCGCTTCAGCCTGCTGAGAATTCATGGGTGTCTACTCGTTAGTCAGTTCAGGAGGATCATCGTGAATGCCGCCGTTATTCCGGCGTATGGGCACGGAGTACCGGCAGATACCAGGTTTCAGCGGCCTGACAAATGGCATTCACGGTATCCTCATTCAGTTCACGGCACAGACGCTGCAGGTAAGGGTCTTCCCCTTCCCCCGGGATCAGTACGGTACCCTGCCAGCCCTCGGTGAGTTTCTGCAGGGCTTTGCGCAGGGTCTCTTCGTCACCGGCAAGCTGCAGCTCTTTATTCAGGCAGGCCTGCAACCAGCCCCCGCCGCTGCGGTTCAGCAACATTAACGGGCTATTCATCCCCTGCAGGTAGCCTGTCAGTAGTTTTTCCAGTTGTTGCATCGCCTCTTCCTGCCCCAGTGGCATAAACCGCCAGCAACTGTCATGGCGGCCATACATGCGGCTGATCCCCGGCATGCCCAGTGCACAACTCACCACATGTTCTATCCATAGCAGTAAACCATCGCTGAGATTCAGTTCCCCCGGACGCCAGCGCAGTATGCCGTCATCCTGAACCCCGGTCAGCCAGCCGGTCAGGCGCAATGAGAGAGTCAGATCCACTTCCACACTGCGGCTTTCCGTCAACTGGTCGCTGACTCTGGCGGCGATGTCCTGCATTTCACTGAGTTGTTTATCCCGGAAAATGTTACCAAAGGCCCCGTAAGGCAGATGTCCTGCCATCCGCTGCCGTCTGAAAAACTGTTCGCTGTCATGCCGGCTGACCAGAGTATTCAGCAGCTGAGTGTTGATCTGATAGCGTTGCAGGTTATCCAGCTCAAACGGTTCAGTGTCCGGCAATTCATCCTCCTGCGCCAGGAAACTGATCCCCAGACGCTGGGTAAACCACGCCCGTACCGGATGACGCCAGAAACGCAGTAACTGGTCGAGCGACACCTCTTCCGGACTGAACGGTTCCAGCGGCGTCACAAACGCCGGGACCGGCAGCCCCTGACCACTGGCCGCCGGCAGCCACTCGCTGGCAAAACTTTGACGGGCATGTTCCGCAATAAAGTTTTCCGGGGCAAACGGGGTGCGGCTATGCTGATATAACAGGTGCTGCATCACCTGCTGCGCACTGTCATCCACATTCAGTGATTCACTGCCGGGCAGGCGGAAGCTGCGGGTAACATATTCACAGAGTTCACTGACCAGTACCGACGGCAGCCGTTCGGCATTGTCACGGATACTGCGCCCGATATAGCTGATGTAGAGCCGGTCCCTGGCAGAGAGCAAGGCCTCAAGAAACAGATAGCGGTCATCATCACGCCGGCTGCGGTCCCCTTTTCGCGGGGACTGCTGCATCAAGTCAAATCCGGAAGGGGTCAGGGTGCGCGGATAAACGCCGTCATTCATCCCCAGCAGACAGACCACTTTAAACGGGATTGAGCGCATCGGCATCAGGGTACAGAAGTTCACCTGACCGGCCAGGAACCGCTGGCTGATCCGCTCCTGTTCCAGACGGCTGCGCAGTTCATCGCGCAGCACCGTTACAGGAACCTCGCCCGGATAGCGGGACTCCAGCCCCTGCTCCAGCAGTTGACGCCACTGTTCATCAATCAGTACCAGGGCCGTTTCGCTGTCCGTGTCGCCGGCAAAAAAGGTATCGATCAGTTCACGGCAACAGGGCTGCCACGCTTCCAGTGTCAGTGACTGCCGCAGACGCTGTCGCCATTCGGCCAGACAACTGAGCAGTTCTGCCAGTTGCCCGGCCAGTTCGGCCTGCAATCCGGCAGATTCATCATAGGGCAGGATCCCCTGCCAGTCGCCCTGCTCACTTTCCAGCGCATAGCCCAGCAGCATCCGTTGCAGGCCGAACTGCCAGGTATGCTGGCCGGTCACAGGCAGTGAGAGATCACTGACGCTGCTGTCATCCAGCCCCCAGCGCACTCCCGACTCATCGACCCAATGGCGCAGTGTCCGCAGGCCCTGTTCATCAATGGCAAAACGTTCCGCCAGGGCTGGCACCTCCAGCAGAGCCAGAATATCTTCAGAGGTAAACCGGCTGTCCGGTAAGGACAGTAACTGCAGAAAGGCCTGGATCACCGGGTGTGCCTGGCTTGCCCTGCGGTCAGAAATGGCAAAAGGCAGATACCGTTCACGGCTGACATCGGTAAATACCGACTGAATAAAGGGGGAGTAACTGTCGATATCGGATACCATCACGATAATATCGCGGGGCTTTAACGTCGGATCGGCATCCATCAGCCCCAGCAGGTAATCCTGTACCACCTCGACTTCACGCTGCGGACTGTGGCAGGCCCGCAGGGTAAAGGAGTCATCCTGCGGGTTCAGCAACCGCCGGGCACTGCTGTTATTAAATTCTTCCGTCGTAATACCGATCACAGCGTGATCTTCCAGCGTCAGAATATCCTGCTGTAGCGAGTGCAGTAGCGTATCGTGCCCCGGTTCGACAAAGGCATCGATTTCATTATCCAGAGCGTCCATCTGCGCCAGCAAATAGAGGTTATCGCGCCCCAGTTTCCCCCACGAAGCCAGCAGTGGTTGCGTCAGTTGCTGTTCCCCGTCCGGACCAAACAGCGATGAGGCCTGCCCCGGGTCACGGAACAGCGGGCGTTGCTGTGAAGACTGATGCAGCTTACGCTGACGGCTTTGCAGCTTCGCCAGAAATGCCGGGTCACGGATATCCCCCCAGTAATCACGACAAGGGTTAGTAAATAGCAGATGGATATCAATATGGCGGCCCAGGGCCTGCAGGGCCTGCAGATACACCGGCGGCAGTGCTGAGATACCGCAGATAAAAACCCGTGGCGGCAGGCCTTCCGGCGGAGTGTCACAATTTTCCAGAGCTTCAATAAACCGGGAATAGAGGTTAGCACGGTGCCATTCGGGCTGTTCCAGTTCGGCGGTATACGCGACCAGCGCCCGCCACAGAGGCGCCTGCCACTGCTGCGCCTCTCCCAGACCATCGACCTGTTGTTGCTGTTCCCACAGGTTCAGCCAGTCCGGACGATACACCAGATACTGGTCAAACAGGTCAGCAATGCGGGTGCTTAACTGAAACAGCTTACGTTTATCATCATCATCGTTCAGGTAATGGCGGAGCGGCAGAAAGGTGTCCTGTGACAGAAGTCCGGGCAGTAACGTCATCAGCTTCCAGCTCATGGCGCTTTTATTGAAGGCACTTTCTTTCGGGATACCGGGGAGTACGCAGACAAACATCTGCCAGATAAAACTGGCCGGTAGCGGAAACCCGATATTCGCGGCCACCGAAAACTCTTCCGCCAGCGCCATTTGCAGCCACTGAGCCATACCGGGACTCTGCACCAGTACGACCTCTTTACTGAACGGATCAGCTAACGGCTCCCTTTTGATAAGGTGTGCCGTCAGATCTTTTAAAATATCCAGCTGATTTGAATGATAGACCCTGAACATATTGTCTCCTGCGACGCCTGCCGTCTCTGCCACGTCACTCTACCTGCTCATCTTCCGGTTGCAAGCCCCGCGCCCACTTATTACGGTAAACGATCACCAAAGGGCGGACAAAACAGTTGTTGCAGGGTGGCCTGCCGGCGAAATGGTCCTTCCGTATGTGCGATTACCCGCACACAGCCGTCTGCCGCAGGCTGACGGCTGACATCACTGCGCCAGCCGGCGGGGGGCTTGCCCGCCAGTACCTGAGCAGCAGCCCGTACGGCATCGCGTTGTGCCCATTGTCGCTGGTAACTGCTGACCAGTTGCCGATGGTACTGACTGAGCAGCAAAACGCTGAGTGAGAGGATCAGTAAAGCGATAAGGCATTCAGCCAGACTAAAGCCCCTGCCGGCATTCCCGTTCATCGGGTAACGGGCAAAGGTCACTCCAGCCAGCAGGGATGGCGGTAATACGCGAACGGGCCGCATCTGCTGGCTGAACCCATCGCCAGAGCAGTATCTCGCCATTGGCCGATTGCCCGCGTAATATCCCGCGTTCGCGGGTCTGCCATAACAGGCAACTGCGCCAGCCTTCTTCCGGGGACTGCCGGCATTGCCATCCCTCATGGTCTTCCCAGCGTTGCTGTCCACCCCAGGCCAGTGACGATGCGGCCTGAAAGAAATCCTGCAGGTAATGATATTCATCGCTCCCTCCCGGCATACCGGCCCGTAAGATCCGTTCACTGGCCTGCAATAACAGGCTCCCCATCAGCAACAGCAAAACGACAATCAGCAGCGGTGAGCTGCCCCGCTGTTTCACAGGTTTTCGGACAGCACCCAGTGCCGTCGCGTCAGCGTCACTCCGGAACCGGCGCTGGCCGTCAGTTCCACCCCCAGCCGGGAACGCTCACGCAGAAAGCGTAATCGCATAATCTGCAGCGATGCCGGATCATTAACGCCTTCCCACCCGGAGCCGTCACAGCCTGTTACCCCCCGCTGAGTCTCCAGGCGTTTATCCCGCCAGCGGAAGCCGTAACTGTCATTTTTCAGGCTACCGGAAACCTCTCCCGGCACATAGCGCCGCGACTGTAACCGCACTATCAGGCAGCGACCATCGGCACTCAGTATGACCGGCGGACGGGCACAGGGCGGCTTTTCGCAGTACCCCGCACGCCGGAAATGTTTTTCCAGCATCAGCAGCAGTTCATGGACTTCCTGTGCCAGCAGGGTTTGCTGTTGCAGTCGTCCGTTGTTCCGGACCAGATGCGGGAAAAATCGCGCCGCGCCCAGAAAGATACCGCTGCTGATCAGCAGGGCCAGCAACATTTCCCCCAGGGTAAAGCCGTGACGCTTTCCGCTGCGTTTCCCCGGTTTCGGCATTATTCGCATCCCCCTGCCGCTGGCTGACAGAGCCTTATCCTCGCCCGCGACGAAATAATCACCCGCATGCGCCGGGCGGGTGTACCAAACTCCAGGCTGCCTGCCCGCGCAACATTCCGGCGACCGTAAAACCCGGGCTCCCCGAGCACCGCCAGTAACTGTATCTGCGGATAGGGCGCGCGCCAGACAAAACGGGCCGTCCGCAAACATCCGTTGCGCTCTGCCTGAGGACGGGTGTCCACGCACCAGATATCGCCACTGCGATAAATGGCCAGCGGCAGATGACGATTGGTGCGGTTCGCAACCTCGCGGACCCCGGCAAGAAACACCTGTAAACCGGTCGCCGTCTCTGCCAGTTGCTGTTGCTCACGCCAGCCCTGCCAGAACAGGCCGCCGCCGCCCGCCAGTAAGGCAGTGATCAGCAGGACCAGTGCCAGTTCAGGCAAAGTGAATCCATCCGAAGAAAGGTGAGTGTTGTTATTCATATCCGCAGTATGCGGCAGAAAAAGCAGCCGGTACTCCGGCAACGCGACAGCCTCCGGGCGGCTACGCAGAAAAAGACCGGTCACCTCAGAGATTCAGCGGGATTTGTGCGGAGAGGCAAAAAAAAGCGGCAGTGCCAATGCACTACCGCCGTGATGCGTTTACTGCGCGGATGAACTCAGACGGCGACCGGGGCCTTGATCGCCGGGTGAGGATCATAGCCTTCAATCTCAAAATCATCGAAGGTGTAATCGAAGATGGAATCAGGCTTACGCTTGATTTTCAGCACCGGTAACGGGCGTGGCTCCCGGGTCAGTTGCAGACGCGCCTGCTCAAGGTGGTTGTTGTACAGGTGAGTATCCCCGCCGGTCCAGACAAAATCACCCACCTGCAAATCGCACTGCTGGGCGACCATATGCACCAGTAAGGCATAGCTGGCGATATTAAACGGCAGGCCCAGGAAGACGTCACACGAGCGCTGATACAACTGACAGCTCAGACGGCCATCCGCCACATAGAACTGGAAGAACGCATGGCAGGGTGCCAGCGCCATTTTGTCCAGTTCACCGACGTTCCATGCAGAAACAATAATACGCCGTGAATCCGGGTCCTGTTTCAGCTGACGAATGACCTCACTGATCTGGTCGATATGGCGGCCGTCTGCCGAAGGCCAGCTCCGCCACTGACGACCATAGACCGGCCCCAGATCACCCTGTTCGTCTGCCCACTCATCCCAGATAGTGACCTTATTCTCCTTCAGATAAGCAATGTTGGTTTCCCCTTTCAGGAACCAGAGCAACTCATGAATAATGGAGCGGATATGACACTTTTTGGTCGTGACCAGCGGAAAGCCCTGCTGCAGATCAAAGCGCATCTGGTGACCAAATATCGACAATGTGCCGGTACCTGTACGGTCATCTTTTGATGCACCCTCGTTTAAGACTTTCTGCATCAGTTCCAGATACTGTTTCATTTTACTTCACCCGGTTGTTTCAGCGAGCTTCTACGGTAAGCCCAAATCATCATAATCACACCGGCCAGAATCATCGGAATCGACAGGATTTGCCCCATACTGATCACACCGTCAAACAGACCCAGCTGGGCATCCGGTTGGCGGAAGAATTCAACGATGATACGGAAAGCGCCGTAACCAATCAGGAACAGACCTGACACACTTCCCAGCGGGCGCGGTTTGCGAATAAATACATTCAGGATGATAAACAGGATCACCCCTTCCAGCAGCAGTTCATAGAGCTGTGACGGATGACGTGGCAGGACACCGTAGGTGTTCAGTAATGACTGCCACTGCGGATGCGTCGCGACCAGTGCCAGATCCTCATCCCTCGAGCCCGGGAATAACATCGCCCATGGACAGTTCGGGTCGACGCGGCCCCATAATTCGCCATTGATAAAATTACCCAGACGTCCGGCACCCAGCCCGAAAGGGATCAGCGGTGCAATAAAGTCAGAGACCTGGAAAAAGTTACGGCCGGTACGATGGGCAAACACCAGCATGACCACGATGACGCCGATCAGGCCGCCATGGAAGGACATCCCGCCATCCCAGACTTTGAAGAGATACAATGGATTCTGTAAAAACAGCGGCAGGTTATAAAACAGCACATAACCGATCCTTCCGCCCAGGAAGACCCCGAGGAACCCGGCATAGAGCAGATTTTCGACTTCATTACGGGTCCAGCCACTGCCGGGTTTATCGGCGCGACGTCCGGCCAGCCACATAGCGAAAATAAAGCCGATCAAATACATCAATCCGTACCAGTGCAGTGATACCGGACCGATAGAAAAAATCACCGGGTCAAATTTTGGAAAAGCGATATAGCCGTTAGTCATCTTTCACCATTATTCTTTCTATCTGAAAGCCTGTCACCGGAAAAACCATTTTACCGGTGAAGACCGCGAAGAGTTGCGCATGATAGCACAGCCACCCGGGGCCGGGGGTGGCTAAATGTAAACGGGGATGAGCCGCTAACGTCCGCCGCGGATCAACCCTCCGAGTCCCCGCCGCTCCATAAAGACGGCCACCTGATAACGGACTTCACTCGCGGTACTGGCCTGTAATACCTGTGCAACCAGTTGCTCTGTCTCGCTGCAATCCAGGTGACGCAGCAGGTATTTCACCCGCGATACGTTTTTACCGTTCATACTTAAATGGCGGTACCCCATCCCGGTCAGCAGCGGCACACTCATCGGGTCACCGGCCATTTCACCACACACACTGATCGGCAGGTTATGGCGCCGCGCCTCTAAGTTAATCTGATACATCGCTTTCAGTACCGACGGATGCAGCGAGTCGTAAAGGTTTGCCACCCGGGTATTATTCCGGTCAACGGCCAGCAGATACTGCGTCAGGTCGTTGGTCCCGACCGAAATAAAGTCAACCGTACGGGCCACCTGCGGTATCAGAAAAATCATCGACGGTACTTCTATCATGACACCGACCTGAGGCCGCGGGATCTCGTAGCCCAGCATCTCTTCGACTTCATGCCCTGCCCGCTCGATCAGTTTACGGGCCTCATCGATCTCCTCGATACTGGTGATCATCGGTAACAGAATTTTAAGGTTACCGGAGGCCGCATTGGCACGCAGCATCGCCCTCACCTGAACCAGAAAAATTTCCGGCTGGTCGAGCGTCAGACGAATTCCCCGCCAGCCCAGGCTGGGGTTTTCTTCGCTGATGGGCATATACGGCAGCTGTTTATCGGCCCCGATATCCAGGGTACGCAGGGTCACCGGCTTATTATTAAAGACCTGCAGCATGCCCTGATATTGCGCGACCTGCTCTTCTTCCGACGGAAAGCCACTCTGCAACATAAAAGGCACTTCGGTACGGTACAGGCCGACACCATCGACCCGGTCTCCCATCGTCTGCTCAAGCTCGGCACTCAGACCAGCATTCAGCAGGATAGTCACCGGTTCACCGTGTTTCATGACCCCTGGCTGCCCGGCGACGGTCTCGGCGGTTTCGCTGAGCGCATTCTCTTCGCGGATCAGCCGCTGATACTCTTTGATCAGTATCGGCTCAGGGTCTATCAGTAATTCCCCCCGGTAACCGTCAACAATCAGCAGATGTTTGTGTAACTGTCCGGGACGGATATCCGCTCCCATAACCGCCGGGATGCCCATGGCCCGGGTCAGAATGGCGGCATGGGAGTTCGCCGCACCGTCGCGGACCACTACGCCTATCAACCGTTCCGGAGGCACTTCGGCCAGTGCCGTCGCGGTCAGTTCATCCGCCACCAGCACAAAACGTTCCGGCCAGGCATTGGTGCCATGCAGGCTGTCATCGAGATGGAACAGTAAACGCTGCCCGAGTTCACGAATATCGCCGCTGCGTTCGCGCAGATACGCATCTTTCAGGTCAGCAAACTGCCCGGCGTACTGCTCGATCACGGTTTTAACGGCCCATTCGGCCACGGCACCCTGGTCTATCTCACTGAGCAGGTCTTTCTTCAGCCGCGGGTCACTCAGCAGGTGAGAGTAAAGGTCAAAAATGGCCGCGCTCTCTTTCTGAATACTGCCGGAGAAGCGCTTACTGTAGCGACGGAATTCGTCGCCGGCTTCACTCATCGCCCGTAACAGACGTTCGCGTTCCTGCGCCGTATCCAGCGTCGAGGCCGGGGTGACCTGTTCGAGGGTTGGCTGAATATGGTCAACCCAGCCCGGGGCGACCGCAACCCCGGGTGAGGCGGCAATGGCACGGATACGGCTCTGACGAAATACCCCGAATAGCTGCCCTACCTGCGACTGGGAAAGCAGCGTACCGACCTGGGTCGCCAGGGTGACCAGAAAGGACTCTTCTGACTCGTCAAACGAGCGTAATTCACGCTGCTGAACCACCAGAACACCAAGCACCTGACGACGGTTGATGATAGGTGCGCCCAGAAACGAGCGATAATGCTCTTCTTTTACGGAAGGAATAAATTTGAAGCTGGGATGGCTCTGGGCGTCGGCCAGGTTAATCGGTTCGGCCAGGCGACCGACCAGTCCGACAATCCCTTCATCCAGAGCCAGAGTAATGGTGCGACCACGCGGTTTTTTCAGACCGCGGGTTGCCATCAGGTAATAGCACTGACGCTCCTGATCGGCCAGGTACACCGAGCAGACCTCGGTTTCCATCGCCTGGCAGATCTCATTCACCAGTATATCGAGTGCTTCATTGAGTCTGGAAGCACTGGCTACCTTTTCTACAATATCGCGTAACCGGGTGAGCATCAGCGCCATGCTCTATCCTCTTTTTCTTCGGCCGGGCTGTTGACTGCGTGGCAGTGAATTCTCTGTTGCAGACATCACCACAGTCGCGAACTCTTTCATCACGCGGCGATAGACATCACGTTTGAAAGAGACAACCTGGCGCACCGGGTACCAGAAACTTACCCAGCGCCAGCCATCAAATTCAGGGGTACTGCTTCCCTGGACATTAATGGCATTCTCGTGGCATTGCAGTTGCAGCAGAAACCATTTTTGTTTCTGGCCGATACACACCGGCCGGGTATCCCAACGCACCAAACGTTTGGGCAATTTGTAACGCAACCAGTTACGGGTAGAGGCGATAATCCGTACATCTTTACGATGTAAGCCGACTTCTTCAAACAATTCCCGATACATCGCCTGTTCCGGGGTCTCTCCGGGATTAATGCCTCCCTGAGGAAACTGCCAGGAGTGTTGTCCGAAACGCCTGGCCCACAGAACCTGTCCTTGCCTGTTACAGATTACAATCCCAACATTCGGGCGGTAGCCATCATCATCGATCACCAGACTACCTCAAAGCTATCTTTAGATAGCCTGATTGTTTCATACTCCTTACAGGCGGTAAACCACTGGCTGACAGGGATTCGACAGAATAAATCAGGGATAACCCACAAAAAACCTTAGAGTTATAAACAGAGACCGGTCAGAGAGCCTGATTTTATGCACCTTTTCTGTGGATAGCTTTGTGCAGAACACGGGATTTCCCTGAATAATAGCGAAATCCCCCGTAAAGTACCGGGTGAGGAAATAAAAAATAAATTGCTATATTTCATTTAGTTAAGCAATTAACCACAGGCAAAAACTAAGGGTTTTACGGGCCGTGCCGCAAATAACTTAGCGAGCAGAACAAAAAATAACCATCGCTATTTTTATCCACAGTTTATGGTGATATGTTATCCACCATCGCAAAAAAAATTGCACGGACCGCTAAAGTCAAGGCTGTAAATCGAACCAGTAGTCAGGGTCATACACAGTTATCCCATTTTTCTGTGGATAACTCTGCGTATAATCCTGTTTATTACCCATGACAAACAGGTATAACGCTGGCCCCTGTTCTTCTGACATCCCGCCGGGTACATAAAAAAGTGCGTTGAATCATGCTATTATTAGATTTACTCACTGCATTCAGGCGTATCAATAAATCCCCCCGCCTGGCAGGTTGTTTTTTAATCAGTTAAATGAGGGCTTATGTCTGACTCGCCGGCACCTCTGGCCGCCCCGGAAAATGAACAGGTATTACTGCAGCGTGCTTATGCGCTCGCCGGACAAACACTGGAAGAACTGGCTGCCACGTTCTTCCTGCCGGTGCCGGCCGATCTTCGCCGGGATAAGGGCTGGATAGGGACCCTGATCGAATGGCACCTCGGGGCGTCGGCAGGCAGTAAGGCGGAACAGGACTTTGCGCATCTGGGGATCGAACTGAAAACCATACCTGTGGATAGCCGGGGGCAGCCACTGGAAACCACCTTTGTCTGTGTTGCGCCGTTAACCGGTAATACCGGTGTCAGCTGGCAGCACTGCCACCTGCGTCATAAGTTATCGCGTGTCTTATGGGTGCCGGTGGAAGGTGAACGGTCCCTGCCCCTGAAACAGCGACGGATAGGCACCCCGTTATTGTGGAGCCCTACCCCGGAAGAGGAGGAACAGCTGCGCGCGGACTGGGAGGAACTGATGGAAATGATTGTACTGGGTGACGTGGATAAAATTACCGCCCGCCACGGTCAGTATCTGCAAATCCGCCCGAAAGCCGCCAACCGTAAAGCCCTCACGGAGGGCATCGGGGCACAGGGCCAGCCCATCATGACGCTGCCACGCGGCTTCTATCTGAAGAAAACCTTTACCGGGCCGCTGCTGGCCCGCCATTTTCTGCTGTGATTTTTTACTGTAACCGATTAATCCTGCCCGGTTATACTCTCTGTTTAGCTTTCGTTTAGGATTGATGTGAATATGTTTGAGTGGATTGCTGATCCCAATGCCTGGCTGGCGCTGGGGACACTGATAGTGCTGGAAGTGGTTCTGGGTATCGACAATATTATTTTTCTGTCGCTGGTGGTGGCTAAGCTCCCTGAGAAACAACAGGATAAAGCCCGTAAACTGGGTCTGATGGCGGCGATGCTGATGCGTCTGGCACTGCTGGCGTCTATCGCCTGGGTGGTGCGACTGACTCATCCGCTGTTTACCGTGTTTGATCATGCCCTATCGCTGCGGGATCTTATTCTGATGGCGGGCGGGCTGTTCCTGATCTGGAAATCGGCCAAAGAGATCCATGAAACCATCGAAGGGGGCGAAGAAGTGCACGAGAGTCGCGTGTCTTCTTTTGCCGGGGCGATTATCCAGATCATGCTGCTCGATATTATTTTCAGCCTGGATTCAGTGATCACCGCCGTGGGTCTGTCTGACCATCTGTTTATTATGATGGCCGCAGTGGTAATTGCGGTGATTATGATGATGTTTGCGGCAAAGGCTATCGGCGAGTTCGTTGACCGTCATCCGACCATTAAGATGCTGGCGCTGGCATTTCTGATCCTGGTCGGCTTCACCCTGATCCTGGAGAGTGTGTCGATACACGTACCGAAAGGCTATATCTATTTCGCCATGTTCTTCTCGATGGGCGTGGAGATGCTTAACCTTTTGCGAAGTAAGAACAAATCACATTAGCCCTCCGCCGGCGGAAGGCCGTCTCTGTGACGGGAAACTTCCGCCGGACATCCCGGTTTTTATCTGATTTTCACGTTTTTTTGCGCTTTATCGTCGGTTTCATAGCGCTGCTGTTTGTCTGTGGCAGAGAAATCATTTATTACTATAACCTGTAATAAAATGACAACTGCACATGAGGAGAGCCATGAACGGATTACGTATCATTGCAGGCGGCGGCCTGATGCTCAGCGCACTGCTGCTCGGCGGCTGCAGCAGCCATTATGTCATGGCCACCAAAGACGGCCATATGATCATGACCCAAGGCAAACCGGAGATCGATAAAGATACAGGGCTCGTCCAGTACACCGATGAGTCAGGGAATCAGGTTCAGATCAACGGGGATGAGATTTCCGGCATTATCGAACGCTGATTTCAGCCTGCCGCTGTTCCGGCGGCAGTCGCGGGTACTTTTTTCCTTTCGCGCCATCATTTCGCCGGTTATAGTCCGGAGAGGCCTTTTTTACCCGTAACCACAGAAGGAAGCCAGCAATGCATTATCACCGCATTCCCCATAGTTCGCTGGAAGTCAGTCAGCTGGGACTGGGTACCATGACCTTTGGTGAGCAAAACAGTGAAGCCGATGCCCACGCACAGCTCGATTTTGCCCTGAGACAGGGAATTAACCTGATCGATACTGCCGAGATGTATCCCGTTCCGCCACGCCCGGAAACCCAGGGACTGACGGAAAAATATATCGGCAGCTGGCTGAAGAAGACCGGTAACCGCGACAAAATCGTACTGGCGAGTAAAGTGGCCGGTCCGGTACGTGGCAATGATGCCTCGATCCGTCCGGGGCAGGCGCTGGACCGTAAAAATATCCGTGCCGCCTTAGATGCCAGCCTGCAGCGACTGAATACCGATTATCTCGACCTCTATCAGTTGCACTGGCCACAACGGCCTGCCAACTTTTTTGGTCGTCTGGGCTATGAGTATACCGACGAAAACGTACCGGTGACCCTGCTGGAGACCCTGGAGGCACTGACTGAGCAGGTCCGTGCCGGCAAGATCCGTTATATCGGGGTATCTAACGAAACCGCATGGGGCGTGATGCGCTATCTGCAACTGGCAGAAAAGCATGACCTGCCACGGATTGTGACCATTCAGAACCCGTATAGCCTGCTGAATCGCAGTTTTGAAGTCGGTCTGGCAGAAATCAGTCAGTATGAAGGGGTAGAGCTGCTGGCTTACTCATCGCTGGCTTTTGGTACGCTAAGCGGAAAATACCTGAATGGCAGGCAACCTGCCGGGGCGAGAAATACCCTTTTCAGCCGTTTTACCCGATACTCCGGTGAGCAGTCATCACAGGCGATTGCAGCCTATGTGGCACTGGCTGAGCGGCACGGGCTGGACCCGTCACAGATGGCACTGGCATTTGTCCGCCAGCAACCTTTTGTCGCCAGTACCCTGCTGGGTGCCACCACTCTCGAACAGCTGAAAATCAATATCGACAGTGCTAATCTCACGCTGAGTGCAGAAGTCATCGCAGAGCTGGAAGCTATCCATCGCCGCTTTACCTACCCTGCCCCCTGACCGGCCTTTTTCTGCACCGCCACGCGGTGCAGAAACCTCACTGGCGACGGTGTTTCAGCCACTGCCAGCTCCAGAGCAGTGTGATCCCCAATGCGAATAAGCCGCCGAAGGCACAGCCGGTCGCAACCGGAGGTGCGCCCAGTCTGACCGCCAGGGTATAGATCGCCAGCATCCCCAGCATGGCGACATTTTCACCCAGATTCTGTACCGCAATGGCATAACCGGCCCCGACCGATGCCCGGCCTCGAACCTGTAACAACGCATTCAGCGGCACGACAAACACCCCGCCACAGACACCGGCCATGATCAGCCAGAAACCGGCAGTGTACATGTGGTGCATCAGGGTAAAAATAATCACCACCCCGCCCAGCAAAATACCCGCAGGGAAGCAGCGCCGGGTATTCTTCAGGGTAATCAGCCTGCCGGCCAGCAATGCCCCACCGACGATACCGACGGCCACCAGCGCATTCAGTAGCGTCGGCGTGGTGTTGTCGGTGATCCCTAATGCCACCGGCACCCACAGCACCAGCAGGAAACGCAGCGTTACCCCGGCCCCCCAGAACAGGCTGGTGCCGATCAGCGAGAAGCGGGTTTCACTGTCCTGCCAGAGGGTGCGGCAGGCGGTCAGAAATTCCTCCAGCATCACCCGCAGATGACGGTATTGTGCCGGCCGGGCGGCCGGCAGCCCCGGGATCATGATATTCGCCAGCACCGCCAGTGCGTAGATGACAGCACACATCAGCAGGGCCGTGGAAACATGCCAGTCGGCAAGCATTCCGCCGGACAGCGATCCCAGCAGGATCGCGGCAATGGTAGAGCTTTCCATTAATCCGTTCCCCCGGATCAGTTGATCCTCGGGCATCAGTTCCCCCAGGATGCCGTACTTCGCGGGGGAGTATGCCGCGGCACCGACACCGACCAGTCCGTAACCGATAAAAGGATTAACATTAATGCCGATCAGTACCGCCCCGATAAATTTCAGGCCGTTGGCGACCATCATCACCCGGCCTTTAGGAAAGCTGTCCGCAAACTGCCCGACAAAGGGGGCCAGCAGAATGTAGGCCACCACGAAAACCATCTGTAGCACAGGTTGCGACCATGCCGGGTAGTCATTATTTTTCATCAATGCCAGGGTCGCAAATAACAGCGCGTTATCGCCAAACGCCGAGAAAAATTGCGCGGTCAGCACCGGACGCAGCCCTCCGCGGCCGGCCGGCGGCGGTATAATGATATTACTCATGATCCTTTACCACTGTGGACGGTGTTGTCGTCGCAGCCATTGTTTTAAGTTGCTGATAGTCCGGTTTGCCACTGCCCAGCAGGGGCATCTGTGGCAGCCAGCGAATATCACGCGGCACACTCAGTTCGCTATAGCCCAGCTCACGCCCCGCCTGCAGCAGCCTGTCCCGTGTCAGCGTGTTATCCGTGCTAAACAGGACCAGCGCTTCGCCACGCGTGGCATCGGTTCTGACGACCGCGGCATGCTGATGTTCCGCCGACACCTTCAGGGCCAGAGTCTCCGGGATCTCCAGCGAGACCATTTCCCCGGCCAGTTTGGCAAAACGTTTCACCCTGCCCTGAATACGGCAGAAACCATCGCTGTCAAAACTGACCAGGTCGCCGGTGTCATACCAGCCGGCTTCCATAACGCCTTCACCGTTATCCGCGGACGGTGGCTCAATCACCCCGGGGGCCGTCGCCCGCAGATAGCCTTTCATCAGGTTCGGGCCCCGCACCTGCAGCCGCCCGCCGTCGTCGATGCCGGGAACCGCGATCAGCCGGAAGTCCATCGCCGGAAGGATGCGACCGACGGTATTAAAGCGGGCCGCCATCGGCACATTGATCGACAATACCGGGGCGCATTCTGTCGCGCCGTAGCCTTCCAGAATGCGTAAACCAAACTTTTCCAGGTAGAGATCACGGGTCGATGCCGGCAGACGGTCAGCACCGGCAACCACATAACGGATGCGCGCAAAATCATAAGGATCGGCAAAACGGGCATACTGTGCCAGGAAAGCCGGAGTACCGAACAGCACGTTGCAGTTCCGGTCATAAACCAGTTCGGGAATAATGCGGTAATGCAGAGGGCTGGGGTAAAGTAGCGCCTCTGCGCCGGTAAACAGGGGGGTCAGCAGACCGACCGTCAGACCAAAGGCATGAAATAACGGCAGGGAAGACATAAAGCGATCCCCCGGTCTGAAATCTGCCACGGTGCGGATCTGTTCGACATTAGCCAGCAGGCTCTTGTGGCTGTGTACCACCCCTTTCGGGTCACCTTCCGAGCCGGACGTAAAGAGGATCACCGCGGCATCCTCCGGGGACTGCGGGGCATGGGCCCGCTCCGGTTGCAGCAGATGACGGAGGATCCACAGCTTATCGCGGACAGTCAGTGACCCTTTCAGATCTTCCAGATAGATCCAGTTCACTCCTTGCAGTCCTTCGGTCAGGTGCCAGAGTTTGCCCTTATCGAGGAACTGCCGGGAGGTAAAGATAGTGGTGATTTGGGCTGCATTCACCGCCACCTGCAATCCGCGCACTCCGGCAGAGTAATTCAGCATTGCCGGGACGCGGCCGCGTAAAATCGCCCCGAAAATCACCGCCGGGGTGATGGACGTATTGGGCAGTAACAGGCCGGGTGTCTGTGCGGGCGGGCAATACTTGTCGAGTAACCGGGCCACGCCCAGCATCTTTTTCAGCAGTTTCCGGTAACTGTCGGCCGGGGATAAGACATCCGAGATACAGGTCCGTCCCGCGCCATAGCGTTTTGCCGCACTCAGGAAGGCTTCAAATAAGGTTTCTCTGGGGCGGGCCGCCATCCGGGCTTCCATCATAATATGATGCAGATGTTCACCGGCCTGTGCCCGGCGCTGGCGTCCGGTAGGTGCCGCCGGCATCGGTATGCGGGTGGCAGGCAGGATATGCAGGCTAATCTGCGGGAAGGGGCGACGCGGGATCTCTCCGCTCTGGCGCGCAAACCAGCTGTATTCTGCTCCCTCGATGCGTACCGGCACCACGGTCGCTCCGGTTCTGGCCGCCAGAAAGCTGGCTCCGCTGTAAACTTTCATCAGTGAACCGGTGATACTGATCCGCCCTTCCGGGAAAATCACCACCGGTCGTCCCTGATTAATCAGACGAATAAGCTGTTTAACGGAGACCGGTTTTAACGGGTCCAGCGGGACCACCTCAACCAGTGAACGGACGACTTTCATGTACCAACGGTCAGACAGCCCGGACCAGACCGCAAACACCGGTTTACCCGGTAAGAACAGGCTCAGTAAGACACCATCAAGAAAAGAGGTATGGTTAGGAGTAATCAGTAATTTGTCATGCTGAAAGGGTGACAAATCGCCGTGCACCCGCACCCGCCAGAACAGACGGCAGAGTCCACGTAACAGACTAAACATCCACTCTCCTTAATATTCAAACAGTCGTCCCCGGATTAAACACGTTTGTGTCGCAGGACACAATTAATCAGCACGAAATGTCGCTATTTTTTTACTCCGGTCACCGGTCTGTCGTCTTTCTGACCGGTTCCGGAGTAAAAATGAAGAGTGAGGATGGGGAAACTAGCGGGGGTTGCCGGCGGGCGCATCCGGCAGGTCAGAGGTGCTCCAGCCCCCGCCCAGGGCCGCCACCAGAGCCACACTGGTCACCCATTGGGTACTCTGCAGTGCCAGCAGGCTCTGTCGGGCGCTGAGACGGCTGTTTTCGGTGGTCGCCACATCAAGGTAGTCAATCATCCCGGCATCATACTGATTGCGGGTGACACGGGCAGATTCAGCCGCGGCATCACTGGCGGCTTTCTGGGCCGAGATTTCGTCGTTCAGGGTATTCAGTTCGACCAGATTATCTTCCACACCCTGCATCGCCGTCAGCACCGTCTGGCGATAGGTCGCCACACTGGCGTCATAGGAGGCGCGGGCCTGTTCCACCTTCGCGGAGGTGGCACCGAAGTCCAGAACCGTCCCGCTCAGCTCCGGTCCCAGCGACCAGACACGCTCAGGCAACGAAAACAGATTGTGCAATACACTGGACGTAAAGCCGCCGCTGGCCGACAAGGTCAGGTCCGGATAGTATCCGGCAATCGCCACCCCGACCGCCGCGTTGGCCGCAGCCACATTACGCTCGGCATAGGCGATATCCGGACGGCGCTGCAACAGGCTGCCCGGCAGACTGACCGGGATGGCCGGTAAGGTCGCGGTCAGCGGTGCCGCCGGCAGCGAGAACTGTGACGGTGTCTGGCCGATCAGCAGAGCAATGGCGTGTTCCAGTTGCGCGCGCTGCCACTGATAGTCCAGCGCCGTTGACCGGGTACTGGCCAGCTGCATCTGTGCCTGCGCCAGCGTCCCGCGATCTTCATTACCGGCCAGGTATTTATTATTGATTACCCGCAGATAGCCTTCATAAGCAGTAATACTCTGCTGATAGAGGGCGATCCGCTCATCCATAATCCGCAGCTGGAAGTAGTCCTGCGCCAGTTCAGACTGCGCACTCAGGGTGGCATTGGCAAGCTCGGCCGCACTCGCCGAAGCACTGGCGCGATCTTCTTCCCGCTGACGACGCAGACTGCCCCAGAGATCCACTTCCCAGCTGGCGGTCAGTTGGGCGGAGTGGCTGTCAGCAATACTCTGCACCGGAGAACTGCCATTGGTGTGGCTGGCTGCCCGGGTCGAGCTGCCGGTAGCACTCAGCGACGGGAACAGCGCGGCTTTGGATTGCGCAGCCAGCGCACGGGCCTCACGGTACTGTGCGGCATACATAGCAATATTCTGGTTGGAAATCGCCACCTGAGGCATCAGCTGGTTCAGTTCCGGGTCGTTAAAGATCCGCCACCACTCCCCTTTCGGTTCCGCATCCATCGGGGTGGCCTGTTGCCAGCCTTTCGCTTCTTTAAACTGTATCGGCACATCTGCCGACGGACGATGGTAATCCGGGCCGACCATACAGCCACTGAGCAGCAATACCAGGCAGATCGGGGTAAGCTTTTTTACTGTTTTCATCAATCAGGATCCTGAGGCCCGCAGGCGGTGCCATTGTCGTTTTGTGGCGCGGCTCAGCCGGTCCAGCCACAGATAGACCACCGGGGTGGTAAAAAGGGTCAGCAACTGGCTAAGCGCCAGACCGCCGGCAATCGCCATGCCCAGCGGACTGCGCAGATCGGCGTCCCCGCCGCTGCCCAGCGCCAGAGGAAGTGCGCCGAAGAACGCCGCCAGCGTGGTCATCATAATAGGACGGAAGCGTTTCACGCAGGCCTGCGTGATGGCCTCCTGCGGGGTAAGCCCCTGTTTACGTTCCGCATCCAGCGCGAAGTCGATCATCATTATGGCGTTCTTCTTGACGATACCGATCAGCAGCACAATACCGATCAGTGAAATCACCGTCAGCTGGGTATTGGTGAGGATCAGCAGCAGCAAGGCCCCCACCCCGGCAGACGGCAGTGTCGAAAGGATAGTCAGCGGATGAATATAGCTCTCATAGAGCATGCCCAGCACGATATAGACGGTGGCCAGCGCTGCGGCAATCAGCCACGGCATGGTCGCCGTCAGCTGTGTAAAGGCCGCGGCGGTACCCTGGAAACCGGCCTGAATCGTATCCGGCAGACCAATTTTTGCCATCGCCTGATGAATGGCGGCCTGGGCTTCTTCCAGCGATGCCCCGTCCGCCAGGTTGAAGGCCAGCGTACTGGTCGCCGACTGCCCCTGGTGGTTGACCGACAGCGGCGCATTGCCGCCACGGAAACTGGCAAAGGCCGACAGCGGGATCCGGTCGCCGCTATCGTTAATCACGAACAGCTTATCCAGTTCCGACGGGTCACGGGTCTGGTCACTTTGCAGCATCATCACGACATGATACTGGTTCAGCGTCTTGTAAATGGTGGCTATCTGGCGCTGGGCAAAGGCATTATTCAGCAGGGTATCCAGCATCTCCACATTCACCCCTAAGCGGCTGGCCCGATCCCGGTCGATATCGATCATCACTTCCTGCCCCCCGGTCTGGGAGTCTGAATCCACATCAGTTAACTGCGGGATAGCCCGCAATGCGGCCGCCACTTTCGGTGTCCAGGTGCGCAGCAGGTCCAGATCATCGGCCTGCAGACTGTACTGATAGGTCGCATTCGCGCTGCGTCCGCCAATATGTAAGTCCTGAGCCGCCATCAGGAATAACTGTGCTCCGGCCACGTGGCTGGCTTTCATACTCAGCCGGTTAGCAATTTCGGTAGCATTACCTTTCCGTTTATCGAAGTCCTTCAGCCGGACAAAGAAATTCGCCGTGTTACGCGACCCGAACATCCCGCTACCCATGGAGGACATCACACTTTCCACCGCCGGGTCAGAGCGGATAATTTGCGTAAATTCGGCCACTTTCGGTTTCATCGCCTGGAAGGAGATATTCTGGTCGGCCCGCGCCATCCCCATCAGTAACCCGGTATCCTGGTTCGGGAAGAAGCCTTTCTGAACCACCGAATAAAGAAACAGATTCAGCAACACGGTCAGCAGCAGACTGAACATGGTCAGTTTCTGGTGTGCCATCACCCAGGCCAGCCCGCGACCGTAGGCGGCAGACAGCCGGTTAAGCTGCTTTTCAATCCAGCGGAACACCGGATGCGGTTGCTGCGTCTCCGGCGGCTGACGCTTCAGCAAACGGGCACATAACATCGGCGTCAGACTGAGCGACACAAACATCGAAATGACCAGCGAGATACTGAGGGTCACCGCGAATTCGCGGAACAGGCGGCCCACAATGCTGCCCATCAGCAGGATGGGGATAAAGACCGCAATCAGCGAGATGGTCATCGATAACACGGTAAAGCTGACTTCCTGTGCCCCGCGCACCGCGGCCCGCACCGGCCCCAGTCCGGATTCGATATGGCGCATGATGTTTTCCAGCACCACTATCGCATCATCCACCACAAACCCGGTGGCGATGATCAGCGCCATCAGGGAAAGGTTATCCAGGCTGTAGCCCAGCAGATACATGACTATGCAGGTTCCGATCAGCGAGACCGGTAATGCCAGTGCCGGGATCACCACCGCCCGCCAGTTACGCAGGAACACAAACACCACCGCAATCACCAGCAATACGGCCGTCAGCAGGGTTTCTTCGGTGTCATACAGTGAGGCACGGACCAGCGGCGCACGGTCAACCACCAGCTGCAGACTGGTGTCTGCCGGCAGGGTCGCCCGCATGGCCGGTAGCTGTGCCTTTATGGCATCGATCGTCTTCAGCATGTTGGCACCGGCCTGCCGGGTGACGCCAATCATTACCGCCGGTTTACCGTTCAGAAAGCCGGCACTGTACTTATCCTGCACGCCGTCGTAGACGGTGGCGACATCGTGTAAGCGCACAGCTTTGCCATTCTGATAAAGAATGATCAGGTTGCGGTAGCGGTCGGCACTCTCCAGCTGACCGTTACTGTCGATAGACCAGGAGAAGTTCTTCCCTTCCAGTATGCCTTTCGGCAGATTGGTGGTGCTGTTGGCCACCGCGGTTCTGACGGTATCCAGCGAGATCCCGTATTGCGTCAGTTTTTCCGGCTGCAAATCGATACGCACCGCCGGTAATGCACTGCCCATCAGGGAGACTTCACCGACTCCCTGCACCTGCGAGACCACCTGTTCTATCTTACTCTCGGCGAGGTCATATAACTCGCCGGGCGGTCGCGTCGAGGAGGTCAGCGCCATCATCACTATCGGCGCATCGGACGGGTTGGCTTTCCGGTAGGTCGGCATCGAAGGCATACTGCTCGGCAGTAAGCTGCGGGCGGCGTTGATTGCCGCCTGCACATCCCGCGCGGCGCCGTTGATATTCCGGTCCAGAGAAAACTGCAGAATAACGGTGGTGGAGCCCTGAGAACTGCTGGACGTCATCTGGGTGACGCCGGCAATTTCGCCCAGCGCACGCTCCAGCGGGGTGGCGACCGTAGCCGCCATCGTTTCAGGGCTGGCACCAGGCAGGCTGGCGCTGACCATAATGGTCGGGAAATCGACCTGAGGTAACGGGGCCACCGGCAACAGCCGGTAGCCCAGCGTCCCCAGCAATAGCATTGCCAGAGTCAGCAAAACGGTGGCAACCGGCCGGAAGATAAACAGCCGGGTGATACTCATGACTCCCTCCGTGCGGCATCACGGCGACGCTGAATAAAACGTTTTCCGCGCTGTGACACGCCGTCGAACCAGAGATAAATCACCGGGGTGGAGAACAATGTCAGCACCTGACTGACGATCAGACCCCCGACGATCACCAGCCCCATCGGTTCACGCAGTTCAGACCCGGAGCCCGAGGCCAGCATCAGCGGTAATGCCCCCAGTAATGCGGCCATGGTGGTCATCAGGATCGGGCGGAAACGCAGCAGACAGGCCTGGTGAATCGCCTCGCGCGGTGACAGATGCTGTTTATTTTCGGCTTCCAGCGCAAAGTCGATCATCATAATGGCGTTCTTCTTCACGATACCGATCAGCAATATCACCCCGATAAGGGCGATCAGACTGAACTCCGTGCCGGTCAGCAGTAACGCCAGTAATGCACCTATCGCGGCCGACGGCAGGGTCGAGAGGATGGTGACCGGGTGGATAAAGCTCTCATAGAGAATGCCTAGCACCAGATACATGGTCAGCAGGGCCGCGAGGATCAGCCACAGGGTATTGGCCGTGGCGCTCTTAAACGCCGATGCCTCGCCCTGATACTGCAGCGTGATGGAGGACGGCAGGTTTAACTGCTGAATAATATCCCCGATCGCCTGCTGTCCCTGCTCTATCGAGTATCCCTGGTTGAGGTTAAACGAGACCATGACCGCGGGGTACTGGTTAAGACGCATATTCATCAGTGACCCGAGCCGCTGATGGATCGTCGCAATCGATGTCAGCTTCACCATCCCGCTACGGGTCGTGGTATCGGTGCTGCTGTCCGTAGTGGTGTCTGAACTGCTGCCGGCAGACGTGGTGCTGGCGGAGTCGCTGGTGCTGGTCACCGAAGATTTCAGATAGATATCATTCAGCGATTGCGGACTTAGCTGATAATCAGGCGCGACTTCCAGCACCACCCGGTACTGATTCGCCTGGGTGAAAATGGTCGAGACCAGGCGCTGACCGAAGGCGCTGTACAATGCCGTATCCACATCCGCGGCGGTGATCCCCAGCCGTGAGGCTTTATCACGGTCCAGATCAACGTACGCAATACGTCCCTGATCCTGCAGGTTGCTGACCACACTGTTAAATTCCGGACGTTTCGCCATCGCGGCAATCAGTTGCGGCGTCCACTTCACCAGCTGTTCGCTGTCCAGAGAG
This sequence comes from Tatumella sp. JGM118, assembly GCF_018257515.1. Taxonomy (GTDB): domain Bacteria; phylum Pseudomonadota; class Gammaproteobacteria; order Enterobacterales; family Enterobacteriaceae; genus Tatumella; species Tatumella terrea. The sequence goes on from NZ_JAERJR010000010.1 coordinate 30,151, forward strand.
GCCAGCGTAAACTGGTACTGACTGGGGGTCACCTGGTCATTGACGGTCAGATCCTGTGCCTGTTGCATATAGAGGCTGATACCCGGCACCTGACGCGCCGCCTGCTGCAGTTGTTTCACAATCTCATCGCCACTGTCGCTGCGCTCTGAGAAAGGCTTCAGGTTAATTTGCAGACGACCGCTGTTCAGGCTGGTATTGGTGCCGTCGATACCTATCGTGGAACTCAGCGATGCCACGGACGGGTTTTTCAGCACAATCGCCGCCAGGGCCTGCTGGCGCTGCGCCATTTCCTGAAAGGAAACATCCTGCGAGGCAATAGTGGTACCTTCAATCAGTCCGGTATCCTGCGGCGGGAAGAACCCTTTCGGCACCATCACATACAGCAGGGCCGTCAGTGCAAAGGTCGCGACCGCCACCCACAGGGTAATTTTCTGGTGGTTGAGCACCACATTCAGTAACCGGTCATAACCACGGATGATACGGTCAAACCCTGCCCCCACCTTGCGGGAAAAACGGGATTGTTTCTCTTCCGGGACATGGCGAAGTAAGTACGCACATAACATCGGGGTCAGGGTCAGGGAGACCACCAGCGATACCAGAATAGAAACCGCCAGCGTAATGGCGAACTCCCGGAACAGGCGTCCGACCACATCGCCCATAAACAGCAGCGGGATCAGCACCGCAATCAGCGAGAAGGTCAGCGAGATCAGGGTAAAACCTATCTGCTGCGCGCCTTTCAGGGCCGCCTCCAGTGGTGACTCCCCCTCCTCCAGACGCCTGGAGATATTCTCGACCATGACGATGGCATCATCGATCACAAAGCCGGTGGCAATGGTCAGCGCCATCAGAGACAGATTGTTGAGGCTAAAGTCCAGCAGATACATGACGCCGAAGGTGCCGACCAGTGACAGCGGTACCGCCACACTCGGGATCAGGGTCGCGGACAGATTGCGCAGGAACAGGAACGTGACCATCACCACCAGCGCTATCGACAGCATCAGCTCAAACTGAACATCGCTGATCGAGGCCCGGATGGTCTGGGTACGGTCGGAAATCACGTTCAGTTTCACACCGTCCGGCAGGGCTGCCTGCAGCGCCGGGAGCTGCGCTTTAATACTGTCGACCACCTGGATAACGTTCGCACCGGGCTGACGCTGAACACTGACGATAATCGCCGGCTGGCGGTTGGCCCAGGCTGACTGGAAGCGGTTTTCGGCACCCTGCGTGATGGTGGCGATATCTTTCAGGCGCAGTGCCGCACCGTTCTGCCAGGTGAGGATCAGATTGCCGTACTCCTGTGGTGTTTTCAGCTGGTCGTTGGCATCGATAGTCACCGAGTGAAACTGGCCGTCAAAGCCCCCTTTCGAACCATTGACGTTGCTGTTGGTGATCAACGTGTCCACATCAGAAAAGGTCAGGTTATGGGCGGCCAGAGCCTGCGGATTGAGCTGGATGCGGATGGCCGGCTGGTTTCCGCCGGCCAGCGTCACCAGACCCACGCCGCTGATCTGCGACAGTTTCAGGGCGACACGGGTGTTAATCAGATCCTGCACGCGGGTCAGTGGCAGGGTGTTGGAGGTTGCCGACAGTGTGATCACCGCCGTATCGGCCGGGTTCACCTTTTTGTAGGTCGGCGGATTCGGCAACCCACTGGGTAACAGGCTGTCTGCGGTGTTGATCGCGGCCTGGACTTCCTGCTCGGCCACATCCAGAGCGGTGTCCAGCCCGAAACGCAGAGTGATCACCGAAGAGCCGCCGGAGCTTTCAGAGGTCATCTGACTGAGGCCGCTCATCTCGCCCAGATCACGTTCCAGCGGGGCGGTGACAGCGGTGGACATCACTTCCGGGCTTGCCCCCGGATAGAGCGTGGTGACCTGGATGGTCGGATAATCGACCTGTGGCAACGCAGACACGGACAAAAAGCGGTAAGCAAAAATACCGGAGAGCAGCAGGCCGATCATCAGTAACAGGGTTGCGACCGGTCGTTGGATAAATAGCCGGGAGGGATTCATTAATTCTTCGCCTGTGAACGCTCTTTGTCTGAAGCAGTCCCGGCCGCCGCCCGGGTTTCACTGCTATCCACGACCGATACTTTCGCGCCGGTGGTCAGTCTGTCGATCCCTTCCGTGACCAGCCTGTCACCCGGTTTAACGCCGCTGAGGATCACCTGCTGATCACTGCCATAGGCAGGACCGGTGGTTACGCTGCGGCGGGTCACCGTATCGTCGGCATTGATCACAAACACAAAGCTGCCATCACTGCTGAGCTGTAAGGCCTGTGCCGGGATCACCGTGGCATTGTTCAGTACTTCGGTCTGCAGACGCAGGTTAACAAACTGGTTAGCAAACAACGCTTCATCGGTATTCGGGAACATCGCTTTCAGTTCCACGCTGCCGGTACTGGTATCAATTTCATTGCTCATAAACCGCACGGTCCCCTGAGCGAGCGCGGTGCTGTCGTTCTGATCAAACGCCGTGGCAGGCAAGGCCTCGCCGTGATGCAGCGTTTTAACCAGTTGCGGGATATTACTCTGCGGTACGCTGAAGGTCACGGCGGCAGGCTGCATCTGCGTTATCGTGACCAGTGAGGTGCTGGAGGCGGTCACCATATTCCCCGGGTCGACCAGACGCAGGCCGACACGACCACTCACCGGCGCGGTGATGCGCGAGTAACCGATATTGATTTTTGCACTGTTAATCTGGGCCTGATCTTCCTGAACCGCGCCGCTGTACTGCCCTACCGTCGCCATCTGACTTTCCAGATCCTGGCGTGACAGCGAGTCCTCCGCATAAAGCTTACGGTAACGGGCGAGGGTCAGCCTGGCGCTGGTCAGCAGGGCTTTGTTCTGGGCAAGTGCCCCTTCATACTGCTGCAGTGTGGCCTGATACGTCCGGTCATCGATCTGTGCCAGCAACTGCCCTGCGGTGACTTTCTGACCTTCGGTGAAATACACTTTATCCAGCTGCCCGTCGACACGACTGGTGACGGTCACGCTGGCATTAGGCACCACCGTCCCGGGAGAACTCAGATAAACAGGGACGTTCGCCTGCGTTGCGCTGCCGGCATGCACCAGCGTGCCGCCGCTACCGGCCTGCATTCCCATGCGATGACCGCCAGGACCTGGCATACCGCCGCCAGCGCCGTGACCGGAAAACCAGACCCGCCAGATAACCCCGGCAATAATCAAACAGAAAACGCCTGCCAGAAGCCATCTCAGCCAGTGATATCGAACGGTTTTTTCAGTGTTATTTGTCATCAGATTCTGTGGTTATCAGAGAAATCGGGCACAGCAGATAGTCGTATCTTTGTGCAGCGGAATTTATATAACTTGCTCTATTATTGACAACAGTGGCGACATATTTCCACCGTCAAAGCGTAAGGTTTTCGTTAAAAAGTGTCGACAGCCGCAAGACGGCCGGGGATAGCGGCGATAAAAACGGGATGAATTTTCAGTGTGTTGGGCAGCCGTCCCCCTGCACCGTGGGCGGTACAGAGGGGGTGAGTGCAAATTCAGGGGGTCGTTTCAGGCGTGTTGGTGCTGTACAACGCATCCGGCGCAACATTCAGATATTTAAGCACCGGGCCGATGATATTCCCGAAAATCGGTGAGGCCACCGATCCCCCGAAGTGAGCCCCTGCGGTCGGGTGGTTGATCATGATCACCAGTGCCACCACCGGATGGCTGGCCGGTGCGACGCCGGCGGTATAGTTAATATACCCGCCGTCATATTTACCGTTAGACCCCATTTTTTCTGCCGTACCGGTCTTAATCGCCAGCCGGTAGCCGGGAACCGCGGCCCGGACACCGGAACCGCCGGGCAGGGCGTCACTTTCCATCATATGGACGACACTGCGAACCACATCCTCATCGGCGACCCGGTTACCTTCTACCGGGGGCGTCACTTTGGTGATAGACAGCGGACGATAGATGCCAAACGAGCCGAGGGTCGCATATTCACGCGCCATCTGCAGCGGTGTCACACGCAGGCCATAGCCGAAGGAAAAGGTAGCACGTTCGATATCCGCCCAGCGCTGACGATGCAGCGGAAAATACCCGGTACTTTCGCCGGTCAGCCCCAGGTCGGTTGGCCGCCCCAGACCGAAGGAGCGGTAAGTATTTACCAACACGTCAGCCGGCATCGCCAGGGCAATATGTGAAACCCCGATATCACTCGATTTCTGCAGGATCCCGGTCATGGTCAGACGGGGCCAGTGGCCGACATCGCGGATCAGGTGTCCGTTAACCACATACGGGGTGGTATCGATCACCGAGTCCGGACGGACCAGATGGCGCTGTAACCCTTCCATCACCACCAGCGGTTTAACGGTAGAGCCGGGTTCGAAGCTGTCGTTAATCGCCACGTTACGCATCTGTACCGGAGTGGCCCCGTCGTAGTTATTCGGGTTATAGGATGGATAGGAGGCCATTCCCAGTACTTCGCCGGTATCGACTCTGACCATGACGGCGGCACCGGAGTCGGCTTTGTTCAGCAAGACCCCGTCCCGCAGCTTGCTGTACATGGTGTACTGGATAAATTTATCGATACTCAGCTGCACGTTCGGTGGCTGAGACGGCGGCTGGTAACTGATCATCGAAATGATATTACCGTGACGATCCTGACGGTATTTCTCTTTACCCGGTTCGCCTTGCAGGATCTTATCGAAACTTTTCTCAATGCCGTTAAGACCGCCGTTATCTGCCCCGACAATCCCAATCAGGGGTGCCGCGGCATCGCCCATCGGGTAGAAACGGCTGTCATCATAGACAGAGGTGATCCCCGTCAGGTGCAGCTGAGAAATATCTTTGGCGATACCCAGCTCAACTTTACGCCCCAGATAAAGGAAGCGTTTTTTCGGGTTTGCGGTAATTTCGGCCGCCAGTTCCTCCGGGCGCATACTCAGCGCAGAGGCCAGATAGTTCCATTTGGCCCCATAGAAATCAGGATTGGCTTCGAGCACTTTCAGCGGATCGGCAATAATGTCACGGGACGGAACGCTCAGGGCCAGGGTATCGCCGTTGCGATCCAGCAGGGTGCCGCGGTTGGTCGGCAGGATCACGGTACGCAGTGAACGCTGGTCCGCTTCGCGCTCCAGCATAGGATGGTCAAGCAGTTGTAAATCCCCGACCCGCAACAGCAGAAAAGCCAGACAACTCACGACACCGAGGCACACCAGGCGAAATCGGAAAGGGTTAAAGTTTTTGTTGATCTGGTCTTTACCCAGCATCTTTTTTATCCGGGGCATAACAATCCGCTGAATTAATAAAATAAGTCAATCTGACGCTGTTTTATAATGAATTTACCCGCAGGATCACAGCTAAAGTGTGTATCAGTTGGTAATAGTCCGTTATCACAGAACAGTGATAGCATATCAGGCGGCCGGGAAAAATGGGAATCAGCGGTAAAAAAAAGGGATATTCCTGGTAAAAAAAAACCTGCGCTTCAGCGCAGGCTGGTGTAATCAAAAACTTTGATGTTCACCCATCAATACCTCTGGGACAATCAATTTACCAGGTAAGTATCCTCAGCCACCACCAGATAAACGCAACTATTCTCCGCAAAATGTAAGCAGCTATTTAAAAGTAAACCCGCCGAAATAACACGGCTGTCAACGTTTTCCACCACCCGACCGCAAAAAAAACCGTCAGCGGGTGTAATTTTGCCGATATCGGAGCGCGGACAGCTCTGCGGCTTGCAGTCCGCGGCGTTTTCCGTAACACTTCCTCGATATGCCACTCTCCCCCCGGACTCAACTTAATGGCTACCATAAAGGATGTTGCCAGACTTGCCGGTGTTTCAGTCGCGACTGTCTCCCGGGTTTTAAACCATTCTCCGAAAGCCAGTGATGCCTCACGTCAGGCCGTCCGTGCGGCGATGCAGCAACTGCACTATCAGCCGAATGCCAATGCCCGCGCGCTGGCTCAGCAGACTACCGCAACCATCGGGCTTATCGTCGCCGACGTGGCTGACCCGTTCTTCGGGGCCATGGTGAAAGCCGTCGATGAAGTTGCCAGCCAGACCAGTAACTTTTTGCTGATCGGTAACGGTTATCATAATGAGCAGCAGGAGCGGCTGGCGATACAGCAACTGATCCGCCACCAGTGTGAAGCGCTGGTACTGCATGTGAAGAAGATACCGGACGATGAACTGGCCGGATTAATGCGCCAAATCCCGGGCATTGTACTGATCAACCGTACCTTGCCGGGGTTTGAATCACGTTGCATAGCCCTGGATGATAACTACGGTAGCTGGCTGGCGACCCGCCATCTGATCCAGCAGGGCCACGAAAATATTGCGTTTATCTGCTCTGATCATGCGATTTCGGATGCCGGTGACCGGCTGGCAGGGTATTACCGGGCACTGAATGACCACCGGATCCCGCAGAATCCGCAACTGGTTGCCTTTGGTGAGCCGGATGAAACCGGAGGTGAAAAAGCCATGATTAGCCTGCTGGCACAGGGAAAAACCTTCAGTGCGGTCGCCTGTTATAACGACTCAATGGCCGCCGGCGCGCTGGCGGCGCTGAACGATAACAGTATTCCGGTGCCGCAACAGATGTCGCTGATTGGCTTTGATGATGTGCTGGTCAGCCGGTATGTGCGGCCACGGCTGACCACTATCCGCTACCCCGTCGTGACGATGGCGCAACAGGCTGCCCGTCTGGCGCTGGCGCTGTCCAAAAATCAGCCTCTGCCGACGGTGACACACCTGTTCCATCCGACACTGGTGATCCGTCACTCCGTCGCGCAGTACAACGAGCCGGGCTGAGGCGCCCGGCAACGGTGAGTTATTCGCCGGTGTCCAGTTCTAACGCCAGCAATTCCCCGATGGTCTGGGCGCGACGAATTTCACGCACCTGCCCGTCTTCAAACATCACTTCAGGGATCAGCGGTCGGCTGTTATAACCGGAAGACATCGACGCCCCGTAGGCACCGGTGTCATGAAACACCAGATAATCCCCGACCCGCGCGGCGGGCAGTGCCCGGGGGGCGATGGTCCCGCCCTCAAGCTGGGTAAACACATCCCCGGACTCGCACAGCGGACCGGCGACCACGGTATCCTGCAACGTCCCCGTGTCCGCAGCAGAGTTATCTGCCGGCATCACCGAGATTTCATGGTAACTGCCGTACATGGCTGGCCGCATCAGATCACTGAATCCGGCATCGACCAGTACAAAATGCCGGCTGCCCATCGGTTTTACCGCCCGCACCTGGCTGACCAGTACCCCGGATTGCGCCACCAGGAACCGGCCCGGCTCAATTTCCAGTTTGACCGGGTGACCGAGATGGCTGGCAATACGCTGACGCGCAGCATTCCACAGACTGAAATAGTGGCGGGTATCGATTTCGTCTTCACCGTAACGGTAAGGGACCGAGAGCCCGCCGCCGGCAGAAATCGCCGGGATATCCGCCCCGCTTTCGATGACCTGGCCGACCATCGCATCACAGACCTGCTGCAGATGCTGATAATCCACTCCGGAACCGATATGCATATGCAGTCCGGCGAGGGTTAATCCGTGGTCACGGATCACCTGCAACGCTTCACCCAGTTGCTGATACCAGATGCCATGTTTACTGTTTTCCCCGCCGGTATTGGTCTTCTGGCTGTGCCCGTGGCCAAAGCCCGGGTTGATACGCAGCCAGACACGGTGCCCGGGCGATACCGCCGCCAGCTGATGCAGCATATCAACCGACCCGGCATTGACCGCGATCTTCAGTTCTGCCACCCGCTGCAGTACGCTGTTATCCAGCAGATCGGCGGTGAATACAATATCGTCGCCTTCCGGCTGATAGCCTGCCACCAGTGCCCTTTCGATTTCGCCCAGCGATACCGAATCCACTTTCACACCCGCCGAACGCATCAGCCGCAGAATATGAATATTAGAACAGGCTTTCTGGGCAAAGCGGATAACATCGAAATCGCGTAGTTTCTCGATCTGCTGCAGGATGACACTGGCATCATAAGCCCAGAAAGGCCCCGGGTATTGCTGTGCCAGCGGCAGCAGATTGTTTTGATTTAAGGCGGTTTCGGTGGTGGCTAACGGGCGCGGCATAATTTCATCTCTCCTGTTCGGTAGCCTCCAGTAAGCCACAGACCAGCCATATTGAAAAATATCAATTTATCGTTAATCTATTCATTACTGATATGCTTTTACTGAGATAACGGCCATCGCCACGCCAGTCGGCACAGGTTGCCACTTAATAGTGATGAACAGCGATGGCGAAGAGAGCGGCAGACGGAACCATCCGCCATGCTCACACATTTGGCGGTTATCGATTACGCTGTAAGTCTAAGGACCGCCATTTTTCGCGGTTACCGCCCCCCCGGATCGGAGAGAAATGTATGAAGAAAGCACTGCTTCTGGCCGCAGGTTTGTTCTGTTCAGCCAGCACACTGGCCGCCGCCAGTCAGCCTTTTCCGCCGCCCTCTGACACTCAGCCGGTCAGAAACCTGGCACAGGAAAACCGCAACCTGCAACTGGTCTATCACTTTTATGATCAGTTCTTTAATGACCATAATCTCAGCGCCGCCGACAGAGACCTCTCTGCCGGCTATAAACAGCATAATCCTCATGTTCCAGATGGCCGCGCGCCTTTTGTGAAATACTTTGCCGGCTATTTTAAAGCGAACCCGCAGGCACACTCCGTGATCAGTCAGTACGGCACTTACGGAGACCGCGTATTTCTGCGGGTCCATTCGGTACGTAATCCGGACGATCGCGGACGGGCCATTGTCGATATTTTCCGTGTGAAAGACGGTAAAATAGTCGAGCACTGGGATTCGGTTCAGGATGTCCCGGCAACCGCCGCCAATGATAATACGATGTTCTGAATCACCGCGGCTCTGCCCTGCGATACCGGCAGAGAAACGCGGCCACAGAGGCGCTGCGCGATCGCCACAGCGGGCGCAGCGCTGACAAGGTACACAGGGAATGCAAAAAATTAACTGGCGTCAGGTTGAAATATTTCATGCCATTATGACCCGTGGCAATCTGACTCAGGCGGCAGAGTTTCTGCATACATCACAGCCGACCCTCAGCCGTGAACTGGCCCGCTTCGAACAGCAACTGGAAGTAACGCTGTTCAGCCGTGTGCGCGGCAGGCTGCAGCCGACCGTACAGGCTCTGCGCCTGTTCGAGGAGGTTGAGCGCAGCTGGTATGGTCTGGAGCGCATCAGAGAGACGGCAGAAGGATTACGGGATTTTCATCAGGCCGAACTTTCGGTGGCCTGTCTGCCCGCCTTCTGTCAGTCACTGCTGCCTTCACTGTGCCAGCCCTTTCTGCAGCGCTATCCCGGGGTGAGTATGAATATTATCCCGCGTGAATCGCCGCTGCTTGAAGAGTGGTTATCGGCCCAGCGGTATGATCTGGGCCTGACGGAAACCTCTCAGCAACCCGCCGGCACCAGGCTGTTGCCCCTGCTGACGGTCGATGAGGTCTGTGTGCTGCCGGCGCATCATCCGCTGGCGGCCCGGCCGCAACTCACCCCGCAGGATTTTTCAGGGTTACCCTTTATCAGCCTGTCGCGGGATGACAGCTATCGCCAGCTGCTGGATACCCTGTTCAGGGAACATAATGTCAGCCGGCAGTTACGGATGGAAACGCACAGCGCCGCCTCGGTCTGTGCCATGGTGAAGGCGGGGGTCGGGGTGTCGATCATTAACCCGCTGACCGCGCTCGATTATGCCGGCCAGGGGGTGGTGATGAGGAAGTTCAGCATCAGCGTCCCCTTTACGGTCAGTCTGATCCGTCCGCTGCATCGTCCGGAATCGTCGCTGACCGGGGCATTTATCGATCACCTGCAGCAACAGGCCGGACAATTCGTCCGGCAGATAGCGCGACAGTTACAGACGGACGGGTAAAGTCTATGGGTGGGCCTGCTGACCCGCCGCACGCGAACCGCCACGGAAGATCATCAGGGTGGTCAGCAGCCCCGCCAGTGCCAGCAGGGCGGCCGCCACAGGCACCCCACGCAGCCCTGCGCTGTGTCCGATCACGACCCCGCCCAGCCAGGCACCCAGCGCGTTGCCGAGGTTAAAGGCAGAGATATTCAGGGTAGACACCAGATGCGGGGCATCATGACCATAACGCACCACGTTTATCTGCAGTGCCGGCACCAGAGAGAACGCTGCCATCGACCAGAGGAACAGCGTCACCTCTGCCAGTAATATTTCCCCGCTGCTCCAGCGGAACAGTAATGAAAAAACGGTCAGCAAACTAAAACTCAGCAGCAGGCTCAGCGATAATTTGTGATCGGCCAGCCGGCCTCCCAGCGTGTTACCGAGCGTCAGGCCCGCGCCCATCAGGAACAGCGTCCAGCTGACACCGTCTGCGCTGATACCGGTGATCTGTATCAGTATCGGCGCGATATAGCTGAACAGAGCAAACATCGCCGCAGAAAACCAGACCGTAGTCAGCAGAGAGAGCCACAGCTTACCGCTGTTCAGTGCCCGCACTTCACGCATCAGCGACACCGGCTTTTCGTCTTTATCCACCGGCAGGCTGACCAGCAGCGCAGTAAACGCCAGCAGACCGATGCCACTGACCGCCCAAAAGGTGGCACGCCAGCCATATAACTGACCAAACCAGGTGCCCAGCGGCACCCCCAGCACATTGGCCAGCGTCAGGCCGGTGAACATCAGGGCTACCGCCGACGCCTGCCGCTCAGGCGCCACCAGCCGCGAAGCCACCACGGCACCGATGCCAAAGAAGGCGCCATGACAGAGCGCCGTCACCACCCGGGCCAGCATCAGGAATGCGTAGCCCGACGCGGTGGCGCACAGCAGGTTACCGAGAATAAAAATCAGCATCAGTAACAGCAAGGTTCGCTTACGCGGCAGCCTGGCCGTCAGCACCGCCATGACCGGGGCGCCGATAGCGACGCCGAGGGCATATCCGCTAATCAGCCAGCCTGCCGACGGGATAGACACATGCAGGTTACCGGCGACATCCGGCAGTAATCCCATGATGACAAATTCAGTCGTACCAATGGCAAAGGCACTGAGTGCCAGAGCCAGCAAAGCTATGGGCATAACGACTCCTGTTACAGGTGATGAATTCAGCGCGTGACAACACAGAGTGCCGGTGGCTGAACGGTGATAGGTCATATTTTTATTCATTAAGTAAAGCACAGGCGCCGGGAAGGACAAAGAGTGAAAACTGCAAAGGATTCTTGTACTGACAGCAATAATAACCGGACCGCCACGGCATTTATCACCCGCGGGTGCCACGGCGGGATGACATTATCACCGGTAGAAATGCAACCACCGGATTTTTTCCTTTTATTGATTTATTATTAAAATTAACTGAAACCGCCAATAAATAACCGAAAGGCTTTACCGGTAACGTTAATAATATAAATCGGATAATTATTTCTGTGCCGTTTTAATTTCTCCGTGGCACTCATTCTCATTCGGTGTGATTACCCGCACACTATTCCGCACTGCCCTGAGGTATAAAATAACGGTTTCATATTCCGTTCAGGATGACATTCACTACGACAGGGAAACCACCATGAAAAGAATATTACTGTGTTGCGCAGCCGGAATGTCCACCAGCATGCTGGTCGCTCGTATGCAGAAACATGCCAGCGAAAACAACCTGGCAGTAGAGATCAATGCCATCAGTATCAGCGAGCTGGAAAACCATATCCACCAGTGTGACTGTTGCCTGCTCGGGCCGCAGATAAAATATAAACTCGCTGATATTCAGGAAAAACTGGCCCCCCTCAATATCCCGGTTGCGGTCATTAACACCATGGATTACGGAATGATGCGCGGTGATAAAGTTCTGGAATCCGCCTTAGCGATGTAACGCACCCCCGGGGGTTATATGGATATCAACAAGCTTTTCACGTCGCTGGAAAAGTTTATGCTGCCTCTTGCGGCAAAACTCTCCTCTCAGCGCCATATTATGGCTATCCGTGACGGATTTATTACCGTCATGCCATTTATGATTATCGGGTCCTTTGTTCTGATATTTGCCTACCCGCCCTTTACCGAAGGTAATACGTTTTTTATTGCCCGTGGCTGGCTGTGGTTTGCCAGCGAATATAAAGAACAGTTACTGACGCCCTATAATATGACGATGGGTATTATTTCGGTCTATATCTGCCCTGCCGTCGCCTATTGCCTGGCCCGTCATTATAAACTGGAAGGGCTGAATATTGCCTTACTGTCTCTGGCGGCGTTTATGCTGCTCTGCTGCCCGATGACTGACGGGGTGATGGCGAGCAGTTTTCTCGGCGGAACCGGCATTTTCACCGCGATCATCATCGCCATCATCATTACCGAAATCTCGCGGCTGTTGCACCTGAAAGATATCGGTATCCGTTTGCCTGAACAGGTACCGGATAATATCCGTAAATCGTTTAACCAGTTGATCCCGATGGCCCTGATGCTGATCGTGCTGTTTCCCGTCAGCCTGGGCGTTCAGGCTTTCAGCGGCATGCTTATCCCGCAGGCCATCATGGCGGTATTCAGCCCGCTGCTTTCGGCGTCAGACTCTTTACCGGCGGTGATCCTGGCGGTGGTTATCTGTCATGTCCTCTGGTTTGCCGGGATCCACGGGGCCAGTATCGTCGGTGGCGTATTCCAGGCGTTCTGGCTGACGAATATTGGTCTGAACCAGATTAATATGGCCAATGGCCTGCCACCGGAGCGTATTTTCGTTGAACCCTTCTGGGCCTTTTTCATTCTGTTCGGCGGCTCCGGTGCCACCATGGGCCTGGTCCTGCTGTATCTGCGCAGTAAATCTGCCCACCTGCGTTCTATCGGGAAAATATCGCTGGTCCCGGCCATCTTCAATATTAATGAACCGGTGATTTTCGGTTCGCCGATTGTGATGAATACCCTGTTTTTTATCCCCTTTATCCTCAGTCCGATGGTTAACGGCATTCTGGCCTGGTTCGCCATTAAATATGGCCTGGTGGAACATATTGTCTCTCTGGTGCCGTGGACCGCCCCCGGGCCGATCGGCGCCGCCTGGGCTGCCGGCTGGAATATCAACGCCGCATTGCTGGTGATCCTGCTGATCGTGATCTCCGCGGTGATCTATTACCCGTTTTATAAAATGTACGAGCGCAGCCTGCTGGCCGCAGAAACTGCCGGGGAGGAGTGATATGAAAATCGATGAAGAGATGCTCATCAGCTTAATCATCAGTGCCGGAGAAGCAAAGTCCTGTGCGATGGAAGCCATCAGTGCCGCTCGCCACGGGCAATGGGACAAGGTCCCGGCCTTATTAAAGCAATCGGACGATGCCGCCCGCGAATGTCATAACGCTCAGACCCGAATGATAGGAGAAGATGAAGGCTGCGGAAAAATCCCTGTCAGCCTGATCATGGTCCATGCCCAGGACCATATTATGAACGCCATGCAATGCCGTGAAATGGCTGAGGAGATCATCTGCCTGCACCGGAAGTTTAATTCACTCACCTCACAGAGTAAGGATGCCTGATGAAAATTGTTACGATCGGAGGAGGTTCCAGTTATACCCCGGAACTGATTGAAGGTTTAATTCTGCGCCAGAAAAAATTACCCATTACCGAGATCTGGCTGGTTGATATTGAAGACGGTAAAGAAAAACTACAGATTGTCGGGGATATGGCCCGTCGTATGGTCGAGGCCGCCGGTCTGAACTGGCAAATCCGCCTGACCCTGGACAGGAAAGCCGCGCTGAAGGACGCCGATTTTGTCACGACCCAGTTCCGGGTCGGGTTACTGGAAGCGCGTCAGAAAGATGAATGTATCCCGTTATCACACGGTTTTCTGGGTCAGGAAACCAACGGTGCCGGCGGGATCCTCAAGGCCTTCCGGACCATTCCGGTGATTCTGGATATTATTAAAGATATGCGTGAACAGTGCCCGGAGGCCTGGCTGGTGAACTTCACCAATCCGGCCGGCATGGTCACTGAAGCCGCCATCCGCTACGGACACTGGGAAAAGACAATCGGTTTGTGTAATGTCCCGTTCAGCCATATCGAACAGGCGAAGAAAATTCTCAATCAGCCCGAAGAGTCATTATTTTTTAAATTTGCCGGCCTGAATCATTTCCACTGGCACCGCGTGTGGGACCGCCACGGCAAAGAACAAACCCGGGCGCTGATTGATGCTATCTATGGCCAGCATATGCAGAATGAAGGGCTGACGAATATTCACCAGATCCCCTTCTATCCTGAACTGGTTCGCCATCTCTCCATTCTGCCGTGCGGGTATCACCGTTACTACTATCTGGAACAGCAGATGCTGGAGCATTCAGTCACCGATTTTGAGGCGTATGCTACCCGTGCAGAAGTAGTAAAAGCGACAGAAAACCGCTTGTTTGAGCTGTACAAAAATCCGGACCTGAAGGAAAAACCTGAAGAACTCGCTCAGCGCGGAGGGGCCCATTACAGTGATGCCGCCTGCGACCTGATCGAATCTATCCATAACGACAGCCGCAGAATGATGGTGGTCAGTACCCGTAATAACGGTGCCCTGACCGATTTACCTTATGACAGCATTGCCGAAGTGACCGCGGTTATTACTTCACACGGTGCCGAGCCACTGAACTGGGGCACATTCCCGCCGGCTGCGCGCGGTATGTTGCAGATTATGAAGGCGATGGAACAGACCGTGATTGAGGCGGCAGTCAATGGTGACTACGGGGCTGCCCTGCATGCATTTACCATTAACCCGCTGATCCGGGCCGGGGAAACCGCAAAACAGGTGCTGGACCAGTTACTGTACGCACATAAAAAATACCTGCCGCAGTTTGCCGATACCATCGCCCGTATTGAGGCGGAACAGCCTGCCGATACGCAGTTTGTCGATCAGTTACTGGCGGATCGTAAACGCCATCAGCAATAATCGCCACGCCCTCCGGCAGCTCTCTTCGGGGAGTCGCCGGAGATTTCTATGCAGAACCGGTCAGCCAGAAACATGGTCTCTGTTCCCTGCCCTCTGCTGCTTTCCTGTTCTTGACTGCTTACCTGTCCTTTAAAGCTTACCTGTTTTTATCATCCCGTTGCTGATGAACCAGATCACACGTCCTGTAAACCAGCCTGCAGCGGACAGAAAATGCTGCACAATCTGGCCGATGAATTCAAAACGCCGGGAGTAAATAGCGGACAGGAAGTACAGAAAACCATGCATTCTGCTTCTGTCGTTAAAAGTATGCCCTTTTATGACAACCGTCAGTCTCTGGAGTGACTGCCATTCGGGAATAGTGGGTATTGCCAGTGCTGAGGGTTCATATACAGACAAAGCTAAAGGTGGAGTATTGCCCTATGCGTAAGTCTCTTAAGGTATCCGGTAGTGCAATTTTCATTACTGCTGTCGCTCTCACCCAGGCCTGGCCATGGGTCAAAATGGAATTCGCGGGTAGTGCTCACTATACTGAGCAGGATAAGCGGGAGTATGATTTTTATACTCCTGAAATATTGAGAAAAATGCCGCGAATTTCTGCCCGTTATTCCTTTGATTTTGCAAACATCACAGGACCTGCGGCGCAGGTGTATGCCGTCAAATTTTACGATACGAACGATCCCCGTAAAATAGAAAATTATCTGACATCTATAGGATACCAACGGACTGAATGTGACTTTGAGTCAACGTGTTGGCGCAGAACAGACCCTCAGGGCTCTGTTTATGTCGGTACTTTGAAGGGGGAGAAAACCGTCATCGTGCAGGTTGTCTGCAACTTCACATCACGCTCTTCTGCTGCTAATAAACGATTCAACGGAGAGCATCCGCACCAGCATTGAGTCGTCAGGCCTGATTGTACAGACCCGGCATGATGATAAAGGGTAATAATCGCATTTGGTCGCCTGTGTCCCTGAAGATCAATACCGTTCCGGACGCGGGTATCCTGTCTTTGCAGCGCCGGGACAGACGACGAACGGGTATGGTTGAAGGTAAGAGAGTCAAATCCTGTGCTGACAGACTGACCGCAGGGAGCGAAATACGCGAAGGTCACTGGCCCGGCGTTCATCCGAGACCTTGTTAACTTGCTGCCCGAACCCTGTTAAAAACAGGGTACAAAGCTATTCCTGACGTTCACTTTTTAACTGATGTATGACCTTGATCACGGCGTTATGCCAGTCCGGAATGTGCATCATATCGGCTAACTTTTTATTAGATAAAACCGAACGGGCGGGACGCTTCGCCGGGCGGCCAAACTCATGACGGGTGATAGCCTGTAATGTCTGAGGCAGATGTAATAATCCCGCCTTATAGCTTTGTTCAAAAATAAACTCAGCGAACTGGTACCAGCTCACCGGTGTATTACCACAATAGTGATAGAGGCCGGGTTTAACGTGATTCTCCAGTAAATATATGATGGCCGTGGCCAGGTCTCCCGCATAGGTCGGGCAACCATACTGGTCTGACACTATTTTTAGTGGCGTATTTTTTCCTGAAAGCGCTAACATGGTTTTCATAAAATTATTACCATATTCACTGAAGAGCCAACTGGTTCTTATGATGAGTGAATCCGGCAGAATTTCGGATAGCGCAAGTTCCCCATCAAGTTTTGTTTTCCCGTAAATATTCAGGGGATTAGCCGGGGTATCCTCGGTATAGGGCGAGGAGGAGTCACCATCGAAAACATAATCGGTGGAGATATGAAGAATGCCCGCACCACAGTTTTTGGCAGCAATTGCCAGATTTTTCACCCCATCGGTGTTCACTGCTTTGGCATGTTCCGGGTCGTCTTCTGCGAGGTCTACGGCAGTATATGCAGCAGCATTAATGATGAAATGTGGGTGCGTCTTCTCTATCAGCGCTTTCACCCGGTAAGGGTCCGTTATATCCAGTACCGATCGGTTAGTCGCCGTGACCTGCCAATGCGAGGGATAATGCTGTAATAAACAGCGACCGAGTTGTCCGTCAGCGCCGCAAATGAGTACTTTCATCCTG
This sequence comes from Tatumella sp. JGM118, assembly GCF_018257515.1. GTDB lineage: Bacteria > Pseudomonadota > Gammaproteobacteria > Enterobacterales > Enterobacteriaceae > Tatumella > Tatumella terrea. Next base: position 47,045 of record NZ_JAERJR010000010.1, read on the forward strand.
TCAGCTCTGCCAGAGGTTTCCCTTGCTGATCTTTAGCTGAAAGTATCGGCTGATCCGTTTGCCAGATAATCCCGACGGCCGGATCATTCCAGAGCAGACATCCCTCGTCACCGGCAACATAGGGGGCGGTACATTTGTATTCGACGTCGGCCGTATCAGACAATACCAGAAATCCATGGGCCAGACCTGGCGGAACCCATAACTGAAATTTGTTAATTCCGGAAAGACTGGCACTGACCCAGCGGCCATAGGTAGGGGATTCGGGACGAATATCGACGACTACATCATATATTTCCCCGCGTACGACACGAACCAGTTTTCCCTGCGGATAGTGGCGCTGGAAATGCAAACCACGAAGAACCCCTTTAACCGAACGGGAATGGTTATCCTGAACGAAATCTTCAGTAATATTTAAGGCCTGCAGATAACGATTTTTCTGGAATGTCTCAAGAAAGAAACCGCGTTCGTCGTCGAATACGGCGGGCTGGATAATTTTAACATCTGCAATTAAAGTATCCTGTACTTTCATCTGATACGCACTTAATGACTGTCTAATAGTTGTGAAAGATAATAGCCATAGCCCGTTTTCTCTAATCTCCTGGCCTGCTCAGCGACCTGTTGCATTGAAAGCCAGCCATTGCGATAAGCAATCTCCTCCAGGCAGGCAACTTTAAACCCCTGACGTTCTTCGATAGTGTGTATGAACTGTGAAGCATCAAGCAGGCTTTCATGCGTCCCGGTGTCCAGCCAGGCAAAACCTCTTCCCAGACGTTCCACATTCAGTAACCCTGCTTCCAGATACATCTGGTTAATTGTGGTAATTTCCAGTTCTCCGCGGGCAGATGGTTTAACCTGTTTAGCCATATCGACCACCTGAGTGTCGTAGAAATAAAGCCCGGTAACGGCCCAGTTTGAACGGGGTAACTGTGGTTTTTCTTCCAGTGACAGAGCAACCGTATTCTCATCGAACTCAACAACACCATATCGCTGAGGATCCTTTACCTGATACCCGAAGACTGTCGCCCCATGGCTTCTGGCTGCGACATTCAGTAATTTGCTGCCAAATCCCTGACCGAAAAAGATATTATCGCCAAGCACCAGAGAACAACGTTCTTTTCCGATAAAATCTTCGCCAATCAGAAATGCTTCTGCCACACCCGCGGGACGGGATTGGATCCTGTAGCTAATATGGATGCCGAAGCTGGAACCATCGCCCAACAGTCGACGAAAGGATTCAATATCCTCCGGAGTTGTAATGACCAGAATATCTCTTATCCCGGCAAGCATAAGTACCGAAATCGGATAATAGATCATGGGCTTGTCATAGACCGGTAATAGCTGTTTCGATACCCCCTGGGTTATGGGATAGAGTCTGCTTCCCGTTCCACCCGCCAGCACAATTCCTTTCATTCTGTACTCCTCATTATCTGGTGACGCACTGTCGCTGCCAGCCATCATTTTTTGCCTGAACACTTTGCCACCAATGTTGATTTTCCAGATACCACGTCACTGTCTTGCGTAAACCCGTTTCAAACGTTTCCCTGGCGACCCAGTCTGTGCTGGTAAGAATTTTTGTAGCATCGATAGCATAACGTTTGTCGTGTCCGGGCCGGTCAGCCACGAATGTGATCAGATCACTATAACCGGATAGGCCCGCAGGCTTAGCCGGATGTAATTCTTCCAGCAACCCACAGATACGCTGGACAACGTCCAGATTAGTCAGCTCATTGCTGCCGCCAATGTTATAGGTTTCTCCGACACTGGCGTGATTGATAACTTCCCAGAGCGCCCTGGCGTGGTCTTCTACATATAACCAGTCCCGGATTTGCTGCCCGTTACCATAGACAGGGATAGGCTTACCCGTTAATGCATTGATAATCGTGAGCGGTATTAATTTCTCAGGGTAATGATACGGACCATAGTTATTTGAGCAATTTGTCACAATCACGGGTAAGCCGTATGTTTTACCCCAGGCCCGGACCAGATGGTCACTGGCAGCTTTGGAGGCGGAATAGGGACTGCTGGGGGCATAAGGTGTATCTTCCCGGAAGAAATCATCGGAACGTTGCAGATCACCATAGACCTCGTCGGTGGAAATATGATGGAAAATAAATTTTTCATCGGCCCGCGTTCGGGTATGTTGCAGGTAGTGGCGGGTCGCTTCCAGCAGATGATAAGTGCCCAGAATGTTGGTATTAATAAATTCAGCCGGACCGTCGATGGAACGATCAACGTGGCTTTCCGCAGCAAGATGCATAATGGCATCCGGCTGGAAATGTGTCAGCAACCGGTCCAGTCCGGGACGATCACAGATATCAAGATGTTCAAAGCGGAAACGATCATTACCGGAAACAGGGGCCAGTGAGTCCATATTGCCTGCATAGGTGAGGCTATCAACAATGGTTACATGGGCGGTGGTATTCTGAATAATATGGCGAACGACTGTCGAGCCGATAAATCCTGCACCGCCAGTAACAATAATTTTCATAATAATAGATTCACTTAATACAGAGGTATAACACGTAAAAACCGTTGCCGGAACCAGAGCGCTGCTTATCCACATGGCATACGGTAATCTGACCGGATAAACTGCGTTAGTTATTCTCCCATACTATTGAGGAATCACCTGCATTTATCCGCTCAGCAAGACTTTTCGTTAGCGCGGGCTCCGAAGATTCATACATAGTCTAGCGTGATAACGAAAACACTGATTATCAGAATAGGCCTTATTTTAGCGATGAAGTGATGCTATAGCTCATTGGCAGTAAGGATAGAGTTCAGGTAAGAAAGGTCCGCAACAGGCAGGCAGCGGGATACGCTCAGGCGACAACACCAGCCCGGAGAGCCGGGCCAGTGTCAGCAACAGTTAGTCGCTGCCAAACAGATCGCGGGTGTACACTTTATCGCTGACATCTTTCAGCTCGTCCACCAGGCGGTTGGCAATAATGACATCACACTGCTGCTTGAGCTCGTTGACATCATGCGTCACCGGGGAATTAAAGAACAGAGGCTCGTTCAGCACCGGTTCATAGACCATCACCTCAACCCCTTTGGACTTCAGGCGTTTCATAATGCCCTGAACAGCAGACGCACGGAAATTATCGGACCCGGCTTTCATCACCAGGCGGTAGATCCCGACTTTTTTCGGTTTACGTTTCAGAATACTTTCGGCAATAAAATCTTTGCGGGTGCGGTTAGCATCGACAATGGCATTGATAATATTGTTCGGCACGTTCTGGTAGTTTGCCAGTAACTGTTTGGTATCTTTCGGCAGACAGTAACCGCCGTAGCCAAAGGACGGGTTGTTATAGTGGTTGCCGATGCGCGGATCCAGGCCAATACCTTCAATAATCTGGCGGCTGTTCAGACCATGGTGTTCTGCATAACTGTCCAGTTCATTGAAATAAGAAATACGCAATGCCAGATAGGTATTGGCGAACAGCTTGATGGCTTCGGCTTCAGTGTCATCGGTAAACAGCACCGGGATATCTTCTTTTTCGGCCCCTGCGACCAGCAGTTCAGCAAAGACTTTACCTTTTTCTGACTGACTACCGACGACGATACGGGACGGATAAAGGTTATCGTACAGGGCACGGCCTTCACGTAAAAACTCCGGAGAGAAGATAATGTTCTCTACCCCCAGACGCTTTTTCAGCTGGCGGGTAAACCCGACCGGTATGGTTGACTTGATGATGATGGTCGCCTGCGGATTCATCGCCAGCACGTCAGCAATGACAGATTCGACACTTTTGGTATTAAAGTAGTTAGTAACGGGGTCATAATCCGTCGGTGTGGCAACAATCACAAAATCTGCGCCCTGATACGCCTGCTGCTTATCGGTAGTCGCTGTAAAGTTCAGTTCGCGGGTCGCCAGGTAGTGTTCGATTTCCTGGTCTGCAATCGGGGAGATCTTCTGGTTCAGTTTATCGACTTTAGCCTGATCGATATCTAATGCGACCACTTCATTATGCTGTGCCAGCAGAATACCATTCGAAAGCCCTACATAGCCGGTACCGGCAATTGCGATTTTCATAGTACATAAGTCCATTGAGTAAGCATGACTGTGCCAGGCTCGGCTTTGTCACTACAGAGCAAAATAATCGCTATTGTGCCGTCCGGAGCGACAACTACCAAACAAATCATACGTTTTTTATTTACAGTCAGTGTCGTAAAGTCTCCGGCCACTCAGGCTCAGGCCCGCAGGGTACTGAGTGTATGATAAATCTGTTGCAGGGAATCAATATCCCTGACACGGATCAGCAGGTTACGCTCCCCCAGCCCGACCACCAGGACTCCGTCTTCGGACAGATTCAGCTGCTGAATTCGTGAATAGGCAATATACATCATGCCGTACCACAGGCCCGCCGGTTTAAATAACAGCACCGGTCGCCGTATCCACGCCAGATAAATCCCACACAGCAACAGTAACGAAAGCAACCAGTTTGTCAGCGGACTGCCGGCCGATACCACGTTGTTATAGAGCAGAATGCCCACCAGCACGATAAATATTGTGCTATCGGTAGCTTTGGTGCGCAACAAACTGACCCTGAGTAACGTCTTTCCTTTCAGCCAGCCGGTGAGTACCTGTTCAAAGAACAACCCGCCCATCAGGCAGACGGTGAACAGTAACAGGGCAGCATCTGTCAGAGACATAAGTAGCTCCTGAAAAAACGGGGGCATGGCTGCCCCCGTATGAGTTTTACATTACAACCCGAGCAGACCGACGGAATACCCGGCAATACCGATAATGAAGAAACCAATGATTATCCATAATGCATTCACTTTCTTGCGTAACAACCACATACAGGCAAAGGTCAGCAGTAAAGGCATCATCCCCGGCATTAACTGGTCCAGTATCGTCTGAACGGTGGTAACCTTTTCAGCGCCGGTCTGATCCGTAATGGTAGAAACGACCAGCGGGATATTCACATGGGTCCATTTATTGACCAGCGCACCCATCACGAACAGCCCGAGAATCGAGGCACCTTCGGTCAGTTTTTGCAGAAATCCGCCGCCCATATCCTTAACAATATCCACCCCTTTACGGTAACCATAGGCCACTCCGTAATACCGTGTCAGCAGACGCACTGCGTTAAACAGAATAAAGAACAACAAAGGCCCAAGCAGGCTGCCACTCATGGCGATACCGGCCCCCAGTGCCGCGAATACCGGACGGACGGTTCCCCAATAGATAGGGTCACCGACCCCGGCCAGCGGCCCCATCAGACCCACTTTGATGCCGTTGATGGCACCGTCATCTATCGGCGCACCGTTCGCACGCTGCTCCTCAAGGGCCAGTGTCACCCCCAGTACCGGCGCGGCAACATACGGGTGGGTGTTGAAGAATTCCAGGTGACGTTTAATCGCCTGGCGACGCTCCTCATTGTTTTCGGGATACAGGCGACGGATAGCCGGAACTATCGAAAAACAGAACCCCAGCGCCTGCATACGTTCAAAGTTCCATGACCCCTGAAACAGATTCGAACGGATAAATACGCCTCGAATATCACCGGGGGTGAGTTTTTTAACTGTCGGACGAGCTGAATCAACCATTTCTCTCACCTCTTAGTCGAGTTCGTTATCAAGGTCATTACGGCCCGGTGCGGCGGCAGGCGCTGCAGCAGAGCGATTATATTTCGGGCTGAGCTGGATATAGAGAATAGCCATCACTGCACCGATAACCCCCAACGCCACCAGGTTGAAGCTGGTGAAGGCGGCGGTCACAAAACCCAGGTAGAAGAAAGGCATCAGGTAGCCTGCACGCATCATGTTAATAACCATGGCGTAACCGACAACCACTATCATGCCACCGGCAATATTCAGACCGTTGGTCACGACTTCAGGAATTGAGTTCAGCAGACCCTGAACTTCGCTGGTACCGACTGAGATGGCGACAATGATCGCCGGAATAGCGATACGCATTGCCTGTAACAACAATGCCGAGACATGTATCCAGGACAGGGCCGTCAGATTGCCGTTATTTGCGGCTTTATCTGCCGCATGCTGGAAGCCGACGGTAATGGTACGAACAATAATGGTTAACACCTGTCCGGCGGCGGCCAGAGGGATGGCGAGTGCAATACCGGCACCGATCCCCTGATGTCCGGCGATGACCAGAATGGTTGAGATAATCGAGGCCAGCGCAGCATCCGGCGCCACGGCCGCACCGATATTCATCCATCCCAGAGCGATCATTTCCAGTGTACCGCCGATAATAATCCCTGTTTTCATATCACCGAGGACAGCCCCGACTAAGGTACAGGCCACCAGCGGACGGTGAAACTGAAACTCATCAAGTATCGATTCCATACCGGCAATACAGGCTACGATGAATATCAGTACAATCTGAAGTGTGGTGATCTCCATTGTACTTCTCCTGTGAGGTTAATCTGATTCAATGGCATCTGCGACAGCCGATCACTGTGCGATCTTGCCAATAAGATCCATCATTTTAAGTTTCTGATCGCTGGAAACCTTCCGCACTTCCAGCTCAATGCCACGGGCATTCAGCTTGTTAAAGGCATCAATATCCTGCTGATCCACCGAGACCGCATTGGTTACCTGGGTCTTACCCTGCCGGAATGCCATCCCCCCGATGTTGACCGAGGTGATTTTTACGCCGGCTTCCGCCAGACGTTCTACATCCGCCGGATTAGTAAACAGCAGCATGACGCGCTGACCGGCATACTTCGGGTTGTTATAAACCCGGATCATTTTGGCGACATCCACCACATGGGCGGTGACTCCCGGAGGGGCTACCTGAGTCAGTAACGTTTTACGGACTTCATCAGCAGCGACTTCGTCACTGACGACAATAATGCGCGAGACATTTGTTTCTTTGGTCCAGCGGGTCGCTACCTGACCATGGATTAAGCGGTCATCAATGCGGGCCAGACCAATCTTCATGTAATCGCTATCGGACATGGGGGTTGCAGGAACAGCAGAGGCAGCGTTAACCACCGGTTTTGTGGCCGGGACCGTCTCTGCAGTGTGTTTTAATGCCTTAACCCCTTCCCTGCCGGTTTCCAGCGCAACAGCCACCAGAGCCTCCAGGGTCGGGTGATCATCACGAGCCATAAAGGTTTCGACCAGCATCGGAACATTGACCCCGGTCACCACCTCGTAATTCTCTTTATCGACCACCAGCCGGCTGGCGGCATTAAACGGGCTTCCTCCCCAGGTATCGACGAGGAAAAGCACTCCCTCTTCAGTATTCAGTGTGTTTAAACGAGCGTTATACTTTTCAATTAATGTGTCAGCATTTTCGCCAGGCACAAAATCGATCCAGCCGACGTTATCCTGCTCACCTAATAGCATTTCTGTGGTTTTCAGCAGCTGTTCGGCAGCCCAACCGTGAGTACCAATGACAATAGCAATAGTCACTTGCTACCTCCCGTATGCACTACATCTCAAAGGTCCTGTATCTGCCATTGTTATCTTCAAATCCGCGCAGATATCAGGAAAGCGGTTTCAAAACGAAGTTATTTTATTACCTGAAAAAAATAAAATATGTGATGACACACAGTAAACTGAGGGAATTAATTTAATCCGCGCACGAAAAAACATTATTAAAAATAAAGTATAAAAATAAAAACCGTTGCTGAATCACATTATTGCCCGGCATAAACGTGTTAGCGCTGGCTGATGATAAATTTCATTAAATTATTTTTATCTGAGTGATTAATTTATTTCTTAAATTACTCTTATGAGTAAACAGTGCTCATGTTCCCCCTGCGTCACCAGGTTAGCGGCTACCGGGGAAGGCATGAGGTATAGGCCACGGCAATCCTGCCTTGCCCGCTGAGTAAAACCCCCTGCTCTGAGGCCGGAATAAATAATGATTCCCCCGGGGATAAACCCAGGGTTTGTCCCCCGGCGGTACAGCGGGCACTTCCCTGCAGACAAAAGAATATCCTCGGCCCCTGCCAGCGGACCGGCTGTGGCGATGGCGGTAATTCTGCCACCGAGAAACAAAAATCAGGGACCGGGACCGGGAAAGCCTGTTCGCCGGGCAGTAACTCCGGCGGGGTAAGCAGAGAGGACGCGGGACGGCTACTGAAATCTACAGAAGCGACTAATTCATCAATATCTATATGCTTACTGGTAAGGCCGGCCCGTAAGACGTTATCGGAATTAGCCATAATTTCCAGCCCGTTGCCGGAAAGGTAAGCATGCGGAGTTCGGGCATGCAGAAACATAGCCTCCCCCGGTGCCAGCTGCAGCACATTTAACAATAGCGGCATAAAACGCCCCGCGTCATCGGGGTAATGCTGGCGGAGTGTTTGTACCGCGTCCCAGGCGGGCCCCTGTTGTCGCTGACAGCAGTCATCAAGCTGTTGCAGCGCCTGTGTTCTCTCTTCCCCCTGCAAACGCAGCAGACAGGTAAACAGCTGTTGCAGGGCATCGCTGTCCGGGTGCCGGACGAACGCGGCGATCTGTGGGTGGGCAGCGGTAAGATGACGAAATAATGCCGTGATTTCACTCAGCTCACGAAAACCATTCATCGCCAGAAACGGGGTCAGCGCATAAAGCAGCTCTGGCTTATGATTATCGTCTTTATAATTACGTTGCGGGGAGCCTTGCGGAATACCGGCCTGATTTTCCCGGGCAAATCCCAGTCCGGCCGAACGCTTATCCGGATGTACCTGAACTGAGAGTGCGCTCTCAGCACAGAGGACTTTAAAAAGATACGGCAGACGCCCAAAACTTGCTGAAATTGCCGGGCCGAGCATCCCGGTGTTGTCGGCCGAGATCAGCACCTGCAGGCTTTGCGGCTGGCCGTCAATCACCACCCCGGAACTGGCTGCCGGATGAGCCCCCATCCAGAGTTCGGCCATCGGCTGGTTATGCGGATTACTGATGCCATATAAGTCAGTTAATGCTGTTTTACTGCCCCAGTCATAATGCTGTACAGGATTGATTAGTTTCCACATGGGTTACTCTCTGTTTCTGAAGTTTTTCAGCAACAGAACGTAACCTAATCATTCCGGAAAGAAGCGCTCTTTCTGGCGAAAGATATTAAAACCGGGATCCAGCGCAAATTAAATTTCCATCAGGACAAAAAAACGCCCTGAATAAAACCCCGGGTAATAAAAAACAAAATATTAAAGATATCTGAATCACAAAATGAAAAAATATTGATAATCAGCAACAGATTTAATGGAATTAAACGATAGACCGAAATCACTGCACGGCAGATAACAGACAAAATAGTTAATAACATCAGCCAGCTGCTGATCAATACACCCTCCGTACAGTGAGTATGGATTATTCAATATCCAAAAATTCTGCTTAACTCACCTCCGTTAGCTCAGAACTCACGCTGCACCGTGATATAGTCGTTAAAACGGATGGAGCACTCTTCTTCGTTAACCAGGGAAGACCCGATGAAAATATTTTTTTTACTGTCTGGTGAAAGATAAGTGTATTTCACAACCAGGTTAACCGCGTGATAATCATAAAAAGTGCTGAAATAATCGTCCAGTGTTAACACAATATCTCCCAATCGCAACTGATCCCTCGTGCGGGAAGCTGCTGCGTATTGCAATGCCAGTGGCTGGCTGACAGGCGTTTCTGCCAGTTGCTCCATGATCGGTAAGCCCGATACAGCCGCAGTGAGCCCCGTATCCTCCAGCATTTTCCGGGTCATCTCAAGTTCCACCGCCGACCCTGGCACCACACAAGGGTTGGCGGCAATCACTGAGCCGGGAAGCAGAAAAAGTAAAAATATACCGCGGATAATTTTCATTTGATGACCAGCCGATGATCGCCACTATTCCATATCGTCCGGCGATAGCCGAAATCTGCAACAATACAACCCTTTGAGGCCGTGCCGGGAAACTTTTGGCTATCACCATGGATCACAAACCCCGTTCTGCCGCACATCGCATTATCTCTATGTGGGATGAGCGGAAGACTGTAAGGTCCGGTGAGTGGAGAGTATCGCGGAGGATTAATGGTATAAGTCCCTGCAGGTAACGGCCCTTTGTTTTTTATACACTGGAATACAGGCATATTTTTAAACCCGGGGGCACCCGCATACATTGCATCAAACTGATAAACGTCATTCAGGTAGAATTTTCTCTCCGAAACAATGTACGTCCATGTCATAATTCACCTCACAATAATATTTTAACGTTAAGAACTGATTTAACGCGGCAAGGCAGGCATCCTGTTAAAAATTCAGGCAGGTGTGTCCAGACTGAACACATCAAAATTCACGCTGCACCGTAATATAGCCATTAAAACGGATGGAGCACTCGTCACTATTCACAATTGAGGTCCCGATATATATGTTCCTCTTATCTGCCATTGAGGTATAGGTATATTTCACCGTCAGGTTGACTGCCTGCTGACCGAAATAAATATCATGATAACGGTCGATACTAAGAGTGGTGACGCCAGGTCTTTTTGTGTCACGGGTATGGTCAGCGACAGTATACTGCATCGCCAGAAAATGGCCGACCGGCACAGAACTTAATTGTTCCATTTCTGCTGCGCCTAAAACTGCATGACTGAGGCCTGTGTCCTCAGATAACTGAGAAGTCATGCCCAGTTCAACCGAAGACCCTGAAACCACACAGGGATTGCTGGCATAAGAAACCCCGGGGATCAGTATTAATAATCCGGCTAACGCGTTCATTTTACAACCAGCCAGCGGTCCCCGCTTTGCCAAATCCGCTCTCTGTAAGAACGTGCCATCACGATACATCCTTTCGAGGCAGAGCCTGGTAAGGTCAGACTGTCTCCATGGATCATAAACGCTTCCCGCCCGCACATATTATTATCGGGGTCCGGCAGTAACGGCAGTGTGAAAGGCCCTGTGGCAGAAGAAAGATAAGGCGAACCAATGCGGTATGTACCCGAAGGTAATGGTCCCTTATTTTTAAGACATTGATAACGGTCCTGATCTTTATAACCGGGAGCACCGGCATAACGGGCACTGAACTGATAAACCCCTCACGAAGAAATTGTCTGTCAGATATAATGTACGTCCATGTCATAAACACTCTCCTGAGTAAAAGTAATCAGTATCAGAATTACTTTTAAATCGATATGTGAAAAGTGTATTTATTTGAAATAACGATCGGGGTCACAATAATAATGCAAACAATGTAGGATTTTAATTGAGCTATTGCTAAAGGGGTTACTAAGAAAAGTACGGAGGGTTAAAACAGCGGGTAGAAGGCAAAAAGTAAAAAGGACATTAAGAGAAAAAATACCGGAGATAAGAATAAAACAGAAAATTAAATATAAAATGAAATCCCCCTTACCCTGCCGGCAGATAAAAAAGGCGAAGAAATTTCAGCCCTGGGAAGTTAAGGACTGATACCCACACCAGGAGACATTAAAACACCAGGACATCAGAAATCCCGTCGCTGAGTAATATACCCTGCGAATGCCACCGAACATTCATTATCATTGATAATCGAAGCCGCAATATAAACATTCGTCTTGTTATTCGGGAAATGATAGATATAACGAACCGTCTCCAGCACGGGATGCGCCTCTGTAAAGATGCGGAAATAATCATCCCGGGTAAGAATGCTTCCTCCCGGGAGCTTGCTGGCTGCCGCATAGGACGCATCCGCTAACTGGCCCGCCAGTAAATCCCCGGCCGCGACTGTAGATAACACCTTCATCACTGGAACAGGAAATTTTCGGGTGACCAATCCGGTGTCTTTTTCGATTTGGTCTTTCAGCATGATTTCCGGTGCAGCCCCCGGAACAGCACAAGGTGTGCTGTCTGCGCAGGCGTTACCGGTAAACAGCGCAAGAATTAAAGGATAGATTTTCATAGAACGATTAACTCATGGTCATTACTCAGCCAGATAGCTCTGCGGTGTTGTGGATCCATAACAATACATCCCTGCGATGCTGTGCCGGGCTCCCTGCGGCTATCGCCATGGATCATAAAAGCACTTCGTCCACACATCTGGTTAGCAGCATCCGGTATCAGTGGCAGGGAATAATAACCTGTAGTTGAGGAGTTAACCGGGGCGGCAATCCGGTATTTTCCCGCAGGGAGAGGCCCTTTGTTAATAAGGCATTGATACTGTGAATCATCCTTATAACCCTGAGCTCCTGCATACAAAGCAGAAAACCGATAAATACCGTTATGGAAAAACATCCGGGTACTCACCCGATACGTCCATGTCATAACCACTCCTGATAACAATTAGTGAAGAAAAACCCCTACCTGAATTCACGGAGAGCACAGTACAGGAAGAAGGAAAGCTCAGGGTTAGGTCTAAACCGGAAGTAGTATGCTGGCCGGGAGGAGAAGGGACAAAGTGCTGAAGCCGGATTTAAGAGCAGGATCACAGCTTATATCAGTAAATCAGAGGATTACATCAGATGGACAGTGTGGCGGGAAAGACTCTTACAAAGGCTGAAGCCGTTGCGCAGATGGAAGGAATATCGGAAGCTACCCTGTATAACTGGCGCAATCAGAGGGTAAACCGGTGTCCGTCGCCGAAAAAAAGTGAGCAATAATCTGAAGAAGCTCGCTTTGTCGCAATAGTCGAAACCGCTACGCGTTCTGAAGTTGTGTAAGCATTCCTGCAAAAAGAACCATTCATTTTTAGAGATCTTCGGACATACTGAATATGTTTACTGAAGGAGGTCGCTAAACGTAAAGGCCGATTTACTGAACACCAGATTATCGCCGTTCTGAAGTCCGTTGAATGACGTAACAAGAGCGTTCGCCGCCTCACAGGGATTCATCATGTGTACGACGCCAGTAGGTAGTCCGGAGAGCAATAGGGTGACTGAATCGTTCGTTAAAACGTTCAAGCGTGACTAGGTTTATGTGAATGACCTGCCGAATGCCATGACCGTTAATGGGAGAACTGACAGAATGGATGGAAGACTATAATAACAGGCATCCCCATGGAGGGTGAAAATGCGGTCACCAAAGGAATACATAAGTTCGTTACTAGGTATAAATTAACCGTATCCGGTTTAGCGGGGAAAACTCTAAAGCATAAAAAAACGTACGAACGAGATTAAGGATAAGGATAAGGATAAGGATAAGGATAAGGATAAGGATATATGATTTATAACTTTTCCATTGAATTTTTATAATTAACTAAATCGTAGTGGAAACTTATGAAGATTTAGTCACCATAAATTCCCACGTAACTTATTAACTATAGATATGTCCTTACATTAAAAACACTGAGATGAACTTTCAATAACTCACCTGATCTGAAGAAATAATTTAGTAATGTAGTAGATAAAACTTCAGTAATTAGCAACGAATAAACAGCACCACTCAAACCAAAATACCTAATCATAACGAAAGACAAAAGAACATTAAAAACCATCAAGACATTTGTTTTTCTCTGAAGATAAGAGTAACCATTGAAATTCATTATGTATCTTTCTGATACCGTACTCAAACCAGAAAACAAACAGATAAAAACCATTGGTATGAGAACAGTGTTAGCCTCTATAAACTTCTGACCATATAATTGATTTATAATAAAATGACCAAAGATAACAAAAAACAACAAGCTACATAAAGATATAACAACAATTATAGATATTATTCTGGCTATAATTTTACGGGACTGGTTTATATCATTTTCTTTATAAACCTGAGTCATAAAAGAAGATATTAGTGCGTTTAAAACAAAATGGAAACTCGTCCCTAAAGTAGCGGCTACTGTGTAGATACCTAATTCATATTTAGAATGATACCCCAAGAAAATCTGGGATATTTTTGTAAAAATTTCAACAGACAAAGTATAAAAAACCAACTTCCGCCCTATTAAAACCATTGCCTTTCTAACGTAAACCTTATTTTTTTTAACTTGCTCTATATTTAAAACCCTGTACTTCCTATAGAAAAAAGTTCTTAATAAAAATGGAACCAGAGTAACCAAAACAACCGGAACACACAGATACTCAGGAGAAAGTTTAAAATAAGCTATTACATATCTAAAGAACAGAGAAACCAGAACTCCACTAACATTGCATATAGTATTAACTTTAGACTTTAATATTGCGTTAAAATAGATACTATAAACATCCTTTGTCAAAAAATACACAGCGAGACAGGAAGACAATGAGAAAATAAAAGTTAATGAGTCAGATGAAATATAAACATAGGATATCAAAAGCAAAGAAAAAACAAAGAATATTAATTCACGAGTTTTTTTTGTAGCATGAATTATTTTCTCTCCTAACTTTATATTTTTGCTTATCCTTTGAAAAATAACATCATCGGTACCGAGCATAGCAACGCTACGAACAATAGCGAAGATAGAGGCAGCATAAGTAAGCTTACCAAAGTTAACAGGGCCTATATATTTAGCTACGAAAGATGTAACAAAAATGAGTCCAAAGATAGAAACAATTTTTTCAGACATCATCCAGAAAGAGTTTTTCAATACATGTGCGTTGCTGCTTAGCTTAGTTAATATTTTGAATTGCATTTTTAGTCCTGAAAAAGTCCTTAATGAAAGCCATCTGATTAAGAAATATGCTGTATTATCTGAGAGGTATATTCATCGTCATTTAAATGATTACCATCTGAAGATACCGCACCAACTTCATTAACATTTTTTCCAGCAACAGCAGTTTTTGAACTTGCATTAGATAGCATCCACTCATACTCAATATCAATGTGGCCGGTGTCTATACATCTGATGCCGGCTTTACTTAAATCAAAAGAAAGTATTGTTGCTGTAGGCCCCAAGGATATTAATACTATGTCATACATATTTTTATGCTCGATTATTGAATCATAAATTTCATCATATAAATCAAATGCATTTTTATTTAATGTGGTAATTCTTAAAATACATGCCGAGGTATTTAACAAATCATTACCAACGCCAAGCTTAGTCCCGGCACCTTCAACGATTAAAACCCTCAGACCTGACAACAACCGCCTGAATTTATTGAATGCATGAGGAGCATTAAGTTTGCTTTTATAATCATTATATGGTCTGGTAACGGAGGTGTTACCAAACGTGTAAGTCCTGGAAAGTAAATTATTGTACTTATGAAAGAAGAAGGCTTTATGGAAAAACCAAAAAAGAGATGGTCCAGATTTAAAATTTTTTGTATTAAAAAACCCATCAGGCATACACACAAGACAATTTTTATTTTTCTCAACATCATTTAAAACTTCAACTAACTTATCAGATAGCTTTTTGTTGAAGGTTTGAAAACCAATGTTTTTATAATGGAGCATTTCCAACTCCCCATCACCATATCTTGCAATAGATAGGTTTGGATTTTCAATCAAGTAATCCAGTGTTTCATCGATTGTTAGTACCTTAACAGACTTAACCTTTCTAAATATAAATAAATACATTACAGAAGCTAAAACAAGCTTAAATGGGAATCTTAATTTCTTATAGAATTTATTAATAAAATTCATTTTAAACCTCAATTTTTAATGAGTCTTTCCGAAACGATCTCATATATTCGTCACTAGCTACTTTAGGTATTTTCCTTGCAAAGAAACATCTACTTTCTTTAATCTTTAAACGATCACTAGGTTGAAGTATTCTTGGATATTCCGGACCTGTTTTCCAGTCGATATATCGCAATGAATTTGATGCTATCGTTTCATCATCAAAAAGTTTTATATCGGACCATGTCTTTATAATTGTGTGAAAAAAAACCTCATCGCAACAGTAAGAATGAATAAAAGAATCATAATACCATGTATTATTTTTTATATAATCAATTACATATTCAACGCATTGATATGACATTCCAAACCAATTACTACCCTTGTATAACTCAGGAAACTCTTTATGATGAGACAAAAAACATTTATTTCTAAAAAATAAAAATTTCAATTTATCGAAGGCTTTACTTTTTATTTTGTTATAAATATTTTTCTTTCTTTTAAAATACCAAAAAGGGTATTTATACTTCACCCTTTCGAGGGGGTTAACATAATTATCATTTTCACTTTGAAACTCGAAAAACTCATAGCCGGAATTATCCTTAAGGAAAACGGTTAAATCTTTCTGACTAGTTAAAGGAATATCATCTCCCGAAAGAAGAAAAAAATAATCAAATTCCAATTTATAGGCATAGCTTAGTAATTTATAGGTAGCTTCAATTTGGCTGAACGTTCCCCAGCAAATATCGACTCTGTCCTGAAGAAAAAAAACATTATCAATATCTATTGAAGAAAATTGTTGAAGATCTGATTTTTTATCGACATGAATAATAACCAAATTATCCTTACAACTGGATAACTCATTTACTGTATAAAGCAAGGGGTCAGTAACTTCATGACAAGTGATAGCATAGATAATTTTCATAGGAGCTCCGAAAATGTCACTCTTTAAAATTGTGATGTAATAGAGCATTCCATTTTTGCTTAATTAGCTCAGGATTATACATCGATGAATTACTAACAGCCCCTTGGCTTAATCTATAAAAAACATCATCTTCATTCAATAATTCTAATTTTGATATAAATAATTCATTATCATCCATATTGATAAGAAATCCATTCTCACTATTTTTGATGACTTCTTTAGGCCCAGTAGGGCAGTCAAATGATATTGCAGGCATACCCCATGATTGAGATTCCAGAAGCACCAATGGTAAGCCTTCGTATCTGGAGGTCATTAAAAAAACATCAGCTATATTGTAGTAATATTCAATATTATTAACTCTACCAAGAAAGGTAATGCTATTTTCAATACCTAATTCTTTCACTTTACTTTGCAAGCTCAGCATAAGCTCACCATCACCCGCAATATAAAGCTTCCAGTCAGGATTATTAATTATAAATGCAGACCAAATATTTATTAACTTATCAAAACCTTTTTGATGACTTAATCTACCGGCAGCTAATGCTATTTTACTCCGGGTATTCCGGATTACGCCCTGGTATTGGACCGGATTTGGGATACAAAAAGAAGTAATATTGAACGAGTTATAAATAGCTTGATCACTGGATGTTAGAAGTATGACTCCGTCATAAAACTTCAAAAATGTCTTTTTTAATATTTTAATCAGTGGGCTAAATGAATGGTAAGATACATGCTCACAAGAGATAAATTTAGCTTTGTTTTTCCCTGTAATGCTGATCATTTTTTGGATAAGTGAAAAATACACACTCAGCTTACCCATGCTAATTATAAATGCAAAGTCAAAGTTTTTATTATTAATACTAATAATTGCCGAAAGTAAAGGAAACCTCTTACCTCTAAATGTTACTATTTCTCTAACGTTATCAAAAGGGTAGAATGTCTCCCCGGAACCGTGCAAAGAATAAACTGTCACTTCGTTGTCAGCACCAAAAGTTTCAGCCATAAAATTACATATATTTTCAGTCCCTGCATAAGAATAGGCATTATCGATTAATATAACGATACGTTTCATTATTTTTTGATTGACCTTGTGAATTTAATGGCATTTATCGCATAAAAAATAAAATAATAGAAAACCTTTATTTTATTGCTTAGTATTTTTTCAAGAGCTTTATAGTGCCATAATGCTGCAGTCACTTTATTACTGGACAGTGATCCTTCAATTACTTGGTAAGATACCATTGGTTCTCTGATGACCTTGCAACTATCATGAATATTGAAAACCTCATTAATATATATAAAATCCTCATGCCCTACGGCTTCAAAAAAAACCTTCTTTCCACTCGGGACATAACATAATGATGAAAAGCATACCCTGAATTTTTTCTTAAGAAAATCGTCCCTGGTTAAGATATCTTTATCATATTCTACCAAGTGAACTTTCTTTTCTACATAATTGTATGATGTAACTAGAAAAAGATTATCCTTTAATATTTCTTCGTGCTGTGCCTTCAACTTATCCGGATGCCATATATCATCGCTATCGAGAAAACATATAATATCTTCAGAGCAAGCTTCTAGCCCCTTATTCCGAGAACCAGCAACTCCAAGATTAGATTCATTTTTCAAAATTCTGATATTATCATGTTCTTTATATTTCGATATTAATGAAAATGTATGATCTGAAGAACAGTCTTCAATGATATAAAGAACCCAATTCTTGTATGATTGGGCCAGGACTGATTCAATTGATTTCTCGATGGTTCCAGTTGCGTTATAAGCAGGCATAATGATAGAAAAAGATTCTAATTTCATTCTATCTAGTACCTTTATCCTTTACGATTCTTAACAAGCTTTTCAATAAAAAACTCAATTTAGGGTTGATTTTGAATGCTACCAAATATACTTTTGTGCCTAATGGTATGCTTTCCGAACGAAGAATGTTAGATAGATTATAGCTATTCTTATCCAGAATTGAATTTAGATACTTTAGGTCTGCGTCGATATTCTTACTGCTATTGTAAATCATATTTGAAGTAACAAAAACCAGATGGAAAATATATGAATTACAAAAAGAAATATTAATCATTGCGTTTTCGTCAGGCCTATTTATACCTAACTTACTTTTTAAAGAGGATAATATCGCCACCTTATCATCAATGTGCTTTTTAGAAAAAGACCTCATAATTGACCCATTCCTTATCCTATAAAAGTAAAGATGATCATTTATTATTTTTATATTCTTATTAGAAACCACATCATAAACTACAGCATAATCTTCATATAACATTCCCACGGGATATCGGATAGATGAAAACACTGTTCGTTTATATAGTTTCCCCCACGCTGTAGGCTCCAAGCATATTGCTTCTATTGCTAATATTTCAACGTCTGAATATTTTTTAGTGTTAGTTAAATTATGTTCTTTATTCTTTATAATTTTTCCATCCAAATCTTTATAATAATTAAAAACCAATATATCATTATCACCAATTTCATTTAAAGCGATAGTAAGACATTCTTTATCTAAATAATCATCACTATCAAGCATTAAAATAAAATCACCTGAACATAGATCAAGTGCAGTATTCCTCGCTGCTGCTAACCCCCCATTAGGAGTATCAACTAATTTAAATCTAGCATCTTTATTGCAAAAGGATTGTACTATTTCTTTTGTCTTATCAGTAGAGCCATCATTTATTACTAAAACTTCAAAGTCAGTCATAGTTTGTACGGATAAACTATCAAGACATTCTTTTATATAATTATCTACATTATATGCTGGGACGCATATTGATACCTTCATACTAATACTCTCTTAGTGTTATATTTTCTTAAAAAGATATTTTAATTTATTTTCTTCTTCTTTCGATATTTTATATGACAACTTATAAATCCCTATAGAGTCATGATCATACAGAAACCTTTCATTTTTTAATGATTCCATTAAAAAATATATTTCATTACCATAGATCCCCAATTGCTCTATATCATTTTTAAATTCACTGAGCCTATCAAAAGTAATATCCAAAACATAATCAATCAAAAAATAGTCTACCATTTGATTGTTTAGCGTCCAATATTCTAATAATAAATTATAAATATATTTAGCTGGGTAATATCTTGATTCAACTTTTACAAAAAAACCGCTCCATCTTCCCTTAGGAACATATTGATATGCTTCTTCAGAAGATTGTTTTAAGGTAAAAAAACCTTCCCCACCAATATTATTTATTTCTTTGGCCAAGAAGATAGTAGAATCCATCCATATACCACCATACTCCGATAATAATGCCCATCTTAAAATATCACTAAAATGAGTTTTAGTAATAATTCCAGATTTATATTTTTTAGTTATCACCATTGGTAGTTTCACATAGCTTGAGAAATTATCTTCGTCAATGATCATAACTTTATAATCTTTCGGTGAATTTTTCTTTATAGAATTAATGCATTGAGAAACGATAAATGGGGCATTTTTTTCTCCCTGCAACCAACTCACCCACACATAATTCCCATCAGGATATAACTGGTTTTTTTCTTTGGGGTATTTTTTTCCTGTAAGTTGCTTTTGAAGATAAGCCTTAATTTCATTTTGAATAAGAACGTTAATTTTATCCAAAAATCGTTCAGAAGCATTAGTTTTTTTTAGAACTAATCTTAAAATTTTAAGTATCTTTATATAAAAAAAACCATTCATTTTATGTCGTGCCCAATCCAGTTTCCATTAAAGTCAACATTATTTAACATTTTTTCAAAGTCACTTTCAGTCCTTAAGACATAAAATACTGGAGGTATAAATAATGACTCCCACATATCACCAAACATCAAAGGTCTTCTTTGTAGATAGATGTTAGAGAATGACATATTCAGAAGCGCTATTACAAATATAATATATTTGACTTTATATAAAATACGACACCTCATCGAGGTAAATGCTAAGACATAGAAAAAAATACCAGTTTCTACAAAGTACCGATTAAATGCCACATAAAAAGAAGACAGAAGAAAACAACTACATATATATATACTTAAAAAATTAGCATATTTTTCACTACCAACCTCAGGGAAAACGAAAAATGACACGATAAAAAAAGCTGCCAATGTATAATAATAGAGATAGACAATAAATTCATTCGTACTATCCCCCTGATTAGCAAATGATTTATTGTCTATGTAACCGTTAAGAGCATAGTCACTTAATCCACCAAATCCAAACTTATTCAATATTAAAGGAATCAGTGCCTTACCGAGCAACAATGATACAACAATTGCAAACGGAAGGATTTTTTTATTCAACCTGACAAACATTGATGCAATCAATACAAAAAAAACATACAGCATTGAAAAGTGAATTAACGCTGACAATATAAGTAACAATATTGATGTTTTTAGTTTATTCTTATCTAAGAAATAGTATGAAATAACACCTCTTACTGCAAATGATACTGCCCATCCCATTCTTAAACCAAGAGCCACAATCAATATATTAATAAAGCAGAAGTAAAAGAAAAATATCAAATTTGGGAATCGTCCCTTCCATTCCCTCCTTCTTATAAAGAGATTTAGAGCTGACAAATGATTCCACACTGTATTAAATACAACAAGTACACTTATATAAAAAAATGGAATCCCTTCTTTTTTAAAGAAAAGCGTTACAACGTAATAAATTACATCAACCTTACCAGTAATAACTTCTGAATAGCTAGTGTCTTGATTATACACAAGGTAAGTTTCAAGAAACCTTCTATATAAATCCTGAAAAGGTGGAATAAAAAAAACCAAACACGCAGAAAACAATGATATTAGGAATATAGATGCCTTTCTATTCCTATCAGTTATTCCAAAAAATGCTGAAATCGCACCTGCTATAGGTAATAGCATTATCAGCACAAAGGATCTATATGTACTAATACTTGTTCTCATAGAATGTAACCATAGTAGTATAATTCATATTAATATGCCCCATCTCTCTTCAACACTACATTTATAGTTTTAAAAAGAATTACAATATCATTCCACATTGACCAGTTTTTTACGTACCAGGCATCAAAATAAACACGGGTTTCATAATCGACATCGCTGCGCCCGCTTACCTGCCAGAGCCCCGTCATACCGGGTTTGCTCATCAGGTAGTAATCGACCTGGTCGTGATAACGTTCCAGCTCAGCCTGAATAATCGGTCTTGGCCCGACCAGACTCATCTCACCTTTAAGTACATTAAACAACTGTGGCAATTCATCCATACTGGTACGTCGTAATACATCGCCGATACGGGTAATGCGAGGGTCATTTTTCAGTTTGAAGGTCGCATCCCACTCGGCTTTAGCCTCAGGATCGGTGGCAAGCAGTTGTTCCAGCAACTCTTTCGAGTTAACGGCCATCGAACGGAACTTCAGGCACTTAAACGGCTTACCGTGTTTACCGATACGCTCATGACCATAAATTGCCGGGCCGCCATCTTTTTTTACTTTACTGCGGATATAGAGCAGTAATGGTGATAACAGCGCGATAATCGCCAGCGATGCAGTGATATCAAAAGCCCGTTTTACAAAACGGGATGACCATTTTGCCAGGTTCTGATGCACACGGAAGATCATCACTTCGTGGCTGAAGATAAAAGACATATCCGTACTGTCCAGCGGCATACCGCGTAATGTGGGGATCACAGAAACATAGCGATAGCCTTTAATCATAAGATCACGCAGCCAGGTATTTCGTAACTTACTCTGATGGTTTTCGACGGCAACAATAAACTGCATTCGTTTATCTACCGCATCTCCCAGCCAGTCACTTTTATGGTGTAGCAGAGGTATCCCATGCAGTTCATTCTTTTCAGTCAGGCCCGGGTCGCTGTTGATAAATGCGGTCACCCGCAGTCCCATATTGGTCTCACTTGAAATAGCCTGCCAGGCATCTATAGCATTTTTGCCACTGCCGATAATCATCGTATCCCGCTGCCAGAGCCCGGCTCTGTGCAGCAGCTTTTTTGTCAGCATCCGTAATGCCGGCACCATAATCAGGATCAGTATCCAGGTCAGTACCCACAGATAACGGGAGAAATACCACTTCGCAAAAGCGACAATAGCAATTTCAAAGACTGCGAAGATAATCAGAGTGCGCAATATCTCTTTTAGCTCAAACCAGAACGTCTTGCGGTAAAAGTAATGACGTAACCGAAAGGAAAACCAGCCAATACAGCATACCGCCAGTCCCCAGTGCAGGTTAATCCAGCCTTCGGTAGGTCCTTCCGGAATACGTTGCGGAAAATGGCTCAGGGTAAGTTGTAGTATTCCCTTGGCAATATATATCGCCAGAGTAAATCCAATAAAATCTGACAGGATCAGCATAGCACTGACCCAAAAATTACGTGTTACGCGCGTCATGGTTTCCTCACCAGCATCCCGTAACCGGGGGTGATAAAAAAGGGGCGGGGTAAAGAACTTAATTAAAAGATAAGAATAGATTCTTATATAAGAAACAGCCCGCGGAGCGGGCTGTTTCTACTACTTATTATTTTCGTAGGAATAGCCGTAATGGCTGTAGCCGTAGCCATAATAGCTGCTGGCCTTTTTGATTACACCGTTCAGAATACAGCCTTTAATATCAATCCCGCTTTGCTCGAAACGTCTCACACTCACTTCCATCTCTTTCGCGGTATTCTGCTCGAAGCGGGCCACCAGCAGCGTTGTGCCGGCATAGCGGCCGATAATGGCGGCATCGGTTACCGCCAGGATTGGCGGGGTATCTACCAGTACCAGGTCGTAGTTCTGGCTCGCCCACTCGATCAGTTGCTGGAAGCGTGAGTGCATCAGCAGTTCTGCCGGATTCGGCGGGTTAGCACCTCGGGAGATAAAATCAAAGCCGGCAGTAGCTACCGTTTTTATCCCCTGCTCTACCGTTGATTTGCCGGAAAGAATATCCGACAAGCCATGTTCAGTACTATGGTGGAAGATCTGATGGGCATAGCCTTTACGCATATCCGCATCGATGAATAATACTTTCTGACCACTCTGGGCTATCACAGCCGCCAGGTTGGTAGTGACGAAAGTTTTACCGGCATTCGGGCTGGCACCGGAAATCATTAATACATTGTTACCTGCCTCCATCATCGCAAAATGCAGGCTGGTACGCAGGCTACGTATAGCTTCGATAGCTAGATCCGCCGGATTATCCACCGCAAGGAAACGGGTATTTTCCAGTTTTTTGCCTTTGAGTTTCAGCGATTTTTTAGGTGACTGACGTGTCATCCACTCAGAGACCGGGATACTAGCGTAAACGTTAATACCCATCTCTTCGAGTTGCTCTGGTGATTCGATACCACGGCGCAGGAATATCCTGAGCAGAACAAGCCCGACAGAAATGAATGCGCCAAGCACCATCCCGATGACAACAATCAGCACCTTCTGTGGCTTAACTGGTTTAGGCTGAGTTACTGAATCATCAACAATACGCACATTACCTATGGCACTGTTTTTGGCAATATTCAGCTCCTGCTGACGGTTCAGCAATTGCATATACACTGCACGATTTGATTCAACATCCCGGCTCAGTTGTAACACCTGCTGTTGGGCTGAAGGCATTTTTGAGACCTGCTGACCTAAACGGGCCTTCTCTTTTTCCAGTGTCGCTCTTTTTTCCAGTAAGGCTTTGTAGGTTGGATGGTCCTTAGTATATAACTGAGAAATTTCTGCTTCGCGGAAGGTCAGTTCGTTCAGCTGGTTATCCACATTCACAATCTGATTTAATGCGGATTGGGTCTGCATATTTAAATCAACAGAGTCGCTTCGCTTGCGGTAAGCACTCAGTTTATCTTCTGCATTATCCAGCTGAGATCGTACCTGTGGCAGTTGCTGGTTCAGAAATTCCAGACTTTTACTGTCCTGTGCTGCCTGTAAATCAATATTCTGCGCCAGGTAATTATCGCTAATACTTTGCAGTATTTTTTGGACTTGTTTCGGATCACTCCCTGTCAGGGTCAGGTTTAGCATCCCGGTATCTTTGCCCTGATCAACAGCGGAAAAAGATTGCTTCAGGTTATTAATCGCATCCAGCCAGCTGATATATTTAACAGTAAACTCGGTACCGGGCACTGCCTGGAGATCACTAATCAGTAGTGATAACCCTTTCGCTTCCAGTAACTGACCAATATGCCCCTGCAGATTATAACCACCACCGGTTAAACGATAATTACCGTTTTCTTCTGCTGTCAGCATCAGTGTCGGTACTTTACCACCCTGTGAATCAACATAAATTCTGCCCACAGAAACACTACCCGGTTGATGACCGGTCAATCTTGCCCAGCCGCGCCCAAAGACCGGGAAATATTTCTGTTCAACCTGGGCCTGCAGATTCAGATCATCGACGGTTTTGCCAAGGATCATGCGTGAACCGAGCAAAATAACTTCAGGTGCTGATTCCGGCTGGCTATCAGGCAGCATCTGACTGAGGCTATTAATCAGTGAATTGCCTTGCTTTTGCTCGACCTGAACCAATGCGTTGGCCTGATAGACCGGAGTGGCAAATAAAGCATAAAGAATAGCCAGCACGGTAAACAGTGCGGTAATACCGATAATCAGTTTACGGTGGTCAATCAGCTCACCTACAAGGCGACCCAGATCGATTTCATCGCTATCCGGCGAAGCCGGCTTATTTGTTAAAGAAGGAGACATGCATTTACTTCCTAAAGTTATCCGCCCAGCTTCCGGGTCCATTCCTTGGCGGACTGGTCCAGTAGCTGATACACAAATTCAAACGCTTCCATACTCTGACGATACGGATCCGGGATTTCTTTGTTTCCGAGCCAGTGGCCGAACAGCAGTGTCTTACCCCGGGCTTCCGGGGCAATTTTTGTCACCTGCTCAATATGGTGTTTTTCCATCACCAGGATCAGGTCATACTGACGGCCCAGCTTACCGGTAAACTGCTGGCCTTTATGCTCATCCAGGGAAAGCCCATGGTTCTCCGAGACCGCAATGGCCGAGGCATCGGCTGCATGATCCACCAGCGCCCCGACGCCTGCCGAGTCTATTTTTTTCCCGGGCAGAGCACGGCGAAGCAAGCGTTCGCCAATAGGCGAACGGCAGATATTACCGGTACATACCACTAAAATTGAATTAAACATTAATTTGGCCAGGTTTTGATATATCGTACGGTTTCGGTCAGGTCATGTACTCCGGTAATGGTCGGTACCAGCTGGGAAATTACACGGTTCCAGCGAACCACTGGGGCAGTAGTGACATAAACGATATCGTAAGGCTGTAACTGGAATTCGGTCGACAGCACCATCGTCGAAGCATCTTTCGCATTCAGCTGATAGATATTGGCAATACGCCCGCCTTTGTCTTTCGGGATCTGGCGGATAACAAAAATCCCCGAGGCATCGGCATATTGCTGATTAATCCCCTGGGCATTACCTAATGCTTCAGCCAGGGTCATACCACTGCGATCCATTTTCAGGGTGCTCTGCTGACCGACTTCGCCCATCACAAACACTTTCTGGTCATCATTGCGCGGTACAAATAGGATATCGCCAGGGTACAGCAGGTGGTTTTCCATCAAATCACCTTTCTGCATAAGAGCCTGCAGGGAAATAATCTGATCTTTACCGTTATGGGTCAGTACCACATGACGCCAGTCGGCATCGGCAGAAAGTCCGCCGGCGGCATTAATCGCGTCCATCACCGTTAACGGCACGTTGGTAATAGGCTGCTGACCGGATTTATTAACTTCACCGGTCACATAGGCTTTCTGGGATCTGAAGGCGGCGACCGCAACATCCACCTGCGGGCTCTCGATATAGGTGGACAGACGGCGGGCTATCTCAAGACGGACTTCATCGAGAGTCCTTCCCGCAACCTGCACTTTACCAATATAAGGATAAAAAATATTGCCGTCGGCTCCGACCCAGTTACCGGTATCGCTGGCACTGCGGTAGGTACCCGCCGGGTTGGTCAGTTCCGGATGGTCATAGACGGTGATCATCAGTACATCACCCGGCCCGATACGGTACTGATAGCTGCTAAGCAGGCTATCCAGTTGCGGATTAGGCTGAGCCAGTACCGGCGCCGGACGCAACTGGTCAATCAGATCCGGAGTCATCGGGTAAACATTCACCAGTTTATCCCAGTCGTAATCGCTGTCCGGCAGTTCCACCACATTTTTGCGCAGGCTGTTCAGGCTCTGGCCGGGGATCATGGTACAGCCGCTCAGCAACCCCACCAGGGTTGCCGCGACCGTCAGTTTAATTGCAGTATTTTTCATCAATTTATTTCATCAGTTAATAGTAGACACTTCTGACGGCAAACGGTCCGTTATAATTTTTACAGCTCAATGGCGGCTGTCCCTGCCGCTTAAGCCTGAGCTGTCATTGTCCGGCGTCAGTGTTAGTTACAGATTAAACGGAATTTCCAGGGCGGCACTGGCGCCCAGGTCGTTATTATCATTATGGTTAGCGTCGGTATACCAGGTGCCCAGGTTCAGGCGGACAGATTTATACACATCCGCGCTCCATCCCGCCTGAACCCCTTTCAGGGTATCTGCATGCGGGAACGCACGGTTAATACTCTGGTTATCCGGGTTTACCTTGGCGTAAAACATTCTCAGGCTCCAGCGCTGGTTATCTTCGGTCACCAATTCGGTTTTGGCCGCCAGTAAGCGACCGTCGCCGCCCATGCTGTCACCCAGTGCATAGCCCTGCTGGTAATAGCCATCGGTATAAATATGGTGGGTATAGCTGTAGTTCGTACGTTTGCCGAGATCGGTACGGGTATCATGCCCTTCCACATACCAGTTCAGCGCATTTTTTCCGAGGCTGTAATGACCTTCAATCCCCGCCAGATACATATTGGCGGATGGCAACAACCCGGCCTCATCTTCACCAATCATCTGGCCATAGAGACTGATCGGGATCCCCAGGGTCGGTTCGAGTTTAAGACGGGCATCAAACCCGGCCAGCTGATTACCCGGTTCATTCGGGTCATTACCAGCTGTATTATCTTCTCCGGCAAAACCATCCCAGAAGTTATGCAGTGATTCCGGCCGGTTTTCACCGCCCCACTGCATAATACGGCTGGCACCCAGTTCCAGAGACTGCCACGGAGAAACCGATAAACGCATACCAATAATTTTGACGCCTGGTACCGCAGTATACTGTGCTTCCCGGGAGGCAGAAAGCTGATACTGCCAGGGGCCAACCCAGTTCAGCCACCAGGTTTCCGGAGCCGTCTGCTGGTCACGCTGCAGCATAAAGCCGGTCAGCGGGCGGGCGGCATCGGAACGGATCAGGCTGCCTTCATAACCCGGCCCCCACCACTGTGGCGTCTGACCAAACGACAGCCATTGTCCCCAGATTTTAACTGCACCATAACTGTTGTTCAGATTGGTCCGGGAAGGGGACTCGATCTGCTCACCACCTTCCAGGTTACCCTGCAGGTTAACATCCCACCAGTCGCCGCTGTTACTTGCGGTCACCGACAAACGGTTATCGGCCGGCGTAGACTGCGCAAAAGGCTTAGGCTGTCCGGAGTTGCCGGTGGAGGTATAAGCGTTGACGCGAACATCTGATTTCAGTGTGCGCAAACGCTGCTGAACCCGCTCGATAGCCAGTTGTTCAGAAGCATAAGAAGGATGGGCTTTGTTCAGAGCTGCTTCAATAGCATCCTGGCTGAGCGGCCAGGTACTCAGGCTAAGGTTAATGACCCCGCGGTCGGCCAGCCAGCTCAGATCTGAGCGCAAATCACTGTCCGGTAAAACCAGGCCGGCGGCGAAACTATGGGTAGCAGGTAATACTGCCAGGCCGATAGCCAGAGCCAGCAGGCATTTTTTAATGCCGCGCTGCTTTGTGGCCGGCGGCAAATCCGCCCCGGTAAAGGTTTTCTGCATCTGAGCTCTCTCCTTTCCTTTGCTGTCCCGCCGCGAAAATCTCTGGATGTTCGGCGACGGATTAATATAAATGATAGTGAAATAAGATTCTGTTTTGTACCAGTCATACTGGATACAACAATACCGCTTATTGAAATATCAAGGTCACTGGCTGTCGGCAGGATGACAAACCGGTTTGCCGGAATGGCCAATTTTTCTCTGCTGAATGCCTATGAAAATAGCAGAAACCGACAAAAATCAGGCGTTTTTTTGACGTAAAGTGGCAAAATTATCGATACCTTCAGGCACGCTACCGCCCCTGGCTCGCAGCTACCAGTGCACTCTCTGATAAAACAGGGCAAATTTTTCCTGCGCATGCCGGTCGCAGGCGGGTGATGGTTCAGCCATTATCCGGATAAAAACCTGATAAAATCTGAACAATCACCTGACAATCCAGGAAATTCTGAACAATTATTAAGAATTAATAAAGGCAAAGATATAGATAAATTCCTGGTTTTTTACTGTTGCTGACAATATTGATTAAAACTCCACCACTCTTACATTTTATTGCCCGTAAGTCTCTGATTTTTACACTCCAAAGAAACATTATGCTGACAGATATATTTACTCTTTCATGAGAGTGTGGCTCTTATGTGACGCGCCCTGTCACGGCAGAAGATGATCAGACCAGGGGTGGCAGGTATAAGCGAGGAAGTTCAGGGATCAGCACCTGCTATGGCTCATCGAGAAAACAGCGACATATCATTCATCCAGGGCGGCATCCCCCGGGGACCCGATGTCTGTCTGCGGGTCCCCCCGGGAGGGCAAACAAGGTACGAATATCAAAGCGGTGTAATACAGATAAGAAGGTACAGCGACCTGCCTGTCAGGGGGTGGGGTTAAGCAGGCAGCAGAGGATGCAGCCGACAACGGGTGACGGGATAAACTCCAACTCAGTTCGGAGAGTTACAGGGGAAAGTTAAACGCCTGGCGTGTGCCAGGCGTTTAAGGGAATGCAACGATCAGGCCCGCAGGCTTATTTGCTTTCCGGGCGCAGTGCCGGGAACAGGATAACGTCGCGGATGGTATGGCTGTTGGTAAACAGCATCACCATACGGTCGATACCAATGCCCAGACCGGCGGTCGGCGGCAGACCATGTTCCAGCGCGGTGACATAATCTTCGTCGTAGAACATCGCCTCATCATCTCCGGCGTCTTTCGCGTTGACCTGCTGACGGAAACGTTCCGCCTGATCTTCAGCATCGTTCAGCTCGGAGAAGCCATTACCGATTTCACGGCCGCCAATAAAGAATTCAAAGCGGTCGGTAATTTCAGGGTTTTCATCATTACGGCGGGCCAGCGGAGAAACCTCTGCCGGGTACTCTGTAATAAATGTCGGCTGGATCAGCTGGCTTTCGGCGGTCTCTTCAAAGATTTCGGTGACCACTCGGCCCAGACCCCAGCTTTTCTCTGTTTTAATTCCCAGAGATTGTGCCAGCGCCACGGCTTTATTAAAATCATCCAGATCACTCAGTTCGGTTTCCGGACGGTATTTTTTGATAGCTTCGCGCATGGTCAGACGGGCAAAAGGTTTACCGAAATCGAAAATCTGATCCCCGTAAGTCACCTGACTATGGCCCAGCACGGACTCTGCCAGCGTACGGAACAGGCTTTCGGTCAGTTCAATCAGGTCATTGTAATCCGCGTAAGCCATATAGAGTTCCATCATGGTGAACTCAGGGTTATGACGCGGAGAAATGCCCTCATTACGGAAGTTACGGTTAATTTCGAATACCCGATCGAACCCTCCCACGACCAGACGCTTCAGATACAGCTCCGGCGCAATACGCAAGTACATATCGATGTCCAGCGCATTATGATGCGTGATAAACGGACGAGCGGAAGCTCCCCCCGGGATCACCTGCATCATCGGCGTTTCGACTTCCATAAACTCACGCTCAACCATGAACTGGCGGATGCCGGCCATGATTTTCGAGCGGATACGGAAAGTATTACGGGACTCTTCGTTGGCAATCAGGTCCAGATAACGCTGGCGATAGCGCGTTTCCTGGTCCGCCAGACCGTGGAATTTATCCGGTAACGGACGCAGAGCCTTGGTCAGCAGACGCAGTTCGCTACAGTGAATGGATAATTCGCCGGTTTTGGTCTTAAACAGCTTGCCGCGTGCACCGAGGATATCGCCGAGGTCCCATTTTTTAAATTGTTCGTTATAGTAACCTTCCGGCAAATCATCACGTGACACATATAACTGAATACGGCCACCGGCGTCCTGCAGGGTCACAAAGGAGGCTTTACCCATAATGCGGCGGGTCATCATACGGCCGGCCACACTCACCTCGATACCGGTCTCTTCCAGCTCTTCGTTTTCCTTCGCGTCAAACTCAGCATGCAGTTTGTCTGACTGAGTATCACGACGGAAATCGTTAGGGAATGCCACGCCATTCTGGCGCAGTGCGGCCAGTTTCTCACTCCGGCTTTTCAGCTCGTTGTTGAGTTCCCGGATGGCATCAGCCTGCTGTGGTTGTTGTTCAGACATGGGTTTTCCTTATAAACCTGCTTTCAGACTTGCTTCAATAAACCGGTCAAGGTCGCCATCCAGCACTGCCTGGGTATTGCGCGTTTCCACGCCGGTACGCAGATCCTTGATCCGCGAATCATCCAGTACATACGAACGGATCTGGCTGCCCCAGCCGATATCGGATTTGTTGTCTTCCAGTGCCTGTTTCTCGGCATTTTTCTTCTGCATTTCCAGCTCATACAGCTTCGCTTTCATCTGCTTCATCGCCTGATCTTTGTTCTTATGCTGAGAACGGTCATTCTGGCACTGGGTAACGGTATTGGTCGGAATATGGGTAATACGCACCGCCGACTCGGTCCGGTTGACGTGCTGACCACCCGCACCCGAGGCGCGATAAACGTCGATACGCAGGTCGGCCGGATTAATGTCGATATCAATATTTTCGTCCACTTCCGGGTAAACAAACGCAGAACTGAACGACGTATGACGACGGCCACCGGAATCGAACGGACTTTTACGCACCAGACGGTGAACACCGGTTTCGGTACGTAACCAGCCAAAGGCGTATTCGCCGGAAATACGGATAGTCGCCGACTTAATACCGGCCACATCCCCTTCGGATTCTTCGATAACGTCGGTTTTAAAGCCTTTAGCTTCCGCCCAGCGCAGGTACATACGTAACAGCATGTTGGCCCAGTCCTGTGCTTCTGTTCCCCCGGACCCGGCCTGCAGGTCGATATAGCAGTCCGCGCTGTCATATTCGCCGGAAAACATACGACGGAATTCAAGATCAGCCAGTTTCTTATCCAGCTCGTCCAGTTCGGCTATAGCTTCATTGAAGGTCTCTTCATCGTCCGCTTCAATAGCCAGTTCCAGCAGGCCATTAACATCTTCCAGCCCCTGAGCCATCTGATTCAGGGTACTGACAACGGCTTCCAGAGATGAGCGTTCTTTGCCCAGCGCCTGGGCGCGTTCCGGATCATTCCAGACATCGGATTGTTCCAGCTCGGCGTTTACTTCTTCGAGACGTTCGTTTTTAGCATCATAGTCAAAGATACCCCCGAAGCAGCAGGCTGCGTTCGTTGAGGTCCTGGATGCGATTTTTAACCGGATTAATTTCAAACATGGCTTCAGATATCTTTTAGTTGGTCGGTTAATGGCTTAATTCAGGCCACATAGTCTACCGGAAAGGTGGTGTTTCGGGTATCCCTTAAGCCATCGCATAATGGCTTTTGTTTCAGGGAAAGTCCCGCCGGATGTCTGCGGCTCAGGTGACGGGCCACAGATGCTCAATCAATAACTGCACATTTCGCTGACCGCGGAATTCGTTAATATCGAGCTTATAAGCAATTTCGGCCTGCTGAACGCTGTTATCCGGCCACAGACGCGTATCTATATTAAATGCGATACCATCCAGCAAGGGGCCGCCGCCGACCGGCTCCAGCATCAGTTTCAGATGCCGCTCACCCACCAGTCGCTGCTGCAGAAGCCTGAATTTACCGTCAAATACCGGTTCAGGGAACGCCTGGCCCCAGGGGCCGGCCTCACGCAAGATCTCTGCCGTTTGCAGGGTCAACTCACTGCCGGTAAGCTCGCCATCAGACCAGATTATCCCCTGAAGTTGCGCAGCATCCAGCCATTCACCGGCAATCAGAGCAAACTGCTGACGGAACGTTTCAAACTGGTCTTCCTGCAGCGATAGTCCGGCCGCCATCGCGTGTCCGCCGAACTTCAGGACAACGCCCGGGTTAAGGGTATCCAGTCTTTCCAGCACATCGCGCAGATGAAGGCCGGGCACCGAACGACCAGAGCCTTTCAGTGTGCCATCACCCGCCGGAGCGAAAGCAAATACCGGCCGGTGGAAGCGTTCCTTCAGCCGTGAAGCCACAATGCCGACCACGCCCTGATGCCACTGCGGATGATAAAATGCCAGTCCGTGAGGTAATTGCTGATGCTGCTGTACAAGAGAATCGCACAGGCTCAGGGCTTCCGCCTGCATGCCCTGCTCAATCTCTTTACGGGTCTGGTTCAGGGCATCCAGTTCGCTGGCCAGCATCCTTGCCTGCTGGATATCGTCGGTTAACAGCAATGACACTCCGACTGACATATCATCCAGACGCCCGGCGGCATTTAACCGCGGGCCGAGGGCAAACCCGAGATCACTGGCGACCAGCCGCGATGAAGGACGGTTCGCGACCTCCAGCAAGGCACGGATCCCCGGGCGGCATTTGCCGGCCCGGATCCTTTGTAACCCCTGCCAGACCAGAATACGGTTATTGGCATCCAGAGGCACAACATCTGCGACTGTCCCGAGGGCAACCAGGTCCAGTAATTCCGCCAGATTCGGTTGCGGACGGTCAGCAAAGCCGTTGTGATCACGCAAACGCGCCCGTAAAGCGAGCATCAGATAAAACGCGACCCCGACCCCGGCCAGTGCACGCGAAGGAAAACTGCAGCCGGTCAGATTAGGGTTAACAATGGCTGCCGCCTCCGGCAGAGTATCGCCGGGCAGGTGGTGGTCGGTGATCACCACAGGGATATGGTACTGGTTTGCCAGCGCCACACCGGCGTGTGAGGAGATGCCGTTATCCACGGTCAGTATCAGTTCGGCGCCCAGAGTTTTCGCCTGTTCGACGACCTCCGGACTGAGTCCGTAGCCATCCTCAAACCGGTTCGGCACCAGAAAGGTGACATTCTCTGTCCCCATCGCCCGCAGAGCCAGCAAAGAAAGCGCGGTACTGGTGGCGCCATCGGCATCAAAGTCCCCCACCACGACAATCCGCTGACCGCTGAGGATTGCCTGATGCAGCAACGCGGCAGCAGACTCAATTCCGTTCAGTGCCTGCCAGGGTAATAAGGCCGACGCCCCGCGTTCCAGTTCACTGGCCGCGGTGATCCCGCGCAGATGATACAGACGACGCAATAATGCCGGCATTTCCGCCGGTAACTGTACGTCCCCTTCCGGCTGACGACGGCGCAGCTGTGAAACCTGTTGTCCGGTCAAAAGTTACTGCCCTGCTTTCAGACTATCGAGATATTTTTTCAGATCTTCCGGGCTCTGGTAGCCGGGAATAAGTACACCGGTATCCGTCAGGATGGCCGGGGTCCCCTGAATACCATACATCAGGCCCAGCTGATACTGGCGGGACAGGTCGATATTGCAGGTTGCTGCCGGCGGTACATTACCGTTCATGGCCGCATCGAAGGCTTTTTTACGATCCGCAGCACACCAGACGGAAGTCATTGCTTTTGCAACTTCTCCGCCCATTCCCTCACGCGGGAAGGCCAGGTAACGTACGGTGATCCCTAACGCGTTGTAGTCTGCCATCTGCTGATGCAGCTTATGGCAATAGCCACAAGTAATATCGGTAAATACGGTGACCACATGCTGTTGCTTCGCCGCTTTATAGATGATCATCTCCGGCACCATCTGCTCCACTTTCTTATCCAGCTGACGGAAAGTGACATTGACCGGGTGCTGACCACTGACATCATAGAGTGGTCCCTGAATCATCTGTTTGCCGTCGTCGGTCATATAAAACACACCACTGTCGGTCAGCACGGTTTTCATGCCTGGCAACGGGGAAGGCTGGATATCGGTGACCTTCACCCCCAGTTTCTGCAGGGTGCTCTGAATGGCGGAATCATCTGCCTGCGCCAGTCCGCTCAAGGCGGAGCACAGCAGTGCGACTGCTAAGAGAGTTTTTTTCATGAAACTGATGTCCTTTTCATCCCGGAGCTCAGGCCCGGGGATGGTGCTGTTGATGTAACTGACGCAGCCGTTCATTGGCTACATGGGTATAAATCTGAGTCGTCGAGAGATCACTGTGACCCAGCAGCATCTGTACCACCCGCAGATCTGCACCGTGGTTCAGCAGATGTGTGGCAAAGGCATGGCGCAGTACATGCGGTGACAGGCTTTCACTGTCGATGCCGGCGATCACAGCATAATGTTTAATCCGGTGCCAGAAGGTCTGCCGGGTCATCTGCCGGGCCCGGGTACTGGGAAACAGCACATCCAGTGTCTGCCCCTGAATAAGCCATGGACGGCCGTACTCCATATACTGTTCCAGCCAGTAGATCGCTTCTTCGCCCAACGGGACCAACCGCTCTTTGTCGCCTTTGCCTAACACCCGCACGACCCCCTGGCGCAGGCTGACATCGCTCAGCGATAAGCCTACCAGTTCTGAAACCCGCAGACCGGTGGCATAAAGCAGTTCCAGCATCGCTTTATCACGCAATTCCAGCGGAATTTCGGTCGAGGGTGCCTGCAACAGGCGTTCTATCCGCGACTCACTTAAATCTTTCGGTAAACGTTGTGGCAGTTTAGGAGAGGATAGTATGGCCGTCGGATCATCGCTACGCTGTTTTTCACGGTACAGATACTGAAACAGTCGTCGCATCGCACTCAGTTGTCTGGCCGAACTGCTTGCTTTTGCGCCATGTTCCAGCCGTTCAGCAAGAAAGTTCTGTAAATCCGCTGCGCTAACGGTCAGCAGAGAGAGTTCCTGCGGTTTCATCCAGTCGGTGAGTTGTTGCAGATCCTGACGGTAGGAAGACAGAGTATTTTCCGCCAGATTACGTTCAATCCAGACAGTATCGAGAAACACCTCTACCCTGCGCAGATTGTCATCGTGTTGCTGATTTTCCTGCACTGTTCCTCCGCTCTTTTTGGTGCTTTGCCACAAGTTTCGCTGCGCTATTATGCCTGAAATCCCCGGCCAATGGCTAAAACAATGTGGGACGGAGGAGCGGTTTTACAAATACATAGGAAGATTCCGGGGAACACCGGAAGCGTTTTTTATTATCAGTACGGTGAGTGTTCCGTTCGCTTTATGTTAAGGCAGGCTGCCTTAGCCCCGCTGGGGGCGACCGGGCAAAGGGCGCATGGCCGCGCCCTCTGCACTCCGGGCCTGGCGACAAGCCTGCCCGCCGGTACGAATTCCGGGTAAACCGGATGTGTTTTTTATTATAAGCACGGTGAGTGTTCCGTTCGCTTTATGTTAAGGCATGCTGCCCAAGCCCCGCCGTGGGCGACCGGGCAAAGGGCGCAGGGCCGCGCCCTCTGCACTCCGGGCCTTGCGACAAGCCTGCCCGCCGCTGCGCGGTACCTTCACTCACTCATTTGTCCTTGACGGACCGGTCATGATTCGCTCCTGCTCAGCATGACCTCTCTCCGCGTCCCTGCGGCTCGTCCTGGACATATTCATTCGCTCAGCGGTGCGATGTCGCGGTAAATCACCGGGATGTGGGACAGGGAAAAGCGGGGGATTTTTTTCTCAGGTCTGTGGGTAAGTAGTCTGGCTGTTGTTTAATATCAGATCGTGAATATTCCGTTCGCTTTATGATAAAGCAGGCTGTCCTCTGCACTCCCAGCCTTGCGACAAACCTGACCGCCGCTGCGCGGTACCTTCGCTCACTCATTTGTCCATTACGGACCGGTCACGATTCGCTCCTGCTCAGCATGACCTCTCGCCGCGTCCCTGCGGCTCGTCCTGGACATATTCATTCGCTCAGCGGTGCGATGTCGCGGTAAATCACCGGGATGTGGGACAGGGAAAAGCGGGGGCTTTTTTGCAGTAAAAGGAAAGCTGGCCAGCAATGAATAGGAAATAACTTTTTCCCGATGCCTGTAAGCGACATAAAGTCTTTACTTTGACTTTGGTGCGGGAAGAAAAAGAGATCCACAACTGAATCTTTATTTTAAATAATAGTGGGGCCGGCAGGTATCGCTTCGAGCGCAACACCTACAGCCTCTTGCAGCTCTGTCAGGGTATACCCATCATGGGCCTGGATGGCCAAACCTTGCATTACGACTGTAATGAAAATGGACAGACGCTCGGCCTCTTGTCTGGATACCCGGTTAAGTAGTTTGTCCCTGAGTAAGCATCGAAATTCATAACGACGCTGAACAAGTTCTTTCGCCAGATCGGTATTGTCAGGATGACTGCTAATCATACCGGTATTGAGCATACAGCCAATCTCACCTTCCGGGTCGAGTAATCCCCGTGCTGTGCCATCGAGCAGAAGGTAAATAGCATCCCGCAGAGATACCGCCTTATCCATAAACGAAAGGTCGGTGGTTCCCCGGAGTTCTTCGTATCGGTCCAGCGCTTCACGATAGAGCGCAGCTTTGTTACCGAACGCAGCATATAAGCTTGGTGCTGCGACACCTAATGTGGCCGTAAGCTGCTGGAAAGAAACCCCCTCATAGCCATATCGCCAGAACAAGCGCATGGCAGTATCCAATGCTTTTTCCCGATCAAATCCACGTGGCCGACCAGACGGTCTGTCTTTTGATAATTTCATAAAGATCATTAAACAATGTTTGACAGTACAAATCAATCGCCTATTCTTTAGTAGTCATTAAACAATAGGAGGTTCTGTGCCATCACCATCAATAAATGCTGTAGCTGTTATTACCGGAGCGTCTTCCGGGATCGGAGCCGTTTACGCAGATCGACTGGCTAAGCGGGGTTATGACCTTATATTGGTTGCACGTCGGATCGAACGCTTACGAAACCTGAAAGAGGTATTGTCAGCCAGGTATCAGATAAACGTCCAGGTGATCGAGGCCGACCTGAC
The DNA here is from genome assembly GCF_018257515.1 of Tatumella sp. JGM118. Lineage (GTDB taxonomy): Bacteria > Pseudomonadota > Gammaproteobacteria > Enterobacterales > Enterobacteriaceae > Tatumella > Tatumella terrea. Next base: position 84,326 of record NZ_JAERJR010000010.1, read on the forward strand.
CGTAGAGAATGACCTGGCACAGGTCGAGCACGTTCTGCGATCTGATGAACGCATAGCCGTGCTCGTGAACAATGCAGGCAATGGTAAGCTGAGTGGTACCGTTGCTATGTCTGATGCCGATACAGCCTCTACGATAGCGCTCAACATCGTAGCACCCACCCGACTGGCTCGCGCTATACTGCCCGCATTCATCGGGCGGAATACAGGCAGTATCATCAACGTATCCTCGGTAATGGCATTCCATGCTCTGCCTGTCACGACACTTTACAGTGCGACTAAGAGCTATTTACTGATGTTCAGTCGCGGGTTACAAACTGAACTGGCAGAAACAGATATCCGTGTTCAGGCTGTTCTGCCTGCAGGGACGGCGACTGAGTTTTATGAACATTCCGGTGTCCCGCTTTCAGCTTTCGATCCTTCGGTTGTTATGACTACCGAAAATCTGGTCGATGCCGCGCTTTCTGGTTTCGATGCAGGCGAGAAGGTTACGCTTCCATCGGTCCACGATACTGCTTTCTGGACGGCTTACGATGAGGCAGAGGAAGCGCTGTTCGGCGCTACACAAACCGGTATTCCGGCACCGCGCTATTCTCATGCGATTTCAGCTGAATAATACGTGGAGGGTAAGACCCCGTTTAACAAGCGCCGTAACCTTTTTACAGACGTAAAAAAACCCGCCGGAGCGGGTTTCTTCAAATATGGTCGGCGAGAAAGGGTTATTCCCCTTCGGGCCGTTGCTACGCAACGTTGTCTCGCTTCGCCCGGCTCAAACCTCCTTCGGAGATTCTCATCCTGTTAACTACAGACGTAAAAAAACCCGCCGGAGCGGGTTTCTTCGAAGATGGTCGGCGAGAGAGGATGATTCCCCTTCGGGCCGTTGCTACGCAACGTTGTCTCGCTCCGCCCGGCTCAAACCTCCTTCGGAGGTTCTCATCCTGTTAACTACAGGCGTAAAAAAACCCGCCGGAGCGGGTTTATTCGAAGATGGTCGGCGAGAGAGGATGATTCCCCTTCGGGCCGTTGCTACGCAACGTTGTCTCGCTTCGCTCGGCTCAAACCTCCTTCGGAGGTTCTCATCCTGTTAACTACAGACGTAAAAAAACCCGCCGGAGCGGGTTTCTTCGAAGATGGTCGGCGAGAGAGGATTCGAACCTCCGACCCACTGGTCCCAAACCAGTTGCGCTACCAAGCTGCGCTACTCGCCGAAATACTGCTTTCTCTCTTATTTTTTGCCTGGTGCGAAGAGAGGGACTTGAACCCTCACGTCCGTTAAGACACTAACACCTGAAGCTAGCGCGTCTACCAATTCCGCCACCTTCGCATAACCAGCAAAAAATGGGGTGGCTAATGGGACTCGAACCCACGACAACTGGAATCACAATCCAGGGCTCTACCAACTGAGCTATAGCCACCATATCTTTCTTACTACAACGATGCCAAAAACATCTTTACTACTCTCGCGGTAAACCACCGCAGCTCTTGCGCATAAACCAAATGGCGCGCCCGACAGGATTCGAACCTGAGACCTCTGCCTCCGGAGGGCAGCGCTCTATCCAGCTGAGCTACGGGCGCTTAGCGCCGTTGCGGATGCGGATATTACGGGTTTGAGGTGATCCTGTCTAGTGCTTTTTAAATAAAAAAATTCATTTGCTTACTGAATGCACAGTTTGAGCGAAGATTCAGCATAACGGGTAATAATTCACCGCGATACTGCTGCTGAATCACAATTTCCCCAGCCAGTGATACTTTTGATAACGGAGCAGCCTGAGCTGTCTTCGCCAGCGGGAGGGCTGCTTAATCAGCCGGTATAGCCACTCCAGACCCATTTTCTGCCATATCAGGGGAGCACGCTTAACCCGACCGCTGAAAACATCATACGTCCCGCCTACGCCCATATAGAGAGCATCAGGATAAATTTCACGGCAACGGCGAATAAAAAGTTCCTGACGGGGGGACCCCATCGCCACGGTCACTATCTTTGCGCCGCTGTCGGCTATCGCACGGATCACACCCTCTGTTTGCTGTTCCGTAAAATAGCCATCCTGTGTACCGGCCACCGGGACTGCCCACTGTTGCCGCAGTTTATCACCGGTATACTGCAGTACCTCCGCCTGCCCACCGACCAGAAAAACAGGAATACATTTCTGACCCGCGGACTGCATCAACGCATACCAGAGATCGACACCGGCAATGCGGGTCACTTTACTGCCCGGATATTTTTTTCGTATCGAACGGACAATACTGATGCCGTCTGCATAGTTGAATTCCGCCGCCGATAAAATCTGCTGCACCTGCGGATTTTGTTCTGCCGTCAGGATTTTTTCTGCATTAATCGCCACCAGCATCCCGCACCGGGGATGCTGCGGTGGTAACAGAAAATCAGTGAACTCACTGAGAGAACTGAAACCATACAGAGGTACCCCCCGAATATTGTAGGGGGGCTTCACGGAAGAATTACTCATGCACTCATTGTCCTGCCATTACTGATTTTTAATAGTTAACGCGGCATCGGTTGTCCGGATAATCCGGTCACGGATAACGCCTGCGCTTTTCAGAAACCAGAAAACTGTTTTAGCTACCAGTAACGAAAAAAGAAAAATAACACTAAAGAAAACTATCCGCGAACCGAAGGCATCCAGCCCCTCACGTGCCAGCACTATCATGTTAAAAATGGCACCAAAGCAAAAGCTGTTCAGTACCGCCGCGGTATAGCGGTTCTTCTCCTGCTGCGCCTGCCGGTAAATCGCATCAAAGCCTTTGATAATCAGTCCGACCACTACCGCACCGGGTGCCAGCAACCAGGCCCCGCCCATGACCACCAGCGAGCCTATCAGGGTCGGGGAAATTGCCAGGCCTGAATGATTGTGCAGCACATCCCAGGTAAAGTAATTAGCACTGTTCAGAACCGTCGCCGGTCGGTCATGCCATAACCAGCCAGGAATAAAGACATAGAAATCACGCCACATCGGGGCCAGCCCCTGAAATTCGATCCGGTGGTAATGACTCAGTAATAAGCCCAGATTTTCCCACGGCGAGAAGGTATCCCGGGTCAGATAGAGGAAGGTATAGAACGCTTCATCGCCCGACACCTGCAGGTTATAACGTCGTAACGCCAGCCAGAACATCGCGACCACCGATAACACGCCAGCGGACGCCAGCATTGCCAGATTAATCCAGCCACGGGTAATACCGATAAACAGGAACAGAGCAAAAGCAATAATGATATTGGCCCGCGTACCGCCGACAATCAGGTACGTCAGCACCCCGAAGCCCACGGTATACACCAGAAAGATCATCCAGTTTTTCCGTGTCGGCTTCAGAAAATAAACGATAAGCATCGCCGGGATAAAGAAATAGAAAAACCGTTTCAGTGCAACCCCGGAAACCTTACTGGAAAAGATCTGGCTGTAGGAACTGAGCCTGAACAGTAAAAACCCATTATGCATAAAGAAAACAGCCACGGTGCCAATGGCAATGAATGCCAGTAAGCCACAGAGGATGAGTGTCTCCACCCGGTTCATTCTCAGTAATGCCGGAACCTCCGATGGCCCTCCCCGGCGCAATTTCACTTTATATGTCAGATAGTAGAGGCCATAGAACCCGGTGGCAGAGAGTATCGCCTGTAACAGATATTCCGGGGGCACCACCGGGGCATGAAAGCAAAATACCAGCAAGCTGGTCAGCGGAAACCCGAAATAAAATGTCAGTAGAAAAAGCAGCGAAAAAAACAGATGAAAATTAAACCGCACCCGCCGGAACTCTTTCCAGGTCAGTGTCAGCACAAAGGTCAGGCAGCAAAGATAAACGGTAGCGAGACCGGAGAACTGCAACAGACTCATGCTTCCTCCCCGGATTCCAGCGAATGTAACAGCTCATACCAGCCCTGGAGATATCCCGGAGAAAGGAAAGCAATCGCGGATTTATCACAGCTTTCCAGCTGCCGGCGGGCTTCATCAATCACAGGCAAAGTCAGTGTATCCCCCTGGAAAAGGACCGGCAGTTTCTGTTCTGTCAGATCACGCCAGAACGGATTTTCCCGGCTGACAACGAACGGAATATTTTTTTCGATTAATAAACACAAAGTACCAATGCCCTGTTGACGTTGAAAAATAAAGTAACCCAGCTGACAACGATCCAGAATGCTCTGATACGCCGCGAAATCCATCGTTTCCGTTAATATACTGACCTGCCCGTCCGGGAAGTATTTCTCAGCGACCGCCTCTACAGACGAGATATAAGGCTGATTACCGGCCGGATATCCCATTGGCACCATCACCCGCACATTGGCGCCAAACTGGTGATGGATCTCTGCCAGTGCCTGTGCGTGACGATTGGTCGGGTCTCCTGAATTACCCAGTAAAATCGTCAGCGGTGGTATGTTATCGTCAGGGACGTCACTGTTTACGTTCACCGGCATTCTGGCCGGAAAATAGAGCAGTGATGCAGGTACCGAGGGCACCCGTTGCTGAAAATAGCAGATATCTCCCCGTGTCGCCCAAACCCCGGCGACCCGCTTCCTGGCCCTGCGGCGCAGAAGATAAAACAGCCGGAAACGAAGCTGGCGGGAATCTTCATAGAGATCGGCCCCCCAGATATGCCAGTACAGTTGATGGCGGGTAATTTTCCCACTGAGTAACGCCAGCCATAGCCAGGGATTAAACTGTCCGTGACAGAAAAAGCGGTAGCGGCGATCAGCGGCCAGCTTCACCACTGCCTGTGCGAGGCTTTTTTTATCAGAAAAAACCTGTAGTTCCAGTGAAGTAAACTCAGCCAGTGACTCCGGGGCAGAAGAGACCACCATAAATTTCCGTGCCTGTGCCACCGGGACCTGCGTGGCCAGCTGATCATTAAAGAAACGGAGCAATGTCAGGTTATGATGGGGGATATCTGCACCGAGCAGATGGATCAATGTCGTCATTTTCTATACCAACACAAAAATACCGCCCCGCACAGGGCAAAATAAATCATATAACACAGTGCATAAGCCTGTACGGCGCCGATCACCCCATGGGCCGGGATCAGCCAGCAGGCACTGGCCATCAACAGGATAAACTGGCTGACCTCGGTAAGAAGATAAAAACGCAGGGAAGCCCTGGCAATCACCAGGTAACCGAAGACGTAAGCACCGACCTTGAAGAAATCACCGATCAGTTGCCAGACGAACAGATCGCGCATTGCACTGAACTTCGGTGAAAACAGGAGCCAAATCGCCACATCACGCAGCAGCCAGACCATGATGGCTATAGCCGCGACGACCGGTAATACAAAGCGTAATGCACGGCCTATTTCCCTGGCAACATCCTGTTTGCGGCTCAGTCGGGCCAGTGTCGGTAATAGCCAGACACTGAAAGTTGCCGTAATAAACTGCAGCCAGGCATCTGAAATACTGCTCACGCCCTGCCATAACCCCACGTCCTGCCATCCTGCATGCGCCGCCAGCAGGTTACGCATCATAATCCAGGCCACCGGTAACGTCAGTGCCGTCATCATGGCCATTAAGGTATAGCGAAATAATTGCGCAGCCATCTGCGGATGCCAGCGCGGAATAAACCAGTGCCACTGCACAGGCGTTCTGCCCTTCAGTAAGACGCCTGCCGGGAGCAGGGTTACCGCCGGCACCAGAGCCAGCCCGATCAGCGCCCCGGAATACCCTCCCGCCAGCCAGCTCAGCAGATACCCCACGACGCCCAGCAGGCTGCCGCCGGCAACCACCAGCGCATTGCCCCTGGCATCACGGAAGCCTTTCAGTTGCGCCTGCAGCAGGTTTGCCCAGGCGATACCGGCCTGCAGAAAGGCGACAACCCGGATCACCTGGCTGTACTGGTCATTTCCGAAAAGCATGTCACTGATCGGGGCCGCCGCCAGTAAAAGGACAACAGCCAGTAAAAAAACTGCCCCCGACACAATCGCCGAAGAGGTGGCCGTCAGTGCACGCAGTTTCTCCGGTTGCTGCTGATACTCTGCAGTGAATCGGGTGACGCCATTAAATATGCCGGCACCGGCCATCACTCCCAGAACGGTGATAAGTTGCCGGAAGTTTCCTGCCAGCCCAATCCCTGACGGGCCATAACTGACCGCCAGTAATTTTATGACCAGCAGTCCGCACAGGATCTTGGTCAGTGTTGATAACGACGTCCAGAGAGAGGCTTTAGCCAGTGACATCAGCGAAAGAAACTCATCAGTGAGCCGATAACCGTCTTCTGGTTGTTATCCGTCAGATTGTAGAACAGTGGCAACCGCAGCAATCGCTCACTCTGTGAAGTGGTATAACGATCTTCCCCGTAGAAACGCCCAAATTGCTCCCCTGCCGGAGAACTGTGCAACGGAATATAGTGAAATACCGCCAGAATCTCGGCTTCTTTCATCCAGGCAATCAGTCTTTCCCGGGTGTCATTATCTTCAAGCCGGATAGCGAACATATGGGCATTGTGGGTACAGCCTTCCGGTACAACCGGTAATGTCAGACGTCCCTGGCTGGCCAGAGGTTGCAGGGCAGAGTAATAATTATTCCACAACGCCAGACGCCGCTGATTAATCTGCTCAGCAGATTCCAGCTGAGCCCACAAATAGGCGGCCTGTAAATCCGACATCAGGTAGCTGGACCCCAGGTCCCGCCAGGTATATTTATCTGTCTGCCCGCGGAAAAACTGACTCCGGTTGGTCCCTTTTTCCCGGATAATTTCGGCACGCGCGATCAGTTCAGGATCATTAATCAGCGTCGCCCCCCCTTCTCCACCGGCCGTATAATTTTTGGTTTCATGAAAACTGAAACACCCGATATGGCCGATAGATCCTAGCGGCCGGCCTTTATAGGCAGACATGACTCCCTGAGCGGCATCCTCAATCAGGTAGAGTTGATGTTTTTCGGTCAGCCGGACAATGGGATCCATCTCACAGGGGACCCCGGCATAATGCACTACCACTACCGCCCGGGTTTTGTCGGTGATTGCCGCTTCAATCAGCGTTTCGTCAATATTAAGAGTATCCGGGCGAATATCGACAAAGACGATGCGTGCGCCGCGCAGGACAAACGCATTCGCAGTTGAAACGAAGGTATAACTTGGCATGATAACTTCGTCGCCAGGCACAATATTAATCAGCAGTGCCGCCATTTCCAGCGAAGCCGTACAGGAAGGGGTCAGCAGAACCTTATGGCTCCCGAACTGCTGTTCCATCCATTGCTGGCAGCGTCGGGTAAACCCGCCGTCGCCGCTCAGTTTTCCGCTCTCCATCGCCGAGCGCATATAGTCAAGTTCACTGCCTGTTACCGGAGGAGAATTAAAGGGGATCATCTGTTTTCCTGTATAACCAATATGCCGTATTTTCCAGCCGCGCACCGCTACGAAGATAGAGCCGCATTGCTGCCAGGTTACTAAGCTGCGTCGTAATATGGAGCTGTGTGACACCCCTTACCCGTCCCCAGTCGGCCGCGGCCAGTAATAACCGCTGGCCCACACCTTTCCCCCGGGCATCAGGTAAAACAGCGAGCAGGCCAATACGCGCCTGCTCTCCGGTTTCACGGACTGAAACGAATCCTTCGGGCTGGCCCTGCGCATTACAGGCAACCAGACACTGATCATCGAACGTCCCGTTCACAGCATTTTCGATCCATTGGGCGTAAAATCGCCGGCAGTCATCCTCGTTAAACCACGGGGCCCGAAAACGGCTTTGCAGAAAGGCGCTGGCTGCCGCATGGCGTAATTCCGGGATCTGTCCCGCCCGTGCGATACGCACACCGGTCTGGCGTGCGGTCTGCCTGAGCGTCATGACCAGAGAGGCTTCACCCTCTGCCAGCCGGAAACCGAGGCGGTTAAGCGTTCCGAGACTTTCGTAATCCTCTGCGCTGACTCTGGCCTGTAACAGGTGATATTGCTGCATCACCTCCACCGGCAGCGTCTGATCGCCACCGGCTGTAAACCGGCCTATCCGGCTGCCGAAAAATTCAGATTCCCATTCGAGAAAAGAAACACTGCCATTGATTTGCATCTGCACTCCCTGTCTGTCTGCGTTCAGGTTTATCCCCAGATGCCCCGGGTATCGACTCTGCGTCGATCCGCGAGCAACGCGGGATCAATGTGCAGGAACTGTTGATGATCCACCAGCATGACCAGGATATCGGCGTGCTGCAGGGCATTCGTGCTGTCAGTCAGCGTCACTTTACCCGCTAACGCCGCCGGAACCGTATCAATGTGCGGTTCCACCACCAGCACTTCTCCCTGATGCCAGTCACTGATCATCCCGACAACATCTAATGCCGGGCTTTCACGTAAATCATCGATATTAGCTTTGAAGGCCAGCCCGAAGCAGGCAATGCGGATGTCCGCAGCACGCTTACCGGTAGCATTCAGGCAGTCAGCCAGTTGCTGTTTTACCTGATTCAGCACCCATTGTGGCTTACTGTCATTGACTTCCCGGGCCGTACGGATAAGACGGGCCTGTTGCGGGTTTTGTGCCACAATAAACCACGGGTCAACGGCGATGCAGTGGCCGCCCACCCCGGGCCCCGGTTGCAGAATATTGACCCGGGGATGCCGGTTAGCCAAAGCTATCAGTTGCCAGACATTGATCTGCTGCTCATCACAAATCATTGAGAGCTCGTTAGCAAAGGCAATATTAACATCGCGGAAACTGTTTTCAGTCAGCTTGCACATTTCTGCGGTACGGTCGTCGGTCGTGACACATTCCCCCTTCAGAAACAGACGATATAGCTCACAGGCGCGTTCGGCACAGCGTTCCGTCATTCCCCCCACGACCCGGTCATTATTAACCAGTTCAGTCATGATTTTTCCGGGCAACACCCGCTCGGGACAATAGGCAACATGAATATCCGGCGATCCACTTTGCGACGGAAAGACCAGGTCAGGCCGTAGCGCAGCGAGCCATCCGGCAAGCTGACCCGTGGTACCGACCGGCGAGGTGGATTCCAGGATCACCAGATCACCTTTCTTCAGCACACCGGCAATAGACTCTGCCGCCGAACGGACATAACGTAAATCAGGCTGATGACCCTCAGCAAAAGGCGTCGGCACGGCGATAAGAAAGGCATCGGCCGGCTCCGGGGTCAGTGCTGCCCGTAAATAGCCTTCACGCACCGCCCGGGCCACCACCTGATCAAGATCCGGTTCGATAATATGGATATGACCGCGGTTGATGGTATCAACGGTACGCGGGTTCACATCGACCCCAATCACTTTTTGTTTCTCAGAGGCAAAAACTGCCGCCGTAGGCAGGCCGATATAGCCGAGGCCGACAACAGAAATCGTTCCAAAACTCATAACGTTACTCTGTGCTGTTTTAATATTTTTATAATTTGCTGGCAGGCGGTACCGTCGCCATACGGATTATGCGCCCCGCACATGGCCTGGCGGTGATCAGCATCCTGTAATAATAAGGAGGCCTGCTCCACAATCTTCGTAATATCCGTACCGACCAGTCGTACAGTACCTGCCGCAACCGCTTCAGGACGTTCCGTTGTCTCACGCATCACCAGTACCGGGATGCCCAGTGCGGGAGCTTCTTCCTGTATCCCGCCGGAATCTGTCAGGATCAACCGTGCACGGTTCATCAGCCAGACAAAAGGTAAGTAATCCTGCGGCTCTATCAGGAAAATATTAGTGATATCCCCGAGGATACGTCTGACCGGCGCACTGACATTCGGATTAAGGTGCACCGGATAGACTATCTGAGCCTCCGGATGCCGGACAGCCAGTTCGGCCAGCGCACTGCAAATCCGCTCAAACCCTTCACCAAAGCTCTCTCTGCGATGGCCGGTGACCAGTATCATCGGTTGTTCCGGGTTGAGAAAGGGGTATCGTGCCGCCAGTTGTTGCTCCAGCGTGCTGTCCCCGAGAATTTTTGCTCTCACCGACAACAACGCATCGATGACCGTATTCCCGGTCACAAAGATCCGCTCAGCAGGAATATTTTCCCGCAACAGGTTCTCACGCGAACAGTCGGTCGGCGCAAAATGAAAGCGGGCCAGATGCCCGGCAATTTTGCGGTTACCCTCTTCGGGCCAGGGAGAAAAGAGGTCACCGGTACGCAATCCGGCCTCAATATGGCCGACCGGAATACGCTGATAATACGCAGCCAGACTGGCGGCCATCGTGGTGGTCGTGTCTCCATGTACCAGCACAATATCCGGACGAAATTCTGCCAGTACCTGTTGCAGGCCTTGCAGAATACGGCAGGTGATGGCGGTCAGATCCTGGCCGGGTCGCATGATATCAAGATCGTAATCCGGCGCCAGCCGGAATAAACGTAAAACCTGGTCGAGCATTTCACGATGTTGTGCCGTCACGCATAAGCGTGAATCGATCTGCGCATCCCCTGCCAGCGCGGTGACCAGGGGGGCCATTTTTATGGCTTCCGGACGCGTGCCGAAAACAGTCAGTACTTTCACAACGGCTCCTTTCGGATCGAGCGGTTTATCTGCCACCATCAGGTCACCTGACGACGGCTAATCGCAATGATCGCTCCCGCGATCGCACCGGTCACGCCCCACATCACCATCAGCAGCACCAGACGCGGGCTTTCGCGGCTGATGGGTGGCTCAGGGGAACGTAAATAGCGCCATGTCCGGATATCGTCCGATAGCCGTGGCTCAGCCCCTATCGGTGTCGATGGTGATACCGATAGGGGCTGAGCCGCCATCGGTCCTGCGTCTGCCGGTGATTTCATGGCCCGGACCTGGTTCGCCCGCCACTGACTTTGCCATTCTTCCCGTAAGTTGCTGTTCAGCACAGCGACCGCCCGCTGGCTGGCAAAACTGACATAGTCGCTCAGTAAATGGCTGGAGGCTGCCGCATTATCAGCCAGCAGTATCACCGTATCATGGGTTCCACGGGCTGCATCCGCAGGCTGAAAGCGGATGTCGCTTATCAGCCGGTCAAGAATCATGGCCTGCCGGTCCGGATGCGCCTTCACTTTGTCGCGGAAGTAATCCGAACGACGCCAGAAATCCCGGCGACTGTCCCAGGAGGAAAGCTGTAACAGAAACTCCTGATACACCTCATCACAGACCGCTGAAGCATTCAGTGCCGATGAGGTGTCCCCTTCCAGCAGTGTCAGCAGTTGCCGTTGATCGTAATAAACGGCCAACTGACTCAGTTGCGGCCGGTCAACGATCGCCGTTGAACTCCAGACCTGTCTTGCCCAGTGTGCATAACCCGCGGCCAGCAGTACGCCGGCCAGGGCAACACCGGCAATCAGTGCCTTACCCCGCCACAACCGCCTGAATAACAGCGCAATATCCAGTTCATTTTCAACAGAAGAAGCCATACAGGTCAGTCCTTATTACCGGGGAAATCCGGGTTAATCCCGGTCGTTACGATCATTATGCAGGTTGTGCCAGCGGCGTTTCAGCCGCCGGATCAGTCTGGCGACCCGCCAGGCATGCCGCAGGCAATAGCCATAGCCTGAAAACGCCACCAGGAATAACACCATCATTATCCATTCGGGGATAGGCAGATATTCACCGATAACCCCGATAGCTGCGAGTATGGCAGCAGACAGGGTGATCAGTAAAAATGCCTGACGGGAACTGAAGCCGGCACGCATGATCAGGTGATGGATATGCTGGCGATCGGCAGAAAACGGACTCATCCCTTTATGCAAACGGCGATACATAATGGCAACCATATCCATTAACGGGATGGCGATGATCCAGAGGGCGGTGACCGGCCGGATATCATGGGTCGAGCCCTGGGTCGCTTCGAGCAGGATCCAGATGATAGTGAAACCAATCATCGTACTGCCGGCATCGCCCATAAACACTTTATAGCGCCGGCCGAGTAGCCCGAGGTTGAGTAAGATATAAGGCAGAGTGGCGGCAATCATCGCAAAGCACCAGAATGCCATGCTGAGTTGCCCTTTCAGAAAAAGAATAATCCCTAATGCGCCAAAGCTGACGCACGACAGTCCGCCCAGCAGTCCGTCGATTCCATCGACCATATTGAAGGCATTGATCGCCGCCCAGACGGCAAAGAGTGTCAGCAGATAACCGAACGGCCCGACGCTTAATTCGATGGGACCAATGACAAAGCCAAAACTTATCAGATAGTGGTCGGCACCGGCCATCATCATAATTGCGATGGCTGCCTGTACCAGCGCACGCAGTTTGACACTGATATCGAACCGGTCATCCAGCGCCCCCACCAGCACCAGTACGCCTGCACAGCAGAGGTAGAGTGTGGCATGTGGCTGATAGCTGTTCGTCAGCAACAGGGCAAAACAAATGCCCGCAAACACCGAGATACCGCCGACCAGAGGAATCGCTCCCTGATGGCGTTTACGGTAATCGGGTCTATCCACCAGTCCCACTTTTTTCGCCAGCTTGCGGGCGAAAAATAAAAATCCCAGCGAGAAAAGAAAAGTCAGACAGAGTTCAGAACTCATCTCGAGTAAATTCACATTAAACGCTCTCAGTTAGAATTCTCACTACGATAAAAAACTCCTGACGTTTTTACCTTGATTCAGAGAGTGAGTTCTGTGCTGCCGGCGACATTCTTCGCAGATGTGGTCCCCATGTGTAGCTCCGTCACAAATTTCCCTGTCCCTGATAATGCTATAACCTGTTCAATAAAAACGCCACGTAAAGACGTGGCGTTTCACTACTTTCAACAAATTCCTACGACCGGAAAAAACGATCGATTAAGAACGCTTCATCATATCGAAGAATTCTTCGTTTGTTTTGGTCATCGCGAGTTTGTTGATCAGGAATTCCATTGCATCAATCTCACCCATCGGGTGGATGATTTTACGCAGGATCCACATTTTCTGCAGCTCTTCAGGCGTGGTCAGTAATTCTTCTTTACGGGTTCCTGAGCGGTTGTAATCAATGGCCGGGAACACACGTTTTTCAGCAATTTTACGCGACAGATGCAGTTCCATATTACCGGTCCCTTTAAACTCTTCATAGATGACTTCATCCATTTTAGAGCCGGTATCCACCAGTGCGGTGGCAATAATGGTCAGGCTTCCGCCCTCTTCCACATTACGGGCAGCACCAAAGAAACGTTTCGGACGGTGTAATGCATTCGCATCCACACCCCCGGTCAGGACTTTACCGGACGCCGGGACCACGGTGTTATAGGCACGGGCCAGACGGGTAATGGAGTCCAGCAGGATGATGACATCTTTCTTGTGCTCAACCAGGCGCTTGGCTTTCTCGATAACCATTTCTGCGACCTGAACGTGACGGGAAGCTGGCTCATCGAACGTCGACGCAACGACTTCACCTTTCACCAGACGCTGCATCTCGGTCACTTCTTCCGGACGTTCATCGATAAGCAGGACCATCAGCTCACAATCAGGATAGTTGTAGGCGATGCTCTGCGCGATGTTCTGCAGCAACATGGTTTTACCTGCTTTCGGTGGCGCGACGATCAGACCACGCTGTCCGCGACCAATGGGCGATGCCAGGTCCAGCACACGGGCAGTGATATCTTCGGTCGACCCATTACCACGTTCCATACGCAGACGATTGTTGGCATGCAGCGGGGTAAGGTTTTCGAACAGGATTTTATTGCGGGCGTTTTCAGGTTTGTCGTAGTTAACTTCGTTGACTTTCAGCAGGGCAAAGTAACGCTCACCTTCTTTCGGCGGGCGTATTTTCCCGGCGATGGTGTCACCCGTACGCAGGTTGAAGCGACGGATCTGGCTTGGCGATACATAAATATCATCCGGACCGGCAAGGTAAGAGCTGTCCGCTGAACGCAGGAAACCAAAGCCATCCTGCAGGATTTCCAGAACACCATCACCAAAGATGTCTTCACCACTTTTCGCATGCTGCTTAAGAATGGCAAAAATAATGTCCTGTTTGCGCATACGCGCGAGGTTTTCCAACCCCATATTTTCGCCGAGAGTAATCAGCTCAGAAACCGGCGTATTTTTTAATTCGGTAAGATTCATAGTGATGGGTTCTTGACTCGGGGTATTACTCGAAATGTTAGTCATGAGTGGTATGGCAGGAAATCCGGCCTGTAACCTGTAAATAGAAATATGTTAACCAGGTGTCCGACAATGAAGTCATCAATATACAGAGACAATCTATGACGAGACAGCCTTAATGCGACGTGGTGGTAACCCACCGGATTGCTAACCCACTCTGACGGATACACAGACCGGCTTAACAAAAGGAAATCTTAGATTCTGACTACTGGTAAGAGCGTAATGCAGTGGGATTAACTTAGCACGACAAAAAGCAGACGTCTAGTGACAGCACAAAAATAAACCACCACCGACGTCTGTATTTGATCTTAACCCAGATTAGCGTTCAGGAATTCTTTCAGCTGACCTTTGGATAACGCCCCGACCTTGGTCGCAGCAACTTCACCGTTTTTAAATAACAGTAACGTCGGGATACCACGAATACCGTATTTAGGCGCTGTGCCCGGGTTATCATCGATATTCAGCTTAGCAACCGTCAGTTTGCCCTGATATTCTTCCGCGACTTCATCAAGGATTGGCGCGATCATTTTGCAAGGACCACACCATTCAGCCCAGAAGTCTACCAGTGTCACACCTTCCGCTTTCAGGACGTCGGTTTCGAAACTGTCATCGGTCAAGTGAACAATTTTATCGCTGCTCATGTTTTGCTCCACAAAATTATGCCTGGTGAATTGGCGTAAAATGTATCAACGTAAGTTGACTTTATTTCATTGGATACGCTTTCGTAAAGCGACATTAAGCTGATATTCTACCACACTATGAGCAAAACACACTTAACAGAAAAGAAGTTTTCCGACTTCGCGCTGCACTCTCAGGTAGTGAAAGCCCTTGATAGTAAAGGATTTCAGTACTGTACACCGATTCAGGCACTCGCACTGCCTTACACCCTTTCTGGGCGTGATATCGCGGGTCAGGCGCAAACCGGTACGGGGAAAACGATGGCGTTTCTGACGTCAACGTTCCATTATTTACTCTCTCACCCGGCCGCAGAAGGCCGAAAAGTGAATCAGCCACGGGCATTAATCATGGCTCCGACCCGCGAACTCGCGGTGCAGATCCATGCCGATGCAGAACCCCTGGCACAGAGCACCGGATTACGCCTGGGGCTTGCCTATGGCGGTGATGGTTACGATAAGCAGCTGAAAGTTCTGGAACAGGGTGTTGATATCCTGATTGGTACCACCGGCCGACTGATTGATTATGCCAAACAGAACTACATCGACCTGAGCGCTATCCAGGTTGTGGTGCTCGATGAAGCCGATCGGATGTTTGATCTGGGCTTTATCAAAGATATTCGCTGGTTATTCCGCCGGATGCCTGCGGCTTCTCAGCGACTGAATATGCTGTTTTCCGCGACCCTGTCATGGCGTGTGCGTGAACTGGCATTTGAACACATGAACAATGCAGAATATGTCGAAGTTGAACCTGATCAGAAAACAGGTCACCGCATAAAAGAAGAGCTTTTCTACCCGTCTAACGACGAGAAAATGCGCTTACTGCAATCACTGGTCGAAGAAGAGTGGCCTGATCGCGCCATTATTTTTGCCAATACCAAACATCGCTGTGAGGATGTCTGGGGGCACCTGGCGGCAGATGGCCACCGTGTCGGACTGTTAACCGGTGATGTCCCACAGAAAAAACGCCTGCGTATTCTGGAAGACTTTACTAAAGGGAATCTGGATATTCTGGTGGCAACCGATGTTGCTGCGCGTGGATTACATATTCCGGAAGTGACACATGTGTTTAACTACGACCTGCCGGATGACCGTGAAGATTACGTTCACCGTATAGGCCGGACCGGGCGTGCAGGTGCCAGCGGACATTCTATCAGCCTCGCGTGTGAAGAATATGCGCTTAATCTGCCGGCCATCGAAGAATACATTGGCCACAATATCCCGGTCAGTAAGTATAACAGTGAAGCTTTATTGACAGATTTACCTGCCCCTAAACGGCTGGCACGCCGTCCGGCAAATAACAGCCGCAGGAGCAGTAATAACAATCGTCGAAACGGGCCTCCACGCAACAATAACCGTAAACGTTCAGGTTAAGTCAGCCATGCAGAGCGCATCATCACTTTATGCTGCTATTGATTTAGGTTCTAACAGTTTTCATATGCTGGTGGTGCGCGGTATTTCCGGCAGCATCCAGACCGTTGCCAGGATCAAACGTAAGGTGCGCCTGGCGACCGGCCTGAGTCAGGAAAATCATCTTTCTGACGAAGCGATGGCCCGGGGCTGGCAATGTTTGCGCTTATTTGCAGAACAACTGCAGGATATTCCCGTCAGCCAGATCCGTGTGGTCGCGACCGCTACCCTGCGTCTGGCGACGAATGCACAGCAGTTTCTGTCGGTGGCAGAGGATATTCTGGGGTGCCCTGTCGAGGTCATCAGCGGCGAAGAAGAAGCCCGCCTTATCTATCAGGGAGTCGCCCATACCACCGGGGGGCCGGACCAGCGCCTGGTCGTCGATATCGGGGGCGGCAGTACCGAACTGGTCACCGGTTCAGGGGCCGAGGCGACAGCATTGTTCAGCCTGTCCATGGGCTGTGTCACCTGGCTTGAGCGTTACTTTACCGATCGCTGCCTGACCAAAGCCAATTTTGAGCGTGCAGAGCTCGCGGCACAGGAAAAAGTCCGCGAAGTGGCCGCCACATTACGCGGGCATGGCTGGAAAATCTGCGTAGGCGCTTCAGGAACGGTTCAGGCACTGCAGGAAATCATGGTCGCTCAGGGGATGGATGAACAGATCACCCTGAACAAACTGTTGCAGTTGAAACAGCGGGCTATTCAGTGCGGTAAACTTGAAGAGCTGGAAATTGAAGGACTGACACTGGAACGTGCGCTGGTTTTCCCCAGCGGTTTGTCTATCCTGATTGCCATTTTCCGTGAACTGCAGATAGACAGCATGACCCTGGCCGGAGGCGCACTGCGTGAAGGGCTGGTCTACGGTATGCTGAACCTGCCTATCGACAAAGATATCCGTACCCGGACCTTACACAATATCCAGAACCGTTTCTCCATCGATGCCGAACAGGCCACGCGTGTGGAACAACTGGCAGAGGTTTTTTTCCGTCAGGTAAGCCAGAGCTGGAAGCTGGATGCCCGCTGTCGGGAGTTATTGCAGAGTGCCTGTGCTATTCATGAAATAGGCCTCAGTGTTGACCACCGCCAGGCACCGCGTCATTCGGCGTATCTGGTCCGCTCGCTCGATCTTCCTGGCTTTACGCCGGCACAGAAAAACCTGTTGTCTTCGTTACTGGAAAACCAGCAGGGAAGTATTGATCTGGCGCTGCTGGCCCGGCAGAACGCTTTACCCCCCCGGCTGGCAGAACGAATTTGCCGGTTACTGAGACTGGCGATCATTTTTTCCAGCCGGCGCCGTGACAATACGTTACCTGCTGTCAGGTTACAGGCCGATGACGAAGAGATGCACCTGACGCTGCCCGCAGGCTGGCTGGAAGCCCATCCGCTGCGTGCTGAGTTTCTGGAACAGGAATGTCACTATCAGAGTTATGTCCACTGGACACTGACCCTGAACTAAGCGGCAATACCGGCCCTTCCGGGCCGGTAAACTTAGCCGTTTTGCTTTTTAGACTGCTCAAGCATTGCGCGTAAGCCTGCCACCCGGCTCTGGCTGTTGACCATGCGCTCTTCGCTGCTCATTTTTTTACGTTCCCCCTCCCATACTAAATCATCCTGCGGTAACTCAAGCAGGAAGCGACTGGGCTCCGGACGCATCTGTTCTCCATACTGACGACGTTCACGACACAGAGTGAAGGTAAGCTCTTTCTGTGCGCGGGTAATTCCCACGTACGCCAGACGACGTTCTTCTTCGATATTCTGCTCGTCGATGCTGCTCTGATGTGGCAGTAACCCTTCTTCCATCCCGACCAGATACACATAAGGAAATTCCAGACCTTTTGACGCATGCAGGGTCATCAGTTGCACCTGGTCCTGATCATCATCGCTCTCTCCCCGCTCCATCATATCGCGCAGGGTAAAACGGGTGACCACCTGTGTCAGCGTCATCGGCTCATCGAGATCCGTACCTTCCAGCATTTCTGTCATCCAGCGGAACAGAGTATTCACGTTTTTCATCCGCATTTCGGCGGCCTTCGGGCTGGCAGAGCTTTCATACAGCCAGCTTTCGTAATCAATACCGTGGATCAGGTCACGCACGGCGGCCACGGGTTCCCGTTCACTGAGCGTTACCAGCGAATTCAGCCAATGGGTAAAACGCTGCAAATGTTCCAGGCTGCGGGCCGGTAAGCGTTCGCCCAGACCGAGGTCAAAACTGGCATGAAACAGGCTCTTATTCCGGATGCCGGCCCACTCGCCCAGTTTCTGCAGCGTTGCCGGGCCGATTTCACGTCGCGGCGTATTCACAATCCGCAGAAAGGCACTGTCATCTTCCGGATTCGTTAATACCCGCAGGTAGGCCAGAATATCTTTGATCTCGGGACGGGAGAAGAAAGATGTCCCGCCGGAAATCCGGTAGGGAATACGGTTTTGCATCAGTAGTTTTTCAAACACCCGTGACTGATGGTTTCCCCGGTACAGAATGGCATAATCGCGGTAATGGGTTTTGTTAATGAAGTGATGAGCAATCAACTCCCCGGTCACTCTTTCCGCTTCATGATCTTCATTGTTGGCGGTGATAACTTTCAGCAGGCTCCCTTCCCCGAGCTCAGAGAACAGTTTCTTTTCAAACACATGCGGATTATTAGCAATCAGGATATTGGCAGAACGCAGTATCCGCTGCGAAGAGCGGTAATTCTGTTCCAGTTTGATCACTTCCAGGGCCGGAAAATCCTGTTTCAGCAGCACCAGGTTCTGCGGTCTGGCACCTCGCCAGGAATAAATTGACTGATCATCGTCTCCCACCACCGTGAAACGGGCCCGGGAACCGACCAGTAATTTGACCAGCTGATACTGGCTGGTATTGGTATCCTGATACTCATCGACCAGCAGATAGCGGATACGCTGCTGCCAGCGTTCCCTGACCTGCTCATTACGCTGCAGCAATAGCGTCGGCAACAGGATCAGGTCATCAAAGTCCAGCACGTTGCAGGCGCGTAAATGCTGATCATACAACTGGTAACAGTGCGCAAAAATGGCCTCCTGCCCGGCGCGGGCGAGACCCGCGGCCCCCGCAGGATCAATCAGATCATTTTTCCAGTTAGAGATGGTCGAGATCAGTTGCTGCAGTAGTGCTTTATCTTCTTCCAGCCAGGGGC
The DNA here is from genome assembly GCF_018257515.1 of Tatumella sp. JGM118. GTDB lineage: Bacteria > Pseudomonadota > Gammaproteobacteria > Enterobacterales > Enterobacteriaceae > Tatumella > Tatumella terrea. The sequence continues at coordinate 103,512 of NZ_JAERJR010000010.1, forward strand.
GGGTCAGCTCTTTCAGCAGCGCCATCTGGTCCTGATCATCAAACAGGGAAAAATTCGATTTCATTCCCAGTGCGGCATATTCACGCTTAATGATTTCCAGTCCCAGGGTATGGAAGGTCGAAATAAATAATCCCCTGGCCTCTTTTCGCCCGAGAGTCTGCGCCACACGCTCTTTCATTTCCCGTGAGGCTTTGTTGGTAAAGGTCACGGCGGCGATATGCCGGGCCTGATACCCGCACTCCCGAATGAGGTGGGCAATTTTGTTGGTGATCACACGAGTTTTGCCGGAACCGGCGCCCGCCAGCACCAGACATGGACCGGTAACATACCCGACGGCATGCTGCTGACCGGGGTTTAAACGCATAAGAAATCGCTCTGTTTGTGACTTAAAGGATGGTATATAAGGCGGCAAGTATACACATCTCAGATTCAGGGAGTCGAGATATGGCAAAGACAGCCGCCGCATTACATATTCTGGTCAAAGAAGAAGCACAGGCCAGAGAATTATTACTCCGCCTGCAAAAAGGAGCCAGCTTTCAGCAACTGGCGAAACAGCACTCCACCTGCCCCTCCGGCAGGAAAGGCGGTGAGCTGGGTGAATTTCGTCGTGGTCAGATGGTTCCGGCATTTGATAAAGCCGTATTTTCCTGCCCGCTACTGACGCCTTACGGCCCGGTAAAAACCAGCTTCGGTTACCATATCATCAAAGTGCTGTGGCGTAGCTGATCCGTCGTTGATCAGCGCCACAGCACTCTGTACTGCTCCCCCGCTAGGAAGAAGCCGCAGATGTCGCGGTACTGACCGGAAGGGTAACGTCGTTCTGGTCAGGAGTGACAATATTATCAAACGTTTCCCGCAGACTATTGACCGGAATCGCTGGCTCATTTTTCGGCTGTACCAGCACCATGGTAAAGGGCTGAGCAAGCAGGGTATGCAGCTGATGGTTTAATGTGTCTGCGGTCAGGCCGGCTAAGAATGCCTGCCGTAAACGCTGGTACTGTTCCGGAGAAATATCCACCACCGAGTTTTGCTGTGAGCGCAAACGCTGGGCAACCAGGATATCGGTGCCGGTTCTGGCATAAGTCGCGTACAACGTGTTGAGTTCAGCCAGTTTCGCGGTCATCAGATGATCAAATTCATCCTGAGACAAGCCTTTGTCGCGTAATGTGACAAAATCTTTTGCTACCCGCTCCAGTTGCGCTGGCAGATGATCCCCGGAGGTATCGATATTCAGTCCGCACTGTGCACGCTGATAATAGACCCGACAGTCCAGCCCGAACACCGCATCTGGCCCGGTGTTATCTCCGGTGGCCGGATGCAGATGCCAGTAAAGCACCTCACGGGCTAAATCTTCCAGCCAGTACTGCTGTAATGTCTGTGAATCGGTAATCGGTGACCAGGGCATATCCCAGATCAGTGACAACCTGTCGGTGGCCCGCTCATCGTCTGCCAGGCCCACGGCCCTACCCGTCAGTGGCGGTAATATGGCCATCGGTGCCGGAGTGCTGCGTCTGCCTTTCAGCGGACTAAAGGCTTTGCTGATTTGTTCGGATAATGCCCGGCTATCTACATTCCCGACCACATATAACGTCATCGCATCCGGGGTATACCACTGATGGTAGAAATCACTCAGCCCGGGGAGGTTAACCGGCGTGACGGGGCTGACCTGAGGGTCATGGGCTAATAACGCCGACCCTTTCAGCCGGTAACGCCACCAGGCGGAGGCCGGATTCGCAGGCCAGGTACTGGTAGGGTCTGAGGCCGCCTCTGCGGTATTAACGATCTGCGGGTCAATGGACATATTGCCGGCAGTGGCGGCCAGCCATTGCAGCGCATCTTTCATCAGGTCTGGCCGGTTAGCGGGCAGACTCAGGTTATATTGCGTGTAATCATATGACGTAATCGCTGGCGGTAATGCGCCCTGCTTATTGATACTCTGCTGCCATATCTCACGCTGCTGAGCAGGGGTGATCGCCGTATTATGCACCAGTGCAATACGTGTCAGGAGATGGCTGTAACCGGTCTGCGATGTGTTCTCGTTCAGTGATCCGCTTTCGACGACCAGCCGTAATTCCACATCATCTGACGGACGCTGTGGCGTCGAGAGTACCTGCCAGCCGAATCCGTTTTTCAGTTTCCCTTGCTGCCAGGCAGGATCTGGCTGAAGGGCCTCGGCATGCAACGTAAAACTGGTCGCTGCGAACAAAATCCCGCCCATCCAGTGCAAAAGTTTGGTGCCCTGCATGTGAACCCCTAATTTCAAATGGTGAAAATATTATTTTCACTGGTAATTCATCGTGATACGTGGTCTTCAGCCAGAGCTGAACCTGTTTTAAATAGATCATCGCTTTTTTGACCGCAGAAAAAACAGGATGTCACGCAGCAACAGAAAAAAATATTCAGAAAATTTCGGGCATTATTATGCAAAAGTCCGGAGGAGCGGCAAGGAAAAAGCGGGGATTCATCGAAAAAGTTGATGAAAGAGGATCAATTCCTGCCTTTAGTCAGCTTTTTTGTACAAAGAATGTCTTAATTTACTTTCCGGCTGCCGGAGGCTGACGCCTGCCCCGCCCTCAGCATCAGGGAACGGCACCCTCACATTCTGCCGGCCGCCAGTCCGCTCGGGCGACAGCAGGAGGTGCGAAAATCTAACGACCTTTCGGTGTGCTGTCAGATAAACCCAGCCAGCGTTTGTTAAATTCCTGCTCCGGTAATGCCGGCGAATAAAGATAGCCCTGCGCAATATGAATACCACGGTCAATCAGCCAGTCCCGTTGCTCTACCGTTTCGACGCCTTCTGCAATAACATCCAGCTGCATTATGCCGGCTATCGAAGACACAATACGGACCATTGTATCATCTGCAGGCAAGGCACTGACAAAGCTGCGATCAAGTTTCAGACGTCTGACCGGTAATGAACGGAACTGATGCAAATAATGAAGATTCGAATATCCCATACCAAAGTCATCCAGCACGACAGATACCCCGGTTTTTTCAATCGGGCGGAGAAGTTCCATGGCCCGTTCGGTATCAGAAATTTTAGCGGTCTCCGTCAGTTCCAGCACAAAACTGCCCGGATTAACGTTCAGGCTGCTGAGCAGATTCTGCAGATGGCTGACCATCGACGGATCCTGTAATTGCAGCGCTGAGGTATTCACGCTCAGGGGTAAAGTAATGCCGTGCGACTGCCAGACATTCAGGATGCGGCAAGCCTCTTCAAAGACCCAGCGCCCGATTTCCGGCATCACACCGATATCTTCAGCCGTAGTAATGAAATCTTCCGGCAGCGCATATTGGCCATTTTCACGGCGAATACGCAATAAAGCCTCAGCCCCTGCCAGCGCGCCGGTATCCATATTCACCTGCGGCTGAAGGTAGAGCGCAAATTCTTTATTATGAATCCCCTGCAATATGTCGTGGAACTGTGCCATTCTCAGCCGGGCACGTTCCTCCAACACGGGGTCAAAAAACAGGATCTGATTAATACCTTCCTGACCTGCCGATGTCATCGCCGAAATCCCGCGCTCCAGAAATTCTGCAGCTTTTAAGGGTTCCTGCTCCATCACCGCCAGACCGATACTCACCGCTGGTCGTAACGGGACATCCTGAAGATTTAACGGCAGCGTCAGTTCTTCCATCAGTAACTGTGCCTGACGCATTAATTGCAGCGGCTGGACCGAATGTTCATAAAACATCACAAAATCACTGTCCGACAATTGCGACAGGATACCCTGCGTCCCCATCGCCCGGCGCAGCTTACGTGCCATCAGCAACTGAAAAGTATCTTTATTTTTCGGGGTCAGTATATCCGGTAATACCTCAATACGAACCACCATCAACGCCACGATCTGACTGGCTTTCTTCTGGTGCAGATACTGGTCCAGCAGGGCCAGAAACAGCGTGCGGTTGGGTAAATCTGTCAGTTTAAAATGGGTGTTCAGTCGTTCGACTTCATTATTAATGGATACCATTAATGACTGATTCTGGTTGATACAACGGACCAGCACACCGATTTCATCATCATTGTGCCCCTGCGGCAGCCGCAGGCGAGTACTGTTCCCGTTATTTCCGCTTTTATCCTGCAATTGCTGACAGATACTGCGTAACGGATGCACCATCAGGCGGTTAATAAACCAGCTAACGGTAACGGACAGTACCAGAGCCAGTAACAGATAAGTGATCACCATGGTAGACAGCGTACTGATCACAAACTGATAGACCCGGCCGTTATCGGCTTCCAGAACCAGCCAGGCCAGAGGTTTCGGTAACCCGGCCTGTTCTGCGGGGTACAGCGGGACAGAGATCCTTACCGGCAGACGGAAGATATGCGCCATCAGCGGCGGTACGGACTGCGTACCGGTAAAGTCCACATGCAGGGTCTGTAATTTATCGGGAAGAAGAATATCCGCACGACCCAGAATACCTGCGGGTTTCAGCGTATTCAGAAGCTGCTCTGCCGTAGGAATATCGGCTTTCAGCACCGCCTCCGACAATGGCTGCCGGATGGTGTGAGCAATATTTTCCATTTGCTGCGCGTATTCTGTAATGCGTTGCTGAACAAAATGAAATAATTGCACCGCAATAAAAATACAGACAACCAATATTGCTACGGCAGAAACCGTAGTCATTTGTTTAATGGTAAGGGAGCGCTGAACTCGCAAGAGATTCTCCGGGGGAGGATGCCGTTAAGTATTTAAAGTATATAGTAATACACTCTTGTTGCTATCCGGTATTATGGGTAAAGAGACGCAAATTAAGTTAATTCCGGGTATTGTTACGGGACTTATTGATAACTCTGAATATTAACATACGCCGGAATACTCCGGGTCGCCACTTTTTCGCGGACCGTCCGGGGGGTGCACCGGGAAAACAGGAAGATGGCTTTTTCAGGACAGTGAATATTCCGTTCGTCTGTGGTTTTTTATGATCAGACCGTGAGTGTTCCGTTCGCTTTTATGTTAAGGCAGGCTGCCTTTGCCCCGCCGGGGGCGACCGGGCAAAGGGCGCATGGCCGCGCCCTCTGCACTCCGGGCCTTGCGACAAGCCTGCCCGCCGCTGCGCGGTACCTTCGCTCACTCATTTGTCCTTTACGGACCGGTCACCATTCGCTCCTGCTCAGCATGACCTCTCGCCGCATCCCTGCGGCTCGTCCTGGACGCATTCGCTCGCTCAGCGGTGCGATGTCGCGGTCAGTCACCGGGTTGGTAGCCCGGAGAAAACCAGGAGATTTTTTCTCAGGTTTGTGGGTAAGGAGTTCAGCTGTAGGTTTTTATGAGCAGACCGTGAGTGCTCCGTTCGCTTTATGTTAAGGCAGGCTGCCTTTACCCCGCAGTGGGCGACCGGGCAAAGGGCGCAGGGCCGCGCCCTCTGCACTCCGGGCCTTGCGACAAGCCTGCCCGCCGGTATGGGACCGGTGAAAAACCGGAAGAGGTT
>NZ_JAERJR010000011.1 GCF_018257515.1 Tatumella sp. JGM118
GGGGTGGGCGGGGGCCCCGGTGGGGGGGGGGGGGGGGGGGGGGTGGGCGGGGGCGGTGGTCCGCACTATAACTACTCCGGTAACTGATAAACCCTGCTTAACGGCTATAGAGTCCCCGGCATCATGCCGGGGACTCTGACCGGCCGCAATGTCCTGCCTGTCCTCGAGTCCCGCTGACCGGAATGCTCTTTTCCTGCGGTTCTCCCCGGTATTTAACTTTCTATTTGTTTATGAAATTAACTGTTTCAGTTTTATAAAAAGCCTGTTTTTTTGCTATTCGCAATGTTAAGTTCAGGATCAGATGATTCTGAGGCTTATGTATGAAAAATATTATTGCTGAGCTTTTAATTAAACTGGCGGAGAGGGATGAAGAATATAAACTTCAGCAAGAGCGCCAGGCCACGATAGAGATTATTTTATCGGCACTGGTAGAAACCCTTTCACCCGAAGCCCGCTTGTCATTTCAGACGCAAATCGAACACCTGATAGATAATACTAACGAGACGTCGTCAGAAAAAAGTCGCGCATTATTGAATACCGGCTATCTTGAAAAGATAACGGGCATTAGCCGCTGATAGTCTGACGGATAAGTGTTAACCCAATTACCGATAACTCACTTCAGTGAAAGGTTGTCGGGTATCACCGGTTGTTTACCGGTTTTTTTATTGACAGGAGTAATCATGAATAAAATGATCGTAGCCGCTGTTCTGGGCGGATTATTAATGGCGGGGCAGGCTTCTGCAGCGGAAAGAACCGCGCAGCAGCAAAAAATGACTGACTGTAACAACCAGGCCTCGACACAGTCTCTGAAAGGTGAAGCCCGTAAAGGCTTTATGAGCACCTGCCTGAAAAAAGATCATAAAGCGCCAAAAGCGCTGACGGCACAGCAACAGAAAATGAAAACCTGTAATGCTGATGCCAAACAGAAAGCCTTAAAAGGTGCTGACCGTAAATCCTTTATGAGCAGCTGCCTGAAAAAAGGCTAATGACTGAGGTCATTAACCCTGGTAGTCCATCAGAGCAGCCCCTCCGGGGCTGTTTTTTTATCTGTCAGCATCCGGTCATACTTAACCCGGGTATCCGGTTGCCTTTGTCCCCGGCGGCGGATAATCCCCATCTCTGTCAGCCTCGCGGTACTGGCGGTGATGCCGTGACGATCCACCGTTCACCGGACGGCACTGGCCTGTAAACGCTCGCCCTGACGGGGCGTGGGTATCAGCAGGGCCACGCGATAAGGTCAGAAAACGCATTTCTGTCAGGAACAGATCACTCCCTGAATGCTGTCGCTGGCCCCTGTTTGATCGCGGGTTTCAGTATCCTCTGAGCCATGGATAAAAGGCCGTTTACACGCTATCCCCGGTGTAAAAAGTTTATCGGCTGTCATGCCGGGGCTGGCAAGCGATTGCCGGTATTGCTATGGGCTGCAGAACGGGCCTCTGACAATGGTTTGCGGGCAACGGCATTTTCTGAGGCGGCAGGACGGGTGACTCTGATTTGCGGTAAAACGGATAGCCCCCCGGCAGAGAGATGACCGGAGGGAAGCGGCATTATTATGCTTTGCTCAGTTGCTCTGACTTTTCCATACATTTCTGCATGGCTTCCATAATCGCAGCACGGAACCCTTTACTTTCCAGAGTCTTCACCGCTTCAATGGTGGTACCGCCTGGAGAGCAGACACTGTCTTTCAGTTGAGCGGGGTGCTGATCGGTTTCCAGAACCATCTGAGCCGCACCTTTTACGGTCTGAGCCGCAAATTCGTAGGCCTGTTTGCGGGGCATTCCCCCCAGTACGGCCGCATCCGCCATGGCTTCAATCATCATAAACACATAAGCCGGTGCGGAGCCGCTGACGCCGACGACCGAGTGGATAAGGTATTCACTGACCAGTTCGGCTTTCCCGAAGCTACGGAACACTTGCAGGATAATATCGGTTTCCTCCTCATTCACCAGCACATTCGGGGTGACGGAGGTCATGCCGGTACCGACTAAGGCCGGTGTGTTTGGCATAACACGAATAATCTTCCGGTCATGACCCAGTACGGTAGCGAGAGCATCCAGCGTGATCCCGGCGGCGATAGAAACGACCAGCGTCTCTTTTTTCAGCAACCCGGCAATGCTTCCCAGCAGTTTCAGCATCACATTCGGCTTGATCGCACCGACCAGAATATCTACCTCACGGGCCATCGACTCCAGGCTTTCTGCCGCGTGCAGCCCGTATTTTTCTGCCATCGCCTGATTTGTTTCAGGTTTACGATCAAAGACCCACACATTTTCCGGGGCGATGATTCGGCTGGCAATCATCCCATTGATAATCGCTTTGGCCATATTACCGCAACCAATGAACCCCACTTTTTTGTTCAGCATTATCTGTCCTTTGTGTTAATCAGAAAATCAGCAGTGATACCTTTAACAGACCCGGTAAGGTGCCGTCCGGTCTTCTCCGGCAAGGATAAAAAGTTGTTCTGCACAGCCATAATGATCCACAATTCCTGTTCAGTCTCTTTCAGGAAAAACTATGGCTATCTGGGTAGATGCAGACGCTTGTCCTGCCGTTATTAAAGAAATACTTTATCGTGCGGCCGACAGAACGCAAACACATATTACTTTTGTTGCTAACCAGGGATTGCGGATCCCGGCTTCTCCGTGGCTTCATTCATTACAGGTGGCGGCAGGGTTTGATGTGGCTGACAATGAAATTGTGCGGCGTGTTGAGGCCGGGGATTTAGTGGTGACCGCCGACATTCCCCTGGCGGCTGAAGTGCTTGAAAAGGGCGGCGCGGCACTGAATCCCCGCGGAGAACGCTATTCACCGGCAACGATCCGTGAGCGGCTGACCATGAGGGATTTTATGGAGACCTTACGGGCCAGTGGGATGGCTTCCGGCGGACCGGCGGCACTGAATCAGAAGGACCGGCAGTTATTTGCCAATGAACTGGATAAATGGTTCAGGCAGCAATAATGCTGCCTGAAGGGGAGGACAGCGGAGTGTTTACAGGAAGCTGTCGTCGTCATCGTTAAAGCTGTCGTCGCCCAGGAAGCTGTCAAACCCTCCGGAACTGTTGTCATCCCAGCGGTTATCATCGGCCGGGAAGGTATTGTCGCCCTGGTTAAAGGTATCCAGCCCCTGATCGTAATCCGGGCTTTCCAGCGGCGGTTCGTTAATGATATTCACGATCTCTTCCGGCTGTGAATGGTGGAACATGCTGGTCAGCATATCCGCCAGTACGACCCCCCCGGCAACACCGGCCGCAGTTTGTAATGCGCCGCCCAGGAACCCGGTACCGCGCGGTGCAGCGGCCGGTGCAGACGTATAGCCCGGTTGCTGTGCCGGCTGTTGTGGCTGTGAGCCCCATGCCGGCTGGGCCGGTGCCGCCTGGCGAGGCTGTGAGTTACCCCCGCCAAACAACCCGGACAGAAAGCCGCCGCTGCTTTGCTGAGGTTGCTGCTGCTGTTTTAACTGGTTTTCCAGGCTGTTAACCTGTTCATTCAGTTTTTTCAGCGCCGCTTCCTGGATAAGAATAGCCTGCGCCATGTAATAGGCGGCTGCCGGCTGATTTTGCAGATGATTTCTGATCAACTGTTCAGCGCCCGCATCACGCGGACCGGACTGGCTTTCTGCCTGCTGTAACCGGCTGAACAAGCCATCAATTATTTTTTGCTCTTCGCTCTGCATGGTGAAACCTCTCATCATCTTTTAAGACATTATCGCCGGAGGTCCGGAAACAATGTTTCTGACATTTCATAGCAACTGACACAGGCCGTCGTCACGACAGAAGCCTGTATCCTGAAATTATAGCGCCGGCACTTCTGCTTCACACCCGCGTCAGCCTCATTATATATGGGGATAGCTCAGCGCAAAGTAAATGAGGGTGCAGTAAAAAAATATTGCGAATCATCCGCCGGCCAGGCTCCGTTGGTCTCTCCGGCCTGATCACCGATGTGCGGGTGGCTGTCAGCGTGAATTCCGGTTATCATGCACGGGTTTTTATTTTCAGTCACTTTGCGAATATTCCGGCGGAGGATTAGCCTTTATGTCATTACCCATTTATCTGATAGGTGCCCGGGGTTGTGGAAAAACAACCGTCGGACATCTGTTATCAAAGACATTGGGCTATGCATTCCATGATACGGACCATCATTTGCAAACGTCACTGCAGTGTACGATTGCACAGATTGTCGCGGAAGAGGGATGGGAAAGCTTCAGGACGAAGGAAAGTGATTCACTGGTCGCGGTGACCGCGGACTCCTCGGTGGTCGCTACCGGCGGCGGGATCATTCTGCGTCCGGAAAACTGTCAGTTTATGCGGGATAACGGCCGGGTCTTCTGGCTGAGTGTCGAGCCGGATGAACTGGCAAAGCGCCTGGATGCGGAGCCTGAAAATGAACAACGTCCCACACTGACAGGGCGCCCTATCACCGAAGAGATGAGCGATATACTGAAAGTCCGTAGCCCGCTTTATTCATCAACCGCCCACCATATTATTGATGCCACTCTGCCTCCTCAGGAGGTGGTCGACAATATTCTGCAGGTTTTGTCACAGCAGCGTGCGGGCTGAATCTGCATACGCCCTGAAGCGGCGACGGTTGCCGCTACCGCATTACCGGACAGGTTATTCGTCGTCATACTGATAATGAAGGCGGTTAACGCCTCAGTCCGTTTTCCGGAAAGCCTGCCGGCCGGGAGACATCTCCCGCATATTGAGCCTCAGGACTGTGAACTGTCTTATAAAAGACGCTGGTTATCAGGTTGCCGTATCAGGCAGTACCTGCGCGGATACCCTTTTAAGGGGATATCTGTGCCTGGCTCGCGGGCATACTCCGCTCCTCTGACTGATAAAAGCGAAGGAACGCACAGAGAAAGATAACACCTGCGAGTGGCAGGCATCGTCTGTCGTGGTCACCGGAGCCTTCAGTGTCAGTCAGGCCGGGGCAAAAATAGCGGTCTTTCCGGGGGACAGGGTTGCACTCCTGAGCTCCCCGGGGAAGAGGATAGGCCTCACACCGACGTAGCCTGACGTTCCCATCCCCGGCCATAACCTCAACATTCTGGAAAAGACTGACCTGACGCTGAAAATGGCTTAGTGCAGAGCGCCCTCCGGCACCTGTTATCGCGGTGAGTTGTCCGGTGGCGGGGCAGGTGAGGAGAGGAAAACGCTAACCTGATGATGCGGCTGATTATTCACGTGACAAGGAGATCGGACTGCTTTTACACTGTCAGCATACCCCCGCGAACGACAAAGGAAAAAAGATGCTGAAATCGAATGAGTATTTTGAAGGTAAAGTAAAATCTATTGGTTTTGAAAACTCGCTGTCAGGTGAAGCGAGCGTCGGGGTGATGTCGGCCGGAGAATATACCTTTGGGACCGGGAAGCCTGAAGAAATGACCGTGGTCAGCGGCGCATTAAAAGTCCTGCTGCCGGGGGAAACCGAATGGCAGTGGTTTGAGGCGGGTCAGGTCTTTAATGTCCCGGGCAACAGTGAGTTTTATTTACAGGTGGCGGAAGAAAGCGCCTACCTCTGCCGTTATCTGTAATTCTGTCGCGGTCATGCCCTGCTGAGCAGGGCATGACCGTTAGCCTCAGTGCTGTGCTTCGCCGCCCAGCGCAGAAATTAAGGCTTCCGTAAAGGCGGCCAGCTCGCCGGTCATCAGCGAGAAATCGGCATCAAAACGCAGCGCGAAATCTTCCCGGTCAATATCATCGTTCTGTTCACGCAGGGTATCACTGAATTTCAGGCGTTTCAGTGAGCCGTCATCACTCACGATACATTGCAGACGTTCCTGCCAGTCAATGGCCAGCTTAGTCACCCGCTTTCCGGCTTCAATGTGGTGCGCAATTTCATCACTGACCAGCTCCTGCTGTTTACAACGGATCACACCGCCTTCTTCCAGGGTGGCTTTCAGCTCAGCTTCGTCCAGCAGCGCAAACCCTGCCGGCAGGGTGCCGGAGCGAACCCATTCGGTCAGGGTCAGTTCGATCGGGGTTTCCAGCGCCAGCGGCACGACAGGTAATGACCCCAGGCTTTTACGCAGCAGGGCCAGCAGATCCTCGGCCTTTTTCGCACTGGCACTGTCGACCATAATCAGCTGATGCTTCGGGTCGATCCACAACCATGTCTGGCTGTAACGGCTGAAGGCGCGCGGTAACAGGCTATGGATCACCTCATCTTTCAGGGCATCTTTTTCGGTTTTTTTCAGCTTACGCTGTTGTTCTGTTTCCAGATGATGGATTTTTGCTTCCAGTGCCTGTTTGATCACCGGGGCCGGCAGAATTTTCTCTTCTTTGCGTGCGCACAGCAGGAGCTGGCCCTGACTCACGTGCAGCAGGGAATCACTGTTATCGTTCAGAGGAGAGACCCAGCCGGATTTGGACAGGTCCTGGCTTCCGCAGGGGGTGAAACTGCAGGCACTGAGTTGTCGTTCCATATCGTCAACAGACAGCGGGATTTCCCGGTTCAGACGATACACCATCATATTTTTAAACCACAGCATCTTAATTCCTTAAGCCAGCATTTCCGGACAGAGGGCAGATGATACCCAATCAGGGGCCGGGTTTCAGCAACCGGGATAACAATTAACAACCGTGGCGGTCAGAGAGGGCGAAAACGGCGGCGGCAGGCAGGACAGAACAATGGCCCCCGGGGGAGCATCAGGGCAGGAAAAGGCAACACAGAGAGATTTCCCTGTGTTGCGCCAGGAGATTACTCGCTATCCATCAGTAACTCATCATGAGGTGCCTGTGCACGCTGGGCGGTGGTCAGTCGGAAATACCCGTAACCTGCCAGCATGATGGCCACAAATAGCAGGGCGATCACCGGATTAAACCAGACCATCGAGACCAGGCAGAGCACGGCCAGTACCAGCGCAATGCCCGGCACCAGCGGATACCCCGGAGCCCGGAAGCTGCGCGGCATGTCCGGTGCGGTGCGGCGTAACCGGAACAGACTGAGCATGCTCATGATATACATGACAATGGCACCAAAGACGGCGAGTGTGATCATGGCTGCGGTCAGCGACATCCCCTGCAGGTGGATCCAGTTATCGCTGAAGATAGCCAGGATACCGATCACGCCTCCGGCGAGGGTGGCACGATACGGGGTCTGATGACGGGTTAACTTTGCCAGTGCCGGGGGTAAATAGCCGGCGCGGGACAGAGCAAAGAACTGACGTGAGAAGCCCAGAATAATGCCGTGGAAGCTGGCAATCAGGCCAAATAATCCGATCCAGACCAGCATATGCATCCAGCGCGAATGTTCCCCGACAATCATTTTCATCGCCTGAGGCAACGGGTCATTGATATCAGAGAGTTTACGCCAGTCACCGGCACCGCCCGCCAGCAGCATTACCCCGATAGCCAGCACGACCAGCGTCAGAATACCGGAGATATAGGCGCGCGGAATGTTTTTACGGGGATCTTTGGCTTCCTCAGCGGCCATGGCAGCCCCTTCGATAGCCAGGAAAAACCAGATGGCAAAAGGGATCGCCGCAAAAACACCGCTCAGTGCCTGCAGGCCGAAACCATGGTCACCGGCCCAGCCGTGGGCGGTAAAGTTTGCCATGCTGAAGCCCGGAGAGACCACGCCCATAAATACCAGCAGTTCAATGACGGCCAGGATGGTCACAATCAGTTCAAACATCGCCGCCAGTTTCACGCCAAGGATATTCAGTCCCATAAAAATGATATAGGCACCGACAGCCGCCACTTTCGGGTCAAGTGCCGGGAACTGGATGTTCAGATACGCCCCGATAGCCAGAGCGATGGCCGGAGGTGCAAAAACAAACTCAATCAGTGTGGCAAGCCCGGCGATCAGGCCGCCGGTTTCGCCAAATGCCCGGCGACTGTAAGCGAATGGTCCGCCCGCATGCGGGATAGCGGTGGTGAGCTCGGTAAAACTGAAAATAAAGCAGCCATACATTAACGCAATCAGCAGCGTCGTGATCAGGAACCCCAGAGTCCCGGCCACGCCCCACCCATAGCTCCAGCCAAAATACTCGCCGGATATCACCAGACCAACAGCGATCCCCCACAGGGAGAATGTGCCAAGTGTGGGTTTTAGTTTTGTTGTCATCTTAGTATCCCCATCGTGAATTAACCCTCTGCCCGGCCGGTGGCCTGCAGAATGATCTGTCATTGGCATAATGCCGTGGGCTATCGGATAAATACCTGACCTTGCCGGTCAGAGTTTGTCGTCTGAAGTCAACTCCGGCGGCGGGCGGACTGATATTGTCGTCTGAAGCCAGGTTTTGCTATTGCCGGGTCAGGAAATACGTCGTTGACCACGGGCATGCTGAGTCAAAGACCGACGGACACTATTGAGTAAAGAGGGGCGCATGATGGAAGTAAAACAGAATGATCCAATGACCGATGCACAGATTTACCGGGTTGCACATCAGGCCCTCAGCCGTTATCCGGCTCTCTGCCAGGGGGAGTTATCACTGATCTGCCGTTCGGAAAACGCGACCTTTTTACTGAAAACAGCTGACAGCCGTTATGCGTTACGACTGCATCGCGCGGATTATCACCAGAAAGCCGATATCCTGAGTGAACTTCTCTGGCTGGACGCGTTAAGGGAAAGCGGGATCGAAGTGCCGGAAGCCGTCAAAGACGGGGAAGGGGAGACGGTTCAGACCGTGGTCACAGAGGAAGGCAGTGTCCGCCATGTGGTCATTTTCAACTGGATGGACGGTGAAATGCCGACCACCAATGTGGACCCGGTGGCCTTTCAGGCGCTGGGAGAAGTGACCGCCCGCCTGCATCAGCACAGCCGCCAGTGGCAGCGTCCGGCCACCTTTCAGCGCATCATCTGGGATCACCAGACCATGGTGGGTGCGTCCGGGCACTGGGGACGCTGGCAGGATGCCCCGCGACTGAACCGCGATGATCATGGGCTGATCACCGGGGCCATAGAAAATATTGACCGTAAACTGGCCGTATACGGACAATCGGCAGATCGTTACGGTCTGATCCATGCGGACCTGCGACTGACTAACTTATTACATCATCAGGGGCAAACCCGCATCATTGATTTCGACGACTGCGGTTTCGGCTGGTATATGCATGACCTGGCAGCCGCGGTCAGTTTCTTTGAGCATCATCCGCGTGCCGCAGAATGGATCGAAAACTGGCTGACCGGCTATGAAAAAATTGCGCATGTCAGTGATGACGATCTGGCGGTATTGCCAGACCTGCTGATGCAGCGGCGTCTGCAACTCAGTGCCTGGATGGGGTCGCATGCCGGAACTGAGATGGCACAAAGCCTGGAGGCTCAGTGGTCGGCAGACACGGTGCGCCTCTGCCGGCGGTATCTGGAAACCGATCGCTGGCCTGTCGGGGCGTGATCCTGAGTTGCACCGTCGCAGTGCCCGCTGCTGGTGCATGGCCCCTGCTGCCAGGTGGCCCCGGGGCTGTCACAGAACTGACACAGAGACTGGTACGGATTTTGCATAATAACCCCTGACAGGTTTAATGCAGGCAAATTCCGGAACAGGTATGAACAGTGCAATGACTCTTTTAACCACAGCATCTCAGTCCATGGCCGGGGGCGCTTCCGGCAACCGGGGTGTTCTGGCAGCGGCAGCGACCGGATTGAGTGATTTTATTGGCAGCCAGGGCGGCGACAGTGATCGCATCTTCGGGCTGAGTGGTGTGGATCCGGAACTGCTGGGCAGCCCGACCCTGAGTCTCGGTCTGGCGAACTATTGCCGTGTGCTGGAAGAAGCGGCCCGGCACTCTTCCACCAATAATTTTGGTCTGCATTATGGCCGTCAGTTTAAGCCGCAGTCGCTGGGGCTGATTGGCTATATCGGTCTCTGTTCACCGACGCTGGAGACAGCATTACAGAATGTGGTGCAGTTTTTCCCCTGCCATCAGCACGATACCCTGACCCGTATGGTCGATAAAGGGGATTACTGGCGGCTGGATTATCAGGTACGCCATGGGGCCATTTTATCGCGTCGTCAGGATGCAGAGCTGACGCTGGGGATGTTTATGAACCTGATCCGCCACTCTGCCGGTCAGCACTGGGCTCCCCGTGAAGTCCATTTTGAACACTCCCGCCCGGAAAACTGGCACGAACACTGTAAAATTTTTGATGCCCCGGTCTACTTCGATCAGCCTTACAATTCGCTGCTGATTGGCCGCCGCGAGTTACAGCGGGCGATGCCGGACAACGATCCTATGCTACTGATGGTCGTGAAAGACGCGCTGCAACGCCTGAACACTACCCGTGAAAGTCAGGGATTGACCGGTAAAGTCAGAGCCTGTATTCATCTGCTGCTGAGCAATGGCGAACCGACCCTGGAACAGGTGGCAGAGAATATGGGGTTATCTGAATGGACCTTACAGCGCCGATTACGTGAGCAGGAGGTCAGTTTCTCACGTCTGCTGGATGCTGTACGCAGTGAACTGGCCGCTCATTATCTGCAACAGCAGTCGCTGTCCGTTTCCGCGATGGCGATGCTGCTGGGGTACTCTGAGGTCAGTGCTTTCTCGCGCGCCTGCCGCCGCTGGTATGGCATCAGTCCCCGCCAGTGGCGTCAGCAGGAGAACGCGCAGGCCTGACCCCGGCCATGTTGTAAAACCGTATGGCCGGCGGTCTGACCTTATTCCGGCGGCAGTTCGAGAGTGCTGTAACCCAGACCGTTATTTTTGATGACCCGGATTTGTAACGGGATCCGCTCTTTCATGGCGTCAACATGGCTAATCACACCGATGATTTTTCCGCTGGCGTTCAGGCTATCCAGCGCATCGAGCGCCACATCCAGCGTTTCCGCATCCAGTGTCCCGAAACCTTCATCAAGGAACAGTGACTCAATCCGGTTCTTCTCGCTTACCAGATCGGATAACGCCAGCGCCAGGGCGAGGCTGACCAGGAAACTTTCCCCGCCGGATAAGGTGCGCGTATCCCGGCAATTGTCCGCCTGCCAGCTATCAATCACCGCCAGCTCCAGAGTGTCATCCGACTGACGCTGTAACAGATAGCGTCCGTGAAGGCGTGTCAGTTGCTTGTTGGCCAGCCAAACCAGATGATCCAGCGTCAGGCCCTGGGCAAACCGTCGGAACCGATCCCCGCTGGCCGATCCAATCAGATGGTTCAGGTGATCCCAGTCAGCCAGCAGGCGCTGTTGCTGACTGATCTTTTCGATCAGCTGCTGTTGCTGCTGACGATAACGATCATCGGCCTGAAGCTGTTCGCGAAGTTCTCCCTGCTGCCAGACCGTTTCTTTCAGTCGCTGTTTCAGGGCTGCGGTCATCTCTGTCAGGGCTTCGCTCTCTTCCGGAATCCCCTCCGGCCGCTGTTGCAGATGCTGCTGCAGGCTCTCATGCGCCTGTTGTAACAGGGTGCCGGTCTGATCGCTGGCCTGTTCCAGTTCCTGCAGTTGCCGGCGCAGGGCAGTGGCGGTTTCTTCTTCCAGCAGGGCAGCAGAGAAAGCCTCGCTATCGCTGAATCCCTGTTGCTGCAGGGCATCGCTGAATGCCAGCTCGTCGTTCTGTCGTTGTTCTGCCAGCTGGCGGCACTGCTGTTCGAGCTGACGGTGCTGACCATCCTGCAGGCTCAGCTCACGCTGTAATGCATGAGACTGTTCCAGTAACGCCTGTTGCTGCTTTTGCTGCTGTTGTAACTCATGCTGCATGGCCTGTCGTGCCACGCTGACGTCTTTATCGGCAAATAAGGCATGGCGTTTTTCCCGCAATGCTGACAGCTGCGCCCGTTGCTGTGTGACAGTCTGTTCTGTCTGCGAGAGGGTCGTAAGTTGCTGACGGAGGTCCTGCTGTAATTTTTCCCGCGAGGTGGTCAGGCGGATCTGTTCCGGCTCACTGTCGCGAAGTTGCTGTTCATTATGTTGCCAGTGCTTCCATAGCGCCTGCTGCGTATCCAGCCACGTTTCCGCTGCCCGGATCTCTTCCGGCAGCGACAATGCGTAGCGGGCCGTCTCTTCCCGTAATGCGGCCAGTAGTTTTTCCGCCTGCCCGGCTGTCTGCCGGTAATTATTGCTGCTCTCTTCAACGGCGGCCTGACGGGTATTCTGCTGCTCCGTCATCAATGCAGTTTGTTGCTGGTGGCGCAGTAAGCGGTCATGGCATTGATAATAGTGTTCCCTGGCCTGCTGACAGGCCAGGGCGGCCTGTTCACGTTGCTGTAACTGCCGGCGGACCTGTTGTTCCCGGGCTTCTGTCTCCTGCAGATACTGTTGCAGCCGTGGCATCTCAGTGAGTTTCAGCGTCAGCCCCTCGGCCAGGCACAGCGACTGCCATTGTACCTCAGACTCCGCCAGTGCCGCCGTCAGGGTGGAGATCTCCTCCGTCATTTGCCCGTGCTGCTGCCGGGCCTGGGCCAGTTGTTCTTTACGCTGAACACCTTGCTCCTGAAGTTCGGCCACCCGTTTTTCCTGCGCGAGTTTCAGTTGCTGATTTTCGGCGGGCTGCAGTTGTTTATATTCCGCGACCGACGGATGCTCACAGGAGCCACACAGCGGGCAGGGGTGTCCGGCCTCAAGGGTCTCGCGCAATGTCGCAAGATCGGTGATCCTCGCCTCCAGTTCACAAAGAGTGATCAGCGCCTGCAGTTGTTTTCGTTCAGTCTGGAACAGCTCACGAAACTGTGTCAGCGACTGTTCATCGGCAGCGATCTTTTGCTGCAGCGCGGTTGCCAGGGGATGCAGTTTATTCAGCTGAAGCTGTAACGGCTCAGCCCGGGTGGCCAGTAACAGCAGTTGCTGCTGACGGGCGCGGCGGGATTGTGCATCCTCCAGTGCCTGTCGTAATGAATCGCTGCTATGTGCATTTTCCAGGGACTGTTGCTGCTGCGTCAGATGTTCAAGTTTTGTGGCGGCGGCCGTTTCTGCCTGCTGCAGGGGCGGAAGATGGTCGTTCAGGCCGTTCAGTACCTGTGCCTGCTGGCTGAGTTCCTGTTGCTGCTGCGTCATGCGCTCATACAGTGTCCGGGCCGTCAGCGTATGCTGCTGCCATTGGGTCAGTCTTTCGCGCCACAGGGGCAGGGCAGGGCCCCACTCTGCCAGGCTCATATGCTGCTGACGCCAGCTCAGCCACTGTTCACGCTGACCGTTCAGTTGTTGCAGTTGCTGCTCTGTCTGAGTGACGGACTGACGGGTATCTGCCTGTTGCTGCTGCTGTTCGTTCAGTTGTTTCAGATACCGGGTCAGTTGCTGTTCTTCGCTGGCGATCGTGTGGTCCAGCGGGATCACCTGTTCACTGAGCAGGGTCTCCAGTTGCTGCTGCTGCATCTGTTGATGGCGATAGCCTTGTTCAGCGGTCTGCCACCGTTCGTGGGCCTGCCGGTATCCGGCCTCTGTTTGTTTAAGACGTTCGGCCGACCGGGCCTGTTCGGTGACCAGTGCCTGCTGTGACTGCCGGCGGCTCTGTAACTGCTGCCACTGCGGTCTGATTTTTTCCGCCGGCTCACTGCGCTGCAGACGCAGGCGACGGGGTTCTGCCTCCACCAGACGCTCCCGGGTCTCCCGGTGCGCCTGTTCACGTTGCCGGTGCTGCTCTGTGAGTTGCCGGGTCTGGTTCAGCCAGTGCAGGGCCTGCTCATGACGGGTCACTGCCTGCTGCAGTTGCTGTTCTGTGGTTTGCAGTCCCTGTTGCCGGTCCAGGATCTGCTGGCGGGCGGCCTCATCCAGTAAAACCACCCCTGATAATCCGGCCCGCAATGTGTCGAGTTGCTGCCGTAAGGCTTTATGTTGTTCAAACACACTGCGGGAGATCTGCCCGTAGATTTCGGTGCCGGTCAGTTCTTCCAGCAGCTCAGCCCGTTCGCCCGGCGGGGCATTCAGGAAAGCCGCGAACTGCCCCTGCGAGAGCATCATCGAACGGGTAAAACGCTGGAAATTGAGCCCGGAGAGCTGTTCGGTGTAGCGCAGCTTATCCTGAAGTTTATCCGCAACAATCACGTTATCCGCACAGCGTGCCAGTTCTGCCCGCGGGGGCTGCAGTTTACCGTCCGGCTGGTTGCGGGCACGGTTCTGGCTCCAGAACGCCCGCCAGGCTTCGCCGCGAATTTCAAATTCGACTTCGGCAAGGCAGTCGCTGCAACCGCGGCTCATCAGTGCATTCTGCGACTGACTGATATTCGGCAGTCTTGGGGTCTGGTGATAGAGTGCCAGGCAGATAGCATCGAGCAGGGTAGTTTTCCCCGCCCCGGTATCTCCGGTGATGGCAAACAGTCCGTTACCGGCAAAGGGTTCACGCCGGAAATCAATAAACCATTCCCCGCGCAGGGCATTCAGGTTTTTAAACCGCAATGTCAGTATTTTCATTCACTCTCCGTGCCGGTATCCCGGACCTGTTCCAGGGTCTGAAGAAACAGCGTCAGGAGTCGCTGCTGTTCTTCTTCCGGTAACGCTTCTTCACGACTCAGACGACGCAGGAACACCTCTTCAGCGGTCAGCTCGCTCAGGGTTTCATTATTTTCGCGGTCGATACCGCCGGCCGCGCCCGTCCGGCTGCGTCGTAACAGCAGGACTTCCGCCGGGCGGCCTTCCGTCAGTGTTTCTATCCGTTGCTGCAGGTCACTGAGGTACTCCTGCTGCGTGACTTCGATATCCAGCCAGACCGGGGTGCCGTCGGCCAGCGGCGTCAGTGACGCCAGTTGCTGTTCGATGTCTGCCAGTGACCCTTTCAGCGTTTTCAGTGGCTGAACGCAGGGCACGGGTAACGGGGTGATGACCGGGGCGGATTGCGGGCTGAACTCCACCAGACATACGCTCTTCTCCGTGGCGGACTCATCAAAACTGAGTGCAATGGGTGAGCCGCTGTAACGGATATGGGGCTGACCGCCGACCTGTTGCGGACGGTGGATATGGCCTAAAGCGATATAATCTGCGGGCGGAAAGGCGGAAGCCGGGAAAGCATCCAGGGTACCGATATAAATATCACGCACCGAATCGCTTTTACTGACCCCCAGGGCCGTCAGGTGCCCGGTCGCGATGATCGGCAGCGCCGGAGACCCCAGGGTTTCGCGCAGCCGCAGGGCGGCCTGATAACAGTGCCGGTAATGGCCGGCAATCGCCTGCAGCAGATTTTGCTGTTTTTGCTGACTGTCCAGACCGGCCTGACTGAGCTGGATATCACGCGGACGTAAATACGGGATCGCACAGACAATGGCGGCAGGGCGATCCTGAGCATCGTTCAGAACCACCAGTTGATCATCGACGTCAGGGCTGGCGCTGGCGATCACCCGGGTATTCAGACAGGCCAGCAGTGCCCGTGACTCGTTCAGCACCGCCACTGAATCATGATTACCGGCCAGGATCACCAGCTGGCATCCGGTTTTTTGCAGCTCAACAATAAACTGGTTATACATCTCCCTGGCATAACTGGGCGGGGATCCGGTATCAAAAATATCTCCGGCTACTATCAGGGCATTAACCTGATGCAGAGTGATCTGCGAGAGAAGCCAGTCAAGGAAAGCCTGATGTTCCTTCGCCCGGCTCCGGGAATAAAAAAACTGGCCCAGGTGCCAGTCCGAGGTATGGATAATTTTCATAATGCTCCCGAGAGTGCCTGCTGCCCGCAGTATACCTGCAGACGGTGCCGGGATAAAAAAGTATCTCTCTGCGGGGGGCAGGCGGGGCCATCGGTAAAGATATCCCTGACATTCCTTCATAAATCTGTCATAAAACTGTCTCATAATGTGCCGCGTATACCGGAAGAATCCGGAATTATCTCTCTGGAGAAACAATGGCTAAACGCATTCTTGTCGTGGAAGATGAAGCTCCAATCCGTGAAATGTTATGTTTTGTGCTGGAGCAGAATGGTTACCATCCCATCGAGGCTGAAGATTATGACAGCGCGGTGAAGCATCTGATTGAACCCTGGCCCGATCTGATCCTGCTCGACTGGATGCTGCCGGGAGGCACGGGCGTTCAGCTGATCAAATATATGAAAAAAGAAGCCATGACCCGGGATATCCCGGTCGTGATGCTGACAGCGCGCGGGGAAGAAGAAGATCGGGTGCGCGGTCTGGATGCGGGGGCTGATGACTATATTACCAAGCCCTTTTCTCCCCGGGAACTGATTGCCAGGATCAAGGCCGTGATCCGTCGTATCTCACCGATGGCCGATGATGAACTCATCGATATTCAGGGCCTGACCTTAGACCCGACCTCCCACCGGGTGATGGCCGGCGAAACCCCGCTGGATATGGGGCCTACCGAATATAAACTCCTGCATTTCTTTATGACCCATCCTGAGCGTGTTTACAGTCGCGAGCAATTACTGAATCATGTCTGGGGAACCAACGTCTACGTGGAAGACAGAACAGTGGATGTGCATATCCGCCGTTTACGTAAAGCGCTTGAAGTCAGTGGTTATGAACGTATGGTTCAGACTGTCCGGGGCACCGGTTACCGGTTTTCTGCCCGTTTCTGATAGGAGTGTGACTTTTGCTGGACAAACTTTCGTGGCGTACCTTGCTGTCAGAATTTCTGCTGGTCTGCCTCGCCGGGGGGATTGCCGGGCTGGTGAGTGGTCATCCGGGCTTGTGTCTGTTTCTGGCGGTTTCTTTATTACTGTTCTGGCATTTTTTCCAACTGATGCGGCTGTCCCACTGGTTATGGGTGGATAAAAGTATGACGCCGCCGACCGGCAAGGGGAGCTGGGAACCGTTATTTCACGGTCTGTACCTTATGCAGGCGCGCAACCGGCATCGGCGGCGTGAACTGAGAAGCCTGATCAAACGTTTCCGCAGTGGGGCCGAGTCGCTGCCGGATGCGTTAGTGCTGACCACCGAAGAGGGGAATATCTTCTGGTGCAACGGGCTGGCTCAGCAATATCTGGGACTGCGCTGGCCGGAGGATAACGGGCAAAATATCCTGAATTTACTGCGTTATCCCGAATTCAGCCGCTATTTACAGACCGCGGATTTCGATAAACCACTGACGCAATTACTGAATAATGGTCATCATATGGAGTTCAGAATTGTACCTTATACCGAAGGCCAATGGATGATCAGCGCGCGGGATATGACACAGATGCGTCAGCTGGAAAATATGCGCAGCCACTTTTTTGCCAATGTCAGCCATGAATTACGTACCCCGTTGACGGTTATCCAGGGGTATCTGGAGATGATGGAAGACGACCAGATGAATGCGCCGTTGCGGATGAAAGCGGTAGGCACCATGCAGGAACAGTCACGGCGAATGGAAGGGCTTATCCGACAGCTTATGACCCTGACCCGGATAGAAGCCGCCCCGGCCATGAATACCCGGGAGATTGTCGATGTTCCGGGGATGCTGTCGATGCTGCAACAGGAAGCTGACAGTCTGAAGCATCCGGGACAGGTGGTCAGTTTCTCGGTGGACAGCGATCTGCGGGTATCCGGCAGTGATGAACAGTTGCGCAGTGCGATCTCTAACCTGGTTTACAATGCGCTCAGCCACACGCCTGAAAATACCCGTATTGATATCGCCTGGCAGCGGGACGCACAGGGGGCTCTCTTCTCGGTGACCGATAACGGTCCGGGGATTGCCGCCGAGCATATTCCTCATCTGACCGAACGCTTTTACCGGGTGGATAAGGCCCGCTCCCGGCAAACCGGCGGCAGCGGCCTGGGCCTGGCGATAGTCAAGCATGCGCTGGGGCATCATGGCAGCCGGCTGTCGGTCACCAGCATCCCCGGAAAAGCCACCTGTTTCAGTTTTCAGCTTCCCTCGCGGCTGATTGTCGCTAAAGAGAACGCTGCGGAGACACTCACCTCCTGAAGTCTTTCCAGGGGCGCAGTGTCTGTGCCCCGTTCCTTCCGGCAAGGCCGGTCCCGCGGATAATGAAGTTTCCTGAAGTCACTAATGAGAAAAATTCATCTATACTGAAATTTCATCAGTTGATGAGGAATTTTCCTCATGTCATGCTACAGAAAGACATTTAGCCGTCCGGATGGCTTTTTATGACCAGTCGCCGGAACGATAGCGGACCCGGAGAATAATAATGCAAAGAGAACACGCCCCATTTCGTGCAGAAACTGTAGGTAGCTTTTTACGTCCTGCCTCCATTAAACAGGCTCGTTCAGAATTTGCCAACGGCACGCTGAGCGCAGAAGAACTCAGAAAAATTGAAGATGCCGCTATCCTGGATGTGGTAGAGAAACAACGTGCAGCCGGATTACAGGTCGTTACCGACGGTGAATTTCGTCGTGCCTGGTGGCATTTTGACTTTTTTGAAGGCCTGGAAGGGGTGGAGCCTTTCGAAGCGGCTCACGGTATCCGTTTTAACGGGGTAGAAACCAAAGCCCGTGGGGTGCGTGTGACCGGCAAACTGGGATTCAAAGACCACCCGATGCTGGAAGATTTCCGTTACCTGCAGAGTATTGCCGGTGATGCCGTGGCTAAAATGACCATCCCCAGCCCGAGCGTGCTGCATTTCCGTGGCGGACGGGAATATATCGATGAAACGGTCTACCCGGATCTGAATGACTATTTTGATGATCTGGCCGCCACATGGCGTGAGGCTATCCACGCCTTCTATCAGGCCGGATGCCGTTATCTGCAGCTCGATGATACGGTCTGGGCCTATTTATGTTCCGAAGACCAGAAAGCGCAGGTCAGAGCCCGTGGTGATAATCCGGATACGCTGGCAGAAACTTATGCCAGAGTCCTGAACCAGGCGCTGATCGGTAAACCGTCTGATCTCACCGTCGGCTTACATGTGTGTCGCGGAAATTTCCGTTCTACCTGGATTTCCGAAGGGGGCTACGAGCCGGTGGCCGAAATTTTATTTGGTCAGGTGAATGTCGATGCCTTCTTCCTGGAATATGACAATGAGCGTTCCGGAGGCTTTGAACCGCTGCGTTTTATCCGCCCCGGACATCAACAGGCGGTGCTGGGTCTGATCACGACTAAAAACGGGACGCCGGAGGATCCTGCACAGGTGAAAGCCCGCATTGCAGAAGCCTCGGAGTTCCTCAGCCCTGAACAGCTCTGTCTGAGCCCGCAGTGTGGTTTTGCCTCGACCGAGGAAGGGAATAGTATTACCGAAGACGAACAATGGCAGAAGATCCGCAGTGTGGTCGCGATTGCCGGAGAAGTCTGGTAACGACGGCCTGACCCTGTCAGAAAAGGCGCGGATCCCGCGCCTTTTCGTTGTCCGTCATATGAAAAATGTATATATCCTTATGCTCCGGACAAATAATAAACACATCATCCCCGCCTGCCTGCAGCAAACACCCTCACATCCACTGCTTTTCAGAATAAATATGACATATCCTACTGGTTTGACGATCCGTTATTGCCTTTCTTCCCTATAAAAGTTTTACTTATGACCGTTATCATCAAATCCTCTGGTGAAAAATAATAAACCGAATATTTCGCTGTTTTCAGTCCGGCGCCCGGCAGGGTGTCAGTATCGGGTGAAAAATTATTCGTGGATGGATGATAACCAAACCCAACTTCCTGCTTCTGTCAGCACATGATGTGCAGAGTGATTTATGACTAAACGTTTAACTACTAAAGATATCCTTGCGCTGGGCTTTATGACTTTTGCCCTGTTTGTCGGCGCCGGCAATATAATCTTCCCGCCGATGGTGGGTGTTCAGGCCGGGGAACATGTCTGGACGGCGGCCGGTGGCTTCCTGATCACCGCGGTCGGACTTCCGGTGCTGACGGTGATCGCCCTGGCACGCGTCGGGGGTGGCATTGATGCCCTCAGCTCGCCCATCGGTAAAGCGGCGGGGCTGGTGCTGGCGACAGTCTGTTACCTGGCCGTCGGACCGCTGTTTGCGACCCCGCGTACCGCCACCGTTTCCTTTGAAATTGGCATTGCGCCACTGGCCGGTGAAGGGGCGATGCCCTTATTCATCTACAGCCTGATCTATTTTGCGCTGGTCATTCTGATTTCCCTCTATCCGGGTAAACTGCTGGACACGGTAGGGCATTTCCTGGCACCGCTGAAAATTGTGGCGCTGGCTATCCTCGGCGTTGCGGCGTTACTCTGGCCGGCGGGCGCTGAGATTCCGGCGGTAGATGTTTATCAGACGGCAGCATTTTCGAACGGCTTTGTTAACGGTTATCTGACCATGGACACCCTCGGTGCGCTGGTCTTCGGGATTGTTATCGTCAATGCCGCACGTTCACGCGGCATTGAAGATTCCGGACTGTTGACCCGCTATACCATGCTGGCAGGAATTATTGCCGGTATCGGTCTGACGCTGGTTTATCTGGCGCTGTTCCGCCTCGGGTCCGGCAGTGGTCAGCTGGTACCGGCCGGTGCTAACGGTGCGACTATCCTGCATGCGTATGTACAACATACTTTCGGCGGGGCAGGCAGCCTGTTCCTCGGTGCGTTGATCTTTGTTGCCTGTATGGTGACGGCGGTCGGACTGACCTGTGCCTGTGCTGAGTTTTTTGCACAGCTGCTGCCACTTTCCTACCGTGCACTGGTATTCATTCTGGGCGGCTTTTCGATGCTGGTCTCCAACCTGGGACTGAGCCATCTGATCCAGTTATCCATTCCGGTACTGACCGCCATTTACCCGCCGTGTATTGTGCTGGTGGTATTGAGCTTTACCCTGCGCTGGTGGAACCGCAGCACGCGGATTATTGCGCCGGCCATGCTGGTCAGCCTGTTTTTCGGGGCAATCGATGCGATTAAAGGCAGCGAATTTAAAGACTTGTTACCGGGATTCTGTCAGAATCTGCCGCTGGCCGATCAGGGATTGTCATGGCTGCCACCGACATTGGTGATTCTGGTGGTCTCTATGGTCATTGACCGGATAAAAGGGAGCCATCCGGTAGAAGTACGTCAGTAAACCGGAATACTGAAGTATAAACCACGGGCCTGCCCGTGGTTTTCTTTTTTACAGGTACAGGTCGTTATGCAAAAAACAAATACACTGCGTCGGGGGCTCAGCACCAGACATATCAGGTTTATGGCTTTGGGTTCCGCTATCGGGACCGGATTATTTTATGGCTCGGCGGATGCTATCCGCATGGCGGGACCGAGTGTTCTGCTGGCCTACATTATTGGCGGGGCTGTCGCCTATATTATTATGCGCGCGCTGGGTGAAATGTCGGTGAATAATCCGAATGCCGGCTCGTTTTCCCGTTATGCCAGAGACTACCTTGGCCCGATGGCAGGGTATATTACGGGCTGGACCTACTGCTTTGAAATCCTGATCGTGGCCATTGCCGATGTGACTGCCTTCGGGGTGTATATGGGCGTCTGGTTCCCGGACGTACCTCACTGGATATGGGTGCTCAGTGTGGTGCTGATCATCGGTGCCATCAATATGATGAGCGTCAAAGTGTTCGGTGAGCTTGAGTTCTGGTTCTCGTTCTTTAAAGTCGCCACCATTGTATTGATGATTCTGGCAGGCCTGGGGATCATTATCTGGGGCATTGGTAACGGCGGTCATCCGACCGGTATCAGTAATCTGTGGAGCCATGGCGGATTTTTTGCGCACGGGCTGACCGGAATGCTGCTGTCCCTGCAGATGGTGATGTTTGCGTACGGCGGAATTGAGATTATCGGCATTACCGCCGGTGAAGCGGACAAACCGGAAAACACCATCCCGAAAGCCATCAACTCCGTTCCGTGGCGTATTCTGGTGTTCTACGTGGGTACGCTGTTCGTCATTATGTCCATCTATCCCTGGGACCAGGTGGGGACCAATGGCAGCCCGTTTGTGCTGACCTTCCAGCATCTGGGCGTCGCCGCCGCCGCCGCGGTACTGAACTTTGTGGTGATCACCGCCTCGTTATCGGCGATTAACAGCGATATTTTTGGGGTCGGTCGTATGCTGCATGGCATGGCTGAACAGGGCGATGCACCTAAGATGTTCACCGCTGTCTCCAAACGCGGTACCCCGTGGCTGACGGTGGTGGTGATGATGGTCGCGCTGCTGATTGCCGTCTTGCTGAACTACCTGATGCCGGAAAAAGTTTTCCTGGTCATTGCCTCGCTGGCGACCTTTGCCACGGTCTGGGTCTGGATCATGATTTTACTGGCGCAGATTGGTTTCCGCAGGAAACTGGGTGCGGAAGGACGCCACCAGATCAGGTTCCCGCTACCGGGTGGCTCAGTGATGTCGGTTATCGGGATCCTGTTCCTGGTCTTTATCATCGCGCTGATCGGTTACTTCCCGGATACACGGTTGTCACTCTATGCCGGAGCGATTTGGGTGGTGTTACTGCTGGTAAGTTACCGTCTGTTTAAAAAGAAAAGTCATACCTCTTCACAAGGCTAATCTGCCCGCCGGACCGGGTTTCCCCGGTCCGGCCATCGGCTAAGGGGCTGAGCTCTCCGCCGACGAGCTACGTGCGGCGGTGACCGCCCCGGCTAAGCCACCCCCCAGTGCCCGCATATCACTCCCGGTCGGATTCTGAAACACCTGCAGACTGAACGCCGGAAGGGCGGCATAAATATAATCGAAAATATCAGACTGAATATTCTCGTACTCATTCCAGTCGGTAGTGTTAGTAAAGGCGTAGATCTCAATCGGCAAGCCGTTTTCCGTCGGTGCCAGTTGTCTGACCATCAGCGTCATGTCCTGGCGGATTTGCGGATGGTTACGCAACCAGTTTTCCAGCCAGATCCGGAACGTGCCGACATTTGTCAGTGCCCGGTAATTAAGAGCCGAGGCGCTGCCTTCGGCATTTTTCTTATTCCAGTCGGTCACTTCCTGGCGCTTTTTGTTCATGTAAGGGACCAGAAAATGGGCCTGACTCAGCTGTTCAGCTTCCTGCTCTGACAGAAAGTGGATGCTGGTGGCATCGATATTCAGGCTGCGCATGATCCGGCGGCCACCGGACTCTGACATTCCACGCCAGTTCTTAAAGGAATCCGATATCAGGGCATAGGCCGGGATGGTCACGATAGTGTTATCAAAGTTCTGAACTTTCACGGTCGTCAGGTTGATATCTATGACGGCACCGTTCGCGCCGTACTTTGGCATATCCAGCCAGTCATTCAGCTTTAGCATATCGTTGGCGGCAAGCTGGATCCCCGCGACCAGACCGAGGATAGGATCTTTAAAGACCAGCATCAGGACGGCGGTCATCGCCCCCAGTCCGGTCAGTAACACGCCGGGGGATTTCCCGAGCAGGACGGAGATCATCAGAATACTGATAAGAATAGCGGCAACCAGCTTAATACTTTGCAGAATGCCCCGTAGCGGGAGCTGCCGGGCCAGCATACTGCGGGCAGTGACCGACTGCACCACATCCAGCAGTGAAAAACCAATCAGCAAGGTGAACAGGATCATCCAGAGCTGGACCGCCGTCATCAGTGTGCTGAACAGGGCCGAATTATTATCCAGACACGCCTGGGTCAGTAACTGGAATAAAATCCCCTGTAATAGCCAGGTGACACGGTGGAACAGCTTGTGGCGCAATAGCGCCTTTGGCCACTGGTAGGGGCTGGCTTCGGCACGTCGCTTGAACATCGGCAGCATCAATTTGTGCAGCAGAAGGTGTATGACCAGTGAAATAAACACGATGGCGACCAGTACCGCGACGACCGACAATGCATTGGTATAATGAGTCAGGCCCAGTGACTGCAGCCATTCGATGATTTGCTGTTGCATAAAGCTCCCTGCGTTAATTATCTCAACTCTCTTAGCTTAAGGGTTTCAGCAGGGGAGTGCGAATGACAAACAAAATTAACGGCCGTGAATACAAAACTTTACCTGTAAGTTGGCCTGCGATGCGATGCAGGAGATGACGTCAGGTCATCCCAATCGGCTGATAGCCTGTGCGCTGAAGCAGCTAAGATAATATCTTCATCCGCATGCAGCCCCCCGTTATTGACAGGCACAGGCAGCCGACACCTCCACAGGCTGAGCGCTTCTGATACTAAATCTTCGGCTGGCCGGATTGACACGCCGCAGGGCGCGGATGACGTTACCACGAAGCTGTCAGCAGGTGCGGTTCCATATGCTCTGATGGACTGATCCTGGCATGGGAAAGTCAGGGTTGGCCGGTAATCACCGGAATGAACGGATCCCTGATTGAGAAAGACGTTTTGCTAATATTCTTTTAACCACGCCGCTTCCGTAACACCCTTTTCAGGCCCCGCAAACATGGTGATCCGCAGCTGATAAAACGTCATCCGTCGGAATGCTATAAACTCTGATTCATCCCTTCCGGTGACCATTCCTCGTTATGAATTGATGGGGCGGTAGGATAGGATCCCCGCTACACCTCCATTTCCGCCATCCTCCGGATGATGGATTCCGTCCATGACCTGAACCTGAGCAAAATCAAAGGGCGAAATGCCCTCCAGGCAAGCAACATTAACACCATATTGACCGGGATTTGACCGGCGTTGATGGAAGGTATAAATCCCGCATTTACTGCAAAAATAATGCACGGCCTGCTTTGTATTGAAACGATATTCGGTTAAACACTCGCGTCCGGTTAACACCTCAATACCTGACAATTCAGCGCTAACAACCACCGCGCCTCTCATACGGCAAAGTGAACAATCACAGCGTCTGATAGTTTCAAATCCATTTAACAACTCAACGGAAAAAGTCACTATCCCGCAATGGCAATGGCCTGAAATTTTGTTTCCCATAACCCCCTCCGTAAGATGGTTTCATCCTACAGTTACCATAAGCCTCCCTGGGGCGCAACGCAGGCCAGTGACTCAACCCCCACAACGCATTACCTCGCCAGGTACACACGGCTCAGCAACGTGTAGCTATCTTCGGAAAAGGTAACGCGCTGTGCATCAGAAAGAGTGAGCCGGAATTTTGCGGCTGATGTCGGTTGAATCGGTTTAATATCCCTCTTAGTGAAAATGGCGGCAGGTTCACGGGCCGGCCTTACCGGAGATAACAGAACGACGTAAGTCAGCACCACAATATCGTCTTTGTCATTCGGATAATGTCAGATGCCCTGCGCACAGCGTCAGTCTTTGCGACGCGGGTTACGGTGAACAGGAAAGGGATGTTCATCTGTCTGTAATGCCCTGCGCACAGCATCAGTCTTTGTGGCACGGGTTATGGCGAACAGGAAAGGGGATTGTCATCTGTCCGTAATAGCCTGGGCGGGGTGTCGCTCTGAAGAGGATTTTGTGGGCTGTTACAGTCTGACCCGCATTCCTTTCCCTGGTGATGCAGCCCCACTGAACGAAGAATGAATTTTCAGTTAAGCAGACGGATATACTGTGCAGGTTTCATTGACCTGGCAGGTAGCCATGGGAGCGACGGTCACCATCAGCGACGACAATAACGGAGAGATTGCGCTGTGATGATGTTATCCGGCGTACAGTGATAAGTATTGGCGGGCAAAACGGAGGTGATTACCGGCAGAGTCCGGCAGAGGATAAGGCGGGGAGAGCAAAAAAATAACCCGCCGCAGCGGGTTATTTCAGCAAGGTAACTTACAGCTTGCCGGCGTTTGCGGTCAGGTATTTTGCAACGCCTTCCGGAGAAGCGCCCATACCTTCCTGGCCTTTTTCCCACTGTGCAGGACAGACTTCGCCGTGCTCTTCGTGGAACTGCAGCGCATCAACCATACGCAGCATTTCGTCAACGTTACGGCCCAGTGGCAGATCGTTCACTACCTGATGACGAACAACACCGTCTTTGTCGATCAGGAAAGAACCACGCAGAGCAACGCCTGCATCCGGATGTTCGATGCCATACGCCTGCTGAACTTCACGCTTAATGTCAGCCACCATCGCATATTTCACCGGACCAATACCGCCATCATTGATAGGGGTGTTACGCCATGCGTTATGAACGAACTCGGAGTCGAAAGAAACACCAACGACTTCCACACCACGTTTTTCAAACTCAGCATAACGCTTATCAAAAGCGATTAATTCTGAAGGACACACAAAAGTGAAGTCCATTGGCCAGAAAAACAGGACGGCAGGTTTACCTGCAATGTGTTTTTTAAAGTTGAAATTCTCAACAATTTCACCATTGCCCAGTACGGCTGCTGCCGTGAAGTCAGGGGCCTGACGGGTAACCAGTACCATAATCACTCCAATCGGTTAAGGGATTAACAACAACACACCATTGGGTATGTCATTTTCTGTAGATTATCATCGTTTCATTTGCTGACAAGAGTATGACAGCCGAAACGTGCTTTTACAGCCTTTTTTCTGTGGCAAGTTGCATAAGGCGCGGATAAAACACAGAAAACAGCGCATCCAGTGCTGAATAATTCTCCACAAAATCCTGATAAGAATGACGTAACTGGTCGAGTTTCGGGCGGCGGTTCGCCATGCCATTCAGCACCAGCGCCAGCCGTTCCGGCTGACCGTATTTTTCCAGCCAGCGCTCCGGCCACATCAGCTGGTTGAGTTTGCGAAAAGCGTCCGGGGTATCGGGCAGAAACGGACGGATTTGCTGTTCGGCCTGCCGGCAAAAGAGGCTCAGCGGGGTTGCCGGACAGTAATGATCCCAGTGGCGGGCCAGAAAATGGTCCCAGATAACATCGAGGGTGATCGGCGCGACGCGGCGGGTCTCCTCCCGGAAGAGCAGGCGGGCGGCACGGACTTCCGGTAAGGCGTCGGTCAGGCTATCCAGCCGGCGATGCAGACGGATACCTTCAGCGGTGGCGCTATCCCAATGGGTATCCGGATCACCGCGTACAAAATCGGCCATCAGGTTCCCGAGCAGCGAGCTTTCGGCCAGTGTGGCCAGGTGCAGATGTGCAAGAAAATTCATAGGGTATTATAGGCCGAACTCCGACCTGACAGCCAGAGGTTCAGTAATCCCGGCTTTTCCGTTACACTATGCCGCCTGATTTTTTACCCGGAATATTCCGCCATGCGCGTTGCTGATTTTAATTTTGAACTGCCTGAGTCCCTGATTGCCCATTATCCGCGGGCAGAACGAAGCAGCTGCCGCCTGCTGTCCCTCGACGGCCCGACAGGCGAGCTCACCCACGGGGTGTTTACCGATGTGCTGGAAAAACTGAATGCCGGGGATTTGCTGGTGTTCAATAATACCCGGGTGATCCCGGCCAGAGTCTTCGGGCGCAAAGCCAGTGGCGGTAAGATTGAGATGCTGGTCGAGCGGGTGCTGGATGAGCACCGGGTGCTGGCCCATGTCCGTGCCTCAAAAGCCCCGAAGCCCGGCAGCGAATTGCTGTTAGGCGATGATGAAAGCGTGAAAGCCACCATGGTGGCCCGTCATGACACTTTATTCGAGATTGCTTTTGATGATCAGCGTGCCGTGCTGGAGATCCTCAATCAGGTCGGCCATATGCCACTGCCGCCTTATATCGACCGGCCGGATGAAGAGTCTGACCGTGAGCTCTACCAGACGGTCTACAGCGCCCGTCCGGGGGCAGTGGCGGCTCCGACCGCGGGACTCCATTTTGATGATGGTCTGCTGGAGGCTCTGCGCGCAAAAGGCGTGGAGATGGCGTTTGTCACCCTGCATGTGGGGGCCGGCACATTCCAGCCGGTACGGGTGGACAGTATTGAAGACCATATAATGCACTCGGAATATGCCGAAGTCCCTCAGGACGTGGTGGATGCGGTGCTGGCCTGTAAAGCCCGTGGCAATAAAGTGGTCGCCGTCGGAACAACTTCTGTACGTTCTCTGGAGAGCGCCGCGCAGGCCGCCGGAGAGAGCCTGATCGCGCCGTTTTTTGATGATACGCAGATATTTATTTATCCGGGATATCAATATCAGGTGATTGATGCTTTGATCACCAACTTCCACCTGCCTGAATCCACGCTTATCATGCTGGTCTCCGCGTTTGCCGGTTACCGGAATACGATGCAGGCATATCAGCAGGCGGTCGCAGAGCAATATCGTTTCTTCAGTTACGGTGATGCGATGTTTATTACTAAAAATCCTCAGGCGGCTGAACAGCAGGTCGGGGAATAAAAGGGCTGGCAGTTTCCGTCCGGAAACCGCCGCTGATCAGATGTTTAACTCTTAACATCAGACTGTTTCTCTGGTGGAGGTTGTGTGAAGTTTGAATTAATTACTACCGAAGGTCGTGCCCGTCGCGGTCGTTTAGTGTTCGATCGCGGTGTGGTCGAAACCCCGGCATTTATGCCGGTGGGCACCTATGGTACGGTCAAAGGAATGACACCGGAAGAAGTCAAAGACACCGGCGCGCAGATTATCCTGGGAAATACCTTCCATTTATGGCTGCGTCCTGGTCAGGAAATCATGAAGTTACATGGTGACTTACATGACTTCATGCAGTGGCAGGGGCCTATCCTGACCGACTCCGGCGGTTTCCAGGTCTTCAGCCTGGGCGATATTCGTAAGATCACCGAAGCCGGGGTACATTTCCGTAACCCGATCAACGGCGATGCCATTTTCCTGGACCCCGAAAAGTCGATGGAAATTCAGTACGATCTCGGTTCCGATATCGTGATGATCTTCGATGAATGTACGCCTTACCCGGCTGACCACGATTATGCGAAGCGTTCGATGGAAATGTCGTTGCGCTGGGCGAAACGTAGCCGTGACCGTTTTGATTCTCTGGGGAATAAAAACGCATTGTTCGGTATTATCCAGGGCAGTGTTTACGAAGATTTACGAGATGTCTCTGTTAAAGGACTGGTAGAGATAGGATTTGATGGGTACGCTGTGGGCGGTCTGGCTGTCGGGGAGCCGAAAGAAGATATGCATCGCATCCTTGAGCATGTCTGTCCGCAAATCCCGGAAGATAAGCCACGTTACCTGATGGGCGTCGGAAAACCTGAAGATCTGGTCGAAGGCGTGCGTCGTGGTGTTGATATGTTTGATTGCGTTATGCCAACCCGCAATGCCCGTAATGGTCATCTGTTTGTGACCGACGGGGTGGTTAAAATCCGTAATGCTAAGCATAAAGATGATACCTCTCCGCTGGATGCAGAGTGTGATTGTTACACGTGTCGCCATTACACCCGTGCCTATTTGCATCATCTGGACCGTTGTAATGAAATTTTAGGTGCAAGGCTGAATACTATCCACAATTTGCGTTACTATCAGCGTCTGATG
This sequence comes from Tatumella sp. JGM118, assembly GCF_018257515.1. Lineage (GTDB taxonomy): Bacteria > Pseudomonadota > Gammaproteobacteria > Enterobacterales > Enterobacteriaceae > Tatumella > Tatumella terrea. The sequence continues at coordinate 28,917 of NZ_JAERJR010000011.1, forward strand.
GCCGGTTTACGTCAGGCGATTGAAGACGGTAATTTAGAGCAATTTGTCACTGATTTTTATCAAAGGAAGGGGAAAGACGTCCCTGCCTTAAACGTTTGACTATAAATCCAATGAGGGAAATTTAATGAGCTTTTTCATTTCTGACGCTGTTGCCGCTACGGGTGCCCCGTCTCAGGGAAGTCCGTATTCTATGGTGATCATGCTGGTCGTATTTGGATTGATCTTTTACTTCATGATTCTGCGCCCGCAGCAGAAGCGTTCTAAAGAACACAAGAAGCTGATGGACTCAATCACCAAAGGCGATGAAGTGTTAACCAATGGCGGATTAGTGGGCCGTATCAGCAAAGTGTCAGAGACCGGGTACGTGGTTATTGCTCTGAATGATACGACTGAAGTCGTGATCAAACGTGATTTCGTGGCTGCCGTTCTGCCGAAAGGCACAATGAAGGCGCTGTAATTTTTTCTTCCCTAAGGGAATTGCCGTGTTAAACCGTTATCCTTTGTGGAAGTACATCATGCTGATCGTGGTTCTCCTGCTCGGTCTGCTGTATGCACTTCCCAACCTGTATGGTGAGGATCCGGCCGTGCAAGTCACTGGCGCGCGGGGTGCCGCCGCCAGTGAGCAAACGTTGGATCAGATCCAGAATATTCTCCGGCAGGACCATATCCAGAGCAAATCCGTTGCCCTGGAAAATGGGGCCATTCTTGCCCGCTTTAATAATACCGATATCCAGCTCCGTGCCCGTGAAGCTCTGGTGAGTGGCCTGGGTGACAACTACGTTGTGGCTCTGAACCTCGCCCCGGCAACCCCGGCGTGGCTGGCAATGCTGTCTGCCGATCCGATGAAACTGGGTCTGGACCTGCGTGGTGGTGTTCACTTCCTGATGGAAGTGGATATGGACACCGCACTGGGTAAGCTGCAGGAACAAAATTCCGACAGCCTGCGCAGTGATTTACGTGCTCAGAACATCCCGTATACCACGATCGGTAAAGCGCCTGACTATGGTGTCACCATCGGTTTCGCGAACGGGACTGATCGGGATAAAGCCATCAGCTACCTCACTCCGCGTCACAGTGACTTAGTCATTAACTCTGCAGGAAATAACGCCCTGACCGCAGTCATGACCGATGCACGGATGAGCGAAGCCCGTGAATATGCGGTTCAGCAGAACATTAACATTCTGCGTAACCGTGTGAATCAGCTGGGTGTGGCAGAACCGCTGGTTCAGCGCCAGGGAACTGACCGTATCGTGGTTGAGTTACCGGGTATCCAGGACACTGCGCGTGCTAAAGAGATCCTCGGCGCGACAGCAACGCTGGAGTTCCGTCCGGTCAACACCTCCGTTGATCCTGCGGCGGCAGCTCAGGGCCGTGTGCCAGGGGATTCTGAAGTTAAGATGACCCGTGATGGTCAGCCGGTGGTGCTGTACAAGCGTGTGATCCTGACCGGTGACCATATTACCGATTCCACGTCCAGTATGGATGAGTATAACCAGCCTCAGGTTAATATTTCCCTCGACAGTACCGGCGGAAATATGATGTCTGATTATACCAAGGACAATATCGGTAAACCGATGGCAACCCTGTTTGTGCAGTACAAAGACAGCGGTAAGAAAGATGCCAAAGGTCGTGCGATTCTGGAAAAAGAAGAAGAAGTTATCAACGTGGCCAATATTCAGTCACGCCTGGGTAACAGCTTCCGCATTACCGGTATCAGCAATCCGAACGAAGCGCGTCAGTTATCGTTACTGCTACGTGCGGGAGCGCTGATTGCGCCGATTCAGATCGTTGAAGAACGTACCATCGGCCCGACCATGGGACAACAGAACATTAATCAGGGTCTGCATGCCTGCCTGTGGGGACTGATTGCCTCTATCCTGTTTATGGTCCTGTACTATAAAAAGTTTGGTGTGATTGCCACCACAGCGTTGATTGCCAACCTGGTTCTGATTGTCGGGATCATGTCGCTGCTGCCGGGGGCAACCTTAACCATGCCAGGTATTGCGGGGATAGTATTAACCCTCGCGGTCGCCGTCGATGCGAATGTGTTGATTAACGAACGTATAAAAGAAGAACTTCGTAATGGTCGCAGTGTTCAGCAGGCTATTCACGAGGGATATCGTGGTGCGTTCTCCAGTATTGTCGATGCCAACGTTACGACGCTGATTACTGCAATCATCCTGTACGCCGTCGGTACCGGGTCCATCAAAGGATTTGCTATCACAACGGCCATCGGTGTTGCGACCTCCATGTTCACAGCAATTGTCGGGACACGTGCCATCGTGAACCTGCTGTATGGCGGCAAACGTATCAACAAGCTGTCAATTTGAGGAGCGCGTAGTGGCACAGCAATATAGTGTTGAACAGTTAAATTATGGCCGTAAAGTCTACGACTTTATGCGCTGGGACTATGTGGCTTTCGCTATCTCCGGGATCCTGCTGATAGCGTCTGTCGTCGTGATGGGTGTCCGTGGTTTTAACTGGGGTCTGGATTTCACCGGCGGTACGGTGATTGAAATTACTCTGGAGAAACCCGGCGAGCTGGATACCATGCGTCAGGCATTACAACATGCCGGATTCATGGAGCCGGAAGTCCAGAACTTCGGCAGCAGCCGTGATGTGATGGTGCGCTTGTCCCCGCATGCCGGAAATACCGGACAGGAACTGGGGAACAAGGTGGTCTCTGTCATAAATCAGGCCACCAGCCAGACGGCAATAGTCAAACGTATCGAGTTTGTCGGACCGAGTGTCGGCAGTGATCTCGCCCAGGCCGGGGGCATGGCATTACTTGTCGCGCTGATCTGTATCCTGGTCTATGTCGGTTTCCGCTTTGAGTGGCGACTGGCATTGGGGGCAGTACTGGCACTGGCGCACGACGTGGTGATCACGATGGGGATCCTCTCGCTGTTCCATATCGAGATTGACCTGACTATCATCGCATCACTGATGTCGGTTATCGGTTACTCGCTGAACGACAGCATCGTGGTCTCTGACCGTATTCGTGAGAACTTCCGCAAAATCCGCCGCGGAACACCGTACGACATCGTCAATGTCTCGCTGACGCAGACACTGAGTCGTACCATTATGACCTCAGCGACCACGCTGGTGGTGGTACTGATGTTGTTCCTGTTCGGTGGCGAATTACTGCGTGGCTTCTCGCTGACCATGTTAATCGGTGTCACCATCGGTACAGTGTCATCCATTTATGTGGCCTCTGCCCTGGCACTGAAGCTGGGCATGAAGCGTGAACATATGCTGGTTCAGAAAGTTGAAAAAGAGGGGGCGGATCAGAAATCGTTGTTACCGTAATACGATTTCCCGTCATAACTCTGAAAAAGGCAGCCCGCAGGGGCTGCCTTTTTTTATGGTCTGAGTCGTCTGCCACACCTCACACAAGCCCCGGTCATGGCAAACTGTCATCATGAGAGATGACATCCGTCCCTTAACCACAAAACGGTCAATCTATCTCAGGATTGGCCGCCCGGTTAACGGGGGCGCGTAACCGCGGCTGAGATTTCCGGCATAAACTGATGCACATTGACCACCAGCACCTGGCCATCTTTAAGCCTGATTTCCGGCAGAATAAAGCGGGCCTGTTCCGACGGCGCCAATGGAACCGCCCGCTGTAACACCTGGCGTTTCACAATCACCGGGACAGCATTCCGGTATCCCTGTTCATCAGAGACCGTCGCCAGTTCGGCCGTGATCGTGAAGGGGGGCAGCGACCAGGTCTGCTGGTTTTTAACCAGTAATACCGGCAAGCCCCCGGGACTTACCGGAGCCAGTTTTGTCAGCACCTTACCTTGCGCGGTAACGAGTGACACCGCACTGTCCGCCAGAGGCAGTAGCCAGGCGCCGCGGGTGGACGCCGCATTGAGTTGCCGCTGATAAGCCAGAGCCTCTGACTGGGCAGATAACCGGCTCAGATCCCGGTTCAGCTGGCCGACACTGTCGGTCAGCCGGGCCGGCGGCTGCGACGAACTGCACCCCGCAAGTAATAACGAAACGGCAATGATGCTGAGGCTGGTTTTCTTCATGCGAATATTATGCCTGAGGAATGCGCAGTGCCTGACCCGGATAAATTTTGTCCGGACTGGAGAGCATAGGCTTGTTCGCTTCAAAAATTTTATTGTACTGATTAGCATCCCCGTAAACCTGCTTAGAGATAGCACTCAGGGTGTCTCCGGATTTTACGGTATAGATCGTCGGTGCCGTTTCCGGGCCGTCGGTGCTGACTTTGTCATCCACATGGGTGATCCCCGCCACATTACCGACGGCAACCAGGATTTTTTCTTTCAGTTCCTGGCTCAGGCCATCACCGGTCACGGTGGCTGTCCCGTCATTGACACTGACATTCACTTTATCGCTGTCAGGCAGGCCCAGTTTTTTTAAATGATCCTGGATCTTGCTGCCATCGTCCGCAGAGACAGAATCCCATAATTTTTCGCCAGCTTCTTTAACAAAACTAAATAAACCCATACTGATTGACTCCTGATTTTTTTGAGGATCTTTACGATAAACACATTAAGCATAGTCGTAAACAGTGATAAAGAATAACGCGGTTACGGCAAAATGAAAGTCACCGCACGTGAATACATTTAGTTAACGATGTCTTCGCGTTACACTAGACTGAATGATTACTTAAGCCCGGGAATAATTCGATGCATTGTCCGTTTTGCGCAGCCGTAGATACCAAGGTCATAGACTCCCGACTGGTCAGTGAGGGTTCATCGGTACGTCGTCGTCGTCAGTGTCTGGTCTGCCATGAACGGTTTACCACGTTTGAGGTGGCAGAACTGGTGATGCCCAGAGTGGTAAAAAGTGACGATGTGCGTGAACCCTTTGACGAAGATAAGCTGGTACGCGGCATGATGAAGGCACTGGAGAAGCGTCCGGTAAGTTCAGACGCGCTGGACAGTGCCGTTCACCGGATCAAAGCGCATCTGCGGGCCACCGGGGAGAGAGAGGTCCCCAGTAAAATGCTGGGTAACCTGGTGATGGATGAACTGAAAATGCTGGATAAAGTGGCGTATATCCGCTTTGCCTCTGTGTATCGCAGTTTTGAGGATATCCGCGAATTCGGCGAAGAGATTGCCCGTTTACAGGATAAACGTGAATGACTGATCAGGTATTTATGGCCAGGGCGCTGGAGCTGGCCAGACGCGGCCGCTTTACCACCGCCCCTAACCCGAATGTCGGATGTGTGATTGTCCGGGACGGGCAGATTGTCGGGGAAGGCTGGCATCAGCGGGCCGGGGAACCTCACGCCGAGGTCCATGCGCTTCGTGCCGCCGGAGACGCGGCCCGGGGTGCCACGGCCTATGTTACGCTGGAGCCGTGCAGCCATTTTGGCCGAACCCCCCCGTGTTGTGATGCCTTAATTGCGGCAGGCGTCTCCCGTGTGGTGGCCGCGATGCAGGATCCGAATCCGGAAGTGGCGGGGCGGGGACTCTATCGTCTGCGCCAGGCCGGCATTGAGGTCAGTCATGGTCTGATGCAACAGGACGCCGAGGCCCTGAACCGCGGTTTTCTGAAACGTATGCGCACCGGGTTTCCGTGGGTACAGTTAAAACTGGGGGCTTCGCTGGATGGCCGAACGGCCATGGCGAGTGGCGAGAGCCAGTGGATCACTTCCGCGGCCGCCCGCAGGGATGTGCAGCACTTCCGCGCACAGAGCCACGCCATTCTCAGCACGGCTAAAACGGTCATTGCCGATAATGCGGCCCTGACCGTGCGTGCGGGTTCACTGGACAGTGAGACACTGACGGCCATCGGCGGTGCCACTCACCTTCGCCAGCCTGTCCGTGTGATAGCCGACCGGCAGCAGCAATTACAGCCTTCACAGTCGGTGTTTTCCGGGCCAGGTGATACCTGGCTGATACGCTCCCGTCCCGACGGGGAATGGCCGGAGACAGTGAAGCAGATAGTGGTGCCGGAACACGACGGAGGGTTTGACCTCGTGGCACTGATGATGCAGTTAGGCCGCCAGCAGATTAACAGTGTCTGGACGGAAGCCGGTGCGACACTGGCTGGCGCGCTGATACGCGCGGGGGTGGTGGATGAACTGATCGTTTACCTGGCGCCGAAGCTTCTCGGTAATGAAGCCCGCGGGCTCTGTGCCTTACCGGGGCTCACCCGGCTGGCCGATGCCCCGGCATTTTGTTTTGAGGATGTTCGCCGTATCGGTGATGACTTGCGGGTTATTTTACGCCCTGAATAAGAGTTTGCGCAAAAGCGAGAGCAGAGCGCGAAAGAGTATGCTAAAATTCGCCCCCCTTGCCGGGCGACCCGACTTTTACCTGAAAGCGATTTTTACCTGAAAGGAAGTGTATGAAAATTATCGAAGCTGCTGTAGCAACGCCTGAAGCTAACGTTGCCATTGTCATTGCCCGTTTTAATAATTTTATCAATGACAGCCTGCTGAACGGTGCTATCGATGCGCTGAAACGTATTGGTCAGGTGAAAGATGAAAATATTACCGTCGTCTGGGTTCCCGGAGCTTACGAATTACCTCTGGCTGCGCGCGCGCTGTGTAACACCGGTAAATATAATGCGGTGATCGCGCTCGGAACCGTGATCCGTGGCGGAACAGCCCACTTTGAATTTGTGGCCGGGGAAGCCAGTTCCGGTATTGCCAATGTGGCAATGAACAGCGACATTCCTGTCGCCTTCGGGGTGTTAACAACCGAAAATATCGAGCAGGCTATTGAGCGTGCCGGTACTAAAGCGGGTAATAAAGGTGCCGAAGCGGCACTGACCGCACTTGAAATGATTAATGTTTTAGAAGCTATTAACGCCTGATCTTAAGGGGAATTTTGTGAAACCTGCTGCTCGCCGCCGTGCCCGGGAGTGTGCCCTCCAGGCACTCTATTCCTGGCAGATATCCAATAATGACATTTCCGATGTGGAATACCAGTTTCTGGCGGAACAGGACGTCAAAGATGTTGATGTTAACTATTTCCGCGAAATACTGGCGGGTGTCGCGAACAACAGTGCCTACCTTGATGGTCTGATGCAGCCTTACCTGACCCGTCGTCTGGATGAGCTGGGCCAGGTTGAAAAAGCCGCATTACGTATTGCGCTGTATGAACTGAGCAAGCGTGACGACGTGCCTTATAAAGTCGCTATCAACGAAGGTATTGAACTGGCGAAGGTCTTTGGTGCCGAAGACAGCCATAAGTTTGTGAATGGCGTTCTGGATAAAGCAGCACCACAAATTCGTCCGAATCGTAAGTAATGATACTCAGGCCGGTTCTCCGGCCTTTTTTATATCAATAACGTACCTGTTGAGTGATCCCGCTTATGTCCTGTGGCGAATTTGAGCTCATTGCTCGTTATTTTAATCGTGTTACCAGCTCGCGTCGTGATGTCATCAAAGGCATCGGAGACGATTGTGCTCTTCTTAATGTCCCTGAAAAAAAGACCCTGGCGATCAGTACCGATACGCTGGTGGAAGGGATACATTTCCTGCGTGATATTCATCCTTCCGATCTTGGCTATAAAGCCTTAGCGGTCAATCTCAGTGATCTTGCGGCGATGGGGGCAGACCCTGCCTGGCTGACACTGGCACTGACGTTACCGTCGGTCGATGAGGCGTGGTTGCAGGCGTTCAGTGACAGCCTGTTTGAACTGCTGGATTACTACGACATGCAACTGGTCGGCGGAGATACGACCCGTGGCCCGCTCAGTATGACGCTGGGTATTCACGGGCTGGTTCCGGAAGGGCGGGCACTGAAACGCAACGGTGCCAAACCGGGTGACTGGATCTTTGTGACCGGTACCCTGGGGGACAGCGCCGCCGGGCTGGCACTGTTACAGCATCATGTCCGTACCGACGACCCGGCCATCTATGAGGCGCTGATCAAGCGCCATCTCCGGCCAGTCCCCCGCATCCTGCAGGGCCAGGCGCTGCGTGATCTCGCCACGTCAGCGATAGATATTTCGGACGGTCTGCTGGCGGATATCGGACATATTCTGAAGAACAGCCGGGTCGGTGCCAGAATCAACATCGATACCTTGCCACTCTCTACCGCACTGACCGAAGGGTTCGGTAAAGAGCAGGCACAACGCTGGGCGCTCGGTGGTGGTGAAGATTATGAGCTATGTTTCACCGTACCGGAGATCAATCGCGGTGCGCTGGCGGTCTCCCTTGACCACCTCGGTGTTCCTTATCACTGTATCGGCCAGATAGCGCCGGAAAGTGAAGGGCTGGTGCTGCTGGATCAGGGTAAGCCTGCCACGCTTCATGTGAAAGGATACGATCATTTTGGCCGGAAATAGACAACAAGTTATCTCACGTCTGCGACTGAGTAACCCGTGGCACCTCCTCGCCGTAGGTTTCGGTAGCGGACTCAGCCCGGTGATGCCGGGCACTGCCGGGTCACTGGCGGCGATCCCGTTCTGGTATTTTCTGATCCAGCTGCCGCAGGAACTCTATTATCTGATCGTGTTACTGGGGATCTGTCTGGGGGTCTATCTCTGCCACAGAACCGCAAAAGATATGGGTGTGCATGATCATGGCAGTATTGTCTGGGATGAATTTATCGGTATGTGGATAACGCTGGTGGCGATCCCGAATCATCACTGGCAATGGATAGCGATCGGATTCGTGGTGTTCCGCGTTTTTGATATCTGGAAACCCTGGCCTATCCGCTGGTTTGATCGCAATGTCCGGGGCGGAATGGGGATTATGGTCGATGATATTGTCGCCGGGGTGATCTCTGCGGCGTTAATCTTTGCAGTGGCACACTACTTTCCTGCCTTCATTCCCTTCTGATTAAGCATCACCGGGTCAGAAAGCAGTCAGATTCGGCACACAGGTTGCCGAATCTGACTTACCGCTTACAGGGCCTGCCAGCGTTCGATAGCCGCCAGAATCCCCTCAGCATCCAGCCCCAGGTCATGACGCACTTCATCCTGAGTCCCCTGCGAAATAAAGCGGTCAGGCAGCCCCAGGTTCAGTACTGGCGTCATGCGACGTGCCGCCATCAGGATCTCATTCACTCCGCTACCGGCCCCCCCACTGATGGTGCCTTCTTCCAGCGTCACCAGCAGGTCATGGCTTTCCGCCAGTTCCAGCACCAGAGCCTGATCCATAGGTTTCACGAAGCGCATATCGGCCAGGGTAGCATTCAGGGTTTCGGCCACGCTTTCGGCTTCAGGCAATAACGTCCCGAAGTTCAGAATAGCAATTTTCCCGCCCTGACGTTTCACGAGGCCTTTACCCAGCGGAAGCTGTTGCAGTGGCTCACTTTCCAGCCCGCGACCATTGCCACGCGGATAGCGCACGGCACTTGGCCCCTGCTGATGGTGATAACCGGTATACAGCATATTCCGGCACTCATTTTCATCACTCGGTGTCATGATCACCAGGTCAGGAATACAGCGCAGGAAGGCGATATCGAAGGCACCCTGGTGCGTCTGTCCGTCGGCACCGACAATGCCTCCGCGGTCAATGGCAAACAGCACCGGCAATTTCTGAATAGCCACATCATGAATCAACTGATCGTAGGCGCGCTGCAGGAAGGTCGAGTAAATGGCAACCACCGGTTTATAGCCGCCGATAGCCATCCCTGCGGCAAAGGTCACCGCATGCTGTTCGGCAATGGCGACATCAAAATATTGCTGCGGATATTCGCGGGAAAAACGGACCATTCCGGACCCTTCGCGCATCGCAGGGGTAATCCCCATCAGCTTATCATCCTGCGCAGCCATCTCACACAGCCAGTCGCCGAAGATTTTGGAGTAGGTTGGTATACCGCCTTTGCTCTCAGGCAAAGCACCGCTGGCCGGGTCGAATTTAGGCACCGCATGCCAGGCGATAGGGTCCTGCTCCGCGGGCGCGTAGCCTTTCCCTTTGCGGGTAATAATATGCAGAAATTGCGGGCCGGTCAGCTCACGCATATTGGTCAGGGTACTGACCAGTGTCAGCACATCATGACCGTCGACCGGACCGATATAATTAAAGCCAAGCTCCTCGAATAAGGTGCCGGGGGAAACCATCCCTTTCAGATGTTCTTCGGTACGTTTCACCAGCTCTTTGATCGGCGGAAGGCCGGTCAGCACACGTTTGCCACTTTCCCGCAACCGTGAATAGGTTTTTCCGGAGAGGATCTGAGCCACCCGGTTATTCAGTGCACCGACATTCTCTGAAATCGACATATCGTTATCATTCAGGATCACCAGCATATCCGGTTTGATATCGCCGGCATGGTTCATGGCTTCAAAGGCCATACCTGCGGTGATGGCACCGTCACCTATCACACAGACGGTGCGGCGTCCTGCGGCTTCTTTTTCTGCGGCCACCGCCATGCCCAGTCCGGCACTGATCGAGGTTGATGAATGACCAACACTCAGTACGTCGTGTTCACTCTCATCGCGCCACGGAAACGGGTGCAGCCCGTTTTTCTGACGGATAGTACCGATGCGATCACGACGGCCGGTCAGGATCTTGTGCGGATAGGCCTGATGACCAACATCCCAGACCAGATGATCGAACGGGGTGTTGTAAACATAGTGCAGAGCGACCGTCAGTTCGACGACCCCCAGTCCGGAGGCAAAATGCCCGCTGGACTGGCTGACACTGTCGAGCAGGTATTGACGCAGCTCCCCACACAGGGCAGGGAGCTTCTCTTTTGGCAATAGACGTAATTCCTGCACTGTGCTTGCCAGCGCCAGTGTCGGGTATTGGGTGGTATCAAAACTCATCAGTGACTCATTATGGATGTTATTTATCACGTTCAATTATATAGCCCGCCAGCGCCCGTAATGAGGCGGTATCGAAAGATTTTCCGGCGAGCTTATCCAATGCATCCGTGGCTTCCTGGCAGAGCAGGCGGGCCTTTTCGCGTGCGCCTTCCAGGCCAAGCAGGGCCGGGTAGGTGCTTTTTCCCAGGGCAATATCGGCCCCCTGGCGTTTACCGATCACCTCGGTATCGCCGACAACATCGAGGATGTCATCCTGAACCTGAAAAGCCAGTCCGATAGCACTGGCATAGCGGTCAAGTTCCGGCAGCAGTGCCTGACCTTTTTCCCCGGCGCAACAGGCACCGAGTCTGACCGCCGCACGGATCAATGCCCCGGTTTTATGGCGGTGGATAGTCTCAAGCGCGTCCAGCCCCACGGACTGACCTTCAGCCGCTAAATCCAGCGCCTGTCCGCCACACATACCTGCAGCACCACTGGCCGCGGCGAGTTCAGAAATCATCGTCAGCCGGGCGTCTGCAGTGACTCCCTGCATCGGATGAGTACTCAGGGCAGTAAAGGCCAGCGTCTGTAAGGCATCACCGGCAAGAATAGCGGTATCTTCACCGAACGCGATATGACAGGTGGGCTGCCCCCGCCGTAAAGCATCGTCATCCATCGCGGGCAGATCATCATGAATCAGAGAGTAGGCATGGATACATTCAATGGCTGCGGCAGGGACATCCAGTACCGGCAGCGGAACTCCCAGCATATGACCGGTCGCATAGACCAGAAACGGACGCATGCGCTTACCGCCTAACAGTACGCCGTGCTCCATGGCGTTCACCAGAGGAGAACTCTGAAAGGGCAGATCATTAAGTAATCGGATTAATGTATTATCCACCCGCTCACGATAGGTGGCCAGTAATGTCGACAAATCCATCAGTGACTGTCCGGGGTGAAGGCATTCAGATCGGCAGTCTCATCCGGTTTCAGTAAGATCTGTACCCGTTGCTCGGCTTTCTGTAATGTTTGCTGGCCGGTTTTGGCAAGCTTTACGCCTTTTTCAAACTCGTTCAGGGCTTCTTCTAATGGCAATTCCCCCCCTTCCAGACGACGGACAATGCTTTCCAGCTCCTGCAGCGCTTGCTCAAAGCTGACAGAAGGTTCGGTTTTTTTAGGCATAGTAGACACCGGCTCAACGATTTATATATTCAATTGTAATCACTTATGGTAGCTGACCACAAACGATTAGCAAAATGATCAATGTGGCAGAGGTTGCAGAAGCAGAGTCGCAACAAAGATGATATACTCTCGCATCCTGGATGCGGGACACCACCTGTCGCTGTCCGCCATTCTCTGATTTTAACAGTTAAGTGTGTAAGTTATTAACACTTATTTTCCCTGAATAAGCCTGTGCCACCATGAAGTTTATCATAAAACTGTTTCCGGAAATCACGATTAAAAGCCAGTCTGTACGGCTGCGTTTTATTAAAATCCTCAACGGAAATATTCGCAATATCCTGAAAACCGTCGACGAAGAGATTAAAGTTGTTCGTCACTGGGACCACATTGTTGTCCGTTCTAAAAACGAAGCGCTGAAACCGGTCATTGCCGAAGAACTGACGCGTATCCCCGGGATCCATCATATCCTGGCGGTGGAAGAACATACTTACACCGATATGCACGATATCTTTGAGCAGACGCTGGCATTAAACCGTGAGCGACTTGAAGGTAAAACATTCTGCGTCCGCGCGAAACGCCGCGGCAAACAAGAGTTCAGCTCGCAGGATGTTGAGCGTTATGTCGGCGGCGGACTGAACCAGCATATCCCGACAGCCTCTGTCCGGTTAACCCGTCCGGAAGTGACGGTTAACCTGGAGATCGATGATGATCGCCTGTTGCTGGTGACCGAACGCTATGAAGGTCTCGGCGGCTTCCCTATCGGGACGCAGGACGATGTCTTATCGCTGCTTTCCGGCGGGTTCGACTCCGGAGTATCCAGCTATATGCTGATGCGTCGCGGATGCCGTGTGCACTACTGCTTCTTCAATCTCGGTGGGGCGGCCCATGAGATTGGTGTTCGTCAGGTCGCTCACTATCTCTGGACCCGGTACGGTCGTTCGCACCGTGTCCGCTTTGTTGCCATCGACTTTGAACCGGTGGTCGGTGCCATCCTCGAAAATATCGAAGACGGCCAGATGGGCGTTGTGCTTAAGCGTATGATGGTCCGTGCCGCTTCCATGGTGGCAGAGCGCTATGGTGTGCAGGCGCTGGTGACCGGTGAAGCTCTCGGTCAGGTCTCCAGCCAGACACTGACCAATCTGCGCTTAATTGATAATGCCAGTGACACCCTGATCCTGCGCCCGCTGATCTCTCATGATAAAGAGCAAATCATTGATGTGGCGCGTAAGATCGGCACAGAAGATTTTGCCCGTACCATGCCGGAATACTGTGGGGTGATCTCTAAAAGTCCGACAGTGAAAGCGCTGAAGAGTAAGATCCTGGCCGAAGAAGAAAACTTCGATTTCGGCATACTGGAAAAAGTGGTCGAAGAGGCCAACAATCTGGACATCCGTGAGATCGCCGAACAAGCGGCCCGCGACGTGGTTGAGATTGAAACGGTAGATGCGTTCGGTGAAAACGACAGTATCCTGGATATCCGGTCGGTCGATGAATACGAAGAAAGCCCGCTGCAGGCGGGAAATGTCGAGATCAAATCGCTGCCGTTTTATAAGCTTGGTAGCCAGTTTGCCGATCTTGACCAGAGTCGTACCTGGCTGCTGTACTGTGATCGGGGGGTAATGAGCCGCCTGCAGGCGCTTTACCTGCATGAGCAGGGCTATACGAATGTGAAAGTGTATCGTCCGTAACGCCCGGTAAACGATAAAGCCCGTGATAATGTTAATTATCGCGGGCTTTTTTATTTCAGCTTTCCTGGTAGTTATAGATCCCCGGGGCCAGGACCAGCGGTTCAGCCACTTCCCGGGCTTTGTCAGTACCGGCCAGCAGATCAATCAGTTTCAGCGCAAAATCGAATGCGGTCCCCGGCCCCTGACTGGTCAGCAGATTTACCCGCGGGTCCCAGACGACCCTGCGTTCGATCCACTGTTTTTCCGGAATACTTTCACGCAGGCCCGGGAACCCGGTCATATTTCCGTCCGGAAAAAGCTCATGGGCCGCCAGCACCAGCGCCGGTGCGGCGCAGATGGCGGCGACAATCCGGTCGGTGGTCCGGTACTGACGGAGGGTTTCCAGCAGCAGAACACTGTCACCGAAAGTCTCCGCACCTTGCTGACCTCCGGGCAGAACCAGCGCATCAAAAGGCTGATCCGCCACCGAAACCAGTGTGGTATCGCACTGTAATCGTACGCCACGGGAGCAGGTGATCAGCAGGTCACCCTGGCTTTCGACACTGGCGGTGGTGACATGAATGCCGGCCCTGACCAGCAGATCGATAACGGTAACGGCTTCAGTTTCTTCACTGCCATGCGCCAGACAAACCAGCACTGATTTTTGGGTGCCCATCGGCCGACTCCTTTGTTTTTACTCTCTGATATAATTCGCGATTAGCGGGGACAGGAATACCATACCCGACGGCCTTCCTCAGCAGATAGCCGGTGATATAGTCTATTTCGGTGCGACGTCCGGTGCGGATATCCTGCAGCATGGAGGAATAGTTAGCGGCACTGTTTTGCATAACATGGGTAACACTCTGCTGCAGTTGCCGGGCATCGGCGTGCAGGCCTTCACGGTTCATCACCGCCGCGATCTCCTCACAGAGCGTGGTAATTTCCCCGCTGTACTGCAGGAGTTCACCGTTAGGGCAATCGTATTTGATGCTGAGCGGATTGATCACACAATTGATGGCCAGTTTATTCCAGCAGGCAGGCAGAATATCGTTATGCCAGGCCACTTCCGGTAATGCCTCGTGCAGCAGATCAGCCAGCGGACTGAGGGGGTTTTCATCGCAGGCAACCGGCCCGAGATGGGTGACCCCGTGGGCAACATGGATAACGCGTCCCTGATGACGCCAGGCGGAATGTGTCGTAATCGCCCGCAGAACGGTCTGCGGCAGGGGCGGCAACTCATCGATGATCCCCATCCCGTTATGCATCAGCACGATAGTACAGTGCGGTGGCAGCAGGGGCTGTATTTGCAGGACGGCAGACGATATCTGCGCGGCTTTTAGCGTGACCAGCAGTAACTCACTGTCTGCCAGCCATCGCGGGTCATTGGCCGGAAAACTGTGACGATGCCTCTCTCCGTCAGGGGCGGTGATATGGACCGTCATCGACGGCTGTGCGCTGCGCAGCCACCCCTGAACCTCGTGTCCCTGACGGTGTAAGGCTGACAGCCAGAGTTGTCCCAGGGCACCACACCCCAGTACCGTAATCTTCATAATAACTCCCGGATAGCCGGCGACAAAAATACCGGTTTTCGTTGCCGGGTCTGATGTTTTCAGGACTCAGGCATTTTTTTACCGCGTCGATCTGCGTATTATGCATGGCAAAACCGACTCAGGAGAAGAGAATATGCCATCTTTCGATATTGTTTCTGAAGTTGAACTTCAGGAAGTGCGCAATGCGGTAGAAAATGCCAGCCGTGAATTATCTACCCGTTTTGATTTTCGTAACGTGGTAGCCGCGGTTGAATTAAACGAAAAAAATGAAACCATTAAGATCAGTTCGGAATCTGATTTTCAGGTGAAACAACTGGTGGATATTCTGCGTGAAAAATTACTGAAACGCGGAATTGAAGGTGCAGCACTGGAAGTGCCTGACGAGATCGAACACAGCGGCAAAAGCTGGTCAGTGGACGCGAAACTGAAAAAGGGCATCGAAACGGATGTCGCCAAAAAAATCGTAAAACTGATCAAAGACAGCAAGCTGAAAGTCCAGACGCAGATCCAGGGCGAGTCACTGCGGGTGACCGGAAAATCCCGCGATGACCTGCAAGGTGCGATGGCACTGGTTCGCGGCGGCAATCTGGGCCAGCCTTTCCAGTTTAAAAACTTCCGCGATTAACCCCTCCCTAAAAAAACGCGGCTTTCAGAAGCCGCGTTTTTTATAACCGTGTGTGGACTACACCTGCAGCGGCTGATACTCCGCAATAATCCTCTCCAGTGCCTCACGGCTGGTGACTTTACTGTCAATTTTCACATAGATGCTGTTTTCTTCCGGTATCATCATGACCGAGGAGACCCCTTCAACGGCAGATAACTTTTGCTCCAGACCCGGAGTATGGCGCAGTTGATCTGAGACCAGTCGCAGGCTGCTGACATACGGAGGCTCTTTCATGGTCAGGCTGACCAGCAGCCAGACCACGGCCAGCAGGGTTCCGGCCAGGAAAACGGTTTGCGCATCCATATGGCCGAAGATCCAGCCCCCCAGGCTCCCCCCGATAGCCACGCCGATAAACTGGCTGGTGGAATAGACACCCATCGCCGTTCCTTTATAACCCGCGGGGGATTCTTTACTGATCAGTGAGGGAAGAATGGCCTCCATCAGATTAAAACCGATAAAGAACACCTGAACACCGACGACCAGGGTCCAGAAGTGTGTGCCAGCCCCCCAGAGAATAATTTCTGCAATGACCAGCAAGGCCACACAACTGATAAACACGGCTTTCATCCTGCGTTTGACTTCGGCAATGATGACAAAAGGCATCACCACCACAAACGCAATCAGCATGGTAACGAAATAGACTTTCCAGTGCTGGGAGGCCGGGAATCCTGCGTTTTCGAACTGGCCGGGCAGGGCCACAAAACTGGACATCAGCAGGATGTGTAAGCAGAGAATACCGAAGTTCAGCTTCAGTAACCGCGGGCTGGCCAGTACCTTTTTAAAGCTGCCTTTTACCATCCCGGATTCACGGTTCAGCACATGATCTTTGGCGGAAGGGACAATGGCCAGCGTGATAAATATGCCGAGGGTCGCCAGTAGCGCAATCATCCAGAACAGCGCGTGCAGGCCAAGAATATGGGTGACGACCGGGCCGATAACCATGGCAATCGCAAAGGTCACCCCAAAACTGATCCCGATAAATGCCATCGCTTTGGTACGGTTCTGCTCGCGGGTCAGATCAGACAGCAGCGCCATCACTGCCGCGGCAATGGCTCCGGAGCCCTGTAAGGCGCGTCCGAGAATGATCCCCCAGATAGACTGCGTACAGGCAGCTATCACGCTACCCAGCACAAATAACAACAGCCCTCCGACGATTAAGGGTTTACGGCCTATGCGGTCAGACAGCAATCCGAACGGGATCTGGAATACGGCCTGAGCTAAACCATAGATGCCGATGGCTAAACCAATCAGCGCTTCGGAAGCCCCCTGCAGGGCCATACCATAGGTCGTTAATACGGGCAGCACCATAAACATACCCAGCATCCGTAGCGAAAAGACGGTGCCAAGCCCCCATGTTGCTCTCCGTTCCAGCGACGTCATTTTATTATCGTTCATTAAAACCTCTTTTTATTGACCGACGCTATAGTAAGGTGCGTAACAAGCCCGGTAAAATAATACTTTACAAACAGAAGTAACAAAAAAAGAAAAGGCGCGTATGTCGCGCCTTTTAGTTCTGACAGGGGAGGGACTTACCAGACGTAAGTCAGCAGGTCTCTGGAGGTCGGGGTCATAAAATCGACCGACATCATGACGCTGAGAGCGGTAATGGCAACAATGGAGAAGACGAATAATTTCCTGGCCCAGAGGCGATCATCATTGGTCCGCTTATAGCCGGAAAGGGCCATACCGAGCCACCAGAGACTCACCACCGCAGCAACCACCAGATACTTGTAACCCGCGTATCCGCCCAGAGAGAGCATCAACGTGGCTATCATAAATGCCAGAATATAAATGGTAATATGATGTTTCGCGACAGAGATCCCCTTCACCACCGGCAATACCGGAATATTAGCCGCCTGGTAATCTTTAAACCGGTAGATGGCAATGGCATAGGAATGCGGCATTTGCCAGAGGCTAAAGATAGCCAGCAGGATCAGGGCACCGGCATCGAATTCATTCGATACGGCACAGTAACCGATCACCGGTGGCGCAGCCCCCGAAAGACTACCGATTAACGTGCCGTACACTGAATGACGCTTCATATAGAGGCTATAGATGCCGACGTAGACGATGAAGCCAATCACTGACAACCACATGGCCAGTGGATTGGCACCAAAGTACAACATCATAAAGCCAGCAATACCCAGGAAGGTCGCATACACCAGGCTGGTTTTCGCGGAAATGAGTCCTTTCACAAGAACCCTGTTCTTTGTTCTCTCCATTTTCCGGTCGATATCCCGGTCGATCACGTTGTTAAACACACAACCTGATGCCACCACTAATGATACGCCGACCATGGAGGTGAGGAATAAGGTGTAATTAATACTGCCTTTGGAGGCCAGTAAAAACCCACCAACCACAGAAATTAGATTTCCGAAAATAATTCCTGGTTTTGTCACTTGCAGGTATTGCTTAATCATTACGTATAACTCTTAGTGGGGCATCATGTTGTAATTAAGGTTCCACATGATCCAGAGTGAGCCAACCACAACAATCAGGATAATGATTGCCGAGAAGACGATGGCCACCAGGTTCCAGCCCCCCTCTGACTTACGGTCCAGATGCAGGAAACAGACAAGATGAACGATCACCTGAACCACCGCACAAAGAACGACCACCACTAACGTCGTGCTTTTTTCTGCGCTACCCTCCATCACCATCCAGAACGGGATCCCCGTCAGGATGATGGAAAGAATAAAGCCCGTAATATAAGACTTCAGACTTCCGTGAGACGCGCCATGTTCATTTACGGTATGACTCATTACATGGCCCCCATCAGATAGACAATGGTAAATACACAGATCCAAACCACATCCAGGAAGTGCCAGAACAGGCTCAGACACATGATACGGGTACGGTTAGCTGCACTCAGCCCACGGGTGGCGACCTGATACATCAGGACCAGCATCCAGATAAGCCCACAGGTCACATGCAGACCATGCGTGCCGACCAGAGTGAAAAAGGCCGACAGGAAGCCGCTGCGTTGTGGCCCCCAGCCTTCGGCAATCAGATGGTGGAACTCATTGATCTCCATACCGATAAAGCCAAGACCGAACAGGAAAGTCAGCACCAGCCAGCCGACCACGGCATTTTTGCTGTTTCTGTTCATGGCGATGACAGAGAAGCCGTAGGTTATTGAGCTAAACAACAGCAACGCTGTTTCACCCAGAACATAAGGCAGTTCGAAGAAATCCTTACCTGAAGGCCCCCCGGCGGTGTTATGAACCATCACCGCATAGGTAGCAAACAGTGTTGCAAAGATAATGCAGTCACTCATCAGGTAGATCCAGAAGCCAAAGACTTTATTGGCTCCTGCATCGTGATGCCCATGCGCTGCATGGGCGTCGTGCTGTTTGGATAGAGTTGGAGAAGACATTATTTCACACCTGCTTTGCTGAGTTCTTCAAAGTGTTTGCGTTCAGTCCGTTCGACCTCTTCGACTGAGACATAATAATCCACGTCTTCATCGAAGCTTTTAGCAATCCACAGCGCAATAATGGCTACGAAAGAAACCCCCGCCAGCCACCAAATCCACCAGATCATGGCAAAACCGAAAACGGTGGCAAACAGCGCAATAATGGCCGGAACACCGCTATTTTTCGGCATATGAATGGCTTCATAGTGCGCAGGCTGCTGGTACGCTTCACCGCGTTCCTTCATTTCCCAGAACGCATCACGTTCATGGATTTCAGGGATTACGGCAAAGTTATACGCCGGAGGAGGGGAGGAGATAGACCACTCCAGTGTACGGGCACCCCACGGGTCACCCGTCAGATCACGGTTTTGATCGCGGTCACGGACAGAAACCCAGAACATAATCAGCTGACACAGAATACCCAGCGCGATAATCCCGGCACCACAGGCAGCCACCACCAGTAGCGGATGGAATTGCGGGTCAATGTTCTGGCTCAGACGACGGGTCATCCCCATAAAGCCTAACGCGTACAGCGGCATAAAGGCGACGAAGAAACCGATGATCCAGCACCAGAAAGAACGTTTGCCCCAGGTTTCATTCAGCGTGAAGCCGAACGCTTTCGGGAACCAGTAAGTGACACCCGCCATACAACCGAATACCACACCACCGATAATCACGTTATGGAAGTGAGCAATCAGGAACAGGCTGTTATGCAGCACAAAGTCAGCACCCGGTACGGCCAGCAGCACCCCGGTCATTCCGCCCACCGAGAAGGTGATAATAAAACCCACGGTCCAGAGCATCGGCGCGGTCATCTGAACGCGTCCCTGATACATGGTGAACAGCCAGTTAAAGATTTTCACCCCGGTCGGAATCGCGATGATCATGGTCATAATACCGAAGAAGGCGTTAACGTTGGCGCCGGCACCCATGGTGAAGAAGTGGTGGAGCCAGACAACAAACGACAATACGGTAATCGCCACGGTCGCCCACACCATGGAGGTGTAGCCAAACATCCGCTTTTTGGAGAACGTCGCGGTGACTTCAGAGAAGACCCCGAAGACCGGCAGCACCAGAATGTAAACTTCCGGATGTCCCCAGACCCAGATCAGGTTGACGTACATCATCATGTTGCCGCCCATTTCATTAGTGAAGAAATGGAAGCCCAGATAACGGTCAAGTGTCAGCAGTGCCAGGGTAACGGTCAGTACCGGGAACGCAGCGATAATCAGTACGTTGGTACACAGCGATGCCCAGGTAAAAATCGGCATTTTGAACATCGTCATGCCAGGTGCACGCATCTTCAGAATGGTGACGAAGAAGTTGATCCCGGTCAGTGTGGTCCCGATTCCGGATAACTGCAGACTCCAGATCCAGTAGTCGACCCCGACCCCGGGACTGTATTCACTCCCGGAAAGCGGCGGATAGGCCAGCCAGCCAGTCTGTGCAAATTCCCCGACCCCGAGCGACAGGTTAACCAGAATCACACCGATCGCGGTAAACCAGAAGCTGAGGTTGTTCAGGAACGGGAAGGCGACATCACGCGCACCAATTTGCAGGGGCACGGCAATGTTCATCAGTCCGACGACAAAAGGCATCGCCACGAAGAAGATCATAATCACGCCGTGCGCGGTGAAGATCTGATCGTAGTGATGCGGCGGCAGGAAGCCCGCCTCGCCGGCCGAGGCCAGTACCTGCTGGCTACGCATCATTATCGCATCGGCGAAACCACGCAACAGCATGACGAACGCCAGGATAATGTACATGATACCGAGCTTTTTATGGTCGATGGAGGTAATCCATTCAGACCACAGGTACTGCCACTTACCGAAGTAAGTGATAGCCGCCAGAATAGCGATACCGACAATGATAATAGCGGAGCAGGTCACCATGACGATTGGTACGTCTAATGGAACCGCCGCTAAACTTAATTTTCCTAACATGGTTTATTCCCCTGCTCCGGCGGTAGCCTGATGGCTCATATCCATACCTTCGTGCTGAGACATGGTCATATTCCCGTCATGTGCCATGAACTTATCGACAACCTCGTTGAAAAGTTGCGGATTCGCGGTAGAGAAGTACTCCACGGGATTATTCTCACTCGGTGCGGCCAGCTGGTTGAATTGATCCAGGGTGGTCAGCGTATTTGACGACGCCTTCACCTTATCTACCCATTGCTGGAAGTCCGCGTTGTCTTTGGTGGCAATGGCTTTGAACTTCATACCAGAGAAACCACGACCGCTGAAGTTAGACGAAATACCGTCAAAAATTCCTGGCTGATTGGCAATCAGGTGCAGTTTGGTCTGCATTCCTGCCATCGCGTAGATCTGGCTGCCAAGGGTAGGAATAAAGAAGGAGTTCATCACGGAGTTCGAGGTGATTCTGAAACTGACCGGCGTATTGACCGGGAAGGCAATCTGGTTAACCGTGGCTATCCCTTGTTCCGGGTAGATAAACAGCCATTTCCAGTCCAGGGCAATGACGTCAATCTCGACAGGTTTTACCTCTGAAGCGATAGGTTTTGCGGGTTCAAGTGCGTGAGTTGATTTCCATGTCAGCACACCCAGGAAGAGAATGATAAGGATAGGGACTATCCAGACCACTGCTTCCACTTTATTCGAGTGCGACCAGTTAGGTGAATATTTAGCGTTCGTATTCGACGCCCGATATTTCCAGGCAAACACGATAGCCATAAAGATTACAGGGATCACCACCACTAACATCAAGCCGAAGGCTGTCATGATCAGTGAACGTTGCTCCATTGCAATCTGACCTTTGGGATTTAATAAGGCACTATCACATCCGCTGAGTAACACTGCGCCGGTGATAAGTGACAAAATCCCCAAACATTTATTGTATTTCCTGAGTCTCATTTAACGACCTCAATGACAAAGGGCTTATTGTCGTTTAAGTGTGGTGGCATTTTACGGTAAGGTTTCTTTACTGTAAACCAAATTGAGGTTGTGTCATCAGAATGTATCCTTACCCTCAGTAAAATTTAACAAAGTTTACCCGGAGTTAAAAAGCTAAGATACATCAACCAGTTAGTCGCTATTCGAACAGACTGAAATATTCTTATCGCTAATATTCCTTATAGCTATAACGGCCACGGGCTGTTATAAGAAAATTAACATTTAACCTTCTGTTAACTATTTAGCCGGTTATTTCGGCAATACACTGGCTATAATTTAGCCAGTTGTTAACAGCTATGAAACGGGGGGATTAAAATAATGTGCCACCCCACTTCAGATTACGCATTAAATGTCACTTTTTTATCTGCCGGCAATCGAGCATCACTCCGAATAATACGGCGAGGCAGAGAATGGCCATTCCTGTTTCAAAAATGGGCGCATCCCGAAAGCCGGCGGGTAGCCAATGGAACGCTGACAGCATAAGTGTAGACAGCCAGCCAAAAAGTACCAGGCAACCGGCAAGAAACACCCGGAAAGCCAGGCGATAAGCGGAGGGAAATGCGGTTCGCCGCGGAAAAGAGGTTTGCCGGGTGAGTCCGTTGAGGCTGTGACGGCTGATGAGCAGCAGCAGCAGCCCCGGTACTCCGGCAAAAACGGTAAAGGCATAAAATAACGGCCATCCCCACAGTTCCACCAGCCAGCCGGCGGCCGGCCCCACATAGACCCGGCCTACCGCCGAGAGTGCCGACAGCAAAGCGAACTGGGTGGCTGAAAACGATGCGTTACATAACGCCATCAGCAGGGCGACAAAGGCGGCGGTGCCCATGCCCCCGCACAGGTTTTCGATAAAGACCGCGCTGGCCATGCTCCACAGATGGACCGGCGTGACACTCAGTAGCCAGTAAGCCAGATTGGATACCGTCTGAAAGATACCAAACCACATCAGTGCGCGGAACAGGGTCAGTCGCTGCATCAGCACGCCGCCATACAGCGCCCCGATGATGGTTGCCAGTAACCCGAGCGTTTTATTTACCAGCCCGACATCCCCGGCACTGAACCCCAGACCACGGATCAGAAATGTGGTACTCAGCGCACCCGCAAACGCGTCACCGAGCTTATAAAGGATGATCAGGGTGATCATCAGCCAGGCATTATTGCGACCGAAAAAGTCGAGCAGGGGGGCGACCACGGCCTCACGGAGGGTCAGCGGACGTACCGCCGTGGTCTCCGGCTCTTTTGCCATCAGGGTCCCGAGGATCCCGGGCAGCATCAGCAGAGCCATCAGCCAGTAAGTGGCATGCCAGCCGAGAAAACGATCTGCCAGCCAGAGGGCTAAGCCCCCGGACACCAGCATGGCGAGCCGGTAACCGAGCACCGTAATCGCCGCACCGCTGCCGCGTTGCTCTGCCGGAAGAACATCCGTTTTCCAGGCATCAAAGACGATGTCCTGGGAGGCTGAGCAAAAGGCGACGATCACTGCCAGTAAAGCAAGCCAGGTCAGATGACCGGCAGGCTGAATAAAGCCCATGGCGGCGATGGTGATCATCAGGGCGCATTGCGCCATTAATAACCACCCGCGACGACGGCTCAGTACCGGCGGAGCATAGCGATCCAGAAAGGGAGACCAAAGAAACTTAAAGACGTAGGCCTGTCCGACCAGAGAGAAAATACCGATAGTTTTCAGATCGATATTTTCAACGGTCATCCAGGCCTGAAGAGTACCGGACGTTAAGGCCAGCGGTAAGCCTGACGAAAACCCCAGTAATAGCAGAACAGTAAAGTTACGCTGGCTGAAAATCTTTAAATAGTCTGAACGCATGACACCCTGCTGCATGATGAAAATTCATGCAGCAATCATATCATTCAGCGGGAGTTTTGTTTAATGAAGTCATTGATGCTAGTGTCCTGAGCCATATCAGAAATCACATCACTCATTGTGGCATTGACGGCATTAGTGATCTTTTCGTTCGTGGCATTGAAGGCACCTTCCACACTGTAGGTCTGACGATAGGTTTTGACCTGACGGTTACCATTTTTCGCCGTAGCCGTGATGGAGATGTCCGCATTAGTCGTAATGCTGTAACGCAGGTTCCCCTGGGTGACATTCGCATAGAGTTTGTTGACGACGATCTGCAGGTCAACCGCACCATTCGGGCCAATCATATACCCGCGCGCGGTCATCTGTTTTTCCAGCACTTCCTGCAACAGGAAACGTAAATCACGTGACGGCGTCAGGGTAACCAGCTGGTTATCACGGTTGATCTGCGCCAGCGCCTGGCTGGTACGTTGGTCGGCCCCGTTAACGCTGATAGTCACGCCCATCAGGCTGGGGTCTTGCTGAGGTAATGTCATTTTCGGGGTGACATCAAGGGTATTACTGCTGGTAGCGCAGCCGGCAAGGGCAAAGGCTGCCAGCAGAGGGAAGATTACGCGTTTTAACATACAAATTTTCTCATCACATGATAAAAACAAGATAGCCCGCAACACGGTGTGCCGGCAGAACCCGGGCAGCATACCCGGGAAGGCTGTCAGATGAATCTGTAAAAGCCTCTGGATTTCAGCGGATAACTCATCCATAGTCCGCGGATGTTACCGCTCTATCATGCTTAATCGTCTATTAAATAGCACGTAATTTTTTTGCACAGATAGCGCCGTGATTCTGAAAAACAAACTAGTATTGATAATGAAGGGCAGCGTGCTCGCAAGCCAGGAGTAACAGAGATGATTCGGGGAATAATAGAAGACAAATTACGCAACGAATTTCAGCCTGTCCACCTCGATGTTCAGGATGAAAGCTATCGTCACAACGTGCCTGCCGGTTCAGAAAGCCACTTTAAAGTGGTGATTGTCACTGACCGCTTTGCGGGACAGCGTTTTCTGGCCCGGCATCGCGCAATCTACAGTGTCTTGTCTGAGGAACTGGCAGGCCCGGTCCATGCCCTCGCACTGCATACGTATACCACCGCAGAATGGCAGGGCTTGCAGGATACGGTTCCCGCGTCCCCTGACTGTCGCGGGGCCGGGTTACAGGCATAACCTGTCCCGGGTGACTCTCTCTGTAACGGCCCTGCGGCCGTTTTTTTTTATGAAAAAAATCCAGAGCGGATCAAAAATCAGCGTCAGTGCCCTGATCCACTGCATGTGGCACCTCGACTCATTCCCCCGATGCCGCTATAATGCTGCGTCTATTTTTCCGGAATGTCTTCGGGACGCTTCTGGTAACAGGGAACGGAGTATTCTTCACGGAAGCCGTCCCGGTTGTTAGATAGTGCGTATTCATTAATGCGTGATGTCTGAAGTTGACCGAGCACGTGATTTTTTGAGGTAACAAGATGCAAGTTTCAGTTGAAACCACACAGGGCCTGGGCCGTCGCATTACCATCACAGTCGCTGCTGACAGCATTGAGACTGCGGTGAAGAAAGAACTGATTGATGTAGCGAAGAAAGTCCGCATCGATGGTTTCCGTAAAGGCAAAGTACCTGCCAACATCATCGAACAACGTTACGGTGCTTCCGTGCGTCAGGACGTGCTGGGCGAACTGATGTCCCGCAACTTTATTGATGCGATCATCAAAGAAAAAATTAATCCGGCGGGCGCACCTAAGTATGTCCCGGGTGAGTACAAAGCGGGTGAAGATTTCACTTACGCGGTAGAGTTTGAAGTCTACCCGGAAATCGAACTGCAGGGTCTGGACGCTATCGAGGTTGAAAAACCTCAGGTAGAAGTGAAAGACGAAGATGTCGATACCATGCTGGACACTCTGCGCAAGCAGCAGGCTGACTGGAAAGAAACCAGCGAAGCCGCGGCAGCTGAAGACCGTGTCACTATCGACTTCACAGGTTCGGTTGACGGTGAAGAGTTTGAAGGCGGAAAATCGTCTGACTTCGTACTGGCCATGGGCCAGGGTCGCATGATCCCTGGTTTCGAAGACGGCCTGGTCGGTCACAAAGCCGGTGAAGAATTCACCATCGACGTTAAGTTCCCGGAAGATTACCACGCCGAGAACCTGAAAGGTAAAGACGCGAAGTTTGCGATTGTTCTGAAAAAAGTAGAACAGCGCGAACTGCCGGAATTCACCGAAGAGTTCGTGAAACGTTTCGGTGTGGCTGACGGATCGGTTGCCGGTCTGCGTACCGAAGTTCGTAAGAACATGGAACGTGAACTGAAAAATGCCGTACGTAACAACATCAAAACCCAGACTATCGATGGCCTGATCAAAGCCAATGACATCGATGTTCCGGCTGCGCTGATCGACAGCGAAATTGATGTTCTGCGTCGCCAGGCGGCACAGCGTTTTGGTGGTAACGAAGCGCAGGCGCTGGAATTACCGCGTGAACTGTTCGAAGAGCAGGCAAAACGTCGCGTTGTTGTTGGCTTACTGCTGGGCGAAGTTATCCGCACCAGCGAACTGAAAGCTGACGAAGAGCGTGTTAAAGGCCTGATCGAAGAAATGGCTTCAGCGTATGAAGATCCACAGGAAGTGATCGAGTTCTACGGCAAAAATAAAGAGCTGATGGACAACATGCGTAATGTTGCTCTGGAAGAGCAGGCGGTAGACGTTCTGCTGGAAAAAGCGAAAGTCACCGAAAAAGCGGCCAGCTTCCAGGACTTGATGAACCAGGCTCAGACAGCATAAGTGGTGTCTGAAGTGTACTGAATGAAGCCCGTGAGCCAGATGGTCACGGGCTTTTTTACTTATACAGCGAGCTTCCCGCAGGCAGGCATACTTTTTCTTTATATTTCCATCATCTACTGGCAGATTATCGGCCAGACTCATGCATAATCTTCGCGAATCCTCAAAAGATTGTTATGCTTGAATTACTGGCAGTTATCCCCACATATGAGGGAGTGTGAGAAGAAACTGGCTGATTAACCGTCCTGACGTTGTCGGAAGGAGGCAGGCTTCGTGGGAATCGTAGCTTTCCTAACGTAAAATCGGTACAGAGTGTTACCAACGAACTTTATTCAGGAGACGGTTATGTCATACAGTGGCGAACGTGAAATGACAGCATCACAGATGGCCCTGGTGCCAATGGTGGTTGAGCAGACCTCGCGCGGTGAGCGGTCATACGACATTTTTTCCCGCTTACTTAAAGAGCGAGTGATTTTCCTGACCGGCCAGGTGGAAGACCACATGGCTAACCTGATTGTGGCGCAGATGCTTTTTCTGGAAGCTGAAAATCCTGAGAAAGATATCTACCTGTACATCAACTCACCCGGGGGCGTGATCACCGCAGGGATGTCAATTTATGACACCATGCAGTTTATCAAGCCTGATGTGAGCACCATTTGTATGGGGCAGGCATGTTCAATGGGGGCATTCCTGTTGACGGCGGGGGCAGAAGGGAAACGTTTCTGTCTGCCAAATTCACGTGTCATGATCCACCAGCCGTTAGGCGGATTCCAGGGACAGGCATCGGACATCGAAATCCATGCCCGTGAAATCCTGAAAGTGAAACAGCGCATGAATGAATTGATGGCGAAACATACCGGCAAACCGCTGGAACAGATCATTGATGATACAGAGCGTGACCGTTTCCTCTCAGCCTCAGAAGCGGTAGAGTATGGGCTGGTCGACTCAATTCTGACGCAACGTAAATAAAACTTTTTGCTACACTGCACTCAATGTCAGACGTGCAGTCTGAAGTAGCCGGAAGTGTTTTGCCGGGTGTCGCTCGCCTGACCCTGGGTCCTGGCGGGCAGCCGAAACTATAAAGAGGTTAACTGATGACAGAGAAGCGCAAAGACGGTTCAGGTAAGTTGCTGTACTGCTCTTTTTGCGGCAAGAGCCAGCATGAAGTGCGTAAACTGATTGCCGGACCGTCAGTGTATATCTGTGATGAATGCGTCGATTTATGCAACGACATTATCCGCGAGGAAATCAAAGAAGTTGCACCGCATCGTGAACGTAGTGCCCTGCCTACGCCGCGCGAAATACGCGTTCATCTCGATGATTACGTGATTGGCCAGGAAAAAGCCAAGAAAGTTCTGTCAGTAGCGGTATATAACCACTACAAGCGTCTGCGCAATGGTGATACCAGCAATGGCGTTGAACTGGGCAAGAGTAACATTCTGCTGATTGGTCCGACCGGTAGCGGTAAAACCTTACTGGCCGAAACCCTGGCGCGTTTACTGGATGTGCCTTTCACCATGGCCGATGCCACCACCCTGACCGAAGCCGGTTATGTGGGTGAGGATGTGGAAAACATTATCCAGAAACTGCTGCAGAAATGTGATTATGATGTGCAGAAAGCACAACGCGGTATCGTCTACATCGACGAAATTGACAAAATTTCCCGTAAATCGGATAACCCGTCAATCACCCGTGATGTCTCCGGTGAAGGGGTTCAGCAGGCTTTACTGAAACTGATCGAAGGGACAGTCGCTGCCGTTCCGCCTCAGGGAGGACGTAAACATCCGCAGCAGGAATTTTTACAGGTCGATACCTCTAAAATCCTGTTTATCTGTGGCGGTGCGTTCGCCGGACTGGATAAAGTGATTGCTCAGCGTGTCGAAACCGGCTCCGGTATCGGGTTTGGCGCCACGGTCAAAGATAAGTCTCAGAAAGCAACTGAAGGTGAATTACTGTCCCAGGTTGAACCTGAAGACTTAATTAAATTCGGTCTGATCCCTGAGTTTATCGGTCGTCTGCCGGTGGTTGCGACGCTGAATGAACTGAGTGAAGAAGCGCTGATCCAGATCCTGCGTGAGCCGAAAAATGCCCTGACCAAGCAGTATCAGGCATTATTCAGCCTCGAGGGTGCAGAGCTTGAGTTCCGCGATGAAGCACTGACGGCGATTGCCAAAAAAGCCATGGCCCGTAAAACCGGTGCCCGTGGTCTGCGCTCAATCGTGGAAGCCGCTTTACTGGATACCATGTACGATTTACCGTCCATGGAAGGGATTGAAAAAGTCGTCATTGATGATTCAGTCATTGAAGGCAAATCCGAACCTATGCTGATCTACAGCACGCAGGAAGCACAGGCTTCTGGCGAATAATTCAGCAATTCCGGCAGTCCGGTAACGAATGAAAGGGGAAAATTGCTTCCCCTTTCATTTTTCTCGCATTTATGACATTGAATGTCGTGTCAACATCCCCATATACTCAATTATCTTTGGGCCTTTAGCACCCTGGTCAGACGAATGGGGTGGCAGCCTGTTACCTGGCGGAAATTAACTAAGAGAGAGCTCTATGACTTCTGAGCGTTCCGAACGCATTGAAATCCCCGTATTGCCATTACGCGATGTGGTGGTTTATCCGCACATGGTTATTCCGTTGTTTGTTGGGCGCGAGAAATCGATACGCT
This sequence comes from Tatumella sp. JGM118, assembly GCF_018257515.1. Classification (GTDB taxonomy): domain Bacteria; phylum Pseudomonadota; class Gammaproteobacteria; order Enterobacterales; family Enterobacteriaceae; genus Tatumella; species Tatumella terrea. The sequence goes on from NZ_JAERJR010000011.1 coordinate 58,301, forward strand.
GTCTGGAAGCAGCGATGGACAACGATAAAAAGATCCTGCTGGTGGCTCAGAAAGAAGCCTCGACAGATGAACCCGGCGTCGGTGATCTTTTTTCAGTCGGTACTGTTGCTTCTGTCCTGCAAATGCTGAAACTTCCTGATGGTACGGTCAAGGTACTGGTTGAAGGGTTACAGCGTGCACATATCGACACCCTCGCCGATGACGGTGACCATTTTGTAGCCCGTGCAGACTATCTGGCGTCTGCAGAGATTGAAGAACGTGAGCAGGAAGTCCTGGTCCGTACCGCAGTCAATCAGTTTGAAGGCTACATAAAACTGAATAAGAAGATCCCACCGGAAGTGCTGACATCGCTGAACAATATCGATGATGCGGCGCGTCTGGCGGATACCATTGCAGCGCATATGCCGCTGAAACTGGCAGATAAACAGTCTGTGCTTGAGATGACTGACATCACAGAGCGCCTCGAATACCTGATGGCGATGATGGAGTCTGAAATTGACCTGCTGCAGGTCGAAAAACGCATCCGTAACCGCGTCAAGAAACAGATGGAAAAAAGCCAGCGCGAGTACTATCTGAACGAGCAGATGAAGGCGATTCAGAAAGAACTCGGCGAGATGGACGACGCTCCTGACGAATTTGAAGCACTGCAGCGTAAAATTGATGCGGCCAGAATGCCGAAAGAGGCAAAAGAAAAAACCGAAGCTGAGCTGCAGAAACTGAAAATGATGTCACCGATGTCTGCAGAAGCGACAGTGGTGCGTGGTTATATCGACTGGATGGTTCAGGTGCCCTGGACCGGCCGAAGCAAGGTCAAAAAAGACCTGCGTAAGGCGCAGGAGACGCTGGATACCGACCACTACGGTCTTGAGCGTGTGAAGGATCGTATCCTTGAGTATTTAGCGGTCCAGAGCCGTGTGAATAAAATCAAGGGGCCTATCCTCTGTCTGGTAGGGCCTCCGGGGGTCGGTAAGACCTCACTGGGACAGTCCATTGCTAAAGCGACCGGTCGTAAATATGTGCGTATGGCACTGGGCGGCGTTCGTGATGAAGCAGAAATCCGTGGACACCGCCGGACGTACATTGGCTCAATGCCTGGCAAACTCATCCAGAAAATGGCGAAAGTCGGGGTGAAAAACCCGCTGTTCCTGCTGGATGAAATTGACAAAATGTCGTCTGATATGCGTGGCGACCCGGCCTCTGCGTTGCTGGAAGTGCTGGACCCGGAACAGAATATCGCCTTTAACGATCACTACCTGGAAGTGGATTATGACCTGTCCGACGTGATGTTTGTCGCGACCTCAAACTCCATGAACATCCCGGCACCGCTGCTGGACCGTATGGAAGTGATCCGTCTGTCCGGTTATACCGAAGACGAAAAGCTGAATATTGCTAAGCGTCACCTGTTACCGAAACAGATTGAGCGTAATGCACTGAAGCCGAAAGAAATTACGGTGGAAGACAGTGCGCTGATGGGCATCATCCGCTATTACACCCGTGAAGCCGGTGTGCGTAGCCTGGAACGTGAGCTGTCTAAACTGTGTCGTAAAGCAGTGAAAGCATTGTTACTGGATAAAAACCAGAAACACATCACCATCAACAGCGAAAACCTGAAGGATTTCCTCGGGGTACAACGCTTTGATTACGGACGTGCCGACGAAGAAAACCGTATCGGTCAGGTCACCGGTCTGGCATGGACCGAAGTCGGCGGGGATCTGCTGACCATCGAAACGGCCAGTGTGCCGGGTAAAGGTAAACTGACCTATACCGGTTCTCTGGGCGAGGTGATGCAGGAATCTATCCAGGCGGCGCTGACCGTTGTCCGTGCCCGGGCCGATTCTCTGGGGATCAGCAGTGACTTCTACGAGAAAAGGGACATTCACGTCCACGTTCCGGAAGGTGCAACCCCGAAAGATGGCCCGAGTGCAGGTATTGCCATGTGTACCGCGCTGGTCTCCAGCCTGACAGGGAACCCGGTGCGTGCCGATGTGGCGATGACCGGAGAAATTACGCTGCGGGGTCAGGTATTACCTATCGGTGGCCTGAAGGAAAAACTGCTGGCAGCGCATCGCGGTGGTATCAAAACCGTCCTGATCCCTGATGAAAACAAGCGAGACCTGGAAGAGATCCCGGATAACGTGATCGCCGACCTGAAAATTCATCCGGTTAAACGTATCGAAGAAGTGCTGAGCCTGGCGCTGGAACGTGCGCCAGAAGGCTTTGAAGTCGTCAGTCATTAGTACGGCTGACGGGGTTCGCTGAGGGCTGAAGATCGCCGGATGACGGCGATCTTCAGCGAATTCCGGTCCGTAAAGGCCGGAAATGAAGATTCGGACTGAATACCGTTGTATCGGGCTGAGATGCTTGCTATAACAAGGCTGTTCTTTACCGGGGCAGTAGCCTGGCGGTGAAGTGAAAAATTAAAAGGGGATGATAGAGTGAATAAATCACAATTGATCGACAAAATTGCTGCAAATGCGGATATCTCCAAGGCAGCGGCTGGACGTGTATTAGATGCCTTTATGGGTGCAGTCACCGATTCACTGAAAGACGGTGATGAAGTTGCTCTGGTCGGTTTCGGGACGTTCTCTGTCCGTGAAAGAGCTGAGCGTACCGGACGTAACCCTCAGACCGGGAAAGAAATCACTATCCCGGCCGGTAAAGTCCCGGGCTTCCGTGCAGGTAAAGCGCTGAAAGACTCTGTTAATTAATAAATTTTAGCAACATGAAAGGAATTTCTTTCATGCATTGAGGACTGTGCAGACGTTCTCATGTAACATACAGGCACATCATGGTGATGTGCCTTTTTTTTATGCCGGATACCGGTAAAATCAGATCCGGCGGCTGCATCACCAGAAAACGATGAAAAACTGCTGACACCTCGGTCGGCTGGTTTTTGAGTTGAACGGCGACGGTAAAGCGTCATATTTACACTACAGCGGAGTGTTGCCATACCATGATGGACAATTTACGCACGGCCTCTAGCCACATCGTGCTGAAGATTATACTGGGACTGATCATTGTTTCATTCGTGCTGACCGGCGTGGGTAACTATTTGATTGGTGGTAATAGCGATTACGCTGCAAAAGTTAATGGCACGACGATTAGCAGGGCAGAGCTTGAAAATGCGTTCAACAATGAGCGTAGCCGCGAGCAGCAACAGCTGGGGGCGCAATTCTCTCAACTGGCCGCTAACCCGCAATTTATGCAGCAGATGCGTCAGCAGGCAATGTCTGACCTGATCGATCAGACGCTGATGCAACAGTATGTCAAGTCATTGAATCTTGATGTCAGTGACGCGCAGATCAAAGAAGCTATCTTTGCTCAGAAAGCGTTCCAGACTGACGGCCGGTTTGATAATGCCCGTTTTAATGGTCTGATTAACAACATGGGGTATACCGCGGATCAGTACGCCGCTGCGCTGCGTAAAAGCCTGGTAACCAGTCAGATTGTCAATGCGGTGACCAACACCGACTTTGTGCTGAAGAATGAAAGCAGCCAGTTAGTCAGCCTGATAGCGCAGACCCGCAGCGTCCGCGAAGCGGCGTTCAATACGGATGCACTGGCGGCGAAACAGACGGCCTCTGATGATGAAATCAGCAGCTATTATCAGCAGCATAAAGACAGCTTTATGACTCCGGAACAATTCCGCGTCAGCTATATTGAACTGGATGCTTCGGCACTGCAAAAAACGCCGACTCAGCAACAGGTTCAGGCATGGTATGACAGCCATAAGAGCGACTATACCCAGCAACAACAGACCCGTTTCAGTGTCATCCAGGTGAAAACCGGGGCCGAGGCTCAGGCTATTCTGGCACAACTGAAGCAGGGGGCAGATTTTGCGACCCTCGCGAAAGAAAAGTCTGTCGATGCCATTTCTGCTCGTAAAGGCGGAGATATGGGCTGGCTGGAACAGGACACTCTGCCGGATGAGCTGAAAAATGCCGGCCTGACGCAAAAAGGTCAGTTGTCGGGCGTGATCAAAAGTTCGGTCGGTTACCTGATTGCCCGTCTGGATGATATTCATCCGCAGCAGGTTCAGCCACTGTCTGCGGTTTATAACACCGTAGCGCAGCAGGCCGCACAGGATGCGGCGGTCAGCGAGTTCTATAAGTTACAGCAGAAAGTGAGTGATGCCGCGAGCAATAACAATACCTCACTGGCCGGTGCAGAAAGCGCAGCCGGGGTGAAATCTGTTGAAACTGACTGGTTCAGCCGTGACTCAGTGCCGGCGGCACTGAACTTTGATCCGGTGAAGCAGGTACTGTTCGGCGGTACGCTGCTCGGCAGCAACGGTTCTGTGGGCAGCAACTCTGACATTATCAGTGTCGATGGCGACAGAGCTTTCGTGGTCCGTATTTCAGAGCACAAACCTGAAGCGGTGAAACCGCTGGATCAGGTGAAGGCTCAGATTGCCGACCGTATTAAGCATGATAAAGCGATGCAGCTGGCCCGCACACAGGCCGCGTCGGTTATCGATGAACTGAAAGCCGGTAAAACCACCGCCTTTGATGCTGCCGGACTGAAATTCGGCGAAGCTGAGACGCTGAGCCGTAATAGCCAGAGTTCGCTGACGTCCACAGCCTTTGCATTGCCGGAGCCGGCAGCAGGTAAATCCTCTTACGGCATCAGTGAGGATATGCTGGGGAATGTGGTTATCCTGTCTCTGGATAAAGTGATCCCCGGGACTTTACCGGCAGCGCAGGTCACTCAACTGGTTAACGGTGTGAGCCAGAATAATGCGCAGCTGGTCTTTGCCGCGCTGTTACAGAACCTGCGTCATGATGCGAAAATTAAGATCGGTGCGGCGGCACAATCCGAGTAACTGACCGCATAAAATAATGTCACTCTGTAACCCGAAAGGCTGCTTCTTGCAGCCTTTCGTTTTTTTATCTGTGGCACTCTGTCGCGGCCCGGAGAGCTCTGTCATCGTATGGCTGAATTTTCATCTATGGAGAGCCATGACTATGTTAAAGGAACAACGACGCTTCCGGATTTTTTCATTATGTTTGGCCCTGGCGGCCTGCAGTTTTCAGTCTCCTGCCACCCCTTCCGCGACAGTGGCTGGCAGCCCCGCACCGGTGGCGGAGGAACAGGCCGGTCCCGGAAAAGTCAGTATTAATCAGGCCACGGCAGAAATGCTGGCAGAGGCCATGAACGGGGTCGGATTAAAGAAAGCCCGGTCGATAGTGGAATATCGCGAGCAGTACGGGCCTTTTACCTCGGTAGAGCAGTTGGCAGAGGTTCCGGGGATGGGCACTAGCCTGGTCGAACGGAATGTCAGCCGGCTGACACTCTGACCCGGGCGTGCTTTGCCGCGTGACCGGTTTGCGGCTCAGCCAGGGGCAAAGAGACGGCAGCACAGACCAGAGACGGGAAAACCGCAGGAGTACAGCGCAGCAGGGGGGCACAGCATACCGAACGACTGCAGATGAGTCAGCTGCGTCCGTAGCGGGGAGTCTGAAAGTACAGGGGCAGCTCTGAATGTGCTCCCCTGTGCATCAGAACGGCTATTGCAGACCGGTTTTTTGCTTCATCGCATCCATCACGGCATGCGGGTTTTGCTGGTAATCGTCCAGCCCTCTGGCCCTGAGGTGACAGGCCGCACATTCACCGCAGCCATCGCCCTGGATACCGTTATAACAGGTCAGTGTCGCAGTACGCACCAGCGGCAATTGTTTCCAGTAATCGGCCAGGGCCCAGGTTTCTGCCTTATTCAGCCACATCAGGGGCGTTTCGAAACGCACATTACGGGCCATACCCAGTTCAACGGCATGGTTCAGTGCTTTGACGAAATCGTTTCTGCAGTCCGGATAGCCGGAGAAGTCGGTTTCACACACCCCGGTGATGACGGCCTCTGCATTCACCTGATAGGCATAAATGGACGCGAGGGTCAGAAACAGAATATTCCTGCCTGGTACGAAGGTACTCGGCAGTCCATTGCTGTCCGGGGTATAGGCAGGCACCGGAATATTGTCTCTGGTCAGACTACTGATGGCCAGTTCGTTGAGCAACGTGACATCCAGCACTTTGTGGGCACAGGCGCCCAGTTGCTGACTGAGCTGGCGGGCAACATCAATCTCCTGACGATGGCGTTGACCATAATCAAAAGTGACGCAATGTACCTCATCATACTGATTCAGGGCCTGAATCAGGCAGGTGGTGGAATCCTGCCCGCCACTAAAAACTACTACAGCGCTTTTCATTATCAATATTCCCGTCAAAAATACCGGCCTATGTTACCGCCTGACGGGCAAAAGAACAAAACTGGCGGCACAGAAGGGTGTTTTTAGCAGGGGAGTTGTGACTGAAACCCGCTGATATCCCCGATATTTTCTGCGACCCATGCCGGGTTGTAATAGGTATCCGGGTAGCGCTCGCCGCTGTCGCAGATTAATGTCACCAGCGAGCCACACTCACCGTTGGCTTTCATTTTTTCCGCCACATGTAACAACCCGATGAAATTAGTGCCGGTCGAGGGGCCTACGCGACGACCGAGAATTTTTTCCAGCGCGTACATCCCGGCCAGCGATGCACCGTCAGGAACTTTTAGCATCTCATCGATGACATCCGGCAGGAAAGATGGCTCGACCCGTGGGCGACCGATACCCTCAATCCTGCTGCCCGCTGAGTGGGTCAGTCCGGGATCCCGGTGTTTCCAGTAATCATAAAAGACGGAGTTTTCCGGATCGGTCACCAGAAGGCGGGTAGGGGCACCGCGATAGCGGATGTAACGACCGAGCGTAGCGGAAGTCCCTCCGGTACCGGCACTCATTACCAGAGTATGTGGCACCGGGTAGGGTTCATCCTGCATCTGACGAAAAATACTTTCGGCAATATTATTATTGCTGCGCCAGTCGGTGGCCCGCTCTGCGTAGGTGAACTGATCCATATAATGCCCCTGTTGTTCGCGGGCCAGCTGTGCAGACTGCTGATAGATTTCAGACGAGGTTGCCACGAAGTGACACTGACCGCCATAGAACCTGATCTGTTCTGTTTTACGCCGGGCTGTACTGGCGGGCATCACAGCGATAAAGGGTAACCCCAGCAGACGGGAAAAATAGGCTTCAGAAACGGCTGTACTCCCGGAAGAAGCTTCGATGACCGGGGTATGCTGATTGATCCAGCCATTGCTCAGGCCATAGAGGAAGAGGGAACGTGCCAGCCGGTGCTTCAGACTACCACTGGGATGGGTGCTCTCATCTTTCAGGTAGAAATGAATTCCCGGATACTCTTTCAGGCTAAAGCGGATCAGGTGTGTATCGGCAGAGCGCCGGAAGTCAGCATTAAGTTCGTTAACAGCATCGCGTACCCAGGTATCAGCCATGGTTTTATCTCCGGAAATAAAAAAATAGCATAAAGCACCCTGCGGAAAAAAAGGTCACTAAATACGGTTTAAAATGGCAGAATAAGAGAAAGATATTCTCCATGGGGGCGTTATGATAGATAAAACTGACCGAAAGCTGCTCGCTCTGTTACAGGAGGACAGTACATTGTCCCTTCAGGAACTGGCCATGGCGGTTAACCTGACCTCAACGCCCTGCTGGAAGCGGCTGAAAAAACTGGAAGATAATGGCATTATACGCCGCCGTGTCACCCTGCTGGATGGTGAAAAGCTGGGGCTGGGACTGACCGCCTTTATGTTTGTAAAAACCCGACAACACAGTAAAGCGTGGTATCAGATCTTTTCGGACCTGATCAACGGATTACCGGAAGTGATGGGGTGCTACCGGATGGCGGGGGAGTATGATTATCTGCTGCGTATTCAGGTTGCTGACATGAAAAGTTATGATGCTTTGTATAAAAAGCTGGCCGAAAGCCTTGATGGTCTGACCGAAGTCACCTCCAGTTTTGCGATGGAAGAAATTAAATATACCACGGCCATTCCGCTCAGCGTTTAAAACGCGACATCATGAGATCTCTTTGTGCAGTTATTTAGCTACTTACGTGAGTATTTCTCTTCAGAATGGCGGCGCTACTCAGGCGCGGTCAGTTTGCTGATTATTATTTCTCTGATGCAGTTAGTCCCGCCCCGGCTGGTCGGTATTATTGTCGATGGGGTGACTCACCATAGTCTGGGAACCCGCCAGCTGACGGGCTGGATCTCGCTTATCTTAATCACCGCACTACTGACCTATCTGCTGCGGTATGTCTGGCGGATCCTTCTGTTCGGTGCATCTTACCGGCTGGCGCTGGTACTGCGGGAAAAATACTATCGCCAGCTCAGCCAGCAGAGTCAGGTATTCTACAGTCAGTACCGGACCGGGGACCTGCTCGCCCGGGCCACTAACGATGTGGACCGGGTGGTTTTTGCTGCCGGAGAAGGGGTACTGACGCTGATCGATTCGCTGGTCATGGGGCTGGCGGTACTGGTGGTGATGAGCACACAAATCAGCTGGCAGCTCACCCTGGCGGCACTGCTCCCGATGCCGTTAATGGCATGGGTCATTAATCGTTGTGGTAAAAAATTACATCAGCGTTTCCGCGCCGCACAGGCCGCATTCTCGTCCCTGAACGATCAGGCGCAGGAAAGTCTGACCAGTATCCGTATGATCAAAGCTTTCGGGCTGGAATATCACCGGTCAGCACAGTTTGCTGAGACCACGGCACAGACCAGCAGGGACAACCTTCACGTTTCAAAGGTCGATGCTCTGTTTGAGCCAACGATCTATCTGGCTATCGCCTGTTCTAACTTTCTGGCCATTGCCGGAGGCGGCTGGATGGTCTGGCATCATCAGCTGACGCTGGGACAGCTCACCAGTTTTGTTATGTATCTGGGCCTGATGATTTGGCCGATGCTGGCGCTGGCCTGGATGTTCAATATCGTTGAACGGGGGAGTGCGGCGTGGACACGTATTTCTGCGTTGCTGTCGCTGCCACCCACGTTACCCGATGGGGATCAGCCGCTGCCGGAAACACGCGGAGAACTGGTGGCAGAGATCACCCGTTTTAGCTATCCCGGCACGGAGACCGACATTCTGCACGGGGTCCGTTTCCGGTTACCCCCGGGGGGAATGCTGGGGATTTGCGGGCCGACAGGCAGCGGGAAAACCACCTTACTTTCGCTGATTCAGCGGCATTATGATCTGAGTGAAGGGCGCATTGACTATCACGGCTATCCGCTGCCGGCATTATTGCTGGATGGCTGGCGTCAGCGCCTGGCGGTGGTTAATCAGACACCGTTTCTGTTTTCAGACACGATTGCGAACAATATTGCGCTGGGAGATCCCGGGGCCAGTCGTGAACGGATAGAGCAGGCGGCGCTGCTGGCCTCTGTCCATGACGATATTTTGCACTTACCTGACGGCTATGACACGCAGGTGGGAGAACGGGGCGTTATGCTTTCCGGCGGACAAAAACAACGTATTTCTCTGGCCCGGGCGCTGCTGATGAATGCAGAAATCCTGATCCTGGATGATGCGCTCTCCGCCGTGGACGGTGAAACAGAACAACGCATCCTGTCCCGACTGCAGGAATGGCGGGCAGGGAAGACCGTGATCATAACGGCCCACCGTCTTTCTGCGTTACAGGGGGCCGACGAGATCCTGGTACTGCAGCAGGGACGGATCGCCCAGCGAGGAACACCGGCAGTGCTGGCGGAAGACGCCGGATGGTATCGTGAAATGTCGCAATATCAGAAAATTGCTGAATCCCTGTCTCACCGTACCGAACACCCTCAGTCTCAGGAGCATTAAGTGTCGCAGCCAGTCTCTTTTATGAAAACATTAATGCGTCTGCTGTCCTACGGGCGGGACTGGAAAAAGCCACTAACGATGGCAGTGTTTCTGCTGGTGATGGCTTCTGCGGCACAGGTGACCGGGCCTGCTCTGGTCAGCTACTTTATCGATCATTTTATCAGTACCCGGCAATGGCAATGGTTGCCGGTGCTGGCATTGGGGGGCGGCTTTCTGCTGCTGCAAATACTGGCGGCCGTTTTTAATTACCGCCAGTCACTGCTGTTTAACCGGGTCGCTATCGGGGTGGTCCGGAAAATTCGTTGTGAAGTGATGGATGCAGCCCTGCGCCAGCCATTATCGGCTTTTGACACCCGGCCGGTGGGGCAGCTTGTTTCCCGGGTCACCAATGACAGTGAAGTGGTCAGAGATTTATATATTTCTGTGGTCGGCAGTGTATTGCGTAGCGGGGTCCTGATCATCTCCATGCTGGTGGCGATGTTTATTCTGGACTGGCGAATGGCGCTGATTGCCGCCGGTATTTTTCCGCTGGTGATCGCCGTAATGATTATCTACCAGCGTTACAGTACCGGTATCGCCCGTCAGGTGCGAACCTTCCTGGCGGATATTAATAACAGCCTCAATGAGGTGATCAGCGGAATGACGGTGATTCAGCAGTTCCGGCGGCAGAAGTATTTTGCAGAACAGCTCCGTCAGCATAACGAAAACCACTATCAGGCGCGGATGAAAATTCTGCGACTGGATGCTTTCTTACTGCGCCCGTTATTAAATCTGTTTTCGGCGATTATTTTGTCTCTGCTGGTACTGCTATTTAGCTTGTCGGCCCCCGGACATTTTGAAGTGGGTGTCCTGTATGCGTTTATCGCCTATCTGGGACGTATCGAAGAACCCTTAATAGAACTGACTACCCGGCAATCATTATTACAGCAGGCGGTCGTCTCGGCCGAGCGGATCTTTGAACTGATGGATGCGCCGGCCCAGCAATATGGTCCGGACCACCGGGCGCTGAAAACCGGGGCTCTGACCATCAATAATCTTTCCTTTGCGTATAAGCCTGGTCAGCCGGTGCTGAAAAATATTCACTGCCGGTTATCTTCCGGGGGATTCCTGGCTCTGGTCGGACATACGGGGAGTGGAAAAAGCACGCTGGCCGGTTTGCTGATGGGCTATTACCCCATTGCAGAGGGAGAAATTACGCTCGATGGCCGGAAGATTTCGCAGTTAAGCCATGCTGTACTGCGTAAAGGGATTGGTATGGTGCAGCAGGATCCGTTGATCCTGGCCGATACATTACTGGAAAATATTTGTCTGGGCAGAGAGATTAGTGCGTCGAAAGTCATGGCCGCGCTGGAGCAGGTCAAACTGATGGAATGGTTTCAGTCTCTGCCTGAAGGGCTTCATACCCGAATGGGAGAGCAGGGGAAAAGCCTGTCCGCCGGACAAAAACAACTGCTGGCACTGGCCCGCATCCTGGTCGATATCCCGGTATTATTAATTCTGGACGAGGCAACGGCCAGTATCGATTCCGGGACAGAACAAGCGATTCAGCAGGTGCTGAACCAGATACGTAAGAATACCACCCTGGTGGTTATCGCTCACCGGTTATCGACCATCACGGCGGCGGATACGATTCTGGTTCTGGAAAGAGGGGAGGTTATCGAGCAGGGAACACATCAGCAACTACTGGACCACCGTGGCCGCTATCGACAGATGTATCAGTTACAACAGGCCGGTAATGAGCTATCACATCGCACTGCAGACTTTCCCGCTTCCGGCAATGCACTCAATTAGTACATTTTAATCAGACTGTTCTGATGAATGCACCACAATAGTGCCGCCGGCATTATCGTGGTGCATCAGGCCTGAATTTTTTTATTCCCGCCATCCTCTCAGTTCTGAAAATCCGTTAACAGCCCGCTATCGTCGCATATCAGAAAAATAATTCATGAAATTAAACAGATGGCATGCCATTTGCTTAAGATAGTCCAGGTTCAATGTAACTGATAATTTCAATACCCGGAGGGAGTGATATGAAGCTGGTAACCGTGGTGATTAAGCCATTTAAGTTAGAAGACGTGCGTGAAGCATTATCTTCCGTAGGTATCCAGGGCCTGACCGTCACTGAGGTGAAAGGCTTCGGTCGCCAGAAAGGGCACGCCGAACTTTATCGCGGTGCGGAATATAGTGTGAATTTTTTACCTAAAGTAAAAATTGATATTGCTATTGCCGAAGATCAGCTTGATGAAGTTATTGATATTATTAGTAAAGCTGCTTACACCGGTAAGATTGGTGATGGGAAAATTTTCGTGTCTGAACTGCAGCGGGTCATTCGTATCCGTACCGGTGAAACAGACGAAGCTGCGCTTTAATTTAGCCGTTGATTGTTGAGGTAGGGAAAAAATGAATAAACTTCTGACAAAACTGGCCTTAGCCGGAGCGGCTCTTTCGCCTTCACTGGCGTTTGCTGCACCTGCAGTGGCAGACCAGGCAGATAATGCATTTATGATGATTTGTACCGCACTGGTGTTATTTATGTCAGTGCCAGGTATTGCGCTCTTTTATGGCGGTCTTATCCGCGGCAAAAACGTCCTTTCCATGATGACCCAGGTCGCGGTAACGTTCTCTCTGGTCTGTGTTATCTGGGTTATCTACGGTTATTCTCTGACCTTTGCTGAGGGTAACAACTACTTTGGGGGTTTCCAGTGGGTGATGCTGAAAGGGATTGAGCTGAAAGCCGTAATGGGTACGATCTATCAGTACATTCATGTGGCTTTCCAGGCTTCTTTCGCCTGCATCACCGTCGGTCTGGTACTGGGTGGTTTAGCTGAACGTGTACGTTTCTCTGCGGTGCTGATTTTTACCCTGATCTGGGCAACGTTCTCTTATTTCCCAATCGCTCATATGGTCTGGGGCGGTGGGTTACTGGCTCTGGATGGTGCGCTTGATTTCGCAGGCGGTACAGTGGTTCATATCAATGCCGCGGTGGCTGCGCTGGTGGGAGCTTACATGCTGCGTAAACGTGCCGGTTTCGGTAAAGAGGCATTCAAACCACACAATCTGCCGATGGTCTTTATCGGTACGGCGATCCTGTATGTTGGCTGGTTTGGTTTCAACGCCGGTTCGGCGGCATCGGCTAACGAAATCGCCGCTCTGGCATTCCTGAATACGGTGGTTGCTACCGCGGGCGCTGTTCTGACCTGGGTATTCGGTGAGTGGATCCTGCGTGGTAAACCTTCACTGCTGGGTGCAAGCTCAGGATTCATCGCAGGTCTGGTCGCAATCACTCCGGCGTGTGGTTATGTCGGTGTTGGTGGCGCGCTGATCATCGGTCTGGCGGCGGGTCTGGCAGGTCTGTGGGGTGTGACCTCTCTGAAACGTTTCCTGCGTGTTGATGACCCGTGTGACGTGTTCGGTGTTCACGGTGTGTGCGGGATCCTGGGCTGTATCCTGACCGGTGTCTTCGCCTCTTCTTCACTGGGTGGTGTCGGCTATGCTGCCGGAGTTACGATGGGCCATCAGATCTGGGTTCAGCTGCTGAGCTGCCTGGTCACTCTGGTCTGGTCAGGTGTGGTTGCCTTTATTGCCTTTAAAGTGGCTGACCTGATTGTCGGACTGCGTGTTCCTGAAGATCAGGAGCGTGAAGGTCTGGATGTGAATAGTCACGGCGAAAATGCTTACAACCAGTAAGTGAGTCTTCATCCCGGGCGATGACCCGGGAAGTAAAAAGGGCGATAGATTATCGCCTTTTTTTTTGGGCGGGATCCGGCGTCGGCTCCCCTCATCCCCTTAACGGCATTGTGAGTCGCGCGATATCACTTTCCAGCCATACCCCACTGCCGTGCAGATCACTCCCGCACCCGGTGCCGGGAAACACGTTAATTCCCTATCACCGCCTCAGACCTCCCTTTATCCGCCATCATTCTTCACCCGTTTGCAGCAGCATTATCTCCGGCATGCGGGTAAGCGTACGATGAGGGCTGATATCAGGGTATGCCAGAGCGCCGGGGAAGCGCCGGCATCAGTTGCCGACCGGCTGCTCAGGTTTCATAGTGGGCATCTGCCGTTCCTTTGATGGGGGGGAACCATCGCTCTGTAAGCGGTTGAATATTCAGTTGCTGTCGTGGCGGAAACCGCCGCAGCAAAATAACCAGGATTATTCCTATTATCCGGTCGTATCCGGGTTTTGCCCCCTGTCTGCAGGAATAAATTATATTTTCTGCCAAAATTATATTCAGTGGTAACGAATATGCAGAACTGGCTTACTATAGACTTCCGTTGTTCATTTTGTTCATAAGGAGACGACATCAATGAAATCAATGCATATTATTACAGGGTTAGCCGTGGCTCTGACTGTGACGGCCTGTGCTGACAGGACGGATTTACCAGCACCGGCACCGGTGATCAGCGCCACCAGTAACCAGCCGGTGATCTCCGGAGCGGTATATGTACGTCAACGTATCGCTCTGCCGCCAGGTGCGGTTCTGACCGTGACCCTGTCTGATGCTTCCGGGGGAACCGGGCCGACCAAAGTGATCGCGCAGAAAGTAACGCGACTCTCCGGTCAGCAGGCGCCTTTCCACTACCGTCTGCCGTTTAATGCCGCCGATGTGAGTTCTCAGGGACAGGTGTTGCTGAGTGCAGCTATCAGTCTGAACGGACGCGTGATTTTCACTGCTGAATCGCTGCAACCGGTCACATCACCGGCGACACAGCGTCAGGATTTAACGCTGGTGGCAGTTCCTGAAGTTGCGGTCCCTGTGGACCAGGTGTCTCCTGGTACGCCATAACCGCTAAACCGTGAGGTCAGGGCGACGAATGCCCTGGCCAGCGGTATTTTTCTAAATCAATTGTCTGCATCGGGGTAAATTCGATATTCTCCGCTTCCAGCGCCTGCTGCTGACGTCTGAAATCTGCTCCCTGCAACGATATTCTGCCTTGCCTGTCGACCACCCGATGCCAGGGCAGGGATGAGCCTTCCGGTAATTTTTTAAGCACACCACCGACCTGACGTGCCGCCCGGGGATTACCTGCCAGGCGAGCAATCTCGCCATAAGTGCTCACCCGGCCATAAGGAATGGCAGCAATGATTAGCCACACTCTTTCCCGAAATGATAATTCTTCAGACATGATAACTTCCGGATAAACTTCAGAGAGGAGGATCATAGCGGGAATGTTCAAGAAAACAACGGTCAGGTTCCACAGACTTGCAATTCATGATGCCATCACTGATAATGCACTCGCTTTGAGAGATCAGAGCTCATCAATGGGGACCCTGTTGGTTCTCCCGCAATGCTAATCTGTGAACCCGGTCAGATCCGGAAGGAAGCAGCCGTAACAGATGACGCATGTGCCGGGATGTCGCTGGCAGGGGCCCCACCCAACGAATTATTCCTGTTTTGCTCCCACTAAAAAATTCCAGCCTGAGTCAGTACTCCCTGATGATTTCTATACAATAATTCCGGATTCACAGATTCACAGATTCACAGATTCATTGGGCAATAACGGATCCTGCGGATCGGTGATGGCATCCGGCCTGACGTACCCGCAAGGGTATCAGCGATGCAGGGGCATTCCATCGACGCAGTCTTCAGAATTGCGGGTTCATCGTCCGGAAGTCAGCCGGATATCATACACCCGCGTGATAAGCGAAAAGCGAATTCAACAGTTTTTTGCCAGGGGAACCGGAACCTTAATAGTAATTATGATTATTAATTCTGGTGAAACTCAGTGACATTAACGAACATATTTCCAGACGGTAGCAGGCACTTTATCGTACAGTTTATTCATAGTCAGCTCCGCAAGACGATGGTCAGCTGCCGAATAAAAAACCACCAGATCTTCATCTGATAATTCATATTTATTTTTTTCGATCACCCGCTCGAGAGTATCGATAGATCGGCAACGCCTCAGACGCATCAGATAATCTGTCTTGGTTAATGGGGTTTGACTCATGATAAAACGACTCCTGGTTAATGTGTGAGACTTTGTCCGTTTTCCTGACAGAGACTCGCTTCAAAAAATAATCTAAATAACTTGCCTGATGAGGCTTCCCAGTAATTAAAGTCCTGCTTATTTACTGTGTAACCACTAAATAATGTAAATGTATCGTCAAGATATTTGTCTACCTGTGAAATCAGTAGTTCATCTTCACTATGTTTTAATTTATAAATAATACTGACGGCTGCAATATGCTCAATTAAATCATGCAGCTGAAGATTTCCTTCCGATGTCGGGTCATTAATCCAGCACGATTCCTGGACGTTGAGGGTAGCCAGACTTTCATCAAATAAATTTTCACACAAAAATTTAAGCTGTGCTACATCATATCTTTTAGGTGAGTATTCATCCATCTTTTCCACCTCTTATCAGGCTCTGTCGGGAGCCATTCCGCATAAAGAAGATTCGTAATGATTCATTCTGTTCAGAGAGAATAAGGATAGATCAGTAGCAGAGATATTCCTGTGACTAAATCCTGCGCAATATCTTCAGGGTTTTTATCTGCTGAACCACCATAACAATATTAGTTTACTCTGCGGTGTTTGTCTTATTTTACCAGAGTGAATAGGGTTAATCGTTATTTTGATGAAAATTACGTCACGGTTCGCAGGGGATTCAGCAGAAAGAAACTTAATGTATAAACAGTCCGTGCTGAGTATGAACCGGATTTAAGCATATCAGCAAACTAACATCTATCGATTGAATCTATCAATAAAGACTTTTCTTAAAATCATAGTTTAACTGTTTACTGAGTAACTGAGTAACTGAGTAACTGAGTAACTGAGTAACTGAGTAACTGAGTAACTGAGTAACTAATACAGCGAACAGAAATGACCTGCGGCATTCTCAGAAGGAGGCCGGTGGCCCGCAGAGTTCACAACACTGGCTCATAGTTTGCAGCGAAGCCCCGGAATTAGCAATCCTTTCATCGGTGATTTTTGTATGATATTTGGAAACATTTAACCTCTTTATTTTAGCCGGCTTTTTTTCTAACATGTAATGTTATAACGTTTTTTACTCTTTGGTGTTCTATGTATAGCAGCCCACTCCTTCTCTCCGCCTTCAGCCGGCTTATTGTGGCAGGGCTGGTTATCCTGTTTCTTGTGGCTGGTGTCAGCTGGGGAGTGTTGGGATGATACGCTTTTCTGAATGCCGCGCGGGCTATGCCAGGCGGGCGGTAACTCCGACAGTTAACGGCGAAATTTCTGCCGGCACACTGACCGCACTGGTGGGCGTGAATGGCTGCGGTAAATCAACGCTCTTAAAAACCGTTGCGGGACTGTTGCCGGTCGTCAGTGGTCACTGTGAGGTCGCTTTACCGCGGAATAAAATAGGCTGGCTGCCGCAACGCAGTGAACTGGAACGCCAGTTCCCGTTAACGGTGTATGAACTGGTCGCCATGGGCTGCTGGCCCCGGACCGGCTGGTTTCGCAGCATTAACCGGGAACTCAGGCAAGAGATCCATCAGGCGCTGGAAGCTACCGGCATGGCTGCATTTGCGGATGCCAGGCCTGCGATGTTGTCCGGCGGGCAGCTGCAGCGTGTGCTTTTTTCTCGTCTGTTACTGCAGCAAAGTGATTTATGGTTGCTGGATGAGCCTTTCAGCGGTGTCGATCAGCAAACTATCACCTCACTCATGGCATTAATCCATCAGCAGCAGCACACCGGTAAAACAATTGTCGTCGTTCTGCATGATCAGCGGCTCGTGATGCAGAACTTTCGCCATGTGATATCACTGGAAGGTGATAACGCGCACTGGTACCACACGACAGAAACGCAGGAAAAGGCATTAAACCTATGTTGTTAGTTCAGCCATTTATTGAATTTGCCTTTATGCGCAAGGCATTAGTGGCCTGTGTCGCCATTGCTATCAGCGCGACGCCCCTCGGTGTCTTTCTTTCATTACGCCGGATGAGCCTGGTAGGAGATGCTCTTTCTCATGCGGTATTGCCGGGCGCCGCCATGGGATATCTTCTCTCCGGTCTATCGCTGGTGGCGATGGGCATCGGCGGATTAATCGCCGGGTTATCCGTGGCGTTACTTTCCGGGGTTGTCAGCCGGTTCACTCCGCTGAAAGAAGATGCCAGCTTTTCTGGTTTCTATCTGGGGGCGCTTGCCCTCGGGGTAACGCTGATTTCGTTGCGCCGTTCCGGCGTCGATCTGCTGAATGTGCTGTTTGGATCGCTGCTGGCCGTGAATAGTCAGGCGTTAATCATGGTTGCCACAATCTCCGCCGTGAGTCTGGTGGTGCTGGCCCTTATCTATCGGCCGCTGGTAATCGATGCCTTCGATCCCCATTTTCTGCAGATGCAGGGCCGCTGGCATGCGCCGGTCGTCCACGGGATTTTCCTGATTCTGGTGGTGCTGAACCTGGTGGCCGGTTTCCAGATCCTGGGCACATTAATGTCCGTCGGCTTAATGATGTTACCTGCCGCCAGCGCCAGGTTCTGGAGCCGGAGGCTCGAAAAAATATTACTGGTTGCCATTGTGCTGGCCATTTTCTCTGCCTGGTGCGGGCTCTCTGCGTCGTGGTACTGGTCTTTACCTGCCGGTCCTGCGGTTATTCTCTGCGCTACGGTGCTGTTTTTTGTTTCCGTGTGTGCCGGTCCTTGTGGCGGAATTTTCCGTTCCTCCGCCAGCTAATGACAGAAGGTGATAGTGATGAAAAAATATCTGATGGCGATAGTATTCAGCGGGGTAGTATTTGCACCAGCCGTGATGGCGAAGACCCTGCATGTGGTTGCCAGTTTTACTATCCCCGCTGATATGGCCAGACAAATCGGCGGGCAATACGTGGATGTTAAGAGCCTGGTCGGGCCGGATGGTGACCCGCATACCTTTGAACCGGCACCGCGTGACAGTGTGGCTCTGGCTCAGGCCGATGTGGTTATCATTAACGGCCTGGGGCTGGAAGGCTGGATGGAAAGACTTATCCAGGCCTCCGGATACCAGGGGAAGGTGGTGGTCGCTTCCGCAGGTGTGACGCCGCGGACCATGATCAGTGACGGGGTTAAAATTACCGATCCGCATGCCTGGAACAGTCTGGCGAACGGTGTCATTTATGCGCGGAATATCAGCGAAAGCCTGCAGAAAGCGGACCCGGAAGATGCGGCCGCTATCCGTAAGCAGGGGGAAGCCTATATTCAGCAACTGGAGAACCTGGATAAGCAGACCCTGGCCGCGTTTGCAAAAATCCCGGCCAGTAAGCGTCAGGTACTGACCAGCCATGATGCTTTCGGTTATTTCGGCGATGAGTATGGTGTGAAATTTATGTCACCGATTGGTCTGAATACCGATGAAGAGGCCAGCGCCTCCACCGTGGCGGGGTTAATTAATCAGCTGAAAGCGGATCATATCCACCGCTATTTTATCGAAAATCAGACGGATCCCCGTCTGGTACAGCAGATAGCCACGGCTGCTGACGCGTCACCGGGCGGGGAGTTATACCCTGAAGCGTTGTCGACAGCGAAGGGTCCGGCAGCGACCTATCAGCAGGCATTTGAGCTGAATGTCAGAGAATTGCTGAAGAGCATGCAATAGTCCCCGGAACGGATACCCTCCGCATCAAAAAAACGGCCAGGAATGGCCGTTTTTTTTTACTATTCCCGGAGGGCAGCGTTCGCCGCCCAACGGGGCGTTAGCGTTTCTTCTTTTTCCCCTGTACCGCTTTGAAGCGCGGGTGACTCTTACAAATAACATAGACACGCCCGTGCCTGCGAACCAGTTTACAATCCGGATGCCGTTGCTTTGCTGACTTCAGGGAACTGAGTACCTGCATGATTATTCCTCCGCCGGGCTTACCGGTAAATGTTTATACCGCTGAGCAAAGCGCGCGGCACGACTGTCTTTGGCGACCGTTTTCTGCTTACCGGTATAGAAGCTGTGTGATTTTGATGAAACATCCAGCGTCACATAGGGAAGCGTCTCTCCCTGATAGTCGATCGTGCGCTCAGTTCTGATGGTCGAACCTACCCTGAAGTACTCGCCAGACGTCGTATCATGGAACAGCACAGGGCGATAGTAAGGATGGATATCAGGCTTCATAAAGTCTCCGCTTAATTGTTATGTTATAACATAACTTAATTATGGCACTAACAGAGTTTCCGGGCAAGTCTGTTGCAGAGCAGAGAGCAGAGAGCAGAGAGCAGAGAGCAGGGTGTCGCAGGCAGAAAATCTTAATAGCAGGTACATAGCAGGTACAACGCAGCCGTAGCCGCAGAGCAGAAAAAGCATGGAAGCTGCTAAGAGAGGCAGGCAGAACACGGGTATCAGCCGGTAAATATCAGAGAAACAACACAGCGCACAGCACCTTCTGTGATCAGCCAATACCCTGTGGCTTGCGATACACGGTAACGACGGAAGGAAGGCGGGTAAAAAGATAGACTCCGAACGGCAGAGCAACAGCGTCCTGTGATTGGCATCCCCCGCAAAGCCGATAAAAAAAGAGGCTGCCAGGCAGCCTCTTTAGTCATACGGAATTTCTGAGGATTATTTATCCTGCGCAGAGACTCCGGTACGGGTCGCGCTATTGTCTTTACCAAATCTGCGACGCACCACCACAAAGAAGACAGGCACGAGGAAGATAGCCAGACAGGTTGCCGTCACCATACCACCGATAACGCCGGTACCCACCGCATTCTGAGATCCGGAGCCGGCACCGGTACTGATAGCCAGAGGCAGAACCCCCAGGATAAAGGCCAGCGAGGTCATCAGAATCGGACGCAAACGCATACGGACCGCTTCAAGCGTCGCTTCCACCAGACCTTTGCCTTCTTTATCCATCAGGTCCTTCGCAAACTCGACAATCAGGATGGCGTTTTTCGCCGACAGACCGATGGTGGTCAGTAAGCCCACCACAAAGTAGACGTCGTTACTCAGTCCTCTCAGGGTCGTGAATAACAGAGCACCGACAATACCCAGTGGAACAACCAGCATTACCGCAAACGGTATCGACCAGCTTTCATACAGTGCTGCCAGACACAGGAACACGACAATCAGGGAAATGGCATACAATGCCGGCGCCTGGTTACCGGACATCTGTTCCTGATAGGACATCCCGGTCCACTGATAGCCAATTCCGGCCGGCAGTTTCGACGCCAGTTGTTCCATCAGTGCCATGGCTTCCCCGGAGCTTTTACCGGCGGCAGGCTGGCCCAGAATCTCCATAGATGGCAGACCATTATAACGTTCCAGACGTGGAGAACCGTATTGCCATTTCGCTGTGGTAAAGGCAGAGAACGGCACCATCTGATCGTTACTGTTACGCACATACCATTTATTGATATCCGAAGGCAGCATACGGGCATCGGCTTCACCCATCACGTACACTTTCTTCACACGTCCCCGGTCGATAAAGTCATTGACGTAGGAGCCACCCCAGGCGGCGCCCAGTGTGGTGTTGATATCAGAGATGGACACACCCAGAGCCGTCGCTTTTTCCTGATCGATAATCAACCGGTATTGCGGCGTATCTTCCAGACCGTTAGGGCGGACACCGGTCAGGACATCAGGATGCTGCGCGGCCATTCCCAGAAGCTGGTTTCTGGCCTCGGTCAGTTTCTCGTGTCCCAGGTTTGCCTGATCTATCAGTTCAAAGTCGAACCCTGTCGCATTACCTAATTCGATAATGGCCGGCAGGTTGAACGGAATGACGAAGGCATCTTTAATCTGCCCCAGTGCGGCCATAGCACGCCCTGCAATCGCGGGTACCTTGTTGGCACTGCCGGTACGTTCATCCCAGGGTTTCAGACTGACGAAGGCAATACCGGTATTCTGACCGCGTCCGGAGAATCCGAAACCATTCACGGTGAAGACCGAATTGACATTGTCCTTCTCTTTGGTCAGGAAGTAATTCGTCACCTGATCCAGCACTTTCTGGGTACGCTGCTGGGTTGCCCCTGCCGGTAATTGCGCCTGAGCTAACAACAGCCCCTGGTCTTCATCCGGCAGGAACGAGGTCGGTAACCGGGCAAACAGGAAGACCATTGCCACGACTATCGCCAGATAGATGACCAGATAGCGACCGGTACGACGGATGATGTGGCTGACACACGTCACATAGTGATTGGTGCTTTTTTCGAAGATACGGTTAAACCAGCCGAAGAATCCTTTGGTTTTACCGTGATCGCCGGGCTTCAGCGGTTTCAGAATGGTCGAACACAATGCCGGTGTCAGGATCAATGCCACCAGCACAGAGAGTACCATTGCAGAAACGATGGTGACGGAGAACTGACGGTAAATTACCCCGGTGGACCCGCCGAAGAAGGCCATCGGGATGAAGACAGCAGACAGGACCAGAGCGATACCGACCAGGGCTCCCTGAATCTGCTCCATCGACCGTTTGGTGGCTTCTTTCGGCGACAGATTTTCTTCTGCCATCACACGTTCAACGTTTTCCACCACCACGATGGCATCATCGACCAGCAATCCGATGGCGAGTATCAGCCCGAACATCGTGAGCGTGTTTATCGAATAACCCAGCGCATTGATAATGGCAAACGTACCCAGCAAGACAATCGGTACCGCAATGGTCGGTATCAGTGTCGCGCGCAGGCTCTGCATAAACAGATACATCACCAGGAACACCAGCACGATGGCTTCAAACAGCGTTTTGACCACTTCGAAAATAGAAATCTTAACGAATGGCGTGGTGTCATACGGGTAAACAACTTTCAGTCCGTGCGGGAAAAACGGCTGGAGCTTAGCCAGCTCCGCTTTCACGGCCGTGGCGGTATCCAGTGCGTTGGCACCGGTCGCCAGCTTAATCCCCAGGCCTGCTGCCGGTTTTCCGTTAAAGCGCGCGATAACATCATAGTTTTCGCCGCCCAGTGCCACTTTAGCGACATCGCCCAGGGTCACTTTGGAACCGTCGGTGTTAACTTTCAGCAGAATTTTACGGAACTCATCGACTGACGTCAGACGGGTCTGAGCGATGATAGAAGCATTCAGCTCCTGGTCACTGACCTGCGGGCTGCCGCCCAGCTGACCGGCGGCGATCTGATTGTTCTGCGCTTTAATCGCAGTAATCACATCGACCGGCGTCAGGCCATAGTTATCCAGTTTTGCCGGGTCCATCCAGATACGCATTGCATACTGTGCACCAAACAATTGAGTATCACCTACCCCCGGGGTACGGCTGATAGGATCTTTAATGTTGGAGGCCACATAGTCGGCAATATCATTCTGGTCCATGCTGCCGTCATCGCTGACAAAGCCTGCAACCATCAGAAAACTGCTGGAGGATTTTTCGACACTGATCCCTTGCTGCTGGACTTCCTGTGGCAGAAGCGGGGTTGCAAGCTGCAACTTGTTCTGCACCTGAACCTGCGCAATATCCGGATCAGTCCCGGCGGCAAAGGTCAGCGTAAGCTGCAATGTACCGCTGGAATCACTGCTGGATGACATATACAGCAAACCGTCAATCCCGTTCATATTTTGTTCTATGACCTGGGTAACGGAATCCTGCAGGGTTTTTGCATCTGCGCCCGGGTAGCTTGCCTGGATCTGTACTGCCGGAGGAGCAACGTCAGGATATTGCTCGATCGGTAGTTTCAGAATCGACAACGCGCCCGCCAGCATGACAATGATGGCGAGTACCCATGCAAAAATCGGGCGTTCGATAAAGAACTTAGCCATGGATCACTGGCTCCTGTTAAAACGATAATTTTGCGGACAGTTATTGCGCATTGCTGCTACCGGAATCAGGAGTAACCTCTTCCGGCGTCACGCTGGCACCCGGCTGGGCACGCTGCAGACCGACAGTAATGACCCGATCACCGGATTTAAGTCCGCTTGTCACCAGCCATTGATTACCGATTGCCTGAGAAGCATCCACCTGACGTAACTCAACTTTATTATCGCTGCCGACCACCAACGCGGTCGCCTGACCTGTCGGCGTCCGGGTGATCGCCTGCTGAGGCACCAGCAGTGCATCCGGGTTGGTCCCTTCATCCAGTTTTGCGCGAACAAACATGCCCGGTAACAGGCTATGGTCCGGATTAGGAATAATGGCACGCAGGGTAATGGAGCCGGTGGTCTGGTCCACGGTGACGTCGGAAAACTCCAGTGTCCCGGTCTGATTGAACGGTTGCCCGTTATCCATAATCAGCGTGACTTTGGCTTTGCCCTGAGTCTGTTTTAACTGACCGGAAGCCAGCTCGGAACGCAGACGCAGGAACTGATCGCTCGACTGAGTGACATCGACATACATCGGGTCCAGCTGCTGAACCGTTGCCAGGGCAGTGGTCTGAGCATTCTGGACCAGCGCACCTTCGGTCACCGCCGATTTGCCAATCCGGCCGGAAATCGGGGAAGTCACTTTGGTGTAGGCCAGATTGATGCGGGCAGTTTCGACACTGGCTTTCGCTGACTGAACGGCGGCATTGTTCTGCGCGGCAGTGGCGACGGCAGTATCATATTCCTGTTCGCTGATATAGCGGGTTCCGAGCAGAGGTTTATAACGACGAACCGTTAAATCGGCAATACGCGCGTTTGCCTGAGCTTTAGCTAAATCACCCAGCGCACTGTCGTAAGCGGCCTGATAGGTGGCCGGGTCAATCTGATATAACGATTGTCCCGCCCGGACATCACTGCCTTCTGCAAAATTACGTTTCAGGATGATGCCGGAGACCTGAGGGCGAACTTCAGCCACCCGGTATGCCGAGGTACGGCCGGGAAGCTCAGTCGTCATAGCCAGCGGCTGAGCCTTCAATGTGACGACGCCTACTTCGGGGGGCTGCTGCTGGCCCGATTGCTGCGTTTTATTGTTATCACATCCGGTGAGTGCGACGCTCCCGGAAAACATCAGGATGGCCGCCAGAGGTGACAATCCTCTGTTTTTTTTCATAAATAAACCTCTAATATCCGGAATTTATCTGGCCACTGTTCTTAAAAAAGGGACAGTGGCTGTGTAATTACACAAGCCATGATATGATACATATATACATGAATGTATGTAAATCCTTATATCGCCTGTACAACGGCGTATGACCCGTGATCTGACTAAGAACCATTTATATGGCACGAAAAACCAAACAGCAGGCACTTGAAACCCGTCAACAGATACTCGATGCTGCGATCCACTGCTTTTCTACCCGGGGTGTTTCTTCAACCTCGTTGTCAGATATTGCAATCCGGGCGGGTGTGACACGAGGTGCTATTTATTGGCACTTTAAAAATAAAATAGACATTCTTAATGAAATCTGGCTGCAGAGTGATGAGTGTCTGGATAAGCTCGAACTGGAATATCAGAACCAATATCCGGATGACCCCATGGCACAAATTCGTGCCTTACTTGTGTCACTGCTGCAGTCGACGGTGAGAGACAGCTCCCGAAGAGCATTAATGGAAATTATATTCCATAAATGCGAGTTTGTCGGAGAAATGGAAACATTCCAAAAAATCCAGCAAGACATGTTATTAGAATGTTATCCGAAGATCGAAAGTACATTAAATAAATGCATTGCTGCCGGTCAGCTCCCCGAAAAACTTAATACCCGACAGGCCGCGATTATGATGCGCAGTTATATCAGTGGCCTGATGGAGAACTGGTTATTTACACCCACTGGTTTTGATTTAGAAAATGATGCCGGGCCACTGGTTGATGCTTTTATGGATATGTTGCGCTTAAGCCCGGTACTGCGGAAATAATACCGTCTGAATAAGACAGTAATTAGTCAGCAGCAGAAAGAGGCTGTTCATTGTTCAGTTTGGCAATATAGTCCTTTCTGACAATTTCCAGCGCTTCCAGTACCACCCGCGGAGAAAGCTGGTTTTGTTCTAAAAGCATAATTAAATCAACAGCGAGTTTAACCTCTTCAGGTGCGGTGTCCAGCGACATAACGTTAACCTGTTCTGCCAAAAAGTGATTTACCTGTATGTGCGGTCAGCGCCAGGCTGACCGCATTAAACCAGTGATAACATTGACTGCCGTTGGCCTGCAAGAAAAAACGGGAATTTCCGAAGGTTAGGGAGCGGGCGCCGCATTAATTCACCCGTTGATCTTACCGGGGCCTGGTTAATTGTGCAGAGTGGTTTGCCAGTGCGTCTCTTTCAGCGCCAGCCGACAGCGCGCCAGACGCTGTTCAAGGATCCGCAGTTTTTCACCAATCTCCTGCTGTTGCTGCAATGTCCCGGCCGTGGTTAATTGCTGTTCGTGTTGCAGCAGCATCTCATTCAATCGCGCTTCATAACCCAGTTGCTGCTGATAAAGGTGCCGCCAGTAGCCTGCCGTCCCCTCAGGCAGGGCCTTGCGTCTGCCTGCCGTCGCCAGTTCCCGCTGCAGGGCCTGACACTGGGCGGCCATTTTTTCCGTCAGCCAGAGAAATGCCGGAGAGGATGCCGATTCAAACTGATGCAGTTTATCGAGCGACTGCTCTGTCTGTTGCAGATAGCTGGTCAGTGTCGGGCCGGAGACCGGAAAAAGTGTATTATCGAATCGTTTCTCCCGGCATGCCGGATCACCCGCCCGGGCGATTTGCTGCTTTAATTGCGCAATTAACATTACAAACTGGCGGATAATTTTATCTCTGTTCATTGCAGAACCTGTATTGATAGTACGGTATGAATAATACGGTAGTGATAACGTGGCCGCCTGCCGAAGGGCGCTCATAGTGCCTGAACTTCCCCGGCATACCCTGCGGCAACCGTCAGATAAGCGGTTTTGCAGGGCAGACTGAGTGCTATTCTGAGTGAATCAACCTCTGACAGACAGAATAAAAAGGCAGAAGTCGGGGTCTGAGGTTGCAATTATTTTGTAGTTTGCTTAGATTTGTCGGTTTTCCTACGCAGTTCCTGTCCGTTTTCCTGTCGGCTGTCATCCTCCACAGAGGTTCCGGGCCGGCAGCGGGCTGCGTGTTACTAAGAATTTACCAGGCATACCATTATGAGCGTAACTGAGCAACAGCTTGAATCCATTAAGAATAGCATCAAAAGTGTTCCCGATTATCCGAAACCCGGGATCCTTTTCCGTGATGTTACCGGACTGCTGGAAGATGCAAAAGCATATTCAGCGACCATTGAGATACTGGTCGAACGTTATCGTAATAAAGGCATTACCAAGGTTGTCGGGACGGAAGCCCGTGGATTTTTATTCGGGGCGCCGGTGGCATTAGGGCTGGGCGTTGGATTTGTTCCGGTTCGTAAGCCAGGTAAATTACCTCGTGAAACCTACAGCGAAGCCTTCAGTCTGGAATACGGCACCGATGTTCTGGAAATGCACACCGATGCGGTGAAACCAGGCGATGTGGTGCTGGTGGTTGATGATCTGTTAGCGACCGGTGGCACCATCGAAGCGACAGTGAAGCTTATTCGTCGTGCCGGGGCAGAAGTACATGATGCCGCGTTTGTGATCAATTTATTCGACCTCGAAGGCGAAGCCCGTCTGAAGGCACTGGGACTGGAATGTTTCAGCGTCGTTAACTTCCCGGGCCACTAAAACAGGCCGTTCCCGCCTGACCCGCCACCTCATCTAAATAGATAGGCAACAGGTCAGGCGGCTGATACACTGAACCCTGTGTTTGTTGGCCCTTTTGGTATCAATAGGTTGCGACAAACGCACCGGGATGCAGAGACGCATATCAGATGCGCTGTATGATGTTTTAACCCCAATCCAGTGACTAAATTTCCATGAGTTATCAGGTTCTCGCGCGAAAATGGCGACCACAGGTTTTTGCTGATGTTGTCGGCCAGCAACATGTTCTCACCGCGCTGGCCAATGGTTTGTCATTGGGCAGACTTCACCATGCTTACCTTTTTTCAGGCACGCGGGGTGTGGGTAAAACCACTATCGCCCGGCTACTGGCTAAAGGCCTGAATTGTGAGCAGGGGATCACGGCCACACCCTGTGGTCAGTGCGAAAATTGCCTTGAAATAGAGCAGGGACGTTTTGTTGATCTGATAGAGATCGATGCCGCCTCCCGGACTAAAGTCGAAGATACCCGTGACCTGCTGGATAACGTGCAATACGCGCCGGCCCGTGGGCGTTTCAAAGTCTATCTTATCGATGAAGTCCATATGCTTTCGCGTCACAGCTTCAATGCGCTACTGAAGACGCTGGAAGAACCTCCCGAACACGTCAAATTTTTACTGGCCACGACCGATC
Source organism: Tatumella sp. JGM118 (assembly GCF_018257515.1). Classification (GTDB taxonomy): domain Bacteria; phylum Pseudomonadota; class Gammaproteobacteria; order Enterobacterales; family Enterobacteriaceae; genus Tatumella; species Tatumella terrea. Next base: position 86,090 of record NZ_JAERJR010000011.1, read on the forward strand.
CGCAAAAACTACCGGTCACCATTCTGTCCCGCTGTCTGCAATTTCATCTGAAGGCGCTGGACGTCCCGCAGATCAGTCAGCAACTGACCCATATTCTGGGCGAAGAGCAGATAGACGCTGAACCCAGGGCCGTGCAGCTGTTAGCCCGTGCAGCGGAAGGCAGCCTGCGTGATGCATTAAGTCTGACCGATCAGGCCATTGCGATGGGGCAGGGGGCAGTGACGGCCGACACGGTGTCTGCCATGCTGGGCACCCTGGACAACGACCAGCCGCTGGCACTGATAGAGGCCCTGGCCACCGGTGAGGGTGATTCGGTGATGTCCTTACTGCAACAGGCCGCCAGCCGTGGCGTAGAATGGGAAGCCTTACTGGTTGAGATGCTACGTTTACTGCATTGCATCGCCATGTTGCAGTTATTGCCGTCTACCCTGGATGACGAATTCCTGACGCACGAACAACAGTTACGTGAACTGGCGAGAAAACTGCCGCCTGAAGAGATCCAGCTTTACTACCAGACGTTGCTGGTCGGCAGAAAAGAGCTTGCTTATGCACCGGACCCTCGAATGGGGGTTGAGATGACCTTACTGCGTGCGCTGGCTTTTCATCCGCTGGCTGACATTAAAGAGCCGGTGACCGGCAGTTTGCCGCAACCGGCGGCCGACCCGATCGCGAAGCCACAGAGCGCACCGGCACCGTCAGCCCCGACTGCCCCGACTGCCCGGCCAGCGCCTCAGCCTGCGGATAACAGTGCGGTAGCCGGTTCCACCAGTCAGTTATTGCAGGCCCGTACAGAGTTATTACGGCGGGGGGCCTCAGCCTCAAAAAAGACTGAGCCGGCGGTGCCCACCGCGCAGCCGGCGCAGAGTGCCCTGCAGCGACTGGCCTCAGTAACAGAAAAAGTCGTCAGGAAAACGTCGAAAGAGAGTGATCCGGACGCAGGGAATGCCACCCGACAGGAACGTTATCGCTGGAAAACCCGGCAGCCGGAAACGACAGAAGCCGAACCGGTGGCGACCCCGAAAGCACTGCGTACGGCGCTGGAATATGAAAAAACGCCAGAGCTTGCCGCCAGACTCGCGGAAGAAGCGAAGCTCCGGGATGCCTGGGCGAATGAAATAGCGCAGCTGAATTTACCGAAACTGGTACAGCAGCTGGCGCTGAATGCCTGGAAGCAGCAGGAGGGAACACGGGTTCACCTGCATTTACGTTCGGCGCAGAAACATCTGAATTCAGCGTCCGCAAGGCAGGTACTGACGGAGGTTTTATCGGCGGCGGCAGGTGAAACAGTTGAACTGACCATTGAGGCAGACGATAATCCCGCAGTGCTGACACCGCTGGAATGGCGGCAGGCGATTTATGAAGAAAAACTGGAGCAGGCGCGCCAGTCAATCGTCGATGATCCGCATATCCGGGCAGTACAGAAGTTATTTGATGCCTCTCTGGATGAAGAGAGCATACGACCCGTTTAAACATGCTGCAGGTCATCATCGGGATGGCTGTGGCCTTAGCAGAGAGAGAGAACTATGTTTGGTAAAGGTGGTCTGGGCAACTTAATGAAGCAAGCCCAGCAAATGCAGGACAAAATGTCTCAGGTTCAGGAAGAGATCGCGGCAATGGAAGTGACCGGTGAATCCGGTGCCGGTCTGGTGAAAGTGACCATTAACGGTGCTCACAACTGCCGCCGTGTGGAAATCGACCCGGGCCTGATGGAAGACGATAAAGATATGCTGGAAGACCTGGTGGCCGCCGCTTTTAATGACGCTGCCCGTCGTATTGACGAAGCGCAGAAAGAGAAGATGGCTTCAGTGTCTTCCGGCATGCAGCTGCCCCCTGGCTTTAAGATGCCTTTCTGATGCAGACAAGCCCGTTGCTGGAAGCCCTGATGGAATCACTGCGTTGTTTGCCCGGAGTCGGGCCGAAATCAGCGCAGCGTATGGCTTTCCACTTACTACAGCGTGATCGCAGCGGCGGTATGCGCCTGGCACAGGCGCTGACCCGCGCGATGTCGGAGATCGGCCACTGTTCTCACTGCCGGACCTTCACCGAGCAGGAGATCTGTACTATCTGTGCCAATCCCCGCCGTCAGCAAAATGGCATCATTTGTGTTGTCGAAAGCCCTGCGGATATCCACGCTGTTGAACAAACCGGGCAGTTTGCCGGTCGCTATTTCGTATTGATGGGGCACCTTTCTCCTCTGGACGGAATAGGGCCGGCAGATATCGGGCTGGATACGCTGGAACATCGCCTGCAGGATGAAACGATCCGTGAAGTGATTCTGGCGACCAATCCGACGATCGAAGGCGAGGCAACCGCCAACTATATTGCCGATTTATGCCGTCAGTATGGTGTCGACGCCAGCCGGATTGCTCACGGTGTGCCGGTGGGTGGAGAACTGGAAATGGTGGACGGTACCACGTTATCCCATTCTCTGGCCGGACGGCAGAAGTTCAAATATTAATCCCCTGCTGATGTTTTTTCTGAACATCAGCTTGAAAACTTTCCTTTCACCCCCATCTCCTGTATCGACATGAATTAATACTGATTTTCTTGAGGTATCAATGACGATGAAAGGACAAGAGACACGTGGTTTCCAGTCAGAAGTGAAACAACTTTTGCAACTGATGATCCATTCACTCTACTCAAATAAAGAGATCTTTTTACGTGAGCTTATCTCGAATGCGTCCGACGCCGCAGATAAACTCCGTTTCCGTGCGTTATCTGATTCCGGCCTGTATGAAGGCGACGGTGAATTACGCGTTCGCCTGTCGGTGAATAAAGAGCAACGCACTCTGACTCTGAGTGATAACGGCATCGGTATGAGCCGTGAGGAAGTTATTGAAAACCTTGGTACCATCGCAAAATCCGGGACTAAAGCGTTTCTGGAATCTATGGGATCTGACCAGGTTAAAGACAGCCAGTTGATCGGCCAGTTTGGTGTCGGATTCTATTCAGCTTTTATTGTTGCGGATAAAGTGACCGTACGTACCCGTGCTGCAGGCGCTCCGGAAAGTGAAGGGGTGTTCTGGGAGTCGGCCGGTGAAGGTGAATATACCCTGGCGGACATCGACAAAGCTGAGCGTGGCACCGAAATTACCCTGCACATGCGTGAAGGGGAAGATGAGTTCCTCGATACCTGGCGCGTCCGTAACATCGTCAGCAAGTATTCTGACCATATCGCCTTGCCGGTGGAAATTGAAACCAAAGACGAAGACAGTGAAACCACCCACTGGGAAAAAGTGAACAAAGCCCAGGCACTGTGGACACGTAATAAGTCAGAAATCACCGACGAAGAATATAACGATTTCTATAAGCATATCGCCCATGACTTTACTGACCCGTTGATCTGGAGCCACAACCGCGTTGAAGGTAAGCAGGAATACACCAGCCTGCTGTATATCCCGGCGCAGGCCCCGTGGGATATGTGGAACCGTGATCATAAACATGGTCTGAAACTGTATGTGCAGCGTGTCTTTATCATGGATGACGCTGAGCAGTTTATGCCGAATTATCTGCGTTTTGTTCGCGGACTGATCGATTCGAATGATCTGCCACTGAACGTTTCGCGTGAAATTCTGCAGGACAGCCGTATCACGCAAAGTCTGCGCGGTGCGCTGACCAAACGTACGCTGCAAATGCTGGATAAACTGGCAAAAGATGATGCAGCGAAATACCTGCAGTTCTGGAAAGCATTCGGTCTGGCCCTGAAAGAAGGACCGGCGGAAGATGCGGGTAACGTTCAGGCGATCGCCAAATTACTGCGCTTTGCTTCCACCCATAATGAAAGCTCTGAACAGACGGTAACGCTGGAAGAGTACATCAGTCGTATGGCCGAAGGTCAGGAAAAGATCTATTACATCACGGCGGATAGCTATGCCGCGGCGAAGAACAGCCCGCATCTGGAACTGTTCCGTAAGAAAGGCATCGAAGTACTGTTACTGTCTGACCGTATCGATGAATGGATGATGAGCTATCTGACAGAGTTCGATGGCAAATCGTTCCAGTCCGTCAGCAAAGCAGACGATTCGCTGGATAAGCTGGCCGATGAAGAAACCGCGGAACAGAAAGAAAGCGAAAAAGCCCTTGAGCCGTTTGTTGATCGTGTAAAAACCCTGCTGGGTGAGCGCGTGAAGGATGTCCGTCTGACACATCGTCTGACTGATACCCCGGCCATCGTGGTGACCGATGCCGATGAAATGAGTACCCAGATGGCGAAGCTGTTTGCCGCTGCCGGTCAGGAAGCGCCGGAAGTGAAATATATCTTCGAAATCAACCCGGAACATACACTGGTGAAAAAAGCCGCTGAGGCGACCGATGACAGCCAGTTTGCTGACTGGGTTGAACTGTTGCTTGATCAGGCGCTGTTTGCTGAGCGCGGAACACTGGAAGATCCTAACCAGTTTATCCGCCGCATGAACCAGCTATTACTGGCGTAATCGCCGCAGGTGAGTGCAGCATGTTAACGGGGCCCGCATTTGCGGGCCTTTTTTATCTGTCTGTATCATCTGAGGGGGCGGTGATCTCCGCGGCGATACGTCGTTGTCCGTTCCATAAACTTAATAACAGGCTTACCGGCTCTCTTTCGGTGCCTGTCGGGCATTTACAGCGATTAAGGCTGGCCTTTCCTTGTGGAGCGCCGGACATAATGGTATGTTTTTGCACTTCTCAGGATTATTAAACGCGATTCGCAAGAGGTACTACGCAATGCGTATTATTTTGCTCGGTGCTCCGGGCGCAGGTAAAGGAACTCAGGCTCAGTTCATCATGGAGAAATACGGGATTCCGCAAATCTCTACCGGTGATATGTTACGCGCAGCGGTTAAAGCGGGCACTGAACTGGGTCAACAGGCCAAAGCCATTATGGATGCAGGCAAACTGGTGACAGATGAACTGGTTATTGCACTGGTTAAAGAGCGTATTGCGCAGGACGATTGCAAAGCAGGTTTCCTGCTGGATGGTTTCCCGCGGACAATCCCGCAGGCCGATGCGATGAAAGAAGCCGGCATTAATGTCGATTATGTGCTGGAATTCGCCGTCCCGGACGAAGTGATTGTCGACCGTATTATCGGCCGTCGTGTCCATGCGCCGTCAGGTCGTGTGTATCATGTCGACTATAATCCGCCGAAGCAGGAAGGGCTGGATGATGTGACCGGCGAACCGCTGACCACGCGTAAAGATGACCAGGAAGAAACCGTTCGTAAACGTCTGGTGGAATACCATCAGATGACGGCTCCGCTGATTGCTTATTACAGCAAAGACGCGGCTGCCGGACAGACCCGTTACCAGAAAATTGACGGTACCCGTCCGGTCAGCGAAGTCAGCCAGCAGCTGGCGACCATTCTGGGGTAATCCCCTGTAACGGACCGGATTTATCCGGTCCGTTCTGTTTCTGCCGCTGTTCCCTTCGCCAATATTCGCTACAATTAGCCTTCCCTGCAAAGCCTGTGAATAAGGAATAATTATGAGGCAAGATAAGCCAGGTGTTCTGCTGGTCAATCTGGGCACTCCCGATGCCCCCACACCTGCGGCAGTAAAGCGTTATCTGAAGCAATTTCTGAGTGATAAGCGCGTCGTCGATGTGCCGCGTATTATCTGGTGGCCGGTATTGCGTGGCGCTATCCTGCCATTGCGTTCTCCGCGCGTAGCAAAGCTTTATGCATCGGTATGGATGGATGAGGGCTCGCCGCTGCTGGTCTACAGCAAGCGTCAACGGGACGCACTGGCGAAGCTCACCGATATGCCGGTCGCCTTAGGCATGTCTTACGGCAATCCGTCACTGCTGAGTGGTGTGGATGAACTGCTGGAGCAGGGGGTCACCCGCCTGATCGTTTTACCGTTATATCCCCAATTCTCATCATCGACGGTCTCGGCGGTCTGGGACGGACTCCATGACATTTTCCGGAGCCGGCGGACCTTACCGGATATTCAACTGATCCGCGATTATGCCACCCATCCCGGTTATATCGCCGCACTGAAGGACTCGGTAGAGCGTTCATTTGCGCAGCATGGAAAGCCGGATGTGCTGTTACTGTCCTATCACGGGATCCCGCAACGTTTCGCCAATCAGGGCGATGATTATCCGCTTCGTTGTGAACATACCACGGCATGCCTGCGTGAGGCCCTGGGGATGAACGAAGACGAATTAATCATGACTTTCCAGTCGCGGTTTGGTCGCGAACCCTGGCTGATGCCTTATACGGATGAAACCGTGAAGTCTCTGCCGGAAAAAGGCATTCGTCATATCCAGGTCATGAGTCCCGGTTTCTCTGCCGACTGTCTGGAAACACTGGAAGAGATCAACGAACAAAACCGTGAGTTCTTCCTGCATGCGGGGGGGGAGAAGTTCGAATATATCCCGGCATTGAACGATGATGAGTTACATATCCGCATGATGTTACAGCTGGTAAATTCTGAGCGATGAAACCCCGGTTAATCGTCGGGAATATGGTAAGATCCACGCTTTATTCCTGCGATTAACTTAATATTATGAAATTTCCTGGTCAGCGCAAATCCAAACATTACTTTCCGGTCAGTGCCCGTGACCCGTTACTGCAGGCTGACCCTGCAGAGTCTCTTACCACATCCCCGGTGGTCGGTATTGATCAGACGATGGTGGATATAGAAGCAAAAGTCGATGATGCTTTTATTGAACGTTATGGTCTCAGCCGAGGGCATTCACTGGTTATCGAAGATGATGTTGCAGAAGCACTGTATCAGGAATTAGTACAGAAGAAGCTTATCAGTGATCAGTTTGCCGGTGGCACTATCGGCAATACTCTGCATAACTACTCAGTGCTGGCAGATGACCGCTCGGTCCTGCTGGGGGTGATGTGCGGCAATATCACGGTCGGTGATTATGCGTATCGCTACCTCTGTAATACCTCGAGCAAAGTTGACCTGAACTGCCTGCAGGGCGTCAACGGTTCGATTGGCCGTTGTTACACTCTGATTGGTGACAATGGCGAACGTACCTTTGCCATAAGCCCGGGGGCCATGAATCAGCTGCATCCGGAGAATATTCCGGAAGCCGTCATTGCTGAAGCCTCGGCTCTGGTGCTGACCTCTTACCTGGTGCGTGCGAAAGAGGGGGAACCCATGCCGCAGGCCACCATGAAAGCCATCGAATATGCTAAAAAACACCAGGTTCCGGTGGTTCTGACCCTGGGGACCCGTCATGTCATTGCCGAAAACCCGGCATTCTGGCGTGAGTTCCTGCAGCAGCATATTTCGATCGTCGCCATGAACGAAGACGAAGCCTGTGAGCTGACCGGGGAGTCGGACCCGTTGCTGGCCGCGGATATGGCCTTACAATGGGTCGACCTGGTGCTGTGCACCGCCGGGCCGGCGGGACTGTATATGGCGGGTTACAGTGACGAAGAGGTATTACGCCGCACGAATCTGCCATTATTACCCGGGGCCATCGCTGAATTTAACCAGTATGAATTCAGTCGTGCCATGCGCTATCAGGATTGTAACCGTCCGGTGAAAGTCTTCTCCCATATTGCCCCTTACATGGGCGGGCCGGAAAAAATCATGAATACTAATGGCGCAGGAGATGGTGCACTGGCCGCGGTATTACACGATATTTCCGCCAATAACTATCACCGGCAGAAAGTGCCGAACTCGGCCAAACACTCTCAGTCATTCCTGACTTACTCTTCGCTGGCTCAGGTCTGTAAGTATGCAAACCGTGTCAGTTACCAGGTACTGAACCAGCATTCACCGCGTCTGAGTCGCGGGCTGCCCGAACGTGAAGACAGCCTGGAAGAGGCCTACTGGGACAGGTAAAACAGACCGCGCCCGTGGCATTCTTCACGGGCGCGTGCTCCGGCCCGCGGCCCCGGCCGCTATACCGCATACGGCGCTGAACTCTCCGCGGCCAGAATATTGGCCATACTCTCTGCGATTTCCCGTTCCCCCATAATAACGTTATCCGCCCCGTGTTCGGTGAGATAGGTGACTTCATCGTCATAATGAGCGCGGGCAATGATGGCGATATCCTGGCGACTCCCGCGGGCCGCTGCTGCCACCTCTCCGGACTCATAACCATTGGGGATGGTTAAAAACAGCCAGCGTGCGCAGTCCAGCCGGGCAATGTCCATGATATCGGTGCGCGCGGCGTTACCCGCGACAGCTGCAAACCCCTGTTCGCGGATAATCTCCACACGGGTACGGCTGGTTTCCACCACCACTACCGGGACCTGTCGCTGACGGAGCTTCTCACAAAGCAGGCTACCGACCCGTCCGTAACCGACCACAATGGCATGGTGACAGAGAGTCAGTGGCACGGGGAGTTCTTCCGGCTCGTCAGCGTCGCCGGCAGGCGTCGTTTCTCCGGAAGGCCCGGTCGTTGCCAGATAGCGTTCTGCCAGACTGAACATCACCGGGTTCACCATAATCGACAGAATGGCGGCGGCCAGTACCAGATTACGACCGTCATCGTTCAGTAATCCCAGTGAGACCCCCAGACCGGCCAGAATAAAGGCAAATTCACCAATCTGGGCAAGGCTGACGGAGATGGTTAAGGCGGTACGCCGTGTATGGCCAAGCCAGGTAACCAGCAACCAGGCCGCCAGCGATTTACCGACCAGAACAATGGCCAGTGCGCCGAGTACCGCCAGGGGGCGTTCAATCAGAATATGCGGGTCAAACAGCATACCGACGGAGACAAAAAACAGCACCGCAAAGGCATCGCGTAGCGGCAGCGTATCATGGGCTGCCCGGTGGCTGAGTTCAGATTCATTCAGCACCATCCCGGCAAAAAAAGCCCCCAGCGCGAATGACACATCAAAAAATTCCACGGCCCCAAATGCAATCCCGAGCGCCAGAGCCAGAACCGCCAGCGTGAATAACTCCCGCGACCCGGTGGCGGCACTTTTCGCCAGGATCCACGGGACGACCCGGCGGCCAAAAACCACCATAATCACCATAAAGGCGATCACTTTACCGATGGTGATCAGCAGGTCGCGGAACAGCAGCCCGATACTGGCATTACCCTGTTCCATCATCCCGGCAATGGCGGGTAACAGAACCAGGGTCAGTACCATCACCAGGTCTTCGACAATCAGCCAGCCAATGGCGATACGCCCGCGCTGACTGTCAACCAGTTGCCGTTCTTCCAGGGCTCTGAGCAGGACAACCGTACTGGCGGTCGAGAGGCAAAGGCCGAACACCAGCCCGGTCATCATGCTCCATCCCAGGATAGCCGAGAGACCGACCCCGAGTAATGTCGCCACAAAAATCTGTGCGATGGCCCCGGGGATAGCAATGGCTTTAACGGTCATCAGGTCTTTCAGGGAGAAATGCAGTCCGACACCGAACATCAGCAGAATAACGCCCAGCTCGGCCAGTTCCGGTGCCAGATTGGTATCCGCCACAAAGCCCGGGGTAAAAGGCCCGACCAGCACACCGGCAAGTAAATAGCCGACCAGCGGGGAGAATCGTAATTTATTCGCCAGCATACCCAGCAAAAAGGCCAGAACCAGGGCGCTGACGATAGTGGTGATCAGGGGGGTGGTATGATGCATTGTCTCTCCTTTAAAGCCGGGCGACCGCTTTCACTGCCAGGGGTGAGAGGAAAATGACGCAGTCCGCAGGACGGACAGTCGCGATAAAAACGTTAAAAATCCGTTACTGAGTCAGTAAAAAAGGCATAAGGGCAAAAATAACCTGAATTCTGTCTTTCAGCCTGAATTCACGGAGTAAACCCTTAAATAAAGAATAAGTAAAACAGCAGAATGACACAAACGGTGCCGCTGAAAGTTGAGAGACAGACACCATTTTTTTAGTTTTCCTGACAAAACCCCGGATTTATCGACTCATTAATATCCCTGATATTCATAAATTCTCGCCGGCGGCACAGGATCCTCAGGGTTTATCACCTGTTGCAGCGCCGGCCACCGGGGCACCCGACAGCCCGGGCCGCAGAGTAAAACCCGCTTTCAGACGGAGCCTGATGAATCAACACACCGACGCCTGACGAGCCGGCTCGCTCAGGCTTTACGACCGGGTTGCCGTGCCGGAAGATGACTGAGGGCGGATAAAAGTTTTTGCCGGTCAGTCGCGGATGGAGCCTGAGCAAACCGGGTCCGGACGGAGAACCCGGCCGCGGGGGCTGGCTCACTAAGCATTTACGGGGGCGGTGCCGCGCCGGAAGACTGCTGAGGGCGGATAAAACGTTTTTCTCCGTTCAGTCCCGGATGGAACCTGAGCAAACCGGGAAAAGCCAGTCCACCATCAGTGCCGCAGTAGCCCGGCGGGAAGATGATAGGGAGTTCCTGTTCTTTGACCGGCGCGGCAGGCAGCCGGTACTGACGGAAGCGGGGCGTTCGCACTGGTCAGCGTCCGGGAGATCCTGGCCGCCTGCCGTCGTCCGGATGATTTAGCGATAGGTTGATCCCGCGGCACCGGGCCGGGGCTGACCCTGGCAGTGTCAGATGTCTGGTCCGCCGAACATCATGAAACTCTGTCACACCGTTTTGCGGAGCAGTATCAGGATATCGAATTTGAATGCAGAGTCGCGGAAAATGATGACATAGCGGATTTTCTGCAAACCGGCCGGGTCGTTCCGGGGCGTGCGTGAACGCAGTGTTGCCGGACCGGGTCGCCCGACGCCTGCAGGTGCTGGTCAGAATGGGGCTCTCTATATTCATCACCAGCATCCTCTGGCGGGTTACGAACAGGTGAGCGGGGCGCAGCTCAGAGAGGTGCGGGAATGACGGCAGAATACCCGGATGCGGCCTCCCGACAATAAAAGTGAGGGGCCTTCGTGGTCAGCCCCCCTTATCTGTTGCTCCGCGATATAGCAGAGCAGGGATTTGACGGGACAACGTTGCCTTGCTGGCTGGTCAGGCCATTCGGGCGCAGACGTTAGCCGGCGGGCAGCAACAAAGCAGGAGACATGTTATCTGGTCAGCCTGCCATCCGCCGGGACCGACGGGGTATCGGATGATTGACCAGTTTTGTCAGCAGAAGGATTAGTCGTGGCGGGCGATATCCGCAAAAGGGGCCGTCAGCAGAGCCGCCAGATCGGCCGGCGCCAGCGATATATCCAGCCCGCGTTTTCCGCCGGAGATATACATTTCCGGCAGGGAGGCGGCGCTGGCATCAATCACGGTCGGCAGGCGTTTCTTTTGCCCTAACGGACTGATCCCGCCAACCAGATAGCCGGTCACCCGCTGAGCTAATTGCGGGTCGGCCATTTCAGCTTTTTTAGCCCCCAGCGATTTAGCGACTTTTTTCAGATCAAGCTGTGTCGCCACCGGCGTGACTGCCACGGCCAGATGTTTACTGTCACCATTCAGGGCCACCAGCAAGGTTTTAAACACCTGAGCAGCGTCCAGCTGAAGTTTGCGTACCACTTCATCACCAAAATTTGTCTCATTGCTGTCATGATCATATTGATGGGTCAGGAAGTTAATCTTCTGCTTTTCCAGCAGATTAATGGCTGGCGTCATAAAGAGATCCTTTTAAACTATCGAACATACATACTTTTCCGATCCTCTGACGGGCAGAGGGTCACCGGCCAAACATCGCAGGCAGATTATCGTCACCATAAAGATGGAGTGCCCCTACCGCCATCAGGTAGCGGCCGGGAGGCAGGCGGATCAGTTTCTGCTGCCATTCGGCATTACGTTTTTTGATCAGAACATCGTTCAGGGAATGACCAAATGAAGAAGGCAGCAGGTCATTGGTCAGCCCTCCGCGTGGCGGGCCTTCGACCCACCAGCTGATCATCGTTTGCAGTAACCGGGCATTGGTATGCCAGTGCTGCAGGGAGTCCGTCAGCAGATCGATGCCGTCTTCCGGTAAGCGGGTCAGCATCTCCAGCTGTGTTCCGGCCCCCTCCAGCTCAATCACGGGTTTATTCAGGGTTTTTGCGGCCTGCAGTAGCTGATAATCAATGCCATACTCCGGACGCAGCCCTAACCGCTGAGCCTGCCGGCTCTGTAAGATCAGCGCTATCTGCCACGCCGGCAGCGTATCCAGCGTTGAGACTGGCAACTCACACTCCGCGCACCGCTTTTCAAGTTCTGCGTTCAGCGTTGCACTAAATCGTTCCTGTAACGGCGGTCGTGCATCGGCAGGCGGTGGCAGAGAGGGCGATGACAGGATGTCGGCTTCAACAATCAGCGCGTCGGCGGCCCGTAACTGCTTTAGCAGAGGCTCAGACAGCGGGTACATATCCCGCGTACCCATATGGATACTGCCGGTCAGATGTATCCGGCAGTCATTCACCCGCAGATCAACCGCCGGCCAGGGATAACTGACCGGGTGGAGATAGCGCCATAGTTTTTCCAGTCGCTGCCAGAGGAGTGTCATTACCTGAGATACCGTCGTTCAGAGGATGCGTCTATGCTAGTCATTTCCGTGCTCCGGGGATAGCTTATTCTGTACCGGCAACCGATAGCGTAATAAACGGTTAGCATTGGTGACCACAGTAATGGATGACAGCGCCATCGCGGCACCGGCAATGACCGGGTTCAGCAAGGTGCCGGTCAGCGGATAAAGTACTCCGGCCGCCACCGGGATCCCGATGCAGTTGTAGACAAACGCACCCAGCAGATTTTGTTTCATATTGCGCAGGGTCGCCCTGGCAATCAGCAGTCCGTCGGCGACGGCCTGAAGATCGTTACGCATTAATGCCAGGGTAGCCGTTTCCACCGCCACATCGCTACCCCCACGGATAGCAATCCCGGTATCTGCCTGCGCCAGGGCAGGGGCATCGTTGATCCCGTCACCGACCATCGCCACGCGGTGCCCTTTTTTCTGTAACCCACGGATAGTCGCAGCCTTTTCATCCGGCAGTACCCCGGCAATCACCTGCGGGATCCCGGCGGCTTTGGCAATCACGCCGGCCGCTTCGGGCTGGTCGCCGGTCAGCATCACCACGTTATAGCCGAGTTGTTGCAACTGCCGTACCACCCGGGGCGTCTCCGGACGTAACGGGTCACTGACCGTGATCAGGGCGGCAGGCCGGTTGTCGATCGCCAGCAAGACCGGGGTTTCGCCACGTTCTGCCGCCTGGCGGATGGCATCCTCTGCAATACTCAGGTCCACCCCGGCTTCCGTCAGCAATGTCATATTACCCAGTAACAGCGACTGTGTGTTATGGCGTGCGGACAGCCCTTTGCCCGCGACCGTCTGCACATTCGCGATATCAGGTAATACCCTGCCGGCGGCCTGTGCCAGAATGGCTTTGGCCAGCGGGTGTGACGAGTGTTGCTCCATCGCGGCGGCCAGCGACAGAACGTCATCCTCACCGGCATCGTTAAACAGCGTGATACCGGTCACCGAAGGATGCCCGGTGGTCAGTGTCCCGGTTTTGTCGAACACCACCGTATCCGCGCTGCTCGCCTGTTGCAGCGCATCGGCATCTTTGACCAGTACACCGGCGACGGCGGCCCGGCCTACCCCGGCAATCACCGACATCGGGGTCGCCAGTCCCAGGGCACAAGGGCAGGCAATGATCAGTACGGTGGTGATCACGACCATGCTGTAGGCAAGCTGCGGGGCCGGTCCGGCCAGATACCAGATAACCCCGCTGAGCAGCGCAATGGCAATCACTGCCGGTACAAAGACGGCAGAAATACGATCCGCCAGCTGGCCGATGCGGGGTTTACTGCTTTGGGCATTTCTCACCAGCGAGATGATCCTGGCCAGGGCCGTATTCTTCCCGGTGGCCGTTGCCCGGAAAATCAGTGAACCGTCACTGACCAGAGTCCCGGCATGCAGGAGATCACCGGCCTGTTTTTTCTGTGGCCAGGCTTCGCCGGTCAGCATCGATTCGTCGACACGGCCTTCCCCGTCACTGATCACGCCATCCACCGGGATCCGATCCCCGGTCCGCAGGTGGATCCGCATACCGGTTTCGATGGCACTGACCGGCAGACGCTTTTCCTCTTTACCGTTGACGATCGTAGCTTCTGCCGGGGCGAGGGCGATTAATTTTTCCAGTGCCTGTGAGGAATGCTGTCGTGCGCGCTGTTCCAGCGCATGGCCGAGGTTAATCAGCCCGATTATCATGGTACAGGCTTCAAAGTAGAGATGGCGTGCGGCCTCCGGAAAGTGAGCCGGGAATAACACCACCGCGGCAGAATATAGCCAGGCGACAGCCGTGCCCAGCGCGACCAGCGTATCCATGGTCGCTGTCCGGTTACGCAGACTTTTCCACGCACTGCGATAGAAATGGGCACCGGAAAGGATCATGACCAGCAGAGTGATCACCCCGATGCTGAGCCACAGATTATGATTCTCCGCGCTCAGCATCATATGCTGGCCGGTCATCCCCCAAATCATCACCGGGATACCGGTCAGCAGAGCCAGCGCTGCCTGCCAGCTAAAACGGATAAAACGTTGCCGTGACGTTTTCTTCTGTGTTTCACGGCGTTCGTTATCATCGCTGATCAGCAGTGCGTGGTACCCGGCGGCGCTGACCGCGGCCAGCAGGGCGTCAGGCTGAGGTTGTCCCGAAATCAACGCACTGCGATCGGCCAGGTTGACCCGCGCCTGACGGACACCGGAGACCTGACTGAGTGCTTTTTCAACCCGGCTGACACAGCTCGCGCAGCTCATACCTTCAATCAGCAGCTGGACGGCCTGATCGTCCTCATTCAGCGGGGAGGCCGGAACGGTGTCCGCTGGCAGCCCGTCCGGCACGGGATCTGTTGCTGTCAGCGGTTCAGACTTTGGGTGGCTTTCACCGGTCTGCTGGCTGGCATGGTAACCGGCCTTTTCGATATCGGCGATCAGGTCTGCTGCCCGTGCGGTGCCGGTGACCTGAGCCTGTTCCAGGGTGACCTCTGCAGCCGTCACATCACTGCGCTGTTCCAGCACTTCTTTGACCCGCCGGATACAGTGACCGCAGGAAAGACCATCCAGTTTCAGTTGTGTAGTATCAGACATAGTTTTTTCCTTCTATTACAGAACGTGGAGCGTCACGATATTAAAAGTCTAAACCTTCCGGTAAGGTAAAGGTCAACAGAAAAAGCCGCACCGGCCCCGGCAACCACGGAGAAGCCCGATGAACATCAGTGATATTGCACGTAAAACCGGTTTATCCGGTAAAGCGATACGGTTTTATGAAGAGAAGGGCATCATTACCCCGCCGGAACGGTCGGCCAATGGCTACCGGCATTATGTCGGCCACCATATTGAAGAACTGACGCTGTTACGTCAGGCACGGCAGGTCGGGTTCAGTCTGGAGGAGTGTCGTGAGCTGGTGGGTATGTTTAACGACCCGCAGCGTCACAGTGCGGATATCAAGGCCAGAACGCTCAGGAAGGTACAGGAACTGGACAGGCAGATGGCGGAGTTGCAACAGATGCGACAGCGGTTATTAACGCTTGCAGAAAGCTGCCCCGGAGATGACGGGGCAGCCTGCCCGATTATCGATTCTCTGGCCGGGTGCTGTCATCAGACCGCGAACCCGAAATCCGTCGATCAGTAAAGCAGGGAATAGAGCTGACGGCGGAATTTACCGGCTAACGCATCACCGGTACCCAGTGCGGCCAGGATCTCCTGAAAGGTTTTACGCAGTTCACCGCCACCGGCGGCGAGATCGCTTTTCAGAAAGCTGAACAACAGCTCCAGTGCTTCTTCGTTACGACCGACCTGATGGAACTGTACGGCCAGTTTTGCGGCAAGCGCCGCGTTGGCCGGGTCGGCTGCCAGCTCGTTCTGTAACTGCTGAATTTCCGGGGTATCGGCGGCCTGGCGCAGCAGATCGATCTGTGCAATCAGCCCCTGGTAACGGCTATCCTGATCCTGCAACGGAACATGCTTCAGCACCTCTTCCGCTTCGTCGCTGCGGTTCAGGGTGATCAGCGTTTCTGCCAGCAGGAAGCCGGTCTCACTGGATTGCTGGCTGAGCTGCCATGCCTCTTTCAGTAACGGCAGTGCCTCAAGGGGTTTCTCTTCGGCCAGTAAGGCGGTGGCCTGCTGAAGCTTAATTTCATCTTCACGCGGCAATACTTTCTGTAGCAGTGCGCGGATGGCTTCTTCCGGTTGCGGGCCCTGGAAACCATCGACCGGCTGACCGTCCTTAAACAGATAGACGGTAGGGATGGCCCTCAGACCAAACTGTGAAGCGACCATCTGCTGTTCATCACAATCCAGTTTTGCCAGCACAAACTGTCCCTGATATTCGCCGGCCAGTTTTTCCAGCACCGGGGTCAGTTCCTGACAATGCTGGCTGCGGGCAGACCAGAAATAAAACAGCACCGGTACCTGCATGGACTGCTCAAGCACCTGCTGCAGATTGGATTCATTAACGTCAGTGATCGGGGCTTGCTGTAACATAAGCTGTATTCCTTGGTCTGAAAATAGTTACCGTTATCCGCAGGATATGGGGGATCTTTTCCCGGACTTCAACCGGTTATTTCTCTCTGGCGGAATGATTGCTTAAAATCCGATCCAGAACTCTCCCGGGTAACAGACGGCGTGCGACAGACATCACATGGGCGACCACGGTCACCGGATAACGCTGTTTCGGGAAACGGCTCTCCAGCGCATGCCGCAATTTCGGCAGGACAGCTTCCGGCGGCAGGGTAAAGCGGGCGGCAATGCCGGGATTAGTGACCGGTTCATCGGCGACACCCTGCACGACATTCTCACTGAACCCCGTGGAGATGGGGCCGGGTTCGATCAAACTGACATGAATACCTTCCGGTTTCAGCTCCATGCGCAGTGCATCTGACCAGGCCTCCAGGGCATATTTACTGGCGGCATAGGCTCCCCGGCCGGGGGTGGAGATCAGGCCCATCACCGAACTGGTGTTGATGATACGGGCATTCCCGGCCGCTCTCAGCGCGGGCAACAGCAGCATCGTCAGCTGGTGTACCGCAAAGAAATTGGCGGAAAACTGTTTTTCCATCTGCTCACGGGACAGGGCGGGTAAGGCACCATACACGCCAAAGCCGGCATTATTGAACAGCCCGTGCAGCCGGCCATCACACAGCGTAATCACCTCGTGTGCTGCGTTGCTGACGCTCTCTGCATCGTCCAGATCCAGCAGAATACCGCAATATCCCAGTTGCACCATACGGCGCACATCGTCCGGTTTTCTGCAGGCGGCAATCACACGATAGCCACGGTTCAGTAAATCGCTGGCGGCAACGGCACCGATGCCGCTTGAGCAGCCGGTAATCAGAATATTTTTTTGCATAACATCACATCAGAAGAGGAATGGATGCGCCTCAGCCTCAGGCGCCCGGTCCGGTAAAGTATTACACACAAAACCGGCAGAGTACCAATCGCGGAGCAGGCAGGGTAAGGGAAGATGACCGCAGCGCCCGGAGGCTGCTGCGGTAAAGTGTTCAGAGTTTTTCGCAAGCCCAGGGGATGGCAGCGGCGTATTCCGCCGGGAGCTGGCAGACCAGTGCCTGTAATTCCTGTTGCAAGCGGTCGGGATGACTGTCGGTCAGGTTCAGGTGGCCCAGCTTGCGGCCCGGACGAACCTCTTTGTCGTACCAGTGCAGATGGACCAGAGGATGTGACAGCCACCGGATGTCCAGTTCGCAACCTATCAGGTTAACCATCACCGACGGTGCGAAGACCACCGGTTCGGGGAGGGGCAGACCGGTGATTGCCCGCAGATGCAACGCAAACTGGCTGATCGAAGCACCATTCTGTGTCCAGTGACCGCTGTTATGAACCCGCGGGGCCAGTTCGTTAATTAACAGGCCTTCAGGAGTAATAAAACATTCCATCGCCATCACACCGACATAGTCCAGTTCCTGCATAATCGCTGTCAGCATCGACTCGGCTTGGCGCTGCTGTGCGGCATCCGGCTCAGGCAGGGCAACACTGCACATCAGAATACCGTTATGGTGCAGGTTATGGGTCAGGGGATAAAAGACCAGCGTGCCGTCATGACCACGGGCACCGACCAGGGAAACCTCACCGGAAAAATCTATGCCCTGTTCCACGATACATTCGCCATAGCACTCTTCCGGCAGCGTCTGACAATCGCTCTCCCGCAGTCGCCACTGGCCGCGGCCATCATAGCCCCCGGTCCGGCGTTTCACGATGGCCAGGTCGCCCAGGCGCTGAAAAACCTCCGGCCACTGTGCTGCATCGCTCAGCAGTTGCCACGGGGCCGTCGCCAGGCCTAACTGATCGAGCAGTTGCTTCTGGGTCAGACGGTCGGCCAGTCGCGGAAAAATATCCCGGTTAACAAACGCCGGATGACTGGCCAGGGCCTGTGTCAGCGGGGTTTCAGGCCAGCGTTCGATTTCGGCGGTGATCACGCTCTCGCGGATAGGCAGGCTTTCCGGTTCTGCATCAATACCGACAGGGTAGACAGCAATTCCCAGCGGCTCCCCGGCCTGGCGTAGCATCCGTCCCAGTTGTCCGTTACCTAATACGCAAACCGGTTTCATGCGTCTTCCTCCCGTGGGTCCGGATGGTTCAGCACCGCTTCACTTTGCTGCGTCCGCCAGTCGGACAGACGCTGCGCCAGTCCGGCATCATTAACGGCCAGAATTTGCGCGGCCAGCAGAGCGGCGTTGGCGGCACCGGCTTTACCGATCGCCAGCGTCCCGACCGGGATCCCGCGCGGCATCTGCACGATAGAATACAGGCTATCGACACCGCTGAGCGCTGCGCTCTGTACCGGGACACCCAGTACCGGCACCAGGGTTTTGGCCGCCAGCATACCTGGCAGGTGTGCTGCACCGCCGGCACCGGCAATAATCACATGAAAGCCCTGCTGCTGTGCATTCTCAGCAAAGCTGAACAATTTATCCGGGGTGCGGTGTGCAGACACCACTTCCACGTGGTGCGCAAGATCCAGTTCGTTAAGAATTTCTGCAGCATACTGCATCGTAGCCCAGTCACTTTTAGAACCCATAATGATAGCGATACGGGCCGGGGCAGTATTCGACGACATGCGGTCAACTCCTGTGAGTAGATAAAAAACCTGAAGGCGGACAGGTATTACACCTTGAGAAGGGCGTGAGAATAGCATGAGTCGGGAAGAAGGAAAACGGTTGCGTCGTGACACAACCGGACAAAATAGCCTGATTTACCAGGGGAAAGCGATGAGGCTGACCCCGTCTGCATCCAGCTGGATCATAGAACCTTCCTGATGCCAGGCACCGAGGACGGCCCGCTCTGCGGGATGATCACTGACAGTGAGACGATGAATGGCCGGACGGTGGGTATGACCATGGATCAACAGTGAGGCCTGGTAACGTTCCATCACGGCTTCGACGGCCTGTTGATTCACATCCATGATTTGCTGGCTTTTGGTCTGATTGGCCTGCTGACTGTCATTACGTAACCGGACGGCGACTTTCTGGCGCAGCCACAACGGCAGCCTCAGAAACAGGCGCTGCAGCCAGGGCTGATGAACCTTCTCGCGAAAGCGCAGGTAACCGGCATCATCGGTGCAGAGGGTATCACCATGCATAATCAGAACGCGGTGACCATAGAGTTCCAGTAACTGTTCTTCGGGGAGTAACTGCATACCGCAGCGGGCAGCAAACTTTTTCCCCAGTAAGAAGTCGCGATTACCGTGGATAAACCAGACCGGGATCGTCAGGGCAGAGAGCGCCTCAGCGACCTGCTGGTGCAGCGGGTTCGGGTCATCATCGCCGATCCAGCTTTCAAACAGATCGCCCAGGATATACAGGGCTTCACAGGCTGTGGCTTCACGCTGTAAAAAACGCAGAAAACCGGCAGTAATTGCCGGTTCCTGCTGACACAGATGCAAATCTGCAATAAAAAGTGTCCGCGACATTACTCGCTGATGGTCACTTTCTGAATGACAACGTCTTCTTTAGGGACGTCCTGGTGCATACCGCTACGGCCGGTAGAAACTGCTTTGATTTTCTCAACCACATCCATACCTTCGACCACTTCGGCGAAGACACAGTAGCCCCAGCCCTGAACGCTTTCATCACGGAAGTTCAGGAAGTCATTATCTGCAACGTTGATGAAGAACTGTGCTGTGGCAGAGTGCGGTGCAGAAGTACGTGCCATTGCCAGTGTACCGCGGGTGTTCTTCAGACCATTGCTGGCTTCGTTACGGATTTCAGCGTTGGTTGATTTCTGCTTCATCCCTGGCTCAAAACCACCCCCCTGGATCATGAAGCCATTGATGACGCGATGGAAAATGGTGTTGTCATAAAACCCTTCACGGCAGTAGGTCAGAAAGTTTTCTACGGTAGCCGGGGCTTTATCATCGAAGGTTTTGATGACGATATCACCAAAATTAGTCTGGAAAGTGACCATAATTTCATCCTGTCATGGTTGTTGTGCAGTATTTCAGCCTTTTCTGTGATTCAGAAAGGGCATTGACGATGGCACCTTATACCATAAATTTGAGGTATACGGCAGTAGGGGAAGTGGACCTCCGGTTACCGGGCTTGCTTTACGTCGCAGTCCCGTGAAAAATACGGCACAATAACCCGAGTTATCGCACACGCAGAACACACGCAGAAACGGAAGAGTTAAATGCTAAAAATCTATAACACTCAGAGCAGACAAAAAGAGGAATTTAAACCTATTCATGCCGGGAAAATTGGCATGTACGTGTGCGGTATTACCGTTTATGACCTGTGCCATATCGGGCACGGACGGACATTTGTCGCCTTTGATGTGGTTTCCCGCTACTTACGCTACCTGGGCTATGACCTGAATTACGTAAGAAATATTACCGATATTGATGACAAAATCATTAAACGCGCGAACGAGAAAGGTGAAACCATCGGTGAACTGACCGACCGGATGATTGCCGAAATGCACCGTGATTTTGCTGCGCTGAATATCCTGCCGCCGGACGCAGAGCCCCGGGCTACCCGCCATATCCCGGAAATTATCGGGCTGGTGGAAAAACTGCTGCAACGCGGACATGCGTATGTTGCCGGTAATGGCGATGTGATGTTCGATGTGATGAGCGACAGCCATTATGGCGAACTTTCCCGCCAGGATCTGGAGCAGTTGCAGGCCGGCGCCCGCGTGGAAGTGGCGGATGTGAAGAAAAACCCGATGGACTTTGTGCTGTGGAAAATGTCGAAAGCCGATGAACCAGGCTGGGCATCTCCGTGGGGTGAGGGGCGTCCGGGCTGGCATATCGAATGTTCGGCCATGAACTGCAAACAACTGGGTGAGCATTTTGATATCCACGGCGGGGGCTCTGACCTGATGTTCCCGCACCATGAAAATGAAATTGCGCAATCGACCTGTGCTCATGGCGGTGAATACGTTAATTACTGGATGCATTCCGGAATGGTCATGGTGGACCGCGAGAAAATGTCCAAATCGCTGGGTAACTTTTTCACCGTGCGTGATGTGCTGGCCCACTATGATGCCGAAACGGTACGCTATTTTCTGATGTCCGGACATTATCGCAGCCAGTTAAACTATGGCGAAGATAACCTGAAGCAGGCCCGTTCGGCGCTGGAACGTCTGTATACCGCATTACGTAACACCGACCCGTCGGCAGTGCCGGCGGAAGGGACGGAGTTTGAGCAGCGTTTCCGCGATGCGATGGACGATGACTTTAATACGCCGGAAGCCTATTCGGTGCTGTTTGATATGGCGCGCGAAGTGAACCGGCTGAAAGCCGAAGACCCGGCCGCGGCGGAAGGTGTGGCGGCGAAATTACGTCAGTTATCCGGTGTGCTGGGGCTGTTACAGCAGGATCCGGAAGTCTTTCTGCAGAGCGCGGCCGGCAGCAATGATGATGAGGTTGCTGAAATCGAGGCACTGATTGTAATGCGTAAAGAAGCGCGTGAAACCAAAAACTGGGCTCAGGCGGACATTGCCCGTGACAAACTGAATGAGCTGGGGATCATCGTTGAAGATGGCCCGCAGGGAACGACCTGGCGGCGTAAATAACTGACGGGGGCCGGGCAGTCTGAACGGTAACAGCAGGTTACAGCAGGATGCAGGGTGAGGTTCCATCGCAGGGTGTGTACTTCACCGCTGAGTGATCACCTTTCCTGATTTCCTGAGTAGGTGAGTCAACGGTATTAACGCGATTCAGACCGGGACAAATCCCGTTGGCTGTTATGCGCTCTGCCATCATCACGTGATCCGCAGTGAGATCAGGAACAGGTCATCGCGATTCAGAACGGGTCAGAGATAAAAAAAGGGCGTCCCTCAGGACGCCCTTTTTATTGTCACCCCTAAACCACCTCCTGGGGAGGTGGTGATTGATCCTGTAAGACTATAGCCTGAAGAATGCCCATGCCGGAATATCTCTGCTTACTCACCACAAGTAAAAGGAGACAAACCAACATGGGG
>NZ_JAERJR010000012.1 GCF_018257515.1 Tatumella sp. JGM118
GGTGCATCCGGGAGGATTCGAACCTCCGACCGCTCGGTTCGTAGCCGGGTACTCTATCCAGCTGAGCTACGGATGCATTTTAGAATTCTTGTATAATGCAGAGTGCTGATATCACATCTTCGTAAATTAACGTGCCAGGTTACGCATGGTGCATCCGGGAGGATTCGAACCTCCGACCGCTCGGTTCGTAGCCGAGTACTCTATCCAGCTGAGCTACGGATGCAGCGTAAATGGCGGTGAGGGAGGGATTCGAACCCTCGATGCAGCTTTTGACCGCATACTCCCTTAGCAGGGGAGCGCCTTCAGCCTCTCGGCCACCTCACCATTGTTACTTTACTTCCCGCCCGACTCAGTGCTTTACATCGCTCTTCGTCGCTGCGTTGGCGCACATATTACTTTCCCCGACTTATAAGTCAAACAATTTTTCCGGAAGATTGTTTGTTTGAGCGCTTCTTCATCAATCAGGGCATTTAAAAAGCAAAAAGAGTGAATATTCAACAGCACAGCATGGGGTAAGAAAGAGAGGACGACAAAAATCCGGGGCTTAAAAAGAGGCGCGCCTCGTTAAAAAACGAGGCGCTGAATATGTTAGTAGTCAGGCTGCTGGGTTTTCTCTGCCTGAATGCGTTGGTAGATCTCTTCCCGGTGGACAGAAACCTCTTTGGGAGCATTAACGCCTATACGTACCTGATTCCCTTTCACACCTAATACCGTGACCGTCACCTCATCGCCAATCATGAGGGTTTCACCAACTCGACGAGTTAGAATAAGCATTCTTTGCTCCTTGAAAGATTAAAAGAGTCGGGCCTGTTCATGCTCCCGGCAAATCCATCGTATAACGCAACACATATATTGACTATGACTGATACAGAAAATTCAATCAGTTTGCCAATACATTTCGCTAATAGTTAGTTTAGCCGAAATACACCATTACACCCTGACTTTATCATTACTGGCTGTTCCTCGTGTAAAAAGCGCCCGGAGAAACCTCCTGAGCGCCTTTACCGATAGCTCGTTTTATTTCATTACAACTTTGCACTGACCAGCGCTTCAACGCCTGCCAGAGCAGCCGGTAATGCCGCAGGGTCCGTTCCGCCAGCCTGAGCCATATCCGGACGACCACCACCTTTACCGCCCACCTGACTGGCGATGACGCTGATCAGTTCCCCTGCTTTTACCTTGTCCGTTAAATCTTTCGTTACACCAGCAATTAGAGAAACTTTACCTTCATTCGCAGTGCCAAGCACAATAACAGCAGAACCCAGCTGATTTTTCAAATCGTCAACCATGGTCCGCAGCAGCTTCGGCTCCATGTTACTGAGCTCGCTGACCAGCACACGGACACCTTTAATATCAATGGCCTTGGCAGCCAGAGAACTGCTCTCCTGTGCTGCCTGTTGGTCCTGCAACTGCTGCACTTCTTTCTCCAGTGAACGCACCTGCTCCACCAGAGAACGAACTTTTTCATTCAGGTTACTGTTATTCGCTTTCACCTGATGTGCAATTTCATGCAACTGAGCATCCTGAGTGAAAACACTCTCCAGTGCCGTCTGGCCGGTCACGGCTTCAATACGACGTACACCGGCTGCCGTGCCTGCCTCTGAGGTGATGCGGAACAGACCAATGTCTCCGGTCCGGCTGGCGTGGGTTCCCCCGCACAGCTCGACAGAGAAGTCCCCCATCGTCAGGACACGGACTTTCTGATCATATTTTTCACCAAACAACGCCATCGCACCGTTTGCCTTCGCCTCGTCCAGATCCATGATACGGGTCTCGACAGGCAGATTGCGGCGAATTTGCGCGTTCACAATCTCGTTAACACGACGCAATTGCTCCGGTTTAACGGCTTCGGTGTGAGAAAAATCGAAACGCAGGTATTTATCGTTCACCAGCGACCCTTTCTGAGCCACGTGGTCACCCAACACTTCACGCAATGCTGCATGCAGTAAGTGGGTGGCAGAGTGATTCAGACGAATCCGGGCACGGCGCTGTTCGTCAACATGGGCAATGACGCGGTCTCCGACTTTCATCGTCCCGGCGGTCAGCGTCCCGAGGTGGCCGTTTGACTGACCAAACTTCCGGGTATCAGAAACCGTAAAGGTCGTCCCGTTAGCCGTCAGAGTGCCGGTATCACCCACCTGTCCGCCTGACTCACCATAGAATGGTGTCTGGTCCAGGATTATCACCGCTTCCTGTCCGGCCGTCAGCACATCGGTGGCTTGTCCTTCCACAAAAATACCCGTGATTTCGGACTGCGCCTGCAGGGCATCATACCCTGTAAAAGCTGAGTCTTTTTCGACACGGATAAGATTGTTGTAGTCCGCGCTGAATCCACTGGCGCTGCGCGCACGCTGACGCTGCGCTTCCATCGCCTCTTCGAACCCGGCCTCATCAATTTTCAGATTACGCTCACGACAGACATCGGCGGTTAAATCCGCCGGGAAACCGAAGGTATCATACAGACGGAAGACCGTTTCACCGTCCAGCGTATCTCCGGTCAGGGCTGACAGTTCTTCGTCCAGCAGAGCCAGACCACGTTCCAGCGTTTTTGCAAACTGCTCTTCTTCAGTTTTCAGCACCGCTTCCACATGATCTTTTTGTTTGCGAAGCTCTTCACCGGCAATGTCCATTACATCAATTAACGGCTGTACCAGTTTGTAGAAGAAGCTCTCTTTAGCACCCAGCATATTCCCGTGACGTACCGCACGACGAATAATACGACGCAGGACATAACCGCGGTTTTCATTGGATGGGATCACACCATCGGCGATCAGGAAGGCACAGGAACGGATATGGTCAGCAATAACCCGCAGCGATTTATTATTCAGATCGGTCGTGCCGGTCACCTCTGCTACCGCGCGGATCAGGTTACGGAACAGGTCGATTTCATAGTTAGAATTGACGTGTTGTAACACCGCAGTGATACGTTCCAGCCCCATTCCGGTATCTACAGAAGGTTTTGGTAACGGCAGCATGGTTCCGTCAGGCTGACGGTTAAATTGCATAAAGACGATATTCCAGATCTCTATGTAGCGATCACCATCTTCTTCAGGGCTGCCCGGAGGACCTCCCCAGATGTGATCTCCGTGGTCATAGAAAATCTCACTGCATGGGCCGCACGGACCGGTATCACCCATCTGCCAAAAGTTATCAGAAGCGTAGGCGCTGCCTTTATTATCGCCAATGCGGATAATACGTTCCGGCGGAATGCCGATATCATTTGCCCAGATATTGTAGGCTTCGTCATCGGTCTCATAGACCGTGACCCATAACCGTTCTTTAGGCAGGCTGAACCACTCATCCCCGGTCAGTAATTCCCAGGCGTAAGCGATTGCATCAGATTTGAAGTAGTCACCGAAGCTGAAGTTACCCAGCATTTCAAAGAAGGTATGGTGACGTGCGGTGTAGCCGACATTTTCCAGGTCGTTATGTTTACCGCCCGCCCGCACACAACGCTGTGAAGTGGTTGCCCGATGATAACTGCGTTTATCCTGACCCAGGAAAACGTCTTTAAACTGGTTCATCCCGGCGTTAGTGAACAGTAACGTCGGGTCGTTATTCGGTACGAGGGAGCTGCTGGCTACAACCTGATGTCCCTTGCCATGAAAGAAATCGAGAAACGCTTGACGGATCTCAGCAGTACTCTTGCTCATAATTATCCTGGTATCACGCTAACGGATGTTCCGCTCAGTCCGGGCGATTGCTGAAATAACATCTGCCCGTGACAAAGGAACAAAAAGTGGGAATAAGATAAGTTTTCTTCACTGGGAAGTAAAATCCCATTATGGCTCAGTGACCAAAATTTGCTAAAACAGCACGAATATCTGCCATCAGAAAGCCTCTGGAGTGCAAAAAACGTTGGGCTTTTGCTTTTTCTTTCAGATCGGCCGGGCCCTGCTCGCCATATTTTTTGTGCGCGACTTCGCTGGCGCAGGCCAGCCAGTCTACCTCAGCCTCATCCATGGCCTGTTCAATGGCATGTCTGTCCACCCCTTTCTGCGTTAAATCCTGTCGGATACGCTGCGGGCCATAGCCACTCCGGCTTCGGCTGACGATAAAACGCCCGATAAAGCGATCATCATTCAGCCAGTCGTTCTCAAGGCAGTAGGCAATGACCTGTTCCAGAGCTTCCTCATCCAGAGGTTCAGCACTGCCACTGCCCTGCCGCAACTCGCTTCGGCGCAGTGACAGACGGATTTTCTCCCGCAACTCCTGCTCAGGATGGTCTCGCTGAGCAAGCAGCCTCATCGCACGGTCAAGCAATGCGGTAAATGAAGGACGTCGTTCGTTTTCTGTAAAAAGCATGGTGTTCCTTTCCCCGACAGGTAAAACGGTGAATACCGCCCTACTCTATCAGTGGCGGTAAGCGAATAACAAAAAACGGGAGTAGCCCTGAGGCTATCTCCCGTTTTGTTGACATCCGTCAGGCGGTTTACATCAGAATTCCTGATGCTCATCGCTGACAGCATCGAGGTGATTTTCACCCTTCTCTGCTTCAGCGGTTTCCTGAGCCGGATTGTTCAGTAGCATTTCACGCAGTTTCTTTTCGATTTCTGTAGCAGCCTGCGGGTTATCACGCAGATAGTTGCTGGCATTCGCTTTACCCTGGCCAATTTTGTCGCCATTGTAGCTATACCATGCACCGGCTTTTTCAATCAGCTTGTGCTTCACGCCCAGGTCAACCAGTTCACCGTAGAAGTTGATCCCTTCACCGTACATGATCTGGAATTCTGCCTGTTTGAACGGCGCCGCAATTTTGTTCTTAACGACTTTTACCCGCGTCTCACTGCCGACGACATTATCGCCTTCTTTAATGGCACCGATACGACGAATATCCAGACGTACAGACGCATAAAACTTCAGGGCGTTGCCCCCGGTGGTCGTTTCCGGGTTACCAAACATGACACCAATTTTCATACGGATCTGGTTGATGAAAATCAGTAACGTATTGGACTGTTTCAGGTTACCGGCCAGCTTACGCATCGCCTGGCTCATCATACGGGCAGCCAGACCCATGTGTGAGTCACCGATTTCACCTTCGATTTCGGCTTTTGGTGTCAGTGCTGCGACAGAATCGACGATGATAACGTCTACCGCACCGGAACGTGCCAGCGCATCACAGATTTCCAGCGCCTGTTCACCGGTATCCGGCTGTGAACACAGCAAGTTGTCGATATCCACACCCAGCTTCTTGGCATAGACCGGGTCCAGTGCGTGCTCTGCATCGATAAAGGCACAGGTCTTGCCTTTACGCTGAGCGGCGGCAATGACCTGAAGGGTCAGTGTCGTTTTACCTGACGATTCCGGGCCATAAATCTCGACAATACGTCCCATCGGCAGGCCACCGGCACCTAACGCAATATCAAGAGACAGAGAACCGGTCGAAATAGTCTCAACATCCATAGTGCGGTCTTCACCCAGACGCATAATGGAGCCTTTACCGAATTGCTTTTCAATCTGCCCCAGCGCTGCGGCTAAAGCCTTCTGTTTGTTTTCGTCGATCGCCATTTCCACTCCTGATTATGCCGGATTAGCCAGGCAAATTTAATGATATCTCTGTCTCTGTGACCACCAATTATACTGTATAGTCATACAGTATCAAGTTTATTTTTCCGCAAATCCTTCACACAATGTCTGCAGCGCAAAAATAACTGCCTGCTTGCGAACTTCGTCACGGTCTCCCCGGAACAGACGATTAACGGCTACCGTTTCACCGGACGCAGAAGCGAAACCAAACCAGACCGTTCCTACCGGTTTCTCATCACTCCCCCCTCCGGGACCGGCAATGCCGCTGACGGCAATAGCATAATCTGCACCCGCCTGTTGTAATGCTCCGTTCGCCATTTCACGCACCGTTTGCTCACTGACCGCACCGTAGGTTTCAAGCGTGACCGGACTCACGCCCAACATCGTGGTTTTCGCCTCGTTGCTGTACGTGACAAACCCCTGCTCGAACCAGGCCGAACTGCCGCTGATATCGGTAATGACTTTGGCTATCCAGCCCCCGGTACAGGATTCTGCGGCCGTTAACGTCGCCCCGCGGGACAATAAAAACTGACCGGCTTTAATACTTAACTGCTGTAAATCCCTATCCATCGTTTCTCCTTTCATTCTCCGGCATGACAAATGTCTGCCACTACTCAGAAGATACTATGGGTTAATCGCTGGTTTTCAAGTTATCTTCGCCGGCTTGCGGGGGATTTGGGAATATGGCTGAGGGAAAACAGTCAGAAAGGCGTGAAAATTAGCAGTAATGTGCCCGGTCTCACAGGAGTCCCGGGCGCAGAGCGGAAATCATATTAGTTCTTTTTTACGAACTCAGATTTCAGTTTCATCGGACCAAAGCCCTCGATACGGCAATCGATATTGTGGTCACCCTCGACCAGACGAATGCTTTTCACGCGGGTGCCGATCTTTAAGACCGATGAACTGCCTTTCACTTTCAGATCTTTGATCACCGTAACGGAGTCGCCATCCGCCAGCAGGTTCCCGTTAGCATCGCGAACCTGAAGCTCAGTCTCCGCAGGCTGGCTTTCGTTCACCGGCCACAGGTGACCGCACTCAGGGCAGTTGTAGTTATCATTATCCTGCCAGGTGTACTCAGAATGGCATTGCGGGCAGGGAGGTAATGTTTGCATCGGAGGGTTCCTTCACTTAACGGCAGGCACAAAGGGCGCCCGCAAAGGGCGCCATAGTATATCCACACATTTGATAAGGAAAGGGCTGAATTAAAAAATGCTGCTTTGCCGGGCGTTGCGGACCGCTTCTCCCAGCTGCCAGACCGCCATTGCATAGTGGGTGCTGTGATTATAGCGGGTTATCACATAAAAGTTAGGCAACCCGAACCAGTACTGATAATACTGCCCCATATCCAGGCGAAGCAGACTCACCTCGGTGGAACCGGACAGTGCCATTTGCGGCTGCAGTCCATACGCCGCCAGCTGACTCACCCGATACCGGGTGGAAAAGCCATCATTGAGGCCGGGAGCGGAACCGTTCGCGGTGATTGCCACCGCCTGCCCGGCTTGCCAGCCGTGCTGCTGGAAATAGTGGGCCACACTGCCGATAGCATCGACGGGATCCCACAGGTTAATATGTCCGTCGCCGTTAAAGTCGACCGCATATTTCTGATAGGCCGACGGCATAAACTGCCCATAGCCCATCGCCCCGGCGAACGACCCCTTCAGCCCGAGCGGACTTTCATTTTCGTTCCGGGCCATCAACAGAAAGGTCTCAAGTTCACTGCTGAAATAGGCTGAACGCCGCGGATAATCAAAGGCCAGGGTTGCCAGCGCATCCAGGATACGGGTTTTCCCCATGACACGGCCCCAGCGGGTCTCTACCCCGATAATGCCCACGATGATTTCCGGCGGTACGCCGTATTTCTGCTGAGCCTGTTGGAGTTCTGTCTGATACTGATCCCAGAAAGCGACCCCGTTCCGGACGTTGCCCGGGGTGATGAAATTCTTCCGGTAGCGTAACCATGCGCCATTAGGACCGACGGCCGGAGCCACATTCGGCGCCTGGCGGTCCATAAGCCGTAACACATAGTCCAGGCGGCGGGCCTGTCCAAGCCAGGATTCCAGCTGACTGCGCTCGAAGCCATGCTTTTTCACCATCATCGTAATGAAGGCTTCAGTCTGAGGTTGTCCGAGAAAATCGCCGGACAGCATGCTCTGCTCTGCGGCAGGAGGCCGTAAAAAACCGCCCTGAGGCGAAGACCCGGCAGCCCCTTGCGGTTTACTGCTGCAAGCGGCGAGTAAGGCAAATAACGGTAACAAAGCAATTTTGTAACGCATCAGGGACCCATTAACCAGAAATCAGAAAGATTCCCATGATAATGCTTTACTACACAGAGCCAAAGTGACTGTGGAAAAAAATTCTGAGAATTGCCGGTAAAAAGCATTAAAACCGAAGGATATTCCGGCCAGGTAGTCAGCCCCCGGGGGCTGTCATCACGGTCACAAAAATAATGTGTTTCTCCGATCCCCGCCGGAACGGGAGATAAAGAAAGCATAACGATAAAATTCAGCCCGGTTAGCCGCCCCCATTTTCCGGCTGACGTTACGGTAATGGGCACTGATGGTTTTCTCTGAACGGTTCAGTGCCCGTGAAATATCCTGACAGGTCATCCCGCGACCGATCAGGATCATGACCTGATATTCAGTATCAGATAACTGTCTGTAACCCGTCAGTTTTGAAAGACTGTCAGCGAGAGGAAACCTGCGGGCGGAGGTGGCAATACTCAGAATTTTTTTTATTTTTAACGCAAAGTCATCCACCGGACACTTCCGGCTCAGAAACGGCACATGCAGTGTCATCACCGGACATCCCGCGACGGCCTGCTGCCGGCAGGAGGGCAACACCGGTAACTTCATGGTTATCGCTTCGTGACGAAAAATAATACGTGCGTCGCTTCTCAACGAGGACTCTTCCTGAGAAGGAAAACGGATATCGGCAGGATCTCCCGGGTATTGCTGACAGACAATCGCTTTAATCCCAATCACTTCATAGATATTGGGATCTAAAAAAAATATTTCCAATGTCATCCATTACACCTGTTATTTATTTTTATCAGAAGGCAAGTACCGCCTTCCCACAGGCTAATATGCATATTATCGCAGGCGGATACAAACAGGATGATTACACCCGCCTTGTAATTTTCTATTATTTAAACCGGACGGATCCTGCAGCTTTTAATTAAACTAACCATTACTGGCGAATTCCTTACAAAAAAGAGTTACCACTGCCGGTAACAGGAATATTTAATGGGTCTCCGGCGGGTTATTGATATAAATAATCAGTCCGGACGTAGCGGTCATAATAATCATTTCCACGCCACGGATCACCGGCGGATAAATCGCCTACCGCACAGATAGCCGGTGGGTATCCCGGTCATAATGCCCTTTCAGACAGAGGTCCAGCGGTGAGGGATGCCAGTAGATCATCGCAGAAACCTCAACGGCTATCGTACCCCGTTGTTGCCTGCTCTGGCGGGAGGGGGAGACCCGGACGATTAATGTTTCAGGGATCACCCGCGGCTCAAAACGTAATATGGCCGTGCGGATATCATTTTCGGTCTGAATGCCTTCCTCCGCACCGGAAAAAAAACGCCGGGCTGGCCGTCCGAAATTCAGGGCAGAAGAAAGGACCTGCGGATATTTTTCACCACCAATCTCATTTTCTCTGTTAGTGTGATTTAATAATTCCAGAATTTCAGTAATTACCAGCTGACGCATTTTATCTGCACTTATCCGATAATCTCTGTTTTTATTCACCGTACTGTCGGAACCCATTAGCCTGTCCGATAATGCCGGCGGGTAACGCCATCCTGATTTCATAGTATCTCCGTCCGTAAAACTCACGGGAAAAGGCAGCGCAAGACTTTCGCTATTCTATGACGGGTAAATCCTTCAGCAAAAAATCGGGAGCCAGTGCCGACAACAAATCCGGCTCATCTTCCCCGAACAGCGGCCGGATAACCCATTCTTCCTGAGGAGCATCGTCCAGTAACCGGTCAATCAGACGTTCGTCACCCAGCAGATATTCTGTCAGCGTTTTCTGAGCCCCGGGCGGGTCCTGCGCTGTAAACTCCGGCGGCAGGATTTTCGGCGGCGAGCCGGCGGTCCTGCTCTGCGGTCCCCCCTGTGGGTCATACAGATAACAGATATATTCATTCCCCAGAATTTTCAGAATATCCCGCGGGTCCCGCTGCAGCTGGCTGTAACCGCTATGCCGGTCTGTTGCGTAGGCTCCGCCGCTGAACCGGTCATCCACCGCGAGGAGTTCACTGCTCTTCAGGGATGACGGCTCGCCGGAAGTCTCAATCGGGGGCAGTATTACGGGCATAGTGCCTGTTCCTGGTGCTGACGGTTACCCCATAAAAACATTTCCGGCTCCCGTACAGATAACCGCACCACAGCCGGTCATATCGCTGACTCTGGCTGCCGCAACGCCTTCGATAAACACGGTACCGGACCCGGTGACCACGGGCGCCGTCCCGTGGGAAAGGCTGCAACCGGCCTGGCTGATCACCGCCACGGCGGCAGGAAGGCCGTTAATAAAAACCGTCGAAGCCCCGTTAATAATGACTCCCCCATGGGTGGTGGCATCGCCTGCCCGAGCTGCATTAAACATTCTGTAACTCCTTCGCGTTGAGTGTGCCGGGGGTGACTGCAACCCGCGTTACCGGCGTCCACGGTGACGTTATCCCAATGGCGGGCTCCAGGGCGGTGTTTCCGTTTCTGTCGGGACCGGCGATTCCGTCGGGCTTTCTGTGGGTGACGGCAGGGTTGGCAACCTGCCTAAGCCGGCCCCGGCGATAATTCCCGGAATACCGGGCTTGCCGATGATCGCGCCCCCACCGCCACCG
The DNA here is from genome assembly GCF_018257515.1 of Tatumella sp. JGM118. GTDB lineage: Bacteria > Pseudomonadota > Gammaproteobacteria > Enterobacterales > Enterobacteriaceae > Tatumella > Tatumella terrea. The sequence continues at coordinate 10,373 of NZ_JAERJR010000012.1, forward strand.
CCACCGCCACCACCGCCGCAGTTCTGACAATCGCCAGGGTTTATCAGTACCTGTCCTCCCTGTAATACCAGTTGCTGAGAACCGATAATCCGTACCAGCGGTGCGCTGATCACCAGCTCATTGGCGGAGTTAATACAGAAAATGCCCCCGGCGGTCATCGTCGCCGCCCCCCCGGCGGCCAGCTGATGCGCTCCGCCGACCACGACGGAGTGATATCCGCCCACCGCCGTCATAAATGCGCCTCCGACATTAATTCCTTTGGCGCCTCCCACATTATCGCTCTGCCCTCCGCCGACAGAGATACCCAGTGCGCCCCCGACCAGCATACTGCTTTCACCGGCCACCGACAGCGCGTCATTCGCCCCGACCGTGACGGCCCGGGAGCGACCAATCACCTGTTCTTCATCGCGCTTGGTCAGCCGGTTCATATCTCTTTCGGCCTGCTCCCAGTAATTTTCCAGTCCCGGTTTATCTTCAAAGCGGAGTCCGTTGAAATTTGTACGGCCACCGCCGGGCGTGCGGCTGATCCAGCCACTCTGGGTGGCATTTTCGGGGAGTTCCCAGGGAGGCATGGTGACATTGTTATACAGACTGCCCATCACCAGCGGTCGATCCGGGTCCCCGTTAATAAAGTCGATGATCACTTCATGCCCCACCCTCGGGATACAGATACCGCCAAAATAATTACCCGCCCAGGGCTGACTGACGCGCATCCAGCAGGAATCCGACTCTCTGTTTTTTCCATAACGATCCCACAGAAAACGCACTTTGATCCGGCCATATTCATCGGTCCAGATCTCTTTTCCGGGCGGACCGACCACAATGGCGGTCTGGGGACCGTAAGTCCTGCGCCGGGGGACGCTGCGCGGATGCCGGTAAATTTTAGTGGCGGGCTGCACCTGAAAATGGCATTGCACCGAAAAATCGGCTGTGCCGGTCCGTTCAGTGATTTCACGGCAATCCAGTTCTGTCCCCAGCACAAGATATTCACAGTTCGCTTTCGCCAGAGGATAGTGGTCCAGCGTGAAAACACAGCCGCAGACTATCGTCGGTACCGGGGCACTGCCCTGACTGCGGGAACCTGCCGCTCCCCGCTCTTCCATCCGGACCCGTGCTAAATGTTCTCCCGTCGCCGTATCACCATAGTTGCCTGGCCAGTCAAATATCTCCTGTTGGTTAAAACTGGTGTGCCGGGGTTTGCTGTCGAGGGACAGGATATCGGCGCGGGAGCGGGTAAAGTCATAATCATTCGTCACCCAGCGCCCGGAGGTAAGCGTTTGCAGGTGATGGAATTGCGCAATATATTCTTTCCGGTTTTCATGCGTTTGCTGGTCATACCCCACCACGTGGGCGCTGGCGGATAAAAACGGTTTATGCGCCCCGATATTATCGACAATCACCAGCTTATGCTGTTGTCCCTGATGCTCAAAAAACCAGTACAACCCCCACTCTTCCATCAGTCGCTGGATAAAACCGAAATCGGTTTCTCCGTACTGGACCTGATATTCCAGTGGCGGGTAGGTCGCCGCTATGCGTTTTTCCTGCGGAAAATCATAATCGGCGAGGACCTCACCGATGATCTCAGTCACCGTTTTATTCTGGAAAATACGGAAATCTGACGTCAGCTCAGCCAGATAGAGCCAGGGACGCAGGACCATCTGATAAAGGGCACAATTATTCCTGCGCCCGAGAAACCTGACCTGCTGAACAATACCGGTGATCTCGCGATGAGCTGACTCTGTTCCGGTCTCCGTCCGCCAGTCATTCAGGGCGATCCGGACGGTCATCTGTTTACCAATCAGTGATTTGATATCAATCGCTGAGGCCGCCTGCCACGAAATATTGCTGTTGTCCGGCGTGGTAGCGGTCACGGTATAATTGTAGAGTGCCGACAGCGACTCTTCTCCCTGCAGACGGGTGATCACCAGCGCGGGTTCACCAAGCAGGTGAGGCATTGCGGCACTTTCTAAGCTAAGAGTTCGGGTCATAAAACCGCCAGTCAGTTAGTTATCGTTAAAAACGGCGCGGACAGAAAAAACCGTGGATGCTTCGTCCTGCACCTCCGCAGATCACGGACAGGTAAAACGCCTCAGCAGAGTCATCAGTGATTCCCCGTGAAAAACCAGCCCGGCAATCTGCAACGTCGCTGCGGAGCTGCCATCACCGGTACCGAAATCGGCCGCGACCTCCCCCGTCAGCGTGATCCGCAATTGCTGCGCACTGTCCAGCCAGCGAAACAACGCCCAGGGACCGGTAAAGCGGCGGGTTCGGGTTTCACCGGTTCTGGCTGAGGTCAGGCTCAGGGTCACCGACGGGTCAGATTCTGTGGCAGGCCAGTGGATAGCGGTCTGCCTGACCGGCCCATGGCTATAGGTCAGCCGCTGTGACGCCGTACGTAATTCAAGGCGGCTGATGCCCGGAGACAACCAGGGAACCGAAATCTTCAGGGGAAGCGACAGTTGCGCCGCCCCGCCCGGGAAAAATGCCTGTCTGATCTGCCGTGCATTGCTGAACATTTCCAGGCTCCGGTTCTCACTGTCTGCCGGGGCTGTCCCCGTAAAATGCCAGGCGGGTTCTGTCACCACCGTTTTTCCGGCAAGATGCTGATTAAAATAGGCTCCGGCACTCTCTTCCCCGCTAAAGAAGCGGTTAAAATCTTCCCCGCTGACTTCCCGGGCGGTCTGAATAAAGGGATACCTGCCTGCCAGAATCTTTCGGCAATACGCGACCGGACCCGCCGCAATACCCGCCGCCGTCCGCGCCGTTGCCGTCTGACGATTAACGGCGGCTATCTGCTCCAGCAATGGCTGCACGATATTGCTGACCGGTAACGGCCAGGCTGACGAACGGGTCAGCAGTTCCGCGATAAATTCAGTGACGGCTTGCGCAGAGGCTTTTTCGCTTTCTGCCTGCTGAGCACTCAACAGAATCTGTAACTCTTCCAGCTGTGCCCGGAGCTGACACAACGGGGTCTCCGTCTGACAATTCTCCGCAGCAGGGGTCGCCTCACCGCCTGCCCGGACAAAATAACGCAACGACTTAAACCGGTTATCCACCTGCCGGCGGAGCACAGACTGGCGATCGTCGTTATAGGCCTTCAGCCCTTGCCGGACCCCGGCGATACCGGCAGTTACCGGACTTTTTTCACTGCCGGCTTCCGGAGAGTCCGCCAGTGTGGTTTCTGCCACACTCCTCTGTAACAGGGTAAACAACGGCGAGTCGATGGACGCCAGTTGCCCCAGCCGGTCGGGCAGCTGCCGGTAACCCGGCCGCGAGGCATGCCCTGCCAGCACCGATGGACGCAGACGTATTTCAGCCAGATAGTGCTGCCAGGTGCGGGCATATTCCGACAGATAACGGTCCATCACCGCATGATATAACCGGATGGTCGCCGGGGTTCGCAGTTGCGATGCCGGGTCCGGATGCTCCTGTTCTGTAACCTGCCCCATGACTGCCTTGTCCTCACGTGCCAGGGAAGTGACCTGTAGCAGAATTTTTTTTTTGACCTGCTGATAGCCTGCCCGTGTAAAAAGTCCGGGTATGACCGGTACCGGGGCTTCTGCCTGTAGTGAAAACAATGGCTGACTGCTGTCCCCGGCCATCTGCCGGAGATCCAGTGGCGGAGGCTCATCGGCGGACAATCCCTTTTTCAGGCGCAGATAGAGACGCGCCGGTGCGTCTTCGCGGCCCAGAAAATCCCTGGCGCGGCGGATCAACGCCTCATCCGCCGGTTCTCTGAGTAGTGTCTGTGGCAGACGGAAGAGCTGTGTCAGATGCGGGATCACGGAAATATCGGCAGGGGCGGCGGAAAGTGGTGCTGCCTCCGGCCATAAGCCGGAAAGGTCACGGGTCAGGAAAGGGACATCCGCCGGGATAATGCCATAGAGCATCAGATAACGCCGGAGACTGACATAAACGGTATCGTAGGAGCGTTCAGCCAGCGCCAGCGTTAACTGGCGTGCAGCATACTGACGAAGAAACGGCAGTAAGGTTTTTTGTAGCATCTCACGGTAAAGTGCCTGCGAAACTTCAGCGACCCGATGACCGGTGAAAAGCCCGTATCGCCAGTTCAGCCCCGGATCCGCCAGATCCAGCCCCGGGGCATCCGGCAGGTGACGGAAGCCGGCCAGTAACGGCGGCAGTTCCGCAGGACGCGCCGACGGCTGCAGATGCATAAAGCGTTCCTGTGCTTCCCGAAGCGCGGCTGTTTTACCGCTGACCGCCTGTAAATAACCGGTATTATTCTGATAGCTACGGTACAGCCCATAAGAGATCACCATCAGTAACAACAGCAATGCACTGTGTTTCAGCCAGTGCCGGATGACAGGGCCGGAAAACGTCAGTGAGGTTTTGGCCGCCAGAGACTGGTCCCTGATAATCAGTTCACAAAACAACTGATGTAAAAAGCAGGGATGTCCGGGGCCCTGCCGGCGGGGGGGCGCTGCCTCTGCCTCTGCCTCTGCGGCGGGCGGGCTCACATAACCGGCCCACTGGCGGATAACGGTTAGCGGGTTAGTAAACTGCCGGGTGTCCCCGGGATAACAGCTGGTGAGATAGATCCCCCGCAGTGCAGAACCGTTGCCGGTATCGTCATAGCGGGACGGGAAAAAGAGCGTTTGCAGAAACTGTCGCAGATTCTGTACCAGTACCGAGAGATCACCCGGAAAGCCGTACATCTTTTTGCGATCAGCGGGATCATACTCTTTTAGCAGACGGACATTAATTTCTGATTCAATCCGCTGAACCAGCGAAACCAGCTGCTGCTCCGCCTGCTGGCTGACCAGTGATTCTCCGGCCCCGGCAGGGAAACTGATCCCCCAGATATCCTGTTGTTCCTGCCGGGAAAGCCCGCGAAAATATTCAGCAAATCCGCACAGATAATCCAGTTGCGTCACCACCAGATAGACCGGAAAAAACTGATCATGGATCCGGCGTAATTCGCTCAGCCGGTGACGTAATGTTGCGGCAAGCCGCTCCCGGGTATCCTGGTCCGTTGCCGTCAGTTCCTGCGCCGAAACCATCAGTAAAACACCGTTGATGGCGACACCCGGCCGACTGGCTTTTAACGCATTCTGCAGCGTCAGCCATTCAGCCTGGCTGCTCTGTGCCGCGCTGACATATTTCCCGTCAGTATCAAGATAGACCGCATCATTGGCCAGCCAGCAACGGCAGAGTTCCGGGTGACCGGCGCTGACCGACAAGGGTTCCATGGTTTCGGTTAACGGGAAATGCTGACCACACAGACTGACAGCCGTCGTTTTACCGGCGCCCTGGCTGCCAAGCAGGAGATACCAGGGGATCATCTCCTGCCGGCGTATCAGCCCTGTCAGTCTGCCCCTGCGGGAAGCGGCCTTCGTTCTCTGCTGCAACTCCTGGTTCACCTGTCGGAACATCGCATCTATCCCGTCAGAGACCTCTGCCGCTTCGGCAATCCCCTGCTCTGCCGCCGGACGGCGAAAATACCCCCGGCGGCGAAGCCAGAGAACAACGCAATAACACAACCAGACCACCAGCATCAGGCCGGTAAGCAGTAGCCGTGTCGTAACCCCGGAGAGAAAAAATCCCTCCCCGAAAGAGAGACAAGGTCCCGTAACCCAAAGCAACACTATCCCGGTGACCAGCACCGTCAGTGATCCATGCCAGCGGGCCAGGGAGGTAATAAACAGGAAAATAATAAACAGGATCGCCAGCAACCGCGGTAACACATCGGCCAGCGGCCGTGCATCACCGAACCCGATCTTTGGCCCCGTGAACCAGATGACTGCCATCAAAACGCCGGCAATGACCAGGCGCAGTAGCAGCAGAATATTATCACGCGATACCAGACGACGGAGAAAAGACATATTATATCTCATTAATAAGTCACGAAAAATTCAACACGACGGTTCACGGCCCTGCCGGCTGCGGTCGCATTACTGGCGACCGGTTGCCCTTCTCCCATCCCCTGTACCGACACCCTGTCCGCCGGAATGCCCGACACTGTCAGTACATCGGCAACCGCTCGCGCACGAAGGGAAGAAAGCATCGTGTTATCTTTGATAGTCCCCTGACGAACGGGGAGGGAATCGGTATGCCCGATAACCCGAACCGAGCCGTTCACCTGCCGGATTTGTGTTGCGACTCTGCGGATGACCTCTGTCATCGCCGGAGAGACACGGGCAGAACCGGACTCAAAAGTATGATCACCACTGAGCACCACATGGCTCTGCTGATCATCTTCATTGACCGTGAGTAACCGCTGTTGTATTTCCGGCTGCAATAACTGACCGAGCCGTAAACGGGGGAAAGGCAATAAATCGGCGGTTTTCACCGGATAAAGCGCATGGATCGCCGCCAGCAGCGGCTGTCTGGCTACGAATAACCGGTAACTGTCATTCAGCCAGCTCACCGCCAGGATAACTCCGGAGATAATCAGCGTGGTACGCAATGGCAGAGACCAGCGCCAACGGTAAGGCGGCGGATATTCCGGTAAGATCGCCATGATGGCCGGCAACGCCTGCTGCCGGCGATGACTCTGTAACAGCGTAAGCAGCCGCTGACGTATCCTGATCAGTTGCCGCTCACCGTCCTGCTGAACACTGTAACGACCTTCAAACCCCAGGCCGAGTATGCGCAATAAAATCCCGATAACATCCATATACTCCGCAGGACTCATGGATATCCGGCCAATCAGCAGGAAAAATTTAGTACCGCCATCGTTATCATTTTCAAAGTAATTCAACAGATTGTTTTGGGACCAGCCGGTTTCTGTCCCCCAGTTCGTACTGTGCGCGGCTTCATCCAGCGCCGTGCAGAGGCAATAACGGACGATGGCCATTTTTTTCCAGGGAATATTCACCTCATCGCAGAGCATCGTGAAGTAATTGATTTCACGCATCAGGATCTCCCGCAGGGGAGCGGCATGCCGGAGATCGCTCAGCTCCTGCGGCATTTGGCTGATTGCCCGCAACAGGGGTTTTGCGGCTTCCAGTAACGGATCGCTGGCGGCTTTTACTCCCGGGATACGCGAGCGGACATGCTGCGGATCGGCATCAAACACGGCTGCGATTTGTTCGTGCTGCAGCGGCACATGCTGATATTCCGGGTCGCCGGGCGGGATAGCCTCCTCGCTCTCCCAGACATCTCTGTTATCCAGCAAAAAATCGCCCCATCCCTCTTCTGCCTCTGAGGCCGCTGGCTGTGCGGGCACTTCCTGTGCCTTCTCTGGTTTCATGAGGTTCGTATCCCCCAAAGTTCCATCTTCATGGCCGGAAAGTCACCCGCGATATGTAAAGACAGCGACCCGGATTCCGCTATCGCCCGCCAGAAATCGCCTTTTCTCTGCAGTTCAAAATAGACATAGTCTGCCCGGTAAGGGATCTGACGGGGGGGCACGGGTAATGCCTGAATCAGCAACCCCGGCAGGTGTGATCGCACCAGCTCGTGAAGGTGCTGTGGTGCACTGATTTTGACCCGCGAGAAAAACTGATGCTGTAACACATCCGGGGCCAGCCGGGCATGTACCGCAAGAACAATACCTGTAAACGCATTCAGTTCAGCCGGCAACACGGATGCCACCCAGATACCGTGACCCTTGGCATGCAACGGAATTATCTCTCCCGCCCTGACCAGAATCTGATTAAGCAGGTCATGGACCTGATCCACCAGCGGACGTAACGAGCTATAAAGGCTGGCATGATCATAATCGGGGGCCGGCGAAGGCCGGCGGACTTTCGTTTCCACAAAGGTCGATGCCTCCGCCGCCAGCCGGGCGAGTACCTGATAAACGTCGACCGGCGGGGTTTGCGGTGTATTGCGCAGATGCTCCAGGATCACCTGATATTTATTGAATATCTGCAATAACAGATAATCCATGACACTGGCGTTATCTTCGGGTTTTCCGTCGCTGGCGATCAGTCGTCCGGCAAGTAAGCCGGCGCGAATCTTCACTAACCCGCTGAGATGATTAAGCCATTCGCAGATCAACGCATTCGCCCCGTAACAGCTGACCGGGGGGATGTAGTCGTCCGTATGCAGTAATACACTGCCGTCCGGACGAAGTGCTTTGACTTTTGCACAAGGCAACCCAATCCAGGCTCCGGTCATTCCGCTATCGGGGAGTAATTTCAGCCGCAGCCGCGCCAGCTGAACAGGCTTCCTTCCCTGCCGGATAGCATTACTGTCCGTCAGCTCCGTATCCACGGCAGAAAAACGCGCCAGAGAATCCGGGCTGCCGCTATCGAAGATGGTTTCATCGCTGTTATCCAGCCTGAGTGGCACCGCCAGAAAGATAGTCTTACCGCTGTGCTCCGGCAGGAGCGTCAGAGGCGCTGGGATCCCGGCATGGCCGGGCATATCAAAGGGTGTACCATCAGGAAAAACACCACTGGCACTGCGTAAGACCAGCTTGCCGTAAGTCAGTGCTTCACTGTCTATCTCATAGCGTGAAAATCCCCAGAAATAGAGGCCAGGGGCAGACGCCCGCTGATGGATAAAATACTCCAGATAGCGTTCCTGCTGCTGAAATATCTGGGGGCGTAAAAACAGCCCCTCACTCCAGACCACTTTGTTGGTTTTCATGATTTATTCCGTTTCCGTCAGAGTCAGCCCCAGCCGGTGAACTCTGGCATACAGGGTGTTATCCCGGGAGGTAAACAGCTTTTTCCACCAGGGAAGTGCATCACGCTGCGGGAGCGGCTGTACCGATTTCCACTGCGCGTGATCAATGTCACGAAATTCACCGGTGACGCCAATGGCCCGGGTGTCTGCCATGACCGGTAGTGTCAGGCACCGGCTTTCCCCCGGCTGAAATACCGCACTGAATATACGTTTTGCACCGTTGTTTTCCCCGAAGTCCCGCAACTCAGTTATCTCACTGTCGATAATCCCGGGGAGGCTCATACGATAGATTGCAATATTTACCGGAGCCGGTTCACCGTAGCGGTTCGGGTTAACATCTTTATCGACCCGGATATCCAGCAATAACGGAGATCGTTTTTTTTCGGGTAATGAAGAACTGCAGCCCACCGCGAAAAAAATGAAACACAATGACAACAGCCGAAGGCTGCGATAAATAGCTGCTCTGTTTTTCACCTGACGGAAATTCTTTACTCTGCCATTTAAAATAACCGTTTTTATTTTCATCGCTTCCCTGCCCCCGGCTATCAGCCGCACCCCGGGTGAAATCTCCCGGGCCAGGCTGAATATTCAGCCTGGCTGATCAATTAACTGCGCTGATTGGCCTTGATATCGTAACTGGCAGAAATAATGCCGGATTTATTCCCTTCAGCACTCTGCATAACATAGTCCTGTGTGAAGCCGGAGAACGAGAAAGCAACCACTTCACGGGGGCGGACATCTTCATTACTGCATCCGGAAACCCCGACCTGCGTAATAATGACATCCGTGAATTTAATATTCAGATATTCCAGCGGTTCTCCCCCCGCTTTACGGACGACAAACTTAATTTCCTTAATATGTTTTCCTGAAAGGCAATAACTTAATAAATTGGTACTCGCCTTATCCAGATAATGTTCAAACCTGAAATCACTGACTGTCGCCTTCCCGGCGCCGCCGCCGGAACCGGCATGCATATTGGAATGCTGGAGGCTTTCCCAGCTCCAGTTAAGCACTTCAATTTCATTTTTATGAGAAGCATCCAGTGATTCACCTTCGATGCCATCGATTTTAATAAACATATCCTGAGCCATAATAATCCTTATTTATCGCTGTTAGAGATACACGTTACCGGTCAGGTAACGTCATTACGTTTCCAGACGACGTCCTGATTACCGCTGTCGTCTTTGGTACTCTTCCTGTGGTCATTTCCCGCAGGGGGAATCACATTTATTCAGGCAACATCTTTGACGGACGGTAATTTAGCGACCATCCGTAAAGACACCGTCAGTCCTTCAAGCTGAAAATGAGGCCGTAAAAAAAACTTCGCCTGGTAGTAACCGGGATTTCCTTCAACATCTTCCACCAGCACTTCGGCATCGGCTAAAGGCCGGCGTGCCTTGGTTTCTTCTGATGAATTTGCCGGGTCACCATCCACATAGTTCATGATCCAGTCATTCAGCCACTTTTGCATATCCTCACGCGCTTTAAAGGCCCCGATTTTGTCGCGGACGATACATTTCAGATAATGCGCGAAGCGGGAACAGGCAAACAGATAAGGCAAACGCGCAGAAAGATTAGCGTTCGCTGTCGCATCGGCGTCGTAATATTCCGCAGGTTTCTGCAGGGACTGAGCACCGATAAAGGCGGCATAATCGGTATTTTTACGGTGGATCAGGGGAATAAATCCGTTTTTAGCCAGTTCGGCTTCCCGGCGATCAGAAATAGCGATTTCGGTAGGGCATTTAATATCGACACCGCCATCATCCGTAGGAAAGGTATGACAGGGCAGTTTTTCCACCACCCCGCCACTTTCCACGCCACGGATCATCGTGCACCAGCCGTAATTTTTAAAAGAACGGTTGATATTCACGGCCATCGAATATGCAGCGTTTGCCCAGACATAGCGACTGTGATCTGCGCCTTCGGTATCCTCTTCAAAGCTGAAGGCATCCACCGGATTGGTGCGTATCCCGTAAGGAAGGCGCGCCAGAAAACGGGGCATAGTCAGACCAATATAGCGCGAGTCTTCAGACTGGCGCAGGGCATTCCAGGCGGCATATTCCAGATTACGGGTAAATATCCGGGTCAGATCCCGCGGGTTCGCCAGCTCCTGCCAGCTTTCCATTTGTAACACCGAGGGCGACGCACCGGTAATAAAGGGCACATGGGCGGATGCGGCGATTCTGCCAATAGAGGATAACAGGTCAACATCCGGCGCGGAGTGGTCAAAATAGTAATCTGCGACCAGACACCCGTAAGGTTCTCCCCCTAACTGTCCGTACTCCTCCTCATAAATTTGTTTAAACAGCGGGCTTTGATCCCAGGCGATACCTTTATAGCGTTTGATGTTACGTCTCAATTCCTGCTTCGAAATATCCATAAAACGCAGTTTGAGCTTCTCATCCGTTTCCGTGTGGGTGACCAGATAATGCAGGCCACGCCATGCACTTTCCAGCGCCTGGAATTCAGGATGATGCAGAATTAAATTAATCTGTTCAGTCAGTTTGCGGTCAATCTCTGCAATCAGTGCTGAGATATTCTTATAGGCATCCTCGGCGATAGTGACCGAACTTTGCAGAGCCTGTTCTGCCAGTGTTTTTACGGCATTTTCTACCGCAGCCCGCGTCTGGTCTGACCTTGGACGGAACTCTTTGGATAATAATGCATTAAAATCACTTTGCCGGATGTCCGTTTTCCCCGGCTGCGTTTTCTGCTGTTGGGTATCCATTATTATGACCTCTCATCCCTGATACTTTCATTCATCCCCGGTCACGGCATCTGTGCATACCGAATCCTGCCGGGGAGCCTTCGCTAAGCTATTCAGCAGCGCTTTATCCTGCAGCACCTGCATGACCAGACCTTCTGCGCCCGCCTTGCCATCCATATACGTTTGCAGATTCGCCAGTTGCGTCCGCGCCTCCAGTAGCTGCGATAGCGCATCCACTTTGCGGGCAATGGCATCGGGCGAGAAATCGTCCATGCACCCGAAGGTCATATTGACCATCAGTTGCCCGTCACGGGTCAGCGTATCCGGGACCGCAAAGGCAACGCCTGGCTGCATTGCCTGCATTCGTTCATCAAAATTATCGATGTCAATATCCAGGAATTTACGCTCAGTCACCGGAGGTAAAGGCTCTTTCGTTTTACCGGATAAATCCGCCATTACCCCCATGACAAACGGCAACTCTATTTTTTTTTCATTCCCATAGATTTCAACGTCGTATTCAATCTGTACCCGCGGGGCCCGGTTCCTTGCAATAAACTTCTGAGAATTATCCTTAGGCATAAGCATACTCACCTTCAGTTGGACGAGAATAGACAGGAGAGCAATGCCGGCTGACGGCACTGAACGCCTGTCCGGTTAATGGTAATCGACGGTAATACCGGCAATGGCATGGACTTTTCCGGCCGTCACCGGGCCTGCATTTCCTGAAAAATAACTTACGTAAAACTGATGAGTGACCGGGGTATTTGCAAACCATATCCGGTATTGCTGAGCCGTATTCCGGTCATCAATCATTATCTGACTGCCATCTTCCTTACGGATCCGCAACTGTACATTGCGGCTATAGTCATTGCCGGTCTGATTAAGCAAATTCCCGGTAGCAGTATCTGCCGGGGAATAATCACTCCCGAAAAGCAGATTCACGGTCGTGAACCCCGGGCACTCTGCCAGTGTCACGGTAAATCCGGTTTTCCCCCCTTCCCCGCCACTGTTATTCAGCGCCGTGGTGGTGAGCCTTGGTAAGGTGACCGCTTCATTATTTCCGCTTCCGTTGATTCTGATTTCACAGGTCTCCGTCACATACTCCCCGGTGAAATTTACGGTGATCGGATACTCGCCGGCAGATGCAGTGGCCGGTATCAGCAGCCCCAGTAACGTCATCGCGCACTGTGTTATGCCGGCCCCCCTACGTATTAAGACTTGCATATGACCTCCGCACGGATCACCGCACTGCTGCCCGATAATGCGATATCTTGCGCCAGCGCTTTGTCTGCCGGAATGGTACAGGTGGTGCTTCCGGTCCGGACTGACATCGCTTCGGTCCCTATACTCCAGCCACGAATAAATGCCATACCGGCCTGCCCGACAATGCCGGCCATCTCTCCGGAGGCGTTAGTCAGTTCGCTGCCTATCGGCAGATAATTACCGCCCGGGGCGCGGATGATCAGTAATACCGGCTTGCCGGATTGGGTTTTCATCTTCACCGCGACGGCGGCCCCCGAGCGGGGAATAATGACCTGCTCATTCTGCAGAATATCCACCGTATCCGGCAGACCTTTACTGTCGACAGACACCGTATTCTCACGGTAAGGCGTCAGTGACGGCACAATGGCATATCCGCGACTATCGACCCGGGCCCCGTATCCATTCAATAGCCTTGCCCCCGTAGCCCCGGGAACATTGACTATCGCAAAAGGTGACTCTCCCAGAGGCGGTCCCATCGTCAGGCCGCCCCGGTGCGCCACCAGGCTGCCGTTCGCGGTCGCAGAGAACTGGCGCGACTGATTGCCGATGGCCAGCGTTGAACCAAATTGCCCCATATCGGAATAGTGGTTCATGTTGCCGTTCAGCGAATAACTGGTACCGCCCCCGCGGGTTCGACTGGTGCTGGTTCCGAGGCCATAACTCAGCGCGGAACGCTCACCGCGACTGCCGTTCGCATTAGTGATAAGTGAGGTATTCCCGTTATTGTCCCGGCTCATCATCATGCTCATGGAAGTGAACAGCGGTTTATCGGTGATGTTATAGCGGCGGCTTAGCGGAATGGTGAGCGACAGGGAATAACTGTTAATATTTTTCCCGATAGCGTTATAGCTTCTGCTGATCCCCGCAGACCAGGAGAACAGCCGCTGCGATTTACTGAAATAGAGCGAATACTGGGAAGACGCATTACGGTTATTCCAGTACTGATAGAAATTGCCGGCCAGTACCAGACGACTGTCCCCCGGCAATGTCTGGGCAAGGTTGACCGAGAGCCGCTGACGGGTACGGTAATCAATAAGGTAGTAGTCGCGGCCCATGCCATAACGTTCTGCGGCAGCATCACGCAGGGAATAAAAGCCTTTTGAGGAATAGCGATACGCTACCATCGAGATATTTGTGGCGGAATACTCAAGGTACTTACTGAACCCGACATTAAAACTATTGCCTGTCGAAATTCGGCTGTCTTTCAGCCGGCTTCGGGCGCGGGTGATATCCACCGAAATCCCGCCGACCCGGGTGTTAAAAGACTGCCCGATAGCCAGCGAGAGATAATTTTCTGAAAACTGGCCGCCACCATACAGTGTATAAAAGTTGTTCATTCCGTACTGATAAAAGCCGGTCGCCATCAGCGGGTTTTTCTTCATGCTGCTCTCATTCATCTCACCCACCGACACCGAGTAACGGGAGATTCCGGCATGTAATAACATCGGGGGGGCGGAGTACGGGATCACCTGGCTGCGCTGTTGGCCATCTGCCTCGATAATTGTCATCTGTAAATCACCGCCATACCCCATCGCACCGATGCTGTTCAGCTCAAAGGGCCCCGGCGGTACCGTGGTTTCATAGATCAGTTGCCCGTGCTGAGTCACCTGTACCCGGGCATTGCTCTCCGCTATCCCCTGAATGACCGGATTGTACTGACGAAGACTTTCCGGCAGCATCCGGTCATCAGAGGCGAGTTGTACGCCGCGAATATTGAGGCTATCGAACAGATCCCCGCTGGTGACCGTTTCCCCGAGCGTCACCTGGCTTTTCATCCGTGGTATATCATGACGGGCATAGGTATACAGATTGCGGGAACCGGGGGCTTCGCTGCCGGAGAAATAGCTGCTGCTGCGGTTACGTAACTGCCAGCCAAACAGATTAATTCCGGTCAGTAACCCCAGATTCGCGCTGATGGCATGGCCGACACCGTTTGAATAGGCCCTGGAAAACTGCTGGGTATAGACATTCGCGGTGTAATCCAGAAACATTGCCGGAACACCGCTGTCCCAGCTCGCCGGGTTGGTATAGCCGGGTAACTGACTGACCAGATATAATTGCGGCACAAAGAGATCAAGTTCAAAGTCGGCTGGATCATAGCGGGTACTGGCGCCGTCTATCCATTGTGGTAACGCATTACATTGCTCACCATCTGGTGCGAAGTCAGTCCCCCGGTATTTCATCACCGGCGGCCGGATACCAAACTGTTCCAGCTGAGCCGCACTGAAACAGGGTTCGGCGATATCACGGCCAGGCACGGCCACGAAAAGAACATCATATTTTCCGCGGATTTTACCGTTTACCCGCACCTTTACCGCCGCCTGTCCCGGGGGAACCGGGTTTCCGGCAGCAAACCGTTTCACATCCACGGCGCTACCGTGAATAAATGCGCTATTGAATACGACCGGTGAGGCGCTGTCCGGCGCGAAAGGACGGTCAGAGAGCTCTGCAGAGAAGGCTGCCGAAGCCGGTAGTATGAGTAAACTGCTGCTGAAAACCAGCATCCCGAATCTGACGGGATACCCGCCATGGTCGCGCAATCCGGCGCTCAAAGTGATTATTTTCAACTCTCTGACTCCCTTCAGTTATTTGATCCTGTTCAGCGCGTTACGCTGTGGTCTCCGCCATCAGGACTCATCTCCGGCTGACTGACTCAGTACCCAGCCTTTATTCTGCTGATACACCACTTTCTCAGTCACTGTGCTGCCGTAATCATTAAGGACATTAAACCGGATACTACTCAGCTGAGCGGGTAATCCCTGCGCGCCCTCCGTGGCCAACGACGCAGAGGAGTACGGTGCCAGCATTTGCGGTACCAGCGGATAGGTTCGCTTACCGTCTTTTGCCATCACGGATTCAAAAGAAAAGTAATACGGGGTGGGGTTTTCTATTTTTACGTATTTTTTATAGGGTTCTGTTTGCCAGCGTAATGCTGAAACATAATCGGTACTATTTCCTGTTAATGCTGCCGGCCGATAAAATATTTTTATCCGGGTACGAAAAGCCAGCTCCAGCCGATCTCTGTTTTTATCGTCATCATTAACCGTGGGTATTTCCAGTAAATTAAACCAGTAAACGGATTCCCGGTCGGCGGGTAATTCCATCCCGTTATATATCAGCCGGACACTTTGTCCTTTCCCGGGGTCAATCCGGTAAACCGGAGGTGTTACCGTAAACGGTACCTGCATGGTGTTAATATCAGTATTCTTACTACCGTCATCGACCCAGACCTGTACCAGTACGGGAGAACTCCCTTTATTATTGGTACGAATACTTTTTTCCCGCTCAGCCGCGGGAAAGATAACCCGTGTACCGGCGATGGTGACACCTGCGCTGGCGGGCGCTGGCAGCCACAATAACCCGGCGATCATCATCACGAGGGGCGAGAGTACTTCCCTGTAACATCTCATAGAATAAACCATTCAAAGTGGTGGAATAACAGGGGCAGCTTTCGCTCCCCCGCGGTCATTAACTGCCAATAACGGCATTAAGGATAAGAAAGCGTATACACCACATGCGCCGTGACTTTCCCCGCCGTCGTTACTCCGGTGGCATAATAGCCGCCGGCATAGGTCATGCTGGCCTGTCCGCCAACAATATCCACTGCGTTTCCGGTATCTCCCGGACGAAGATGGGTATGATCCGAATTAAACAAACGCACCTCGACATTCGTCGCGGCTTCTTTACCTCCGCCGGTGGCCTGATAATCATTTTTCAGGTTCCAGGTACTGTAGTTAATCCCGGAGGAACCAATCGGCTCGAAGTGGGCCGCTACTTTTTTAAAGGAAGCGGGACAGTCCTTCACTTTAATATCAAAGTTTTTAATGCCGCCCTGGCTTCCGGCACCCGACATCGACTGAGTCGATATTGTCGGTAAAGTGACAATCAGATTGTCATTTTCAATCGTACAGGTCTCCCCCACCAGTTCCCCATCGAACGTGACCATGCCTTGTCCGGGGTTCAGGGTATCTGCGGCTGAAGCAGATAATGTGAAAGACGATGCGAACAACGCCAGTAAGGCGATCGATACTTTATTTTTTTGCATAAAAATCCCTATTTTTGTCACGTAATTACCCTTCAGGTAGAAATTTCCCTCTTCATATTTTTCACTGAATTTCGTGCTTATAGCTCAACCTCCTTGTTTTCCGGATAATCAACCACCAGCGCTACCCCCTGTTCAGCGGTATAGCTCAAAAAAAGTGTCTCTTGTTGATCCCTGCTGTTTTGAGGACGGGATAAAAGATATGTGGCAATAACAGGGAGAATCTCTTTCCCGATCACATGAATGATCTCCCGGGCGCCGGACGTTACCGACTGACAGCGTTCAATAATGAAACTGACGATGTCATCACTGTATTTCAGTGCCAGTGACTGCTGCTCCAGCCGGGTAATCACTTTAGAAAGTTGCATTCGGACAATGACGTCCAGTGATGTTCTGCACAGAGAGAAATAAGGCACGACATTGACCCTGCCAAGAAATGCAGCAGGAAACGTTTTCAGCAATAAGGCATGGAGTCGCGGAAGCAGCGTCGCATTTTCCGGCAGTGCAGACGCGTCAGAATCATTGACTGTCAGCAATTCGCTACCGATATTACTGGTAAGCAGGATAAGGGTATGCCGGAAATCGATACGACGTCCTTCCGCATCTTCCAGGGTCCCTTTATCAAAAATGCGGAAAAATAATTCATGGACATCCGGATGTGCTTTTTCAACTTCATCCAGTAACACCACACTGTAGGGCTTGCGGCGTACCGCTTCGGTCAGAATGCCGCCTTCACCGTAGCCGACATATCCGGGCGGTGATCCCTTAAGGGTCGACACGGTATGGGCTTCCTGGAATTCGCTCATATTAATCGTGATCAGATTAGGCTCTCCCCCGTAAAGCAATTCAGCGAGTGCCAGCGCCGTTTCCGTTTTACCGGTACCGGAAGGCCCGGTAAGGAAGAAAACCCCTGTCGGCCGCTCCGGGTCGGATAAGCCTGCCCTGGCGGTCCTGACAGACTGACAAATCTGCTCAAGCGCGCGGGGTTGCCCCGTTACCCGGGCAGCCAGCAGTGCCGGGAGTTCCCGTACCGCACTTAAATCATCCTTCATCACCCGCCCGGTCGGGATACCGGTCCATTGCGCGATAATTTCAGCAATCACCGTCGCATCGACCTGAGCCCGGACCAACGGTGGCTGCTCCCCCTGCTGCTCCAGTCTGTACTGTAACTCTTGCAGTTGTTGCTGAAGCTCCTGAACCTTTGTTTCCGGCAGATCGGGTTGCAGTCGTTGTTCTCTGAGCGCATAGATTTCCGTCAGCAATTCACACGCCTGATGCCAGCGATTTTCCAGACGTTCCGACGCGTGCTGCGCATGTTCGAGAGCGGCTTCAATGTCACTTCTTCGCTGCGGACTGGCTTTACCAAAGCAAAGTGATTTATCCAGCAAAGCCAGTTCACTGACCGAAGCCCGGATACTGGCACGGAGCTGCTGCAGCTTCACGGGAGGAGTGTATCTGGCGATGGCCACACGGGCGCAGGCCGTATCCAACAGGCTGATCGCTTTATCGGGTAACTGCCTGGTCGGAATATAGCGATGCGATAACCGCACCGCTGCCTGTAATGCCTCATCCAGGATCCAGACCTGATGATGCTGTTCCAGAGCGGGTAACAGACCACGTAACATCTGTACCGATAAAGATTCGGAGGGTTCATCTATTTGTACCACCTGAAATCTGCGGGTCAATGCAGGGTCTTTTTCGATATGACGTTTAAATTCACTCCAGGTCGTCGCTCCGAGGGTACGGATCTCTCCCCTCGCCAGCATCGGTTTCATCAGGTTCGCCGCATCACCGGTCCCCGCGTCTCCGCCGGCACCGACCAGGGTATGAAACTCATCGATAAACAGGATCACCGCAGGTACTGCCCTGGCCGCCGATTCCAGGACGGATTTCAGCCGGGATTCGAATTCACCTTTCATCCCTGCGCCGGCTGTCAGTGCCACGATATCCAGCGCCAGCAGACGGACGTTCGCCAGGGCCGGCGGTACGGCACCGTCGGCAATGGCCAGCGCCAGGCCTTCAGCCACCGCCGTTTTACCCACCCCGGCATCCCCGGTAAGTAACGGGTTGTTCTGACGGCGACGCAGCAGAATATCAATAAGGGTCGTAATTTCACGGTCTCTGCCGGTGACCGGGTCAATTTTCCCCGCCCTCGCCTGTGCCGTCAGATCGGTGGTGTAGGTCGCCAGCGCATTTTCTGCCCCGGGGCGGAGGCCGGTGAAGGCCGTATCCGCATTTTCCGACGCGGTACTCTCCGCCGGGAACAGGTTTTCCTGCTCTGCCGAATCGCGGGTCAGCGCGGCCGGCAGACGGCTGAGATCCTCCGCCGACAGGACACGGAACTCCGGAGATAACGATAATAGTGCACGGCGCAGTTCAGGATGACTCAGCAGGGCAATCAGAAGATGAAGACTGCGTATACGCGTCACAGGACAGGGCCCGAGACTGGCGATGATCCATGCTTTTTCAATAGCCAGCTCAATAAGATAGGAAAAATCGGTGACCTCACTCGCCCCACGCGGCAGGCGTGCGGCCTGTGCCATCAGATCTTCTTCCAGTTTCGCCCTGTCCAGCGGGTAGTGACGAAGAATATATTGTAAATCACAGCGCTCTTCCTGAAGCAGTGTGATCAGCCAGTGGACCAGCTCAACATAAGGGTTCCCCTTCAGACGACAGAGCTCTGTCCCGCTTTCAATACTTCGGGATAATACGTCGTTAAGTTTATCGAATAAGGTTCTTCTGACGATCATAAATGTTATCGCACCCAAAAATAACAGACTCACCATAAAGACGGGGACAAAAATAACCTCCCCCTGCCATCATGTTCGGGATAGTAGCCAAAAAAAGAATCAGTTAACAACGCCGTGCCTGGCAGTTATATAAAAATAAGAAAACAGCCTGATACATAATCCTAAAAAACAAAAACAGAGGAGAGGAGTGTTTTATTCCTGGCGAGAATCGATAATATCTCCGGGTGTTGTAATAACAGAGAAATGAATTCATCAATATCATTATTATCACTATTTAAATTAATTAATCACCTGACGATAAGGTGCTAAAAAGATAAGGTGTAATAAAGAAAAAAGGCGATAAAGAATAGCTTTACTCTGTGTCCCCCGCGACAGCCCGGGGTGGAGAAAACCGCGATAGTCTGTCAGCAGACGATGAATCCGACAGAGTTGCTGGTGAATTCTGATCACAGAAACAGGCAGAAAATAAAAAGGAAGTTAACTCGTTATAAATCCCGGCTGATAATTATCACCCGCGGCTTAGCATCGCGGCAAATTCATTAAAATAATGTCATTAATCAGAGAACACCGTGGAAAATAATTTTCTGGATTATTATAACCGTGAGCTGACATTTATCCGCGAAATGGCCCGTGAGTTTGCGCAGAAACATCCGGGGATTGCGGCCAGGCTGGGAATGCAGGGAATAGAAGTCGCCGACCCGTATGTGGAAAGGCTGATCGAAGCGTTCTGCTTTTTATCCGCCAGAACCCGTATCAAACTGGATGCTGAGTTCCCCCGCTTCACTCAGCGATTACTGGATACGCTGTCACCGAATTACAATGCACCAACACCTGCGATGGGGGTCGTTCGCCTGTATCCCGACCCCGATACCGGTGATTTGACCCGCGGCTATACCCTTGAGCGCGAGAGCACCTTTATCAGCCAGCGGCTTCCGGAGAGCCAGACACGCTGCGAGTTTCGTAATAGTCAGCCGGTGACGCTTTGGCCGCTGGAAATTGCTGATGCCCGGCTAACCTCGGTACCACCGGATCTTCCGGCGATGACGGGAGAAGAATATGACATCAGCCAGTGTAAAGGTACCTTACGGTTACGACTCAGGCTGACCGGCGAGACCACTTTTTCGGCGCTAAAGGGGCTGGACCGGCTGCCGGTCTATATTTCCGGTGATGAAACTATCGTCTCGCACCTGTTTGAATTGCTGCACTGTCACCATCAATGGGTCATTATGCCCTCTCCCCATGCCGGTACTCCTGCCACGATTATCACAGAGCAGCCACTGGTTCCTGAAGGTCTGGAACCGCAACAAGGACTGCTGCCTGCCAGCTGGAATATGTTTCACGGCCATACTTTGCTGCAGGAATATGTCTGTTGCCGCCAGCGCTTCTACTTCTTTACCCTGACCCGGCTGGCGGCCGGGCTGAAAAATAATCATACCCGCGAAGCCGAAATTATTGTTCTGCTGGACCGGTTACCGCAGGACCTGATTGCCCATGTCAGTGCTGCCCGCTTTTTACTGTTTTGTACCCCGGTCATTAATCTGTTTCCGAAACGGCTGGACAGGATCCCCCTCAACCGTTCACTGACGCAGTTTCATGCGGTGGCCGACCGCAGCCATCCCCTGGATTATGAGATCTTTTCTGTCAGTCGCGTGACCGGACTTCAGGCAGAAAACAGCGACGAGGTGGTATTTACCCCCCTGTATCACACCCGTCATGCGGATCACGGAAACTACGGACGCTATTTCTCTCTGCAACGTGAAGTCCGCCAGGGACAGGACGACAGCCGCTATCTGACCCGCCATGCCTACCCGGGGACAGAAACGTATATTTCGCTGGTAGATCAACATGAAGCCCCTTACGGCGATACTCTGCGCTACCTGTGGGTAGATGCCCTGGTCACTAACCGTGATCTGCCGTGCACACTGGCTGAACATGCCCGCTTCCGTCTGACCCTGCCGGAAGATGTGCCGGTAAGTCAGGCGGAGTTTGTCAGTACGCCGTCGGACCCGCGGGGTTCTTTTGCTGTCGGCGAAGCCGCCTGGCGACTGATTTCCCAGCTCAGTCTGAATTATCTGCCTGTCGGTGAAATGTCCGGGTCCAGCGGAGCCGGTGTTCTGCGCGATATTTTACGATTATTCACTACCCGTTCAGACCCGGAAACCGCCAGGCAGATAGAAAGCCTGGTCAGCTGTACGACCGAACCGGTGATCCGCCGGCTGGGCGGGGAAGGCCTGTTGATTTATGGCCGCGGGATCCGCTGTCGACTGACCGTCGATGAGACGGGGTTTTCCGGCCTCAGCCCTTATTTATTCGGACTGATTATGGAAAATTATCTGTCCCGTCATGTGGCGATCAATATTTTTACTGAAACCGAACTGTATTCAGTACAGCGCGGACGGGTCGCTGACTGGCCGGCTCGCCCGGGACGGCGAGGGATCCTATGACCCCTGAGTTTCCGCCGGATAACGGCCTGAGCGAATGGTACGAATGTTCAGCCCCCTGGAAGAGTGGCTTTTTCAGCCTGATGCGGGCTATAGCCGCCCGTCATCCCCGCTCACCCGCCCCGGGCACCGCACGACTGCCGTCCCGGGAACCGGTCCGGCTCGGACAGCAGCCCGGCATGATCTTTCCCCCGCGGGAGATTGCCAGCCTGAATGACAACAACGGGACACTGAAGATCGATCTGTTCTGGCCGGGAGTCTGGGGCCCCAACAGCGTCTTTCCGCTACACCTGTCAGAACAGGCCTATTTCTGTACGACCCGTCAGGACTATGGCCTGAGTGATTTCGCGGATATTTTTCACCACCGGGCCTTGTCACTGTTTTACCGTGCATGGTTTCTGTGTCAGGACACGGCCACCCTGGACGACCCGAAAAATGAACGGTTCTCTTTTTACCTCGGTTGTCTGACGGGGTTTGCACCGGTGACAGGGGGATCGTCCCCGTTACCCCGCCATGCTCAGCTGGCGTCCGCCCCGCATCTGGTCAGAGAAGCCCGTTCACCCGATGGCCTGACCGGGAGCCTGCAACATTACTTTGACCTGCCCTTCCGACTGCAGGAATTCGTGCTGCAATGGATTGAGTTAGCCGAAGAAGACCAGAGCCGTCTCGGGATAAAAAAGGGCGCCTGCCGGCTGGGGGAAGGCGCCATCCTCGGGAGTACGGTGCATGACCGCCAGCATAAATTCAGGCTCATTGCGGGCCCGCTCACCCTGCAACAGTATCTCTCGTTTACCCCCGGCGGCGAGGATATGCCGGTGTTACGTGAATGGGTGAGGTGTTTTACCGGGGTGGAATACAGCTGGGATGTACAGCTGGTACTGGCGGCCAGCCAGGTTCCGTTGGTGCAACTGGATGGACGCCATCGGTTAGGGCATGCCGTCTGGCTGGAAAGAGAAAACACAACTCAGCCACTGGCCGGGATGTGCTTCGAACCGGAAAATTTTTCCGGAGACTCAGGGGCAGAAGATTGATGGGACAAACAGGGGTTCAGACTGCAACACCGGAAAATGAGGATGCCTCACTGCTGACAGAAATCAGTGCCGATGCTCCTTGCGGGGTGGCCATCGATGAGAACCCGCAATTTCTGCTGTTACTGGCGGGACTGCAACCGAAAACCGATGCTCAGTATGGCGATTTTTATGAGCCGGCAGAGTCAGTGAACTGGTCAGAGACCGGGGCTGCGACGCAACGCTTATTGTGCCAGTGTAAGGATATCCGGTTACTCATTATCCTGATGCGCTGCCGTATCCGACTGACAGGGGCGGCAGCACTGACGAGCGGTCTTTCATTGCTACTGGCTCTGTTAGAAAAATGGCCGGACGATCTGCATCCCCGGTTGTTCGATGAAGAAGAGTTTGCTCCGCAACTGCGGGCTAATGCCTTTGCCGAACTGAATGACAGCCACGGAATACTGGCTGATATCCGCCAGTTACCATTACCGAAAACAGCGGAGGGCCAGCTAAGCGTCCGCGATGTCGAACAAGCCTGCGGCCCCCAGCCTGGAAAGGCACCTGTCGCTGCCCGGAGGCTCACCCTGTTACGTCAGCAATGGGCCAGCAGCGAGGACGCAACCTTCCGCGACTTATCTCAGGCTCATCACTATGCCGGCCGGTTAGTCACGCAGATACGGGATAACCTGGGCGATGACGCGCCTGATCTGACCGGTTTTCTCTCTCTGCTGGCCATATTTGCCCCGGCCAATCCCCTTCCGTCAGTCGTTCTGCCGGGTTCCGCCCCCCCGGAGACGGATATCCCCCTGCCCGCAGGCCCGGCAGGGCGTTCAGCCCCCTCCCTTCTGCCGTCCGGACAGCCTGCGGTGCCGGTCATTACCGACCGGCAGAGCGCCTGCGCCAGACTGGAAGAAGTGCGTCTCTGGTTCAGGGAAGCGGAACCCGGTAGCCCGGTGATCCCTTTACTGGCCTATGCCGAACGCAGTATTGGCCGAAATTTTTCTGAGCTGGTGGCGATGTATCCACCGGAAATCCTCTTATTACTGCAAGATAATTAAGGAAGAAAGATATGATATGGCGATCCCTCCTGCTCTCTCCTCTGCTTTTCGGCGCGGGAAGCGTACAGGCCTTTTGTGACTGGGAAAAAGGTAGCCCGGCAATATTGAGTGTGCCGGATCAGGTCATTACTATTGCTGCGGATGCGCCGGCGGACAGTTCTACCCCGATAGCGGCCTTTGAGACCCCGCGACTGGGTCATGATATTTTTTACACCTACTGTCTGGTCGGAACCGAAGTTGGCCGCAGGGTGATCGGGCTGGAGTCCTACAGCGCCCGCGACAAAACCTTCAAAACCAATATTCCCGGTATTGTCATCAAACCCCTTTGGACCAACGGCCTGCCCGGATGGGGAGGATTTCCCACCACCGTATATATGCCTCCCATGGATGACTCCGGGTACGTCTATTTCCGTTTCCCTGATGTTTCCGGCTACAGAGTCGAGTTTTATAAAGTGGCTGACAGCCTGCAGCTTAAAAACCCGGCCGGTGATCTCGTGCTGCCTCCCGGGCCGATTGGCTATTTTTATCTGATCGTCAGCGATGATCCGAATAATTACCTGAGTAAACTGAGCCTCAACGAAATTAAAGTGATCAGTACTCCGGTATGTACCCCCGACAGTGCGAAAACGGTCGATTTTGGTAAGGTCACGGCCAAAATGCTCGAGAACGGCGTCTCGGAAAAACTGGATTTTGCTATCAACTGTAAAAGTGATTATGGCAGTTACTCCGCCACAGCGTACATCACCACCGATACCCCCTCTTACGATGCCGCCAACATTATGGTGAAGGATGCCGGGGGTAGCAGTGGCCGTCTGAGGATCACCATCAAAGACAGCCAGAACCGGCCTTTGAGGGTGAATGGTAAAGAGGGTGAGCAAATCACCAGCACCCCCAGTCAGAACAACGCGGAGTTTCACTGGACGGCAGAACTTTCAGCCGCAGGCTGGTTCCAGCCTTCTGCGGGGACATTTTCTGCCAAGGCTGAAATTATTTTTGATATCACCTGACTGCGCATATTCGGGGGAGAGCTATGGCATACCCGCCAGCTATTTTTGTCAGTATCGCCAGTTACCGTGACCCGGAACTGATCCCGACACTGAAGGATATGATAAAGCATGCCTCGGCACCGCATGGCTTACATATCGCGGTGTGCTGGCAGGACGAGGAAGATTTTTCGGTTTTCATCGATGCCGGTTTTACTGTCTCCGGTGTGGCCGGGGCTCAGGACGTTCGTTTTTTTCACTTTGCCGGCGCCTCTGTCACGGTCATTTCCCGCCATTACCTTACCAGCGAAGGTGCCTGCTGGGCCCGCCATCTGTCGGAAACCTGTTATCAGCAGGAACCCTACTTTTTGCAGATAGACTCCCACTGCCAGTTTATTCGCGGATGGGATCAGCAAATGATCGCTTTACTGGAGTCGCTGAAGACGATCAGTCCGTTGCCGATCCTTTCCGCCTACCCGCCCGGCTACCGGCCCGGTGAGGATGAGATAACCGGCAGGCAGTCCTCGGTCAGCCGGATGATTTTCAGGGAGTTTACCCGGGAAGGAATACCGATGGCCGGGAGCCATGCGTTTACCGCCACCGCCCCGGAACGGGGCAGCTATCTGGCCGGTGGCTTTATTTTTGCCCCGGGCCGGTTTGTGCGGGATGTCCCGAACGACCCGCTCATCTTCTTTGCCGGGGAGGAAATTGCTATGTCGGTGCGGGCGTTTACTCAGGGATATGACGTGTATCACCCCCATATTCCCCTGCTCTGGCATTACTATCGGCGCGCGGAATGTGCGAAGATCTGGCAGGATCATAACGACGAGGCCAGACAACAGGGGACGATCCCCAGGGCATGGTGGGAGCGGGACCGGCTATCAAAGCAACGGATCTGTACCCTTCTCGGACTGAACGATGATGCGCAGGAGGTGGCGGCCCCCTACGGTCATGGCCACCAGCGAACGCTTCGACAGTTTGAATACCAGACCGGACTGCATTTGCGTCTGAGGGCGGTCCAGCCCGCCGTCACCGGCGATGAAAAACGAGCCTATTTTGCTGTCCCGCCTGCCGGCGATGCCGAATGGCTGGCGGCCTTTACGCTGTGGCATCACCAGAAAGTCACGCTGTCTCTGCCCGTAAGCACCGGCCCGGGGCCAGGTTACGAATTTTTCCGGTTGAGTGTCTATGACAGGGATAACCGGTTACTGTTCACCTGCCGTCTGCCTCCCTCAGACGGGGCGCCCGGGAAGGAACCGTCGGCGACCTCACTGTCGATCCGTTTTTCCACCCCGCCCTGCTGTTACCCGCAAACGTTGCGACTCTGCGGCTGGCAGCCCGGGGCCGGCTGGGGTGAACTGACGGAGCATCCCTGGTGAGCCGCGGGTCCTGTTTTAGTGAGCTGACCGCGTACGGCACAATGATCAGTGCCGGTGCGATCATCCCCTCGGTTTCCGCCCTGCAGCAGCGGCTGGCGGATCGGATGGCGGAGTTCAGCCGCTGCCTGACAGAGGAGCACGGTGATACAGATCAAAGCCGCTCACTTTGCCGACTGCTGCGTTATTTTCTCGACCAGCAGCTACAGCGCCACCGGCAACACTCCCCCTGCGGAAAGGTCCATGCCGCATGCGGGCCACAGGCTCCAGCCGACAGAGATTTACCGGCAGACATTTCTGAGGCCCTCCAGGCCTTACTGGCGGGCAGCGATAGCATACTCTTCCGTGACAGCTATCGACTGCTCTGCTTGCTTTCTGTGACGGGAAGCGGCGATAAAGCGCTGACTGACGCCTTTCTTGTCGCTTACCGGAAACGCTATTTTTCGTTACCGGACACAGAGCCTCTCCCTGCGTTCACCCCGCACGATGAGTTACCGGAGAGCAGAGGACAGCGGATCTGCCTTATCACCGGCCCCTGTGCCGGATACGGATTCAGCCGGCACGATACGACGGGCAGCCCCGGTAAAACCGTTCTGCGGATGGTGGTGACCGATCCACTGTTACTCAGCGAACGCCTCCGCTATTTATCAGAAACTTATCCGCAGGTCGCGCTTGATTGCGTTATTCCTCTGACGGGAGACGCTTACGGGAGTGACGACCTGCTGGCAGCCGCCTTTATCCGCTGGCGACATAGCCTGATCAGTGCCGGTAAAATACCGGCGGTCCGTTGTCAGCTGGTGATCTATGCCCGGCTCAGCCGCCAGCCTCCCCCCGGAGAGCCGCAGGGCGCGATCTGGGTGCGGACCCCTTCGGCGGCCGGCACCGGATCCTTTCCGCAGTTGCTGACACAACTGCATCAGCAATTACAGAGTGCGGCGCATTACGGCGACAGTGATGCCACAGCACGCGCCTGCGCGGTAAAACCGTTATCAGACTGGCTCAACGGAGATGAACTTTGCTCTTCATTGAGTGAATTATTTACCGATACTCCGTTACAACTGACGGAGTTGCTGCTGGCTGATATCTGTCAGGGCTTTCCCCGCCATGGCGGCTGGTCACACTGGCTGGCAGAACATTATTTGCTGTATCCGGCCCTGTCGCAGGCCACACCCTCCCTGCCATTGCCGCCTCCGTTGCCGGTCGCTTCCTTAACCGCAAAGTCACCCGCGCTTCCGTTCAGGCGGTCTGCCCGATGGCGTTACGCAGCACAGGGGCTGCTGTTATGCCTGCTACTGAGTGCCGCCCTGCTGCTTTCCCGTTCCCCCCGCCCCGGCCCTCCGGTAATGCCTGCTACGGCGGTCGCTCCGCTATCGCTGCCAGATCCCGGGGCTGGCTGGTTTGTGCCAGGCAGCAGCACGATCACCGGCACGCGTTATGCGACGCTGGCGGCGCTGTTACCGGTGCTGCGTCGTACGCCACAGTATCCGGTACTGATCGTCGGTTACACCGATAATACCGGTACACCGGCGGGTAACCGGACACTGTCCTTACGGCGGGCGGAAGCCGTCCGGGACTGGCTGGTGGCCAACAGTGAATTCCCGGCCAGCCATTTTATCGTTGAGGGTGCCGGTGAAACCCACCCGGTCACCCCCAACGACAGTCAGCAGGGACGCGCAGGTAACCGGCGGATCGAAATCATTCCCCTCATCCCTCATTTATTCCAGGTAAACAAAGACTATGACTAATAAACCCGTCACCTACCCGCTGCCGGAAGGCACATTTCTGACGCTCCCCCCGGATGCGGATTATTCGGTAAATATCCTGAAATATACCGATGACGAGAGCAGGCCCTATGAAGTGATCATCAACCGTGCTCAGCTGGCAGACGGCCAGACCGTGGAAGATTTTTATGAGATTCAGCAGCAGCGGATGCGGCAATTTACGCCCGGCTACACGCCGGAAGGCGAGATCCTCAGTCAGGAGCTCGGGCCGTCAAAGCTTCCGGTACTGCAGGCTGCTAACCGGTTTCTGAATAACGGTGAGTGGACAACGCAGATCCTGTCGGTCATCCGCCTGCCTTACGAGAGTTCACTCAATCCTTCACAGAGCAACCTGCTGATTTTTACCCTTGCCACGGCGGGGGAATTTACTGACAGCCAGCGCAAACATTATGTCAGGATCATGAACAGTTTTACTGCCGCAGAAACGCCGCTGGCGACGAGCGGCACGGTGGAGTAAGCCTGAGGCCTCCCTTTACCGGGGGGCACGTTATGCTTTTTGTCAGCCGGGGGAGCATTTCACCGGCGACAGGCTCCGCGCCAGTTTTTCTCGGTTAACGCCTCCCGGGTGACCCGTGCCCCCGGCCCGGGTTGTTGCGGAATTCATCCCGGGCTTCGTCACCCGATGAGGTCATTTCGGAAAGATGTGTTTCATTCTCCGGATACGGGATGGTCCGATCAGGCGTTGCCACAGGCCGGGGTGACAGACGCGCTCTCCTGACCGCCGGAAATCAGGCACAATTTTCGGGCGGGTTAGTTAATATCTTTTACTTTTAATTCCCCGTTATCTTTCCACACGGAAAAAGTCACACTATAACTATTACCATTTTCGATAATATGATTTTCTTTTATCCGTATTGCATTAACAGAGAATATATATGATTTACCCGGGGAAAAAGTAAAGCCGGCATCTGAAATGCATTTATCTGAAAATAACACTGGCGCATTATCAATAATGAATGTTCTGGCCATCAACTTTTCACTATTCCTGACCTCATTAATACTTAATGAAGTGATCCTTTCTCCCTGACTCCCCGGTGCAGTAATACACACCCTTCCACCGGCTACACTGACCTTCGCCCGATGAATTTCCGGGCGAGGATCATTTATATGGCAGGAGGTTAAAAAAAACAATAGAAATAAGCATGATTATTAATTTCATCATATCGCACTCTTATCACATTGATGCCAGGAATAGGTTATTATATAGCGAAAGAGTATTATTACCTGAAAAATCATTAAAACCTGCCTGACGACCGGTTTCATATTTCAGACGAATGCTCCCATAATATTTAAAGCAATAATATCTAGAAATAATCTGATTATCCGGACACGGTAAGCGGGAAGATCCTCTGTATTAATACGGTACGACGCAGATCGTACGGCGTGCAATAAGATATAGTACGTATGTGAGCTTTTTCACATAAATGTCAGAAGGTTAAGTCGTTTGCGAAAGAAACCGAGGTTTGCCGGAGGTACTGCGGCGGAAGAAGTCCGCAGAAAGTGCCCCTTTGAACCCGGGCTGGTTTTCCGTCAGGCGTCTCGTGTCGCGCCAGAAAAAACTGACTCCGGGTCAGGCCATCGCAGGGTGCCGATGCACCGAATTTCTGCCGTTTCCGCGGCATCGCCATCATCATATTTCATTCTTTCGGGCGGCCCCGAAAAAAGTCGCTTCTCCGCGTGTTTTCCTGTCCTGCAGACTCCGTTATCATATCCACCCTGTACTCGTGAAAGGAAATGTGGGTTGTGGCTTGCGAAGCTGCATTTTCACCCCTCTGCCGTTTGGCACGCTACACGTCAGCCTGCCGTTAACGGCAGGATTTCATGAGATCCCATGAGACAACGTGAAAACAATGATAATCATAAAATCACTTAACTCTCTAATTTTTATGATAATGGACATCTCAACACTATGAGTACCCTCGAAAATTTAGACTCTCACACCCCGATGATGCAGCAGTACCTGCGTCTGAAGGCGGAACATCCGGACATTCTGCTGTTCTACCGGATGGGCGACTTTTATGAGCTGTTCTTTGATGATGCACGGAAAGCATCGCAATTACTGGATATCTCGCTGACCAAACGCGGTGCTTCCGCCGGACAGCCTATCCCGATGGCGGGTGTGCCTTACCATGCGGTGGAAGGGTATCTGGCAAAACTGGTTCAGCTGGGGGAGTCCGTTGCACTCTGTGAACAGGTGGGCGACCCCGCCCTCAGTAAGGGCCCGGTCGAACGGAAAGTGGTCCGTATTGTGACCCCCGGCACGATCAGCGACGAAGCCTTGCTGAATGAGCGTCAGGACAATCTGCTGGCCGCCGTTTATGAAAGCCCGAAAGGCACGGGATTCGGGTATGCCACGCTGGATATCAGTTCCGGACGCTTCCTGCTGAGCGAGCCGGAAAATGCGGAAGCGCTGGCCGCTGAACTGCAACGGACCCATCCGTCAGAACTGCTCTATCCGGAAGACTTTGCTGCGATGCCATTAATCGATGGCCGTCGCGGTCTGCGCCGTCGCCCGGTCTGGGAATTTGAACTCAGTACCGCACGCCAGCAGCTTAACCTGCAATTCGGCACCCGCGATCTGCGCGGGTTCGGGGTTGAACAGGCGCTGCTGGCCCTGCCTGCCGCGGGTTGCCTGTTACAGTATGCCCGCGATACTCAGCGCACCTCCCTGCCGCACATCCGTGGGCTGAGTATGATACGCCAGCAGGACACCATCATTATGGATGCCGCGACACGTCGTAATCTTGAAATTACGCTGAATATGGCGGGTGGCACCGATAATACCCTGGCGGCGGTGATCGATAAGACGGTCACCCCGATGGGCAGCAGGATGCTGAAACGCTGGCTGCATATGCCCCTGCGTGATGCACAGGTGATCCGGGAACGTCAGAGCTGCATTGCCGAACTTCAGGACCTGAATGAGCAGCTCCAACCGCTGTTACACCAGGTCGGCGACCTGGAGCGTATTCTGGCCCGTCTGGCGCTGCGGACCGCCAGGCCGCGTGACCTCGCCAGAATGCGCCACGCCTTCCGTCAGTTACCGGAATTACAGGAAATCTTAGCCAATGCCGCCAGCCCGCGTCTGAAAACACTGGCGCAGCAAAGCGGCTTGTTTACCGGACTGCGAGAGTTACTTGAGCAGGCTATTATCGAAACTCCGCCGGTTCTGGTGAGGGACGGAGGCGTTATCGCGCCGGGGTACAATGAAGAGCTGGACGAGTGGCGGGCGCTGGCGGACGGTGCCACCGATTATCTGGATAAACTCGAAATCCGGGAAAGGGAGTCACTGGGGCTGGATACCCTGAAGGTCGGGTTTAATGCGGTGCATGGCTACTATATTCAGGTCAGTCGCGGTCAGAGTCATCTGGTGCCGATGCATTATGTACGTCGCCAGACGCTGAAAAATGCCGAACGTTACATTATTCCTGAGCTGAAAGAGTATGAAGACAAAGTCCTGACCTCGAAAGGCAAAGCCCTGTCGCTGGAAAAGGCCCTGTATGAGGCCCTTTTTGATCAATTATTGCCTTTTCTTGAGCCGTTACAGCAAAGCGCCAGTGCATTATCAGAACTTGATGTATTAACAAATCTGTCAGAACGTGCCATGACACTTAATTATTGCTGTCCGGTTTTACAGGACAGTGCCGGGATCAGTATCCGGGAAGGACGTCATCCGGTCGTTGAACAGGTACTTAAAGAACCCTTTATCGCTAACCCGCTGGCACTTTCGCCGCAACGACGGATGCTGATTGTCACCGGGCCAAATATGGGAGGGAAAAGTACCTATATGCGCCAGACGGCACTGATTGCCCTGTTAGCCTGGACCGGCAGCTACGTCCCGGCAGATGCGGTTACCCTGGGCCCGATCGATCGCATCTTTACCCGGGTCGGTGCCGCCGATGATCTGGCTTCCGGACGTTCGACGTTTATGGTCGAAATGACCGAAACGGCCAACATCCTGCACAATGCCACTGCCAACAGCCTGGTACTGATGGACGAGATTGGCCGCGGGACCTCGACTTATGATGGATTATCACTGGCATGGGCCTGTGCCGAGAATCTGGCCAACCGCATTAAGGCCCTGACCCTGTTTGCGACCCACTATTTTGAACTGACGGCCTTACCGGAAACACTGGAGGGTGTGGTCAATGTGCACCTGAATGCGATGGAGCATGGCGATACCATTGCCTTTATGCACAGTGTTCAGGAGGGCCCGGCCAGTAAAAGTTACGGGCTGGCCGTCGCGGCGCTGGCGGGTGTCCCTAAAGAAGTGATTAAACGTGCACGTCAGAAACTGCGTGAACTGGAGATGATTTCCGCAAAGGATACGCCGTCCCGTAGCGGGGGGCCACAGTTGCCACTGCTGGAAGCCGAGGTTTCGCCGGCGGTTGAAGCGCTGGAAGCGCTGGATCCTGACACTATGTCGCCACGTCAGGCACTGGAATGGTTGTACCGGTTAAAAGACCTGGTCTGAGGCCGGAAAAACGGCAAAAAGAAAGCAGCCTGTCGTGACAGGCTGCTCTCAGTTCATCCCTGAAAATGGTCCGTTACGCGATAACGTCCTGTTACTCGCGAAACAACGCTTCAATGCTAAGACCCTGTCCCTGTAAGATTTCCCGTAACCGACGTAAACCTTCCACCTGAATCTGGCGGACACGTTCACGGGTCAGAGAAATTTCCTGCCCGACATCTTCCAGAGTCGCGGCTTCATAGCCCAGCAGCCCAAAGCGGCGGGCCAGAACTTCACGCTGTTTCGGATTCAGTTCGTACAGCCATTTAACAATGCTCTGCTTCATATCATTGTTCTGGGTACGATCTTCAGGCCCGGTGTCATTGTCATCAGACAAAATATCCAGCAGTGCCTTATCCGAATCTCCCCCTAACGGGGTATCAACAGACGTTATGCGTTCATTAAGCTTCAGCATCCTGCTGACGTCTTCAACCGGTTTATCCAGTTCCTCGGCAATCTCTTCCGCACTTGGCTCATGGTCAAGCATATGGGCCAGTTCTCTGGCAGTACGGAGATAGACATTCAGCTCTTTCACGATATGAATCGGCAGACGGATGGTCCGTGTCTGATTCATAATGGCACGCTCAATGGTCTGACGGATCCACCATGTCGCATACGTTGAGAAACGGAATCCACGTTCAGGATCAAATTTCTCAACCGCGCGGATCAGGCCGAGATTCCCTTCTTCAATCAGGTCGAGCAGAGCCAGACCACGATTGCTGTAACGCCGCGAAATTTTAACCACCAGACGCAGGTTACTTTCGATCATACGGCGACGTGCTGCCACATCACCGCGTAAAGCCCGACGGGCAAAGAAAACTTCTTCTTCGGCAGTCAGTAGCGGAGAAAATCCAATTTCCCCAAGGTAGAGTTGAGTTGCATCCAGAACACGCTGAGATGCCGCCTGAGTCAGCTGCTCATCTTCTGTTACGTCATCATCTTTAGAGTCATTTGCTACTATTGCATTCTCATCAAAGGCTTCGTTGCCATTGTCGTCAAATGCATCTTCCTGTAACTCATTAACTTTAAGTGTATTTCGGTTCATCAATGGCTCCTCCCCTTATCCCGGACAGAGCCATCTCAGCCCTGCCTGTTATCGTTGCGGCAAATAGCGCAACGGATTGACGGATTTCCCCTTGTAACGAATTTCAAAATGCAGCCTGACTGAGCTTGTTCCTGTGCTCCCCATCGTTGCAATTTTTTGTCCTGCGCTCACTTCCTGTTGTTCGCGGACCAGCATCGTGTCGTTATGCGCATAAGCACTCAGATAATCGTCATTGTGTTTAATGATGATCAGGTTTCCATACCCTCTGAGTGCGTTACCGGCATAAACCACACGACCTGCAGCAGTAGCGACCACAGGTTGTCCCCGTGAGCCGGCAATATCGATCCCTTTATTGCCACCTTCGGAGGCCGAGAAGCTATCAATAATTTTTCCTTCTGTCGGCCAGCGCCAGGTAGTGATTGGCGCGGAGCTGACTGAAGTACTGCTTGCGGTCGGTGGAGTGACCGGTGCCGTGATAGGTGCCGAAGCACTGCCCACTACCGGTGATCTCGACGGTAATAGTTTACTGCCACTATTAACGGTGCTGTTTGTTTCGTCACCCGAATCATCAGAATACGTAATAACTGGTTGCCGCGCAACCTGCCTGACAGAAGGCGTAGCCGATGGATTTACAGAAGGTTGAGAGGAATCAGCGATTGAAATGGCATTCCCTCCTGTGATTGGCTGTCCGGAGCTATTACCCACCTGCAATACCTGTCCCACGTGGAGGGAATACGGGGCAGCGACATCATTCCGCTGCGCCAGATCACGGAAATCATTGCCGGTGATCCAGGCAATATAGAACAAGGTATCTCCGCGTTTTACGGTATAGGTCGGTCCGTTGTAGCTACCTTTAGGAATATTCCCATACGTCCGATCGTACACAATATGTCCGTTTTCGGTGCGTACCGGAGCCTGAACAGGTTCAGCGGTACGCTGTATCGGTTCAGCCGTACGCTGTATCGGTTCAGCCGTGCGCTGTACCGGACGCGTACTCATGCTATTCCCCGGGCCTGAGGGAACGGTACCGTTAAGGACCGGTGCTGCCGGCACCCGACCATAAGAGGCCGGTGCATCACTGGTATGCCCTCCGGCACTGCCGTTGATGGCAGAGATAGGCGCCTGGGTATTGTCACCGGAGCTACAGCCCGCCAGGGTTATCGCCGTAATGGTTAAAACTGCCAGACGGCGTAATGGAAATAATTGAAAAGTTGTGCTTCCCGTGCTCATCGTTCCCCCGGATAACAAAAGGAAGAGATATGACACCCTGCCGGCAGCAAGCCGTAAAAATCTGTACGTCCCGGCAAGGGTCACTATAAAGGCGGGTGTCGCTGACTGTCCTGCCAGCGACACGCTGCGCGACCTGTTTTCGTTTAATTCATCAGCCTGTCAGGCTAAGTCACCCTGGATAAGGGGGACAAAACGCACAGGCTCGATCACATCATCAATATACTCATCGCCTGAACGCTGAATACGTCGTAATACCTGTTGTTCATCGCCCACCGGCAATACCATCACGCCCTGCTCACTCAGCTGGCCGCATAACGCGGCTGGTATTTCAGGAGGTGCGGCGGTGACTATAATAGCATCAAATGGCCCGCGGGAAGGCCAGCCCAGCCAGCCATCACCATGGCGCGTCGAGATATTATGCAAATCCAGCTGCTTCAGTCGCCGTTTTGCCTGCCACTGCAGCCCCTTAATCCGCTCTACAGAATAAACATGATCCACCAGGTGGGCCAGGATTGCTGTCTGATAACCTGATCCGGTGCCGATTTCCAGCACCCGGGAATGCGGTGTCAGCCCGAGCAGCTCGGTCATCCGGGCCACCATATAAGGCTGGGAGATCGTCTGTCCGTAGCCGATCGGTAAGGCATTATTGTCCCATGCCTTATGTTCAAACGCTTCGTCAATGAAATGCTCACGGGGGACATCAGTAATGGCACGTAAAATATGCTCATCATGGATCCCCTGTTTGCGCAGTTGCGCAAGTAACATTTCAATGCGTTTGTTCAGCATGGCAGCGCGACCTCAGCATGCTCCAGCCAGTCGGCCAGCTTTTCCTGAGCAGGATGAGCGGTCAGATCAGCATCCAGAGCGGTAATTGAGATATATCCCTCTTCGATAGCGGCAAAGTCGGTGCCCGGGCCGGCATCCAGGGTGCCGCCCAGCGGACCTATCCAGTAAATGGTCTCGCCACGGGGATCCTGCTGGGTGATCACCTGGTCGGCCGGATGCCGGCGTCCGCAGCGGGTGACCCGGTAGCCTTTAATGTCTGACAACGGCACATCCGGCACATTAATATTCAGTACCCGTCCGGTCCGTAAGGGGACGCGCTGTAATGCCTGCAG
This sequence comes from Tatumella sp. JGM118, assembly GCF_018257515.1. Lineage (GTDB taxonomy): Bacteria > Pseudomonadota > Gammaproteobacteria > Enterobacterales > Enterobacteriaceae > Tatumella > Tatumella terrea. Next base: position 46,282 of record NZ_JAERJR010000012.1, read on the forward strand.
AATGGCACAGGCAGCGGCGGCGGCCGTTTCGTAATGACGTTGCCCGTTTAAGGAAATGGCCAGCGCCGGCAGCCCCAGATGACGTCCTTCCATCGCCGCCGCTACCGTCCCGGAATAGATCACATCATCCCCCAGATTCGGTCCGGCATTGATGCCGGAAACAACGATATCCGGCTTCGGGCGCATCAGCGTGTTAACGCCCAGAAAAACACAGTCGGTCGGTGTGCCCATTAATACGGCAATATCGCCGTTGCTGTGGGTAAACGTCCGCAGGGGTGATTCCAGGGTCAGGGCATTGGAGGCCCCGCTCCGGTTGCGATCCGGGGCAACGACCTGCACCTCCGCCATTGTACGTAACGCACTGGCCAGAATCTGGATCCCCGGTGCGAACACACCATCATCATTACTCAGCAATATCCTCAATCACGCCTCCCTGGAGTAACAGTTCACGGACAACACTGGTCGCGAAACTGCCGGCCGGTAGCCAGAAATCCAGTTTCAGGGTGGCATCATCCTGCCACTGCCAGTGCATATTTTTCGGGACCACCAGCATTGCTCTGCGGGCCGCATCGGTTTTTTCTTTGCACAACAAGGCACAGAGCCCGGGGTTCTGGTCCAGGATTTGCTGTTCAAACCGTTTAGCGTCTTCCTGCGGACCGGCGTCACCGCGGCCAGCCAGCGGTGCCGTCAGGCGGAGTTCATGGCGACAGACACGCTCCTGCACGTCTTCCCGTTCATCGTCTTTGACGACAAACCAGCTGCCACGACCGGTCAGTTGCACACAATCACCGCGCATCAGCGTCTGCAGGTCACCCTGCGCCGCCAGTCGCGCGCTGGTGACCTGATTAAACATAGCACTTCGTGCAGCCGAGAGCAGTAAACTGCGCTTATTCCGATCGCGGACCGTAATTTCCCCACAGGCCCACTGGGTGACCATGGTCAGGTTGTGCCCGTCACGGCCGAATCGCTGCTCACCAAAGTAGTTGACGGCTCCGGCCTCAGCAATCAGTGCCAGTCGCTGTTCCGCTGCCTGCCGATCGCTGATGTCACGCAGGATCAGGCTGAACGCATTCCCGGCCAGTGCCCCGGTCCGGATTTTGCGTTTATGCCGCGAAACCTGCAGAATTTCACAGCCTTCCAGCTCGAAGCCACTCATATCGGGCATCTCTTTGCCTGGCAGCCGTAAACAGAATGTCTGTTCGGTCACCGCATGACGGTCTTTCATGCCGGCAAAGCTGACCTCGCGGGCCGGTATTTTCAGATAACGGGCCAGGGCATCGGCCACAAACCGTGTGTTGCATCCGGTTTTACGCAAACGCACCAGCAGTTGTTCCCCTTCGCCATCCGGCTGATATCCCAGGTCTTCTGTCACCCGGAAATCATCAGCGGTGGCACGGATCACCCCGGAAACCGATGGCCGGCCGTGCAGATACAGCAGTTCACTCATTTTCATCGGTCAGCTACCGTCAGAAGGGCCACCGCCTCACAGGCAATGCCTTCTCCGCGACCGGTAAACCCCAGCTTTTCTGTCGTGGTGGCTTTTACATTGACCTGGTCCATATGGCAGCCGAGATCTTCAGCAATGTTAATACGCATCTGAGCGACATGGGGCAGCATCTTAGGTGCCTGGGCAATCAGAGTGATATCGACATTGCCGATGTCATAGCCTTTCTGACGAATGCGGGACCAGGCTTCACGCAGCAGTCCGCGGCTGTCAGCGCCTTTAAATGCCGGATCCGTGTCCGGGAATAATTTACCGATGTCACCCATCGCCACGGCGCCTAATAAGGCATCGGTCAGGGCATGTAAAGCAACATCACCATCAGAATGGGCAATAAACCCTTGCTCAAAAGGAATTCTGACCCCGCCAATGACCAGCGGGCCTTCTCCGCCAAAGGCGTGAACATCAAAACCATGGCCGATACGCATCATGCGTTCTCCTCTGTCTGCCTGCGGGTTAAAAAGAAATCTGCCAGCGCCAAATCTTCAGGGCGGGTGACTTTGATATTATCACTGCGTCCCGGGATCAGTCGGGGATGGTACCCGCAATACTCCAGCGCCGACGCTTCATCGGTGATAGTGGCCCCGTCATTCATCGCCTGAAGCAGGCACTGCTTCAACAATGCTAACGGAAATAACTGGGGGGTCAGCGCATGCCATAGCGCCTCGCGATCGACCGTATGTTCAATCGCATTCCCCTCATGCAGGGCGCGTTTCATGGTGTCAGAAACCGGCGAAGCCAGAATCCCCCCGACCTTACTGTCAGCCGTCAGCGTCAGCAGACGTTGCAGGTCGTCCGGATGCAGGCAGGGCCGCGCGGCATCGTGCACCAGTACCCATTCCGTGTCGCCCGCCGCCTGCAGCCCGGCATAGACCGAATCCGCACGGGAGCCGCCTCCGGTAACCGTTATAATACGCGGGTCAGACGCCAGCGGTAACCGGTGGAACTGGTCATCATCCGGGTGCAAAGCCACCACGACTTTACTGACAGCAGGGTGGGTAAATAAAGAGGCGATACTGTATTCGAGCAGAGTACGCTGACCGAGAGTCATGTACTGTTTCGGACGATCGGACTGCATCCGGCTGCCGATACCGGCTGCCGGAACTACAGCAATCACATCCGGAAGGGATACGGTGCTTGTCATTGTTGTCGTTTTTATCGTTGTTGGTTTGACACCGCAGATTGTGCAGTGCGTTTATTTTGCTCTGTTACCAGACGATAGAAAGTTTCACCGGGACGAATCATTCCCAGCTCATTACGTGCCCGCTCTTCGATAGCTTCCGAACCTCCGTTCAGATCGTCTATCTCCGCGAACAACTGATCATTGCGCGTTTTAAGTTTGGCATTGATTGCCTGCTGAGCCGCGACTTCCTGATTTACCGTGGTGTAATCATGAATACCGTTTTTACCCAGCCACAGCGAGTATTGCAGCCAGCCAAGTAAAATCAGTAACAATATTGTCAGTTTTCCCATCCCCGCCCCCTGAAAAACCGCTCAATCATCCCATAACTTTCGGCAGGACTCCACTGCGGGAACCAAAATGTCGTATTTTTCATGAAAATTCTGTAATAAAAATGCTGTCTTAACCGCAGCAGTATGGCTTTTTTGCAGAAAAGATCCTCAGGACAGGCCCTAATTCCAGCCGGCAAGGAAGGAAAATAACACCCAGAAAAGAGAAATCACAATCAGAAGCGTAAATACCAAGGTCAGTAGCAGACGACGGTTAAGCCAGATGCAGAACGCAATCCCGACAATGACTGACACCGGTAATAATGCCAGAAAGAACGGCCAGGTATACATAAAGAAGAACAATACACTGGCACCAAAGTAGAAAAATGGCGTTGCCAGCGCAAATAAATACGCAAAAAAACCAATAATTCCCCCGGAAAGAGAGACACCGCTGCCCTCTTCCGGCGGAACTGATTGTCTGGCAAGCAATGAAGTGACGTTCTGCATATCGATCCTGTATTCGGTTACAGGGCAGCAATTCGCCCTGTCATCTCAAAGATCGATAATATCTTTCCTGCGTAACAGATCGATGATTTCGTCACTCAGTTTTGTAACGAATTGTTCGCCATCAAGATGCAGTTCAGGCTGCTCAGGGGCCTCATAGACCGCATCAATGCCGGTGAAATTGGTCAGCTCTCCGGCACGGGCTTTACGGTATAACCCCTTCGGATCCCGCGCCTCACAGACGTGCAGCGGGGTATCCACAAACACCTCAATAAACTGATCCCCGTCCAGTAATTCCCTGACCATCTGCCGCTCACTGCGGTGAGGGGAGATAAAGGCGGTCAGCACCAGTAATCCGGCATCGGCCATCAGTTTTGCCACTTCACCGACCCGGCGAATGTTCTCTTTCCGGTCTGCATCGCTGAACCCGAGATCGCGACACAGGCCGTGACGAACATTATCGCCATCCAGCAGGAAGGTATTGACCCCCTGCTGAAATAACTGCTGTTCAACCGCATCGGCCAGGGTCGATTTCCCCGACCCTGACAGCCCGGTAAACCAGACGACGGCGCCACGATGACCCTGTCGCTGCTGGCGATCCTCCCGCGTAATGCTGTGAGGATGCCAGACCACATTCTCATCATGCTCAGCCATTAACGGCCTCCGGAGAGGTCACGGGCACCCCAGTGCGGGAAATGCTTACGGACCAGCGCATTCAGTTCGCGTTCAAACTCGCTGTACTGATGGCCGGAGGTCGCCTCTGCCTCATCACGTAACGCGGAGATCATCCCGGCACCCACCGTCACATTACTCAGACGGTCGATAAAAATCAGTCCGCCGGTGACCGGGTTGGCAGTGTAGGGGTCGATCACTAACGGTTCATCGAAGGTCAGAACCACTTTACCGATACCATTCAGCGGTAATTCATCAACCGCCGCCGTCTCCAGGGTGTTGATATTGACCTGGTGAACAATATGGTCCACGGTCGCCCGGGCCTGCTTACCGGCGACTTTAATGCCGTAGGTTTTTCCGGCGATCAGCGGAGCTTCTGCCATCCAGACCACGTCCGCCTCGGCAGATTGCACCGGCTTCAGGGTTTCCTGTGCATCGACCAGCAAATCACCGCGGCTGATATCCACTTCATCACTCAGGACCAGCGTAACAGCCTCCCCGACCGAGGCTTCCTGCAGGTCGCCGTCAAAGGTGACAATCCGGGCAATGGTCGAGCATACCCCGGAAGGCAATACCTTCACGGCCTGCCCGGTACGGACGGTGCCTGAGGCCAGAGTCCCGGCATACCCGCGGAAGTCCAGATTCGGGCGGTTCACATACTGCACCGGGAAACGCATCGGTTGATCAACGGTCGGCGGCACGATTTCCACCGTTTCCAGAATCTGTAACAGCGAAGGCCCGGTGTACCACGGCATATCCTCGCTGCTGATGGCGACATTATCTCCGGTCAGTGCAGAAAGGGGCACAAAACGGATATCCAGGTCGTCCGGCAGCTGGCTTGCAAAATCCAGGTAATCCTGACGAATATCATTGAAGACCTGTTCACTGAAATCCACCAGGTCCATCTTATTCACCGCCACCACCAGGTGTTTGATCCCCAGCAGGGTTGAGATATAGCTGTGGCGCCGGGTCTGGTCCAGTACCCCTTTCCGGGCATCGATCAGCAAAATCGACAGATCACAGGTCGATGCGCCGGTCGCCATATTCCGGGTGTATTGCTCGTGTCCCGGGGTGTCGGCGATAATAAATTTACGTTTTTCGGTAGAGAAATAACGGTAAGCCACATCAATGGTAATGCCCTGCTCACGTTCCGCCTGCAGCCCATCCACCAGCAATGCCAGATCCAGCTTTTCACCCTGGGTTCCGTGACGCTTACTGTCAGTCTGCAGTGATGAGAGCTGATCTTCATAGATCTGACGAGTATCATGCAGTAACCGGCCGATCAGGGTACTCTTGCCGTCATCGACGCTGCCGCAGGTCAGAAACCGCAGCAGACTCTTATGTTGTTGTGCGGTCAGCCAGGCTTCCACTCCGCCCTGAGCCGCAATTTCCTGTGCTAATACTTCATTCATGGCAGTGTCCTCAGAAATATCCCTGGCGTTTTTTGAGTTCCATAGACCCGGACTGATCACGGTCAATCACCCGGCCCTGGCGTTCGCTGGTTGTGGAAACCAGCATTTCCTCAATGATCTCCGGCAGTGTTTCCGCCTGCGATTCGACGGCACCGGTCAGTGGCCAGCACCCGAGCGTACGGAAACGCACCATGCGGTTTTTAATTTCCTCTCCGGGTTTGAGATCGATACGGTCATCATCAATCATCATCAGCATACCGTCACGCTCCAGCACCGGGCGTTCAGCGGCCAGGTAAAGCGGCACGATTTCGATGTTTTCCAGGAAGATATATTGCCAGATATCCAGTTCCGTCCAGTTAGACAGCGGGAACACGCGGATACTTTCGCCTTTGTTGATCTGCCCGTTGTAGTTATGCCACAGCTCAGGACGCTGGTTTTTCGGGTCCCAGCGGTGAAAACGGTCACGGAAAGAATAGATACGCTCTTTCGCACGGGACTTCTCTTCGTCACGGCGTGCGCCGCCGAAGGCTGCATCAAAACCATACTTATTCAGCGCCTGTTTCAGGCCTTCGGTCTTCATGATGTCCGTGTGTTTGGCACTGCCGTGAACGAACGGGTTAATTCCCATCGCGACCCCTTCCGGATTGCGGTGAACCAGCAACTCGGCACCGATCTCTTTCACGGTACGGTCACGGAACTCGTACATCTCACGGAATTTCCAGCCGGTATCCACATGCAGCAGCGGGAAAGGCAGTTTCCCCGGATAGAAAGCTTTCCGGGCCAGATGCAACATCACTGAGGAATCTTTACCAATGGAATACATCATCACCGGGTTGCTGAACTCGGCAGCCACCTCACGGATGATATGAATACTCTCTGCCTCAAGCTGACGCAGATGAGTCAATCGTTTCTGATCCATACAACTTTTCCTCAAACAGAAGGGTTCAGCCGCGGGTCGTCGTCGACCTGCGATGATGAAGTTTGAAACCAGGCAAGCTGATCCTGTAACAGAACCACCTCACCAATAACCAGTAATGCCGGGGAAGGAGCCTGCCGTGCAAGCTCACCCAGTCCGGCCAGAGTGCCTTTACTGACCTGCTGATCTGCTCGGGTGCCGCGACTGATAATCGCCACCGGCGTCTGTGGCTCCCGGCCATGAGCAATCAGCTCGCGGCTGATGGTCTCCGCATTCATCGCCCCCATATAGATAGCCAGCGTCTGACGCGCCCGGGCCAGAGAAGGCCAGTCAAGCTCGCTGCCCGGCTGGCAATGTCCGGTAATAAAAAGCACACTCTGCGAGTGGTCGCGGTGCGTCAGCGGAATCCCCGCATATGCCGTCGCCCCGGAGGCCGCCGTGATCCCGGGGATCACCTGAAAAGGAATGCCGGCCTCTGCCGCAACCTGTAATTCTTCGCCGCCACGACCAAAAATAAACGGGTCACCGCCTTTCAGGCGGACCACCCGTTTACCTTCCTGCGCCAGCCGGACCAGTAACCGGTTGGTCTCTTCCTGGATAACCAGGTGCGCCCCTGCCCGTTTACCGACACAGATACGCTCCGCATCCCGGCGGGTTAATTCCAGAATCTCGTCACTGACCAGATAGTCATACAGTACGACATCGGCCAGTTGCAGTACCTGTAACCCGCGCAGGGTCAGAAGTCCGGGATCTCCCGGGCCGGCACCGACCAGATAAATCTCCCCTTTCGGGGTGCTGTACTGCTGCAGTTCCTGCTCTGCTATTTTTTCTGCTTCCTGCTGGCGGCCGGCCGTGACCAGTGCCGTGAAACGTCCGCCGAACAGGCGTTCCCAGTAGTAGCGCCGCTGGGTGACATCCGGTAAATGTTGCTTCACCCGGTCCCGCCATTCCCCGGCGATCCTTGCCACCTCGCCGAGACTTGCCGGCAGCAGAGATTCCAGTTTTTCGCGCCAGAATCTGGCCAGTACCGGAGCTTTCCCGCCGGAAGAGATCGCCACCACCAGCGGTGAACGGTCGACAATCGAGGGAAAGATAAAGCTGCAACGCGCCTGATCATCCACCACGTTGACCAGCTTCTGCCGGTGCTCTGCGGCGTCATACACCCGCTGATTCAGAGCATTGTCGTTGGTTGCCGCAATCACCAGAAACACCGCATCCAGCTGCGTCTCAGCAAATTCTGTCGCCAGCCAGGTCAGTTGTTGCTGCTGACGCAGGGTTTCCAGCTCTTCACAAAGCTTCCGCGCGACCACAAGCACCTGCGCGCCGGCGCGATTGAGCAGACTAATTTTTCGTGCAGCAATGTCCCCGCCGCCCACCACTAATACGGGCCGGCCACGAAGCTCTGCAAATAGAGGAAGGTAATCCACGGTCACCTGGTTGTTATTTACTTAGAATAATAATGACTATACGACTGCCACGGCAGGTTTGAAATGTCGATTTGGAATGAGCAGTAACCTAATGGAATATGCAAAGCTTATGCGTATTCTGAATAAGCCCCGTTACCCCCCGTCCCGGCAGGCTGTTTAGCGCAGAAGAAGCGGGCAGACTCCGCCGTTCCGGCCGGATTTTTCGGCAGGAAAAATTAATTTAACTTATTAATCAGCAGACTAAAGGGCATTGCCTGAACAGGCGATCCGCCAGCGACAGAACACAGAAACGCTGCACGACACCGGGAGTCCCGTGCAGCAACCGCTTAACCTTCGTGCAGACCGCACTCACGTTTCAGACCAAAAAAACGTGTTTCTTCTTCGGCCATACCAGGCTCCCACTTGCGGGTGGTATGGGTATCCCCCACCGACAGATAGCCCTGGTCCCATAACGGGTGGTAAGACAGCCCGTGTTGTTTCAGGTACTGATAAACCTGGCGGTTATCCCAGTCAATGATCGGCAGAATCTTAAATACGCCGCGCTGGACAGAAAGTACCGGTAATCCGGCACGACTCTGCGATTGTTCACGGCGAAGTCCGGCAAACCACGTCGATGCCTGCAGGGTTTCCAGGGCGCGGTTCATCGGCTCGACTTTATTGAGCGTATTATACTTTTCGATACCCTCAACGCCCTGCTCCCAGAGTTTACCGTAGCGGGCCTCCTGCCATGCCGGGGATTCGGTGGCACGAAATACCTGTAAATTCAGCTGCAACTGATCCGTCAGACGGTCAATAAACTGATAGGTTTCCGGGAACAGATACCCCGTATCGGTCAGGATCACCGGGATATCCGGTCGCTGACGGGTCACCAGATGCAGACAAACCGCAGCCTGAATCCCGAAACTGGAACTGAGCACCACATGACCTGGCAGATTCTCCAGTGCCCATGCTACCCGCTGTTCTGCGGTCAGCGCTTCCAGTTGCTGATTAACCCCGGCAAGCGCCTGCTGCTGTGCTGTTTTGTCCAGTACATTCAGTTCGGATAACCTGAGAGACATAGCTACCTCCGTTATTCCCAGAAATCACGGGCAGGATCGAGAACCGGTCGGATAATCCCCGCCCGAATCACATAATCGCCGAACCCTTCGTCCGCCTGACGTTCGGTGGCCCAGCGGCCTATCAGTTCATCCAGTACCGACAGAATTTCCTGCTGATTAATATTTTCACGGTACATGCGCGGAATACGCGTACCGATACGGTTGCCCCCGAGATGAAGATTATAGCGGCCGGGGGCTTTACCGACTAAGCCGATCTCTGCCAGCAGAGCACGACCACAGCCGTTCGGACACCCGGTCACCCGCAGGACAATGTGTTCATCGCCCACCCCGTGACGGGACAGAATAGTCTCCACCTCATCCACAAACGCCGGCAGGAAGCGTTCGGCTTCGGCCATCGCCAGCGGACAGGTCGGGAAGGCCACGCAGGCCATGGAGTTTTCACGCTGCACACTGACCGATTCCATCAGGCCATGTTCACGGGCGAGATCTTCGATGATCTGCTTTTGCGATTCCGCCACCCCGGCCACGATCAGGTTCTGATTAGCCGTCAGGCGGAAGTCGCCCTGATGGATCTTCGCGATTTCCGCAATCCCGGTTTTCAGCGAACGGCCCGGATAGTCCAGTAAACGGCCATTTTCAATAAACAGGGTCAGGTGCCATTGATTATCGATCCCTTTGATCCAGCCAAAACGATCGCCACGGGTGGTAAATTCATACGGACGGACAGGTTCAAAACGGATCCCGGCACGTTTTTCGACTTCGGCTTTAAAAACGTCAACCCCGACCCGTTCCAGGGTATATTTGGTCTTGGCATTTTTACGATCGGTCCGGTTCCCCCAGTCACGCTGGGTGGTCACCACGGCGGTGGCGACATCGAGCGTTTTATCCAGCGGCAGGAAGCCGATTTCGGTCGCGGTACGGGCATAGGTCGCTTTGTTGCCGTGGTCAATGGATAATCCACCGCCCAGCAACAGGTTGAATCCCGCCAGTTTGCCGTTTTCGGCCACTGCCACAAAGTTCATGTCATTGGCATGCAAATCAACGTCATTGTTCGGCGGAATGACGACCGTGGTCTTAAATTTACGCGGCAGATAGGTCTCACCGAGGATCGGTTCTTCATCGGTAGTCGCTACTTTTTCCTGGTCCCACCAGATTTCCGCATAGGCACGGGTCCGGGGTAACAGGTGCTCAGAGAGACGTTTTGCCCATTCGTAGGCTTCCTGATGTAATTCCGACTCGACAGGGTTCGACGTACAGAGCACATTACGGTTCACGTCGTTTGCCGTCGCCAGAGCATCGAGCCCGGCTTCATGCAGCATCTGATGCGCCGGTTTGACGTTTTTCTTCAGGATCCCGTGGAACTGGAAGGTCTGACGGTTGGTCAGACGGATGCTGCCATAAATGGTTTTATCGGTGGCAAAACGGTCAATCGCCAGCCATTGCTGCGGGGTGATAATCCCGCCCGGCAGACGACAACGCAGCATCATGGCATGACGCGGTTCCAGTTTCTGCGCTGCACGGCTGGCACGGATATCGCGATCATCCTGCTGATACATGCCGTGAAAACGGATCAGCAAAAAGTTATCGCCGCGGAATCCGCCGGTCAGACCGTCGGACAAATCATCGGTAATGGTGCCGCGCAGAAAATGGCTCTCTTTTTTCAGGCGCTCGGCATCCGTCAGTTTGCCTTCGACCACTAACGGTCCGGGATTTTTATCACTCATTAGTACACATCTCGCTGGTAACGGCGCGCCACGCGCAGCTCACTCAAATATTCGTCGGCAGCATCGCTGTCCATCTGCCCCTGTTCGGCAATGATCTCAATCAGGGCCTGTTCAACATCCTTCGCCATCCGGCTGGCATCGCCACAGACATACAGATGCGCACCTTCCGTGATCCAGCGCCAGACTTCGGCCCCCTGCTCACGAAGTTTATCCTGCACATAGATTTTTTCCTGCTGGTCACGGGACCAGGCCAGGTCGATACGGGTCAGCAGGCCATCTTTTACATATTTCTGCCATTCGACCTGATAGAGAAAGTCCTCGGTGAAGTGCGGGTTACCGAAGAACAGCCAGTTTTTACCCTCTGCGCCGTCATTGTCCCGCTGCTGGATAAACGCACGGAAAGGGGCAATGCCGGTACCCGGGCCAATCATGATCACCGGGGTTTGCGGGTTTTCCGGCAGACGGAAATTATCGTTATGTTCGATAAACACCCGCACCTCGCCATCTTCTTCCAGCCGGTCAGCCAGGAAGCCGGAGGCTCCGCCGCTGCGTTCGCGGCCTTCGATGTCATAACGGACAACACCGACCGTGATATGCACCTCATCTTCGGCTTCGGCCTGAGAAGAGGCAATCGAATAAAGGCGTGGCGTCAGCGGTCGTAACAGTTCTGTCAGTTGCTCTGCCCGTAATTCCACCGGGGCATGGCGGACCATATCGACAATCGGCCACCGTTGCGCATAGGCCTGTAACGCGGCCTTATCCCCGGCCATCGACAGTAATTCACTGTGCCCGGAGAGATGGGCATATTTTTCCACGATCTGCGCGGTATTAACCGTCAGTTCAAAATGCTGTTGCAAAGCCGTTGCCAGAGGCAATGACTGACCGCCAACACTGACCTGCTGCTTTCCGTCCAGCCATAATAATCCCAGCAGTTCTTCCACCAGTTGCGGGTCATTCTCAAACCAGACGCCCAGTGCATCCCCTGGCTGATAACGCAGGCCGGAACTGCCAAGGTCTATCTCCAGATGACGGATATCTTTCTGCGAATCATTGCCGGTGATTTTCTGGCTGACGGCCAGCGACGCGACCAGGGGTTGTTCTTTGGTATACGGGGTACTGTCAATTTCGTCGCTGGCACCACTGGCCGCCTGTGACACAGCCGTGTCGGAGACCGCCGGTAACCGTTGCTGCAGTAATGCCACAATCTCCTGACGCCACTGATCGGCCGTCGCCTGATAATCGACATCGGCATCACCCCGGGTCAGCAGTCGTTCTGCCCCCAGGTCAGCCAGACGCTGGTCAAAGTCTTTACCGGCCTGACAGAAAAACTCATAAGAACTGTCGCCCAGGCCAAACACCGCAAACGCCGTCGCTTTCATTTCCGGGGCTTTTTTCGACATCAGGTATTTATGTAAGGCCACAGCCTCTTCCGGCGGTTCACCTTCCCCCTGGGTCGAAGTCACTACCAGCAGCCATTTTTCCTGAGCGATTTGCTTAAACTTATAATCGCCGGCATTCACCAGTGAGACAGCCACGCCGGTGGTCAGCAAGTCGTCCCGTAACTGCTCCGCCAGTCGCCTGGCATTGCCGGTCTGTGACGCGGAAATAATGGTCACGGTCGGCGCCGGAGCAGCCTGCGGAGTTGCAGAGACAGCAGGGGCAGCGGCGACCGGCGTATCGCCGCTTAACCGTCCCCAGAAATAACCGGAAAGCCAGGCCATCTGGGTCGCAGAAAAATCCTGCGTCGCAGCCTGTAATTGGGCGAGTTGTTCTGCCGAAAGCGGAAGCTGTGGGGCCTTGTTGGTCATTGCGTTTCGTAGTCCAGTATCAGCGGCGAAAAATAGAATCAGAGAATGTAAGGTTAACGGAGAGAGTATGCCCGTTAAAGACAGCTTATGCATATCACATAACCAAATTGCCTAACGGGTTTTATCACTATTATTAACCAGTAAAAGTGGTAAGAGATAAAGGTTTGTCAGCTGCCGGCGACGTGACGTGGTTAGCGGGGGGAATATCAGGGAAAAGTGTGAGAAATGCCGGGTTTTGCGGTAGAATCTGCGGCTTTTACATCCGGGAAGAATTATGTCAGTTACTACACTCTTTAAAGAATTTCAGTTCGAAGCCGCTCACTATTTACCCCATGTCCCGGACGGACATAAATGCGGACGCCTGCACGGGCACTCTTTCCTGGTCCGGCTGGAAATCACCGGGGAAGTGGACCCGCATACCGGCTGGGTGATGGACTTTGCCGAACTGAAGGCCCGCTTCAAGCCCCTGTATGAACAGCTGGATCATCACTACCTGAATGAGATTGACGGTCTGGAAAACCCGACCAGTGAAGTGCTGGCGGCCTGGATCTGGCAGAAAATGAAGCCGGAATTACCTTTGCTCAGTGCGGTGATGATCAAAGAGACCTGTACCGCAGGCTGTGTCTATCGCGGACAGGCATAACGCAGAAAAGTACAGACTCACCGATGCCGGCTATCCTCAGACCGCCGGCTCCGGGTCAGGCAATGTTCAGATACTTATGTGTCTGCATCGATAATCGCCAGTTGCGGGCAATACACGCAGAGATACAAAGCTCCGTCGCCTCTTTCTTACAGCTGATCGGCTGCAGCGCAATAATACGGGACTTATCGTCCTCAACCTGCGCCAGCAACTGCTCCAGAGCTTCGATATCCCGTTCGCGGGCCACCGGATGTTTGATCTCATCCGCACGGATCAGCGCCGGGGTCAGCACATCATAGCCGCCGCGCATATTTACCTTCGGTGAAACGGTGACCCAGGTGTCTTCAGAACACTGGATCGGGTGCGTACCGCTGGTTTCAATCTGGCAGCTATAGCCAAAGGCTTCCAGCGCGGTGGTCAGCGGCCGCAGATCATAGATGGCCGGTTCGCCTCCGGTGATCACCACGTGGCGTGCCGTCCATTGCTGCTCGCTGATAATTTTCAGCAGCGTCAGCGGTTCAGCATTGCCCCACTGCTCGCTTTCGGCCGTCTTCACCAGAATATCCCCCACCGGGACCTCTTTGTCGGCGAATTTTTCCCAGGTATGCTTGGTGTCACACCAGCTGCACCCGACAGGGCAGCCCTGCAAACGGATAAAAATGGCCGGAACACCGGTATAAAAGCCTTCGCCCTGAAGGGTTTGAAACATTTCGTTAATCGGGTACAGCATCACTTGCTCAATTATGACAAAAGATAATCGACCATTATTACAGATCTGCCGCCGCAGATCATGTCTGATCCTGCGGCGACCGCACGCGGTGATCGCCGCCGGCCGGATCAGTCCACCGCCAGGTGACCGGTTTCATCACTAATGATCCCTTTAATCAGTTTGATCAGCGAGTCGCTCTGCGTTGCGGTTTTTGCCCGGGCGCTGCCGGTACAATTATCGGCCCAGTATTTCACCCGGCTGACGGCATTATTCGTGGAGACGTAGTAGAACTCGACTTTGCTGGTCCGGGTCTGCGGACGGGCCAGCAGCCCCTCTTCAATTTTGCGACACAGATTGTAGGTTTTAAGGTACTTATCGGTCACTTTTTGCGGATGAAGATTATCGTAACCGTCCGAGATCATAATAAACACCTTACGCCGGTTGGTGCCTTCCATCATCACCGGCACCGAGCGCACCAGGGCCGTGGACAGGTGGGTCCAGCCGTAAGGCTCCATTGACTGAAATTCGTGCAACTTACCGGCATCCCCCGTCAAAGGGATAAGCCAGGCTTTCGGTGCCCGGTTCACCATATTGTTGGTTCGCGAATTCCACCACCCTGCCTGACGACACATATGGTTATACCCCCAGGAATAGGTGCCATCCAGCGGTGTCAGTGGCATGGGCATCGTGATAATGGCCTCATCGGAGAACATTTTTTCGAGGGTTGCCGGATAATCGATAGCATCGTCGTGTTCGATGGTATAGGTGGAGAGTTGCTTATATTGGGTCTTTGCCGCACGGAGATATTCCCGCTGAATAATCTCCTGTGACCTTTCCGAAAATATATCGTCATCCGGGTAACGCGTGTCATAACAGCTGTACTGATACTTCCCCGTTTTCTGACCGTAACTGCTGTTCGTCCGGCACCAGGCCGCCTTCATCGATGTATCACCGACGGCGGGCGACGATGCCGCCACATAGCCTTTGTAATAATTGTAGCGCGCCTCATCCATCAGATAATTTTGGCGGTTCAGCGCCTGATAGGCAGAGGTCGTTGCCGTGCGTTTATCGGCCCAGAAAGCATAATTCACCTTCCACTCCTCTTTCGGGACAAAAAGCACGCTGCAACCGAGATTGGCTCCGCCACGGACATTTTTACCCGGTAATTTGACGACCACACCGGTACTGAACGGAACAATCGCAATGCGGGATTCAGGGCTGGCGGAGACGACATAATTGGTTATCTCATAAAAGACACGCTTCAGCATCCGCATCGGGGCACCCGCCTGGGAGGCCGAAAAGTCGACCACAAAAACATAGTCAGCCGGCTTCGATATGTATTTTTTTACATGGCCCTGACCGGCACTGAGCGTGTAATCATGACTGTTGCCGGTCACGGTTTTGTAGCTGAACAGGTAAGGCAGATCCAGGGAGACCGCCACATTGTAATAGGTATAGCGGATATCCGAGGAGGCCTGATTAAGATCCTGATCGACGGTGAAGGCGATCTGCGGCGAGCCTTTCATCGCCGGGAAATAGTATTTCATCCACGCGGTGACCAGCACTTTAGCGGCGGCGATTTCTTCCCGCCCCTCGGCGGTCCGGTTGTCATTGACAAGGGAGGATGCCGATACCGCCAGTGATGCCTCCGAGGCGGCATCGGCCATTCTGGCTTTACTGGCCAGTCCGGCAGCACTGTTAATACCCAGCGATAGCAGGGCAATCAGGATCGGTAACAGGATAGCAAAAGGAACGACCAGCACGCCCCGCTCACCGGCCAGGCAGGAAATTAACGCTCTCAGCTTTTTTATAAACATTTCCGTATGTCTTCCGCGGTAGTGAGGTGATAGAAGCGCCGGGATTTCCCCTGCTGGCAGAATAAGGCGGGCAATGACAGCGGCCGGTATTTTGCCACCCAGATACCGGACGTATCCCGCAGGTATCGGGCGGCCCCGGATAACGCCGGCCCGTCGGGAGCAATATCGATCAGCGTGACTTCCAGCTGACGTGACAGCGTGCGACTGTAATAGAGTTGCCGGTTAATCTCCCGCGCCAGCCGGTGTTCTTTCCCCTGCTGCGTGTTAAGGAAAATAATGGCCTGTCTTTTCTGCCCGTCCTTGCTTTGTGCGGCCTCACTACCGGAGGGGAAGGCTCCCGTCAGCAGTAACAGCGCACAGAGTATGCCCGGCAATCGCGTAATAAGTTTCATGTTGCTCCCTGCTTAGCGTGCCAGCACGATATTACTGACCGTGATGGTCTCCGGTAAGGCGCCGGTGCGGCGTAACAGTGCAGACAGACTGCCCCGTGGAGCCGGAATACTGAGAGACACCTGGTAGAGCGGTATCCAGCGACCACGAATGCTTAACGGGGAGAGTTGCAGGTTCGCCGTCAGGGCCGGTGCATTGACCTCACATCGGGATTTTCCTGCGCTGGCTTTCTGATATTTATCGACCTGCCGGGTGGCGGAGTCTTTAAAACTGACGCTTTCCAGCCGGACGCAGAGCGAGGATGCCGTACTGTCCTGTGCCAGAAATTTTGCCAGTGAAGCCAGCTCCGTCACTTCACTGCTGCCGGGCGTTTCCTGGCCGTTATATAAGGTATTACGCTCACGGATAACGGCCGCCAGAGAGTAATTGATCCGCTCCGCTTTGCTGCGGGCCATTATCCAGAATCCGTAGTCCATGGCGGCGACGGTGAGTACCGACAGAAAGACAAAGATAAACGCCGCCTCCACCACCACGGAGCCCTGCGGGTTACGGACAAATGCCCCGATGCGCTGCCTGACATCCATATCATTCATTCCCTGATTCATATTCCTGCACATACAACAATTGGCGGGAAAGGTAATTATCCAGCGAAGCAAACAGATTATTGACGGCGCTATTGCCGGTGAAGGTAAATAACAGCGGACGATAACGATAGCGGGCCGAATACAGGGCCAGCGGGACGTTCCGTCCATCCGAACTGCTGCAGTTGCCTTTCATCGCCGCGCTGACCGAGTTGCAATAACGTACCGTCAGGGTAAAATTACTGGCATCAATAAACATCTTCCAGAAACTGCTCTGCTGACGGATATTACTGGCAAAGATATCCGTGTAATTACTGTCCCGGCTCTCGGTACGGGAGGTGATTCTGGCGGCTTCGGATAAGGTGAGATCGATAGTCGCTGATACGTAGACGAAACGGTTTACCTCGAAGAAGAGGAAGATAAAGAAAATAAAAATAATAAAGATAAAGGAGAACTCAATGGTGATCACTCCCTGTTCTCCTCTGACCCGCCGCCCTAATGCCCTGATGCTTTTTTTCATCGTCCATCCTTTACTGCGTCTGACATTGAGTTGCATCAAAAGCTCTGCACGCGGAACAGATCCGCGACCAGCATGTCCGGATTCTTCGCATAATTACCGCGCTTAATGATCTCTTTGGCGTAACGTAAATCTCCCGTTTTCGCCAGAGCAAAGGCCAGGTTGTGTTCCAGTTGCGGGTTATGGTAACCCCGCAGATAAACCGGCAGCAGCATCTGTACGGCCTCGTGATACCGTTTCTGGACGATATAGACCATCGCGATATTGTTAACCACGGACTCTTCCTGGTAATAGGCGTTGCGCGCCGCATCAAAGCTCAGTAGCGCGCTTTTCAGATCGCCGTTTTCCGCCTGAATCACCCCCTTCAGGTTCAGCGCCTCGCCGCTGTTTTTATCTTTATTCAGCGCCATACCGACGAAATTCAGCGCTTCTTTATATTTTTGTAAGGAGCTGAGATTTTTACTCTGCAGCAGATAGACTTTTGTCGCCGTATTATTCCCCATCAGTTTATTCAGGTGGTACAGCGAGGATTTATAATCTCCTGATAAATAATAATATTCCGCAAGCTGGTAGCGGATTTCCGGCGTATCATTAGCCTTCAGCGCCTGTTGCTTCAGGCTGATAAGCCCGGAGTAATTTCTGGCTTTCAGCAGTAATTGTTCGTCGCCTGCGCCGCGGGGCAGAGAGAAGCGCTGCCCCCCGAGGGTGGCCGATGGCTCACTGCACCCGCTGATAAAACTCACCACAATGGCGAAAAACAATGTTGTTATCCTTAACTTACCCATTGGACATCACCCTCATCACCCCCGGTGCAGCGACAATCACCACGACGGGAAACATAAAAAACAGAATCAGCGGTACGCTCATCTTGGCGCCGAGCTGGCCGATTTTTTCTTCGGTCCCCAGCAACTGAACTTCCCTGATCTCCCGGGCCAGTTCGATCAGTTGCTCATACATGGATGAACCGTAACGAATACTTTGCTGTAACATGGCACAAAACATCCGCGTCTCAGCGGAAGGCAATTCACGGTAAAAATGGTCCAGCGCCACACTCAGTCCGCTGACCTCGGTGCGCCTGACCAGCCGGGTCAGAAACGGGACAAAGTCAGGGTTAATTCCGTCCATTTTGTCGGCCAGAAAACTGAACGCCTGTTCGATGGTCATCCCGCACTGCACACTCACGGCCAGCAATTCGATCATCCACGGTAACTCTGCACTCAGTGTTTTTACCCGTCGTTTGACAAACATCGCGCGGGCCATGCCGGGCAGGATAATGGTCGCGACCAGACTGAAAACACCGGCCATCAGCCAGGATTCACGGCTCAGCACACTGCCGCTGACCCGGAACCCGCCCACGATGAGGCCAAAGGCCAGAACAGCAAGCAGTACTTTACTCAGCATGCTGGCATCCAGCCGGCGATAGAGATTCAGTAACGGGTTGTTCTGCTCAAGCACCGCTTCCGTATGATGATGCTCTTTCAGTTGCTGTATTTTCAGCTGATGTATCCCGGCATCCACCACCTTCATGGCTTTCTGCAGTTTACTGGCCCGATATTTTCGTTCTCCGTGGACGATAGCGACCAGTGCAATACCGGTCACGGCAATCAGTAATAACGGACTCATCAGAGCTTCCTCATCAGAAATTTAATCACCAGCAGACCGAACAGTTCACTGCCAATCAGGTAATAGAGCAGTACCTTTCCCCGTTCATCGTGCAGCACAAACTCAAAGTTTTCCGGGCTGATAAATTTCAGCAGGATCAGAAAAATAAAGGGAATGGCCCCGGTGATCCGCGCGGACATCCGCATTTCCGAGGTCATGGACAGCATTTTCTTTTCCATCGCAATGCCGCTGGCAATGGAACGCTGAAGTTTTGCCAGCACCTCTCTCAGACGGCCGCCACTGTTAATGTTCAGCAAAATGGCCACAATAAAAAAATAGTATTCCCGGTACGGATAATGCTGCCAGGACTCCATAAACACCGTCTCCGCCGGTTCCCCCAGGTTCAGACGACGGGAAAGGGTACGGAACTCGCTGGCCAGCGCATTATCACGGCTCTGGCTGTAATCGCTCATCGCCTGCAGAAACGTGCGTCCTGAGGAGATGGCTCCGTTAATGGTGGTCAGCGCCTCACTGAAATCGGCAGAAAACTGCTTTCTGCGCCGCTTTTTCAGCATGCTGTAAAACACCACAAAACAACCGATCCCCGCGACACCGGCAACCCAGCTGGCCGGAAAACCAATATAAAGCCCGTTCAGTACGATGATCCCCGACGCGGCCAGTGCCGGCACGGCCAGATGCTTCACCAGCATGACCAGGCTGCCCGCATAAAATACCCGGTAAACCCCGGCCAGCCTTGCCAGCATGATGTGCCGCAGCCGGGACGGGAGGGAAGCCCGGGGATTTTCGCTCCCCTTCTGACTGATCAGGGATTGCAGTGTCTGCCGCCGTTGTACCGACCGGGACAACGCCTTCCGGGTTGACTGATTCCGCTGCAGTACCAGCCATAGCACCAGTACGGCGATGATCAGGGAGGCCAGGAACAGAACGTTCATCGCTTAACCAAATACCGTTTTCAGTAAGGTATCCAGCCCGTGTTCCCGCGCCCGTGTCACCACACTGGAGCGTCCGGACAGGCCGGGGGTGGTAAAATGCCCCACCACTTTTCCCTGCACACTGTCATCCACCTCAAAGCTGAAAATGTCCTGCAGCACAATGGTGTCGCCTTCCAGCCCCATAATTTCGCTGATCTGAGTGATCTTTCTCGAACCATCATGCAGGCGGTTGGCCTGAATGATCAGATTTACTGCCGAGGTAATATTGCGGCGGATCGCTTCGATGGGCAGGCTCAGGTTGGCCATCATGACCATGTTTTCCAGACGGGCCACCGCATCGCGCGGTGAGTTTGCGTGCAGCGTGGTCATCGAACCGTCATGCCCGGTGTTCATCGCCTGCAGCATTTCGAAGGTTTCTCCGCCACGGCACTCCCCGACGATGATCCGATCCGGACGCATACGCAGGGTATTAATCATCAGATCCCGCATAGAGATCTGACCGCTGTTCTCAGCCCCCGCCATACGTGTTTCCAGCCGGACCACATGCTGCTGTTGCAGCCGGAGTTCCGCGGCATCTTCCAGCGTAATAATGCGTTCATCGCTGTTGATATGCTGCGACAGGGCATTCAGTAAGGTGGTTTTACCGGAGCCGGTACCGCCGGAGATCACGATATTGCTCTGGCAGCGCACCGCGATAGACAGAAAATTCGCCATCTGTTCATTCATCGCCCCCCAGTTCACCAGATCCCGCAGCGTACGTGATACCTGGCTGAACTTACGTATCGAGATGGACGTCCCGTCCAGGGCGATGGGATTGATCACCACATTCAGCCTGCTGCCATCACTCATCCTGGCATCCACCAGCGGCTGGGATTCATCCACACGGCGACCGACGCGACTGACCAGACGCTTGGCGATCTCCGTCAGTTGCTGGTTATCGACAAACTTTTTACCGGTAAAGACCAGCTTTCCGCCCCGCTCCACAAAAATCTTATCCGGCCCGTTGACCAGAATATCGCTCACCGATTCGTCTTCCATCAGTTCGCGCAGCGGCCCGACCCCGAGAATTTCATCGGCCACCGCAGACGCCAGCTCCCGGGTCTCCTCCGCCGGCAGATACTGGTTCAGCTCCACACTCATCCGGTGCACGGCCTGCGAGATCTCCCGGATCAGCGCAGTACGATCGTCCATCAGTTTGTCTATCTGATCCAGATCCAGCCGGGGCAGCACATTGCTGCGTAAACGGCGGGCTAACGCTTCATATTTCGGGTTCATGGTTAATCAGACTTCCTTGTCAGACGCTGTTTCAACACGGATAACAGAGAGGGTTGGGTCAGTTCTTTTTTCTTACCCAGTAGCAGATAGGTCATACTTTCCAGTATCGGACGGAATTTACCATTGACCTCCAGGCTCAGGGAGGGGTCGCCGGCTTTCAGCAGGTAAGGGATAATAATGTCCGCCTGCTGCCCGACAAGATCCCCCATTTCCCGCGCAATCACTTCCCCGTTAATCTTCGGATGATGCTGATTAAAACAGAGGTAAAGCCGTTTAATACCGTTATTACTGTTCTGCAGGTGCGCATTCGCTTCGATAATCTTTTTGGCGACGCGGATAGATGACAGGTCACGGTCGCAGATCAGCAGCACGCTGTCGGAATGGGTCAGGATATTTTCGATGTTTTCATCAGAGGCGTTATAGGCACTGAAATCAAACACCACACACTGATGCCGGTCGTATAACGGATTATTAAAAAACCAGGCATTGTTCGGTTCTTCGTACATGGCGAAGAAATTATTTTGCAGCAGAGTCACCTCATTACTGATGGCCACCCGGGAGATCAAATCCAGATTACGGCTGCCGCCGCAGCCCTGAACCAGCAGGGTCGCCGATTGCCTGATCCGCGCGATATTCTCTGCAATGTGATAACTCAGCCGCGAGGTACCAATACCGCCTTTACACCCCAGAATGGAGAAACGGATCGCGCTGTTTTTGTCACGGAATGTCTGTTTCCCGGAGGCCAGTAACGCCCCTATCGCATTGAGCTGGGAGGGATAATGACAATAGCTGATGCCGTGCTGCATAAAGCTGTCTGCCCGGGTCAGGGAATCCTGTTTGCCTATCGCTATCTGAAAAGCGCTGCGGGAAATATGCAGTTCCAGTAAACCGGCGATGACTTCAACGTCATCCTGTTCACCGACTTCAAAAATCACCCCATCCACATTGCCGGATTCCGTATATTTCTCCAGCTGCGAAACCGTGCCGGCGAATTGTCGTACCTCACCGGTGTTACGGATGGCCAGTTGCTCACAGACACTTTCCATCACCTCCGGATGGTCGGTGATCACCAGTATCCGCTCAGCGATCTGAGCCGGCTGTTTTTCTTTATCCGAAAATAACAACATCAGACCTCCCTGTCGCTCAGTGACGCCCTGCTGAATTCATTTCAGAGACGCGGCGATTATTTTCAACCGCACAGCCGATGCCGGAACCACTGTCGTAACGAAAATTGCTTTCCTGTAACTGACACAACGTATCCTGTTCGCCGGGACGGAGCAGCACGGTCACCAGCCCGGGCGCAGAGCGATTTTCACGGGCCTGGGCTTTCTCTGACCGGATGCTGTTTTCCGGCACACCGGCGGCGATCAGACGCTGTTTCAGCTGGCTGGCAACAGGGTCGGCATCATTCAGGTACCATTGCAGAAAAAGCGTTCCGGGTATAAAGCGATGAAACGAAACGACTTCCGCGACCAGGATTTCCTGGTCGATATCACTGCGGCCCTGTAACGTAAAGCGATACCCCTCGCTCGCCATTACCCCGCAACTCCATAATGCGATTAACAGCAGGATCCCTTGCCGCATAACTGCCTCACTAGTAAATGAAACCACCCTGTTCAAGGAAACTGACCACATTTTTGCCGCCATTGTCCCCGGATAAACTATGAATATTAAAATAGCGCTCCAGTAAGGTACTGCGTTGCCAGGCCGGTAAAGTGACCTGCGTCGATGAGACCGGCCTCACCAGCTTAATGGTGGCCACCACCACCAATTCTGTTTTTTCACGGTGGGCTGAGGTCGAGCGGAAAAATGCCCCCAGTACCGGGATATCGCCGATAAAAGGAACCTTCTTCAGCACTTCCTGTTCTGATTCGCTCAGCAGGCCGGCCAGCACAAAACTCTCGCCATCTGCCAGCTCGATGGTGGTCCGGGCCTTACGGGATTTCAGTGTCGGCAGATAGTAAGACTCAGAGGTTGAGGTGTTCTGGCTGTCAATATTGCTGACTTCCTGATAGATCATCAGCCGGACTTTCTGGCTGTTTTCCACCTTCGCGCCCAGTGTCATACGCACACCAATTTCTTTATATTCCACGTTGCTGCCATTGGATGAACTGGTCACCACGGGGATTTCCCCGCCGACCAGGAAATCTGCGGTCTCTCCCGACAGCACCGACAGGTTCGGTTCGGCCAGCACCCGGGCGACCGATTCATTGCCCAGCGCATGGATCATCGAGGTCAGTTCAGAGGCATTAAACTTCAGTTTATTGAGCACAAAGTTTCCGACACTGCCGGCTTGTCCCCACTCAATACCGAGGCTGTCGCTGTAACTTTTATTCAGCTCGACCACGGAAATTTTGACATTCACCTGATTGGCCTGCGGAAGACGCATCCGGTTCTGTAATTTTTTATAGCTGATACGGTTGAGCATCGCGATATTCACGTTGCCCAGGTTTTCCGTACTCATCTCGGTGGCCCGGGTTTCGCTTTCCATCCCCAGCGCTTCACCGACTATCTGATAAATGGCATCACGGCTTTCTTCATCCACGGCCACCCCGGATAAGACATAGCTTTCGCCGACTTTCCGCAGTTCAATGGTAGATCCCGGGAACTGATCCTGAATTTGTGACGCGAGTTTACCGACCAGAGGATCCACCACCACTTTGATCTTTCGGGTAGCATCGTTCTGGACCAGCAGGATCTCACCGACCCCGTTCCGGATACCGTAAATAACGACTTCACGGTCACTGATCAGGTTGTAGTCCACCACTTCCGGATCGGTGGTGAAAACCGTGTCGATGACTGTGTTCACCTTCAGTGTTCTGGCCCCGCCTTTTGACAGATAAAGCGTCTCGGCAGAGACACTGAGGGGGAACAACAGGCAAAACATGAGTAAGCATTTAAGCCACACTTTCCCGGCGATATTCGCGGAAAATCTGTTTTCGGGGCGTTTCATTTTGCTTTTCCTTGCATTTTACCGGGGGTTACCCTGGGTTGTTCTTCCCTGACAACCGGAAACAGCACCAGCTCATAGTGAGCCGTGACCAGAAATAACCGCTTCAGATCGGCCTGACTCAGTTCGATATCGACACTCAGTGAGCCTTTCCCCGCCGCGCTATCATCAACCTCAATCAGTGACTGACGTGCCAGCAGGGAAGCACTGGCTTTCCCGGGCCGGCTGATGACCCGGCGTGCTTTAAAGATACGGAACAGATTAAGCCGCGATTCTCCATTGATCAGCGAGCGGCGATGCATGCCCTGTGTCTCCGGCCTCTTTGCATCAAACCGCAGATACACATCCACCCAATCTCCCGGCCGGAGATGCTGAATAGCCCCGGTATAGCGTTCAGGGATCAGCGCACTGTAACGGATCATATTTTTACCGGGCTGCTGATCGGCCGGGTCGGTCAGGGCTATTTCCCCGGCGGAAAGACGTTCACCTGCGGCTTTATCCACCTGCAGATAGTATCCCACCGGCGAGTCCGGCATCCCCGACGGGGTCTCCCCGGCGGACCCTGTCTGCCGGGTAAAATCATCGTCTGTCAGACGGCTGCCGGCACTCAGTGCCCGGGCAGTAACGAAATACGTTACCTGTTTCTGTCCTTCCTCAGGATTATCCGACGGTGAGCTTTGGCCACTCATCAGCAAACCACTGGCGCCGACCACAAGTAACAAAACCGCGATAATAACTAACAGTCTCTGATTCACTGTTCATCCTGTTTATCCCAAAAGGTGAAATAAATATCCGCAACTGATTGCAACCCCATAGGGTAACGTTATTTCATTGCTGCTCCCTGTAACCTTATGGAGCAATACTGTTACCAGGATCAACGGCACACCAGACAGTGTGATTAAAAAAATGAACGCCGGAATGTCTGTGCCGGGTAAAGATAAACTCAGTGCGGCGATGAGTTTAATATCACCCGCCCCGATAATATTCGCCAGCACCAGTAAGACGCCCGTGACGATGATCATGACCGGCCAGATCAGGTTTACCGGCTCAGAATGCGTAAGTGCTGAAAGGAATGAAAACAGTGCGATAATAATGACAGTCCTGTTTTTTATTTTCCTGAACCTGATATCGGTATAACAGACACTGATCAGCAACAACAGTATCACGGTCAGACACAGCGTATTTATCATCTGCTTTATTCACAGGATAAGGAGGAAAAACCTCTCCTCCTTATAATTAAAACTCAGTCATTACTGGATCGTGCCATTAATATTTTTGGCAAGCTCATTAAATTTATCGGTAATTGCTTTGACGAAAGAACCATCTTTACTTCCGAAAACAGTCAGTAACATCGCACTTACTGCCACGGCGATAACAGCATATTCTATGGCCGTTACACCATTCTCTTTACGCATCGCCTGACAGATACGGCGTCCACCCTCGCTGAGGGCAATCTGGACTTTCAGAGATAATGAAGTCAGTTGTTCAGTCATTTGTCATCATCCTTAACATTTAAATATAAAAAACAATTAACATTTATTGTGTGTGCATCAATGCGTTCCTCAGCATTGTCCGATGATAATACGTTGACAAAAATAATATTCAAGCGACAGGATGCATTAATAAAAATGACAGTGTCCGGATATTATTCACAAACTGACACAGCCCCCGGATCCCACGCCAGGCCGTCAGTACTTGCCGGTAATTCCGGATAATTAAAAAGATATTTATGCCTTCCGGTGATAATACCCCCACAAACATTTTATCCGGTATCATTACAGGGATTGATAATTATTGCATTACATCGGTATCATTATATTTAACAAAAAATGAATAAATAAATCGGCCCTGTCTCAGGGTAATCAATTTGTGTTGCGATAATTCATAATGTTGTGCTATGAATATCAGAATTAATCTCTTAATTCAGTACCATTCATAGGGAACATGTATCGATGCTGACTAAACAGACAATAAAACAACAGATGATTGATGATATCAGTCAGATGATTATTATTGGCACGCTAAAAAAAGGAGATTTCCTGCCTTCTATTCGTACCATGGGCACCCGGTACAAAGTCTCCAGAGGGACTGTCTTACTGGTGTATAAAACGCTGGAGTCACTGGGATATATTCAGGGGCACGAACGCAGTGGTTATCTGGTGACCGGGGGGTTCCTTTCTGCGGCCTCAGACCCTAAACCGGTCAGAAGCGCCGCGGTAACGGCCGAAAAACCTGCGGAAGAAAAAAAAAACACACTGGTGTTTTCTCAGTGGCTGGGATGCAGCAACCGCGTGCAGTTACCCAAACACTTTATCCGTCGCTGGTGTGAAGAGAGCGGGACGCTGTCACTACCGACCGGCGGTGAGCAGGCAGATAAAAATGATCAGTTACTGAAAAAAAATCTCTGCCGGTTTATTCGTATTTCCCGCGGGATCCCGCTGCAACCGGAGCATCTGTTTCTGCTGCCGGGACTGCAGGAAGCCCTGCTACTGATAGCAAAAAGTATCGCGGCAACACGCCCGCATCCGGTGCTGCTGATTGAAGATCCCTGTCCGCCAAATATTCGTGAATTATTCGAATGCTTACATTTTACCGTCATTCCGGTGGGTGTCGATGACCAGGGACTGCGGGTGGAAGACTTTCCCGACAGTGGCGCAGACCTTATCTTTACCTCCCCTGCACACCAGTTTCCGATGGCGGTGCCGTTGAGTACCGTGCGGCGTAAACTGCTCAGTGAGTGGGCCTGCCGTCATGATGCGCTAATCATCGAAAATGACAGTTTTGCGATGCTGGGGTTTGGTCAGTCAGTGATCCCTGCCCTCAGCCATCGTTACCCCGACCCGCGGATTATTTATCTGACCCAGCTTTCAGAGCTGACCGGCAGCGGAATGAATGTCAGCTGTATTGTTGCCCCCCGGCCGTTAATGCAGACCCTGCGCAGACTGGCTCCGCTGCTGGTCAGTGATATTCATCCTGTGACCCGTTCTTTACTGAGTGCCTTTCTGGAATCCACCCGTTTTATGAAATACCTGACCAGCAGTATGCAGTCGCGCCGTCAGAAGGCCACGCTGGCCCTGGGTGGATTACAGTACCTGCCGGACCCTTGCTGCAATGGCCAGGAAAATGCCAGTTTCTATACTTTTCACGCCAATATCAGTGAACTGCCGGAGGGACTGCTCGATCGCTACTTCTTTCCGGTGAATCTGTTCCGTCATCCGTCCAGCGCAGATACGCACAGTAATAACACGCTGGTATATCCGTTTGCTTTACTGAGCTGTAATGAAATAGAAAAAATTAATCATCAGCTACGTCTGTCACAGCAACGCTCAGCCGCCGCCGGGTAACCCCGCGGGTCTTCCCTTCTGCAGGCAAAAAAAAAGCCCCTCCGGTTTCCCGGAGGGGCTTTCATTCAGAGAACGGAAAAGGCTTATGCCTGACCTTTGATCTCTTTACGACCGTTAAATTGTGCTTTATGGCCCAGCGCTTCTTCAATACGGATCAGCTGGTTGTATTTCGCCACACGGTCAGAACGGCTCATTGAACCGGTTTTGATTTGACCGGCCGCTGTACCTACTGCCAGGTCAGCGATAGTCGCATCTTCAGTTTCACCGGAACGGTGTGAAATTACCGCGGTGTAACCGGCATCCTTCGCCATCTTAATGGCTGCCAGCGTTTCGGTCAGGGAACCGATCTGGTTGAATTTAATCAGGATGGAGTTAGCAATACCTTTTTCGATACCTTCTTTCAGGATTTTGGTATTGGTCACGAACAGGTCATCACCGACCAGTTGCAGCTTATCGCCCAGAACTTTAGTCTGGTAAGCAAAACCTTCCCAGTCAGATTCGTTCAGACCATCTTCGATGGAAACGATAGGATACTGCTGAGCCAGTTCTTCCAGGTAATGGGTGAATTCCTGAGAGGTAAAGGTTTTACCTTCGCCTTTCAGTTCATAGTTACCGGTTTCTTTGTTATAGAACTCAGAAGCCGCACAGTCCATCGCCAGAGTCACGTCTTTACCTAACTCATAGCCGGCCGCTTTTACCGCTTCAGCGATAACCGCCAGCGCTTCGGCGTTGGATGCCAGGTTAGGTGCATAACCCCCTTCGTCACCGACAGCAGTATTCAGGCCTTTAGCCTTCAGTACTTTCGCCAGGTGATGGAAAACTTCAGAACCGATACGGATAGCTTCTTTAATGCTGGAAGCGCCCACCGGCTGGATCATGAATTCCTGAATATCGACGTTATTGTCCGCGTGCTCACCGCCGTTGATGATGTTCATCATCGGCAGTGGCATAGAAAACTTGCCGGCTGTACCGTTCAGTTCAGCGATGTGAGCGTAAAGAGGCAGGCCTTTAGACGCTGCAGCTGCTTTAGCCGCTGCCAGAGAAACCGCCAGAATCGCGTTAGCACCGAATTTAGATTTATTTTCGGTACCGTCCAGATCGATCATGATCTTGTCGATATTGGCCTGGTCTTTCGCATCTTTACCTGTGACTGCGTCTGCAATAGGTCCGTTAACCGCCGCAACGGCTTTCGTGACACCTTTGCCCAGGAAACGAGATTTATCGCCATCACGCAGTTCCAGTGCTTCGCGGGAACCCGTAGAAGCGCCTGACGGTGCAGCTGCCAGTCCAACGAAACCACCTTCCAGATGTACTTCTGCTTCAACAGTCGGGTTACCACGTGAGTCGATAATTTCGCGACCGATGACTTTTACGATTTTGGACATTCGTTTTTCCTCAGTACAAGTTAAGCTAAAACTTCTTAATCCTAAGACAAGCAACGCGCGAAAAGTTCGCGCGTTGCAGTGATAAGCTTACTTCGCCAGACTTTTCTGATGCTCAACCGATGCTTTAATAAAGCCTGAGAACAACGGGTGACCATCACGCGGAGTCGAGGTAAATTCAGGATGGAACTGGCAGGCCACAAACCACGGATGGTTAGGGTTTTCGATAATTTCTACCAGCTGGTCATCACCGGAACGACCCGCAATCCGCAAACCTGCCGCCTCAATAGGCTTCAGTAACAGATTATTGACTTCATAACGATGACGGTGACGTTCAACAATGGTTGATGCCCCGTACATCTGACGGACCAGGCTGTCATCAGACAGCTGGCAGGCCTGGCTTCCCAGACGCATCGTGCCGCCAAGATCGCTCTTTTCATCACGAACTTCAACATGACCTTCTTCATCGCGCCATTCGGTGATCAGCGCAACGACCGGTGATTTACAGTTCGGATCAAATTCTGTGGAGCTTGCACCAGCCATCCCGGCCACATTACGCGCAAACTCAATTAACGCAATCTGCATACCGAGGCAGATCCCCAGGTAAGGGATTTTGTTCTCACGGGCATACTGCGCGGCTAGAATTTTTCCTTCGATACCACGGGTACCGAACCCGCCAGGGATCAGGATAGCATCCAGTCCGTTGAGTAACTCAACACCCCGGGTTTCGATATCCTGAGAATCAATCAGTTTAATATTCACCGTCACACGGTTTTTCAGACCCGCGTGTTTCAGTGCTTCGATCACCGATTTGTAAGCATCCGGCAGTTCAACATACTTACCGACCATACCGATAGTGACTTCGCCACCCGGATTGGCTTCTTCATAGATGACCTGTTCCCATTCGGACAGATCAGCCTGCGGAGCATTCAGATTAAAACGCTTACAGATAAAGTCGTCCAGACCCTGAGATTTCAGCATGCCCGGGATCTTGTAAATAGAGTCGACATCTTTCAGAGAGATAACCGCTTTCTCTGCCACGTTACAGAACAGCGCAATCTTGGCGCGTTCGTTGGCAGGGACGGCACGGTCTGAACGACAAATCAGCACATCCGGCTGAATACCAATCGACAGAAGTTCTTTAACCGAGTGCTGAGTCGGTTTAGTTTTTACTTCACCGGCCGCCGCCATATAAGGTACCAGCGTCAGGTGCATATACAGGGTATGTTCACGCCCCACATCGACAGCCATCTGACGAATGGCTTCCAGGAAAGGCAGTGATTCAATATCACCTACCGTTCCGCCGATTTCCACCAGCACGACGTCATGGCCTTCGCCGCCTTCAATAATGCGCTCTTTGATAGCATTAGTAATATGCGGGATCACCTGAATAGTCGCGCCCAGGTAGTCACCGCGACGTTCTTTACGCAGAACTTCAGAGTAAATACGTCCGGTAGTAAAGTTATTACGGCGAGACATACGGGTACGGATAAAACGCTCGTAATGCCCTAAGTCAAGATCCGTTTCTGCACCATCATCAGTGACAAAGACTTCACCATGCTGAGTCGGGCTCATGGTGCCTGGATCGACGTTAATATAAGGGTCGAGCTTCATAATGGTCACTTTCAGACCACGAGCTTCAAGAATAGCTGCCAGGGAGGCTGCAGCAATGCCTTTACCCAGAGAGGATACGACCCCGCCGGTCACAAAAATATAGTTCGTTGTCATGCTGAACCTGAGAGTTAAGGTTTAAAGACGGTGGAATCACCAGGACGGGAAAGCAGTCTACCCGAAAGCCGCATCCGCCACAATTAATCATTCAATGACTCTTCACTCTGCGTAACCGACACCTTACGGCAAACTCTCGCCGCTATACTTGATTTTCATCACATTTTTGCCCGTTTTCCGTAAAAAGCTGAAACGAGTTAGCCTGATGAATAAAAGTTATTTATCACGTTCTTATGGCGAATTTATTAACGGGAGGGTGAAAACTGCGCGACTGGCTCCGGCAGACTGACGCCACGCCTCTGCCGGAGACCAGCGGACCGGGGACCCGCGAGTCCGCTAACGCGGGCCACCGGCGACGGCCGAAAGTACCGGTGAGGTGAAAAGTCTGGCTGCCGTCACCGAACAAAGCAACGCATCCCCCGGGGCGACTACCGGGCCCGGATACCCACGTCAGAAAACCCTGTTTTTTCCGCAGAAAGGTTATTGCACAGGAAGGTTATTGCGCGGGCACCGCGCCGGTATCACAGCATACCCGGTCGACAACTGAAGAAAAACATCCACCGGGGCCGGATAACCCCGTCAGAATACCCGCTCGCCGGGGGTCATAACGTCAGATCACGGGAGAAGCTCCCCGCACAGAGGTGAGCCCGGCGGCGGAGGGGAAAATCCGCCTGATTCAGACGGCCCCACCACCAGCCTCAGGATTTTTCCTGCTGTTTGACCTGCTGCCAGGCCGCTTCCATCTGCTCCAGGGTCGCGCCAGGCATCGTCAGCCCCTGTGCTGCAATAATGCTTTCGACCTGACGAAAACGTTTTTCAAATTTATCGTTGGCTTTCTGCAACGCGGTCTCGGCTTTACTGCCAAGATGGCGGGAAAGATTCACCGTGGCGAACAACAGATCCCCAATCTCCTCCTCCAGCCGCTGCGGGTTTATTTCATCGCGGCCAGCCTCTTCCATCACCTCAGCAATTTCTTCATGAACTTTATCGAGTACCGGCCCGGTCTCATTCCAGTCAAAACCGACATTGCTGCAACGCTTCTGGATCTTATAGGCCCGCATCAGGGCGGGCATTGCCCGGGGAATATCATCCAGCGCGGAATGCTGCGATTTCTGCTCTCGCTCCTGCTGTTTCAACGCTTCCCAGTGCTGGTTGATATCGTTCACCGCTTTATCCTGCGGTGAGGCAAAGATATGCGGGTGCCTGCGCTCCAGTTTACTGCTGATGCTCTGACAGATATCGCTGAAATCAAACAGCCCCTGTTCCTGTGCCATTTGTGCGTAGAACACGACCTGGAACAGTAAATCGCCCAGCTCTTCACGCAGTTCAGTAAAGTCTCCGCGCTGAATAGCATCCAGCACTTCATAGGTTTCTTCTAAGGTGTAAGGGGCAATAGAGGCAAACGTCTGCTGCTTATCCCACGGGCAGCCGTGCTGCGGGTCACGTAATTGCTGCATCAGCGTCAGCAAATGCTGTAATGAAGATTCTGATGTGTTCATGGCATTCTCAACGAAGGGGGTAAAACCATCCCCGGTCAGCCAGAGGCTGAACGGGGACCGGTGACCGGTTAATGGCGGCGTTTGGCATCGATAATATCAGGCACCTGATTCAGACGGGCAATAATACGTCCCAGGACCTGCTGGTTATAAATTTCGATATCCATGTCGATGGTGGCGAGCTGCTTTTTCGTATCGCTATGGCTGGAAACCCCCAGCACATTGACTTTTTCGTTGGCCAGAATGGTCGTAATATCACGCAGCAGACCGCTGCGATCATTCGCAATAACCCTCACCACCAGCGAATATCCGCTGGAATAGCTCTCCCCCCAGACGGCATCAACAATACGTTCCGGCGCATGATTCGTCAGCTCCGCCAGCTGATCACAATCCGCCCGGTGAATAGAGATCCCCCGCCCCTGGGTGATAAAGCCGACAATATCGTCGCCCGGGATAGGCTGACAGCAACGGGCAATATGGTGCATCAGATTCCCGACGCCCTCGACCACCACGCGACCACTCTCTTTGCCGGCATGGTGATTACTGTGTGATTTCTGAGTCAGCTGACGCAGGGCTTCCCTGTCTTCTTCTTCGGCGGTCGGTTTATTCAGCTTGCCCTGCAGATAGTTCACCATCTGGTTAAGCCGGATGTCACCGCCACCGATGGCCGCCAGGATTTCATCCATCGAGGTCATGTTATAGCGTGGCAACAGCAGCTTTTCAGCCTCTTTCAGGCTGATATCCAGGTGACTCAGTTCACTGTCCAGAATCTGCCGGCCGGCCAGGATATTTTTATCGCGATCCTGTTTACGGAACCAGGCATGCACTTTGGCACGACCCCGGCTGGTGGTAATATACCCAAGGTTCGGATTCAGCCAGTCCCTGCTCGGGTTCGGCTGCTTCTGGGTGATCACTTCTACCTGATCCCCCATCTGTAGCTGATAGGTGAAGGGAACAATCCGTCCGCTGATTTTGGCACCGATACAGCGGTGTCCGATATCACTGTGAATATGGTAAGCGAAGTCCAGCGGTGTCGAGCCGGCAGGCAGGTCGATGACATCGCCTTTCGGCGTAAACACATACACCCGGTCGTCAAACACCTGACTGCGGACTTCCTCAAGCATTTCGCCGCTGTCAGC
Organism: Tatumella sp. JGM118; assembly: GCF_018257515.1. Classification (GTDB taxonomy): domain Bacteria; phylum Pseudomonadota; class Gammaproteobacteria; order Enterobacterales; family Enterobacteriaceae; genus Tatumella; species Tatumella terrea. Next base: position 79,276 of record NZ_JAERJR010000012.1, read on the forward strand.
CATCTCTTCCTGCCAGGCGATCAGTTTACGCAGCCAGGCAATCCGCTCTTCGTGACCCGCCGCGCCACGGGTATTGCTGATCCCCGGGCCTTCTTTGTATTTCCAGTGGGCCGCCACCCCCAGTTCAGCATCTTCATGCATCTGCCGGGTACGGATTTGTATCTCGACCGTTTGTCCACGCGGCCCCAGTACCACCGTGTGGATAGACTGGTAGCCGTTAGGCTTAGGGTTAGCGACATAGTCGTCAAACTCACTGGGCAGATGACGGTACAGGGTGTGGACGATCCCTAACGCGCCGTAACAGTCCTGCAGACGGTCAGCCACAATGCGCACGGCACGGACATCGAACAGTTCATCAAAGGACAGGGCTTTCTTCTGCATCTTACGCCAGATGCTATAGATATGTTTCGGCCGGCCATAGACTTCGGCCCTGACCCCTTCGCGGGTCATTTCCTGACGCAGGTTATCGACGAAATTTTCGATATATTGTTCACGATCGACCCGCCGCTCATGCAGCAGTTTCGCGATACGTTTATATTCTTCCGGGTGCAGATAACGGAAACAGTAATCTTCCAGTTCCCATTTTAACTGACCGATCCCCAGGCGGTTTGCCAGCGGCGCATAGATATTGGTGCTCTCTTTCGCCGCCAGAACACGTTCGTCTTCCGGCGCATCTTTCATTTCGCGCAGATGGGCGACCCGCTCTGCCAGCTTGATCACCACACAACGAAAGTCTTCCACCATTGCCAGCAACATGCGGCGGACATTATCCACCTGTTCTGAGGCCATCGAATCGTTATGGGTCGCCTTCAGCTGACGGATGGCATCCATATCCCGGACACCATGCACCAGCGAGACAATCTCCCTGCCAAACCGCTCTTCCAGTTGTTCTTCGGTAACCACCTCTTCGTTAGCCAGCGGGAACAGCAACGCTGCGCGCAGGGTATCGTTGTCCATACTGAGTTCGGTCAGTATTTCGACCATCTCAATACCGCGCCACAGTAACATCGGCTGAAGAGGATGGTGACTGGTCTCGGTTTCGCAATAACGCCAGCAGTCCGCCAGTCGCTGGCAGGATTGCTCATTAGCAATCCCCAGAGTGGCTATCCACTGTTCGAGGGCAAATTCCCCTGCCGTATTCATATGCGCACTTCTTACCGCAACCATAACTTCTCCTGCATGACGGCCTGCCTGGCCGTTTAGGTTCTGCTGAACAGCACCATGGATTCCAGATGGCTGGTATGAGGAAACATATCCAGCATCGTCACCCGCTCCGCAATATAGCCTGCTGCCATCAAGGGCTCACTGTCACGAGCCAGTGTGGCGGGATTACAGGACACATACACTATACGTTCTGGTGCCAGCGCAATAATATGCGCCATTATTCCGGCGGCACCGGCCCTGGCCGGATCGAGCAGTACTTTAGTGAACCCCTGCGATGCCCAGGGTTGTCCTGTCACATCCTGTTCCAGATCGTGCCGGTAGAACGTGACATTATGTAAATCATTATCCTGCGCATTACGCGCAGCCTGCTGAACTAATGCCTCTACCCCTTCAACACCGACAACATTCTCAACATACTGCCCGACAGGCAGAGTGAAGTTGCCCATTCCGCAAAACAGGTCCAGTACCCGGTCGCCGGGCTGCAACGCCAGCCAGTCGATAGCCGTCGTCACCATCTGCTGATTCACCTTGTCATTCACCTGGATGAAATCCTGCGGGCTGAAGGATAGCTTCAGGTTATGCGACTGATAATACGGCATTTCTCCGCAAATGTGTTGCAGAGTATTGTTGTCCGGGGCAAGAAACAACATCAGCTGGTGATGTTGCGAAAATCGTTCCAGTTTTTCATGGTCAGCCACAGAAAATGGTTTCAGATGGCGTAAAACCAGCATCACCCCATTGTCCGCCTGCACCAGCTCGGCATGGCCGAGATCCCGGGCACCCTGTAATTCTGTCATACACTGTCTCAGTTCGGGGAGCAAACGATCCAGAGATTGCACCATAACAGGGCACTGGCGGATATTCACGATTTCGCTGCTGCCATTTTTACGAAAGCCCATGTCCAGCCGCTGCTGTTTATTATCCCAGCGCAGGCTCAGCCGTGCACGTCGCCGGTAGTGCCAGCTGTCTCCGTGGATCACCTGTTCAACCTTTAACGGTTGCGGGCTGTTGTGGTTGAGCATTCTTTCCAGGGCTTGTTTTTTACTTTGCTGCTGAAGAGCTTCACTGACGTGCTGCTGCTGGCAGCCACCACATTCACCATAATGAGGACAACGTGCAACCACACGCTCAGGACTTTGCGTGAGAAGCCGGGTCGCTTTACCGCGGGAATAGTGACGTTTATCTTCCTGCACCGTCACCTGCACTTTTTCTCCGGGCAGCGCCCCACTGACAAACAGGGTTTTCCCCTGATAACGCGCCACGCCCTGACCAAACGGATCCAGCTCATCTATCGTTACCGTGAGTTCTTTGCGGGGCTTCGCGCGCCTGGCAGCGGAATAAAATTGCACCATCAGTAATGTGTTCTCTTAATATGGCAGATTGTCAGAGGTATGCCGGGCTTTCCGGCAACAGAATGTATTTTACCTGCTCTGTAAAATTCTGCAGACAATGATACGGAAAAACAGACGGAATGTAGCGTAAAAAAGCCAAATACATTCACAAATCTGTTCACTCAGCATTCATCCTGTCTGCCGGTAAAGACACCTTTTCTCAGAGCTCCCCCTGATCCGCAGGGGGAAATATATCCCTGATACCGCCTGCGCGGCAGATTGCCTGAAATGTTACGGTGGCTGACAGCCCTATAGCAGCAACCGATAACGGGACAGAACGGAGTGAGCAAACGAAACAGTAAAAGGACGTGACAGACGAAGAAGCAGAACGGGGTTAGCAAGCGGAGGGGTAAAACGACCCAACAGATGAAGAAGTAAAAGGGGCGACAGTAAAAAGACTCGCCCGCACGTTCGCCGGAGAGCGCAAAAAGCGGCGGGCAGGAAAGATGCATCTGCCCGCGGTTTCTGCGGATTACAACAAGGTTATCCAGTGTTCAATCCACGGTAAGGCAACCTCTTCGGGCACCGGTGAGTCCTGTGCATCGACCAACAGAACCTCACCGATACGCTGTGCCTGATGCTCCTGCAACAGCTGATCGAAAGCCTGACCGGCTCCGCAATATTCCTGATAACTGCTATCCCCCAGAGCAATCAGCCCGTAACGTACCGTCGGCTGGTAACCACACTGATCTTTCATGGCAGTATAAAGCCCTGCGATAGTGTCCGGAAAGTCGCCCTGCCCGGTCGTGGAGGTAATAATTAACCGGATCTGCAGACTCTCATCCAGCCACTGACTTAACACCGGTTCATCATACAGGCGGACCTGGTGTCCGACGGCTTCCAGCATTGGCTGCGCTTCTTCGGCAATAAGCTGCGAATTACCATACACGGTACCGATAAAAATTCCGATACTGGCCATTACTTCTCCTCCGTCTCTGACGGTTCAATAAACGGGATGGTCCGGGGTAAATCCGGTAACAGATCCTGCCAGCCGAAATGGTCAAAGGCCGTTTGCCAGACCGTATCGAGGCCGGCCTGCAGATATAGAGACTCCCCGGTCACCGGATGCGTCAGCATAAGCCGGGATGCATGTAACATCAGTCGGTGACATCCGAAATGTCCGGCGGCCCCGCGATTCTGACGTAAATCCCCGTGATTAGTATCACCGATGATCGGATGCCGGAGGTGCGACATATGGCGACGCAATTGGTGCTTACGACCGGTTTGCGGAGTGAGTTCCATCAGAGTGTAACGGCAGGTGGAATAACGCCCTATCGGCACCGGCATTTCAACCTGAGCCAGCGGCTGATAGCGGGTCAGTGCCGACTGAGGCGCGGCAGGCGCGGCGGAATGTTTATCGGCAATCTTATCCCGCTCTTCCATCAACGGATAATCCAGCTCGCCCGCCTCTGTCAGCCAGCCACGCACGACGGCATGATACGTTTTTTCCAGCTGATGCTGTTCGAACTGCTGTGATAACAGCCGGGCAACCTCAGACGATAAGGCGAAGATCAACACGCCGGACGTCGGGCGGTCCAGACGATGGACGGTAAAGACATGCTGGCCTATCTGGTCACGCAGTGTCTGCATCACGAAGGTCGTTTCATGCCGATCCAGCCAGCTCCGGTGAACCAGCATACCCGCGGGTTTGTTGACCACCACCAGCCAGCGATCCTGATAAATAATTTCAAGCATTAAGGCGTTTCTTGTTCAAAGAGACCATCAAGTTGCCTTAAGGTCAGTAACAATACCGGACGTACGCTGTGCTGCGGCTCCAGCGCCATTTCAAAATACGGAGCGATCGCCAGTTTTTCAGGTAACCCGGCCCCGGCATCGATGATGTCCGTCATCCGGGGAATAAAAATCCACTGCAGCCATTCCAGCGGATGCAGGGTGTCCAGGCTGAAAGGCTGGGAGCTTTGCAGCGCGCTCTCTGCCGGTGCCGTTTCCTGCCATAGCTGATGGTCCCGTAAGATCTGTTCAAGTTGCGACAGTCGCTGCAGGACGATATGTTGCTCAGCCACCGGTGTTCTCCTTTTCCTGATAAAAACCGCGCCAGCATACCATTACACGGAGGAAAAGTGATGAGCATAAAAAAGGGAGTACTGTAAAAATACAGTACTCCCAGTCTGTTCGCAGCAATCCAGCTACAATCGTGCTCCCTGCTTTCATTGGGCTTAATCAGTATCAGCCGGGTCATCCTGACCGGACTTTCTGGCCCGATGCGCCACTGTCTATCCCCGACAGCAACTTCCCTCCCGGGGAGGGGGTTAGCTCAGGCAGAGCAGGTTACTTCTTTCCTGAAACAACCTTACGGCATCTGACATCCATAACAGATACCACCTTCCCTGGGCTGTTTTCATCCTGAAAACCAGTCACCTCCACGGCGTCCTGCCAGTGGGTGCCATTCTGGCAGAGTTGCCATTTTTCGCAACGGGATTTTTACTGTAAAAATCCTAATTAGCTTTATAATTCAATGGCTTTTACAGTAACCCCCTGAAATAGGAAGGCTTTATACAATGACGAATTCCCAGGTAAAAAACACTCTTTATTGATCTGAATCAAGTTACTTACCGCCTTCTGTTCACAAACTGCGGGATTTCAGACTATTTCGTCACGATCCCGTCAGATTCGGTAAGAAAATCAGCCAGTGAAGGGGCCAGAATTTCACGCTTCTTGGTGCCGAGTGATTCCAGGATAACTTCACCGCTCAGGTTACAGACCGAGATAATTTCGGTGTCGTGATCGGTCGCGGCAATAAACAGGGTCGGGGTCTGTTTCAGTCGCCGTTTCATCACCAGGTGTCCGATTAAATTCTCCTGCACCCGGCTGAAATCTTCCTCATTCCAGACCTGCAGCAAGGTCATCGGACGTCCCTGCCAGACGGCCTGCATATCCGCCGCAAACTGCGCGGTATACCAGGCGACTACGGCGGGCTGAATCACAATATCCAGCGCACGTTCTACCGCTTCCAGCGTTGCGGGCAAAGTAAACGGCCGGGGTTGCCAGTAGACCCCCCGCTCATCGCCCGACTCAATACACGGAGAATCGATACCCGCGAGTGCTTCACTCCACGGAAAATGACCGGTTTGCTGCTGCCATTTCTCACAATAGCGGCGGGTAAAGGCGTGTAAAGCATCTAAGGTTTGCTGCATCATTCATTTTCTCACTTCTGATCGGGTACACTGAGCACAACGTTTACTTTATCCGTGGTACTTTCATGACTCATTATGACCAACATCAGGCCCTGGAAGGTCTGACCCTGGGAAAAAAAACTTCCTACACCGAACATTATGCCCCGGAGTTATTACAACCGGTTCCGCGCAGCCTGAACCGTGACGGTCTGGGGTTGCAGGAAGATAACCTGCCCTTTCATGGCGAGGACCTCTGGACATTGTACGAACTCTCCTGGCTAAATGAGCAGGGAGTTCCGCGCGTGGCTATCGGTTATGTGGCGCTCTGTGCCACCAGCCGGAATCTGATTGAATCGAAGAGTTTTAAACTCTATCTGAATAGTTTCAATCAGACAAAATTTGCGGATACTGAAGCCGTCAGAGCCACTCTCGAAAAAGATCTCACTGCCTGTGCCGGGGGTAAAGTCACGGTAACCCTCTCAAGCCTGAGTGAGGCTGAAGGACAACCGGTCGGTCATTTCGCCGGAGAGTGCATCGACGACCTGCCGGTTACCGTCGATAATTACAGTTTTGATAACAGTCTGCTGAAAGGCGCCACGGTGCCTGAGATCGTCGAAGAGACGCTGGTCAGCCACCTGCTGAAATCCAACTGCCTGATCACCCAACAGCCTGACTGGGGCTCGGTCATGATCCGCTATCGCGGCCCGCAGATCGATCGTGAAGCGCTGTTACGCTACCTGCTCTCTTTCCGCCAGCATAATGAATTCCACGAACAGTGTGTTGAGCGCATTTTCAATGATCTGCAGCAGTTTTGCCAGCCGGAGCACCTGACGGTGTATGCACGCTACACGCGCAGAGGTGGCCTGGACATCAACCCGTGGCGCAGTAACGTTGAGTTTGATGCCCCTATAGCGCGGCTGGCCCGCCAGTAAATTCCGCTATTCCCCGCAATCATCACAAGGAATAAGCACTTATCACTTGTGAAAATCCGCGAGCCAGCGATACTCTGAAATACCGGCCAGTGAAACCACAGGGCCGGACAGGGAGCCGGCGTCACGGTCAATGATTTTACAGCCGCTGTGTGATGCAGCAGTTCCCCGCGGGGAGTAAGGAGTTCTCTTGATTACACATATCAGCCCCCTTGGGGCGATGGATCTGCTTTCACAACTGGAAGTAGATATGCTGAAAAGAACCGCCAGCAGTGACCTGTATCAGTTATTCCGCAACTGCTCGCTGGCGGTGCTTAATTCCGGCAGCCAGACAGATAACAGTCAGCAACTGCTATCGCGCTTTACCGATTTTGATATCAATGTATTGCGTCGCGAACGCGGCGTAAAACTGGAGCTGATTAACCCGCCGGAAAATGCCTTTGTCGATGGTCAGATTATCCGTTCGCTGCAGGCAAACTTATTCGCCGTACTACGGGATATCCTGTTTGTGACCGGTCAGCTGAACCATTCGGCGCGTTTTCGCGAACCGAACCCGAAAGATTCGGCCTACATCACCAATATGGTGTTTTCTATTTTGCGTAATGCCCGTGCTCTGCATGTGGGGGAGTTACCGAATACCGTGGTCTGCTGGGGGGGACATTCAGTGAACCCGGTGGAATATCAGTATTGCCGGGATGTCGGCACGCAATTAGGTCTGCGTGAACTGAATATCTGCACCGGCTGTGGCCCGGGGGTGATGGAAGCGCCGATGAAAGGTGCAGCCGTCGGCCATGCACAGCAGCGTTACCATGAAGGACGTTTTATCGGTCTGACCGAACCTTCCATCATTGCGGCTGAGCCACCGAACCCGCTGGTGAATGAGCTGATTATCATGCCGGATATCGAAAAACGTCTGGAGGCCTTCGTACGCATCGCACACGGCATTATTATCTTCCCGGGCGGCGTCGGGACGGCCGAAGAGTTGCTCTATCTGCTGGGTATTATGATGCATCCGCACAACCACCAGCAGGTGCTGCCGCTGATCCTCACCGGGCCGAAAGAGAGTGCAGACTATTTCCGTGTGCTGGATGATTTTATCGTCAATACGCTGGGTGAGGCGGCCACCCGCCATTACCGGATTATCATCGATGATGCCCCGGCGGTCGCAAAAGCCATGAAACAGGCCATGCCGGCCGTGAAGGAGTATCGCCGTCAGACCGGCGATGCCTACAGTTTTAACTGGTCACTGCGCATCGAACCGGAACTGCAACTGCCGTTCCAGCCGACCCATGCCAATATGTCCGCCCTTAACCTCAACCAGGATCAGCCGAAAGATAAACTGGCCGCAGATTTGCGCCGGATGTTCTCGGGGATCGTGGCAGGAAATGTGAAAGAGATCGGCATCCGCGAAATACGAGCCCACGGACCGTTTAAAATTCACGGCGATGCCGATATCATGCACCGCATGGATGAAATGTTGCAGGGCTTCATCGCGCAGCACCGGATGAAACTGCCGGGCAGTGCGTATGTCCCTTGCTACGAAATCATCAGATAATCTCTCTGCTTACCGGCCACCCGCCGGTAAGCAGCTTCTGTTTTTACTTTACGCTGTGTTCCGCGTTGATATTCTCCGGCCCTTATGACTTTTCATTTACTGATCATCGATGCACTGAACCTTATTCGCCGAATCCATGCGGTTCAGGGCAGTCAGTGTCTTACCGGCACCCGTGCCGCCCTGCGCCAGCTACTGCAACACAGTCAGCCAACCCATGTGGTCGGTGTGTTCGATAATCCTCATCAGCGTGAAGGCTGGCGACACCGGATACTGAGCGATTATAAAGCCGGCCGCACGGAGATGCCGGAAGAGTTACGTCTGCTGATGCCCGCCCTGCATCAGGTGTTTGCTGACTGCGGTATTCGCTGCTGGCATGCCACAGACGATGAGGCCGATGACCTGGCCGCCACCCTGGCCTGCAAGATGGCGCAGGCCGGCCAGCAGACCACCATTGTGTCGACCGACAAAGGTTACTGCCAGTTGCTGGCCCCCGACATTCGCTTACGTGACTACTTTCAGAAACGCTGGCTGGATGTCCCCTTTATCCGCCAGCAATACGGCGTGTCACCCGAACAACTGCCGGATTACTGGGGGCTTTGCGGTATCGCCGGCAGTAAAATTCCGGGAGTGGCGGGGATAGGACCAAAGAGTGCGGCAGAACTTATCCACCGGTTTGGTAATCTGGAGAGGCTTTTTGAGCAACTGGATCAGGTGGAAGAAAAGTGGCGTAAGAAATTGCAGGGGTCGCAGGAAATCGCGCTGATCTCCAGACAGGTTGCCCGACTGGCAACCGATCTGGAGTTACAGGGAAACCTGAAGAGCCTGCGTTATCTGCCTGCCTCAGGTCACTGACAACCTTTACTCGCGTTCGTCACGACGGCCGGGTGTGGCACCCCAGATACGACGCACGTGGACGGTGATCTCTTCGCGATCATGATAGAGATGACGCGCCCGGATCTGTGCATTGATCCCGCCGGCCTGCAGAGATTCGGCGATCATTTGCAGGTTCTGAGTGACCTCTTCATAACGCTTTTTCATCGGCAGTTTCAGGTTAAAAATCGCTTCCCGGCACCAGCCATTGATCAGCCATTCGGTCATCAGAGCCGCGACCCTGACCGGTTTTTCGACCATATCACAGACCAGCCAGGTCACATTCGTTTTTGGCGGGCGGAATTTAAAACCATCTTCGCGACAATGGATCACCTGCCCGGTGTCCATCAGTGAAGGGGCCATCGGTCCGTTATCGACCGCATATACCATCATGCTGCGTTGCACCAACTGGTAAGTCCAGCCGCCCGGGCAGGCTCCCAGATCCACCGCATACATTCCGCTGCCCAGCCGCTCATCCCACTCATCTGCCGGCACAAAAATATGGAAAGCTTCTTCCAGTTTTAAGGTGGAACGGCTCGGGGCATCGGACGGGAACTTCAGCCGCGGGATCCCCATAAACAACGGAGAGTTGTTTTCCGGATAAGAGTAACCGACATAACAGGTCCCGGAGGCAATGAAGAAGACATGCACGACCGGACGCTTCGCCGATTCATAATTCAGCAGAATGCCGTTCTGACGTAATGCAGCCCGTAGCGGCACCGTAAACTTACGGCAGAATTTAAGCAGTTCTTTGGCTTCGTTGGTATCCGGTACTTCAACGCGCAGCTCACCGCCCTTCTCCACGGCACCGGTCAGCATGCCACACACCGGCGTGATACGATCGTCCGGCGGTAAATCCCGTAATAATTCACCGACCACAATCATCTGCCGGGCAAAGATCAGGGACGCAAACGGGATCTGACGGATCAGTTTGTCAGCATCTTCATACTGGTAGCATTCGAAAATCACGTAGCCGGAATGATCTTTCACCCGCGCAAAACCAAACACTTCCAGTGCCGTGGCACGGGCAGTGATTTCTGCCGCACATTCTTTTTCAAACCCGGAACGACAATAGAGTAAAACTTTATTCATGGCTGCCTGCCTTTCGTTTCAGACGCAGAGCGCCAATCAACATCAATAACCATCCGGCCAGGAAGCAAAGGCCTCCGACCGGCGTCACAAAAACTAAAAACATCAGATGGGACAGTGCCAGGCAGTAGAGACTGCCACTGAATAACACTGTGCCCAATGCAAGGAGTGCGGCACTCCAGTAAAACCAGATATTCGCCCTGCGCAGCATTGCAGATGCCAGACCGAGGATCGCCAGCGTATGATACGCCTGATATTCAAGACCGGTATGGATCCACGCCATCTCATTACTGCCCAGCGTTTTACTTAATACATGGGCGCCGAAAGCGCCGAAAGCCACCAGTAAAAAACCACTGATGGCGGCAAAAATAAACATCGTGCGGCTGGACATGTCCTGTTCCTCATCGAGCCCGTTGGCTGTGTCCTGTTTTGCTAATCATAGCGAAAACGAAACTTTTCCTGTTCACTGGCGGCACGCGCCAGGATCCACTGCCGGAAAGCCGCTATTTTACCCAGATCTGCCTGGCTGTCATGACAAACCAGATAAAAAGCGTTCTGACTGGCTAAAACATCATTAAACGGGCATACCAGGCGACCACTTTCCAGCTCGCTCTGCACCATAACATTATTCGCCAGTGCAATCCCCTGCCCGTGAATAGCGGCCTGTAACACCATCGCGGTATGGCTGAAAATGGGCCCCTGCTGAACATTGACATGGTTCAGCCCCAGTTGCCGGGTATAGCTCTGCCAGTCGCGGCGCGATGCGTCATGCAACAAGGTGAAATGGGCCAGGTCTGCCGGACTCTTCAGCGAAAACTCACCGGTCAGTAAGGCCGGAGAACAAACGGGCAGTAAGTACTCCGCATACAGTTTTTCCACCCGCAGTCCCGGCCAGTTCCCCCGGCCATAGAAGATAGCCACGTCCACATCATCAGACAGTTTATCCTCTTCACGGTCGACGGCCTGGATACGGACATCGATGCCCGGACAGTCCTGGTTAAAACTGGACAACCGGGGAACCAGCCACTGGATCGCAAAACTGGGTAACAGACTGACCGTCAGCGCACCTTTCGCACTTCGGGCCTGCAGTTTACGGGTGGCATCGTTCAGTGCGGCAAATATCTCTTTAATATCCAGCGAATAGCTTTGGCCTTCTTCGGTCAGTAACAGAGATCGGTTACGGCGACGGAACAGTTTCAGACCGAGAAAGTCTTCCAGAGATTTAATCTGGTGGCTGACGGCGGCCTGGGTAACAAACAGCTCTTCGGCCGCACGGGTAAAACTCAGGTGCCGCGCAGCAGCATCGAAGACTTTGAGAGCATTGAGAGGTGGCAGTCGTTTTGACATAACAATATTCAGATTCAGGGCCAATGGGATGCAGGAGCCGGAATGCACTCAGACATTAGTTTTTTTTATCCGAAGCATTATAAATTGTCCCTTGAGGAACCTCCAGCAAATACCTATAGTTCACGCACTTCCTGAGCCGGAACGAAAAGTTTCCTGAACCAGTCATATCAGGGCCTTTTGGCTTTAGGTGGTGATGTTGTGTTTGCATTTGGTCTGTTTTTCAGACCTGATTTATTTCCTGTGATATACCCTGTCTGTCCATAGTTTATATTTTTACAGCACCGCTTAATGCGGTGTTTTTTTTTGTCTTTTATATTCAGTTCCGGCGATGATGCCTTATCCCCCCTTCAAAACCCCGCAAGCCGCAATAACTCACCTTATGCGAAAAGCGAAACGTTTGCGCAGATATTTGCATAGATTCAGATTATGCATAAACCTGACAGAGGAACGACATAATTAATCATTTCAGTAAAAAACTGGCCGGGCGACACGAAGAGATAATCTGCAAAAAACGGCGGGAAAAACGAAGGAAGAGATAAAGCAGCCGCCACCGGCGACTGCAATCAATACGATAGGCTTACTGACCGAGCTGAGTCATTTCTTTGACGTCAGAACGGTTGATCTGCTGCTTGATACCACTGCTGTCTTTATAGACGATCATACCGGTGTCATCATCAACGCCAGGCTTACCTTGTGCTACGATGGTACGGCCATCATTGGTATGCATGACATAATTAGACGAACAACCAGCCAGGGTGAAGACGAGCGCGGATACTGCGAATACTGCTGCGAGTTGCTTTTTCATTTATTATCTCCTTACAGATAAGAATACCTTAAACTGTCAGCGATTCTGCCTTTATGCAGTCCATGTTTTTGTCCGTAACCACGGATAACTAACATTAAGCTATAAATATGCTTACAGCCTGCTAATAAAGCATATGACAATTTTGTCACTTTGCCAGCAGAGGCTGTTTTTTCAGTCTTATCTTAAATTTACCTGTAAGAGTACGCTATGAATGGTTTTGATGCCGTCGCTTTCCGCCGGCAGTTTCCTGCGCTCACTGAGGATAATATTTATCTGGACAGTGCTGCCACCGCCCTGAAGCCTCAGGTGATGATTGATGCCAGCTCAGAATGTTATCGCGCCGCGGGAACGGTGCACCGCAGCCAGCACTCGCAGGCGCGAAAACTGACAGCCGCCTATGAACATACCCGCCAGCAGGTCGCGGAATTGCTCAATGCGCAGAGCGCAGCACAAATAGTCTGGACCCGGGGGACCACCGAATCCATCAATCTGGTCGCGCATAGCTGGCTGTCACCTCAGTTGCAGGCCGGTGACGAAATCCTGGTTTGCGAGATGGAGCATCACGCGAACCTGATCCCCTGGCTGATGATTGCAGCAGAAAAAGGGGCCCGTGTGGTGAAATGGCCGGTGACCGCGGAAGGACTGCCACGCAATGACCTGCTGCCGTCACTGCTAAGCGGAAAAACCCGCCTGCTGGCGGTCACTCAGATGTCGAACGTCACCGGGGCGTTACCGGTATTGTCCGAAATTATTGCCACGGCGCATGCCGCCGGAGTGAAAGTACTGGTCGACGGTGCCCAGGGGATCGTTCATCAGCCTGCCGATGTCACCGCCCTTAAGGCTGACTTTTATGCCTTTTCCGGCCATAAACTCTACGGCCCGACCGGTGTCGGGGTACTCTATGCCAGTGCCGAATGTCTGGCTGAAATGAAACCGTGGATCGGCGGGGGGAAAATGGTCGATCAGGTCAGTTTCGACGGGTTCACGGCAATGGCGCCGCCCCACGGTCTGGAGGCCGGTACCCCGAATATTGCCGGCGTTTGTGCCTTTGGCGCGACTCTGGACTTTTTATCCACCGTCGATCACCGCGCCGCGGCCCGGTGGAGCGAAGCGCTGGCCACTGACGCAGAACAGCAACTGGCACAGTTACCCGGTTTTCGCAGTTTCCGGCAGCATAATGCGCCGCTGTTAGCCTTCAGTTTCGACGGTATCCACCCGTCCGATATGGTGACCCTGCTGGCTGAACAAAAAATAGCGATACGTGCAGGACAACATTGTGCCCAGCCGCTGATGAAAGCGCTGGCTATTCAGGGCTGTCTGCGCGCATCATTTGCCCCTTATAATAATCGACAGGATGTTGACGCTTTTGTCCGGGCAGTCCGGATGGCCCATGATCTGTTAAGTGAGTAATGTTATGACGTCTTTAATCGCCCCCCATCCGTTTGGTCACGACATCACCGCGACCGGCTTAACGGAGCAGTTCGGCCAGTTCCGCCACTGGGAGGAACGTTATCGCCAGTTAATCCTGCTAAGCCGGAAATTACCGCCGCTGCCGGAGGCACTGAAAACCCCGGAGAATGAAATCAACGGATGCGAAAACCGTGTCTGGCTGGGAAGCCAGCGTCTGGACGATGGCAGTTTCCATTTTTATGGTGACAGTGAGGGACGCATCGTGAAAGGACTGCTGGCTGTGATGCTGACGGTCTGTGAAGGTAAGACAGCCAGCGAATTAGAAGAATTCGATCCGCTGGCCATTTTTGAACTACTGGGGTTAAAAGAGCAACTCAGTGCCAGCCGCAGCAGTGGTCTGGAAGCACTGGCTGCAGCCATTCAGCGTATTGCCCGCAGCGCCTGAACCGCAGAGCCTCAGGTGGCGTCGGCCGCCTGACGTACTTTCCTGGCGATAAACTTTTTCAGCGCATGAGATACGGCGATAAATCCAAAACTGGCCGTCACCATCGTTGCCGCCCCGAATCCTGCGGCACAATCCATGCGTTTCGGGCCTTCAGCCGTACTGCGCGAAGCACAGACCGTGCCGTCCGGTTGCGGATAGACCAGCGCTTCGGTGGAGAAGACGCAGTCGATGCCCAGTTTGCCTTTACTGTTTTTAACGATCGCGAAATCGGATTTCAATCGTTCACGCAGTTTTGCCGCCAGTGGATCCTGTATCGTTTTCGCCAGATCCGTCACCGCAATCTGTGTCGGATCGATTTGCCCGCCCGCCCCGCCGGTGGTGATCAACGGGATCTTGTGACGGCGGCAATAAGCCAGCAAGGCTGCTTTCGGTCTGACACTGTCGATGGCATCAATCACGTAATCGAACCGGTGATCCAGCAGAGCAGCCACATTCTCCGGCGTGACGAAATCATCAATACAGACCACCTCACATTCCGGGTTAATCTGCCGCAGGCGTTCAGCCATCACTTCGGTTTTCGCCTGCCCTACGTTTCCGCGAAGCGCATGGATCTGCCGGTTAGTATTGGTGATGCAGACATCATCCATATCAATTAACGTGATATGCCCGATGCCGGTTCTGGCCAGTGCTTCTGCGGCCCAGGAGCCAACGCCGCCGATGCCCACTACACAAAAGCGCGCATCTGCAAACCAGTGCAAAGCCTGCTGACCATATAAACGGCCTGTCCCGCCAAAACGCTGGCGCCAGGTATCAGTCACTTCCGGCATAGATCCTCTTTCTTTACATTATTCTTTATTACCGCCGGCGGAAGAGTGGCAGGGTTTGCCCCCCTTTCGCCGGACGCTCAACGGGTCAGTAATCCCGTTCCCGGCGCAGATTTTAACACCCAGACGCGTCCGTAGTGATTATAAAAACCGGCCAGATGAGCCGCTTCAGGGCCAATTCCCTGATAAATATCGAAATGCTGGCCTTTAATCGCCCCGCCGACATCCAGAGCGACCATCAGCCGCATCTGGTAAGTGCCGTTAAATTTGCCTTTTTCATTCAGTTGCGGCACTTCGGCCAGCAATACGGTGCCGGGCGGGATCAGCGAACGGTCGGCAGCAACGGAGGCTTTAGCCACCAGCGGTACCGCACTGGCTCCCCGCACCGGGGTGTAGGACTCCGGACGGAAGAAGACAAAGGAAGGATTCGTTTCCAGCAAAGCACGGACATCGGCATAAGAGTGGTTCTGAGCCCACTCGCGGATGGCCTGCATTGACATGTCTTCCCGCTTGACTTCCCCGCGATCGATAAGCTCTTTACCGATGCTGTGATACGCCCAGCCGTTCTTGCCACCGTAGCCAAAGAAGGTCAGCGGACGACCATCGCCGTAGTCCACATAACCGCTGCCCTGAACATCCATCATAAAGTTATCGATTAATGAATTACTCCAGGCAATCACATACCGGGAATTCAGTGCACCGTTGTAGATTTCGGCACGGCTCGGCAATTTATAACCGCGACGGCGCGGCGGCATACGATAGATAGGATACTGAAACTCTCCCTGGCGGGTATAGCGGGCCTGGATCACCGGGGTATAGTAGCCGGTAAACTGAACGTTACCATAATCATCGGTCCCCTCCATTTGCCAGGCATCGAGACCAAACTGACGCAAGTCGCGGGTATTGCCCCCGGCGACCAGCCAGCTTTCTATAGAGTTATAGGTACTGCTGTTACGACTGAAGAGTGCGCCGGAGGCCCCCTGGATCTGCCGGACCTGTTCGGCAAAGTCACGTGCGTTTACCGGACTGCCTTTGGCATTCGGCTGGTTAACCAATGCAAAGGGTTGTTCCAGTTTTCCGTCTTTATATTGCTGACCGCGATCGGTAGGTCGGGAAGAACATCCGGCCAGTAACGCCAGAAATGCCCCGGTCAGTGCAAGCTTTGCCCATTTTCCTTTCATTACGCTGCCTTCGCTGAATTATCTGAAGCGAAGATAGCAGAGGCCGGGTGATAATTAAATCTTCCGCAGAATCAGCATCGGGGATTTACATAAAAAAAGAAAACTGCCGTAAAATTCAGCAGATGACGGTTTTTTTTACGTTTTTTATCATAAATGGGTTGCATCGAAGGCTATGGGGAGTATAGTGCGCATCCACGGACGCGGGGTGGAGCAGCCTGGTAGCTCGTCGGGCTCATAACCCGAAGGTCGTCGGTTCAAATCCGGCCCCCGCAACCAACCGAAGAAAACTTATCAAATTAATTTTGATAAGTTTTTTTTTGCGCTGAATTCAGCGACTTCCCCGGCCCCGGCTGTCGTATTCCTGCCGCCTTACATTCTTTCCGGTACGCGGATCCCCAGCGTCTCCAGCCCTGTTGATAAGACCTTTCCTGTCAGAGCACAAAGGGCCAGACGGCTCTGACGCCGGGATCGCTCCTGATGTGTCAGTACCGGTGACGAGGCATAGAACCCTGAGAACATCGAGGCCAGTTCAAACAGGTAATGACACATAATATTCGGCATCCCCTCTTTTGCGACGGCCAGCAAGGTTTCTTCGAATTGCAGTAATTTTACGGCCAGTGCCCGCTCAGTCTCTGTGGAAAAACTGAGTGTTCCGCTGAAGGTCTCTGGCAACGGCCCCTCAGTTGCCGCCGCTTTACGCAGCAGTGAGGTAATACGGGCACAGGCATACTGAATATAAGGGGCCGTGTTTCCTTCAAAGCTGAGCATCGTATCCCAGTCAAACACATAATCGGTGGTGCGGTTTTTGGATAAATCGGCATATTTTACGGCGCCGATACCTATCATTTCCGCCAGCGTCTCCAGTTCACCGGCAGCAAGCTGCGGAGACTTTTCACTGACCAGCTTATGTGCCCTGGTGACGGCTTCTTCCAGCAGTTCTGCCAGCCTGATCGTGCCCCCTTCCCTGGTCTTAAACGGTTTGCCGGTTTTATCCAGCATCATACCGAATTTATGATGTTCCAGAGTGACCTGCTCAGGGACATACCCGGCACGGCGGACAATCTCCCAGGCCATCATCAGGTGCTGATGCTGGCGCGCATCAATATAATAAAGAATACGATCTGCGTGCAGCTGCTGATAGCGATACTTCGCACAGGCAATATCCGTGGTGGTATAAAGATATCCGCCATCCTGTTTACGGACGATCACCCCCATCGGATCCCCCTGCTTATTGCGGTAGTTATCCAGATAAACGATCGCTGTTTCACCGTCCATCGTGGCAATCCCCCGCGCCAGAAGATCGTCGACGATTTCCGGCAGCATCTCATTATAAAAACTTTCCCCCCGGATATCGTCTTTGCTGAGTGACACGCCGAGCCGGTCGTAGTTTTGCTGGTTTTGGGTCATCGAAATATCTACCAGCTTACGCCACATTTCACGGCACCAGGCATCCCCCTGCTGCAGCTTAACCACATAAGCACGAGCCTTCCGGGCAAACCCGGGATCGTCGTCATAACGTTTTTTAGCCGCGCGATAAAAACCTTCAAGATCAGAGAGAGAGATGTCCCCCTGATTTTCTGCGATTTCCAGGCAGGCTATCAGCATACCAAACTGTGTCCCCCAGTCACCGATATGGTTAACCCGTGTCACCCGGTGCCCCAGAAACTCCAGGGTCCGCACACTGGCATCACCAATAATTGTTGAACGCAGATGACCGACGTGCATCTCTTTTGCCACATTCGGCGAGGAATAATCGACCACAATATGCTGCGCGTTCTGACGGGCTACCCCCAGCCTTTCATCGTTCGCGGCCTGTCCGGTAAGATCAATAATCCATTCATCACGCAGAAACAGATTAATAAAGCCTGGCGCAACCGCTTCTGCACGGGCAAGCATCGTCCTGGAGTGGCTATTTTTCATCAGAGCATCGGCGACCCGTGCCGCCAGCACCAGCGGATTTTCACCGCAGAGTTTTCCGAGAGCCATCATACTGTCGACCTGGTAATCGCCAAATTCAGGACGGACGGCAGGTCGAACCGTAACAGGTTTATCCGTAATGAGTTGAATATCCGTTAACGCTTCCTGAACCTGCTGAGCCAGTAGTTTTTTTATATCCATAATTTTTCTTTAACCCGTGAGATCATTAACAACCTTTATTCTCCACGGAATAAAGCCTCCTTTTATTTATTCATTGATTAACCATCAGAATGAAGGATACTTATGACCGACTGTTGAAGCTGATGAGAATTAACCCCCATGACCGGAACGATAAAAATCGTATCATCACCCGCTACAGTGCCTAATATTCCCTCTGATTTTCCGCAGGAATCGAGCAGGCGGGCAATTAAGGGAGCCGCACCGGGAACCGTGTGGGTAACCACCATCCAGTCATTGGTTTCAATACTCAGTACTGAACTTTTCAGGGTGGTTTTCGCCGTCGGCACTCCCCGTTCCGCCGGCAGACAATAGACCATTTCCATTTTGGCATTGCGGGTGCGTACCGCGCCATAACTGGTCAGCATGCGAGAGACTTTAGACTGATTGATATGCCTGAACCCGTTGCGGGTTAGATAGTCAACAAACTCAGCCTGAGAGCCAAAACGTTCTTCTCTTAATAATTGCTGAAAGACTTTATCGAGATCCAAATGTTTAATCTTCTTAATCATATCAGTCATGAGTTTTTCCCGGTGCGTATAAAATACAAGACGTATATTTATAGTCGTTACAGAAATACCATTTCCGAATAAATTTATCCCGGCATATATTCACAAAATAATTATTTATTGACCTTAATCATGCCTTTTATTCCATAATAAAAAACGAACAGATAAGAGGTCATAAAGGCTTTTTTCGCTGATATTTCATTCCTGATAGTCGCTAATCATCCTGCGTTATTAATATTAAGGTAAATAGTCAATTAATATTCAGTGTTCTGAATTCCGAAGACCACAACTTCTGCGGCCACCGGCCGACCCACAGAAAATCTCAGCGCTGGCCGAAAGGACGAACAAGGATCTCAGCCCCTGATTTACTGAATCCCCCGGGATCAGCGTCTCCGGCAAAACATACGTTATTCTTTACCCCGTGGTCAGGACCGTCACCGGCAGAGTCATGATGCCGGTGAACAGGTTAGCCTGTGTCACTGACGCCATGAATACCCGGCAGAACAACCAGACAACGGACACTTAAGTGAGTAGGGAAGTAAAAGACAGATCTCCCGCAGGATAAAATCATCGCATAACTCCCCTGTCGCGTGACAGTGCAATAAAGTCAGGAGCCAGAAGCCAGAAGCCAGGAGCCAGGAGCCAGAAGCCAGGAGCCAGGAGCCAGGAGCCAGGAGACAGGAGTCACTAGTCAGGAGTCAGTAGTCAGTAGTCAGGAAGTCAGGAAGTCAGGAAGTCAGGAAGTCAGGAAGTCAGGAAGTCAGCAAGTCAGCAAGTCAGCAAGTCAGCAAGTCAGCAAG
>NZ_JAERJR010000013.1:0-47221 GCF_018257515.1 Tatumella sp. JGM118
GTAAGCGGAAGGTGAAAGTAGCCCCCCTTACAGGGGGCATTCTCAAAAGCCACCTTCTAAGAAGGTGGTCTTTTACTCTGCCGCAGACGGTTTGTTGTCTTGTGCGTCAGCGTCGGCCACGACCACAGGAACGTCGGGTGTATTCTGACTTTCCAGCGCGGCCAGACGTTGCTCCAGCGCAGTCAGTTTTTCACGGGTACGCATCAGCACCTGAGTCTGGATATCGAACTCTTCACGGTTCACTAAGTCCATCCGGCCCAGTTGCGCCTGTAATACCTGACGAATTTTCTTTTCGACATCATCGCCCAGCGTACGGATCCCCTGCGGCATCGCGTCATGTACCTGGCGGGCAAGTTGTTCAATTTTCTTCGTATCTATCATGGCTGTTTCCTGTAATGTGCGCCCGAAAGCGGGCCGGTGGCTGTCCCGGATAAGATTAAGTGTAATGCTTCAACGGTAAACGGGAAACCATAAATTAAAAGCAATAAATGTTAATAGCTTTTGTCTTTCCCCTGATTGCCGTTTTTCCGGATTGGGGATATAGTGAATTGGCTTATTCTCAGGGCGGGGCGAAATTCCCCACCGGCGGTAAATCAGTGTCTACTGAAAGCCCGCGAGCGCTTCAGCTTCTGGCTGAAGGTCAGCAGATCCGGTGTAATTCCGGGGCCGACGGTTAAAGTCCGGATGGGAGAGGGTAACGATAGTCCAATGGCCCCGGGTGGGTCCATGCCGTTATTTTTTATGTCTTCCTGACATTCCTCCTAAGCTGCCCTGATTCTGGTAACGTTGATAATCAAAGGATTTTTACCATGAATCAGACTCTTCTTTCTGAATTTGGCACGTCTGAACAACGTGTAGAACGTGCACTGGCTGCACTCCGGGAACAGCGCGGCGTTATGGTGCTGGACGATGAAAACCGGGAAAATGAAGCGGACATGATCTTTGCCGCAGAAACAATGAGCGTTGCGCAGATGGCGCTGACCATTCGTCACGGTAGCGGTATCGTCTGCCTGTGCCTGACCGAAGAACGCCGCCGTCACCTGGATCTACCGATGATGGTGGACAATAATACCAGCGCGTACGGGACCGGGTTCACCGTGACTATCGAAGCGGCTCAGGGGGTTACCACCGGCGTTTCGGCACAGGATCGTATTACGACGGTACGCGCGGCAGTGGCCGACGATGCCCGGCCTTCCGATCTGAACCGTCCCGGCCATGTATTCCCGCTGCGCGCCCGTGAAGGGGGAGTGCTTTCCCGTGGCGGCCATACGGAAGCAACGATCGATCTGGTTCGCCTTGCCGGGTTTAAACCGATGGGTGTGCTGTGTGAACTGACCAACGATGACGGTACGATGGCCCGGGCACCGGAAGCCATTGAATTTGCAAAACAACATAATATGCCGGTCGTGACTATCGAAGATCTGATTGCCTGGCGTCAGGTGCACGACAACCGACAGGCGGTTTAATCCCGCCACCGCTCCTCCTGAAAGCTGACATCCCGTCAGCTTTTTTTATGGCTTGCCGCCCCCGCCGGCCCTGTCTTTGTTCAAATTCATTGAAAATGATCATCACCGATATCCGGGTGTAATCCGTGAGGGAAAGCGTATCGTGTAATGCATTAGCCCAACTGAATTGCGGAATAAATATATGACAGCTTCACGTATGCCGGCGGTGTTTCTCGGTCATGGCAGCCCGATGAATGTACTGGAAGAAAATCGTTATACCGAATGCTGGCGCGAACTGGGGGAACGCTTACCCCGGCCCGACGCCATACTGGCGGTTTCTGCCCACTGGTATACCCGTGGTACGGCGGTAACCGCTATGGAGCAGCCTCGCACCATACATGATTTCGGCGGCTTTCCGCAGGCATTGTTTGATACGCAGTACAATGCTCCGGGGGCTCCGGCACTGGCCCGGACAGTGGCAGAGCTATTGTCGCCGGTCCCGGTCGCTCTCGATCAGCAGTGGGGGCTGGATCATGGGTCATGGGGCGTTCTGATTAAGATGTATCCGGATGCCTCCCTCCCGGTCGTGCAATTAAGCATCGACGGAACCCAGCCGGCCAGTTATCACTTTGCGCTTGGACAAAAGCTGGCTGCTTTACGTGAGCAGGGAGTGATGATTGTCTCCAGCGGAAACGTGGTTCATAACCTGCAGAAAGCGCGTTGGGGAGGCGGGGATGAAGTGTACCCGTGGGCAGAATCCTTTAATGATTTTGTCCGTGAGAACCTGAACTGGCAGGGCGAGCCGTCTCAGCATCCGCTGGTGAATTTTATGCAGCATGAAGGCGCGGCGTTATCTAACCCGACTCCTGAACACTATCTGCCATTACTTTATATTCTGGGCGCATTTCAGCCGGGTGATAAGATCTCTGTGCCGATCGACGGTATCGAGATGGGATCCCTGAGTATGCTGTCGGTGCTGGTGGAATAACGTTACGATGGCGGGGATCGCCGGGATCCCCGCCGGTTGCCTCTCTCCGATCAGCTTATCCGGTGAAATAGTGCGGGTAAAAGCGGGAAAGATCCTGAGTGATCAGTTGCTTATCTTCCCTCAGCCCGATGCCCGCCGGCGCATCATCAATCAGCCAGCTACCGATGACGGTGTAATTGCCGTCAAACCCCGGGAGCGGGTGAAACTGCTGAATAATGTAGCCTTCTTCGCCGTACGGGCCACCGGCACAGGCAATTTCGCCCTGACTATCCATGATGCGGATGTTAGCACCCTCGCGCGAAAATAAGGGTTTGATAACATATTTCTCTGGCAGCGGCGGGTTATCTTCAGCAAACCACGCCGGTAACAGGTTCGGATGGCCGGGAAACATCTCCCATAACAAGGGCAGGATGGCTTTATTCGAGATAATACTTTTCCAGGCCGGTTCCAGCCACCGAACCCCGGCATCGGCCAGTTTCATGGAGAAGGATTCCCTGAACATATGTTCCCAGGGATAGAGCTTGAACAGATGACTGATCACTCTGTCGCCGGTATCGGTAAACTGACCTTTTTCACCCAGCCCGATATCATCAATGTACAGAAAATCATTATCAACGCCTGCTGCACTGGCGCAGTCCTGCAAATACTGTACTGTTGCACGGTCTTCGTCGGTATCACGACAGCAGCTCAGGTGCAGCAGGGGTATGCCGGAATGCTGTTGTAACTGACGGAAACGCTCAATCAGTTTTTCCTGCAGGCTGTTAAACTGATCACTGCCGGCGGGCAATTGCCCGGCCGCTAGCTGGTCCTCCAGCCAGATCCACTGGAAAAAAGCGGCTTCATACAGCGAGGTCGGTGTATCGGCATTATTTTCCAGCAGTTTGGCATCACCTTCGCCTCCCCACGCCAGGTCCAGTCGGGAGTAGAGCGATGGCTGCCGGCTTTTCCATGCATCGGCAACAAACGGGCGGACATGTGCCGGTATGCAGAATTTATCCAGCAGTGTTTCGCTATGTATGACTCTGTCGACCGCCTGCAGACACATCTGGTGCAGCTCTGCCGTGACTTCTTCCAGGTAGTCAATCTGTGACAGCGTAAAACGGTAACAGGCTTCTTCACTCCAGTAGGGTTCGCCATACAGCGTATGGAAATTGAAGCCATATTCTTCGGCTTTTCTGCGCCAGTCAGGACGTTCGGTGATCCGTTGTCGTTGCATACCCGGCATCAGCCTCCGAAGGTTCTGCCGCTGCGGGCAGCGGGTGCAGCGCTGTGACGTTGCATAGGCATCTGGCGGGCCACGGACTCGCCGAAACCGCCCCGGGTAATAGTAGTGGTGGTCGCCGGTTTCGGTGTCATGGCGCTTTTCGGCACGGTCGCACTGCGTCCGCCCGCTGCCGGACCGTAGCTCCGGCCGGAAGCATCCACAAATTGTCCGCGGGCCGGGCTGGTGGCACTGCGCGGACTGAACAGCGGCTGAGCCATCCCTCCGCCCATCATCCGTCCCATCATGTAGCCGGCCATCAGCGGCATCCAGGGGCTGCTGCTGTGCTGAGCTTCAGTCCCGGCGGCTGCCGGCACCTGCTGGCACTGATTATCACCAAATTCGGCGACGCAATCTTCACGGGTGGCATATTTCGGGGCGGTACGTGCGGCTTCTTTAGCGGCACTGTTATAAGCGCTGGTACATTGTGTGCTCTGACCGGGATTTGCCTGACTGCACTGGTCAGCATTCATATACATTGAGACTTTTTCGTCTTTTTGCTCGCAGCCAGTGACCATAAATACTGCAGAAATAGCCATCGCAACCGGTGTCAGATGACGGGGTTGCCAGCCTTTACGAAAGGCCGCATGACGTATGTTTTTTGTCCGTTTCATTATATTTTTCCTGAACCCAGAGATCAGGGCTAAGAATAGGGGATGGCTGGTCGAAAATGAAGCAGAAGCAGGGAGTGTGCGGGGATCTTTACGTTGTTATACGTTTCGCCGGGGAACAGGGCTGCCCCCCGGCAAATCAACGTTAGTGGCGGAAAGGATTGCCACCACGGGGTGATGCGACGTTCTGACGGGCTGCGGCCGGGGTGACGGCAGCACTGCCTGGCGCAGAGCCATTGCCATCCGCCGCGGCATCCTGTTGCGCATTTTCAGGCGCAACAGTATCCGGGGATGTCGAAACGTCTTTACCCAGCTGAGCATTCAGCGCGGCCAGGTCCTGTTCATTCAGGGTACCCAGCGCATACTTGATATTCAGCTGGTTAATCAGATAGCTATAGCGTGCATCTGACAGCTGCTGTCTGGCGTTGTACAGGGTAGTGGTGGCATCCAGTACATCGACGATGGTACGGGTCCCCACCTGGTAACCGGCTTCCATCGCATCCAGAGAACTTTTCGCAGAGACGACGGCCTGTTTATACGCATTAATGCTACTGATGGAGGCATTAACGTTATTAAACGAGGAACGCACGGTCTGTACCGCAGAGCGGTGTGCGCTTTCCAGTTTTTCACTGGCGCTGACAAAGCTGTATTCAGCCTGTTTTACTTCAGAGGAGACCGCGCCGCCGCTGTACAGCGGAATGGAAAGGCTCAGTCCGACCTGAGTGGTGCCGGCGATGGAGTCCTGGGTGGATGACGTGGTGTGTGTGCGGTAGCCATCGTACTTGCTGTTAGACATCCCGGTCGATGCCGTCAGCCCCAAGGTCGGCATATGGCCGGTTTCGGCATATTTAATCTGTTCACGGGCCAGATCCTGTGAAAGACGCGCGGATAATAAGGTCAGGTTATGATTATCGGCTTCTTTCAGTAATGCTCCCACGGCTTCCGGCTTCTCGGTGCTGAAACGGGAAATATTCAGAGACGCCAGCGCGTAATAATCATTACCGGTCACCTGACGTAAGGCTTCCACCTTATTATCCAGATTATTACGGGCAGTGACTTCGTTGGCTAATACACTGTCATATTGTGCGCGGGCATTCTGTACATCCGTAATCGCCACCAGGCCGACATTAAAACGCTGCGTCGTTTGGTCCAGTTCGCGATAAATGGATTGTTTCTGCGCTTCGGTATAAGAGAGCGTATCGATAGCACTCAGCACATTAAAATAGGCTGTCGCTGTATTCAGGATAAGATCCTGTTGGGCAACCTGATAAGTGACATCCTGAATACCGGCCGTTTTTTCCTGTAACGTCAGCGCACGCCATTTAGACATATCAAAAATAGTCTGTGTCAGCTGCAATGACGCGCTGCCGGTATTAGAGCGGATACCACTGTTGTCACGATAACCACTATTAAATGTGTAATCGCCGCCCAGACCTAACTGAGGTAACAGAGGACTGCGTGATTCATTAATTTTTTCGAACGCGGCATCACGATCGGCAGCAGCACTGCGCAGGTCAGGGTTAGAGGTACGGGCCTGCTGGTAAACCTGGAGAAGATCTTCTGCCTGGCTAAGCTGTGTGAAGCCGGCAAGGCTCATGCCAATAATGACGGGGAGCAATTTTTTCATTTGCATTCCTTGTATTGCAGCGAAATTGCATAAATGGTGCTGTCGGGTGCCAAAAAATAATCAGCGATTCTATCAGAGTCAGACGGCATGTTAAGTTGGCTTAACGTGCCATCCGGGTTGGATAGCGCGAAATAAGTGCCATACAGATACCTGCAACGGGGTGTAACAATTGCAGTATATAACGTTATACCGGGTTGTCATCAGACGTTATCAGGAGTATCGCAATGACGGAAATAAAAAAATCGCCCATCACTTTCGGGCATCACGATGTAGAAATTATGACACGGGAAAGCCGGTATAAAGGATTTTTTTCTTTAACGAGCTATCGATTTCGCCATCGTTTATTTTCCGGCGGGATGAGTCCGGTGATTGAACGTGAGGTTCTGGAACGGGGCCACGCCGTCGCCGTTCTGCCTTATGACCCCCGGCGTGACCAGGTGGTGCTGATAGAGCAGATCCGCATCCCGGCCTATGATACCAGTGAAACCCCGTGGCTCCTCGAGATAGTGGCGGGTATGATAGGTGAGGGAGAATCGGATGAGCAGGTGGCACGGCGTGAAGCAAAAGAAGAAGCCGGTTTACTGCTGGGCCGGCTGAAACCTGTGATAAATTATTTGTCGAGCCCCGGCGGGACCAGTGAACGTATCACTGTACTGGCAGGTGAGGCCGATGCCTCGACGGCGAAAGGATCTCACGGGCTGGCAGAAGAGAACGAGGATATTCTCGTCCGGGTGGTGAGCAGGGAGCAGGCTTATCAATGGGTAGAAAAGGGGATTATCGATAATGCAGCAACAGTGATTGCCCTACAGTGGCTGGAGCTGCATCACAGACGACTACAAGAAGAATGGAAGGCCACATGACTCAACGTTACACTCCCGATTTCCCTGAAATGATGCGTCTCAACGAGACGAACTATGCACAACTGCGTCGACTGTTACCCCGGGATGAGCGGGAAGGGGAGAGCATTACGTATCAGATTAACGGTGCCCGTTACCGTCTGACCGTTGAAGAGTCCACGCGCTACACCACCCGAATTAATCTTTGCCAGACAGCCCCTGCCGTCAGCTACTGGAGTCTGCCGGCGATGTCTGTCAGGTTGTATCACGACGCCCGTGTTGCGGAAGTGTGTTCAACGCAACAGATCTACCGTTTTAAAGCGCGCTATGATTATCCGAATAAAAAATTACATCAGCGTGATGAAAAGCATCAGATCAACCAGTTCCTTGCCGAGTGGCTGCGTTACTGCCTGCTGCAAGGGACGATGGCCGAAGCGATGTGTTAAATCCGACACCTTCCCCGATAATAGCGTGCTCACTAAGGATATCTCTTGGATAGTGTGTTAATACCCCGGATCGCCGATAACTCACAGATACGCGTGCTGCAACTGACGGATACCCATCTGTTTCAGGGCCGGCACGAATCTTTGCTGGGCGTCAATACCTGGGCAGGTTTCCAGGCGGTATTAGAGGCGATTATTGAGCGGCAGGATCATTTTGATTTAATTATTGCTACCGGTGACCTGGCTCAGGACCATTCGGTTCAGGCCTATCGGAATTTTGCGGAAGGGATTTGCAGGCTGCCCGCCCCCTGTGTGTGGTTGCCGGGGAATCACGATTTTCAGCCAGCCATGTATGATACGCTGGCCAGTGCAGGCATCAGTCAGTCCAGGCATGTTCTGCTGGGGGATCACTGGCAGATGCTGCTGCTCGATAGCCAGGTCTATGGCGTGCCCCATGGCATGCTCAGTGATTTTCAGCTGGAATGGCTGGAGATGACACTATCCCGTTCGCCGGAACGTGATACGCTTATTCTGTTGCATCATCATCCTGTGCCGTCCGGATGCCGCTGGCTCGACCAGCATAATCTGCGGAATTCCCATCAGCTGGATGCCGTACTGCAGTGGTATCCCCGTGTCAGGGCGCTGATTTGCGGGCATATCCATCAGGAAATGGATGAAGACTGGAAGGGCCGTCGGGTGCTCTCTGCACCTTCCACCTGTGTCCAGTTTAAGCCCCATTGCAGCGGTTTTACTATCGATGCTCTGGCCCCGGGCTGGCGTACCTTAACCCTGAAACCGGGCGGTGAAATGGAGACTGCTGTTTACCGGCTGAAAACGACCGACTTCCTGCCCGATCTGGAATCTGAAGGATATTAGTCCATGTCTGTTTTGCTTTACCTGCATGGTTTTAACAGTTCCCCCCGTTCTGTGAAAGCGACCCTGCTGCAGCAATGGGTGCAACAACATTACCCGCAAATCACCATGATCACGCCACAATTACCGGATCATCCCGATAACGCCGCCCGGAGTCTGGATGAGCTGGTCACCGGATTTGCCGGAGAGCCTGCGGGCATTGTGGGGTCGTCGCTTGGCGGGTATTATGCCACCTGGCTGTCACAGCGTTTTATGTTGCCGGCGGTGGTGATCAACCCCGCCACCCGGCCATTTGAACTGCTGCAACACTATCTGGGCGATAACCGGAACCCGTACACGGGCCGGGAATATGTGTTAGAGTCTCGCCATATCCATGACCTGAAGGCGATGCAGGTCGACCCTCTGGTCGCACCGGATCTTTTATGGCTGTTATTACAGACCGGCGATGAAGTCCTCGACTACCGGCAGGCGCTGACGTATTACTCAGCCTGCCGCCAGACCGTCGAGGAAGGGGGAGACCATGCCTTCCGCGGTATTGAACGCTATTTTCCACAGTTGATTGATTTCCTGGGATTAGCCTGCGACTGACACTGCAGCGCGAACCAACCTAATTCAGAAAAAACGAAAAGAGAACAATGACCCAATCAAGTTATAACGCGGATGCTATTGAGGTACTGACCGGGCTTGAGCCTGTCCGTCGGCGACCGGGCATGTATACGGATACTGCGCGTCCTAACCATCTTGGACAGGAAGTCATTGATAACAGTATCGATGAAGCGCTGGCCGGGCATGCGAAACGCGTCGAAGTGATTTTGCATGCGGATCAGTCGCTGGAAGTGATTGATGATGGCCGGGGGATGCCGGTCGATATCCACCCGGAAGAAGGGGTGCCGGCGATTGAATTAATTTTCTGTCGTTTGCATGCCGGGGGTAAGTTCTCGAATAAAAACTACCAGTTTTCCGGCGGATTACACGGGGTCGGGATCTCGGTGGTGAACGCACTGTCGACCCGTGTTGAAGTTTCTGTTCGCCGTAACGGTGAAGTCTTCGCGATGGCCTTTGAAAACGGTGAAAAAGTCGAAGACTTACAGGTGGTCGGCACCGTCGGTCGCCGTAACAGCGGGACACGGGTTCACTTCTGGCCGGACGCCTCATTTTTTGACAGCCCGCGCTTTTCCGTTACCCGGCTGACCCATCTGCTGAAAGCGAAAGCGGTTCTGTGCCCCGGGGTGGAGATTATCTTCCGGGATAAAGCGGCTAATACGGAACAACGCTGGCGTTATGAAGACGGTCTGACCGACTATCTGAAAGAGGCGGTAGATGGCCTGATCACCTTACCGGAACAACCGTTTGTCGGAACATTTTCCGGCGATACGGAAGCCGTGGACTGGGCCTTGCTCTGGCTACCGGAAGGCGGAGAGTTACTGACCGAGAGCTACGTTAACCTGATCCCGACAATGCAGGGCGGAACGCACGTTAACGGACTGCGTCAGGGACTGCTGGATGCGATGCGCAACTTCTGTGAGTACCGCAATATCCTGCCGCGTGGCGTTAAACTGTCCGCCGAGGATATCTGGGATCGCTGTGCTTATGTGTTATCGGTCAAAATGCAGGATCCGCAGTTTGCCGGTCAGACCAAAGAACGCCTTTCTTCACGTCAGTCTGCGGCCTTTGTTTCGGCAATTGTTAAAGATGCCTTTAGCCTGTGGCTGAACCAGAATGTTCAGCAGGCGGAACAACTGGCAGAGATGGCCATCAGTAGTGCTCAGCGCCGTATGCGTGCCGCCAAAAAAGTGGTGCGCAAAAAGATCACCAGCGGCCCGGCCCTGCCAGGCAAGCTTGCCGATTGCACGGCCCAGGATCTGAATAAGACCGAACTGTTTCTGGTGGAAGGGGATTCCGCCGGCGGTTCGGCTAAACAGGCCCGGGATCGTGAGTATCAGGCGATTATGCCGCTGAAAGGGAAGATCCTGAATACCTGGGAAGTCTCTTCCGATGAGGTCCTTGCTTCACAGGAAGTTCATGATATTTCTGTGGCGATTGGGATGGATCCGGATAGTGAAGACCTCAGCCTGCTGCGTTACGGCAAAATCTGTATCCTGGCGGATGCGGACTCCGACGGACTGCATATTGCTACCTTGTTGTGTGCATTGTTTGTCCGTCACTTTCCGGCACTGGTCCGTGGCGGCCATGTCTATGTTGCGATGCCGCCATTGTATCGTATTGATTTGGGGAAAGAAGTTTACTATGCCCTGGACGAAGACGAGAAAGCCGGTGTGCTGGAACAGCTGAAACGCAAGAAAGGCAAAGTGAATGTTCAGCGCTTCAAAGGGTTAGGTGAAATGAACCCGATGCAATTGCGTGAAACCACACTGGACCCTAATACCCGCCGGCTGGTTCAGCTCTCTGTCGATGACAATGACAGGGAGGAAACCCTGAAGATTATGGATATGCTGCTGGCGAAGAAACGTTCTGAAGACCGTCGTAACTGGTTGCAGGAACGGGGTGATAAAGCGGATATCGAAGTCTGAATACCGGCCAGGCAGACCGCTGTCTGGCATTGAGCCCCGTTGCTATGGCCTTGCCGGGAGACCCTGGCAGGCCATCCCCGTATTATTACCGGCGTCCACTCCTCCGGTCTTTACTGACTCATTGATCCCGTGCACCACCAGACAGCCCGTCAGCTCTTATTACCGGCAGGATGAGCGGACTCATATCCTTTGTTATTCCGTTTATTATCCACCCCGGCTCTGCCCGTCGGTGTCAGTCGTCTGTTCGGGCAGTGGTTGTAATCCCTGAATACTCACTGAATCACCGATACCCGCTCTGCCAGCCGTCCTGAGTTATTACCGGCCGGATCAGCGGATGTATTTCGTAAGTATTCATTGAATCACTCACCCCGGGTATCAGGTGACAGCCCGCATTA
Source organism: Tatumella sp. JGM118 (assembly GCF_018257515.1). Classification (GTDB taxonomy): domain Bacteria; phylum Pseudomonadota; class Gammaproteobacteria; order Enterobacterales; family Enterobacteriaceae; genus Tatumella; species Tatumella terrea. The sequence goes on from NZ_JAERJR010000013.1 coordinate 11,011, forward strand.
AAATCCTCAGTGATACCCTTCAGACGGACTTTTACCCTGTGTGCAGACGCATTTTATCTCCGCACTCACCGTGTTGCTTATCTTCCTGCCGAGGTCTGACTTCGGTGGCAGGGGGATCCTGCAGGGGAGGGCTGTTTTCGGGTGAAGACAGGCCACGACACAAGGCCCGGTCACGGCATAAGCCGCCCGGGGGACAGATATCCCGTAAACTCACCGGAAGAGTGTTACGCATGTTCCTGCCGCCGGTGAAATCCCCGCTATCTGCGGTGCTTACAGTTCGGTTAACTGCCGGGCTGAGCGGTTGCGATCCGGGGCCAGAGTGATAAGCACCACGGAAAAAAGTATTAATAAAGAGCCGGTCCATTCGGGGAAGCCAAAAGGAACGCCCAGCAGTATCACCGACAGGAAAGCGCTGCTCAGCGGCTCCGCACAACTCAGAATACTGGCATTCTGGCTTCCGGTCAGATAAGCCCCTTTCAGGAACAGACTGAAAGTCAGTGCGGTACCGATCAGAATCAGATAACCCAGCGCCAGGCCGCCGGAAAGGCCCAGCATATGCAAATCCAGGCCCGGCAGATAAAAGGGTACCAGAACCGCACCAGCTATCAGCATACTGACGCCAGTGACAGACAATGTACCGAAACGGCGTATTAAGCCCGAAGAATAGCCGGCGTTAAACGCCGCCGCGCAGGCGGAAATCAATCCCCACATCAGGCCCGAAACAGAAAGCTGTAATGATGTCAGATGCCCCTTGGTTGCCATTAACAGGGTGCCTGCCAATGAGGTCATGACTGCAATACAAATCATTGCTCCCGGTAATTTCCGGCGAACAACAACGGTGTAAAGCACCAGTACGACAGGGGCCAGAAACTGTAAGACGGTAGCGGTCGCGGCATTGGTCTTCTCTATAGTGACCAGGAAGGAGAGCTGTATCATCAGCGTCCCGAACAGACTGAAAATAATCAGCCTGCTCACTGTCGCCCGTTCACGAAACATTTTCCCCGGCTGACCGCCCTGTAACCGGCCCAGCAGTGTCAGGATCAGACCGGAAAACAGTAGCCGGATCATGGTGACCGCGCCGGGAGTCAGAGGATAAGACCGGAAAAGGTACTGGGCACTGACCCCGGAACTTCCCCACAGCGTCGCAGCCAGCAGAACCAGATAAACTCCCTGACGAGATGTATTCATTAATTTTGTACAAACCCTTGCGTAAAAAAGTATAGAAACCATTTTCTGGCGTCAGTGTCACGTCAGCATCAGCCTGTCTGATAAATACAGAGTCTGGTTTTGCATCTCCGGAGTCTGTTAAACAATTATTGTCCCCTCAGGGGACCCGGGTAAAGTATGTTTATACGGGAAATAAAAGTCATTGTGATAATTGCCAGCAACACGGCGGCGATGGATCAGGTCAGCATGAGGCTGACGTCCTGAAAAGACAACGCCAGCCCAACGGCGAGCGGTCAGGGGAAGTGGTGAGCAGGTATATTGTGCGGGCTCTCTGGTCACCGTGGGCCTGCTGATGGCAAACTCGGCACGATAAGTAATAATGACAGCCTGCCAGGTCACTCCGGCCTGAGGTATGGCGGGAACCTGCCGGGAAACAATGAATGAAAGTGACTCTTGAGGATATGCGCATCTGGATAGCTGTCGTGGACAGTGGCTCTATCACGGCCGCCGCCGCACAGCTGGATATGACTTCGTCGACAGTTAGCAGAACACTGAGCCGCCTGGAGCGTAAGCTCGAAACCGCCCTGATGTTACGTACGACCCGCAGAATGGCGCTGACACCGGAAGGGACCTTATTTCTGCAGCGGGCCCGTGAAATCGTGTCTGCCATGGAATCTGCCGAAGACGAACTGGCGATCCGCCGGGAAACCCCTGCGGGGAGATTACGCATCAACACCGCACCTTCGTTTATGCAGCATGTCATTGTGCCGTTTATTGGCGGATTTATGGAAAAATATCCGCAGATTGAACCTGAACTGGCCACGGACGATTTACCCATAGATCTGCTGGAGCAGCAAACGGATATCGCTATCCGGATGGGCGTATTACCGGATTCGGGGATCCATGCCCGGTTACTGGGGTACAGCCCGTTACGGTTATTTGCCAGTCCGGACTATCTTCGCCGCTATGGTATGCCGCGGCACAGTGACCAGCTTAGTCAGCACCGCACACTGGGGTTTACCCAGCCGGCCGTGCACAATCACTGGCCGTTACTGACTGCGCAGAATGAACTTTTGCAGGTGACGCCGACCTTACGGGCCTCGAGCGGAGAAACCATTTTGCAGCTGGCGATTGCCGGACAAGGGATAGCCCGGCTCTCGGACTTTGCTTCTGCCTCTGCGCTACGTCAGGGGCTGCTGGTTCCGGTACTGGAAAACGTTCTGCATCCTATGCATCTTCCGGTACATGCGGTGTATTACCGCAATGCCTCTCTGGCCGTGCGGGTTCGCTGTTTTCTTGATTATCTGCAACAGACCGTACATCAGCACGGTCTGTTAGTGAACGCCTCACCGTCAGTCAGTTAAATACTGTCTGTAAGTGCTGCTGGTATTGCGAGATATACAGCGGTACTTGCGGGTCTTTAATGACATCGTTACAGATAAAGGTCGGTAACGGACTCATCCCCAGGAACTGACAGGCTTTATGGGAATGCAGGTATACGCCATCGACCCCGACACCTTCAAAGAATTGCTGCGGATCGGTGAAGGCCTCCAGCGGGGCATTCCATGTCAGAGATAACATGTATTTTTTACCCTGCAGCAGTCCACCGGAACCGTATTTTTTGCTGCTGTCTTCGCGGCTGCGCCCGTCACTGGCATACAGACGGCCATGACCATAGGTAAAGACTTCGTCGATATATTTTTTAACGGTCCAGGGTTCACCCATCCACCAGCCTGGCATCTGGAAAATAACCACATCATGGCTAACGAATTTATCGATTTCTGCCTCGATCTCGTAGCCCTGATCGATTCGTGTGACGGAGACCTGATGACCAAGACGACGAAGCTCTGCTGCTCCTTCTTCACTCAGGGTGTGATTTAATCGTCCGGCGGAGTGACCGAAAGTGGTGCCTCCATCAATGATCAGGATCTGACTCATACGTGTTTCCTCATTAAGTATTTTTACGCATTATGGTCTCTGTGAATCATTATGGTGTCTGTGAGTGAGGAAAAAAACCCGACATACCGCACAAGAATTTTGCCGCTGGTGCAATAATCCTGCGGCATACCTGCGATCCTTCGACCGCAGCTCGCCGTCATCCCTGACCGATGGCCTGGTCAGGTAACTTTCAGCCCGTAAGCTGACCTTGTGCATCCGCGAGAGAAGGCTTTGCCGGCAGGAGATGCTTATCGTCCCCCTTCCGGCAGAGATAACCGCGATGTCCCCCCTGACCGCCACGGGATTGATCCCGAAACGGGTTACCGGTCTGAGTATAGCGGCGGGACAGCGGCTATAATGATGACCTCCGCCGGTCCGGCCGAAAATCAATGGCGGAAAGGGTATCGTAATAAACCGATCCTTATGCTCAGGCCGGGGGCACAAAGAGAGTCTGCTGACGGGGCAGTCACGGCGTTTTCCGCCGCTCAGCGGTCGGTGTGAAAAACCTTCCGGTGCTGCCTCCTGTTAGTCCCTGTGACTAAGCCCGGTGAATAATGTACTATCCCCGCCAGATAACCGCCAAAGACTGGTGTCTGGCTGGCCGCGAAGTGAGGATTGATTAAGATGAGCGACATGACCCGGGACGGCACTGAACGTCTCGCATTGCATAAATTTACGGAAAACGCATACCTGAACTATTCCATGTACGTCATCATGGACAGGGCGCTGCCCTATATCGGTGACGGACTGAAGCCGGTTCAGCGGCGTATCATCTATGCAATGTCTGAGCTGGGGTTGAATGCCAGTGCCAAATTTAAAAAATCAGCGCGTACAGTCGGGGATGTGTTAGGTAAATATCATCCGCATGGCGACAGTGCCTGTTATGAAGCGATGGTCCTGATGGCTCAGCCCTTTTCCTACCGTTATCCGCTGGTGGATGGCCAGGGGAACTGGGGGGCACCGGATGATCCTAAGTCCTTTGCCGCAATGCGTTATACCGAATCACGGTTATCGAAATATGCGGAAATCCTGCTCAGTGAACTGGGGCAGGGCACGGTCGACTATGTGCCTAACTTTGACGGTACGCTGGAAGAACCGAAAATGCTGCCCGCCCGGTTACCGAATATCCTGCTGAACGGGACGACCGGTATCGCGGTGGGGATGGCCACCGATATTCCGCCACATAACCTGCGGGAAGTCGCCAATGCGGCCATTGCACTGATCGAACGCCCCTCGACTACACTGGATGAGCTGCTGGATATCGTGCAGGGCCCGGATTTCCCGACGGATGCCGAAATCATCACTCCGCGCAGCGAGATCCGAAAAATCTATGCCAGCGGACGCGGCAGTGTCCGGCAACGGGCGGTCTGGAAAAAAGAAGATGGCGAAATCGTCATTTCTGCACTGCCGCATCAGGTCTCCGGGGCCAGGGTCCTGGAACAGATTGCGACCCAGATGCGTAATAAGAAGCTGCCGATGGTGGAGGATCTGCGTGATGAGTCTGATCATGAAAATCCGACCCGGCTGGTGGTTGTGCCGCGTTCTAACCGTGTCGATGCAGAGCAGGTGATGAATCATCTGTTCGCCACCACGGATCTCGAAAAAAGTTACCGCATCAACCTGAACATGATCGGCCTGGACAACCGGCCGGCGGTAAAAGATCTGCGGGAAATTCTGAGCGAATGGCTGGTTTATCGCCGTGAAACGGTGCGTAAGCGTCTGAACTTCCGGTTGGATAAAATTCTGCGCCGGTTAAATATCCTGGCCGGTTTGCTGGTCGCCTTCCTGAATATCGACGAAGTGATCGATATTATTCGTACAGAAGATGCCCCGAAACCGGTACTGATGTCGCGTTTTGAACTCAATGATATTCAGGCAGAAGCGATACTCGAGTTGAAGTTACGTCACCTGGCGAAACTCGAAGAGATCAAAATCCGTGGTGAGCAGGATGAGCTGGAGAAAGAGCGTGATGAGCTCCAGGCTTTACTGGCGTCAGAACGGAAGATGAACACACTCCTGAAAAAAGAGCTACAGGCCGACAGTAAAACCTATGGTGATGACCGCCGCTCTCCGCTGTGTGAACGTTCAGAAGCGAAAGCGATCAGTGAAACGGAACTGGTGCCTTCCGAGCCGGTGACGATCGTTCTTTCGCGGATGGGGTGGGTCAGAAGTGCGAAAGGCCATGATATCGATCCGGCCGGGCTGAATTATAAATCCGGAGACAGTTATCTGGCTTCCGCCCGCGGGAAGAGTAATCTCCCTGTCTCCTTTATCGATTCCAGTGGACGAAGCTATACCCTTGATCCGAACACCTTACCTTCGGCACGAGGCCAGGGAGAACCACTGACCGGCAAGCTGACACTGCCGCCAGGGGCGACCATGGAACATGTGCTGATGGAGGCGGACGATCAGCGCTTGCTGATGGCCTCGGATGCCGGCTATGGCTTTATCTGTAATTTCAGTGACCTGCAGTCGCGTAACCGTGCCGGTAAAGCCTTACTGTCACTGCCGGCCAATGGCAAAGTAATGGCACCGCTGGCGGTACATCATGATGACGACATGCTGCTGGCGATCTCTTCTGCGGGCCGGATGCTGATGTTCCCGGTCACTGATCTGCCCGCGTTATCCAAAGGAAAGGGCAATAAAATTATCTCTATTCCGGCGGCCGAAGCGGCCGAAGGGAAAGATAATCTTGCCTGGTTACTCCTGCTGCCGCCGGGCAGTGTAGTGACGTTATATGTCGGAAAACGCAAACTGACACTGCGTGAAGAGGATCTGCAAAAATTCAGAACTGAACGCGGACGCCGCGGTACCTTGCTGCCTCGCGGATTACAGCGTATTGATCGGGTGGAAGTCGATGCGCCGTCACGGGAAGGCGCAGAGGGTGATGCCGACAGTGAGTCTTCTGAGAATTAACCGATTGATATTTCTGCCGGCAGATTCTGCGAACCTGAAAAAAAACGTTATACTTGCCGGCTGAAAAAGTATATCAGGGTAACCACAGCACTGACCGACGGCCAGAGCTGTGATATTCAGGCCTGCCTTCAGGATGCTGCGGGGTCGGCCACTATTACGAGGTTGTTATGCTGTTAGTTCTGCGCGCCCTTTTCGTTTTTATTTACTCGGTCATCGTCTGTGTCGGAGGATGCCTGTGGTGTTGCTTCTCTCCCCGTAATCCTCGCCACGTCGCGACTTTTGCTCATGCCTTTGGCTGGCTGCACAATATTTTCGGTGTGCGGATAGAGTCCCGGAAACCGGAAGGGGCTGACAAGATCGGGAACGCTATCTATATTGCTAATCACCAGAATAATTATGACATGATCACTGCGGCCAATATGGTCCAGTCGCCCACCGTCACCATTGGCAAAAAAAGTCTGGTGTGGATCCCTTTTTTCGGACCGCTTTACTGGCTGACCGGTAATTTGCTGATCGACCGTGATAATAAAAATAAAGCCCACGACACTATCAGTGACCTGGTTGAACAGTTTAAGAAAAAAGAGATCTCGTTCTGGATGTTCCCGGAAGGAACCCGTAGCCGTGGCCGTGGTTTGCTGCCGTTTAAAACCGGGGCATTTCATGCCGCTATTGCCGCCGGCGTTCCGGTGATCCCTATTGTTGTTTCAGATACCCATAATAAAATTAAACTCAATCGCTGGAATAATGGTCTGGTGATTGTGGAGATGCTGCCACCGGTAGATATCAAACAGTTTGAAGGTCAGTCTGCCAGGAAACTGGCGACCCATTGCCGTGAACTTATGGCAACCAGACTGGAAGAGCTGAATGCAGAGATTGCCCGTCGCAGTCAGGAAAAACCTGAATAACCTGACAGCTGGCTGAAGCGTTCAGAAATATGTGTGTCGTTTGTCGTGGTATAACGCCGCTGGCGTTATCAGTATAAGGTCAGAAGTATTATGTCTTTTAGCAGACGTCAGTTCCTTCAGTTATCCGCCGCCGCTGCCGCCGGTACGACATTGCTGCCGCAGGTCGCACAGGCCGCAGAAAGCGGAGAGAATCCGTTACCGGTACCGCCTCTACTGGAATCCCGGCGCGGACAGCCACTGTTTCTTACGCTTCAGTCCAGTCACTGGGCCTTTAGCGGCGGTAATAAAGCGCCGGTCTGGGGATTCAATGGCCGTTATCTGGGGCCGACCGTACGGGTCAGAAATGGCGATGATGTGAAGCTGATTTACAGTAATCGCTTGCAGGAGCCGGTTTCTATGACCGTCAGCGGGTTACAGGTGCCCGGCGCCCTGAATGGCGGAGCCCCCCGGCAGATCTCACCCAACGTAGACTGGGCTCCGGTACTGCCGGTACGCCAGCCTGCCGCCACCTGCTGGTATCATGCCGATACACCCCATCGTATGGCTCCGCATGTGTACAACGGCCTGGCCGGTATGTGGCTGATTGAAGATGACAACAGCAAATCTCTGGCGTTACCCAAACATTATGGCGTTGATGATTTTCCGCTGATCATTCAGGACAAACGGTTGGATAACTTCGGTTCACCGGAGTACGACAGTAACGCGAAAGAGGGCTTCTACGGCGATATTCTGCTGGTTAACGGGGTACAGAAACCTTATGTGAATGTCTCGCGTGGCTGGGTCAGATTACGTCTGCTGAATGCGTCGAATGCCCGGCGTTATCAGCTGCAACTCAGTGATAATCGTCCTTTCACCGTGATTGCCGGCGATCAGGGCTTCCTGTCTGCACCGGTCACGGTACAGCAGCTGGCGCTGGCCCCGGGGGAACGCCGGGAAGTGCTGGTCGATCTCTCACAGGGTAACGATGTTTCTATCACGGCGGGGACGGCGGCGACCTTTGTTGAACGTATCAAAGGGATTTTCCAGCCATCCTCGATCCTGACCTCGACGCTGGTACTGACGCTGCGTCCGACCGGTTTACTGCCGCTGGTCACCGATGGTTTACCGACACAACTGAACGGCCCGGCCCAGCAAAGCAATGTGACCGGCAGCCGGCAGATCCGGCTGGATGACTCACCGCCCGGTATCAACGGTAGCGCCTGGGATATGATGCGTATTGATACCGTCGTCAGTCAGGGGACTACCGAGCGCTGGACAGTGCAGGCGGAGCACCCGCAGCCTTTTCATATTCAGGGCGCGGTGTTTTTGATTAGCAGTGTAAACGGTGCACCGCCGATGGCAGAAGACAGGGGCTGGAAAGATACGGTCTGGGTGGACGGTACGGTGGAGTTATTGGTGACTTTCCCGCACAGCGCCTCGGAGCATTTTCCGTTTGTCTATTACAGTCAGAATCTTGAACTGGCAGACCGCGGTGTGGCGGGGCAGCTGCTGGTTCAGCAGGCGATTAACTGATCCTGACGCGCCCGGGCAGGACCGGCGGACTCACCGCCGGTCAGCCGGTCAGGCTTTATTAAAACTTTCCGGTTCCGGCCCCAGACGTTTCCCTTCATCCAGCGCCGCCAGCTCGCTCAGCTCGCTCTTATCCAGACTGAAATCAAAGACGTCAAAGTTCTCATCGATCCGTTTCGGCGTCACCGATTTAGGGATCACGACCAGCCCGCTATCGATATGCCAGCGGATCACAATCTGCGCCGGGCTTTTTCCGTACTTCTGAGCCAGGCGCAGGATCAGAGGCTGGTCAAAGACCCCTTTACCGCCCTGAGCCAGCGGGCTCCAGGATTCTGTACGGATATGATGCAAATCATTCCAGGCATGCAGCGGACGCTGCTGAAACAGAGGGTGAAGCTCAATCTGGTTAATCGCCGGAGTAACCCCGGTTTCACGGATCAGCTGTTCCAGGTGAGGCTGCTGAAAATTACAGACACCGATACTGCGGGTCAGCCCTTGTTTCTGTAACTCAATCAGTTGTCTCCAGGCATCGACAAAATTGCCATTCTGCGGGCAGGGCCAGTGGATAAGATAGAGGTCCACATAGGACAGCTGCAGCTTCTGCAGGCTGGTTTCCAGTGCCTCGCGGGCCTGTAATTGATCGGAATTCCACAGTTTGGTGGTAATAAAAAGATCTTCCCGCGGCAGGTCACTCTCCTGCAGAGCCTGACCGACACCTTCTTCATTCTGATAGATCGCCGCGGTATCGACAGAACGGTATCCGGTGTTCAGGGCATGGATAACGGCATCGCGCGTCTGTTCAATGCTGGCCTGCCAGACGCCTAACCCCAGTTGAGGCATAAGACGATCATCATTCAGTCTGACAATGGGTTGTCCGGACATTGGGTTCTCCTCCGTGGTATTTTGCGGGTTCATGAGTACGGTGGCACGGAGTTGAGTGTAGACCGGAATATTCGTTTTTACCGGGGGACACCGGCAGAACAGCGGAAAAACCGAATATTCCGGGTAGACCGGACGGGAGGGAGGAGTGCACCGGCCCGGGCGAAAAAGGCCGGTTTGCGGGGTTATCCGGCGTTGTGGCGACGTTTTTTCCACACCAGCATCAGCGTTCCGATAAAGCCGCTGACCAGCAGCAGTAACGGGATTAACATCAGTGCTGTCATCACCTGGTCTTCATGTCGCCGGATAAAGGGGACATGACTGATCCCGTAACCGAGAGTGACCAGGATCGCGACCCACAGCAGGCCACTCAGCCAGTTGAAGAGCTGAAAGCGGGTGTTACTCAGCCCGGAAATGCCTGCCATGGCAGGTAACAGTGTCCGGACAAAGGCCAGAAAGCGGCCAATCAGCAGTGCAGCCAGCCCATGCCGGATAAACATCTGCTCTGCCCGCTGATGATAGCGGGCCGGCAGATGCTTCAGCCAGCCCTGTACCAGCGGGTAATTCCCAAGCCATCGACCCTGCAGATACCCGATCCAGCACCCCAGGCTGGCCGCAGTGGTGAGGATCACCAGTGCAGGAATAAAGTGCATCACGCCCCTGGCAATCAGTGCGCCAGCCAGCAGCAGTAAGCTGTCGCCCGGCAGAAAAGCTGCAGGCAATAAGCCGTTTTCCAGAAACAGCAGGGTAAACATGACCGCATAGACAATCCCGGCCATCTGAGGATTTGCCAGAACGGCAAAATCCTGATGCCAGAGAGCCCGGACGACCTCATTTAAAGCACTCATCAGTTATCTCGTTATAAAATCATGGCTGCGGGGGACGCTATAACTGCCCCGCAGGGCAGTCGACGCCGGTTCACCCGCGTATGTTTAAGGGGTTACCCCGGATGACGGGCCAGACGCTCAAAGCCTGCCGTCAGGTCGGCAATCAGGTCATCGACGTTTTCCAGTCCGATATGCAGGCGTACCAGCGTGCCTGGCAGCGCTGCCTCGCCCTGCGGACGGATGGCCGCAATCTCTTTCGGCTGATTCGCCAGGATCAGCGACTCGAAGCCTCCCCATGAATAGGCCATGCTGAAATGGCGGAAGTTATCCAGGAAGTCGGCCAGGGCGGCGTGAGAGAGCTGTTCCCGTAAGACAAAAGAGAACAGCCCGCTGCTGCCGGTGAAATCGCGTTTCCAGAAGCGGTGTCCGGGGGATTGCGCTAAGGCCGGGTGATTGACACGCCAGACCTCTTCACGGCCTGCCAGCCATTCGGCGACTTTCAGGCTGCTTTCTTCATGCTGGCGCAGGCGGACGGACAGGGTACGCAGACCCCGTGAGGTCATATAGGCCGTATCTGCATCCACCATCTGGCCCATCAGATAAGAATTTTCACGCAGGGTCGGATAACAGCGTTCATTTGCCACGGCCGTGCCGATCATCCCGTCTGAGTGACCGATCAGATACTTGGTTCCGGCCTGGATGGAGATATCAATCCCGAAATCCAGCGCATTAAACAGCACGCCGGCCGCCCAGGTGTTATCCATCATAATAATGGCGTCCGGCGCTTTTCTGCGGACTGCCGCGACGATGGCCGGAATATCCTGAACTTCCATGGTGACAGAGGCCGGGGATTCCAGGAAAACGATACGGGTATTCGGCTGGATCCACTGCTCTATCTCGCTACCGCAGGTGTGAGGGAAGTAGGTGGTGGAGACATTCAGTTTACGCAGGATGGTATTACAGAAGTCACGGGTAGGTTCATACACCGAACCGCACATCAGCACGTGGTCACCGCTTTCGGCGAATGCCAGAATCGCGTTGGTCACGGCAGCGGCACCGCAAGGGTAGAGCGCACACCCTGCGCCATTTTCCAGTTCGCACATCGCTTCCTGAAGGGCAAAATGCGTCAGAGTACCGCGGCGCCCGTAAAAGAGCTCTCCCTGTGTACGACCTGCCGCCGCCCGTTTCTTTTCGGCAACAGTCTCAAAAACCAGCGATGATGCCCGCTGAATGACGCTGTTTACCGCGCCTGCGGTATAGCGTTTGCCTCTGCCGGCGCTGATCAATGTCGTTTCCAGTTTTTTATCTGATCTGTTGTTTGTCATTTCTCTCTGCTCTGCCAGTCTAACCCTGAGTGACACGTTAACATGAAAAGGTGTCCCGGCCAGTGATCACGAGAAAAATTCACCTTGATCATCTCCTGCCTGAGAATAAGGGCTGCGGATGACAGCTGTATGAACGCGGAAGCCGCCTCCCGGAAGGGGCAGGGAATACAGGGTGTAAATACTAATGATAACTACTATCAATTAAGCTGTGATTTGGTATGATCGGGTATATTGCAGGTTGTTAAACGGTTATATGGAGTCGCACACGTGGTAGCCAATGATCTTATGCAGACGGATCTTTCCGTCTGGGGCATGTATCAGCATGCTGATATTGTTGTAAAAATTGTCATGATTGGTCTGTTACTCGCATCGGTGGTGACCTGGGCGATATTTTTCGGTAAGTTCACTGAGCTGAGTGCCGCCATACGCCGGCTGAAAACCGAGCAAAAAGCGCTGAAAGCGGTGCGGACGCTGCAACAGGCAGTGGATATCGCCACGACATTTCCGGCCAGCAGCCATAGCCGTGCGCTGATTGCTGAAGCGCTGGATGAACGCGATCTTTCTGCCGGCAGCCATGAGCCGGAAGGGATCAAAGAGCGAACCGGTTTCCGGCTGGAACGTAAGGTCGCCTCTGTCGGTCGTTTTGCCGCACGCGGTAACGGTTTTCTGGCGACTATCGGTTCTGTTGCTCCCTTTATCGGGCTGTTCGGTACGGTCTGGGGCATTATGAACAGCTTTATCGGGATTGCCAAAACCCAGACCACGAACCTGGCGGTCGTCGCTCCGGGGATTGCCGAAGCTCTCCTGGCAACCGCGATCGGTCTGGTGGCTGCGATCCCGGCGGTGGTGATCTACAACTTTTTTGCCCGGATGATTGCCGGTTATAAAGCCTCTCTGAGCGATACCGCAGCGCAGGTATTGTTGCTGCAGAGCCGTGATCTCGATCTGAATCAGGGCGCGGTAAACAGCACTCCGGCGCGTACCTCTGCCCAACAACTGCGGGTGAGTTAATCGTTATGGCAATGCGTCTGAATGAAGATGTGGAAAACGATGGCGAAATGAGTGAGATCAACGTGACGCCCTTTATCGACGTCATGCTGGTATTACTGATTATTTTTATGGTGGCGGCTCCGCTATCGACGGTGGATGTTAAGGTTAATCTGCCGGCTTCCACCAGTAAGCCTGCACCACGCCCTGAAAAGCCGGTTTATCTGAGTATCAAAGCAGATAAATCCTTGTATGTCGGCAATGAAGCGGTCTCTGCCGGACAGCTGATGGCGTCGATTGATGCACTCACCAACGGTAACAAAGAGACCACCATCTTTTTCCAGGCGGATAAAGAGGTGGATTATGCGACCCTGATGAGCGTTATGGATCAATTACGTGCGGGGGGCTATCTGAAAGTCGGGCTGATGGGGCTGGAGTCTGCCGGTCACTGATCGCCGGGTGGACGATGCCATGATGAAGAGGGCTTCTCTGAAAAGAGAGGCCCTTTTTTTATGCGGTCAGTTTTTATTGAAGTTTATTTGTTGATGTTTTGTTACTTATTTGTTGGCCGTTGTCGCGCATAAAACCAACGAGCATCACATATTTCCGTCAATAGCCGGGGTAAACATGAGCCACGATTAAAATAATCACAGGAAGGATTGGGCTATGAGCGCTTCGGACTTATCTTCTGCCGCCAGCCATACGCGCGGTGCTAAAGCGATTTTCAGGGTGACCAGCGGTAATTTCCTGGAAATGTATGACTTTATGGTGTTTGGCTACTATGCGACCGCCATTGCAGGCACATTCTTTCCTGGCGGAGACCCCTGGTCTTCACTGATGCTGACGCTGATGACGTTTGGTGCCGGTTTTCTGATGCGGCCGCTGGGGGCTATGGTGCTCGGGGCTTACATCGATCGCCACGGCCGGCGTAAAGGGTTGTTACTGACCCTGGGACTGATGGCTATCGGGACGCTGACGATTGCACTGACCCCGGGCTATCACACCCTCGGCAGCCTTGCCCCGGTAATTATTCTGGCCGGTCGTTTGTTGCAGGGGTTTTCTGCCGGGGTGGAACTGGGCGGTGTATCGGTCTATTTGTCTGAAATTGCCCCTAAAGGCCGCAAAGGATTTTATGTCAGCTGGCAGTCAGGGAGTCAGCAGATAGCCGTTATTTTTGCTGCCGTACTGGGACTGTTACTGAACCAGTGGCTGGATAAAGGGCAGGTCACCGACTGGGGCTGGCGTATCCCCTTTGTCGTCGGCTGCCTGATCGTGCCTTTTCTGTTCTATATCCGTCGGATGCTGGAAGAAACCGAAAGCTTTGTCCGGCGTAAACATCACCCGGAAGTCAGGGATATTCTGCGTTCGGTCGCCAGTAACTGGGCGCTGATCCTGGCCGGGATGCTGATGGTGGTGACCACGACGGTGATGTTTTATATGATAACGGCGTTTACTCCGACCTTCGGTAAAACGGTACTGATGATGAGCGATCGTCAGAGTTTTATGGTGACGCTGTTTATCGGGTTATCTAACCTGATCTGGCTGCCGGTGATGGGGGCTCTTTCGGACCGGCTGGGCCGTCGTCCGTTACTGATCGTTTTTACGTTGCTGACAATGTGTACCGCGTGGCCGGTGTTGAAATGGCTGGTGGCGGAGCCGACCTTCAGTCATTTACTGGAGGCCGAGTTATGGCTCTCTTTCCTGTATGCCAGTTATAACGGCGCAATGGTGGTGTATCTGGCAGAAATTATGCCCCCTGAAGTCAGGGCGACCGGATTCTCTCTGGCCTACAGTCTGGCAACGGCGTTGTTCGGCGGTTTCACACCGGCGATTTCCAGTTACCTTATCCACGCCTTCGGGGATAAAGCGATGCCCGGGGCCTGGCTGACCTTTGCCGCCTGCTGCGGGCTGATCGGCACACTGTGTATTGGTTACCTGGCCAGACGTTACCAGCAGAAACAGACAGCGGTGACATTACAGGGGGTGTGAAGGGCAGTAACTCACTTCTGCGCCTGAGACCCGGCGGATCGGCCGGCAGGCGCGACGATCAAACCGGGTCTGGTACCTCAGGCTGGTCAATGAAGCTTATGAGAACGCCGCCGCAGATAACGCAGCGGCGTTTTTATCAGGCCTGGGCGGCCGGTTTTTATTCTCCCGGCGGGGAAAGTCAGATATTTTTGTCACCTGAAGCCAATTAAGGTTTGTTAATGTCAGATCGTATGACGTACTATGTTTAATTAGCAGACGTTTTGACAGGGCGTCAGCGTGCAACGTTCGTTGCCGTACTTTTCTGCTTTGGAGCAGCACCGGATCCACTCAATAACTAAAAACACCCTAATGTTATCTGCCTCAGGGAGTATTTCCTGTGTACCGGAGATAGCTGTTCTGTTTTTTCACTGCTATTTTTAGTTAATACTTTCGTTTATGAACCTGTGACAAAAGGAGTCACTATGCTCGATGTATCCTGGGATAAATGGCTGGTGTTTATATCACTGCTCATCGCCTTTATCGCCTCTTTCACTGCATTGGATACGGCAGGGCGGGTTGCCAGTTCCCGGGGATGGAAAGCCAGATTCTGGCTGGCGGGGGGCGGCACCGCGATGGGCATTGGTGTCTGGTCTATGCACTTTATCGGCATGCTGGCCATGAAATTCCCGATGCCAATGCACTACAGTATCGGTTACACCGGTATCTCGCTGCTGCTTGTCATTGTGGCATCGATAGCCGCGCTTCAGCAGGTGGTCAGCCATCAGCATCTTGGCTGGGGCCGTCTGATCCGTGGCGCTTTTCTGCTGGGCAGTGGTGTGGTCGGGATGCACTATCTTGGAATGTATGCCCTGCTGGTCGACCCGGGGATCATCTGGAATAGCGGGCTGGTGATTTTATCGATTATCGTTGCCTATGTTGCTTCCGGGGTTGCCCTGTGGCTGGCGTTCGAGCTGCGCAAAGGTGAAAGCGGCATTGTTATGCGTCGTCTGCAGGCCTCTCTGGTGATGGGCGTCGCCATTGCCGGTATGCACTATATCGGTATGGATGCTGCTGATTTTAAAGCCGGGTCCCATATTTACGGACACGGTATTAACTCACCGGCGCTGGCTATCTGGGTATTTTTATTTACCCTCAGCATTCTTGGCTGCAGTCTGCTGGTGTCGATGATTGATTCGCAAATCAAAACCACACGGCTGGCGAAGAAATTACACCAGGCTAACCGTGAATTACATAAGCTGGCGATGCATGATCCATTGACGTTATTGCCTAACCGCGCTTATCTGGAAGAGCAACTGGATCATTATATTGAGGAGGCCTCCTCAGGCTCGGCATTTGCGCTGATGTTCCTCGACCTGGATGGCTTTAAGATGATTAATGATGCTTACGGGCATCATATTGGTGATCGGTTGCTTATTACGGTCACCGAACGGTTAAAAAACATTCTTGATTCTGACCATGTGCTGGCGCGTGTCGGCGGTGATGAATTTGTGTTGCTGACGCCATCGACCTCGGCAGATGCGGCGGAACGTATCGCCTCCCGAATGGTGAAAGCGATCGAAAAGCCGTTTCATATTTCTGAATATGAGCTGATGGTTTCCATCAGTATCGGGATTGCGCTGTATCCGCCACACGGATCAGAAGGTCGCGATATGATGTTCAATGCCGATGTCGCCATGTATCACACCAAGAATAATGGCCGTAACGGCTTCAGCGTTTATCGTCCGGACATGAACCCGATGGGGAAAAGTCAGGTCCAGCTGAAAAATGAATTGTGGCGGGCGTTGTACCACAATGAATTACGTCTGTTCTATCAGCCGAAGAACGATGCAGGAAGTGGGCAGATCATCGGTTATGAGGCACTGGTTCGCTGGCAGCACCCTGTGCGTGGTTTATTATCTCCGGATAAATTCCTGCCGGTGGCCGAAAAAAGCGGCATGATCATTCAGGTCGGTGAATGGGTTCTGAACGAAGCCTGTCGTCAGCTGGCTATCTGGCACGCCCAGGGCAATACAGAACTCTCCGTCTCCGTGAACCTGTCTGCACTGCAGTTTGAACAGGAAATGCTGGCCCAGGTGGTACTGAATGCCTTAACCACGAACAATGTGCCGCCGGAAAAAATGATCCTGGAGATCACCGAAACCACGGCGATGCGTTCACCGAAAGAAACTATCCGGATACTGACCATTCTGAAAGAACACGGTATTCAGGTGTCCATCGATGATTTCGGTACCGGGTATTCCAGCCTGTTGTATCTGCAGAGTATGCCGGCCAGTGAACTGAAGATTGATCGTGCATTTGTGCGTGAAATTAACAATAACCATACGGATACCCGTTTGTTAGCCATGATCATTGAACTGGCGAAGAACATGAATCTGAATATCGTGGCCGAAGGGGTTGAGACCGAAGAACAGCAGCGTCAGCTGACTGAGCTGGGTTGTAATATCCTGCAGGGCTTCTATTTCAGCCGTCCTGTGCCACCGGAACAGCTGGTATTGCCGGAAATCATGGTAAAACCCCCTGCACAGGTAAAACTGGATCTGGTACCGGATACCGGTTCCCGGAAGATCAGCGCCTGATGCCTGACAAAGGGCCGGGATTGAGAGGGTACCTGTCAGCCGTGAGGGAATGGCCTCTGTCTTAGCAGTTACTGTGATTTTCGTTACAACAACCCTCCCTGTTTTGCAGGGAGGGTTTTTTATTGCCCTGATCACTGATTGCCGGCCCCGCCAGACAATCCTTCCGCAGCGGTTACCCGTGAATGCAGTCCGTAATAACCAAACCCGGCGGCGGGGGAATGAGCCTCAGGCGTTTATGGGATGCCCTCGTCATCGTAAGAATGCTATTCGCCGCCTCTGCGCCGGCAACAGTCCCTGCAGGCTTGTAAGCGAATGACCGGCGTAATGACGCGGGACGCTGACATTGACCTGCCCGTAAAACAGCCCCGGCTTAGCCCGGCATGTGTCATCTATCAGAATGCCGGGTACCCACGTGACGCTGACCGTTATTCCGCGACTATTTCGGCAATCATTTCGATTTCCACCGCCATGCCCAGCGGTAACTCTGTGGCCGAGACCGCACTCCTGGCATGTTTGCCTTTGTCACCAAACACCTCGACGATAAAATCTGACGCGCCATTGATGACCAGATGCTGCTGATCAAACCCCGGCGCACTGCGGACCCATGCCAGCAGTTTGACGAATCTTTTAATTCTGTTCAAAGAACCCAGTTCGTTTTTCAGCACGCTGAGCGCATTAATCGCCGCCAGCCGCGCCGCCTGATACCCCTCTTCAGGGGTTATGTCGTGGCCTACCGACCCT
Source organism: Tatumella sp. JGM118 (assembly GCF_018257515.1). Classification (GTDB taxonomy): domain Bacteria; phylum Pseudomonadota; class Gammaproteobacteria; order Enterobacterales; family Enterobacteriaceae; genus Tatumella; species Tatumella terrea. The sequence goes on from NZ_JAERJR010000013.1 coordinate 28,770, forward strand.
TTCCAGACAACTGCACCGTCTGATAGCGGCCCCTGGCCGGAGACAAATGCGAGTGAACCGCTGATCACTACCGGGACAAAGTTCGCCGGCGGGGAGGTCACGGCGGGAAGTGTAATGCCCATTTCGTCGATTTTCTGATCCGGAGTTAGCATGTCGTTTTCCTGAACGCGGAGGGTAAGGGATACCCGCAGGTACCATTGAGCGTTTTATCTTAGATTTTTTTCCGGCCTGATTCTCATACTTAAAACTGATATCCCGCTGATTAAAAAGGTATCTTGTGGCTGTGGTCTGGTTAACCTGAACCTGCCGTGATCGATGGAATGATAAAGATCGGCCCCGGGGGGAGAGCGTGACACCTGCCGGGTATGACCGGGGCCAGAGACCCTGACTCTGTTCAGTCGTTCACTGCTGAGAGACGGTTCTGGCATACGAATTGCTTCAGGTTACAGATGCCGCGAGGCGGAGGGGGATGTTTACCGGACAGAGGGCCGACCGCACGCCGTAAACTCCGTATTGCGAAGATGCAGGATGATGCTCAGTACCGGATGGATACTGCTTTCACAGGTAAATTTTATGACGTATGACGTATTTGTTTTAGGTGCAGGGATGGTGGGGACCGGTTGCGCGCACTATTTACAGGAAAGCGGGAAAACCGTCGCTCTGGTCGATAAAGGTGCGCCCGGGATGCAGACCTCTCATGGTAACGCAGGGATTATTCAGCGGGAGGCCATTCAACCCTATGCATTTCCCCGCCAGTTATCGGTGATCCTGAGCGCAGCGGCTAACCGGAGAACGGATATACGTTACCAGCTGCCAGCTATCCCTTCGCTTATCCGGCCGCTCAGCCAGTATTACCATTATTCGGCGCCGGCACGGTATGCCGGTATCGCCCGCGAGTACGCCTCGCTGATCTCTCTTTCGCTCGAAACGCATAATGAGTTGATTCATAAAGCAGGAGCAGAGGCACTGACGGGAACTCACCAGTGGCTGGCCTTGTCACGTAGCGATCAGCATCTGGAAGAAAGTTACCAATCCGCCGATCTGCTGACAGAGCAGGGGGTCAGCCACATAAAACTCTCGGCAGAGGACCTGAAGCGCAGAGAACCGGATATCAGTCCGCACTTTCCCGGGGCTGTGATGTGGACTTCTCCCAGGACTATCCGCGATCCGTCTGCCTTAGTGCAGTCGTATGTGGATCTTTTCCTGCGTGATGGCGGGAGCTTTATTTCCGCAGATGCCCGGACCCTGAGCCGGACCCGCGAGGGCATGTGGGAAATCAGAAATGACCAGGGGGATGTCTGCCGGGCCCGGCAGGTGGTGGTGGCTCTGGGGCCATGGAGCACATTACTGACCCGTAAATTCGGCTATCAGCCTCCGCTGTTTCCCAAACGTGGCTATCATCGGCATTACCAGGCACAACCCGGTAAGCAGCTGAACAACTGGGTGCTGGATGCGGAAAAAGGGTTTCTGCTGGCACCCATGAGCCGGGGGATCCGGCTGACGACCGGTGCTGAACTTGCACGGCTCGATGATCCGCAAACCCCCCGTCAGCTTGACCGGCTGGAACCTGTTGCCCGGCAGGACTTCCCGGTGGGGGAGCGGGTGGATGATGAAACCTGGTCCGGTAGCCGGCCCTGTTTTCCGGATATGAAGCCGGTGATTGGTGAAGTGCCCGGGGTCAGTCAGATGTGGTGCGCTTTCGGTCATGGGCATCAGGGATTCACTCTGGGTCCAGCCACCGGGATGCTGCTGGCACAGATGATGACCGGTCAGAAAACAGCTATCGAAATGCAGCCATTCCGTCCGGAAAGGTGGAAATAGCCAGAGGTATCTGCGATACGCTGATAGCTGGCTGAACAGGGGCGTGCGGGAAAGGGCGAGGCTAACACGGCGGGCAATGCCCGCCGTGAGTCAGTCAGGCACCTTTGTTGTGCACTTCACTGTCCATTCTTGCCAGGTCTTTATCCAGCAGGAACGCACCGTTGGAGCTGTTTTCCAGCATACCCAGCTTATCCAGTACGGTTTTGAAGATTTTCTCTTCTTCGTGCTGCTCTGCGACATACCACTGCAGGAAGTTGAAGGTGGAGTAGTCGTGAGTTGTCATCGCGGCGTGTGCCAGCTCATTAATTTTTCCGGTAATTAATTGCTCATGCTCGTAAGTCTGTGCAAAAACGTCTGACAGTGATTTAAAGGTGACCGGTGGTGCGTCGATGCTACCGAGCACCGGTAACGCACCGGTATCGCTCAGGTAGTCGAACAGACGCTGCATGTGTTCCATTTCTTCACGGGAATGCTTTTTCAGGAACGAGGCTGCACCTTCAAATCCTTTATCTGCACACCAGGCGCTCATCTGGAGGTACAGGTTTGCTGAATAAAACTCAAGGTTCAGCTGATCATTCAGACGGGAGATCATATCGGTAGTTAACATGAGGATAACCTTTTAAACAGAGGTAACAAGTTGTGTATTTATGGTGAGCGATTATGCATCAATATGTGTTGCTTGTGAAGTGAGCGTTTGTATTTTTATCTTTATTTATCATGGTCTTAGTAATGTGAATTATTCAGTTAATGTAATGCAAGTCTTTCTCATTTTCATCTCTGTCCGGCGGCCGGTTTGTTACAAAAATGCGGATTCCGGCGGGCAGACAGCGCAGTAATACGATGACCGCGGGGTGCGGCTTAAGAAAGCTGCAGGCCGAATACCGAAATGCCCTGAAATGAGGTAGAATGTGCGTCCGGAGAATGGCCGTCATGTGCACTCCGCAGATAATTACGTGATGTTGACTGATACAGGTGGGGTTCAGGCCGGGCAGTGACATCCGTTGGAGCCGGCGGAGAAACACTCTCCCGGTACGATGATTTTTACGGAAATACACCCCTGTATTGTTTTTCCGCCAACCAATGAAGAACCTGTTGATGTCTACAGCACTTTTTTTAGACGAAGTGGCTCGTCGCCGTACCTTTGCGATTATTTCGCATCCGGATGCCGGTAAAACCACCATCACCGAAAAAGTCCTATTATTCGGACAGGCTATCCAGACCGCGGGTTCGGTTAAAGGCCGCGGATCCAGTCAGCACGCAAAATCTGACTGGATGGATATGGAAAAGCAACGCGGGATCTCGATTACCACCTCGGTAATGCAGTTCCCCTACCGCGATAAGCTTGTGAACCTGCTGGATACACCGGGGCACGAAGACTTCTCGGAAGATACTTATCGTACGCTGACCGCGGTGGATTGCTGTCTGATGGTGATCGATGCTGCAAAAGGTGTCGAGGATCGTACCCGTAAACTGATGGAAGTCACACGCTTACGTGATACACCTATCCTGACGTTTATGAATAAACTCGACCGTGATATCCGTGATCCGATGGAAGTCATGGACGAAGTCGAAAGCGAACTGAAAATCGCCTGCGCGCCGATCACCTGGCCGATTGGCTGCGGTAAGTTATTCAAAGGGGTCTACCACCTGTATAAAGATGAAACTTATCTTTATCAGACCGGACAGGGCCATACCATTCAGGAAGTCCGTATCATTAAGGGGCTGGATAACCCGCAACTTGACCAGGAGATCGGTGAAGAGCTGGCATCCCAGTTGCGTGATGAACTGGAGCTGGTCCAGGGAGCCTCCCATGAATTTGATCAGGACGCTTTCCTGCAGGGACAACTGACACCGGTCTTTTTCGGTACGGCACTGGGTAACTTCGGTGTGGACCATATGCTGGATGGCCTGGTCAGCTGGGCGCCGGCACCGATGCCGCGTCAGACTGACAGTCGTGAGGTCGTCTCCGGCGAAGAGAAATTCACCGGGTTTGTCTTCAAAATTCAGGCCAATATGGACCCGAAACACCGCGACCGCGTGGCCTTTATGCGTGTGGTATCCGGTAAATATGAAAAAGGCATGAAAATGTATCAGGTGCGTACCGGCAAAGATGTCGTTATCTCTGATGCGCTGACCTTTATGGCCGGCGACCGTGCGCACGTCGAGGAAGCTTATCCCGGGGATATCATCGGTCTGCATAACCACGGCACCATTCAGATTGGTGATTCGTTTACCCAGGGCGAAAAAATGAAGTTTACCGGTATTCCTAACTTCGCCCCGGAACTGTTCCGCCGTATCCGGCTGCGTGACCCTCTGAAACAGAAGCAGCTACTGAAGGGGCTGGTTCAGCTTTCCGAAGAAGGGGCCGTGCAGGTGTTCCGTCCGGTCTCTAACAATGATCTGATCGTTGGCGCAGTGGGTGTACTGCAGTTCGATGTGGTGGTTGCCCGACTGAAGAGCGAATATAACGTAGAAGCGATTTACGAATCGGTCAACGTCTCTACGGCGCGCTGGGTGGAATGCAACGATGTGAAGAAGTTTGATGAATTCCAGCGCAAGAACGAAGTCAACCTGGCACTGGATGGCGGGGATAACCTGACCTATATCGCGCCGACAATGGTTAACCTGAACATTACTCAGGAACGTTATCCGGATGTTGTTTTCCGGAAAACACGCGAACACTAACCGACTGTTGTTTCAATAAAACCGGCCTCTGGCCGGTTTTTTTAAGATATTCCCGCGTCCCGGTTCAGGATTTTCCTGCTTCTGCCAACCTGCGTAAATTGCTTATCATCACTTCCTTTTGGCAGCGATGGCTTCCCGCCGTTGCTTTGCAGACGCTTGTTCCGGGACTCAGCAGATTCCTAAAAATCTGCACAACAGTAAAACTCAACTATTATTAAAGTGATGTGACCGATGCGCAAGGCCGGGGACGACCGGTTCCGGACATGACAGTCAACGAAGCGCAGACGTCATTATCATGCAGGATATTATTAATGAAAAAAATCAGCATTATGAAAAAGCTGTTACTGATTTCCGCACTTTGCAGCCTGAATGTGTATGCCGCCGGTCAGCCGGCGCAAACACCCCCCGCAGAGGGGAAATCGGTGATGCGGAGTGTCGACAACTTTATGGACGACAGTGCCATTACCGCGAAGGTAAAAACTGCGCTGATTGATGACAAAGAGATCAACAGTACCGATCTCTCGCTGTCCACCCAACAGGGAGTCGTTACCGTTGAGGGTTTTGTGACATCGCGCCGGCAGATGGAGCGAGTAGATCACCTGGTCAGAAGCATCACCGGGGTGAAGCAAGTGATTAATCATCTGCACTTAAAGCCAGCGCAGCAAACGAATCTGAAGAGTTATGCCAGTGATACCGCGACAACCAGTGAGATTGTGGCCCGTTTACTGGCAAATAAGCAGGTCTCATCGAGGCATATCTCAGTCACTACGACACGGGGTACGGTTCTGCTGACCGGGGATGTCAGTAACCGTCAGCAAAAAAATAAGGCCGCTGAGATAGCCCGTAAGGTTTCCGGGGTCAGGGCGGTCAAAAACGAGTTATCTATCAGCAACTGACCCGGGTTCTCTGCGGAGGCTGCGGGAAAATTGAAGATAAATACGTGTTCTGAGTCTATGTCAGAACAAATTATAAGATGAGTTCTGTTAATGAAGGTAAGGAGATTACTATGTTTCGTTGGGGAATTATCTTTCTGGTGATTGCATTAATCGCGGCGGCACTGGGCTTTGGCGGACTGGCAGGTACAGCTGCTTGGGCAGCTAAAATTGTATTTATTGTCGGTATTATTCTGTTCCTTATCAGCCTGTTTACCGGCCGTAAACGGTTATAACGTTGTCCTGAGGTCACTCAGTTTACTGCCGGAAAGGATGCCGGCAGCGCTCCCGCCTGATACACTTCTCCGCACCGTCTGACGGCAATCCTGTCTTTTACAGCGTTTTCTGCCGCCGGCACTTTATTATGCTGCCCGGGAGAATGTTGTGCGTTTTATTGATACCCACTGTCACTTTGATTTCCCGCCATTTGCTGAGCATGAGGCTGAAGAGCTGATCCGTGCCCGTGATGCCGGGGTACAGGGGATAGTCATTCCTGCGGTGACGGCTTCCCGGTTTAGCCAGATTATCTCTCTCTGTGAACGTTTTCCTTCCCTCTGGTACGCACCCGGACTTCACCCGTTATGGATTGCAGAACATACCGCTGAGGATATCGATCGTCTGCAACAATGTCTGCAACAGGGCGGGGATAAACTGGTTGCGGTAGGCGAGGCCGGACTGGATTTTTATACGGCGGAACAGGTGGCACAGGCGGATAAACAACGCTCCCTGCTACAGAGTCAACTGACGCTGGCACGGCGCTATGATCTCCCGGTGATCCTTCATTCCCGACGTTCCCATGACCCGTTGGCTGCTTTACTGCGGAAGGCTGATCTTCCTGCCGGCGGGGTGATCCACGGTTTTTCGGGGAGCCTGCAACAGGCCAATGCATTTGTCCGGCTGGGGTTCGCTATCGGGGTGGGCGGCACGATCACCTATCCGCGTGCCCGAAAGACCCGTGAAACGATAGCTTCTCTGCCCCTCAGTGCCCTGGTGCTGGAAACCGATGCTCCGGATATGCCGGTTCACGGATTTCAGGGGCAACCCAACCGGCCTGAGCATGTGGTCACTATTCTGCAGTCGCTCGCGGAACTCCGTCCGGAGCCACCGGAGCAGCTGGCTGAAGTGCTATGGCAGAATGCCCTGCGTCTTTTCCCCCGGCTACATCCGCCCGAATCTGACGCGGATTAAGGTCAGTTTGTTACTTTTATAACATTTCTCGTTCCGCAAGCGACCCGACCCTCTGACGGTTTCTTTACCCCTTTAATGCCCTTTTTTGCGGTTTTTATCTGCTTTCTCCCGCAAGGATGGATTATTTGATCCGTCACGCAGTCCTGGCGGAGATTAATTGTTAGAATTATGACAAATGACGGTGCAGCTTTTTCCGCACCGCAGACCGGCTACTCTGCAGAGGAATAATGAATGACGGATATGACAACGATCGCCCGCCGGGCCCTCGGATTGATGGACCTCACTACACTGAACGATGACGATACCGATGAAAAAATCGTGGCCCTGTGCCGGCAGGCAAATTCTGCCGCCGGACAAACGGCGGCCATTTGTATCTACCCGCGTTTTGTTCCGCTGGCCCGCAAAGTCCTGCGTGAGCAGGGAACACCCGGCATCCGTATCGCTACCGTGACCAACTTTCCGCACGGAAACGATGATATCGATATCGCGGTAGCAGAAACCCGGGCAGCGATTGCCTATGGGGCTGATGAAGTCGATGTGGTCTTTCCCTGGAGAGCATTAAAACGCGGAGATCACCGTCAGGGGGCCAGCCTGGTCAGTGCCTGTAAAAAGTACTGTAGCGAAGCAAATGTGCTGCTGAAGGTCATTATTGAATCCGGGGAATTACAGGATCCTGCGCTGATCCGTCAGGCCTCTGAAATTGCCATCGAGGCCGGTGCTGATTTTATTAAAACCTCTACCGGAAAAGTGGCCGTCAATGCCACTCCCGAAGCTGCCCGAATTATGCTGGAAGTGATCCGGGATAAAGGTGTATCAGCGAGCGTCGGTTTTAAACCTGCCGGCGGCGTGCGTACTACGGGGGATGCTGCCGATTATCTGGCAATGGCTGCAGAGATCCTCGGCGACGACTGGGCGGATGCCCGTCATTTCCGTTTCGGCGCTTCCGGATTACTGAGCAGCTTACTGAAAAGCTGTGGTGTGGACACAGACACGCCGGCCGCCGGTTACTGACGCGGCAATTCATAAAAGCGGTATGACTGCCGCGGGCAGGTTATCCGTCCCCCCCGGCGGGGACGGTATCAGGGAGTTCGGACTCTTCAGCACAGCGGGGAAGCACCATGTTTTTGCCACAGGAAATTATCCGTAAGAAACGTAACGGTCAACCTCTGACAGCGCAGGAAATCGGGGCCTTTATTCAGGGGATCACGGACGGTAGCATTGGCGGAGAGCAGATTGCTGCGCTGGCGATGGCTATCTGGTTTCGGGATATGACACTGCCGGAGCGCGTGGCTCTGACTCTGGCAATGCGGGATTCCGGCACCGTACTGAACTGGCAGGACCTGCATCTTAACGGCCCTGTGCTGGATAAACATTCGACCGGAGGGGTCGGGGACGTTACCTCTCTGATGCTGGGCCCGATGGTGGCAGCCTGCGGGGGGTATGTTCCGATGATATCCGGGCGTGGTCTGGGGCATACCGGCGGGACGCTGGATAAACTGGAAGCGATCCCCGGGCTGAATATCTTCCCCGACAATGATCGCTTCCGGCAAATCATTCGCGAAAATGGTGTCGCGATCATCGGTCAGACCCGGACGCTGGCACCCGCAGACCAGCGCTTTTACGCCACCCGGGATGTGACAGCGACGGTGGATTCTGTACCCCTGATCACGGCCTCTATTCTGGCGAAAAAACTGGCCGAAGGGCTGGATGCGCTGGTGATGGATGTTAAAGCCGGCAGCGGGGCATTTATGCCGGATCTTGCACAATCAGAGCAACTGGCCCGGTCAATTGTCGATGTGGCCAACGGTGCCGGCTGCCGGACGACTGCGTTACTGACGGATATGAGCCAGGTGCTGGCATCTTCGGCGGGTAATGCGCTTGAAGTGCGTGAAGCGGTTCGCTTCCTGACCGGCGAACACCGTAATCCCCGGTTACTTGAAGTGACAATGGCCCTGAGCAGTGAAATGCTGGTCAGTGGCGGATTAGCCGCTAACGATCAGCAGGCGCGGGCCAGATTGCGACAGGTGCTGGACAACGGCCGGGCCGCTGAGGTTTTTGCTAAGATGGTGGCGGCTCAGGGCGGACCGGCTGACTTTGTCGAACGCTATGCGCATTATTTAACGCCAGCTCCGGTAATCAGACCGGTATTTGCCAGGGAGCCGGGGTTTGTCAGTGCGATGGATACCCGGGAGGCCGGGATGACTATCGTCCGGATGGGCGGCGGTCGTCAGCGTGCCGGTGAGAATATCGATTACCGGGTCGGTATCAGTGAGATTGTTGCCCTGGGCCAGCCGGTCGATGCGTACCACCCTCTGGCAATGGTGCATGCGGCGGATGAGCAGAGCTGGCAACAGGCGGCAGAGAGCCTGCAAGCCGCCATTTCGGTGACGCATCAACGGCCAAAAGAAATCCCTTTAATCTATCGCAGAATTTGCTGAATGGTTGCATACTGTTCTGATCAGTTTTTTTTCTCATGACATGAACGCACAGGAGGCGAGCATGAAACGTGCATTTATTATGGTGCTGGATTCCTTCGGGATCGGAGCCAGCAAAGATGCAGAGAAATTCGGTGACGCTGGCTCAGATACGCTGGGCCATATTGCACAGGCCTGCTACGACGGTAAGGCAGATCAGGGCAGACAAGGCCCGCTGCACTTACCGAATCTGACGGCGCTGGGTCTGGCGAAGGCCGCAGAGATATCAACAGGTAAAATCCCCGCAGGGATGGATGCTGATGCCACTATTCTCGGCGCTTATGCCAGTGCGGCGGAACTCTCTTCCGGGAAAGACACGCCATCCGGGCATTGGGAGATCGCCGGGGTGCCGGTACTGTTTGACTGGGGATATTTCAGTGAAACAGAAAACAGTTTTCCGCAGGAGTTACTGGACACACTGGTCGAACAGGCCGGGTTGCCGGGGTATCTGGGGAACTGCCATTCTTCAGGGACCGTGATCCTCGACAAGCTGGGTGAGGAGCATATGCGTACCGGTAAGCCTATCTTTTATACCTCGGCGGACTCGGTGTTCCAGATTGCCTGTCACGAAGAGACATTCGGTGTGGATCGGCTGTATGAGCTCTGCGAGATCGCCCGTAAGATCCTGACGGAGGGGGGCTACAACATCGGTCGTGTGATTGCCCGCCCGTTTATCGGTGCCAAAGCCGGTGAATTTGTCCGTACCGGTAACCGTCATGACCTCGCCGTCGAACCGCCTTCTGCCACCATGTTACAAAAGCTGGTGGAAGAGAAGGGGGGAGAGGTGATTTCGGTGGGTAAGATTGCCGATATTTATGCCCAGCAGGGAATTACCCGTAAGGTTAAAGCCACCGGACTGGATGCACTTTTCGATGCTACCCTGGCAGAGATGAAACAGGCCCCGGATAATTCGATTGTCTTCACCAATTTTGTCGACTTTGATTCCAGCTGGGGACACCGCCGTGATGTCGCCGGGTATGCCGGGGGGCTGGAACTCTTTGACCGCCGTCTGCCGGAGTTAATGGCGCTGGTGGGGGAAGGGGATATTTTGATCCTGACAGCAGACCATGGCTGTGACCCGACCTGGTCCGGCACAGATCATACCCGCGAGCATATCCCTGTATTGATCTATGGACCGCAGGTGAAGCCCGGCCCGCTGGGACAGCGCGAGACGTTTGCCGATATCGGGCAGACAATTGCGACCTATTTTGGTCTTTCAGCTATGGATTACGGGCGTAACATGCTGTAAAAAAGCCTCTTGTTTCTCATTTGCTGGCTGTCATGCCGGCAAATGACACGATTAAAAGGAAAAATAACATGGCAACACCTCATATTAATGCTGAAGCTGGTGATTTTGCAGACGTTGTGCTGATGCCGGGCGATCCTCTGCGTGCGAAATATATTGCTGAAACCTTCCTGCAGGATGCCCGTGAAGTGAACAATGTTCGCGGTATGCTGGGTTACACCGGGACTTACAAAGGTCGTCGGATTTCTGTGATGGGTCACGGTATGGGGATCCCTTCCTGCTCTATCTACGCGAAAGAGCTGATCACCGAATTCGGCGTTAAAACCATTATCCGTGTGGGTTCCTGCGGAGCGGTCCGTTCTGACGTTAACCTGCGTGATGTGGTAATCGGTATGGGCGCCTGTACGGATTCTAAAGTGAACCGTATGCGCTTCAAAGATCATGACTTTGCTGCGATTGCCGATTTCGATCTGGTTCGTCATGCGGTGGATGCCGCGAAAGCGCTGGGTGTTCATGCCCGCGTCGGTAACCTGTTCTCTGCCGATCTGTTCTATACCCCGGACCCGCAAATGTTCGACGTCATGGAAAAATACGGCATCCTGGGTGTGGAAATGGAAGCGGCCGGTATCTACGGTGTTGCGGCGGAGTTCGGTGCTAAGGCCCTGGCTATCTGTACCGTTTCAGATCATATCCGTACCGGCGAGCAGACGACGGCCGAAGAACGTCAGCTGACCTTCAATGATATGATCAACATCGCGCTGGAATCTGTGCTGGCCGCTGATCAGGCTTAAGATATCTCTTATTTAGCCCCGGCAACGCGAAGAGTTATTGCTTTTCGCGTTGTTCATTTCTTGTTACATTCTTCAACAAATGACACACTTTAATCTTTCCCGGATCAACTTGTCACTGGCACTGGCTGACTATCTCTCTATGATAGGCTGCTGGTGATAGCTCTCCCTGCAAACTATGTTATGTAATGAATCTGCGTAATTTCGAAATTGAAGAAAAACTATTTATTCGTCGTGCCATCACGGCGTTTGTTCTGGTAGCAGTATGCTTTGGCATCCTGGTATATAACCTCTATCGGCTGCAGATTTGTGAGCATAGTTATTACCAGACCCGATCAAACGATAATGACATCAAGATGATCCCGATCGCGCCTACGCGCGGGATGATCTACGATCGTAATGGCACGCCGCTGGTACGGAATATCACTCAGTATGACCTGACGGTGATCCCGTACAAAGAAACCGATCTTAAAGCGACTATCCAGGCGCTGACGCCCATCATCGGCCTGACGCCGGATGACGTGAACGATTTCTGGCATCGTCTTAAACAGACCAGCCGATACAAACCGATCATCATTAAAGATGAGCTAAGCGAAGAACAGATAGCGCGGTTTGCGGTGGATGAATATCGCTTCCCCGGGGTCAGCATCGATTCTTATCAGGATCGTCAGTACCCGTATGGCGCGGATTTAGCGCATGTCGTCGGTTATGTTTCAAAGATTAACGACAATGACTTCAAACGTCTGAATGCCGCAGGGATTGCTGAGAACTACGCGGCGGATCACAATATCGGTAAGCAGGGGATTGAAGGCTATTACGAATCCGTGCTTCACGGTCAGACTGGTTATCAGGAAGTGGAAGTGGATAACCATGGGCGTATCGTACGTGTGCTGAGTGAACAGCCGCCGGTCGCCGGGAAAAATGTCTGGCTGACGCTGGATCTGCCGTTGCAGCAATATATCGAAAGTCTGCTGACGGGACAGCGAGCGGCGGTGCTGGTGGAAGACCCGCATGATGGTTCTGTACTGGCGATGGTCTCGGCCCCCAGCTACGATCCTAACCCGTTTGTGAAAGGGATAAGCTATCAGGCTTATAAGAAGCTGCTGGAGAATAAAGACCTGCCGCTGATTAACCGTGTGACCCAGGGGTTATACCCGCCGGCCTCCACGGTAAAACCTTATATGGCAATGTCTGCCTTGCTGAACGGGGTTATCACGCCGCAAACGACGTTCTTCGGTGCTCCGACCTGGACTTTACCGGGCACTGACAGACGATATCGTGACTGGAAAAAAACCGGTCACGGCATGCTGAATGTGACTAAAGCTATCGAAGAGTCGGCGGATACCTTCTTCTATCAGGTCGCTTATATGATGGGGATTGATCGTATTCATCATATGCTCAGCCAGTTTGGTTACGGGAAGCTGACCGGTATCGACTTGCATGAAGAATATAAAGGTCTGTTACCGAGCCGTGAGTGGAAAGAGAAAGTCCATAAGAAAGGCTGGTACCAGGGGGATACCATCTCTGTCGGTATCGGGCAGGGATACTGGATAGCAACGCCTATTCAGATGGTGAAAGCACTGGTGGCCTTACTGAATAACGGACGGGTGATCACTCCGCATCTGCTATACAAAGAGCAGCAGGGGAACGATGTCCTGATGTATCATCCTGTGGAAGCCGAGCCGCAGATAGGTGACCCGAATTCACCTTACTGGGCGCTGGTGCGTCGTGCCATGTTTGGTATGGCGAATGCACCTAACGGTACCGGGTATCGCTATTTCCACACCGCACCTTATGGTATTGCGGCAAAAAGCGGGACATCGCAGGTATTTAGTCTGAAACAAAACCAGATTTATAACGCGAAGATGATCCCGATACGGTTACGTGACCATATCTTCTATACGGCATTTGCACCGTTCAAGGACCCGAAGGTTGCTGTCGCATTGATCCTTGAGAACGGCGGTGTCGATGGGGTAACGGCAGCACCGTTAATGCGTAAGATTCTGGACCATATCATGCTGCCTGCAGACCAGGCGAATGTACCGGTCACTGATAAAGATAAAGGCGCCGTTCCTGCGGATATCCCCGGAATGGGAGATGCCGCGCCGGGTTCGGTGACCACCGACCAGTAAGGTCCGGACAGACAGAGGATAAGGCGCGTCCTCTGTCTGTTTTTACGGGAGTTGCGGCAAATTTCAGCGCATTGCTGTAAAAGTCAGCGGTCAGCGCACTTAAGAAGAAAAGTGATTGACGGAAAAGGGCGATTACGGTTTAATGCGCCCCGTTGCCCGAATAGCTCAGTCGGTAGAGCAGGGGATTGAAAATCCCCGTGTCCTTGGTTCGATTCCGAGTTCGGGCACCACTCTTTCTAAGGCCCCGCTGAAAAGCGGGGCTTTTTCGTTTCTGCTCCGGGGACCATTTATGGCCCTCGCCCGGGGGACCCTCTGTTACCCGGATGCTTCTCTGCAGATATGGCTGTCCGGTGGCTATCTTATTGATTCCTGATGTTGAGCTGACAGCTCTGACTCTTTGTCTGTGTGACCTCTGGTCTGTTACGGTTGTATCCCGCTATCCCGCTATCCCGCTATCCCGCTATCCCGCTGTTCCTGCTTTATCTTTCTCTTTTGCCGGTTCTTCTCCGGGCTCTGCCTGGTGTCTCCACGGAGTGTTCAATATTGTTCTGGATACCGGCAAAGTTTATTCTGCCTCTGCCTCTGCCTCTGCCTCTGCCTCTGCCTCTGCCTCTGCCTCTGCCTCATACCCATCCTCACATTAAAATATTCCTGATCCGAAACTGAATCTTTCCCCTTACGCGGGTCTGGTTATTCACCGAAGCATCCACGTCGTGGCCTCTGTCCGTTTTTATCTGCCGAAGACCATGCCCCTCTGAACAGGCAAAGAGAATGGATTTCTCCGGATCCCCGTCGTTATCGGCAACGCTGTGCACCGTTGATTGCCGCAGGATAACAAACTGCATTAAAGACGTTTAAAAGTAGTGTTCATCTCATCAATAAGGTCTGTCAGGTATACCCTCAGGATTGTCCGACAAAAATAATTATTACCCCTCTGCTCAGGCACTGCACCAGTATGTGGCAAAGATGCACTGAGTTATTTTAATTCCCCCATTAGCAATACGTTATGCACCATAAAAGTGATCTTTTTGCCTCTGTGTCACCGCTATAAATTGTCCAACAAATAATGGGTATGATCGCTTGCTTTCGATCATTAGCAGGTGCTATGTTGGTTTTGATCCTGAAAACTGGTGGACAATTTATACGGGGGATCCTGGCTGGGGGGCTAAATTTTGATCGTGTCAGTCAGAATGTTGAGTGCTGTCCCCGGTGAGTAAGACAGAGGTTTCATCTTTACATCCTCAGACATCAAATGCAGAGAAACTATGATAACCAATGATTCAGTTAATAAATCCAGGCTCTCAGCTGCATTCTGCCTGCTTGATGAAAGTGGTCTGGTGCATGGAACTGATGAAGTGCCGTCCGCTCTGGTCGAAAATATCTTAAATATCAGATACGGACTTGAAGGTGAATTGAGACGGTTATCTACCGAAAAGGATGACAGTTTTATTCTGATTTGTGATGGGCTTTATTACCTCGTAAAAATATCATCACCTGCCGAATCTCGCGGCGTCGTGGAAATGCAGTCGGCCATAATGAAGTGGCTTAATCACCATACTGCGGCGTGGGAAGTTCAGAACGTTATTTCGACTCTGGATGGTGAGAGCCTTGTTCCGGTTCATACAACATCTCTTCGCTATATGCGTGTATTGACCTATCTCTCAGGTGATATTCTGGCAACGGTTCCGGTTGACGAAGCTAAGCTCACCTTAACAGGACGCGCTGCCGGTGAGATTGATCTCGCATTACGCGGATTTGCTCATCAACATGATTTACGTCCTTTGGTCTGGGATCTTGCAAACATCCCCACACTGGCAATTCTGCAGGAAGAATTAACCGATGAAACTCATCGGGCTTTAGCCGCTGAAGCTTTTGAGCGATTTACACGTAATGTAGTCCCCCTGATGGGAGAACTTGAAACCCAGGTAATACATGGAGATTTCAGCCCCTACAATATTTTAGTCTCTGCAGAATCGGCAGATTTTGTCAGCGGGATAATTGATTTTGGTGATGCCGTCCGGACGTGTGTGATATTCGAACCCGCGGTAAGTCTCTGTAATCTCCTGGGGCAATGGGCTGATGATCCCTGGGGAGCTCCTCTGGCTTATCTGCGGGGATATCTGTCGAGCTATAAAATGTCGCCAGCACATGCGGTGCTCATCGCTGATGCGGCCACTGCCCGTCTGGCATTACGTGCGGTGGTTTCTCAATGGAGGGCACAACGTCTCCCTGACCGCCGGGAATATATTGAATCACATGCAAAACATGACTGGGACAACCTCGCGATGGCGCTGGCGACGCCCGTTTCAGATGTGCAGGCGCGCATCCATCACCTATCTGCAACGTCATCTTTCTGACCGGAGCAATGACCAATGACAACTCCAAAGTACGACACAAAAGTAAGCCGGGCACTTGAAGTTTATCCCAATCGATTTGATCCCTCCCGGATGGATAATCTTGATCCACGTATGCGTTCTATCGTGGAACGTCGAATGAGTATTCTGGGGCCGGGATATTCCCTCATCTATCGTAATCCGGTTGAATTTGTGGAAGGGCGGGGAGCTCATCTGTTTGATCGCGAAGGAAATGACTTTCTCGATGCGTATAACAATGTGGCATGCGTGGGTCATTCACATCCGCAGGTTGTCGAAGCCATCACTTCACAGATTAAGAAACTCAACACCAATAACCGATATGTACAGGAAAGTCTGGTTGACTATGCAGAACGTCTGGTCGCTACCTTCCCGGAGGAACTCTCCCGGGTAACGTTCGGTTGTTCAGGCTCGGAAGCTAACGACCTGGCCATTCGCGTAGCGAAATTCTACACCCGTAATCAGGGGATTATTGTCACCCGTAATGCCTATCATGGCATTACCAGTGAAGTCGCTTCCTTTTCTCCCAGTCTGGGGCCGACATCGCCTATCGGACCCAATGTTGTGCTTATTGAAGCCCCCGACCCTCGTGTCGCGGCTGCCGAAGGGCTTTCCATTGATGAGTACATGAGGAAGGAGATTAAGCGAGGGGTCTCTGAACTTGCCCGGCATGGCTTTGGGCTGGCAGCATTTGTTGCAGACTCCCTGTTCACCAGTGACGGAATTTTTGCTGACCCGGCGAGCTATCTGAAACCCATGATTGAAGAGGTTCATGCCGCCGGGGGGCTTTATATTGCCGATGAAGTGCAGTCAGGATTCGGCCGTTGCGGGGATACCATGTGGGGGTTTCAGCGTCATGGTATTATTCCGGATATCGTCACACTGGGTAAACCGATGGGTAATGGATTACCGCTATCGGGTACCGTTTTCCGCCCTGAGGTTGCGTACGAGTTTGGTCAGAATTGCAGGTATTTCAATACATTTGCTGCCAGCCAGCTCCCCATCGCGGCGGGTGCGGCCGTTCTCGACGTGATCAGCAGCGAGAATCTATTGGAAAATGCCATTGTTCAGGGGGAGGCGTTGCGTAAGGGTCTGCATGAGATCGTTAAGAATTCTCCTTATGTGTCTGATATCAGAGGGGTCGGATTATATACCGGTGTTGAGATCGTTGCTGATCGGGATTCCGGAGCACCGGACAAACGACGTACTGAGCAATTTATTGATGAATTACGCGAAAGAAGGATCCTTATACGAAGCTGCGGGGGGGAGGGAAATGTCCTGAAAATTCGTCCTCCGTTAGTCTTCAATTCATCGGATGTCACACGTTTTCTTGAAACCTTCTCTGATATTGCAAAAGAGCTGCTCTGAATATGCGAGAGCCTTATCAGGGGACCGGTCATTACTATGCCCGGCCCCCTGATAATTCTGCAATCAGCGAAATGTATGGTAATGTGCTGTGAGTCTGGCTGTAGAGCGTGGCTGCCTGAAAAGGAATCATCAGACAGTTACCGGAAAGGGAGCAGTAAACGAGCGGTTAACCTCTGCTGCAATATTTTGCTATTTCTTTACTACAGAATGCACGTTGTGTTTTCTTTTTGAGCAATCACCAACATTAACATGTAGCTATATCATGGAAAATCATCTGCCATCATCTTTGTCTTCTGAAGAAATAAAATCCACCACATTAGAATCACTTGTCTTAACGATACGACAGCGGATCCTGAATGGTGAATTCGAACCTGGTTCATTTTTGCGTGACATCCGTATGGCAGAAGAGCATGGGGTATCCCGAACGACATTCAGAAGTGCGGCTCAGATTTTGGTCAGCCAGGGGCTGTTAGTACAAATTGTGAACCGGGGGTTCTGTGTACCAAAATTCGGCCCTAACGATATTGTTGATGTGACGCGACTTCGCGGCGTGTTAGAAGGCGAAGCGGTACGCATGATTACCTACAGTGGATTGATCCCTAAAGGTGCCCTCGATGCTATTGAAGTGATGCGTGCGGCTCCTGCGGGTGCATCTTCTGCTTACCTGAGTGCAGCCGACAGAGCTTTTCATCGTGCTATTATAGATGCCAGTCTGAGTCCCAGGTTACAAAAAAGTTATAGCGTTTTGGAAGGTGAGATTGAGTTACTTATGGTTCAGCGTAATGCCTTCTACGAGAATTCAAAAGAATTAGTGGCTGAACATGAGCATCTTATCCGTTGTCTTGAAACGCGTGTGTACGATATTGCCCGTGATGCATTTGTTGAGCACTGGGAGGATTTAAGCAAAAAATTATTATTACCGACGTGAACCTTCTTAAACTATCCGGGTTTCCCGGGTGTTCACCAAACAAAGGAGCCGTGTCCGCCCTGCACATTATACTTCGATTATTGTATCTATACCTGCAGTTGTATATTGCGGGTAATGGCCTGAGTAGCGTGGGATTATGCTCGCCTCTGAAAGAATGAGCCATTCTGTTCTTTAATGGCAGGTTTGAAATTTACAGTGAGCTATAATCTAAATTCTCTGGCGCAGTGTTTTATAGGGAGATTTATTATAAAATCTGTGGTGTTGCTTTCTGCTGTTTTATTTAATCCTTTAATCCTTTAATCTTTTAATCCTTTAATCTTTTAATCCTTTAATCCTTTAATCCTTTAATCCTTTAATCCTTTAATCCTTTAATCCTTTAATCCTTTAATCCTTTAATCTTTTTATCTTTTTATCTTTTTATCTTTTTATCTTTTTATCTGTTTATCTTTTTATCTGTTTATCTGTTTATCTGTTTATCTGTTTATCTGTTTATCTGTTTATCTGTTTATCTGTTTATC
>NZ_JAERJR010000013.1:47319-92309 GCF_018257515.1 Tatumella sp. JGM118
GTTTATCTTTTTATCTTTTTATCTTTTTATCTGTTTATCTGTTTATCTGTTTATCTGTTTATCTGTTTATCTGTTTATCTGTTTATCTGTTTATCTGTTTGTCTGTTTGTCTGTTTGTCTGTTTGTCTGTTAGCCCTTTAGTTCTTTTACTACTGTTCCTTGCACAGGCATTACCTGGTGGCCACGGTGAGAAGATTGCCGGCGCACAGGGTATCTTGTCATGCCAGGAACGTTACGTGATTCGTGCAGAACGCCATCCTGATATTACGGAGGATAACTTCGCAGAACGTCAGAACGAGGAACGATCTTTGGATTGCACGATGAAGGGATAAACCGGAGTGTCAGTTCACGGTTGGTCTCGTTGACCCTGCTTCGGTATCTGTGAATACCAGGAAAAGGGGCAGAGTGCGTAATTGCACGTTACCTGGATCTCCTTTCGCATTTTAGTTGCTCGTCACGAGCAGGTTACCTGGACATCTCCAACAAAATTATCTTGCGGATTCACGCTATGTAACACACTATGATTTTATCAACGTAAGTCTATGAAGTAGTGAAATATGTATGATAAAAATCATATACCAGTATTCTTATAAAAGATAAGGGAAAAAATGGAAACCAGTAAAATATACGAGTGGGATAAAGGTGAGTATAAAGTTACCACTGATCCTAAAAAAATCGATAAAAAAGCTGTGCATTCCTATCTGACACGATCCACATGGGCTAAAGGTATAAATATTGAAACTGTATCCTCCTCTATAGATAACAGCCTCAATTTTGGACTTTTCCATTATGAAAAACAAATTGGATTCGCCAGGCTAATTACTGACTATGCTACTTTTGCCTACTTATGTGATGTCTACGTATTAGAGGAATATCAAGGCAATAAGTTGTCTGATTTTATAATGTCATGCATCCAAGAACATCCTGTTTTTAATAAAGTCAGGCGTATAATGCTTTTCACTCTCACGGCTCCCTGGCTCTATGAAAAATATGGTTATGAACCAGTAAACAGAAAGAATTATGCATGGACTATCTCAAGGAAAAATATATACTTATAATCTTTTATTGATTCGTGACTTAACGGTAAGTGTTATGATCGTTGTCATCTCCGGTTAATTTAAGCCGCCTGTTTTTCCGTTCCGGATTCAGTGGGATTGCCTCCTCAGGCTGCCAGTTCCTCGTTTTACCAGACCACCGTTCAGGATGGGCTGGCCTCGCGCGCCGGTACAGCTCTTCCCGTTGTCTCAGAAACGCATGATCTTCTCCGCGATGTCGCTCTGCCGGGGTCACATAGCATATTCCGCTGTGATGGTGTGTTTCGTTATACCCCCGGGGAACTTTTCCACCCACTGACGGGCATCCGGCAGTGCTCTGAACCCTGATGACGGCCACTGCGGCACATCTTCAGCGTCCGGAGCAGTGATTCTGAATACACATTATCGTTACTGACCCACGGATGGTTTTGGGACGGCGTGATATTCAGTTCGTGGTGTTTCATCTGTAGCGTCGGTTATCCCATGGCCGCGCCGTTATCTGCGTGCAGCACCAGCGGATGCCGCCAGCAGTCTTCACGTATGACACTGCGTTGCATTAAGGCGGCAGCATTCTCAACACTTTCTGTTTCATGCATTTCATCCCCGGTGATTTTCCGGCTGCACAGGTCAGTTATCATAGACAGATAACACCAGCGACCACGCTCCACAGACGGCAGCCAGGTGATATCCCATAAGAAATACTGACCGCTCCTGAAAATCACTACATGGCAAAGCATTTCTGCGTGCAGCAGGCCGGCAGGGAATTACTGTTTTTCTGCCCTGTTAAAGTGCCATAGCGGTCAGGTAATGCACTATCAGGTGACAGACACAGGGGGGAAGAATATCCGCAGAAGAAGGACTTTTGTGGCTGGATCAGGCGGTTAGCGGTGAACAGAACAATCAGGCACGCTTTGTGCATTGAATATTGTATACGAAATTTCGTATCTGATTTATCACTCAATCACCGGAGGTTTTTATGAAAAAGACAATTATCTCTTTAGCACTGTTTGCTGTTACCGGCGTATCTTCACTTCATGCAGCGAATGCCGATGAACTGGATAAGATCATAGATTCCGGAAAGCTACGTTGTGCCGTGACTCTGGATTTCCCTCCGATGGGGATGCGCGATGCTCAAAATAATCCGGAAGGCTTTGATGTTGATTACTGTAAAGACCTGGCAAAGGTTCTGGGTGTGACTCCGGTGATTGTTGAAACACCGTTCCCTGACCGTATCCCTGCGCTGATGTCAGGGCGTGCGGATGTGATTGTGGCCAGTACGTCTGATACTCTGGAACGCGCAAAAACAGTCGCAATGTCAATTCCTTACTTCGCTTTCCAGATGGTCGTTCTCACGCGTGATGACAAAAATATTAATAGCTTTGCGGATCTCAAAGGGCGTCCTGTCGGCGATACCAGTGGAACCTTTGAAGCCATCGCCCTGGCGAAAAGTGTGAAAGACTGGGGGACCGGGAGTTTCCGTGCTTATCAGTCACAGAACGATACCTTGCTCGCCGTTGCCCAGGGGCATATTGATGCCGCAGTGGTCACGAATACCGTGGCCTCTGCCGCCATTAAATCGGGCCAATATAAAGGGCTTAAAATTGCCGGTAAAGCACCTTATACCACCGACTATGTTTCGCTCGCGGTTAAACGGGATGAATACGGCATGATCAATTACCTGAACCTGTTTGTTAATCAGCAGGTGCGTACAGGCCGTTATGCTGAGTTATATAAAAAATGGGTCGGTGGCACGCCTGTTTCGCTGACGGTCCCGGATGTTTACGAGTAACAGCCGTATCCGGCGGTGCGACTGCCTGCACTCATTGCAGGCATTTTCTTTTATGAAACAGTGAATCACGAGTAACCCGCTATGCGTTCATCAAAAATTATTCATACCGTCAGTTGTCATGCTGAAGGTGAAGTCGGTGATGTTATTGTCGGCGGTGTCACACCTCCGCCGGGTGACACTTTGTGGGAACAATCCCGCTGGATTGAGCGTGATGATGTCTTACGTCATTTCATCTTAAATGAGCCCCGGGGAGGTGTTTTCCGGCATGTGAATTTACTGGTGCCTCCGAAGGATCCCCGGGCGATGATGGGGTGGATCATTATCGAACCGGCAGATATTCCCCCCATGTCCGGTTCAAACTCTATCTGCGTTGCAACAGTGTTGCTGGATACCGGCATTCTGCCGATGACAGAGCCGGTAACAAGGTTAGTCCTTGAGGCTCCGGGCGGGTTAATTGAGGCCGTTGCCGAATGCCGGGACGGTAAAGTCCAGCGGGTAGAGATCCATAACGTGCCTTCTTTTGCCGATCAACTGGATGCCTGGATTGATGTCCCGGGTATCGGCAGTCTGCAGGTCGATACGGCTTACGGGGGAGACAGTTTTGCTATTGTCGATGCCCATCAGTTAGGGTTCTCTGTGACGGCAGACGAAGCACGGGATCTGGTGGAAACCGGCATGAAAATAACTAAAGCCGCTAATGAACAACTGGGGTTCCGGCATCCTCTGAATCCGGACTGGGATCATATCTCTTTCTGCCAGATAGCGGCACCGGTCACGACAGAAAACGGGGTAATGACCGGGGCCAATGCGGTGGTTATCCGGCCGGGGAAAATTGACCGATCCCCCTGTGGTACCGGAAGTTCGGCGCGTATGGCGGTATTACAGGCCAAAGGGCATCTTCAGCCCGGGGAGCGTTTTATCAGCCGTTCGATTATCGGATCTGAATTTCACTGTCATATCCGTGAATTAACCACAATTAATGACCGTCAGGCCATTCTGCCGGCAGTTTCCGGCAGGGCCTGGGTCACGGGAGTGCATCAGCATATGCTTGACCCGGCCGACCCCTGGCCTGAAGGCTATCGTCTTACCGATACCTGGCCTTCCGGTATCGGCTTTTAATCTCCCGGCCGCCGCACGATAATGTGCGGTTGCTGCATTTTGGCGCCCCGTTAATGATCTCTGTGCCGGAATGCAGCAACCGTCTATCTCTGTCTTCTGTCGCACTGTGATAATAATCGCTAACCCGGATTTTAACTAACTCACTGTAAATAAAAATCTTTTTATTTTATCTGCCAGTGGGGGAGTTTTATGCATAGATCTTTTCAATCTGGCACAAAGTTTGCCTGTATTAGTATGTCGTATACGAAATACTAAAATGGCAGATCTACAGGGGTATTACGGATGTTTGATTATACTTTCCATTGGCGAAGTGCGTTTAATGCACTCCCTGCCATGCTGCAGGGATCGCTGGTAACCATTGAAACTGCAGTGATTACCATGGTGCTGGGCACACTGATTGCTTTTGCACTGACCGCAATGCGTAGCAGCAATATCAGGGTTCTGCGTGGGTTTTCTGCCACCTGGATTTCGATTGCCAGAAATACACCGTCGTTATTGCAGATCTATATGCTTTATTTCGGGCTGGGTAATTTCAATATTAATGTCAGCTCATGGGCGGCATTGATCGGCGGAATTGCTTTCAACAATGCGGGTTATCTGGCGGAAATATTTCGTGGTGGCATGAAAGCCATCCCCCATACCCAGGTGCGTGCTGCCCGCTCACTCGGGATGTCTGCTTTTCAGGCTTATCGCCTGATTGTTGTTCCGCAATTACTGCGTGTGGTTTTCCATCCTCTGACCAACCAGATGATTTGGTCGGTGCTGATGACCTCCACCGGGGTCATTGTCGGTCTGGATAGTGACCTGTCAGGGGTTACTCAGAATTTCAATGTGCTTACCTACCGTACTTTTGAACTCTTCTCTATCGCTGCAGTGTTGTATTACCTGATAGCTAAAGTGATTGTGCTCGGTGCCCGTGGTCTGGGCTGGCGGCTGTTTCGTTATTAAAGGATAAAAGAGATGCTTACTACCAGCTTTACCTCGGAGGACTTTGTCTTTCTGCTAAAGGGGGCAGCAACGACGCTGGAACTGACGCTCGCATCGATTGTGGTGGGCACAGTGATCGGGATCTTTCTGGGATGGGCGAGGGCCACGATGCCAAAATCGACCTTGCCCATAGCCTTACTCATGGATGTCTTTAAAAGTGTCCCGTTACTGATTCAGTTTGTACTGTTTAATGCACTGAAAAGTATCCTCGGTCTCGACTGGAGCCTTTTTACCATTGGTTATCTGGTCTTAGGCCTGTATGCGGCCGCTTTCTGTATCGAAATTGTCCGTGGCGGTATTTTATCGGTTTCCCCGAATATTCGTCGTGCCAGCCGTTCTCTGGGGATGAGTTACTGGCAGGATCTGCGGTTTATTGTTCTGCCTTTGGCGGCGAGAGTTATATTTCCGGGCTGGCTTAACCTTTTGCTGTCATTGATGAAAGATACCTCACTGGTCGTCTGGATCGGCCTTATTGAACTGTTGCGGGCATCGCAAATTATCGTTACCCGTATTCAGGAACCGTTACTGGTCCTGAGTATTACCGGGGTTATCTATTACGTTATGAGCCTGGTCATTGCCCGGTTCGGAAACCAGTTAGAAAAAAGGTGGCAGGAAAATGATTGAGATTAATGATGTTCATAAGTCGTTTGGTGATCTTGAAGTCATTAAAGGCGTCAGCATGACGGTAAAAAAGGGCGAGGTAGTTTCAATCATTGGTGGATCAGGGTCAGGGAAATCAACATTACTGATGTGTCTGAATGGCCTGGAACCCATCCGCCAGGGGAACATCTGGGTCGACGGCATTGAAGTGCATAACCCGACCACAAATCTGAACAAGTTACGTCAGAAAATCGGTATTGTGTTTCAGCAATGGAATGCTTTTCCCCACTTAACCGTACTGGAAAACGTCATGCTGGCGCCGCGTAAAGTCCTGGGGCTAAGTAAAGCCGAAGCGGAAGCCATGGCCGTTAAGCAGCTAAAACACGTCGGTTTAGGTGAGAAGCTGAAAGTCTTTCCGGGCCGGTTATCCGGAGGTCAGCAACAACGTATGGCAATCGCCCGGGCATTAGCGATGTCACCGGATTATATGTTATTTGATGAAGCAACTTCCGCCCTGGATCCTCAGCTGGTCGGTGAAGTGCTGGATACGATGCGTATGCTGGCCGAAGATGGTATGACCATGGTGCTGGTGACTCATGAAATCCGTTTTGCCCGCGATGTTTCTGACCGCGTGGCTTTTTTCCGTAACGGGGTCATTCATGAAATAGGCACACCTGATGAAGTTATCGGGCATCCGCAGAAACCGGAAACCGCAGAATTTCTGAAGTCCGTCGTTTCGTAATTTACCCGGCCGGCGAACTCCGGCCGGCCTTTACTCACTCTTCGTTCCGCCTGCCCAAAACCCATCAGTATCTTCTTATATGTCAGCATCGCCATAGTGTGAATTCGCAGGCCGGATCCGTAACCCCGTAGGACAGTAACGACACTTTCCCTGACGCCCGGCGGCGCACCAGCCTGAATAAAGGGTCGTGTGGGACATCCGTGAGCAGGGTTGCATGATAGCGCCGCCTTTGATGGCGGCAGGGGCGTATCACTTTCCGTCGTCGCCGGAATACCCCGGGCGCAATAAACGGTCGCGGGAGACCTCCGTGATCAGGGCAGTATGATATCGCTGGCTTTGATGGCGGCAGGGGCGTGTCACTTTCCGTCGTCGCTGGAATACCCCGGGCGCAATAAACGGTCGCGGGAGACATCCGTGATCAGGGTTGCATGATAGCGCCGCCTTTGACGGCGGCGGTGGAGCTCTAACTCTCTCAGGCAGAGAGCCAGTCAGGAAGTGAACGAGGCCACTGGCCTGAACAGGCCGCCTGCACGCAGTCTGCCAGACTGCCGAAATGGACTTTTCTGCCCACCAGCCCCGGGGCATAGTGTGCGTATTTACCGGAATTGGTCATTAAGGTGGATGTTTTCTGCGGGATCACCGGTTCGCCGAGCATACACCAGCAGGTATCGGTCACAATCAGTGCCCCGAACGCTTCCAGAGTGGAGATATACCCGGCGGCTCTGGCTTGTTCATTCACGTCCCGGCCCATCGTCACGACCAGTGCCGTTTGCGGATCTTTTTTCCGCTGAGCACAAAGTCCGGCCAGCTTTGCACATTCGGTTAGCGAAAAATGCGGATTCCCTAAAGAAATCAGCTGCACTGCTGTTTCTTCAGAACTATCCAGTTCACGCCAGGAACGGGCCAGATCGTCCGCACTCACCACCCGATGGCGTTTTGCCGCTTTACCCCCTAATGCCGTGGCAGCATCCGGTGCTTCCGGCGTTACCCCCGCAATATGAAACATCGGTGCCGCAGAGGTGGTAGCGAAGGCTGCCCCGAAGGCTTTCAGGTCATCAGAGTCCGGGGCCGCATTTTCGAGTCCTGTGATCACCGGAATTTCGGTCGCAGCCAGTAAACCGGTGTGATACCCCAACAGCGGGTAGAAGGCGTCATCTGCCGTGTCAGGCTTCTGCACTTCGATATGTAAGGTGGCAAGCCGTCCGTTATCACAATGGCTGCCGGTCAGCGGGGCTCTGCCGGTCAGGGCAATGCAGATATCCAGGTAATCCGGATATTTCAGTGTTCTGGCACCCAGCACACTGTTCGCGTAAACCACGGCATTCGATTCCGCCCAGACAATCTGGTCGCCGCGGGCCGGTTTCGTATCAAGCAGATAAGGTGCACAGGTAAAGCTGACCCTCGCTCCCATATTCAGATAGGCATCACCCAGCGCACTGGCTGGCTCACCCAGCCCGGCATCCACCCCGAGCTCGCGCCATTTTCGCTTATCGACAGAAATGGAATTCAGCGTGGTCGGCACGCGGACTTTGCCTCCCCAGGCGACAAGTTGTTGTGCAAAACGCAGACTGGCGGGACCTGTATAGATACACCCGTCGATATGTGCCTGAGAAACGTCAATCAGCTCCGTTGCCCCTTGTAACGCGGCGATGCGCAGTATCAGTTGCATCGCCACCTGTGCCGCTTTACCGTGAAATCCATCTAACATTTCATGATCACGCAGTTCCAGCTTCATGGATCCGGCCAGAGATCCGGGGCCGGTATCGGCCTGCGATGACTGAGGAATTTCTGCAGGTACTGCATTACCGAAACGGATCTGTTTGCCGGTCATGCAGACTTCTGTGCCGCTCTCCGGCAGCGCAGCGAAGGCCTCAGCACCGATACAGACAACAGGAAACGATTTACCGAAAACCACTTCAGCCACTAATACTCCCAGCGTCAGGATCTCGTCCGGCTCTGCCAGGATTAAGCCTGCGGGGGCATGTCCGTTCAGAATAAGTTCGAGCATCACGCTGCTACCGGTACAGGATCCCCGTCCGCTGGGGATTGCCAGAATATGGCCGGTGATAATTTTACCGCTCAGCGGATGATGACGATCGATAACCTCGCCACTGAAGGGATCAATTCCTCCCCAAAAGCTCAGGCCGGTATCGGAAGAAATCAGAGAGCCACGAGCATTGCCCTCAACCAGGCTGCGCCCCTGTAATACGGGTAGCGCACGAACATCGCTACTTACAGTCATAGTCATACCTATTATTCGGCGTATATTTATCGGATTATCGCCAGGCCGGAAAGGGTAAGCCGGCGCGCGTGGCGGGCTGCTGGTTATGGCGGGGAGAAGAAAACGTTGTCACGACTCCGGCGTGTGCGGGTATTGGCCCGGCAGCACAAACCTTCTTCGGGGGCTGATAAAAATGATCGTTCTCTGGCGTATAACCGCTGGACGCTGGGTGAAGCCCGGCCGGAAGCGCAGCAAAGTATCAACGTCTTTCTGTTGTCACCCGCCTCAGAGATCCAAAGCGGCCAGTCCGTGGCCGGCAGAGGATCATGCTGATAACGTGGTTATCAGGCCTGGTTCAGCTCTTCACTCCAGCGGCTGTACCATTCACGGAACAGCGAGTATTGGGTTTCTGCATAACGACGCTGTGCATCACTGAGAACATCGGTTTCGTTAAAGTGCAGTGAATATTCTTTGTCACCGTTCAGTACCATCAGATATTTGTAATACAGCACCAGATCCGTGCCCTCATCAAAAGAAGAGAGAACGGCGAGTGCAGATTCCAGCTCTTTCGCCAGGCGTCGGGAAACCGCATCGCCTTTCGCGGCTTTTTTGCTTAAATCGATGAGCTGTAACACTTCACGTGGCAGTGCATTACCGATACCGGTAATGGCACCGGTCGCTCCGCAGTTTACAAAGCCATGGAATACCTGAGTATCCACCCCGGCCATAAGAATGACATTATCATCCTGAGACGTAATATGTTCAGCGGCATAACGCATATCTGCAGCACCGCCAAATTCTTTGAAACCAATCAGGTTAGGGTACTGACTGCGCAGCTCAAAGAAGAGGTCTGCCCGGGTAGCAAAGCCATAGTAAGGACTGTTATAGATAACCGCCGGCAGTTCCGGGGCCGCTTCGAGGATGGCCGAGAAGTGCGCTTTTTGCGCCGCCGGGGAGGAGCCACGCGACAGTACGCGTGGGATCACCATCAGGCCCTGCGCTCCCACTTTCGCGGCGTGGGCCGCATGAGAAACGGCTTCCCGGGTGTTTACCGCGCCGGTCCCGACAATGGTCGGTACCCCGGCCGCCACTAAACGCGCCACGCCTTCCTGGCGTTCGGCTTCAGTCAGCAGGGGCCAGTCTCCCATCGAACCGCAATAAACGACGGCGCTCATACCGAGATCAATCAGCTCGCGGCCTTTAGCCACCAGTGCGTCAAAGTCAGGTTTACGCTCCGCATTACACGGTGTCATCAGGGCGGGGATAGTGCCGGTAAAGATATTATTGTTCATTGTGTTTCCTCAAATTTCTGTTCAGATCATTGTGATCGGCAGGCGGGAAGGTCTGCATAATCGGTAAGATATTTGCGCACCACTGGCCTGCATACTACAGCCTGCAGGCAGACAGTCAGCGGTCGCTGATTAACTATGGTATACGATATACGTGACATGAGAGCTTGTAAAGATGATCAGATCTAAGAAATTCTTATCTCTGAACCGGAGGTTGTCTGTGCGAAAGAAACCGTCACACAGATCCTGTTTTTCAGGCAGGCGTTCAGCCTCTGGTTACCTGAGGCAGGCGGGGTCAGCCGGGCGAAAGCGTGGGTAAAATGACAGATAAGAAGAATAAATAAAAAGGAGTAAAGAAAGCGGACATGAGTGGCTGTTTTACTGAACACTTTGCTGAGTGAGTCGTTCTGTCATGCCCTGCTCCTGTTGCCGGCGATAATAAATTTCCTTCCCGGACAATGGCTTTACAAAAAATAATGATAAGCCATCTTGATCGAAATACTCCATCAGCATTACTGTATATTTATACAGTAAAAATCTGAGAGACCGATCATGAAGTTCTATCTGCCTGCAGAGCTGCATACCATGCAGGATCTGCCCTTTTTTATCAGTCGTGTCCCTTGCGGTTTTCCGTCGCCGGCACAGGACTATGTTGAACAGCGTATCGATCTTAATCAGTTACTGATTCGGCATCCCGGTGCCACCTATTTTGTGCGGGTCAGTGGCGATTCTATGACTGAAGGCGGGATCGATGACGGCGATATGCTGATTGTCGACAGTTCACTGAAGGCAGGGCATGGCGATATTGTGGTGGCCGCGGTGGCGGGGGAGTTTACCGTTAAGCAGCTGATGCTGAGACCTTCTCTGCATCTGCGACCGATGAATATCGCCCATTCCGTGATAACAATTGCTGATGCTGATCAGTTTGAGATCTTCGGGGTGGTAAAACACGTTGTCAAAACGCTGGGTCAGTAATGTTTGCGCTGGTGGATGTGAATTCATTTTATGCGTCGTGTGAAACCGTGTTCCGCCCGGATTTAAAAGGGAAACCGGTGGTCGTTCTAAGTAATAACGATGGCTGTGTTATTGCGCGTTCAGCCGAAGCGAAGCAACTGAACATCAGTATGGGGGAACCTTATTTCCGGCTAAAAAACCTTCTGCGCGAGCATCGGGTCAGTGTGTTCAGTTCAAACTATGCTTTATACGCAGATATGAGTCAGCGTGTGATGAGCACGCTGGAAGCACTGGCACCGGCAGTAGAAATTTATTCCATCGATGAAGCATTTATGGACCTTACCGGCGTCCGTCATTGCCGGAACCTGGAAGCCTTTGGTCGCGAAGTCCGTGAACGTGTGCTGCGTGATACGCATCTGACGGTCGGGGTCGGAATAGCCCCGACAAAGACTCTGGCCAAACTCGCTAATCATGCGGCGAAAACCTGGCGAAAAACCGGCGGGGTGGTTGATCTGTCGAATGCCGAACGTCAGCGTAAACTGATGGCCCTGACACCGGTGGCCGAAGTCTGGGGAGTGGGGCGGCGTATCAGTAAGAAACTGAATATGATGGGGATTCTTACGGCCAGAGATTTATCGGAGCAGAGTACCTGGGTTATCAGAAAACACTTCAATGTGGTGCTGGAACGAACGGTGAGGGAACTGCGGGGCGAACCCTGTCTTGAACTGGAAGAATTTGCCCCGGTGAAACAACAGATCGTCTGCTCCCGTTCATTCTCCGGACGGATCACTGAATATACGTCGATGCGTGAGGCTATATGTAATTATGCGGTGCGGGCTGGCGAAAAGCTGCGTGGCGAGCGGCAATATTGTCGTCAGGTGGGGGTATTTCTGCGTACCAGCCCGCATGCACAGGGCGAGGTATTCTACGGTAACCAGGCCTCGGTGAAACTGCTGACACCTTCTCATGATAGCCGGGATATTATTCGCGCCGCTATGACCGCACTGGATAGCATCTGGCAGGACGGGCCACGGTATATGAAGGCCGGAGTCATGCTGGGGGATTTTTTCAGTCAGGGCATTTCGCAGCTCAATCTGTTTGATGACTATAAGCCGCGGGCGGACAGTGAATCACTGATGCGGGTGATTGATGGTGTTAATCAAAGCGGAAAAGGACAGTTATGGTTTGCCGGCCAGGGCGTAGAAAAGCGCTGGGCAATGAAACGCGATATGTTGTCACCCTGCTACACCACCCGCTACAGCGATCTGCCTGTGGTCCGGTAAGGCGGTTACCTCCTCTCACCCTGTTATAACGGGGGCCGCACCTCTGTCCCTGCCTATGATCCCTGCGAAAGTTTATAGATTGTTTACCAGGATATTTTTAATTAACCTCGCCGGTAATGTGCCCCCGGCGGGGCACTCAGTATGCCTGCTCTCCGGCGATATCCGGAACGGGGGGCCTTCTGATGGGGAGCTTACCGGAGGAGAGTAAGGGAAAGTTGTTGTCCTTTATAGTAATGATACTAATTCTCATTATTATTTACATTTCTTAATTTGTTCGTACAATAGGCAACATCTGCCGGTGTAATAAAATGTTACATGGAGCATTCTGTTTGCAGTCATCGGCGAGGGTGAAGCATTTTGATCAACAAATGGAATCGATGATAATGACAAAACTTCGCGTAAAACCGTTCGCAGTGATACTGACAACGGCATTTTTCCCCGGGATGGCAGAGGCTACCGATAAAGAGACACTGGTAGTCACTGCCACGGGTTTTGAACAGAAAATTCAGAATGCCCCGGCCTCCATCTCTGTGATCAGCAGAGAGCAAATCGAAGACAAAGCCTACCGTGATATTACCGATGCGCTAAAAGATGTGCCGGGGGTGGTCGTTACCGGCGGGGGCAGTAGCAGCGATATCAGCATCCGCGGAATGTCCTCACAGTACACCCTGTTTCTGGTCGACGGGAGGCGGGTGAGTACACGGGCAACCCGGCCTAACAGTGATAATGCCGGTATTGAACAAGGCTGGTTACCTCCGCTGGAATCGATAGAACGGATAGAGGTGATCCGTGGCCCTATGTCTTCGCTGTACGGTTCGGATGCGATGGGAGGGGTCATTAATGTGATCACCAAAAAAACGTATAACCGTGGGAAATGGCTGGGATCGCTGCATACGGAAGCAACTTTTCAGCAGCATCGCCGCTCCGGAGATCTTTATCAGACCGATGCTTATGTTTCCGGCCCGCTGATTGACGGGCTGCTGGGCATGAAACTCAGCGGGTTACTCTCCCGTCGCCAGGAAGACAGGAGAGTCAATGGCTATAACGAGCAACGGATGCGTAACGGTGCCGCCACGTTCACCCTGACACCCGATGACAGAAACAGTATCGATATGGATATTGCCAGAGAACTGCAGGACAGAAACAGTACGCCCGGAAAATCTCAGGCGGCAGAGAGCTGCCGGGGAACCGTCTGTACGCCGAACAGCCGTAGTGAAAACCGCTATGAGCACACCACTTATGCGCTGACACATCGTGGATATTATGATGCAGTGAATACCAGCAGCTATCTGCAACGGGAGGAAACGAATAACCCCGGCCGCTCGATGAAATCCTACAACACGACGCTGAATACACAAGGCCAATGGCTGCTGGATGAACACTCAATAACACTGGGTGGGCAGTATGGTTATGAAACGCTGCACGATGACGGAAACCAGTTAGAAGCTGCTGCGGGCCTGAATAAACTGACACGCTGGAGCTGGGCCGTTTTTGCAGAAGATGAGTGGGCAATGACCCAAAGTTTCTCGCTGACCGGCGGAATACGGATGGATAAAGACCAGAATTATGGAACACACTGGACCCCGCGGGGATATGGTGTCTGGCACCTGAGTGATCAATGGACAGTCAAAGGTGGTGTTTCTGCGGGCTATCGCTCGCCGGATCTGCGTCAGTCCTCTGCCAGCTGGGGGCAGATGACCGGGGGAGGCCGCTCAAACGGAATTATTGTCGGGAATCCTGATCTGAAACCCGAGAAGAGCCTGAGCGAAGAAATCGCGTTGCTATGGGATAACGGTAAGCAACTGAATGCCGGCTTAACCCTGTTTAACACCGACTTTAAACATAAGATCACCGAAGTTCGCCGGTGTAATAGCAGTGCCGACCCCGCCTGTACTATCGGTAATACGCATTACGATTTTGTCAGTGACCGGGTCAATGTTGATAAGGCAAACCTGCGTGGTGCAGAGGCGACGCTGGGATGGAAACCGGCAGACGACTGGAAACTGACCGGTAACTATACCTATACCGATTCCGAGCAGAAGAGCGGACAGTTTTCCGGTAAGCCACTGAATAAGATGCCAAAACATATGATCAATCTGACACTGAACTGGCAAACGACCCGGGATCTGTCGGTATGGGGCCGGATCAACTTCCGGAGCAGAACGTCAGAGTATCTGAGCCGCACCAGTATGGCGCAGGGTACCCCGTCCTACAGCTTCGTTGATGCCGGGGTAAACTACCCGGTCACTAAATCGTTATCTCTGCTTGCCGGTATCTATAACCTGCTGGATAAAACGGTCAGCTATGACGATTATTCATCGACATTAGACGGACGTCGTTATTACCTGGGAGCGAATTATAATTTCTGAACGTACAGGCCACACAATGTGTGGCCGGTGTTAACCGCTTCCCTCTCTGCACTTTCCCCGCCCGCAGTTACCCGAAAATTACCCCTCCGGTGAATTATGAAATTTTAATAAATAATTTTTATTAAGAATGATTCCATAAATAGTAACTTTTGTGTGAATTATTAACAGCAGCTGAAAGTTTCACTCTGGTGATATTGGTCCTGATGATTAATTTTTTTAAAGATTAAAAGCGGTGTTGAAATTGGAAATAAACACTTTGAAGGAATTGATAAACGATCTTTTTATTTTAAATTAAAAAAATAAATAGGATTAATGTTCGCATTTTTATAGTATTCTGATATTTTATAGCGACATGGTGATTTTGTGTGGTTGTTAAAGCTATTTTTCATGTTTTACATGGCATTAAAAAACAAGTACCATCTCCGCAGACAGCAGATAAAGATTAAAATGTATTTTTTCAGAACTGGCGACAGTAACCACCAGAAGACAGAACAGGTATGGGGGATTATTTCATCTTACACACCTGTGGCAGAATACCTGGCAGAGTCATTGAGCTATCTCCCGGCAGGAATGGTCGGCCCGGAAATATTTCCCTGTCGGTAATATAACAAAGCGTAAGTATGCTTTTTAGTTAATTTATCTAGGACTAATAAACTATTTCCATAAGTGATTTTTACTCTTTTTATATAAGTAATAATCACTATCAAACTGCGTAACTGAGCTATGGAAAAAAATAATATTGAGAATATGACCCGGGGCTGGTTTGTCGGTCCTTTTGAACCGTCAGTATTCCGTACCAGTAATATGGAAGTTGCCGTGAAATATTATCGGGCCGGTGATCATGAAGCCGCGCATTATCATAAGGTTGCGACAGAAATCACCGTGATTGTATCCGGTGCTGTCAGAATGTCAGGCCAGTATTATTATCGTGGCGATATTATTACTATCGAACCCGGGCAGATAACAGATTTTTATGCTGTTGAGGATAGCGTGACCACGGTGGTGAAAATTCCCGGAGCGAACAATGATAAATACATTGCAGAGGAAATAATATGATCAATATTATTATCCCGATGGCAGGTCGGGGCAGCCGCTTTTCGGTGGCCGGGTATAACGATCCTAAGCCATTGATCCGTATCGGTGACAAGAGAATGATTGAAGTCGTCGTTAATAATCTTCGTCCCTGCAGACCGCATCGTTTTATTTTTGTTTGTCAGGAAGAACATATCGCCGGGTATGGTCTGGTTCCGTTACTGGAAAATATCGCGCCGGGTTCAGTGGTCGTCCCGATACAGGGAATTACCGGAGGGGCCGCGTGTACCGTATTAGCCGCAAGTGCCTATATTGATAACGACCAGCCACTAATGATTGCTAACTCAGACCAATGGGTCGATACCTGCATTGATGACTATCTGAAAAAAATGGATGAACAGTCGCTGGATGGTCTGATCATGACAATGACGGCCAGTGATAACAAATGGTCTTATGTGCAGTGTGATGAGCAGGGATGGGTACAACGGGTTGTCGAAAAACAGGTGGTTTCTGACGAAGCGACTGTCGGAATTTATAACTATCGTCGTGGCCGCGATTTCTGTCATTTCGCCCAGCAGATGGTGCGTAATAATGATCTTAGCCAAGGAGAGTTTTATGTCGCGCCTGTCTACAACTATCTGCTGCAAAATAATAGCGGTTGCCGTATCGGTATCATGAATATTGGCACGGAGATGCATGGCATGTATGGGCTGGGTACTCCGCAAGACCTGCAAAATTTTTCCCGGTTACCGATAGCCAGACAGGCGATTACCTTCTGACATGAATGCCACAGGGTGACTATTCCCGTGAAAATTATTCATTATTTACATGAGCGTAAACTCAGGGCGCGCCCGCTGAATCGGCCCTATACCCGGGCCTCACTGGAGATTGATGATACAGACCAGCTGACGGTCATTAGTTTTTCAGACTGTCATGACCGGCCGGCAGATGAAACGCATATCGTTAATGGCTGTTCACGGTTTTTTATCGCGGATCTTCAGGATGTTGCCCTGGTGAACGTACAGAATGATTCGGCTTTTTATGCGCATATGCTGTGGGATATCACCCATCAGATGCCGGCAGGCGGCAAGCTGTATATCCGGGAGACTATCGCGTGCGAAACACTGCTGGAACGGAGTTACTACCGTGATGCCTTTGAAGAAATTACCGGGGCCGGGGCGGACGTTCGGGTATATCTGAAACGGAGACCTCTGGCGGCCTCGCGGGATAAAGGGCTGACCCAATGGAGCTTTTGTATTCCGGTGGGTCCGGAAGAACCGACATTTATTAATGCCTGTGTCGAACGTATCCTGCAGCTGGATATTGCAGAAAAAGAGATCATTCTGTGTGGTACACCGCATCCGGACTTCCGTTTTTTTAAGCAGGTAAGGATCGTAGGGCAGGATATACCTGCTCCGCCGGTACATATCACCCGTAAAAAGAATGTACTGGTGCAGGCAGCCAGGTATCCGAATCTCTGTATCCTGCATGATCGTGTCTTACTGGCACGAAATTTTTATCAGGCGGTTCAGCGCTTCGGGGATGACTACCCGATGACCGGGTTTCAGTCATTTTATTTTACTGATCAGTATAATCTGATCCCAAGAAAATACTCTGATTTCAATACAATAGAGCAGGATTTGACGAAAGAGCTGTCAATCACAGGGGTGACACAGAAAGACACGTCTCTCATCAGTAAGCTGTTTTATTGTTATCAGCATCCAGCCAGAAGCCAGTTCGGTCACGATTATCTGACCGGCAGTTTGTATCTCTGCAAAAAATCCGTCTGGCAGCATGCACCGCAGAATGAGCAGCTTTACTGGAACGATTATGAGGATATTGAACAGGGCATACGCTGCAGTTACGAAGGTATCCCGACCATTATTAATCCCTGGTCGATCACGCAGAGTATGAATGCCCGCTCAGTGATCCACTATTACGGGTATGTTGCCGTAAAAGATTATCGGGGGAGCAAAAAAATGAGTCGTTGCTGCCTGGAAATGTTGCCTTTTATTCCGAAAAAACCGTTGTTCCGGCTGTCGGACGAACAGGCGAGAAACTTTATTTATCATTTTGCGAATAAATACGGTGCTTCAAAGGAAACATTACTTTGTATCTCTTCCTCCGCGATGAGCGGGCTGGGTCGTTTTTTACTGATAAAAAGAGTGATTAAAGAGATTAAAGTCAGGCTTGACGAAACCAGTGAGTTTCTGCGTGATTTCAGTCGCTGGATATTATGTGAGGATATGGCCCCGAATGAACTGGTGAGGGTTACCCGGGTCATGAACTCCTCAGCCAGCCCGGCGACGAAAAAGAGTATGCTGGTGGGGTGTTTTATTCTGAATAACCAGTTATCCCATTCCTGGTTTTTTTCGCCATTTTACAAAAAGAATGATGACTGGTTTATCAGAAAGCGTCGGATAATTAGCATAAATAATTTTATATCAGCATGTTACCTGAAATATTTTTATCGCGGAGCCTATTTCCCGATGTCGCTGCGGGAAGTGGCCAGGTTACTGAACGACAGCACGCCGTACCAGAGTGAACGGGGAAGCAATGGAACTGAATGTCGAAGGGATCACTGAAGAGGAATATGGCCTGTGGCTCAACGGCTTTCCGCAATCTGTTATACCGGTCATGGATGAAAGTGAATGCCAGGTGATTCAGATGGGGTTCGATCTGGAACGGGTAAAAAATTTCGCTATCAGCCCCGGTAAGCTCAGATATACCCTTTTTGTTAAAGTCAGTAATGACAAAGAATATGATATTTACCGGGAACATCTGATTACGCTGGTGAAAATACTGATTATGGATACCTCTGCACAGTGTCAGTGTGTCACCGTCTTTATCGTCTCGGCCCGCTATGAAGATTATAAAAATGAGCTTTGCTCATTTTTTACGACGAGTACCAGTTATTTACGTATTAATCACTTTGGCGAAAGAAAAGTACTGTTAACTAATTTTTCTATGGCATTTTTGGGTGTGAGTGTGACAGAGTTTTTTATTAAGTCGGGGAAGTGGTTAACCAGAAAGGTAAAAACGCTCAGGAACAATTAATGAGACCGTTAAGTATTATTTTTCAGGGCGCAGTCATTCATAAAAACAGACTCTGTTGTGATGTTATCGAAAACATAGCAATTACACGCCATCACTTTCCGGAAGATGAAATTATCCTGTCGACCTGGAAGATGTCTGTACCGTTACGCCAGCGATTGCAGGAGTCATTGAAACCACTGCAGATAGTCATTATTGAAAATGAAGATCCGGGTCCGCTGGTGTACCGGGAAGGGGAAGCGCGCTGGGTAACCAACATTAACCGGATGATTATTTCTTCCCGCGAGGGGATCGGGCGGGCTACCCATACCGAGGTGATTAAGTTACGTACAGACTCAAGGCTTTATAATCGTAATCTCACGTATTTTTTACGACACCGGAATGAGGAAGAGCAGTTATACCCGCGGGATCAGGCTTACAGTCTTTTTCGTCAGCGAGTCATTAATGGCAATCTTTTTGCCCGTAATGCGAGGGGATATATGCCTTATCTCTTCCATCCGGGCGATATCCTGCTGGCGGGAAATAAACAGGATTTATTCGCTCTGTTTGATATCCCTCTGGCAGATGAATCAATCTTTGAAGTGTGTTTCTGTTTTTCTGTTTTTAGTCTGATGCGTTATGTGCCTGAACAATATCTCTGGGTGAAGTATATAGAGAAGATGACCGGGGTGAGCGAGTTTCCGGGGAACCGGTTTTCTTCAGAAAAACTGAAAGTGACTTCGGAAAAGTTTTATATCAATAATTTCGTCCCTTACTCCAGCGAGGTTCTGGGTTTTTTATGGAATAAATACAGTGAGGTTTATAAAAACAAAGGATTATCGAGTGTTTATACAACGTCTGACTGGGTGATGTTACATCATCAACAGTCGATGGCAGTGAGTGCTGGTTTAAGGTTGAGTCAAAAGGCAGGCTCAGCGTGGATATTTATCCTGCGTACTATTTTATGGGTTAAGTTCTCCCCGCTGCATATTTCATTTATCCGCCGGCTGGCCATAAAAATGTTCAGCCGGCGGACCTGAATGCCTGCTCATCAAAGGGAAGGGATGAGGGAGGAAAGATGCATATTTTATCACACAGGGGATGGTGGCGTACCGCAGCAGAGAGAAACAGCCTGCAGGCATTTCGCCGATCATTCGCCGCAGGATACGGCACCGAAACGGATATCCGGGATTATTGCGGAGAGCTGGTAATTTCTCATGATATTCCACACCAGGGATGTCTTTTACTGAGAGATTTTTTTGAGTTATTTGTCAGTTACGATCCGTTACTCCCCCTGGCCTTAAATATAAAAAGTGATGGCCTTGCCGGGACATTGAAGACGCTATTGCTGGAATACAGGATTAGCAATTATTTCTGTTTTGATATGTCGGTCCCGGACATGCTGAATTATATCGCCGCCGGGGTCAATGTGTTTGCAAGGATCAGTGAATTTGAGTGTGAAAATCCCTTACTGAGTCAGATACAGGGGATTTGGCTGGATAATTTTTCTGATGGCCAGTGTGACGGAGAAAGAATACAGCGGCTGATGGCCACAGGACTAGCGGTCTGTTGCGTATCACCGGAGCTGCATCAGCAGAATCCTGAAGGTTACTGGCAGCAACTCCGCAGGGTCAAGGGAGGGGGGCTGGTCACCGACGCTCTGATGTTATGTACCGATGTGCCGGATCAGGCACGGGAGGTTCTCTATGCACAGTAAAATCAACGCCGTCATTTTTGACATGGACGGTGTGCTGATTGATGCCAGAGACTGGCATTACGAGGCGTTGAATCAGGCGCTGTCCCTGTTCGGGATGGCGATCGCCCGGCATGATCACTTGTCAAAATTTGACGGTCTTCCGACACGCGACAAACTGGCTATCCTGAGTGCTGAAAATGGATTCCCGACAGCATTACACGGTTTTATTAATCAGCTAAAACAGAAATATACCCTGGATATCGTTTTCCGCCACTGCCGGCCCGTATTCCAGCATGAATTCGCGTTATCCCGTTTGCGTAACGAGGGCTATCGCCTGGCGGTGGCATCCAATTCTATCCGGGACAGTATCGAAATCATGCTGAGCAGGGCCAACCTGCTGGATAAACTGGAGTTTTTTCTTTCTAACCAGGATGTCCTTCATGGAAAGCCGTCTCCGGAAATCTACCAGAAAGCTATCGCCAGGCTTGAATTAACCCCCGCGCAGTGTCTGGTAATAGAAGACAATGAAAACGGTTTGCGGGCAGCCAGAGAGAGTGGTGCCTGGGTCATGAAGGTGGAGAGCGTTAATGACGTGAATTACACCAATATCAGGCAGTTTATCGATAGGGTTGAGGGGCAAAAAGAATGATCACCGTCATTACCTCCCTGGGAGGACAATCACTGTATGAGATGAGTTCTGAGTTTTCTTATCCGAAGATCCTGAATGAGATAAATAATAAAACCTTATTTGAATACTCTCAGGAAATCATCAGCCACCTGCCTGCCGATGTCAGACGCATTTTTCTGCTGCCAAAAGACAAAGATGACGAGTATCAGCTCTCACCCATGATCTCGGTTGCCAGTCACGGGAGGGGGGAAATACTGCATATACAGGGGGATACCGGAGGTGCAGTCTGCAGTTGCTTACTGGCCATCGATAAGATCGACCCGGAAGATGAAGTGATCGTTATCTCTGCCGATCAATATATCCGCGCCGATCTGACGGAAATTATCGATCACTTCAGATCGCAGTCGGCGGATGCCGGTGTACTGACATTTACCTCGTTACACCCGAAATGGGCATTTATCAGAAAGCAGGCGGATGGGCGGATCACGGAAGTGGCAGAAAAGAGAACCATCAGCCGTGAGGCCATCGCCGGATTTTATTACTTCAGGAAAGGGCATTTTTTTATGCAGGCGGCTCAACGCTGCATTCTGAAAGGGGCGACGGTCAACGGACAATATTATTTATCCGGTTGTCTGAATGAGATGATTTTAGAGAATAAAAAAATTATTGGCTGGCCTCTGGAGGAAGGAAGTTATCATAATTTTTATGATAACCATGCTATCAAAGCCTTTGCTTCATCATTCCGGGAGAATAAGCCTCTGTTACCCGCGGGATTCTGCTATTCGGATATATTCGGGATGAAAACTATCCGTCATCCGGAGGCGGTTTTTGATGCCGGAGTGACGTTACAGGATAATGGACGCAGTTACTCCGGGAGTATGGCTGTCTCTGACTATCTTATCCATTTAATAGGAAGTGCGGAAAAAATATCAATCGAATTACAGTCCCCCGTGAGTGAAGGGAATAAAGTGATTATGCTTTATTCTTTATATCATGGCGATGTTTGTTCGCAATTCCTGGATGTTATTGCGCTTTCTCATTACGGTAAAATACAGTCTGTTCAGCACTCATTACTTAATTAATTACGGGTTAAATATTGCTGTTAATTCAGGATGATTTTTATTTAAATAAGGATGTTTAATGAAACGTGTACTCCATGCAGTCATTGTCTCTGTCTGTTTATCCGGCGCACTGCCCGCTGAGGCTTTTGACAAAATTTATACCTTTGGTGACAGTATCAGCGACGGCGGATTCGCCGGCAACGATACCCGTTTTATCTCCGGCTACACCAGTAAACTCTATTCAGAGATTATTTCCGGGGCTTATACCGGGCTGGAACTGCTTCCTTATACTCAGGGAGGTACAAACTACGCGCAGGCGGGTTCCACGGCCGGGTTTACCCTGTTACCGCTGTATAAAACCGCCTGGCAAATTGAAGATTATCTCGCAAGCCACCAACAGCAGGCAGATAAGAACGGATTATATTTTTTATGGATTGGCGGAAATGATATTTCGTTCAATGTGGAGAGTACGGTACTGAAGTTTAATTTTGGTGCACTGCTTGACCAGGGTAAGCATTATTTATTATCCGATGCGCCGGCAAATGTCGTAAGCCAGGCAAAAACATTGCTTGATGCCGGGGCCGGGATGCTGGTGGTTCCTAATCTTCCGAATGCAGGGATGAGTCCCTGGACCGGGACGGCTCTGTTCGGGTTTGCTCAGGCGTTTCTGGGCGGTAACCTGTTTGATTTGTTCGAACTGTATGCCATCCAGGATACTTATCTGCGCTCTCTGGGATCGATTCAGGGGGAAGAGGCGCGTCAGTCCGCGGTTATCGATTCGCTGGCGGATGTGCTGGCCAGCAAAGGGATCACTGTGCCCCGTGAAATTACGGCCAGTGTTTTTCGCTGGTTCCTCAATACAGAAAATATGCTTACCGAACAGTTTAATTATGATGTGGAGCAGGGGTTATCGCAGCTAAACGGTAATATTGTTTACGCGGATATTAATCGTTTATTTAATGAGATTATCGAGTCTCCGAAAACCTATGGCTTCGATAATATCCTGGTGCCGATCTGTCCTATCGGTATCGGGGCACCGAGATGTAATGAGGATACGGTTAATTTTCATAACGACCAGGTGTACCTTTTTTCTGACTGGTTTCACCCAAGTCCGGTGGCCCATGAAGTTCTGGCTCAGTACATGATGTCAATTGTTGATGCACCTCTGCTGGTCAGCAGCCTGCAACAGGGAATACTGAATGTTCAGTCAGACAGGCGCCTGTATATGGATGGGCAGTTGCAGACACTCCGGGCATCGGAAACCGGAGAGAAAGCCACGGTATTCGGTGGATACAGCGGCAAATACGCGAAAGTTCGCGACAATATCTCCTCGTTTAACGGCCATGGACTCGCCAGTAATGCATTGCTGGGGTTCGCCATACAGCCGGTAAAAGGTTTACTGGTGGGGGGAACCTACAGCACCGGCTATAACCGTTATCAGTCAGCATCCCTGTTCAAATATAACTATGGCAGCACCATTATGGGGGCCTTCAGCCAGCTGAAACTGGCTAACGGACTCTGGGGGAACGTGGATCTGAGTAGCGGCAGCGTCAATTTCCACAACATTACGCGGCAGATCCGGCTGGGCAGTGCGCTGAGAAATGAAAAAGGCAATAGCCGCGGACGGTTCAGCGGTGTTGCTGTGAATACCGGCTATGATTTCCGGCTTACCCGTTATCTGACGACGGGGCCGGTACTGGGGTATAGCTATGATCGTGCACGCATCGATGGCTACCATGAACAAGCGGACAGCAGTACTTCAATGCGGTTTGGCGGGCAGCATGTTAATCGTCGTCAGTATACTGCCGGATGGCGTGTCGAGGCGAAGGGACTGCGGGTTAACCCTTACCTTGAACTGGCCTATCGGCATGAAAATATTTCGGCAACCCCCGGTATCACTGCTGCTCTGAAGAGTACCGGGACATCGTTTTACCGTGCAGATGCCGGAAAAACGACCACCAAATGGCTGGAGACCCGGCTTGGGATGAATTCCGCCCTGACTAAAAATCTTGGGGTACAGGCGGTCGTCAACCTCAGTAGCGGAAACGGCGGAAACACCAGTATCAACTATGCCACGGGTCTGAATTATTCATTCTGAGTCCTTACCGGGGCAGGCGGAGCGGCAACACCACGACAGTCCGCCCCGGTCACTCGTTTGAAATTATCAGCACCCCGGGTCTGATCACAGACAGAGGTCAGTCATGTCCTGCGAAAGTAACAATACACAGATAGAAATGATCCAGATATACCGTGCGGTAGCCGCGCTGGCAGTGATTATTTATCACTACAGCTGGTTTGCTTTCCCGCTGGGGCAGACATTTTTACGCAGAGGGTATCTGGGGGTGGATATCTTCTTTATGGTCAGCGGATTTCTGGCGTGGACAACGACACGCTATTTACCCTCCGGATGGCGCAGCAGTGCGACATATCTGCTGCGGCGAGGCTTCAGGATTATTCCGGCCTATGCGCTTATTACCTTAGGCTATGTCGTCTTTTTTTATTATTATTCCCCGCGGCCGGGGCTGGGATTACATACGCTAAAGTCATTGCTGTTTATTCCGTTAAATGGCGGGGGTTCACCGTCTTATGGCCTTCCGTTACTTGATAATGGCTGGACGCTGAATTACGAGTTTTTTTTTATCTTCTGGTAGCGCTGACGCTGTTTTTATCCCGCTACCGGTATTGCACCCTGATGATGATTTTAATCGCTTGTATGACGCTGCTGCCACGGGAAGTCATACTGTCAAAGCAGAACAACGATCCCCGCTTTTACTGGCAGTATCTCTGCATGATCAGCGATACGATCAATATGGACTTTCTTGCAGGGATCCTGGCCGCGATGCTCTATCAGAAAATGTCTGCACGGGCAGGCATGCCGCAGTGGTTAATGATGCTGGCGTCTGTGATTTATTTTTTGGGTGCCGTCGGCTGGTTATATAAACCGTTCGGAGAACTCGGGAATAATCATACCAGTATAATGATGTTACCTTGCCTGCTGGTTTTTTTAGCCGGACTTAAACTGAGTAAGGTGAAGAAAATAAGTTATCCCGGCTGGTTACTTTTTACAGGAAAAATATCTTACTCTCTCTATCTTCTGCATATGGTCGTTATTTTTTCGATGATTGAATTATTGAAATCGTTATACGGCGATGATTTTTTTGATTCATTTCCCCATCGGTTTAATTTGGTATTGATAAGCATCGGGATCACATTTTTGTTATCCGCTGTGTACTACGCACTGATTGAAGTCAGGCTTTCCCGCTGGCTGAAAATTAAAATCTTCCATTTTCTGAAGTTATAACATGTAAAGCTAACTTATTATCCCCACGGAGTTTTTATGAATAGTGAAAGGAAATCACGCAGCAATAAAAAGACCGAAATCCTCAAGGCACTGGAAGCATTATGCCTGGAAAACGGCCCGCCTGCCGGTGGCAGCGGTGCGTTGCCGGAGCTTCAGCGCTGGCCGAAAACACGGCAAATTTCAGACCGCTGTGACACCAGTATTTATGTGACGCGCGCCATCCTGTTACAGCTGGTGGAAGAGGGTAAGGTGCTGAAATCACCAGAGCTCTATTTTAACTCTCTGCGCTGGTATATCCGTAAGCGGTGACGCTGAACGGTATCCGTGAAAGCGGCAGTCCTGCAGAAGCGGGACTGCCGGAAAGCCCCGGCTGCGGCTCAGTAAGGAAGCCGGTTATCCCCTGATGAACAGATGACGTTTGACGTTGATTAAGAATTCACGGTACGACATGCCGCTGGCAGAAATAACCATCCGCCGGGCTATCAGCAGACCAGCGGCCACACCGAAAAAAAGCCAGTAGCCCGTCGGTGAAAGCCGGATTTCTGTGGGTTACAAGGGGGTGCAGCGTTGTGAGGGACACAGGCATCAGGATACAAGCCGCCGTCACCAGGCCGGAGGAATAATACTCTGGTTGATCATCCGGAGAGCCCGCAGATGGGCGATGATTTCCGATCAGCCCAACCGCATCGGGGCAATGGCCAGCAATCAACACCAGGAAAGAAGAACGGGATAAAGACGATAAAAATGACATAACAGGCGGTGATTATCTGCCCGAAATGCAGGTCGTCTCCTTTTAAATTCAGCTTACTGGCAAACATTTCGGTGACCCCCCCGGGGAAGCGGCCTTCTTCTTTGCTCGCAGTGCCGATGACTACACTCATTTTACCTCGTGAACCTGTAATGCTGTTATTTGCCAGGATCCCGACGTGATAGAGGCTCGCCTCCGATACCTGTCTCCCCTGACAGCAATAATGCCGGCGCCTGCTCCAGTATGCCGAGCTTACCAGTTTTTGCTGTAGCCC
This sequence comes from Tatumella sp. JGM118, assembly GCF_018257515.1. Taxonomy (GTDB): domain Bacteria; phylum Pseudomonadota; class Gammaproteobacteria; order Enterobacterales; family Enterobacteriaceae; genus Tatumella; species Tatumella terrea. The sequence continues at coordinate 73,480 of NZ_JAERJR010000013.1, forward strand.
TCAGGATCATTTACCCCTGATCCGGCCGGTGACGCGGGTAAGGCCGTTAAGGCCGGTCATTGTGGCAGAGGCTCACCACGACGTTGCCGTAGCGGCGCCGTGCAGGTCAGTCTGTAAATCCGGGGTCTGCTGCATACTTAAACCTCCATATAAACCGAAGCATTGAGACAGGTAACGATACTATCCCCGCTTGCTTTGCTTTCACTGGCACACCGGCACTCCTCTTAGGGTGAAAAACGCAATCTACCTGCCTTCAGCGATCGACCGGCGGAAGAAGAACTGAGTATTTTTCAGCAGAGTTCTATCTCAACACTGAATGAAGGTCATGGCCGGCAGGGGCGGGTACTGGCCAGTAAATTACTGACTTTGTCGGTTCATCTTACAGATTTTGTGACTCATAAAGGGATAGGTAACATTCAGACAATAAAACGGATCGTCAGCGACGCTGCCGGTATTCCGTAAAATGATCCCTCGTTGCTGCCCTTGTATGCTCAGCGTCGAAGCACCTTGCATGATGCTGAGATGCGCTGGTAACAGGATTCAATTCCCGGGCCGGAGGTTACCGCAATGCCGCCAGCAGCACTGGCTGAATCCTTCAGACGTCTTACGCAGGCGGGGTTGAAGGCGACGAGAGATCATCCTTATGGTCAGTGAAGCCAGCGGCGGGTAGTGCGGGAGCAGCCAGCAGCACTGGCTGAACCCTTCAGATGTTTTACGCAGGCGGGGTTGAAGGCGACGAGAGATCATTCTTATGGTCAGTGAAGCCAGCGGCGGGTAGTGCGGGCCAGAAAGCCGAATACCGCGTTGGGGCCGTCCGATCACTCTCGCGGCTGACTGCGGCAAAGACAGCACCACCGGTTCTGAATGACAGCTTTCGCTAACCTCTTTGGCATTCTCTGCCCTGTCCTGACTACGTTAGTTCGTCTTCCTCAGATAATCCGCGATAAACGGCATAGCGGGATCAGGGCATACAGGGTGGTAAGAAAAGCGGTAAGGCAGGGCATTAATACAGAACCGTATGCTCTCTGAGCGTGTGGCTCATCGTTTTCGCGGAATCTGTACCACCTGCAGCCGCAACACTAATTATTTTTCCTGCCAGCAGGGCCGGGTTTTACTGATAACCGACCCCGTCTGGTTCTTAGTAACTATCTGTCGACCATGATTTCCGGTTTATGCCCGATCTGCGTCTGCTGACCTCAGACGTCTTTCCGGGAATAAGGCCTGAGACGGAGGAGTTTCCAGGCACTCTGCTGTGAGCCATCAGGGATTGACCAGGCGACCGATAGCGCGGAAAAAACTTTTCTTACTGTGCCCTTTTTTTATTGCCCCTTCCCGATAAAAATACACTTTCCGCAGATTACACTGCAGGAGTTCGGCGATTTCTTTAGTATTCAGGTTATAAAGATAACCGCGTAACAGCGATACCTGTTCTTTTGTCAGGTCCAGGCGGCTATGGAATATAACACTATAATTTCTTTTGCATTTTCCTTGTGTGTCCCGGCAAAGAATACGAATGAAAAAGCTGAAGTCGTCCAGGGGAAGCCGTTTGTCCAGTTCAAAGTCGGCATTTTTAATATACATAAACTGGTGTAACACCGAGAGCAGACAAACCTTACAATGCGGGTTTGTCGACTTTATCTTTAAAATATCATTTTCGGGATCGATCACTATCGGACAGGTAGTCAGGATATCATAAAAAATGAAATCAAATTCACGTACTGAACGATGATTTAGTAGTTCTTCTACCGAAGAAAATGTGTAGACAATAATATTGTCAGAGATGTGCCTGCATATAGAAGATATTGCCATGCAGGTATAGTTACAGGTATCGATAATGGCAATGGAACGAATGACTTCCTTGTTATTCATATAACACCACATTTATATTATTTGGTTGATTTACAAGGTGATTTTTTTCTGCCTGATTTTTCCGAAGTCAGTGCAAAGCGTAATAAGCGTGCCGGAGTATTATGTGTTGGCTGATTTTTATCCGTCGCCTGAAGATTTTAAACACTGATATGATTAAAATATCGCCGGATTATGTCAGCTATTTGTCCTCTGTTCTATAGAGTTAGCCCAAATTATTTAAAAATAAGAATATTTCAGTTAGTCCTATTCGGCGGGTAGCGATATTTAATAGTGTCAGTCTGCCGATAAAAGGCGAAGAATAAATTATTTGGGGTACCCGCATCCGGTCATGGCCTTTATAACAGGGCGTTTCTGGCAACATAATTACCAGCCACAGTATAAGTCAGAGGTCTGTCTTTTTCTTTACCGCGATATTTTACTCTGCATCTCAGCGCGTAACAGAGATCGGTATCTAAGAACATTTGAGATAAAATCTCTGACAAGGATCACATATATTCCCAAAGCTTAGGGGTAACAGTCAGAAAGACGTTTATTCCCCGGACTGTTGCGCGTACAGTTACGCGTAACAGTTGGTCATACGGGGTCGGAAAATGAGTAACTTATTTAATCTGAGCGGCAAGCGAGCCTTAATCACCGGATCTACCCAGGGGCTGGGATTACTGATGGCTTACGGACTGGGTGAGCATGGTGCCGAAGTCATTATCAACGGGCGCAGCCGGGAGCGTTGCGAACAAGCTGTGGTGCAATTACAGCAGGCAGGAATAACGGCATATGCCTGCGCGTTTGATGTCACCGATCCGCAAGCCGTTACGAAAGCGATTGAACAGATCGAAACGGATATCGGTTCGCTGGATATTCTGATTAACAATGCCGGTATTCAGTTCCGTAAACCTTTCACCGATTTCCCGGTGGAGCAATGGGATAACATTATGAATGTTAACCAGAAATCGGTGTTTCTGGTATCTCAGCAGGTTGCCAGGAAGATGATTGAGCGTAAGCGCGGAAAAATCATTAATATCTGTTCTATGCAAAGCGAATTAGGTCGCGACAATATTACCCCTTATGCTGCATCCAAAGGGGCCGTAAAAATGCTGACCAAAGGCATGTGTGTGGAACTTGCGCGGTATAATATTCAGGTTAACGGTATTGCACCGGGTTATTTTGATTCAGAAATGACATCGGCTCTGGTCAATGACAAACAATTTACCGACTGGCTGTGTCACCGGACACCCGCCGCCCGCTGGGGTAAACCTGAAGAGCTGAAAGGGGCTGCTGTATTCCTGTCAGCGCCGGCATCTGATTTTGTGAATGGCCATATTCTGTTTGTTGATGGCGGCATGTTAGCGTCAGTTTAATCCGCACGGGCGGGGAATGATATCACCGCCCGTCACCGGTATCCCGTATCTGCCTTTATCACTTACCGGGGACGTTGCTACGCGCAGCGTCTCCGCCTGATGCTGATCGGTGGTCAGCGTCACATCCTGCAGGGTTATCCTGGCAGTCTCTGCATTTCACAGGCAGACTATCCGCGAAAAAATACTTACAGGAAATGTGATGAAACGAAACCGTATGTCCCTGGAGGATATCGCGACCCTGGCAGGCCTGACAAAAATGACGGTAAGTCGCTATATGCGAGATCCGTCTAAGGTTTCTGAGCGTAGCAGAGGTGCGATTGATGAAGTCATGCGCCAGCATAACTACATCCCCAACCGGTTGCCGGAAATACTGTCGGGGGCGGGGAGCCGGACGCTGGGAGTCATCATTCCGTCTTTCCGGAATCAGATATTCTCAGATGTGCTGGAAGGCATTCAGCAGGTTGCAGAAAAGCATGGTTATCAGACCATTATCGCCAGTGATAACTATGATCCGCAGGTCGGACAGGAAAAAATAATCACTCTTCTCTCCTATCATATTGATGGTCTGCTGCTGACCGGGACACAGCATACTCAGACGGCCAGGGATTACCTGAAAACCTCCGGTATTCCTGTGGCGGAGTTGATGGAAATAACCGCCGAACCGCTGGATATCCAGGTCGGATTTGATAACCGGCAGGCGGCGTTTGATATGACGACGGAATTTATCCGGCGGGGTAAACAACAGATGGTCTTCATCGGTGCGATGGACGATCCGCGGGATGCCAGTCGCTATCAGGGGATGACACAGGCATTACAGCGATCCGGATTATCAGGACTGCATTATCTCCCCGGAGCCATCTCCTCCATGGCCTTAGGTCGCCGGTTATTTCAGCAAATCATTACACAGCATCCGCAAACCGATGCCATATTTTGTACCAATGATGATCTGGCGATGGGCGTGTTACTGGAGTGCCAGGCCCGTCAGATCCGGGTCCCGGAAGATATCGCGATTGCCGGTTTCCACGGACTGGATATCGGTTCAGCCAATCAGCAGAAATTGGCCAGTGTGATCACGCCAAGGCTGGAAATGGGCCAGGTCGCCACCGGACTGCTGATTGCGCAACTGGAAGAGCGCCGCAAAGCCGGTACTGAAACCGTGGATCTCGGATACCGCCTGTTTACCGGGGATACTCTGTGAAAGCAGCGACAGGCGCTAACGCCTGCCGCCGCTGAGTGTCATGCTTCTGACTAGTGCCGCGAACGAACCAGCTGGTAGCGGCGGGTCAGATATTCCACCGGCGCGCTCCAGATATGCACCAGCCGGGTAAAAGGAAATAATAAAAACAGCGTCATTCCCAGCACCAGATGTACCCGATAGATCATGTCCACCCCGTCCAGAAAAGAGGCTGCATTACCCCGGAAAAAGACGATAGATTGCGCCCAGCCAACCAGCTTCATCATCTCCTCACCGTCCATATGGCGGCTGGAAAACAGAATAGTGGTTAATCCGAGGCACGCCTGGATCACCAGTAAACTGAGGATCAGAATATCGGCGTGGGTGGAGGTTGCCCGGATTCTGGGATTATACAGCCTGCGTTTCAGCAGCAGTGCCCCGCCGATCACCGTCATCATGCCGCAAATTCCCCCGGCCGCCATGGCTATCTTTTGTTTCGCGGCAATCGACAGGAAGGGCTCATAGACCCAGTGCGGGGTCAGTAACCCAAACAGATGTCCGAAGAAAATCCCGAGAATACCGATATGAAACAGGTTGGAGGCCAGAGTCATGCCTTTTTTATCCAGCATCTGGCTGGAAGCTGCCCGCCAGCTGTACTGGCCATAATCGTAACGCAGCCAGCTGCCTGCCAGAAACACCGTTCCACACAGGTAGGGGTAAAGATCGAACAGAAAGGTATTCAGCCAGCTCATCATTTGACACCTCCGGCCGATAAGTCCAGATATTGTGGGGTGACCTGCTCACGAAAGCGCTGGCGATACTGCTGGTTAGCCGCATTATTACATGCCGTATCGTCGATAAATTTCACCTGTTCTTCCTCCCAGAGAGCATCCATTGCCTGCGGAGTATCATCGCGGGATTCTCCGGCAATTTTCTCAAGCACTGTGTGGCTACGTAGCGGGCTGTCAGCCAGATGTAACAGCTGGTCAAACAGCACCTGATAACCACTATCACGTTGTGTCAGACGTCCGCCGAGCAGAGCCAGTATTTCAGCGATATCCCGTAATCCCTGACGGCCATCCTCTTCCGGGCAGAGCGACAGATATTCCAGATATACCGGCAGATAATCGGGGAGCTCACGGCAATCCGGCTGTAATCCGGCTGCCTGGTACTGCGCCATTAAATCAACCATCGCCTGTCCGCGATCACGCGATTCAGCATGGACATGTTCAAACAGCAGCAGTGAGGTGGCGCGTCCCCGGTCAAAGGTTTCACACCATTCCTGCTGGCGATCCAGTAACGGGGCCTGCAGATAACATTGCGAAAATTCGAGTAACTCCGGCGATTCACTGGCGATAATGGCTAAAATTTCCTCCGAAGCCTCCCACAGTTCCTGAGAAGGGTATTCCAGCATGACAGCAATCAGTTTTAATGGCAGCATCACTGATCTCCTGTTTTTTCCGACACGTTGATGGCATCGATCCGGCGGCTGTTAAACAAATTAAAACGGCTATCACTCCCGTGGCAGCCATCACCAAAGGTAAATCCGCAGCCGCTTTTTTCCGGGAATGCGTGTCCTGCCATTTCACGGTGACCGGAAGGCACGACAAAGCGGTCTTCATAGTTGGCTATGGCCAGATAGCGGTACATCTCTTCAGCCTGAGCCACCGTCAGCCCCGTCTGCTCCAGTGCGCGGGTATCGGTTTTGCCTTCCACCGTCTGAGCGCGTTTATAATGGCGCATCGCCATCATGCGCTTTAATGCTGAAAGCACCGGGGCGGTATCCCCGGCGGTCAGCATATTGGCCAGGTACTGCACCGGGATCCGTAGTTCTTCTACCGCCGGTAATACGCCATCGCTGGCTAAAGCTCCGGATTCAGCGACCGACTGAACAGGGGAGAGCGGGGGGACATACCAGACCATCGGCAGGGTACGGTATTCGGGATGCAACGGCAGAGCCAGTTTCCAGTCCATTGCCAGTTTCCATACCGGCGAATTTTTTGCGGCTTCCAGCACATTCTGCGGGATCCCCTGTTTCTGTGCTTCGAGGATCACCTGCGGATCATGCGGATCGAGGAAAATACCGGACTGGCGCTGATAAAGGTCCTGTTCATTTTCCGTGGCAGCGGCTTCAGAGATCTTATCGGCGTCATAGAGCAGCACGCCCAGATAACGGATCCTGCCGACACAGGTTTCTGAACAGACGGTAGGCATACCGGCTTCGATACGCGGATAGCAGAAAATACATTTTTCAGACTTCCCGCTTTTCCAGTTGAAGTAGATCTTTTTATAAGGGCAGCCACTGATACATAAGCGCCAGCCGCGGCAGCGATCCTGGTCAATCAGGACGATACCGTCTTCTTCACGCTTATAAATCGCGCCACTCGGGCAGGTCGCGACACAGGATGGGTTCAGACAGTGTTCACATAAGCGCGGCATGTACATCATGAACGTATGCTCAAACTCGCCATAGATCTGCTTTTCTATGTGCGCAAAGTTCTGGTCGGCAGAGCGCGTTGCAAATTCTCCGCCGAGAATCTCTTCCCAGTTCGGGCCTGAGGTGATCTTATCCATCCGCTGACCGGTGATCAGTGAGCGCGGACGAGCCGTCGGCTGATGTTTACCTTGCGGCGCATTGTGCAGATGCTGGTAATCGAAGGTAAAAGGTTCGTAATAGTCATCGATCCCCGGCACCAGCGGATTGGCGAAAATTTTACTTAATACCCCGACTTTGCTACCCAGGCGGGGCTCCAGCCGGCCGTTGATTTTACGGATCCAGCCGCCGCGCCATTTTTCCTGATCCTCCCATGCGGTCGGATAACCGGTGCCGGGTTTGCTCTCCACGTTATTGAACCAGGCGTATTCCATACCTTCACGACTGGTCCAGACATTTTTACAGGTCACGGAACAGGTATGACAGCCGATACATTTATCAAGGTTCAGGACCATGCCTACCTGGGAACGTATTTTCATTGCTTAGCCTCCTGAACCTGATCACGTCCTTCATCGTCCAGCCAGAGAATATTTTTCATTTTGCGGACAATAATAAATTCATCGCGGTTGGATCCCACGGTGCCGTAATAGTTAAACCCGTAGCACTGATGAACATAACCGCCGATCATATGTGTGGGTTTAGGGCTGATACGGGTCACCGAGTTATGGATCCCCCCACGCATTCCCGTCACCTCGGAGCCCGGGATATTCGTGATGCGTTCCTGTGCGTGGTACATCATGGTCATCCCTGCAGGCACGCGCTGACTGACCACCGCTCTGGCAGTCAGTGCGCCGTTACTGTTGAAGGCTTCGATCCAGTCGTTATCGCGTATTTCCAAATCCCGGGCATCTTCCTCACTCATCCAGACGATCGGTCCGCCGCGCGACAGCGTCAGCATCAGCAGGTTTTCGCTGTAAGTGGAGTGGATCCCCCATTTCTGATGAGGGGTCAGAAAATTCAGTGTCTTCTCCGGATAGCCATTGGAAGGAATATGCTGCATTTTCTCAACACTGCGCGTATTAATCGGCGGTCTGTAGCTGACCAGACTTTCCCCGAAGGCACGCATCCAGGGGTGATCCTGGTAAAGCTGCTGGCGGCCGGTCAGTGTGCGCCAGGGGATCAGTTCATGAACATTGGTATAACAGGCGTTATAAGAGACATGTTCATCCTCCAGTCCTGACCAGGTCGGGCTGGAGATAATCTTTCTTGGCTGTGCCTGGATATCGCGAAAACGAATTTTCTCTTCCTGTTTTGGCAGGGCAAGATGGGTATGGTCCCGTCCGGTAATTTCGCCCAGAGCTTCCCAGGCTTTTACGGCGACCTGGCCGTTGGTTTCCGGGGCCAGCGCCAGGATCATTTCTGCGGCATCGATGGCCGTATTAAGCTGAGGCTGACCTTTCCCTGCACCTTCAGCGCGGGTGTGATTAAGCTGACGCAGCAGTTCGACTTCCTTCTCTGCGTTCCAGGAGATCCCTTTACCGCCGTTGCCCAGCTTTTCCAGTAACGGACCGACAGAGGTGAAGCGCTCACTGAGGGCAGGGTAATCACGTTCTACCACCATGATATGCGGAGCCGTTTTGCCTGGCTGCAGTTCGCATTCACCTTTGTGCCACTGTTTAACATCGTAAGGCTGGGACAGTTCCGCCGGGGAGTCATGCTGGATGGGTAACAGCACTACATCGTTTTCCACCCCGAGGTGACCCGGGCAGAGTTCAGAGAAGGTTTTGGCTAGCTCTTTATAGATTTCCCAGTCACTGCGGGATTCCCATACCGGGTCGACGGCGGCTGACAGCGGATGGATAAAGGGATGCATATCTGACGTATTCATGTCGTCTTTTTCATACCAGGTCGCCGTCGGTAAAACGATATCGGAGAACAGACAGGTACTGGACATCCTGAAGTCGAGGGTGACCAGCAGGTCCAGTTTCCCTTCCCGGGCCGGCGTCTGCCAGTCTGCTTCCTGCGGGGACATTTCCGGGTCAGCCACGGTTTCCTCCCCCTGAATACCGCTGTCGATCCCTAACAGATAACGCAGCATATATTCATGGCCTTTCGCCGAAGATCCCAGCAGATTCGAACGCCAGACAAACAAATTTCTCGGATGGTTATTACCGCTGTCCGGCTGTTCGCAGGCAAAACGTAACTCACCTTGCTTCAGCGCCGACACGGTATAATCCACCGGAGAGATACCGGCTTTTTGGGCCATTGCGGCAATGGTCAGAGGGTTGGTATTCAGTTGCGGCGAAGAGGGCAGCCAGCCCATGCGCTCAGCACGGATGTTAAAATCAATCAACTGGCCGCTGAAGGCCTGTTTATCTGCCAGCGGAGATAACAGTTCCCGGGGTGAAAGTTTTTCGTAACGCCACTGGCTGGAGTGATTATAGAAAAAGGACGTCCCGTTCATATGGCGTGGCGGACGGCTCCAGTCCAGCGCAAATGCCAGCGGTTGCCAGCCGGTTTGCGGGCGCAGTTTTTCCTGCCCCACATAATGCGCCCAGCCACCCCCGCTTTGTCCTACACAGCCGCAAAAGATCAGCATATTCATCAGGCCGCGGTAGTTCATATCCATGTGATACCAGTGGTTCATACCGGCCCCGACGATGATCATGGAACGACCGTGGGTCCTGTGTGCGGTATCCGCAAACTCCCGTGCAATCCGGATAATCTGGTCGCGGGGCACGCCGCAGATTTGTTCTGCCCATGCCGGGGAGTAAGCTTTTATTTCATCGTAGGCGCTGGCGGCCTGAGCATCGCCCCAGCCGCGATCGATCCCGTAATTCCCTAAGGTAAGATCATACACACTCACGACTTTTGCCTGGGTACCGTCAGCGAGAGTCAGCAGTTTCACCGGTAAGGTGTGGACCCGCACCGGAGAGTGTTCAACGTGGCGAAAATGGGGGGATTGCTGGCCACCGAAATAAGGAAAGGCCACTTCGGCCAGCTGATCATACTCTTCCGCCAGACTGAGGCGCAATTCAGTTTCCTGCCCGCCTGCACGGGCCTCCAGGTTCCACCCGCCTTTTTGTCCCCAGCGGAAACCGGCCGAACCATTGGGGATCACTAACTGACCGTCATGGTTAATTGCCACGGTTTTCCAGTCCGGATTATTACTTTCACCCAGGTTGTCAGCCAGGTCGGCGGCTCTTAACAGACGGCCCGCACTGTAATAACCTTCACCGGTCTCTTCCAGCATGACCAGCATGGGCATATCGGTGTAGCGCCGGCAGTAATTAATAAAATAGTCGCTGGGGTTATCGAGATGAAACTCCCGGAGAATGACATGGCCCATCGCCATCGCCAGAGCCGCATCGGTTCCCTGTTTAGGTGCCAGCCATTGATCACTGAGCTTCGCGACTTCAGCATAATCGGGGGTGATGGCGACTGTTTTTGTTCCTTTGTACCGGACTTCAGTGAAGAAGTGCGCATCCGGCGTACGGGTTTGCGGTACATTCGAACCCCAGGCAATGATATAAGCAGAGTTATACCAGTCTGCCGATTCAGGCACATCCGTCTGCTCCCCCCATGTCATCGGGGATGCCGGTGGCAGGTCGCAATACCAGTCGTAAAAGCTCAGGCAGGTGCCTCCCATCAGGGAGAGGTAGCGTGTACCCGCGGCATAAGAAACCATCGACATGGCAGGGATCGGAGAGAAACCGGCGACCCGATCCGGACCGTAGTGTTTGACGGTCCAGATATTGGCGGCAGCAATCAGCTGGTTCAGTTCATTCCAGTCTGAACGGACAAAGCCACCTTTTCCGCGGGCTTTTTTATAGCGGGCAGTTTTTTGCTCATCACGGACAATACTGTCCCAGGCATCGACCGGGTCGCTGAATTCCTGGCGGGCTTCGCGCCATAACCGGATTAATTGCTTTCGGACTAAGGGATACTTAAGGCGGTTTGCACTGTAGATGTACCAGGAGTAACTGGCTCCGCGCGGACATCCGCGGGGTTCGTGATTAGGTAAGTCTGAACGGGTACGCGGGTAATCGGTTTGCTGGGTCTCCCAGGTCACCAGACCATTTTTCACATAGATCTTCCAGCTACAGGACCCGGTACAGTTAACGCCGTGGGTAGAACGGACAATTTTATCGTGTTGCCAGCGCTGCCGGTAACTGTCTTCCCAGTCACGGTTACTGTCCATCGTCTGGCCGTGCTGTTGCGAAAACGTGCTGCCTTTTTGCTTAAAGTAGCGCAGTTTATCCAGTAATTTGCTCATAGTGTTCTCCGTGCAGAGCAGGTTGCTTCACCATTGACTCTGTCAGGTATCCGGCCGGTAAAATGCCCGCAGAGCGGGCATGCTCTGTTATTGTTTCGCGGGTTTTTTACGACCGTAGACCAGTCCGGTGACCAGTAAGCAGACAATGTAAAATACCAGGAAGATCTTCATCGCCCCCACCGGCGAACCGGTGAGATCCAGTGAGCTACCAAAGGCCTTAGGAATAAAGAATCCGCCGAAGGCCCCAATGGCAGAGATAAAGCCCAGCGCGGAGGCGGTTTCAGTGACAGCAAGTTGCTGAACTTTGCTTTCGCTGACTCCGTCTTTCAGCGCCTTATTGATCGTCAGCTGACGAAAGATCACGGCGATCATCTGAAACGTTGAGCCACTCCCCAGTCCGGCAGTCAGGAAGAGCCCCATAAATACCGCATAGAACGCGTTGAAATTACCGTTGCTCACGCCTTCGACCGGCAGAGTGAAAAACAGCAACCCGGTGAAGATCACCATAAAGATATAATTAATCAGTGTGACGCGAACTCCGCCGAACTTATCGGAGATCATGCCGCCGAATGAACGGGCCAGCGCACCGATGAAGGGACCAAAGAAGGCCAGTTTGAGAATATCGACGCCCGGAAACTGTGTTTTCGCCAGCATGGCAAACCCGGCGGAGAAGCCAATAAAAGAACCAAACGTGGTCAGGTACAACAGGCTCAGTAACCACATATGACCGCGTTTCAGCACCGGCAACTGCTGGCGGATGGATAACCGGGTGCCCGGAACATCGTTCATGGCAAACCAGGCGGCGAGCGTCGCGATAAACAACAGGGGGACCCAGACCCAGGCGGTGTTTGCCAGCCAAAGCAGGCTGCCATCTGCCTGAGCGACCCCTTTGCCTCCCATCAGGCTGAATAACGGGATGACAAGGACCAGCGGAGCGACAAGCTGCATCACGCTGACGCCGAGATTCCCCAAACCTCCGTTGATACCGAGTGCGCTTCCCTGGCGGGATTTCGGGAAGAAAAAGCTGATATTCCCCATGCTTGACGCAAAGTTGGCTCCGGCAAAACCGCACAGCAACGAGATGATAATAAACGTGGAGTAGGGGGTGCTGGTATCCTGTACCGCGATACCCAGCCACAGACACGGGATAATCAGGATCACCGTAGAAATCGCTGTCCATTTCCTGCCACCGATTAACGGCACCATAAAGGAATAAGGTACGCGCAGGATAGCCCCTGAGAGTGCGGGGAGGGCCGTTAACATAAATAGTTGATCAGTCGTAAAATTAAAACCGGCTTTGTTCAGATTAATTGAAACTGCGCTGAACAACATCCAGACACAAAAGGAGAGCAATAACGCAAATACCGAAACCCACAGGTTTCTCCGTGCTATTTTTTTCCCGCTTTGCTCCCAGAACTGACTATTTTCCGGCTCCCATTGCTGCAGCAGTCCGGAGTTTTTTCTCTTTGATAACGACATGGCTAAGCTCAGTGTTAATAGTTGATAGAGAAATTACCTGGTGTCAGGTAACGACAGGGTTAACAGATGAACTAAAAAATACTAATTAACTATTATCTTTCTTATCTGTTGATATATTTTTATTGTATTGTTACGGCGCGATTACTATATCCCGGCAGATGGTCTCCCATGATTGATCTCAGACAGGTTTCAGGGACTATTAATTTCGGAATAACACGATCTTTTCTGATATTAAAAAATAATTAATAATATAAATTAATTTTATTTAATTTTTCCGTAGTCCTGAGAATTAACGATAAATTCAGGATGCTTAGTTTCTGTAATTATTTCATCAGTAAACTTTTCAGGGGCTTTCTGATATCCCCGACACAGAAGAACGACGAACCCGACAGGAATCAGACCGGAGTTGCGGAGATCGTCACAGCACCCTGACAGCTCATCCCGTTTCCCGACCCTGACGCGCTGTTGTGGCCGGGGGCCGCTCTTAATTACCGCGACCGGCAGGACTGAGAGTGATAGCCGGCATCCGGCATCAGTAGGTTTCCCGGCACCGGTATCCTGGAGTTGCGTACAGATATCTGCTGCCCGCAGTAACCCCCTGTAAATCACCAGCGTTTCGTCCGTACAGAACCTCTGGACGTAACGGATATAACACCGGGGCCCGGTAATAAAGCGTACGCCGGAGGCGTGTTCCCGGTGTGTCCGCGGAATAAATGTGGCGGCGCAGCCACTGGCGGCGGTAATTCCGGAAAGCACGGAGCACTGAATACCTGCGGCCTGATGCGCTTCCGGCTTTTTCCGCCCCGACCCAAAATGAGCGGGTCACCTCCTTTCAGTCTGACCACTCGTTGACCGGAGCCTGCCTCACGGATCAGGAGGCGGTTAATCCCGTCCCGGCAATGATCAGGGCGACCAGATCGCTTCCCGGCAGCGATCCGTTTAGCGCTCTGCGGGATCAGCGCCAGCATCCCGTCAGAGACCCGCGGGGGGAAAGCCACCACCTCCGCTTACTGCAGGGATCGCAGGGCGTTCAGTCTCTGCAATTCCGTGTCCCCGGGGGCTGCGCCGGTCAGTATGGCCTGACCGGTCACTGCCGGAAAATATGGTCCGGAGTTACCCCGGGCAGGGCAGGTCATTCACGGATCACCGTATCGTCGTGACTGTCCGGCACCGGCATCGTGCTGACCTGCACAGCCCCCTCAGAAACCTTCACCGGATACGCGGCCACAGAATAACGGTTGTCCTCCATGCACAAACCATCACGCAGTCTGAAGTGTTGTTTCTTTAACGGGCTGGCAACCCAAAGGTCGCCCTGATGTTCAGCGATAATGCCGCGGCTGAGTACGCTTGCCCGAAAAAAAGGGTCAATATTACTGATGGCATAGACCTGCACATCATCCCGTGGGCGGAACAGGGCGATTTGCTGATTTTCAAGCAAAGCGCAGACGCCGGTCCCCGGCAGAATATCGTTGACCTTACAAACAGTGACCCATTCAGTCATCACTTATCCTCCTGCAGGGCTACCGGGATGCGTTCTTCCGGCCGGGCCGGCCGGTGTTGCTGGCCTTCGGGGACCATCTGTACCAGCATGTCGCGTTGCGGACTGTTAACGAAATGATTGAAACGTAAGCGTGTATCCGGTTCAGACAGCGTTTCACGCCATTCACAGTGATATTTTTCCCGCAGTAAACGCAGATCCTCTTCCGCCTGCGCCGCAATATTTAAATTATCGTCGATGATCACTTTTCTCAGATAATCGATGCCACCTTCCAGATTTTCCAGCCAGACGGCAGTGCGTTGTAATTTATCGGCGGTACGCAGATAGAACATCATAAAGCGATCGATATAGCGAACCAGTGTGGTCTGATCGAGGTCCGCAGCCAGCAAATCCGCATGGCGGGGTTTCATGCCGCCATTACCGCAAACATAAAGATTCCAGCCTTTTTCTGTCGCGATGACGCCGATATCTTTGCTCTGTGCTTCAGCACATTCACGGGTGCATCCGGAGACACCGAACTTCATTTTATGCGGGGTACGGATACCTTTATAACGGTTTTCCAGCATGACCCCGAGCCCGGTGCTGTCCCCGACACCATAACGGCACCAGCGACTACCGACACAGGTTTTTGCCATGCGCAGCGCTTTGGCATAGGCATGACCGGTTTCAAACCCGGCATCCAGTAACCTCTGCCATATCACCGGTAAATCATCTTTCTGAACACCAAACAGAGCAATCCGCTGCGACCCCGTGATCTTGCTGTAAAGGGAAAAGTCGGTCGCTATCTCACCGATAACACGTAATTGCTGCGGGGTAATCTCCCCCCCGGGACTACGGGGGATCACCGAATAAGTACCATCTTTCTGGATATTGGCCAGAAAGTTATCGTTGGAATCCTGTAATGGCACCAGTGCCGGCTGCAGGATAAAATCGTTCCACGCGGAGGCCAGCAGGCTGGCAATGGCAGGTTTACAGACTTCGCAGCCATAGCCTTTTCCGTATTGCCGGAGTAATGCATCGAAGGTTTTGATTTGTCCGACACGGATCAGATGGAACAGCTCCTGACGGGAATAGGGGAAATGTTCACACAGATGGTGGGTGACCTCGATTCCCTGTCGTGAGAGTTCACTGTTCAGTACCTGCGTCAGTAACGGAATACATCCGCCACAACCGGTGCCGGCATGGGTCGCGGTTTTCAGTGCTGCCACCGTATGACATCCATCGGCAATCGCCTTAATGATGGTGCCCTTACTGACATCGAAGCATGAACAGATCTGTGCACTGTCCGGCAGTTTATCGACACCCATGACCCGGCTCTCTCCTGCCGCGCAGGCAGGCAGGATCAGCTGCTCAGGATTTTCCGGCAGTTCAATTCCGTTCAGCATGAGTTGTAATAAATTAGCGTAATCGGTGGTATCTCCGACCAGTACGGCACCCAGCAGTAACCTGTTATCTGCACTGACGATCAGACGCTTATAAACTTCTTTAGTTTCATTAAGATAAATATAGCTTCGGCAGCCCGGGGTACGGCCATGAGCATCGCCCAGTCCACCGACATTGACCCCGAGTAATTTGAGTTTGGCGCTCATATCGGCGCCATCGAATTCTGCTGACTGATCACACAAGTGTGCGGCCACTACCCGTGCCATTTTGTATCCCGGAGCGACCAGCCCGTAGACATGGTTTTGGTAGCTGGCACATTCGCCGATAGCATAAATGTCCGCATCGCTGGTCTGGCACTGCCGGTTAATGGCAATCCCGCCGCGTTCGGCGGTCACCAGTCCGCACTGACGGGCCAGACTGTCCTGCGGGCGAATACCGGTAGAGAAGACCACAAAATCGGTCTCCAGCGAAGAACCGTCGGCAAATAACAGAGTTTTACGCGATTCACTGCCTTGCTGAATAATCTGGCGGGTATTCTTTCCGGTATGAACCTGAACCCCGAGACGCTCTATTTTCTTACGTAATTGTTCGCCGCCGGTCGTATCCAGCTGTTCGGCCATCAATACGTTGGCAAACTCGACCACGTGGGTTTCAATCCCGAGATTTTTCAGTGCGCCGGCCGCTTCAAGCCCCAGTAATCCGCCACCAATAACCACCCCGCGTTTACTGCGCAGTGCACAGGCTTCGATGGCGTTCAAATCTTCAATGGTCCGGTAGACAAAGCAGTCAGGGCCGTTACTGCCTTCAATCGGGGGGACCCGGGGGTAAGAACCGGTGGCAATCACCAGCTTATCGTAACAGACCGTGCGGCCGGCTCCGGAGCTCACCTCTTTGCGCTGACGATCGATGGTGAGTGCGCGCTCTGCAATAAAGACCTGAATATGATGCTTTGCGTAAAAACCTTCACGGACCAGCGACAGATCTTCAGCGGTATGATGTGAAAAATAAGATGAGAGATGGACCCTGTCATATGCCTGGCGGGGTTCTTCGCAGAATACAGTGATCTCGTAGCGGTCTGCGGGCGATTTATCGATCAGCTCTTCAATAAAACGGTGTCCCACCATACCATTTCCAATCACGCAGAGTCGGGTATTACGCATTGCGGCCTCACGGGAATGACAGAGATACCACCTTACGATAAAGGCGTGTCAGACTTATTGATGCAAGTCAAATGCATCTTTAATCTGCCGGACACACGACACACGACACACGACACACGACACGGACAGGCACATATACACAGACGAGTACCCGTTCGCACAGGCAAAAGGTGATAATGCGGGTATCGGCAGCATCACCGGTCGCTGTAAGAGAATTCTGTATTCTCAGAGTGCGCCTTGTAAGAATAAAGATTGGCTGCTAGGTTTTTTACATAGCCTAAAACAAGGGAAATGAAGATGAAAAAAACATTAACTGCTGTTGCTATTTCGATGACTTTCTTCACAGCGCATGTATTTGCAGAAACAACTTCACAGCAGGTTCAGGAACAGACTCAGCAGCTGAAAAACAGCGCGTCTGAGACGACCGAACAGGCTAAAGACCGTAGCGCGGAAATCGCGAACAAAACCAAACACCGTCTGCAGGAAAAAAACGAGCAGACAGTGAACAAGCTGAAAAATGGTGGTCACACCACTAATACTGATGCTGCGAAAGAAAAATCACAGAAAGCCTGGAACCGTACGAAAGAAGGTACTGAAAAAGGCTGGAATAAGACAAAAGAAACCACTCACAAAGCGGTGAATGGTACTCAGGAAGGTGCAACCAAACTTTGGAATAAAACCAAAGATGCAGCATCTGACACCAAAAGTGCTATCTCTGAAAAAGTTAACTGATCACCCGGGCCGTCAGGCACATTCACAGGTCGATTAGCTTCTCTGAACCAGGCCTCCTGCAGTCGCAGGGGGCTTTTTTGTCTCCGGAATTTCACAACCAGGCCGGGAGTACTGTGATTGCAGCACGATAGTCACCGCGCAGGTGAACGTCGCCGCTATCGAACGGAAAGGGATAAAGGCCTGGCAGGCCAGCGTGCAGGCTACCTGGCCATTGTCAGGGTGAGCCCTTTCAGGACGAATGTGAGGGTTGCAGACTGCAATGCCTGCCGCCACCCTCATTACATCGTTATCAGCGCCGGGATCCCCGCAGGTATAAGCGCCTGCCAGTCGGGGCTCCGGTTAAGCCAGTATGGCGCTGGCAGTAACCGATGCACCACCGCACACGATCACCAGCACGTTATCTTCGGCAGCGAACTGAATTTTCCGATCATACAACAGTGACAGTGAAACACCACAGGCAGGTTCCGTCAGTACCCGATGGTCATCAAGAAACGCCCGGCAGGCACTCACCGCTTCTTCATCGGAGACCAGCATACTGTGAACGTTGTGGCGGGTGGCCACATCGAATGCATTTCTGCACACCTGGCTTGCGGCGAGTGTTGTGGCTATGCCACTGACAACCGGTAATCTGACGAGTTCGCCGGCATTCACCGAAGCATTAAGTGATGCGGTACCATAGGTTTCACCGGCATAGACAGGGATATCCCCTAACCGGTGTCTGACCAGCCCCTGAACGACACCTGAAAGTAAACTACCTCCTCCGACCGATAAAACGACCGCATCAGGCTTCAGCCCTTCCCCGATAACTTCATCAATGATGGTGCTGATCCCCTCCCACAGATGCGGGTCATCGAACGGATGGATATAAACCGTGTTACCGCCGGTGAGTGATAATGCGTAATCGTTAGCTTCGCTCCAGACTTTTCCGTGGACAATCAGTTCTGCACCTTCACGGAGAATTAGCTGCCTTGCCATTAACGAGGTGGTTTCAGGTACGACGACCGTTACCGGCAGCCCCAGCTTTCTTCCACTGTGTGCCACCGATATTCCGGCATTGCCGCCGGATGAGCTGACAAAGCCGGTAGCACCTTGCTCTGCATAATACCGGCATGCATTGGCTGCACTACGGAGTTTAAATGAACCGGTGGGTTGAGCCGATTCCATTTTTAACCAGACATTGGTTTTTAAGCATTCACTCAGAGGAAGCGAATTTATAAGCGGAGTTTTGATACTTATTTTCATCCGTGGATACCTGCCTCAATAAATAAGTCATATGAAGAAAAAATGGCTGATAGCATTTCAGTGTGTCTGCCAACCCAACTTGTCATACCTGGCCTGTGATGGCAAAGCGATATTGTCCCGGGACGGTGGAGAGCGTCTGCGAGCGAATGTGCCGCGCAGCGGCGGGCAGGCTTGTCGCCAGGCCCGGAGTGCAGAGGGCGCGGCCCTGCGCCCTTTGCCCGGTCGCCC
>NZ_JAERJR010000014.1 GCF_018257515.1 Tatumella sp. JGM118
GCAGTCTCTGTGTGCAGAGTACGCCGGGCAGCAGGGAAGTGCCAGTGCCCGGGGGAAAATCAGATTCCTGCCTGATCGGTAAGCGTATTAGTCAGGTAAAAATATATTCAACACCTGTGTAAGACAGAGTCTCAGGCTTTTCTTCCTTTCAGCTAATGAGGTCGACCGGCATGAAAAGACACATTATATCCAGGACGTGAAATCGTCATCCTGGAAGAATCAGTCCGCTGAAAAAGGACCACATTCTGAATGTAAGTTTTTGGTTATCAATAATCAATGGTTTTACTATGCAATATACTTCGTGCCCGGATATAGGAAAAGTGCTACCATTATCCCTGATAAATTTTTATTTTATTTTTGTTTTAAATATTTCTCCTTTCATCAATTCTCCTGAAGGTTTGAGATAATAAGATCTTCCGCCCAGTTGATAATAAGTATAGCCATCTTTCGATTTCGTAATGTCCATGATCCAGTTTGATTTATCTATGCAGCTTTTATCACTCTTAACATCATCAAAGCATAGCAAGTAATCTGTATCGTGATCGGGGAACAATCCAGAATCTTTAGGTGCCAGCTTTAGATATGTTCCGTCGAAACGCCAAAGTGATACGGAATATACCTGTGATTTATTAAAAAACTTTTCACTATTTCTCTCCCACCATTTTATCTTTTCACTGTCAGTAAAAGGTATGTTTTTAATTAATACTTCTTTGATATCATCTGTACCATGAATGGCAAGCACTTTGGGTACATGAAAAAAATTCATATAAACAAACAGTACTATTACCAATGCAGCAATAAAAAAGATGATTTTTTTTATTCTCATCTATTCCTCTGACTATTTATTTGAAATTCCGCTTTCATGTTGGTGAAAAATGGTTGAAAACCAAACTTCTCCCACCGTTGAAGGATGAACCATATGCGGAATGCCCGGATATAATGAAACTTTCTGTTCATAATATCAATTCTGTCAAGGCCGAAATGGTCTTGTGCAGTGAACTTTACTTTTGTAATATAAGAATTATTGGTTATCTTTAATTCCGTTATTTGTATTTTTGTTGCGTAAATATCATGTATATATATACCTAACCCATTGATACAGTCAGCCCAGCGGTTGAATTTCGGCAGTATTGATTTTCTAATGGCTTGAGTCATTAAATTCTTTTCAATATCAGAAAAGCTTCTTTGTTCGGTGATTATTGATCTATCTAATGAAGATTTAATTATGTTGAGAGAAGAAAATGCTGACGATTGACCATTTATGATTAGCTCTTTATAAGCACTGTCAAGGAAAGGGCTGGAGTAATCATTTCCTCTGCCTCGATAAAAGTGATTAACGATATTTTTAAATAATTGGTGTCGGCCTAAATAATAGGCTGGCATTGACAGACGAAGAAATTCGTTGAAAAGAAGATCAACTATTTCTGATTTAGATTTAGGTCGGGATTTTCTGAATGTATTGAATATTGACACTTCCTGCCCGGTCCAGGGGTTGACGATGTCAGACACGTCATCCAGGTCGAAGCTTCCTCTCAGTTGCGTTTCAGTAAGATCCCCGTAACGCATATCGTCAGTACTGTTATCATTAAACCTGTGTTGTGTCTGATAAATAGTACACGGTAATTTCAATAGTGGCATATAAAAGTCCTTTTAATATAAATATTTCACTAAATTTAAAATTCCAATTAAAAAGCACACCGGTAAGATCAAGCATACGTATTCAGAAATTTTTTGTGATCCTGATACTATAAATTAATTATATTTATTCAACTTTAAGCGATGGCGTCAGTAAAGTGCATGGTCCTTTTTGCAGGGATGCTTGCGGTAGGGATGTTCTTAGTTGGGTTTCGGTTAACTCTCCACAGCGCATATCGCTGGCACTGTAGTCATCCATTCGCTTCTGTGTCCTGAAGAGGGTACAGGGGAGTTGCAGTGCATTTATCATGATCTGTTCCTTAGATCGTGCTGGCTAAAAAGTAGCCACCAGATGCAGAGTACGCCGGGCAGCAGGGAAGTGCCAGCGCCCGGGGGGAAAATCAGATTCCTGCCTGATCCGCTGTGAATGTTGTCAGTTAAAAATGAAGTAAACCTGGGGTGATGCGTGCGGGCAGATCCTATGGCTTTGACCTCGTCCGGACGGATATTCTCTCCGGGGATTAATGTCCTTGTCGATGCGGAGGCGGAGTATATCGTGTGGGGGACCGCATGAGTCTCTGGCGCTCGACGTCATATAACATTTCAGAAACGCACATTGTGTTTTTCTCCGTTTCCATCTTCGCCTGTGATTCGGTTTTTCTTTCCTGCCTGCTCCGGCAATATCATCGCTCAGTGACATCCGTACGAACAATTCTTTTGCGATCTCGCGGGCTTTGGATAGTCAGATTCCGGTGTATAAGCCGATTATCATGGGGCAGGATTTTCCTGTGAACTTGTCCCCGAACCTCCAGCCAGTCATCTGGCCTGCAGGCGATAGATCTCAAAGACAGTTCGTTACTGTCTGCGCGGCCTTCAAAACGCTCATTGGTCTTTATTCATGCCCCGCTATGGATATCCGTTCGCTTTGTTATTCAGAATATCTGAGAGAGGGTGGTCCAAAAGCATGTACCCAACATACATCACACCGCCAGTGTGCGCTTTGATGTGTCTTTGTGATAGCGAGTGATAACCCCAAACCCCGACAGACGGCGGGGTTTGGGGTTTTTATGCGGGGGGTGATCTGCCCTGAGTGCTTACTCGATATTCTGGATCTGTTCGCGCATTTGCTCAATCAGTACCTTTAACTCAATGGCTGAGGCAGTGATATCGGCATTGATCGATTTCGATGCCAGTGTATTCGATTCCCTGTTAAATTCCTGCATCATAAAGTCCAGGCGACGACCCACCGCTTCTTTCTTCTTCAGGATGTTATAAGTTTCTTTCACGTGGGCTTCGAGACGGTCCAGTTCTTCTGCCACATCAATACGCTGTGCCATCATCACCAGTTCCTGCTCCAGCCGGTTATTTTCCAGCTGAACATCGGCCTCTTCCAGTTTAGTGGTCAGCCGTTCGCGCTGCCATTTCAGTACTTCAGGCATGCGGGCGCGGACATTAATGACCTGCTGAGAAACGCCTTCCAGACGCTGTTCAATCATCGTCTGTAATGCTTTACCTTCGGCCTCACGGGCAGTGATGAAATCGTCCAGAGCCACTTCCAGCGCTTCCATCAGTTGCTGATTGATAGCATCCAGATCCTGCTCTGCAGCAGCCATAACGCCCGGCCAACGCAAAATATCCAGCGGATTGATACTGCCTTCATCCGTCTGCAGCTTAACCCAGTTAGCTGACTGTATAAGCTGTCGGGCCAGGCCTTCGTTAAGCATCAGCTCAGACTGCGCACTCTGGCTGGCATCAAAACGCAGTGCGCATTCAATTTTTCCGCGCGTCAGACGATGACGTATACGTTCACGGATCATTGGCTCCAGGCTGCGGAATTGCTCCGGAAGACGCATATACGTTTCCAGATAGCGCTGATTTACCGAGCGTAGTTCCCAGGTGGCACTGCCCCAGTCACCTTTGATTTCACTGCGTGCGTAGGCGGTCATACTGCGGATCATAGCGGGTACTCATGTTGATGAAGTGATGGAGCGATTATAACGGCCGGGGAAGGGGGTGCACAGAGGTATCCCGTAACAATCGGCATATCGGTTTTTCATAAAAGGCTTTACTATGTTGGCGGAGTTTACTTACAGGAAGAAAATAATGAAAAAACAGATGATTTACAGTCTGGCTATGGCTGCATTACTGGCAGGGTGTCAGCAAGATCACAACGTCCCGCATCCGGCACCATTACCACCGACAGTATCACCGGAAGTGGTCAAAAATCCGTGTGTGCATGGTTCTGTGCAGGTTCAGACGACCTTATGGTTTGGTCTCAGCCGCGCTCACGGCAGTAACATTCCGGAAAAAGCCTGGCAAGCATTTATCGATAATGATGTCACGCCACGCTTTAAAGATGGTCTCTCTGTCTATAACGCGAAAGGGCAATGGCTGGGGGATGATGGACATCTGGCGAGAGAGAACAGTAAAGCTCTGATGCTGATCCATTCTGCTGATAAAGAGAATGATCAGAAGATTGAGCAATTACGTCAAATCTATAAGCAGAGATTTGAACAGGAATCTGTCATGCGTGTTGATAATAACGTCTGCGTTGATTTCTGATTCCCGGGGCGGAGAAATCTTCTCCGCCCATAGTTTCTGTCATCCGTTTTATAAAAACAGTCCGGCAAATGCCGCCGAAAGCAGACTGACCAGCGTTGATCCGTAGACCAGCTTCCAGCCGAAACGTGACACAACATTCCCTTGCTTCTCGTTCAGACCTTTAATCGTACCGGCAACGATACCGATCGAAGCGAAGTTAGAAAATGACACCAGGAAGACGGACAGAATACCCAGCCCGCGAGGGGTAAAATCAGCAGCGATCTTTTTCAGGTCAATCATCGCAACAAACTCACTGGAGACCAGCTTGGTTGCCATAATACTTCC
This sequence comes from Tatumella sp. JGM118, assembly GCF_018257515.1. Lineage (GTDB taxonomy): Bacteria > Pseudomonadota > Gammaproteobacteria > Enterobacterales > Enterobacteriaceae > Tatumella > Tatumella terrea. The sequence continues at coordinate 4,522 of NZ_JAERJR010000014.1, forward strand.
TGCATGCAATGCATCACTGGCCGGGATACCAATCAGCCACGCAAACGGATAAAATACATAACCCAGCAATCGCTGAAAGCTATAGCCAAACAGGCTGCTGCAGATAGCATTCACCGCAGAAATCAGTGCAATAAAACCGATAAGCATTGCGGTTATGATCATCGCCACTTTAAAGCCAGCCAGAATATATTCACCCAGCATTTCGAAGAAGGTCTGATCTTCGTGTAGCTTTTCCAGCGCGATAGGTTGCTGATCTTCAGCATGACTCAGCGGGTTAATAATGGATAGCACAATAAAGGCACTGAACATGTTCAGTATTAAGGCGGCGACAACATATCTGGCATCAATCATCGACATATACGCTCCGACAATCGAAAGCGATACGGTCGACATTGCTGTGGCTGCCATGGTGTACATACGACGTGGTGACAGATCACCCAGGATACCTTTGTAAGCAATAAAGTTCTCCGATTGCCCAAAGATCAGTGTGCTGACGGCATTGAAAGACTCCAGTTTGCCCATGCCGTTGACTTTAGATAATGCGGTGCCGATAACCCGGATAAACAGTGGCAGGATCCGCCAGTGTTGCAGAATACCAATCAGTGCTGAGACAAAAACGATAGGACAGAGTACCCCGAGGAACACAAAGGCCAGGCCCTGATTTGCCATACCGCCAAAGACAAAATCTGTTCCCTGAGCAGCAAACCTGAGAATAGTTTCAAAAAAATCAGAAATACCAGAAACTAATATCGTCCCACCCGATGAATGAAGCAGGAAATAGGATAGAGCCGCTTCAATAACCATTAGCTGAAGTATTATCCGTGGCCGGATTTTTTTACGATCGTTACTGAAAAGTAGTGCCAGAGAAAAAATGACAACAATGGCTAACAAAAAATGGAGTATATAAAGCATATCAATGCTATCCGTCTGACTGGAAAGGAGGAAGGTATTTAGCCACAACTCGCAACACATTTCACGTAATGTCTGAAATCTTATCTGCGGGGCCGGCATACTATGACAGAGAATCCGTTGCATGCTTTTTGTTCACGGGGCTTCTGTTACTACCGGAAAGGGGCGTGAACTCTGCAGGTCTTTGATAAATAGAAGGCCGCCTGACAGTAAAAAACCGTCTTATATTTTTTTATGCAATTATTTTTCAATCTTGTTCTATGTCAGGCGACGGATTTATTTAAAAGATGGTTTTTTATTTTGCCATTTCCGGAATGGATTATTAATTCAGGTTTTACCTGAGTTATCGAAATAATCCGTTGCTGATATTTTTCTTGTTGTGTTTTTTATAGTTGATTTTTAATCATCGAATGTTTATGGTGCATTTACCTTTGATGGGGTCCGGTTTTATTTTATATATACTGAAGGTTTATTTATTAATGAATAAGCCCGGTGTATGGATTATTGCCTTTCTGAACCTGACAGAGAAATATTCAGGGAGTTAAAAATATGCTATTCAAGCACAGGGACGTTATATTTCTTATTCTGATGATGAGTCTGAACGCATGCCGTATTCAGTCGCCACCGACCTATCCGGGATACTCATACGGTGAATTTATTTATCTTTCCTACGCCACTAACGAGAAAATTGACCAGTTGTGGGTCAAAAAGGGCGATCAGGTCCGTAAGGGCCAGACGTTATTAACCATGGAAGATTTTACGACGCGTAATACTCTGGAGATCAGTGAGAAGGCATATCTGGCAGAAAAGGCACGCCTGACGGATCTCATTTCCGGTGATCGGCCCGCTGAGCTGGCAGTGATCCGGGCCCAGCTTGAAAGTGCACTTTCAGAAGAAGAGTTAGCAAAAAAACAGCATACGCGTCTGCAAAAATTATATCGTACCGGGGCTGTTTCGGCAGATGAATGGCAAAAATCGGTCGCCGCTTACCGGCAAAAGAGAGCCCTGGTACAGGAGCTGAAATCCCGGCTTGATGTCAGAAATTTACCCGCCCGGGAGGCGCTGATTGAAAGTCAGCAATTACAGGTTGAATCCGCCCGATTGCAAAGAGATAAAGCGCGCTGGGAACTGCAACAAAGTACCCTCATCGCACCGCAGGATGCCGTGGTCTTCGATACCCTCTATCGCCCCGGAGAGCGCGTAATTGCCGGAAGACCGCTAATAAGTTTACTTTCACCAGAAAATGTCAGGGTACGCTTTTTTATTCCGGAAAAAGAGCTGGGGGCGTTACATACGGGAATGAGCGTTCTGCTGGTATGTGATGGCTGTAAGCAACCTTATGCCGGCCGGATTAACTACATCAGCCCGGAGGCAGAATACTCTCCGCCGGTCATTTACAGCACGGAGCACAGGGATAAACTGGTGTATATGGCCGAGGCCGTACCGGAAAAAAGCGCAGCGGCATTGATTAATATCGGGCAGCCTTTCCGTGTGGAGGTGATTCCGGATGAATGAATATTGTATTGGTGTCACCGGCCTGAATAAATACTTTGGTGACCATCATGCCGTCAGGGATTTTTCGCTGCATATTCATAAAGGCGAGATCCACGGATTCCTGGGGCCAAACGGAAGTGGAAAGACAACCTCTATACGCATGATGTGCGGACTGATAACTCCGGACTCCGGCACGGGGTATTGCCTGGGTAAAGATATTTTCAGGCAACGTGACGAAATAAAAAAATGTATCGGCTATATGAGTCAGCAATTCTCAATGTGGGGAAATCTGACAATACGTGAAAATCTTCTTTTTATGGCCCGTTTGCATAATATCAGCCAGAAAGCGCAATCCGTGGACAGAATACTCTCTGAGCTTGGCTTGAGCTCGCGGCAGCATCAGCCGGCAAAGACGCTCTCCGGTGGCTGGAAACAGCGGATGGCTCTGGCCGCATGCCTGGTACATCAGCCACAGGTATTATTCCTGGATGAACCCACTGCGGGTGTGGATCCCCACTCGCGCAGAGACTTCTGGCAGATACTGCATCAGCTCTCTGCACAAGGTATCTCTATACTGGTCAGTACCCATTACATGGATGAAGCCGAACGGTGTCACCGGCTGGCATACCTGGCCTACGGTGATTTATTAGCCAGTGGAACGGCGCAGTCGATTATCCGTCAGCAGAATCTGACGACCTTGCAGATAGCCGGCCATGGGCTCTCTGTGCTCGAAACACAGTTACGTTCCTCTCCCGGCATTGAGCACACCATTATTCGTGGAAATGTCCTGAACGTGACTTCCCGTGATAAAGAGCGTCTGGTCGCTAGCCTGTCTGCACTTGTTTCTGAACAACACACTATTTCTCCGGTCATTACCTCACTGGAAGATGCGTTTTCATGTCTGATGATATCTGATGCAAATAATAAACATTAAGTTTTCTTTTACCCGCTGGCTGGCAATCGTTATCAAAGAGTTACATGAATTAAGACGTGACAGAATCAGTATCCTGATGGTGTTTCTGACCCCGCTCGCCCAGCTGGTTATCCTGGGGTATGCCGTTAATATGGATCCCCACCGTTTGCCATCCGCATTACTGAATTATGATACCGGGCCGCTGAGTCAGGTATTTGTGAGCTCGGCGCAAAATACCGATTATTTTAATTTTCATCTCTTTCCGTCACCTGAAGAGGCTCGTAAGGCTTTTGTCCGTGGTGATATTCTGTTTATCCTGACGATACCCGAGGGGTTTACCCGCCAACTCCTGCGGGGAGAGAAACCACGGATTTTAGTGCAGGGTGATGCCGTTGATCCGCTGGCTATCAATAATGCCCTCAGTGCCCTGACCGGTGCGGCGAAAAGCATGTTCAGAAATGATCTGCCGGAAGTATTACGTACGGAGGAGGGGGCTGGCGAGTTTGAGCTGATCGTACACCGTATGTTTAATCCTGAAGGAGTGACGCAATATAATACGGTTCCGGGGATTATCGGTTCTGTCCTCAGTACCACGCTGATCTTAATGACGGCACTGGCTGTGACGCGGGAAAGGGAAAACGGCGGGATGGAGAGTTTGCTCATCTCACCGGTGAGCGGGATGGAGGTGATCCTGGGGAAAATAACCCCTTATATTATTATCGGCGCTTTTCAGTCGGTCATGATCCTCTTGTCTGCGCTTTTTCTGTTTAAGATACCAATGCTCGGTAGTGTCTTTTTGCTCTTTATCGTCCTGATCATCTTTATCTTTCTCTGCCTGGCTATCGGGGTCACCATTTCCGGTCTTGCCAAAAATCAGTTACAGGCGTTACAGCTCTCTTCGTTTTATTTTATCCCCTCGGTCATGCTTTCAGGATTTATCAGTCCCTTTATCAGTATGCCTGTCTGGGCACAGTGGATAGGGGCCTGTCTGCCATTAACCTGGTTCATACGCCTGATCAAAGGAGTCATGCTGAAGGGATATACCGGCAGTGAACTGTTGCCAGAGCTACTGGCGTTGGTATCCCTGGGGATAATCACTCTCCTTATCGCCGCCATCAGCTATCGTAAAACGCTGGACTGAGCGTTCCGGGCATAGGCAGGAGGCGGCGAAATCCGTATAATGCGCAGCCAGTTAATAGCAGCCGGAGAAAGAACATGCGTCCAGCAGGCCGTAGTGCACAACAAGTGCGTCCAGTCACCCTGACCCGCCATTACACCAAACATGCTGAAGGCTCAGTGCTGGTGGAGTTCGGGGAAACCAAAGTACTTTGTACGGCCACCGTGGAAGAAAGTGTCCCGCGTTTTCTGAAAGGAAAAGGCCAGGGATGGGTAACCGCAGAGTACGGTATGTTACCGCGTTCTACCCATAGCCGTATGGCCAGGGAAGCGGCAAAAGGGAAGCAGGGGGGAAGAACCCTCGAAATCCAGCGTCTGATCGCACGTTCGTTGCGGGCTGCTGTTGATTTACAGGCCCTGGGTGAATATACCATCACTCTGGACTGTGATGTGATCCAGGCTGACGGTGGCACCCGTACTGCGTCTATCACCGGTGCCTGCGTGGCATTGGCCGATGCACTGAATGCTCTGGTGGCGGCCGGTAAACTGAAAGCCAACCCGATGAAAGGCATGGTTGCCGCGATTTCTGTCGGTATTGTTGAGGGTGAAGCGGTCTGTGATCTTGAGTATGTCGAAGATTCAGCCGCAGATACCGATATGAATGTTGTCATGATGGAAGATGGCAGAATGATAGAAGTACAGGGAACGGCAGAAGGTGAACCGTTCAGCCACGAGGAATTGCTTAGCCTGTTGGCTCTGGCGCGTGGCGGTATTGATACCCTGATTGATGCCCAGAAGGCTGCGTTAGCGATCTGACAGACAGGCGACCCCCGGGTCGCTTTTTTTATATGAGGAATAAAATGAAACCCTGGCAACGTGAATTTATTGAATTTGCACTGGAGAAACAGGTTCTGAAGTTTGGCGAATTTACGCTGAAATCAGGACGTAAGAGCCCTTACTTTTTTAATGCAGGTCTCTTCAATACCGGACGGGATTTAGCCCGCCTGGGCCGTTTTTATGCACAGGCACTCACGGACGCAGGGATCCGCTTCGATTTACTTTTCGGGCCGGCCTATAAAGGGATTCCGATTGCTACGACGACAGCCGTGGCGTTGGCCGACCACCATGACCACGATGTGCCTTACTGCTTTAACCGTAAGGAAGCCAAAGATCATGGTGAAGGCGGACTCCTGGTCGGTAGCCCGTTACAGGGACGGATCATGCTGGTGGATGATGTGATTACCGCCGGCACGGCTATCCGTGAATCGATGGAAATTATTGCGGCGCATAACGCCACCCTGGCCGGAGTATTAATTTCACTGGATCGCCAGGAACGGGGGCGTGGTGAGATTTCGGCCATCCAGGAAGTAGAGCGTGATTATCAGTGCCAGGTGACGTCAATTATTTCCCTGAATGATCTTATCCGTTATCTGGAAGAAAAACCGGAAATGGCTGAGCATCTGACTGCCGTACGTGCCTATCAGCAACAATACGGCATCTGAGGCCTGTCATTATGACGGCGGGCGAACAGCCCGCTGAATTACTGAAGCTGCATTGCCAGCAGAGGCCAGCGGCTTTCGAAGTCTGCGGTTGGCCGGAAACGGAACTCTGATCTGACGAACCGCGAAAGTAACCCTTCACAGAATGCCAGTAACTGGCTGGCCAGCAGCGTTTCGTCGGTCATGAATCCTTCGCCTTCGCGCAGTTTCTTCTCACGCATCACCTGACGTAGCTGGACTTCAATACGCTCAAATAACTGATTAATTCTGTCCTGCAGACGATCCTGCTCAAACATCAGCGCATGGCCGGTAAGAATACGTGTCAGCCCGGGATTACGCTCACCGAAACCCAGGATCAACTGGATAATCAGTTTTAACCGCATCAGCGTTTCTTTTTCATCATTCAGAATAAGATTGATGCGGGTAATCAGACTGTCTTCGATAAACTCGATAAGACTGTCGAACATTTTTGTCTTGCTTGGAAAGTGGCGATACAGGGCGGCCTCTGAGACGCCTACATTCGCCGCCAGCTTAGCGGTTGTGATGCGCTGACTACCATCCCCGGACTCCAGCATCTGCGCCAGTGCCTGCAAAATCTCTTCGCGACGATTCCGTTTCGCGTTCTTTTTTTCTGCCATGTGTGAAAGGACCCCTGAAAATCACCTTGAAACGCTGTACCGGTTCACTAACTCCGGAGTACCGGTGCCGTGTTGAGTGGCTTTTTGACTGACCACTTTCTGTGAGCACAAAAGTTCCGGTTCATATGATCTGTCGCCAGGGAACCGGAAGATGAAAGGTACAGAAGTTGCTGCTGATAAATTACTGACGACCGGAGTGGCCAAAGCCGCCTTCACCGCGTTCACTGGTATTGAACTCTTCCACCAGGTTGAACTCCGCCTGTACGACCGGCACAAAGACTAACTGTGCAATGCGATCTCCTGGCTGGATGGTAAAGGCCTCCTGAGCGCGATTCCATACTGAAACCATAAGCTGCCCCTGATAGTCAGAATCGATCAGTCCGACCAGATTACCCAGCACGATGCCATGCTTATGCCCCAGTCCGGAACGTGGCAGGATCACCGCGGCCAGCTGAGGGTCAGCGACGTGAATAGCCAGTCCGGTTGGCAGCAGGGTGGTCTCGCCCGGCTGAAGGATTAACGGTGCATCGATACACGCCCGTAAGTCGAGACCCGCAGAACCCGGAGTAGCATAAGCGGGCAGAGGGAATTCATTCCCGACACGCGGGTCGAGGATTTTAATGTCGATTTTTTTCATCATAAAGGCGGACTATCTCGTCTAATAATTGCTGGCCAAGGAGCTGTTTTGTACTAAGGGGTAGTACTTTCTCTCCCTCCTGCCAAAAAAGGTGAAGCGCATTATGGTCACTTTTGAAGCCCTGTTCAGTCAGAGACACATCATTGGCGCAAATTAAATCCAGCTGTTTTCGTCTTCTTTTCTGCCGGGCGTATTCTTCCACATTACGTGTTTCCGCCGCAAATCCGACCACATAGGGGCGATGCTGTTCCAGTGCGGCGACACCGGCAACAATATCCGGATTTTTAACCAGTTGCAGCGTCAGTGAGTCGTCACTTTGCCCTTGTTTTTTTATTTTTTCACTGGCAATGGTCGCTGCCCGATAATCAGCGACAGCCGCTGTACTGATAAAGATATGCTGCTGACGAATATCGGTCATAACGGCCGTTTGCATATCAAGCGCCGTCGTTACGTCGATGCGCCTGACACCGTGCGGGGTGGGTAGTACTACCGGTCCGGCAACCAGCGTGACCCTGGCGCCACGTCGGGCAGCGGCATCTGCGATGGCAAACCCCATTTTACCTGAGCTGTGGTTCGTAATATAGCGCACAGGATCCAGCGCTTCCTGTGTCGGGCCTGCGGTGATCATTACGTTCAGATGTTGCAAATCTGTGACCGTACCGGCAAGGCAAATAGCATGGCGAACGATCTCTTCCGGGTCAAGCATTCTTCCCGGACCGATATCACCACAGGCCTGGCTTCCGCTGTCCGGTCCCCAGAGGTGTATTCCATGCTTCTCAAGGCGGTGCAGATTTTCCTGAGTAATCGACGAACGGTACATTTGCTGATTCATTGCCGGTACCACCGCGACAGGTGCAGCGGTGGCCAGACAGGCTGTAGTCACCAGATCGTTGGCCATACCCTGACCAATACGGGCGATAATATCTGCAGTGGCGGGCGCAATGATGACGAGATCTGCCCATTTGGCCAGTTCAATATGCCCCATTGCCGCTTCGGCGGCAGGGTCCAGCAGACTATTAAGGACCGGATAACCACTCACTGCCTGCAAACTCAGCGGGGTAATAAATTCCTTTGCGGCATCAGTCATCATCACTCTGACGTCGGCACCCCGTTCACGCAAACGGCGTACCAGTTCAGGAGTTTTATAGGCGGCGATACCACCACTGATCCCCAGAAGGATCTTTTTACCGACTAATTCCATTATTTTCGCCTCATGTTTGTCTCCGTTGCCGCGAAGTCCGCCCACAACCCCGGCATTTTATCATATTCGCCGTCCGGCAAAACGGTTTAGGGAGCAGAATGTGGCGTACGGCCCGGTTAGCAACCTGGTGCTGTTTTCCCGTAAGACGCGGTTAGCGGGCTGTGATCCCGGCCAGTCTTTCTGTCAGTGTCCATAGAATCCGCCAGGGCAGCGCACTAAAGTGCAGAGAACGAAGAGGAGGTGACGATGGAAGAGCTACGACCCAGAGAAAAACTGAGCAGATTCGGTGCGGAGGCATTAACGGATGCAGAACTGCTGGCGATATTTTTGCGTACAGGCGTCACCGGAATGGGCGTTATGGCGCTGGCAGAGACGATCCTTAAGCAGTTTGGTTCATTATATGCGCTCATGGCCGCAGGGAAAGAAAATTACCTGGCGGTACGCGGCATCGGTATCGCGAAGATGACCCAGCTTCTCGCGGTGACTGAACTAAGCCGCCGTTTTTTTCAGGCACAACTACTTACCGTGTCAGTGCTGGAAGACCCGGGAGCGACCTGGAATTATTTAGCCAGCCAGTTATCCCATCAGGAGCGTGAAATTTTCATGGTGATTTTCCTGGATAACCAGCATCGGGTTCTGTCGGCACAGAAAATGTTCACGGGTTCGCTTAACAGTGTCGAGGTGCATCCGCGGGAAATTGCCCGTGAAGCGTTGAAAATTAATGCAGCGGCATTAATACTGGCTCATAATCACCCTTCCGGAATTGCCGAACCCAGTCAGGCCGATAAAGATGTGACTCAGCGCATTCATCAGGTCTGCAGGTTACTGAACATAAGGCTTTTAGACCATCTGGTGATCGGCAAAGGACAATACGTCTCTTTTGCTGAACAGGGCTTGCTTTAGTATAAAAAGCGCGCATTCGTTGCGGGGTACAGGCGAAAAACAGTAGTTTTTCGCCGATCCGAAGAGATCTTTATCTGTTCGGGACTTGAGCGTTTGCCCCGCAGAGCGTATACTACGCCACCTTTGAGAATCTCGGGTTTGGCGTTTAGGCCTGCTCAGCGGGTTCACATTGAACTCGCCTGGATGGGTTAAAAGCCTGACGAGGCGGCCAGAACCTAAGTACAAAGCTCGAGCTGATTTGATTTTTGGAGATATGACATGTCACGAGTCTGCCAAGTAACTGGCAAGCGCCCGGTGAGCGGAAACAACCGTTCCCACGCACTGAACGCGACGAAACGCCGTTTCCTGCCTAACCTGCACTCACACCGTTTCTGGGTTGAGAGCGAAAAGCGTTTTGTTACCCTGCGTGTATCTGCTAAAGGTATGCGTATTATTGATAAAAAGGGCATCGATTCTGTATTAGCAGATATCCGTACCCGCGGTGAGAAGTACTAAGGAACTAAATCATGGCTAAAGGTATTCGTGAGAAGATCAAGCTGGTTTCTTCTGCTGGTACAGGTCACTTCTATACCACTACGAAGAACAAGCGTACTAAGCCGGAAAAACTGGAACTGAAAAAGTTCGATCCAGTTGTCCGTCAGCACGTTGTCTACAAAGAAGCCAAAATTAAATAATTTTGGTATTCTGAAAAAACCCGGCTCCGGCCGGGTTTTTTGTTTTCCGGGCCTGAAATTTTCGTGTGTAAGGAGTAACGATGCCTGAACTACCTGAAGTTGAGACCAGTCGCCGGGGGATTGAACCTCATCTGACAGGGGCGACCATACTTCATGCTGTGGTACGTAATTCCAGACTACGCTGGCCCGTCTCTCCGGAAATTCTGTCACTCAGTGATCAGCCGGTACTGAGCGTGCAGCGCCGGGCGAAATATTTGCTGCTGGAGCTGCCGGAAGGCTGGATCATCATTCATCTGGGGATGTCCGGGAGCCTGCGGGTTCTGCCGGAAGAGTTACCGGCAGAAAAGCACGACCATGTAGACCTGGTCATGAGTAACGGCAAAATTCTGCGTTATACCGATCCCCGACGGTTTGGTGCCTGGCTATGGGAAACTGATCTCACGACCAGCAGGGTACTGTCACACCTGGGGCCGGAACCCTTAAGCGAGGCGTTCACCGCCAGCGGGTTGCAGGAGAAGTCACGGCGTAAGCGCATCCCCATCAAGCCCTGGCTAATGGATAATAAACTGGTGGTAGGGGTAGGCAACATCTATGCCAGTGAATCTTTATTTGCTGCAGGTATCCTGCCGGACAGACTGGCCTGTGAGTTAACGGATAGCGAAGCCGGGACGCTTGTGGCATGTATTAAGCAGGTGCTGCAGCGGTCTATTGAGCAGGGCGGGACCACATTACGTGATTTCTTACAGACCGACGGAAAACCTGGTTATTTCGCACAGGAACTGCAGGTCTATGGCCGGGCCGGAGAACCCTGCCGTCAATGCGGCAGCCTGATCCTCAGCGGCCGGCATGCACAGCGCAGCACGTACTGGTGCCCTGAATGCCAGCGATAGTGACTTAGTCATGCAGCTTACTTAACAGCGCCTGACAGATTTCCGGGGTCACAAACCCGGAAATATCACCGTGATGCCGGGCGACCTCTTTCACCAGAGAGGAAGAGATAAAAGCATAGGCTTCGGCGGGGATCAGGAAGATACTTTCCAGACCGGGTAATAAGTGATTATTCATCAGCGCCAGCTGACGTTCGTAGTCAAAATCAGAGACGGAACGTACGCCCCGGATCAGAACATTTGCCTGCTGTTTTCCCGCGAAATCCGCCATCAGCTCACTGAAGCCTGTCACCTCGACATTGGCCAGATGAGAGGTCGCCTGTTGTGCCAGCGACACCCGCTCTTCCAGCGTAAACATCGGTTGTTTCGTGCGGTTATGCGCAATCGCCAGAATGACATGATCAAACAGCCGGGAAGCGCGGGTAATGATATCCAGATGCCCCAGAGTCAGGGGATCAAAGGTTCCGGGATAAATCGCTCGGGTCGTCATCGCGGTCTCCGTCACTTCGTCCGGGTTAATGCCCAGAGTATGGCATATTTATTAAACGTATATTGTGCATTCACCAGAGCAAGTATCCATCCCTGATGACCATCCAGAAAACCAGCCCGCAGAATGGCTGTTTTAAGCCATGCTGCAACGGTATGACTGTAGACAGAAAAAAGTCCGCAGCGACGGCCCTGTCGGGCACGTTGCTGCGCCCAGGCATTCGCATAGGCTAATTGCTTCTGTTGAAAATGATGCAGGTCGCGGCAGGTTAAATGCTGCAGATCGCCGGTCAGCCTGATGACCGTAGCACCAGGATGCTCGAGAGACTCATGCACCAGATGGGAATTATAGGTAAAGCTGGCAGGGTAAAGACGGGTGACTCTGTCCGGGTACCAGCCGCTGTGGCGCATATAACGTCCCAGGAACCAGTTACTGCGTGCCATGCTGTAAACCTGGTGTTCCTGTGGCGGTTGTGAAAGGAGCGTTTCAATCGACTGACGTAGTTCAGGAGTCACTCGTTCATCCGCATCAATCATCAGGATCATATCGCCGCTGGCATATTGCTGGGCCTGCTGACGTTGGGGGCCGAAGCCAGGCCACTGCGTACTCTGAAATACTTTGGCCCCCGCCTGACGGGCAATTTCAACGGTCTGATCGGTACTTCCGGAGTCCAGAACAACGATTTCATCGGCCCAGCTAACAGATGCCAGACATTCCTGGATCAGCTCTGCTTCATTTTTCGTGATCATTACGACTGAAAGGCGCTGGCGAGTATTCATCAGTGTGTCCGTGGCGGAAGGTAAGGTTCAAGAAGGTCGACTAAACGCTGCAATGCCCCCTGGTTCCGGCGTAAAACGTCAACGGCATGGTGACCAAGATAACGGCGGTAATCATCATCCTGCAATAGTTTACTGACCTCACGTGCCAGAGTATCGGAATCCGTTACCGTGAGCATACCCTGAGCGTCCTGCAGCTTGCTGCAGATATCTTTAAAATTCCAGATATAAGGTCCCATGATCACCGGAATGGCATGGGCCGCAGGTTCAAGGGGGTTATGACCGCCACGTTCAACCAGGCTGCCGCCAACGAAAGCCAAATCGGCAATACCGTATAACAACATAAGCTCACCCATCGTATCCCCTATCACGACCCGGGTGCTGGCTGACGGAATTTCGCCACTGCTGCGGGTGATATAGCTGAGGCCGGCTTTTTGTGTCAGGGAAATAGCCTCCGGGAAACGTTCAGGATGGCGGGGGACCAGTATCAGTAGCAGGTCAGGATATTGCTCCAGCAAGCGCTGGTGGCTATTCAGAATAATACTCTCTTCACCATCGTGAGTGCTGGTGGCTATCCAGACCGGCCGGTGCGGAGCCCATTGGCGACGTAGAGTGACAGCCCGGGCTGCCAGTTCCGGCGTGACTGAAATATCAAATTTAAGACTACCGGTCACGGCCAGATGGCTGCGTTTCAGGCCCAGTTCCACAAAACGCTCACCATCCTCAGCATTTTGGGCAGCAATAAGCGTAATACTGCGCAGCAGGCGTTGCATAAAACGGCCCAGTTTTTGGTAACCCCGGAACGAGCGTTCAGATAATCGGGCATTGGCGATAACTAACGGGATTTTCCGCTGATGCAATATATGAATCAGTCCCGGCCAGAGTTCTGTTTCCATGATAATCATCAGCCGTGGCCGAGCGGTATTCAGAAAGCGGTGTGTTGCGCCGGGTAAATCGTAGGGCAGATACACATGGTCAACGTCTTTACCGAAAGCCGACTGGGCTCGTTCTGAGCCGGTAGGGGTCATGGTCGTGACGGTAATAGGGAGCGATGGATAACGATGACGCAATGCTCTGACCAGCGGTACGGCAGCCAGGGTCTCTCCGACAGACACGGAATGCAGGACGATACCCTCCGGTCTGACTTTGCCTGCGCAAAACCCATAGCGTTCTGCCCAGCGTTTACGATAGGCTGGCGCTTTTCGGCTACGAATAAGTAATTTAACCCATATAAAGGGTTGAATCAGATAAAGAATTGTCTGGTATAAACGCAACAACATTATGTGAATTCGGCTTGGGATGTTACAGGCATGGTAGCATAAATGTCAGTAAATAGGCATTTAACGCCGGCGCTGAATAAGGCGGAATAATCTCTGTTTTCCGGGCCATACCGGCCCGGAAAAGTCAGTTATTAAGATAATAATGTCTCATAAAGACGGAATAACTGTTCTGATAAATGTTCAGGCGTATAAGGGAGGATCGTTTCCCGTGCATGCCGGCCCATGTCAGAGTGCAGAGCCTGTGAGGGCAGCAGCCCGATAGCCCCGGCCATCCCCGGGATATCCAGCGCATCGGTGATGAACCCATTATGTCCTGATTTTATAAATTCAGCGCCGCCACAATGGGTACTGGTAATGACCGGTAATCCACATGCCATCGCTTCCAGGATCACGTTCGGGAACGGATCGTAGAGTGTGGGTAACAGCAATCCGTCGGCCAGCTGATAAAAGGGTAATGTCTGAGGTTGCATACCGGCAAAATGCACCCGCTGTTCACATCCCAGCGACTGTGCAAGCTGACGATAGCGTTGCTCCATTTTATCTTTGCCCACAACCAGCAAATGACTTTCGGTGGCAGAAATGGCTTCAATGGCTGCTTTCAGCCCTTTTCTTTCGAAACCGGAACCGACAAAAATCAGACAATGCGCCTGTAACGGAATATGGTGTTGCTGGCGTAGTTGTTGCCGTTGTTTTTCATCTGCCGGCCGGAATTTCTGGTGATCGATGGCATTATAAATGACATGGATCTTGTCTGCCGAGACGGCAAAGTCTTCAATGATTTCCTGCTTCACCATATCGGCATTACAGATGACGGCCTTGAGATGCGGAGAGGTGTACATTTCATGCTCTGCCTGCATGACGTACCGGTGGTAGCGGTCCGCCATTAACTGGCGCTGTTTCCAACGCGACAGAATACGTGAGCGCTGCAGTAACCAGCGGCGATGTACGCCATCGCCGGCCCGGTAAATGTCGCAACCGGCGATACGTTCATGGCTTTGAACAATATCAAATGCCTGCTGTTGCCAGAGCTTTCTGGCGGCACTGGCGAACCCCCGCTCCCGGCTGATACGCCCCCATTTCATCGGGTTGCACAGATGTATTTTCCAGTCCGGGTGCGCATCGCCCTGCCACTGGCGGGTAATGACGTTAAGCTCCATATCTTTATGATTTAATGCCTCGAGGGCCCTGGAGACAAAACGTTCGGCACCGCCATCCGGGCGATATTTCTGACGGACGATGGCCAGACGTATTTTTTTCATTTCAGTAGATCCCGCGCCGCAGTGAGCACTGCTTCAACCGGAATTAAATCCAGGTAGCGTTCAGTGGTGTTGGTTTGAATGTCATCCGGGTCAGGTAACGGACCAAAATCTCCGGCCCAAATCGTTTCCCCTTTTCCTTCCCAGGGGTGCCAGAATGTCAGCTTGGAGGGGCCAAACAACGCGACATAAGGCGTATTCAGGGCAGCGGCCATATGCATCGGTACAGAGTCGACACCGATAAAGAGTTCCGCCTGATCAATTAACGCGGCTAACTGCGGGAGCGTCATTTTTCCTGCCAGAGAAACAATATGCTCACCGTGGCTGAGTGACTGAATTCTGCCGGCCATCTCAGTTTCTGCCTGGTCGGGGCCGGATGTCAGGACTATCGAATAGCCGTCAGCGGCCAGTTGTGTGATCACTGCCGCCATTTTTTCGTCCGTCCAGCATTTAAAAAACCAGCGGGATGACGGATGTACCACAATATACCGGCCGGTAATCTGTACCTGTTTCAGTAACTGACGTATGGCGTCGGCATCGGCTGGCTGATAGCTCATGGTCACTTCACTGCGGATATGCGGCAGAGCAAGAGGTTCCAGCAGGGAAAGGTTTTGTTCCACCGTATGCATCTTTCCGTGTCCGGAGACCGGGACCCGTTGCGAGTGGCAGAATCGCCACAGTGCGCCCTTCCGTTTCGGGTAATCAAATCCCAGACGTTGTTTAGCGCCGGTAAAGCGGGTGATCAACGCACTCCGCCATTGATCAGCCAGGTTAATGACTAAGTCGTAATGTTGTTTTCTGAGTAACCGTAATAAACGCCACTCATGAGCGATATGGCGCATTGGACCCAGCTTTTTCCAGGCTCTGTCGATGGAAAAGCACCGGGTAATAAGCGGGTTATTGATCAGCATAGCTTCTGTTTCTTTATACAGAAGAACATCGATTCTGGCACCGGGATAACTGGCACTGAGTGTTTTGATCACCGGAGTCGTCAATAACATATCACCATGATGGCGAAGTTTAATGACCAGTATTCTCTTAGGGGAAGTAGATAGTGCCGGCGTATGACTCATACCTGTCGCTTTTCTTAAATTAAAAAAATCCCATTAAGGGTCTCTGCCTGATAGCCTGGGTCAAATCTCAGTATGTTGCAGTATTCGACCCATTATCCCGCCATTAGTTCGCCCTGACTTGTTTCAGGCGCAGGATACGATCATCCACAGAATAACGAATACTTTTTGATAAACGACACTGTATCAAATAAATATGACAGCGGGGGAATGTTGCGGGAAAAATCCTGTTACCGCTGATGAATTATAACGCTTTATCGGCAGATTCTGTCAGTGTTAGCATCATGCAGGAAGGGATAAGGATAATTACCGCCCTTTTTTCAGAGGGAATACTTATGTTCCCGGAATTCATCGCACGAAAGATATCGGTCAGCCGGAGAAGGGGTAGTATTATTTTCGGGTTTATTCCATCATGCGAAGCACGTGCTTTCCGGCAGGAAATTCGCAGTGATTTCCTTCGGCTCCCGTGTTTTCAGAGGGTTGGCATTTCCTTTTGATTTATATTGGTTTTTTATAGTGATACGCGATTGTCAGGGGCGAGCCAGTCAAAAATGAGAGAAACAAAAAAAAATAAAATCAGGCTGGTGAATGCCTGGTTAAGTGTTTTCCATCGTCATACCGCAAGCTCTGAAGAGAAGGCTGCACAACTTTCCCGCAGAGAGTTCCGTTCTATCCTGGTGTATTCCACAACCGCCCTTGGCGATTACATGTTTAATACACCCGCATTACGGGCAATCCGCCGGCGTTATCCGGAGGCCAGAATCATCCTGGTCGCTCACCCTAAATATGAGCAATTGCTGAAAGAACGCGAATTCTATGATGATGTCGTGTTCTGGAACAATAAGATCGGCACACTGGCGGGATTTATTCGCGAAGCGAAAGTGTTCTCTCCTGAGCTGGCCGTCATGCTGCATTCGCATATTCCTTACGATATTCTTAGCGCGGCGATGTTGGGTTGCCGTTATCTGGTGCGGGATAATTACGGGAAAGATATCGGGGAACTGTCACGCTGGCTGGTGTATGGCGTGGATCAATGTGAAGGGCATATTATCGGCCGAAAAATGCAACTGGTATCGGCCCTGGGATGCGATACCTCGGATGTGGATATGGCCCCGCCTTGTGCTTATGTTCCGCAGCCAAAATCACCGTCAGTCTTCCGGGTGGGTTTTCAGTTGGGAGCCTCAACACGCATCCGGTGCTGGCCACCCGCATATTTTGCTGAACTGGCCGGAAATATTTTACGTGAGTTCCCGGGCAGTGAGATCGTGCTTATCGGTTCGCCCGCAGAGGCCGATCTGGCCCGGCAAGTCATGGACGCCTGTGCCCCGTCGCTCAGAGAGGCGGTGACCAGTTTCGTCGGTAAAACAACCTTACCTGAACTGCTGGGGGTTATCTCCTCAATGGATATGCTGGTCACCGGTGATACCGGGCCTCTGCATCTGGCTATCGCCCTGAAAGTACCGACATTGAGTCTGTTCGTGACGGAATCGCCTGAAAACAGTGGTCCCTATCAGGACCGCCATTTGCATCGTTGTATTTATCTGCCTGCCTCCGACCCGCGGGTCACCGATAAAGACGAGCCGCTGAAGGCTATTTCTGTTGCGACGGTATTCAGCGAAGTGACGGAAATGAAGCGCTCACTGTCACTGCCTCAGCCGTAATCACCCGGCCCCCTTATCAGCGCAGGGGGGCTTACTGATTAATCAGTGCGATATATTGGCGGCAGACTGAGTCGAGCCGATATACAGCGAATGATGTTTCAGTCAGGGGGACAGGATGGCTGTCGATAAATGCGATCTTCTCTGCCAGAGATTCCGGTGTCAGATCCGAAAGCCCGGCCGCTAACGGCCCGGTTAAGATTTCTGCCGGTCCGCCAGGACAGCGCGTACTGACCACCTGTGTACCGCAGATCAGTGCCTCTGCCAGCACATTACCAAAACCTTCGCTGTCTGAACTCAGGATCAGCATCCTGGCATTTTTTATCCATCGATACGGATTACTGTCGAATCCCCGGAATATCACCTTGTCAGTAATACGGAGTTCTTCAGCCAGTGCCTGAAGCTTGCGTTTACTCTCTTCACTGCCTTCCCCGAGTAATACCAAAGGCCAGGGCAGGCCGCTCAGGGCATAGGCGCGTAACAAACGATCGTGGCGTTTCACGGTATGGAAACGCCCGACATGCAGCAGATAACTTTTTGGCGGGTAGGGTACCGGCTCAACTGCAGCGTCCCGGATAGCAGGGAAATCAAAGGGATTAAAGATAACCCTCTCTACTGCCGGCACGACGGAGAACTGCTGACAGAGATCGTCTGTCACATACTGTGAAACGCCGATGATCTTTCTGTGGTGATATACACGGTGTATTTTTCTGACTTTTAGCCAGCGCGAGGCTCCGGTACGGTGGCCGAGATACGACGATGAGAAAACGCCGTGCAGACAAAACCAGGTTTTACCGGGGTCAATCTTGCGACTGCGTCGGACAATACGGTCGGTTTTATGCAGATGGGACAGCACCAGATCGACGGGGCCGCGTTCTGCCGTCAACTTACTGAAGGCATGATCAAGCTGACGGGCCCGGCGGGACAGTTCTGTCAGTTTGCGCCAGGGGACTTTCGCGGTATCTTCGGCCACCCGGTAATCCAGGCCATCGGGCAGTGTAAAATGACAGACATCACGCAGAGAAATCAGTGAGACCCGGAGTCCTTGTGTAAGAAACCCCTGCGCCAGCGTTAAAACCACTTTTTCGGCACCGCCGCCGGGCAGACCATCAATAATCATCGTGATATGATGTTGTGACACTGTTTATATCCTTCTGTGAGAACGCGCGGTTATCGAAACGGGTAAAGAGAACCTCTGTCCCGTCCAGTGACGAAAGCCGGCCGGAATCTCCTGTGAGCGTATGCAAAAATACCAGAAAAACCGCCAGGTAAACATCAGAGATAATTCATGACCAGACCTGCTTTTCTCATCACAATCGATACCGAAGGTGACAATCTTTGGCAAAATCACCGGGTAATCGCCACGGAAAATACCCGTTTCCTCTCCCGTTTTCAGCAACTCTGTGAGAAATATCAGTTTAAACCGACCTGGCTTACGAACTATGAGATGGCAAAAGACCCGGCATATGTGGAATTTGCCAGCGATGTCATTGCCAGAAACCAAGGGGAAGTGGGGATGCATTTGCATGCCTGGAACAGCCCCCCGGAGTACCCGCTGACCGATGATGACTGGAAATGGCAGCCTTATCTGATCGAGTATCCGGATGATATTCTGGACGCCAAAGCCCGCTTTATGACGGAGTTACTGGAAGAGTCTTTCGGGGTTGCGATGAAAAGTCATCGGGCCGGGCGCTGGGCTTTCGACGAGCGTTATGCGGCCGTCCTGACCCGATTGGGGTACTGTGTCGACTGTTCTGTAACGCCGCGCGTTAACTGGCAGTTTACTGCCGGAGCCCCCCAGGGTAACGGCGGGACAGATTATACCCATTTTCCCCGGCAAGCCTATTTCCTGGACCCTGAGGATATTTCAAGAGCAGGTCCCGGGACATTGTTAGAAATACCGATGAGTACAGACTACAAGCACTCACCGGGGGTCCGGCGGATCAAACAGGGGGTCGATAAGATCAGGGGCCGGCAGCGCTCTCCGGCGGTTTATTGGTTGCGGCCGTCCAGAGATAATCTCAGTGCCATGCAACGGGTCGTGGAACGTAATCTGGCATCGGGCAGTGATTATGTGGAGTTTATGCTGCACTCTTCTGAGTTTATGCCGGGTGGCAGTCCGACGTTCAAAACAGCGGCAGATATCGAAACCTTGTATGAAAACCTCGAACAACTGTTTGCCTGGCTGCAGCCACAGACCACCGGCATGACACTGTTTGAATATTATACTGCCCGGATGCAGGCAGGAAAGCGCCTGTAGTCCCGCGCCTATCTTCGCCTGATCACTGAGCTATCAGGCGAAGACAATGGCGAGGAAGATAAAGCATAGCCGACGGGGAACCAGAACAGATACCAGAACTCTTGTGGATTCCCGATGACAAACATCCCCTGTGTTGTATAAAAAAGCATGCTGAAAATCATGAGTATTGCACCGCAGTGATATTCCTGCTTAGGCGTTTTAAGCGCAATAGTCAGGGCGTAAAGCAGTAACGAAAGCAGTAATCCGCCGCCGATAATGCCGCCTTTGAGTAGTGTCCCGATGTACAGACTGTGCGCCGTATGAATATGCTCCCCGGAATAATTAATAAAGTGTAATTGATAACTGAATCCGTTACCGATGAGGTAATGACGGGAAAAGAGTTCAAGACTGTGTTTCCAGATGCTGAAACGCAGGAAAGACTGTGTATATGCTTCCTCTGCCCGTAAACGGATCAGCGTGCCCAGCTCAGTAGTTTCTATAAAAATGGCTGATAAAATAATGATTGCTAAGGTAATGGCAATATTCTTACGGTTCAGCCCCGGTAATCCCTTACCGATAAAATACGCGATAATTAATGACAGGAAGGGCCCCCTGCTTTGGGTGAGCAGGATAAAGAAAATGAACAACCCCATGCAGGGAAACAGTAATTTATTTTTTGTTTCCTGATAGAGTGATATTGATAGTATTAAGGCAATACAGGCCAGTCCCGACAGATCTATTACATTTTCTGCTGTCGGATTATGCTCTGTCACCGGGCCACGATGAAGGATAACCTGAAAGTTAGAGAGCAGCAGCCAGGTAAACACGATCGTAAATCCCAGGATAATCAGGCCCAGAATTCGCTTTCTGTCCGGTGAACTGAGAACCATCGCGGTCATAGTGATATAGAATAAGATATAGAGACTGTGAGTCAGGGTCGCCGTGATATTCCCCGGGTCTGCCGACCAGAGATTACTCAGCGTGAAGTAAAATAAAAAAGCAGCGACGATCAGCAATCCCCGGAGGAGTGCAAGGTTAGTTCTCAGGGCATGAGCCGCCGTCTTATTGACGATGACGTGAAAGAGAAAAAAAAGGATCGCCAGGTGTAAAAGGTTATTGGTTTTTGTTGAACCATTAAACAGTGTGTTGAAAAATAAGAAGGCGGTAAAAAAAAAGGTGTAAGGTAAGAACGATCTTTTACTGCCTGGAAAAGAAATCATTCCCGTTTTCCTTTTTGAATATAGAATCAGGTATCGCACTCTGAGGCGATAAATTAATGACTTTTACTTCATTTTTTCTTAATATTTCACTGGCATGTTTTAATGAGGGGAGTATCGTCTTTTCCAGGAAAGTATCCAGTAATGTCGGAAGTTTATCCTGATTATCTTCATAAAATCTGGGCTGGTTAAAATTATTCATATCAAGCCCGATGATATATATCTTTTTAAATCCACAGAACGATAATATTTGCAATGCCCAGTAAATAACCGTCGCGGCATCGGCAATGCCCTGTCTTATGTCGCTATTAAATGCAATGTCTTCTCTCTCCTGACTGTACAGGAGCCCTGGAGGTGGCCGCAGCGTCTGCCTTATGTCTTTTATCGGGACAAAAGGCTCGAAAATTCTGTAACTGATATCTTCTATCGGGATTAAAGTGCACTTTATCTGTTCGCGTCCGAAGTTATTAACTATGTTTATAATTCCGTGCACTGTGGTGAACAGTTTCAGGGCTGGATCTGCAATAATGTGTTGGACTATCTGCGGCCTGTCATTAAAAAAACCCATATCGACGATGATGTAGAAACGGAACTGTACTTTTTTATTCAGGTGATATGCCCCGTTGACCCCCATTGCCGGGATGGGGGGGAACAGATCAAAATTGAGTGAATTTACCGATGGCCCCGTCGCAGAAAGCAGTATTTCACCCTGATACCGGGCAGCGAATTCAGACAGTCCGGTCACCGGAATCTGCTGCTGCTTGTAGGAGACCGAGATGATCTCCCCGGTAACGGCCCGGCGGATTTTAACAAAAGGCCAAAGCGTTTCATTATGCCGGAAGGATCTTGGGTGAGAATAACGGTATAGCTGCTTATAGAAAGAGCTCATCTTTTTTCAGCAATCCAGTAAAGTCTGTATTGTTTTATCCACCGCATCGGCAGTGATATCGCCCATATCGTTCCCGGCAGGCGGACGCAGTGCTATCTGGTTTTTACCGTAACCGCCAATTAACCCGGGGTCTGTCGGGCCATATAACGTAATGTTAGGGCGGTCGAGCGCCGCGGCCAGGTGGCTAAGGCCCGTATCCACAGAAATAATAACTTTTGCGCCGGCCAGTTCGCGGGCAACGTCTGCCAGTGACAGTTTCGGTAACACCGTGACCTGATCGGAGCCGGCCGCCAGCCGTGTAGCACGCTGATATTCGGCATCTGTACCCCACGGGAGTTTTACCGCATAACCCTGCCGGGTAACACGACGAATAAGCGCCTGCCAGTGTTCTTCCGGCCAGTGTTTATTATCACGGGTCGTGGAATGCAGAAAGACCATGTATTCTCCCGCATCCTCCGGTAAATCATGAATAAAATGGCTGGCTATGGCGTAATCGCCCCGCGTTGCCGGTTTTTCATACCCCAGGCTTTTGGCAAATAATTCGCGTGTCCGTTCAACGGCATGTTGCTGCAAAGGAACGGAATGCCGCTTGTCATACCACCAGCAGGCGAATGGTTCACGTACACTGCTTTTGTCAGCCCCGTGTTTTGTACCGCGGGCCAACCGGGTCACCAGCGCAGCGCTTTTGATAAGCCCCTGTGCATCAATAATAGCATCATACTCACGCTGCCGGAGGCGCTGTCTGAAACGGAAACGCTCTTCGCGCTGTTGCATTCCGAACCAGTGTTTACGCCAGCGCCTGATAGCGACCGGCAGCACCTGATCAACCGCAGGATGCCACCCGGGGATCTGGCTGAAATTTTCTTCAACGACCCAGTCAAAACGAATACCGGGGATTGCCTGCATGGCATCGGTTAATGCCGGCAGGGTATGAATGACATCTCCCATGGAAGATGTTTTAACAATCAGGACCTGCATTTATTCTCCTGCGGAGCTAAGTAATAACGTCAGCTCATCCATAACACGTGCAGGGGTAATATCAATCAGACTCTGATGATAACCAAGGTCAGTGTCGCCTTTTCGGACTTTATGATAGCCGGTGATCAGGCGGATCACCCGGGCCTTGTCTGATAGCGGAGGCGTAAAATCGGGGCTGCTGGGGCCATATAACGCGACCAGGGGCCGGTCAAGCGCAGCAGCAATGTGCATCAGTCCGGAATCATTACTGACCACCGCTGCGCATCTTGCCAGCAACACCACCGCCTGCTCCAGGCTGGTTTTTCCGGCCAGATTATGGCAACAGGCATTGTCATCATCATCCAGACTATGGCGGATATCTTCCCCGACATCGTGGTCTTTCTCTGAACCGAACAGCACGACCCGGTAACCCCGGGCGATCAGCTTCTGGGCCAGCACAGCATAATGATAATGTGGCCAGCGTTTCGCCGGACCGAATTCGGCACCCGGACAGAAACCGATGACAGGCCGGTCACCTGGCAACGAGAATAAACCGGCGATTTCTGTTTTTTCGGATTCACTGACGGAGAGCTTTGGCCATAACAGTGGCTGAGGCAGATCGGCGGCGGAGGCGAGGGTCCCCGCGTCATATGCCAGTGCAACATAGCGCTCTACCATTAACGGAAAGGCGGTCTTGTTCAGCGTCCTGGCATCGTTAAGCACGCCATAACGCATTTCTCCGCGCCAGCCGGTACGTGTTTTTATCCCCGCAAAGAAAGGAACCAGTGCGGATTTAAACGAGTTGGGTAATACATAAGCCCGGTCATAATGACTGCTACGTAGTGATCGGCCAAGCTGTTTCCTTTCCCCTAATGCCAGAGCACCATGCCCGAGGGGCATAGCCAGAGCCTCATTCACTTCAGGCATTCTCGACAATAAAGGACGACACCAGGCCGGAGCCATCACATCAATGACGGCATCCGGATAGCGTGTCTTCAGTGTGCGATAGAGACTTTGTGACATCATCATATCGCCAACCCATGAAGGGCCGATCACCAGTATTTTCATCGCTGCAAGGTCTCTTAAGCTTTATTATTCAGCCACGCCATATACTCTGTCACACCTTCAGCCACGGTTTTGAAAGGCTTGTCATAGCCTGCAGACCGCAGATGAGTGAGATCGGCTTGAGTATATTCCTGATAACGTCCTTTCAGCTTTTCAGGGAAAGGAATGTATTCCACTTCACCCTCACCGTGCCAGGCCAGCACTGCATCGGCAACGGCCTGGAAAGACTCTGCACGTCCGGTACCGCAGTTATAAATACCGGAGACATTGTTTTCCCAGCACCACAGGTTAACGGCCGCAACATCCTGGACATAGATAAAGTCACGCTGGAAGTTTTCGCTTCCGGCGAACAATTTCGGGTTCTCACCCTGATTAATCTGGGTATTCAGGTGAAAAGCGACGCTGGCCATACTGCCTTTATGTCCTTCACGCGGACCATACACATTGAAATAACGGAAACCACAGACCGGTGATTCTACTTCCGGCAGAATGCTGCGTACATAATGATCGAACAGCATTTTTGAGTAACCGTACACATTCAGTGGTGCTTCGTACTGGCGCTCTTCGATGAAATTGTCATTCCGGCCACCATAAGTGGCGGCAGAAGAGGCATACAGAAACGGGATCTGGCGCTCGAGACAGAAATGCAGCAGCTCTTTTGAGTACTGATAGTTATTATCCATCATATACTTACCGTCCCACTCCGTGGTTGAAGAGCAGGCTCCCTGATGGAAAATAGCCTCGATAGGGCCAAAATCGTCACCCGCCATCAGGCTGACAAGGAATTCTTCCTTATCCATATAATCACTGATATTCAGATCAGCCAGATTGACAAATTTTGTACCATCTTTCAGGTTATCTACGACCAGAATATCGGTATATCCACGGTCATTTAGCGCTTTAACAATATTGCTGCCGATCATGCCGGCGCCACCAGTTACGATAATCATAAGCGTGCCTTTCAGTAAGGACGTAGAGTCCGGAGAAACAGGGTGATATCGCTGAATGATACCATTTCACGCCGGGTAAAGGCAGAGGCCGTCATACCGTGTAACGTATCGCGGCGCACGGTAAAACATTTTTCAGAATAGATGAGGCCGGGAAAGACAAGGCGGATGACCGGGACGGTAAGGTGTCACCTTTGCATTCATTACAGCACCCTTACCGCCAATGGGTAAGGGTGCCCGTTACAACTAAAAGAGGGTGCGAAGGTCGCGGATAAACTGACTGTTCTTCACGCTGTTATAGATGATTGACACTCCCTGAGACGGAGGTGGCGGGGTTAATTTCTGTGTTGTGCGGCATTGCTGTGTCAGATCAGACACCGCAGGCACATGCTTTTTCGTCCCGCTGTGCGTGTTTTGTGTCATGGCGGCGTTGCCCTGTGACGATAACGGACTTTCATTCAGCAATTGGCTGGGCCGGACCAGGGTGATATCCGCAGGGAGATTTGCCAGCATCTGTTGCAAAACCCTCACTGTGGCCGGATGGGGATGCCCGATAGCAATGGCAGAACCATTTCGCCTGGCAAGCGCAATCGCCCGTAAAAACTGCTTACGGATATCCGCATCGTTCTGCGTATCGTCCAGGAAGACGTTGCGCTTTAGTACCCGGACATGAGTTCCTTTAGAGGCAGGGATAGACTGACTGTTACCGATAGTCATGCTGTCGAGGAAATAAAAGTTGTAGTGGTTCAGTACCTGCATCACTTTTATCATGCCCGGCAGGCTGGAGGTCATTTTACTGCCCATATGATTATTCAGCCCGACCGCATAAGGCACGTGCTGCACAGCCAGCTGAATAATTCTGGCGATCTGATCGCTGCTCATGTCCGGAGTCAGGGTATTTTTTTCCAGTGGCTGCTTACTCAGGGGGGCCATGGGTAAATGGATCAGGACTTCATGGCCTGTCTGATGCGCTTTGATGGCCATTTGCCTGGCGTGCGTGGCATCCGGCAGCACGGCGACTGAGAGGGGCGCCGGTAGTTGCAGCACTTGATTTTCTTCTTTAGGACGATAGCCGAAGTCATCGATGACAATCGCCAGCTTACCGGCCAGCGCAGACTGACAAATCAGCATACCACCCAGAAAAGCGGCTATTTTCAGAGTCTGTGACACATTATTTCCCTAACCAGCTGAGAGGATTGACGGCCTGTCCCTGTCGACGAATTTCAAAATACAGCGCAGAAACCCCTTGTCCGCCACTGGTCCCGACCAGCGCGATGGGCTGACCTGCGCTGACCTGTTGACCGACATTGACCAGGGCGCTTTGGTTATAACCATACAGCGTCATATCACCTTTACCGTGTTCTATCACAATCACCAGCCCGTATCCTTGCAGCCAGTCAGCCATAATGACACGTCCGTCGGCAATCGCTCTGACATCAGAACCTTCAGGTGCGCTAATGACTAAGCCTTTCCAGCGTAGTTCACCCTGCAAGGTTTCACCAAACCGATGTAACAGTTTGCCCCGCACCGGCCACGGATACTGGCCGGCGGGACGTCCCAGTCCCCCCGTACGGGCCATCAGTTCACGCTCACCCGTGGTCGGCTGGTAACTGGAGCCGGAGGCTTTCGCCTGCGCCTGACGCTGGCGTACCTGTTCGGCTTCCCGGGCTTCCTGCTCAGCCCGGGCTTTGGCTATCTGTTCTGCCCTGGCAATTTTTGCCTGCAGGCGACTTTCGTTCTGGCGCATTTCCACCAGGTCAGCCTGATCTTTTTCCAGCGAGGATTCCAGAATCGTCAGCGTACGCTGTCGTGCGCTTCTGGCCTGCTCCAGTCTGACCTGCTGGGCCTGATACTGCCGGAGCAATTGTTGCTGTTGCTGCTGTTTCTGTTCCAGCACGCGTTTTTTCTCTGCCAGGTCTGCGCGGGTCTGTTTCAGGTCCGCAATATTTTGCTGACGTGCCTGATTAAGATAGGTGAAATACGTCAGAATACGGTCATCACGTTGACCGGCTTCACCACTAAGCAGCAGTTCGAGACCGCTGTGCTGTCCCTGACGGAATGCAGCATCCAGCTGTTGAGCCAGCAGATCTTCTTCGCGGTTTTGCTTATTTTGCAACGTGGTAATGTTACGCGCCAGGTCGTCGATATCGCGATTGATTCCGTCGAGCGTCAGTTGGGTCTGCCGCAATTGCCGGCTTGCCTGGGCGATGACTTTCTCCTGACTTTGCAGTTGATCCAGCAAGTTACTGCGCTGAATTTTCTGAGTCCGGACACGTTTTTCTTTGTCAGCAATATCCTGCCGGATAGAGTTCAGCTGCGCCTTACTGTCGTCGGCAGTCTGGCCTGGCAAAGGAAAGCAAACGATGCCCGCATAAAGCAGGCTCATGACCAGCGGGAGCAGTTTCCGGGACAACGGGTGTTGGCAGGATCCTGTTTCTGGCGAAATGCGGATTTCAGGCTTTTTTTTCGTCATAAGAATACGATTATTTCACGATGCCTGACGCCTTACCAGCGCCGCCGGAGGGATTTAGTGTTTGTATCCGCCCATTAATGGCATAATCAGACAACAGGTAAGGGTTGAGCGCTTAATTGCAGTATTTATCGGCCAGGTCTCACATAAATTGAGCCTTCGATGGTGTTAGTGTCTGTACATGCCGGACTGCACAGGTATACTCAGAACCCTTATATTATCTTATTTTTGTCCGGTCTGGAGTTGTTACCCCTCATGCAAGATATTATGGAATTTGCACACAATCACCTGGTGCTTTGCCTCGCCTGGGTTGTCTTATTAGTCCTGGTGATTGTTACTACCTTTAAGGGGCTGTTTTCAAAAGTTAAAACGATCAGTCGTGGTGAAGCGACGCATCTTATCAATAAAGCCAATGCGGTAGTGGTTGATGTGCGTTCACGTGACGATTTCCGCAGAGGTCACATTTCCGGTGCTGTGAATCTGGCGACGGCTGAAGTGAAAAAAGGCAATCTGACTGAAATCGAAAAGTTTAAAGATCAGCCAGTGATTGTTGTCTGTGCTACCGGACAGTCCGCCGGTGAAGCTGCGGCTCAGTTAAGCGCTGCCGGTTTTACTCAGGTTTCGGTACTGAAAGAAGGGATCAGTGGCTGGAATGGTGAAAACCTGCCGCTCGTTCGTGGAAAATAATTTCGCAGAGGTGCTGACAATGGCAATAATCGATATTTACACTAAACAAACCTGCCCGTTCTGTCACCGTGCAAAAGCACTGTTAGAGAAAAAAGGGGCGGCGTTTAATGAGATTCCTATTGATGGTGATGCCGAAAAACGTGCCGGAATGATCGAGCGCAGTGGGCGAACCACAGTACCTCAGATTTTTATCAATGGAACACATATTGGCGGTTGTGATGACCTGTATGCCCTTGAGGCTGAACAGGGTCTGGACCCTTTATTACAAGCCTGATTTCCGGGCGGGACTTATTTCAACTTAACAGGACCAAGTACCATGTCAGAACAAAATAACAGTGAAATGACTTTCCAGATCCAGCGTGTCTACACCAAAGACATCTCTTTCGAAGCGCCAAACGCACCACAGGTTTTCCAGAAAGAGTGGGAACCTGAAGTTAAACTGGACCTGGATACAGCATCCTCACAACTGGCTGACGGTATTTTTGAAGTCGTATTACGCGTGACCGTAACGGCGACAGTCGGTGAAGAAACTGCTTTCCTGTGTGAAGTTCAGCAGGCGGGTATTTTCACTATCTCCGGAATTGAAGGAACCCAGATGGCTCATTGCCTGGGTGCCTATTGCCCGAACATCCTGTTCCCTTATGCGCGTGAGTGCATTTCAGGTCTGGTATCCCGGGGGACATTCCCGCAGCTGAACCTGGCACCGGTAAATTTTGATGCATTATTCATGAACTACCTGCAGGAACAGGAAGGTAGTGCTCCGCAGGAAGCCTGATGAATAGTCGCAGTGATTCTGTCAGTGTTATCGGTGCCGGTTCCTACGGCACCGCTCTGGCCATTACGCTGGCGCGTAATGGCCACCCGGTTGTTTTGTGGGGACACAACCCGCA
The DNA here is from genome assembly GCF_018257515.1 of Tatumella sp. JGM118. Classification (GTDB taxonomy): domain Bacteria; phylum Pseudomonadota; class Gammaproteobacteria; order Enterobacterales; family Enterobacteriaceae; genus Tatumella; species Tatumella terrea. The sequence continues at coordinate 33,281 of NZ_JAERJR010000014.1, forward strand.
CCATCTTGAACGTCTGCAGGCCGACCGTTGTAATACGGAGTTTCTGCCGGATGTGACCTTCCCTGATAATCTGCTGATTGAACCTTCGCTGGAAAAAGCGGTGGCAGCCAGCCAGGATATCCTGGTGGTAGTGCCCAGCCACGTCTTTGGCCAGGTACTGCAACAGATCCAGCCTTTGCTGGAAGCCGATTCGCGTCTTGTCTGGGCCACCAAAGGGCTGGAAAGCGAAACCGGCAGGCTACTGCAGGATGTGGCCCGGGATATCCTCGGCCAGGCGATCCCGTTGGCGGTGATTTCCGGGCCGACCTTTGCCCGTGAACTTGCCGCAGGGATGCCTACCGCAATTGCGCTGGCATCGGCAAGCCCGGCATTTTCCGAAGCGTTACAACAGAAGCTGCATTGCGGAAAAAGCTTTCGTGTGTACAGCAACCATGACCTGGTCGGTGTACAACTGGGCGGCGCAGTGAAAAATGTGATTGCTATCGGGGCCGGAATCTCTGATGGTATAGGTTTCGGGGCAAACGCCCGAACGGCGTTAATCACCCGTGGCCTGGCTGAAATGAGCCGCTTAGGTGTTGCGCTCGGGGCAGATCCGGCCACATTTATGGGCATGGCCGGGCTGGGGGATTTAGTTCTGACCTGTACGGACAATCAGTCACGTAACCGGCGTTTTGGTATGTTGCTTGGGCAGGGTAACAGTGTCGATGTGGCAGAGAAAAGCATCGGCCAGGTCGTCGAAGGTTACCGGAACACTAAAGAAGTTCGGGTACTGGCGGCCCGTATGGGCGTTGAAATGCCAATCACCGAGCAAATTTATCAGGTGCTGTATTGCGGGAAATCTGCCAGAGAGGCAGCCCTGTCTTTACTGGGTCGTGAAAGAAAAGATGAGAAAGAGGCGCTCTGAGCAAAGCGCTGACTTGAGTTCCATCACTATGTTTGTAAGCGCCTGTCCGGGCGCTTTTTTATCGGGAGTTTAACGATGTCGTCTGAAGAATTAGCGCAAATCTGGGAAAGCATCATTGCGGAAGCCAGAAGTCTGGCGGAAGGTGAACCTATGCTTGCCAGTTTTTTTCATGCGACACTGCTTAAACACGAAAATCTGGGCAGTGCCCTGAGCTATCTGCTGGCCAATAAACTGGCTAATCCGATTATGCCGGCCATCGCCATCCGGGAAATTGTCGAAGAAGCCTACCGTAAAGACCCGTCGATGATCTTCTCTGCCGCCCGGGATGTTACTGCTGTCAGTCAGCGTGACCCTGCGGTCGATAAATACTCTACGCCGTTGCTCTATCTGAAAGGGTTCCATGCGCTTCAGGCCTACCGTATCGGTAACTGGTTATGGAAAGAGGGCCGTCGGTCACTGGCGGTTTATCTTCAGAATGAGATTTCCGTATCTTTTGGTGTGGATATCCATCCTGCTGCCACTATCGGTTGCGGTATCATGCTGGATCACGCTACAGGCATCGTGGTCGGGGAAACGGCCGTCATCGAAAATGATGTCTCTATTCTGCAATCTGTCACGCTTGGCGGAACCGGTAAAACCTGTGGTGATCGTCATCCGAAGATCCGCGAAGGGGTGATGATTGGGGCCGGCGCGAAGGTTCTGGGTAACATTGAAGTCGGCCGGGGGGCGAAAATCGGGGCGGGTTCAGTCGTATTGCAACCGGTACCGCCTCATACGACGGTCGCCGGGGTACCGGCAAGGATTGTCGGCAGGCCCGCCAGTGAAAAACCGGCTATGGATATGGACCAGCATTTCAATGGCACTATCCCGGGGTTTGAATACGGGGACGGCATTTAACGCCGACCCATACAGCGCCGGCGTTATTTACGCTTTAACAAGCGCGCCGGCATAGTCCAGTTGCCGCCAGGCTTCATACACCACGACAGCTACTGAGTTTGATAAATTCATGCTCCGGCTCTGCGGCACCATCGGAATACGTATTTTCTGCATCGCGGGTAAACTTTCCAGTATTTCTGCAGGCAACCCCCGGCTTTCCGGGCCGAACATCAGATAATCTCCGGCCTGCCATGCCACCGCACTGTGGGCCGGTGTACCTTTAGTGGTCAGCGCAAACAAACGGGCAGGGTGTTCACTGTCGAGAAAGGCCTGATAATTTGCATGGCGGCGGATAGCCGTAAATTCATGGTAATCCAGGCCCGCACGGCGCAGGCGTTTATCATCCCAGGTGAAACCCAGGGGTTCGATTAAGTGCAATGAGAAACCGGTATTGGCACACAGACGAATGATGTTACCGGTATTAGGTGGAATTTCTGGCTCAAATAAGACGATATTAATCATAAAGGGCTCCCGCTCACGAGAGCCGCAGAATAACAAATTATTCGCGTACAGAGTATAACGGTAGCCAGATAGTCAGACGTAATCCGCCTAACGGACTGTCATCCGCTTTAACCCAGCCGTGGTGTTGTTGCAGTGCGGTATCAACAATCGCCAGCCCAAGGCCTGTGCCCCCGGACTCCCGATCCCTGGCTTCATCCGTACGGTAAAACGGCCTGAATATTTGTTCTCTGTCCTCAGGGCTGACACCCGGCCCGTCATCGTCCACATGAATAGTGATACCGGAACGGTCAACAGAGAATCCCACACTGATATGTGAATGGGAGTAACGTAATGCATTACGGATAATATTTTCTAACGCACTCTCCAGGGCATGAGGGTTACCGTACAGTGGCCAGGGTCCCGGCGGATAAGGGATATCCATCTTTTTCCCCATTTGTTCCGCTTCAAACTGCGCGTCTTCCAGCACCCCATTCCATAGCTGGCTGGCTTTCATCGCTTCGCTGACCAGCGCATTGTTGTGCTGGGTGCGGGAAAGCACTAATAAATCATTGATCATACCGTCCAGACGCTGGGCTTCTGTTTCAATACGAGCAAGTTCCTTACTCTCGCCCGACCGGCGACGGAGCAGTGCGGTTGCCAGCTGCAGGCGCGTCAGTGGCGTTCTGAGTTCATGGCTGATGTCCGACAGTAAGCGTTGCTGGGCCGTCATCATACGTTCAAGTGCACTGATCATCTGATTGAAGCTGGCGCCTGCGGCCAGGAACTCTTGCGGGCCTGACTCCAGTTCCGGATGCTGTCTCAGGTTGCCCATGGCGACTTCGTCTGCGGCATACTTCAGCTTTCGGGCCGGTTTCGCCAGGCTCCATGCCAGCCATAACAGAAGTGGTGCGCTGATAAGCATGGTAACAATCAGCAGCAACAGAGGCCGGTCAAACAGGAGGTTAATAAAATCCAGCTGCGAGCTGGTGGCCGGGCGAACCATATAGAGCTGGTAATTATCTTCACCATCCTGGACCGAAAAAGGCCCTACCATTTCGATACGGCCATAGGTTTTCTTTTGCGGATGATCGGCATTATCTGACTGACCGATAAAATTACGGATAATCTGCATTTCATTGTGGCGGGCACCGATGACACGCCCCTCTGAGGTGACCAGCAGAAGATGCTGGCCCGGCGGGGCCCATTTATCGATAGCCCGATAGAGCCTGCGCCACCACATAAGATCATTGGGCGGGTCCTGTGCCAGCTCTGCTTCCACATGCTGCTCTATCATCACACCCTGCCGCTGCTCGCTTTCCAGCAGCGATGTCATCTGGCGTGAGTCGAGTTTCGGCAGCATAAGAACCAGCATCAACACTAATGCCAGTGTTAACCAGAATATAGCGAAGATGCGGGTAGTCAGGCTGCTGATCATGAAGCGGAAACCATCAGGTAGCCTCTGCCGCGCAACGTTTTAAACCACGGATGACCGTCCAGACGTTCCGGAAGCTTACGTCGCAGGTTAGAGATATGCATATCAATGGCGCGGTCAAAGGGCGTCAGGCGTTTACCCAATACTTCCTGGCTCAGATGCTCCCTCGAGACGACCTGGCCAAGATGCTGCGCCAGTAAGTAAAGCAGTGTGAATTCAGTTCCGGTCAGCTCCAGCACCTCTTCCCCAAAGCTCGCTTCCTGACGGCCCGGATTAAGTTTCAGCTGATCAACCTGTAATGCCGGAGAGGCGTTATCGGTATGTTGCTGCTCACTCCAGTTTGAACGGCGTAAAATGGCACGGATTCTGGCTACCAGTTCGCGGTCGTTAAACGGTTTTGGCAAATAGTCATCAGCCCCCAGTTCCAAACCCAGAACTCTGTCCAGCTCGCTGCCGCGTGCTGTCAGCATAATCACCGGGGTCTGGTGCTGCTGGCGGAGTTCTTTTAAAGTATCAATGCCGTTTTTCCGTGGCATCATCACATCTAATAACAGCAGGTCAATGGAGTTATCCAGCAGAGAAAGTGCTTTCTCGCCGTCGTCCGCCACTATGATTTCAAAGCCTTCCATCTCGAGCAGTTCTTTTAATAAAGACGTTAGCTCACGATCATCATCAACCAGCAAAATTTTATTCATTATGGTTTCCTCCGCAGGAAAAATACCGTGTTCCATGGTGTTCAGGTTGTCACTTTACGTAGTTTTACACCCCCTGACGGATGTTTGCAGCCACTCGATTACACTGGCTTTCGTTGGGTTGAGAAACGCCAGTTCATCTCCGGAGTCAAGGATGCGCCAACTTATTTTCGCCGCACTTTCGTCACTGGTTATTGCAGGTTATGCATCGGCACAAGACGAGGTGAATGATTCGGCACCGTTCATGACTAAGGCTGCTGAAAGTATGACTGCTGATAGTATGGCGCAGAATCTTCAAAATCATATGTTTGATGGTATTGAATTAACCGAACAGCAGCGTCAGCAGATGCGGGATTTAATGTTTCAGGCCCGTCAGATGCAACCTGAACCGTTTCTCAGCGAGATGATACAGCAGTACCGGTTAGTGACGGCGCCCTATTTTGATGAAACCGCGGTGCGTATGCAGGCCGAAAAGATGGCACAGAGATACGTGAGCGAGCAGGTAGAGATGGCCCGGGTCCGCCACCAGATGTTTACTCTGCTAACCCGCGGGCAGCAGGCAACCGTACAAAAGAATTTTGAGTTACGCATCGATGATATGCGTGGCATCAGCCAGTTACCGTAACCAGCAGCGCTGATTACCGTAAAGCAGTACCAACAGTATGCCGTACCCTTTTCCTTGCCATAGACACCATCCCTGTCTTCCCCCTCAGTCATGAGGGGTTTTTTTTGTCTGTTATTTACTGACCCCGGGGGTGGGCTGTCCGCATATACGGTGACGGGCATCAGGCCGGGCTGACAGTCATGGCACGAAAAAAACCGTTTTTTCACCTGCAACACTTGTTACACTGATAAAAAGTGAGCAGTAACAGGGGCGTTACCCTGTGTTCTGTCTGTGGTCTTCCCGACGGGAAGTCGCTGCGGTCCTTTAAATAAATCACTGTTTCTTGATGTTCAAACGTTCAGGAAGGTTTATGGTGAGTTCTTATGCCAGACTGGTGACCTCGGCAGCTATCGCTGCGACGGTTCTTGCCTGTGTGCTTCTGGTGGTTAAAACGATAGCCTGGTGGTATACCGGTTCGGTCAGTGTATTAGCAGCACTGGTCGATTCACTGGTAGATGTTGCTGCGTCATTCACTAACCTGCTGGTGGTACGTTACGCCTTACAGCCGGCTGATGATGATCATACGTTTGGTCACGGCAAGGCCGAATCTTTGGCAGCGCTCGCGCAAAGTATGTTTATCAGCGGGTCGGCGTTATTTTTATTTCTGACCAGCATCCAGCACCTTATTACTCCCGGTCAGCTCAGAGCGCCGGTTATCGGGGTGGTTGTCGCGATCTGCGCACTGGCTTCAACCCTGATATTGGTTCTTTTTCAGCGCTGGGTCGTCAGTAAAACGCAAAGTCAGGCTATCCGCGCCGACATGCTGCATTATCAGTCTGATGTCATGATGAACGGAGCCATTGCGCTGGCGTTGATCCTTAGCTGGTATGGTGTTTCCTATGCCGATGCCCTGTTTGCTTTCGGGATCGGTATCTATATCCTGATCTCCGCGATACGGATGGGGTATGAGGCTGTTCAGTCTTTACTGGACAGGGCACTGCCTGAAGACGATCGTCAGCAGATTATCAGACTCGTAACCCAATGGCCGGGCGTCTGTGGTGCACATGATTTCCGAAGCCGCCAGTCAGGCGCCACCAAATTTATTCAGCTACATCTTGAAATGGCAGATGATTTACCGCTGAGAGCTGCTCATGATCGGGCCGATGCACTCGAAAAAGCCCTGAAGGATATTTTCCCGGCCGCCGATGTGATCATCCATCAGGACCCGTCGTCCTCGGTGGCTGAGGATAAACGAGGGATGTTTATTATTTAGCATAAATATCAAAATGTTAAATTTTGCGGTGGCCCGGAGAAACGTTATTATTGTCACATAATCGTGTTGAGTGACCTGAATCAATCCGGTCATAAACGTTTGGTATATGATAGAGCGAAATGAATTCTAATTGTCGACGCGGATACAGATAATGGTCGCGTTGAGTGCAAAGATTAACCCTTAGTTTCAGACTATCCAGAGGTTGTCATGATCAAAAAAATCGGTGTATTGACCAGTGGCGGGGATTCCCCTGGCATGAATGCAGCTATCCGCGGCGTGGTCCGTGCCGGATTAGGAGAAGGGCTGGAAGTTTTTGGGATCTATGATGGCTACCTCGGATTGTATGAAGACAGGATGGTCAGCCTCGATCGCTACAGTGTTTCGGACCTGATTAATCATGGCGGGACGTTTCTGGGGTCCGCTCGTTTCCCGGAATTTCGTGAAGAATCGACCCGTATGATTGCAATGGAAAATATGAAAAAACGCGGGCTGGATGCGCTGGTAGTGATCGGTGGTGACGGTTCTTATATGGGGGCTAAGCGACTGACTGAGATGGGCTTCCCCTGCATTGGCTTACCGGGCACCATCGATAACGATGTGGCAGGAACGGACTACACCATCGGTTACCATACGGCTCTTGAAACTGTGGTTGAAGCGATAGACCGTCTGCGGGACACTTCTTCGTCTCATCAACGTATTTCGATTGTTGAGGTCATGGGCCGGCATTGCGGTGATTTAACACTGGCTGCAGCGATTGCCGGTGGCTGTGAGTTTTTTGTGACGCCGGAAATTCCGTATACCCGGGAAGAGTTACTGGCTGAGATTAACGCCGGGATTGCGAAAGGTAAGAAACATGCCATCGTTGCCATCACCGAACTTATCTGTGATGTCAGTGAACTGGCGCGTTATATTGAAAAAGAGACCGGCCGGGAAACCCGTGCGACGGTACTGGGCCATATTCAGCGGGGCGGGGCACCCTGTGCTTACGATCGGATTCTGGCTTCGCGTATGGGGACTTACGCGATAGACCTGTTGTTACAGGGTTATGGCGGTCGTTGCGTCGGTGTGCAGAACGAAAAAATGGTACATCACGATATCATTGATGCCATCGAAAATATGAAGCGTCCTTTCCGGAAAGATGTGCTCGAAACCGCCAAGAGATTGTATTAATTCAATAAGCTGCCGGCAGTTCTCTGCCGGTACGCGTCTTTTATTCGTTTGAGATATAAAAACGATTTTTTAGTTCTTTAAGTTATTTTTCCGGTTATGCCACCCTGTCTCTCTATAACACCAGGGGGGCGAAAAATGAAGAAATGGCATGTGGGTCTGGCATTACTGATGGTTTCCGGAAGCACGCTGGCAAAAGATTATCAGTTGCTGAATGTCTCTTATGATCCTACCAGAGAATTTTATGAGCAATATAACAAAGCGTTCAGTGCTCACTATAAACAGGAAACCGGCGATAATGTGATTATTCGTCAGTCACATGGCGGCTCCGGCAAGCAGGCGACCTCAGTAATTAACGGTATCAGAGCGGATGTGGTCACTCTGGCACTGCAATCGGATGTGGATGCCATCGCTAATAGCGGCCGGATTAATAAAGACTGGATCAAGCGCCTGCCTGATAACTCTGCTCCTTACACCTCAACCATTGTTTTCCTTGTCCGCAAAGGAAACCCGAAGCATATCCATGACTGGAATGATTTGATCAAGCCTGGTGTGGCCGTTATTACCCCGAACCCGAAAACGTCCGGCGGTGCGCGCTGGAACTACCTGGCAGCCTGGGGTTATGCACTGGATAATAATCACGGTGACCAGCAGAAGGCTCAGGCATTCGTTAAAGCACTGTATAAAAATGTTCAGGTGCAGGATTCCGGTGCCCGTGGTGCGACTAATACCTTCGCAGAACGCGGCATCGGGGATGTCCTGATCGCCTGGGAAAACGAAGCCTATCTCGCAAAAAATAAGCTCAAAGACCAGGATTTTGAAATCATCACCCCGAGTGAGTCTATTCTTGCAGAGCCTACGGTGGCCGTTGTCGACAAAGTGGTTGATGAACGTGGTACCCGTAAAGTGGCGGAAGATTATCTTAAGTATCTGTATTCCAAAGAAGGGCAGACGATTGCGGCCGAAAATTACTATCGTCCGCGTGATCCGCAGGTTGCGAAACAGTTCGCGTCACAATTCAAGCCGGTTAAGCTGTTTACGGTCGATCAGAAGTTCGGCGGCTGGCAGCAGGCTCAGAAGACACACTTCAGTGATGGCGGCACTTACGACCAGATCATGAAACCGTAACTATCACGGTAAGTGACTTTCCCCCTGATTGACGTAACATAGAGATTCGATAAATCAGGGGGATAATGGAGATGAGTGTTTTTACTGGTAAAAAAAAACGATGGTTTAGCATCGCTGTTGTAACGTTATTGGTTTTACTGACGGCTCTCTTTTTTGTGCACCGCAAAGATCAGGATCACTCCGGGGTGTTATGGAAATTTGTCAGCCAGCAGTGCGTTCCGGACATGGAAAAGAATAACAATCCGGCCCCTTGTAAAAAGGTGGATATGACCGGAGGGTACGTCCTGTTTAAGGACCTTGTCGGTCCATTGCAATACCTGCTTATGCCGGTCAACAGGATCACCGGTATCGAAAGCCCGCTGTTACTGCAACCCAACACCCCTGACTTCTTCCTTGCCGCCTGGCGGGAACGGCATCTGTTGTCAGAAACCTACCATGCGCCTATCCCGGACGATGACCTGGCAATGACCATCAACTCGGTCTCAGGACGAACGCAGAATCAGTTACATATTCATATGTCCTGTCTGCGCCCGGATATTGCAGCACAGTTAGCAAAATCCGCATCCGGTTTCGGCCCGGAATGGCAGAGCATTACCCTGCTGTCACATCCGTATCAGATCAGGACGCTGAGTCAGCAGGAACTGGCGCAGGAAAGCGTCTTTATCCGCGTGGCGCATGAAATTCCCGGAGCATCCTCACAAATGGGGGATTACGGACTCGCTCTGACGTCGTTACCTGATGGTAAGCTGGTATTACTGGCCGTGAAGAAAGAATTACTGAAAGGGAATACCGGGTCTGCTGAAGAGTTACAGGATCATCAATGTGCGATCCTTAAATCTGCCAGCGGTGCCTGAGGCACCGCCGGACATTACCGCCGCCGGTTTTAACCGGCGTTTTTGGCTGCTGCCGCGGCATTGACGATCACAGCAAACGCATCTGCTTTCAGTGACGCACCACCGACCAACGCACCATCAATATCCGGCTGAGTGAAGAGCTCAGCCGCATTTTTATCGTTTACAGAGCCACCGTACTGAATGATGACTTGCTCCGCAATGGCCGCATCTTTCTTAGCGATGTGCTGACGAATAAACTGGTGAATAGCCTGCGCCTGTGCAGGGGTGGCAGATTTACCGGTGCCGATAGCCCAGATAGGCTCATAAGCAATTACCGCATCTTTGAACGCGTCAGCACCCAATGCATTCAGCACGGCATCAATCTGACGGGCACACACTTCTTCTGTCTTGCCAGCTTCATTTTCAGATTCAGTTTCGCCAATGCACAGCACCGGGATCAGGCCTGCTTCTTTTAAGACAGCAAACTTTTTGGCGATGAACTCATCACTTTCTTTATGGTAAGTACGGCGTTCTGAGTGACCGATAATAATATATTTTGCACCAATATCTTTTAGCATTTCCGCAGAGATGTCACCGGTGAATGCGCCGGAAAGATTGATATCGACATTTTGTGCGCCGAGAGAAATATGGCTTCCTGAAAGGGCATGCTTCGCCTGATCGAGGTAGATCACGGGAGGGGCAATGGCAACATCGCAGCCATCAACACCCGATAATGCTTTACGCAGACCGTCGATCAGATCGCCAGTCATTTGTTTGTTACCATTCAGCTTCCAGTTACCCATAACTAATGGATGTCGCATCATATCCTCCGCATTTACGCGATTCGTTAAATACTACTGCCGTCAGGCAATGGTGTCTGTGGAACAGTATAAAGCTCAAATTTCTTAACTGCTTTGTTTTTCGTCATAAATCAGCGTCAGATCAGGAACCCCGCAAAATAAGCCTGACAGGCTCGATTGCCAGCGTCATTTCTCTGTCTCCGGGATACGAGACGACATAACGTAACGCGCCATCGGCATCGATATATCTGCCTTTCTCTTTACCGTTTTTTAATAATGAGTCCAGTTTTAGCCGGCTTTCCTGAAGGGATAACTGAGGTGAAAAAAAGTGGATCAGGGCCGCCATATAACCGGTCGCCTGCTCACGGGAGAGTTTGTCTGTGCTATTTTCGGGAGAAACCCAGGTCATCTGTATCGTTTTGATTTTACCGCTTCCGGGTTCCAGGGCCGTGGAGGAGTAAAGGGTTTCGTCTATCCGGCTGGCGGCCAGGATAACGGTATTTCCGTCATCTCCGGTGTCGATGGTGCGGTATTCGGGGAGCGGCGTTTGCGGATTAGCCAGATTAAATTTTTCCCGGAATTGCGCAATGGTATGGCTGAAAACCGGGGCGCCGGGGAGAACATACGGTGCAACCGGCGGAGGATTTCCGGCAAAAGCACACCCGGAAAACAGCCAGAAAAACAGGAAATAATACGCCCCGCGAGGGACGTTGTTGAGTCGTTTGCTGAGGATGTTTTTGATCACTGGAGGTTAATCCACCTGGTTTAGCGTGACAAAAGCGATATCTTTCCACTGCCGGATATCTTTCGGATAGCCCGGCGTCAGGTTACCAATACAACTCACTGGTGATGTGGCCCGGTTTACGTCGCAGATGCGTTAACATTTTACGGGTTGATTTCAGTAAATCACGCGTTTCTCTGACCATCTGCGGGTTACCGCACAACATAACATGGCTGGTTTCTGCAGTCAGTGAGAGACCCGTGGCATTTTCCAGCGCACCACTCTCAATCAGTGCCGGTATCCGTCCGTGCAGACTTCCCTCGCTTTCTTCACGGCTGACAACGGTTTGTATCTGTAATTTGCCATCGTATTTTGCCTCCAGCGCCTGCATTAATGGCAGATAACTTAAATCTGCGGCATAACGGGCCGCGTGTACCAGCACAATGCGCCGGAAACGGTCCAGGCCTTCACCCTGCTGCAGGATTGACAGGTAAGGGCCGATAGCCGTCCCCGTTGCCAGCATCCATAATGTGTCGCAGTCCGGTATTTCGTCGCAGACGAAGAAACCGGCGGCGTCCGTTGTCACCATCACCGGATCACCGGGCGTCAGCCGGTGTAAAGACGGGCTCAGTTTGCCGTCAGGAACATTGACCAGATAAAACTCAGCCTGTGGATTATCCGGTGCATTCACATAGGAATACGCACGCTGGACCTTTTCGCCATCAATTTCCAGAGCCAGTTTTGCAAACTGCCCGGCAACAAAAGGTCTGACCGGTGCCTGTACGACCAGACTAAATAATGCCTCTGTCCAGTGTGTGACAGAAATGACTTTACCTTCACACCATTCTGCCATAGGTTGCTCCTCAAAGTTCAAGACAATAGATGACAGAGCCATCATCCCTTTGATGGTGCCGGTTTTCCACCCTTTGCGTACACGAAAGCTCATATCGACAAACTCTGATACCTGTCAGGGGAGAACAGTATTTATGCCGGGAGTGCCGATACCTGACTGCCGGCAGAGAAGAGCAGGGGGATCCTCTGGCGGGATGTGAGTAGGATGACAGATGATCACTCCCGCTGAAGGCCGTGATCATCCGTTGCAGAGGGATGCTACCGTTAAGGCTGGCGGTCAGGCCGATGGATCGATTGAATACGGCGGACGGTGCCGCATTTTCCGCGGATAAGCAGGGTCTCGCTGGTGGCGATATTTCCTGTGCGGGTGATCCCTTTCAGCAGGTCACCATCGGTGATACCGGTCGCTGCAAAGATCACATCATCGTCCCGGACCATCTGCGACAGCGTCAGCTTTTTGTTTGCCTCAATCCCCATACTGGCACAGCGCGATAATTCCTGTTCACCTGCCTGCCGGTTTTCTTGATTGTCCCCTTTAACCTGATGGCGGGGCAGCAGACGGGCCTGCATATCACCGCCGAGCGCGCTGATGACCGCCGCGGAAATGACGCCTTCCGGCGCTCCGCCAATACCATACATCACATCCACCGCCTTATCAGGCATACAGGTCAGGATAGATGCAGCCACATCACCGTCAGGGAAGGCATAGACCCGCAGGCCAGCCTGATGGAGTTGTTCGATCAGTTCCTGATGCCGTGGCTTGGCTAATACGGCGACGGTCAGTTCGCATAAGGGTTTCTGCAAGGCATCCGCGATCCGGGCCAGATTCACGTGGAGTGGCAGGTCGAGGTCGATGCAGCCTTTCGCTCCGGGACCGGTGACCAGCTTCTCCATGTACATGTCAGGGGCATGCAGAAAGGCCCCTTTATTCCCTATAGCCATCACCGTCAGTGCATTGGACTGTCCCATCGCTGTCATCCGGGTACCTTCGATAGGATCGACGGCAATATCAACCTCATCACCGTGTCCGCGGCCGACCGGCTCACCGATATAGAGCATGGGCGCTTCATCGATTTCGCCTTCACCAATAACAATCTGACCACGGATATCCAGGGAGTTAAGCGTAGTGCGCATGGCATTCACGGCGGCACCATCCGCAAGGTTCTTATCGCCACGTCCAAGCCAATGATGACCCGCCAGGGCCGCGGCTTCTGTAACACGGGCGAATTCGAGGGCTAATTCTCGTTTCATTGTCGGTTTTATCTGCAGAAAAAGGTCAGGTAGTGTACCACAGGCAGGAAATCGGAAATTTACAACTTATGGCCCGCAGAGGAACTGCGGGCCGGAAGTTAACGTGCTTTAGTGACTACACTTCTTTTTCGTCTTCCCAGCCACGGGCGCGGGAAACGGCTTTTTGCCAGCCGGCATAACGATAGTTACGCTCGGTCGTTTCAATCGAAGGGCGGAACTCGCGTTCAATTACCGATTTTTCGCGCACTTCCTCCAGGTCTTTCCAGAAGCCTACCGCGAGACCGGCCAGGTACGCAGCACCTAAAGCGGTAACCTCGCGGACTTCCGGACGCTCTACCCGGGCACCCAGAATATCGGCCTGGAATTGCATCAGGAAATTATTTGCTACCGCACCGCCGTCAACACGTAATGACTGTAAGCGTGTCCCTGCATCATTTTGCATGGCTTCCAGGACATCACGGGTCTGGAAGGCTATAGACTCCAGCGTTGCACGGATAATATGGTTAGCATTGGCTCCCCGGGTCAGCCCGAAAATCGCACCACGGGCATACGGGTCCCAGTAAGGCGCACCCAGTCCGGTAAATGCCGGTACCATATAGACGCCATTAGAGTCCTTAACCTTGGTCGCAAAGTATTCAGAGTCCAGGGCATCGTTGAACAGGTTCAGCTCATCCCGCAGCCACTGGATCGAGGCGCCGCCAATAAATACCGCGCCCTCCAGGGCATAGTTCACTTCTCCGCGAGGGCCACAGGCGATAGTGGTCAGTAATCCGTGTGTGGAGGTGACGGCCTCTTTCCCGGTGTTCATCAGCATAAAGCAGCCCGTACCGTAGGTATTTTTGGCCATGCCCGGCTGCACACATAACTGACCGTAAAGTGCGGCCTGCTGATCCCCGGCGATACCGGCGATAGGAATACGGGTGCCCCCTTTCCCCCCGATGTTTGTCTGGCCGTAAATCTCCGAGGAAGCTTTAACTTCCGGCAGCATCGCGCGCGGGATATCCAGGATATCCAGCATTCTGTCATCCCACTGCAGTTTATGGATATCAAACATCATGGTTCTGGAAGCATTGGTATAGTCGGTGATGTGCACCCGACCCTGGGTCATTTTCCAGACCAGCCAGGTATCTACGGTACCAAACAGCAGTTCACCCTGTTTCGCCCGTTCACGGGCACCGTCCACATTGTCCAGAATCCATTTTACTTTGGTGCCGGAGAAGTAAGGGTTGATCACCAGTCCGGTGGTATCCCGGATATACTCCTCAAGGCCTTCTTTTTTGAGTTTTGAGCAATAATCAGCGGTACGCGGGTCCTGCCATACAATGGCGTTATACACCGGCTTACCGGTTTTTTTGTCCCAGACGATGGTGGTTTCACGCTGATTAGTGATACCGATAGCCGCAATCTGATCAGAGCGGATGTCGGCATGAGCTAATACTTCCACCAGGGTTGAACTTTGTGATGCCCAGATATCCATCGGGTCATGCTCTACCCAGCCGGTTTTCGGATAGATTTGCGTAAATTCACGCTGTGAAACTGCGATAATATTTGCGTTGTGGTCAAGAACGACGGCCCGTGAGCTGGTGGTTCCCTGATCCAGTGCAACGATGTATTTATTCTCGGCGTTAGTCATAATCTGTTCCTGATGAAATCACTTAGGTTTACGCTTTACGCTGTTCAGAGCGTGACAGAGAGTCTTCTGAGGCTTTAGTCGCCGGAAGCGGAGCATTCACCGGTAAGTAGCGACCGATAAAATTACGGTAGATAAACGCCCCTAAACTTGCACCGATCAGCGGTCCGAAGACCGGTACCAGGAAATAAGGGATCGTTTGTCCGCCAGTGAAAGCGACTTTTCCCCAACCTGCCAGCGCGGCGAACATTTTCGGACCGAAGTCACGGGCAGGGTTCAGGGCGAAGCCAGTCAGTGGGCCCATTGCGGCACCGATAATCGCGACCAGTAAGCCAATTAATAACGGCGCCAGGGGGCCGCGTGGTAATCCGTTGCCATCGTCAGTCAGTGCCATAATGACAGCCATTAATACCGCGGTGATGACCAGTTCGACGAAAAAGGCCTGAGCAACGCTGATATGCGGGCTGGGATAAGTGGAAAAAATGCCCGCCAGATCCAGGCTGGCCACACTGCCACGTACCATCTGGTGAGTTTGTTCAAAATCGATAAACAGGCTGCGGTACATCGCATAAACCAGGGCAGCGGCACAGAACGCTCCCGCGACCTGAGCGATAATATAAGGGATAACTTTACGGCCTTCAAAGTTGCCAAACAGGCAGAGCGCAACGGTGACGGCGGGGTTAAGGTGTGCGCCAGAGATCCCTGCACTCACATAGACGCCCATGGAAACGGCCAGACCCCAGACAATACAGATTTCCCATTGTCCGAAGCTTGCACCTGCCAGTTTCAATGCAGCTACACATCCGGCACCGAAAAACAGAATCAAACCGGTGCCGATAAATTCGGCTATGCATTGCCCTGTCAGTGTGTTCGTTGTTTGACTCATGATGAATTCCTTCAGTGAGATTAAATTAATCGGTGTTATGTGTCCGCTCCCTGGGCCACCCGACTTTTCTTGTAGGGTTGATGTAAATTTATCGTTAACGAGCAAAAACGATAAATACCGAACTCAAAATTTGTGTCCCGTGTCAAAAAAAATGAGCGAATTCGAGTATTTTGTTAATTCCCGGGCCGTCAGAAGAGGGTGGGGCCGGGGATTTCTGACGCTTTCCCGGAAGGTGTTCCCGAAATACCGTGGTTTTTCACCGAAAAAGTGTTACAGACTGCTCCGGAAATCACCGGGTAACTGGACTTGCTTAATCAGGCTTCATACAATCAGGTGATGGTTGCCGGCTTCAGGAATTTTACAGGGTTTGTAGGGTTGTGGCCGGCACATCAACGCCTTGCGATCTATAGGAGAGGTTATAAAAATGTCATTTGAAATGTTCGAAAAACTGGAAGCAAAAGTACAGCAGGCGATTGATACTATCACCCTGTTGCAGATGGAAATTGAAGAACTGAAAGAACAGAATAATACGTTAAAGCAGGAATCACTGCAGGTTGCCGGCAACCATGACTCTTTAACGCGTGAAAACCAGCAGTTAAAAGAAGAACAGCAGCAGTGGCAGGAACGTCTGCGGGCTTTGCTGGGAAAAATGGATGAGGTTTAATTCTGTCATGGAATGAACCGTGAATCGGGTGCCGGGGCACCCGTTTTGCCCGGGGGATCAGGCTTCTTCCGTTGCCCCTAGCGGGTTTTCCGAAAGAATGATGCCGGTGTTATCAGCGTAGAGATAATCACCCGAGAAAAAAGTCACACCGCCAAAATTCACACGGATATCACTTTCCCCGATACCCTCACCTGCGGCACCTGCCGGGATAGCAGCCATCGCCTGGATACCGATATCGAGTTCTTCCAGCTCATCAACCTGGCGTACTGAGCCATAAACGACGATACCTTCCCATTCATTCTGCGTCGCCAGCTGCGCAAGCTGCGCATCAATTAATGCACGTCTGACAGAGCCTCCGCCATCGATCAACAGCACGCGCCCCAGTCCATTCTCTTCGAGCAGATCATAGATCAGGCCATTGTCTTCGAAGCATTTGACGGTGGTTATCTGACCACCAAAAGAAGTGCGACCGCCAAAGTTTGAAAACAAGGGTTCAACAACATTCACTTCTTCATGGTAAATATCACACAGTTCAGAGGTATCGTATTTCATAGCCGTATCATCTGGTTGCCAGAGGAAGGGAAAGTATATCGTGTTCTGTCCACGGATAGCAAAAAGCATCCAACGTTATTGACGGTACCAGCATAAAAGCAGGTGATACCTGCCGGTGTACCGGATGAACACTGCCCGAATACCGGCTGGCATTCCGGTAG
Organism: Tatumella sp. JGM118; assembly: GCF_018257515.1. GTDB lineage: Bacteria > Pseudomonadota > Gammaproteobacteria > Enterobacterales > Enterobacteriaceae > Tatumella > Tatumella terrea. The sequence continues at coordinate 50,208 of NZ_JAERJR010000014.1, forward strand.
CGGAGACCGGCGATGCTGCACGTCCCTGGCCCTGCTGCCGTCGGGTCCGGAATGCCAGTAAACCCTCCTCAGACACGACGGTGACATAAAGAGGGGAGAGATTTTTATCAATAAAAAAAAGACCGCTGCACCTGAGATGCAGCGGTCTGAACATCGCTTACGTGAAATTACAGGATGAAGCGGCTCAAATCCTCATCCGCCACCAGTTTATCCAGGTGTTCGCTGACGTAGCTCGCATCAATCGTCACGGTATCGCCCGGACGTTCACTGGCATCAAAGGAAATATCTTCCATCAGACGTTCCAGCACCGTGTAAAGACGACGGGCACCAATGTTTTCTGTCGTTTCATTGACCTGCCATGCTGCTTCGGCGATACGACGGATACCGTCGTCGGAGAACTCAATGGTAACGCCTTCCGTGGCCATCAACGCTTTATATTGAACGGTGACTGAAGCACTTGGCTCGGTCAGGATACGTTCAAAATCATTTACTGTCAGCGCCTGCAACTCAACGCGGATAGGTAAACGACCCTGCAGCTCAGGGATCAGATCTGACGGGCTGGCAACCTGGAATGCGCCTGAGGCAATAAACAGAATATGATCGGTTTTCACCATGCCATGCTTGGTCGATACGGTACAACCTTCGACCAATGGCAGTAAATCACGCTGCACCCCTTCACGTGAAACATCCGGGCCTGAAGACTGTCCGCGCTTACAGATCTTATCGATTTCATCGATAAACACGATGCCATGCTGTTCTACGGCATCGATGGCTTCCTGCTTCAGCTCTTCCGGGTTGATCAGCCGGGCAGCTTCTTCTTCAATCAGCAGTTTCAGGGCTTCTTTGATTTTCAGCTTACGGGACTTCTGCTTTTGTCCCCCCATGTTCTGAAACATGGACTGCAACTGGCTGGTCATCTCTTCCATGCCAGGAGGCGCCATGATCTCGACGTCCATCGGCGATGCAGCAAGATCAATTTCGATCTCTTTATCATCCAGCTGACCTTCGCGCAGTTTTTTGCGGAAAGACTGCCGTGCCGCTGAAGGCTCGCCGGATTGTTCAGGCTGCCCCCAGTTATTTTTGGCCGGTGGGATCAGTACATCAAGAATGCGTTCTTCCGCCTGTTCTTCGGCCCTGACTTTATTGCGTTCGATAGCCTGGCTACGGATCATCTTGATCGCAGAGTCAGTCAGGTCGCGGATAATCGAGTCCACTTCTTTACCGACATAGCCGACTTCGGTGAATTTTGTCGCTTCTACTTTAATAAACGGTGCGTTGGCCAGCTTAGCCAGACGACGGGCAATCTCGGTTTTACCGACGCCGGTCGGACCGATCATCAGAATATTTTTGGGCGTCACTTCATGGCGCAGCTCGGCATCCAGCTGCATACGACGCCAGCGGTTACGCAGAGCGATTGAGACAGCGCGCTTAGCACCATCCTGACCAATGATGAACTTGTTCAGCTCACTGACTATTTCGCGGGGAGTCATTTCAGACATATAAAAAATCCTTACGGCCTGGACGTCAGTTCTTCGATAGTGACGTTATGGTTGGTATAGATACAAATATCACCCGCAATTTCCAGCGCTTTCCCGGTAATATCTTTGGCACTGAGCTCTGTGTTTTCCAGCAGAGCGCGGGCAGCTGCCTGTGCGTACGGGCCACCGGAACCAATGGCAATTAAATCATTTTCGGGCTGGATAACATCACCGTTACCACTAATGATCAGTGAGGCATTTTCGTCGGCTACAGCAAGGAGGGCTTCCAGACGGCGAAGCATACGGTCGGTACGCCAGTCTTTCGCAAGTTCTACGGCTGCTTTGACCAGGTGACCCTGGTGCATTTCCAGTTTACGCTCAAACAGTTCAAATAATGTGAAGGCATCGGCAGTGCCCCCGGCAAAACCAGCAATGACCTTATCGTTATACAGACGACGTACTTTTTTGACGTTGCCTTTCATTACGGTATTGCCAAGCGTGGCCTGGCCGTCACCACCAATAACGACCTGGCCATTGCGTCGAACACTTACAATCGTTGTCACGGGCCACCCCTTTTCATAGTGAAAAAAAGACTCCGCGCAGTGCGCGGAGCAACTTAAGGGGATATATGGGGGGGATGGAAATGTTTTCAACCCCCGGCAGGGAGAGTTATACAGTTTGCATGCCCCGCACCACGGAGCTGTTTAACGATACTTTCGACTTTCGTATGTTCTGAATAAGGGCCGATCACGACGCGGTTCCAGCCGCCGCCGGTGGTGATACGGCTTTCAAACCCTTCAAATGCCAGAGAGGCCCGTGCGGACTCTGCCTGGGCAGTTCCCTTAAAGGAGCCACACTGTATCAGCCAGCGTTTTCCGGAAGCCGCAGCCGTCTGTTTTACCTGCTCCCGTGGGGCAGGGGTGACATTTTGTGACGGTGTGGCTGCTGTGACGGGGGCTGCAGCCTGAGACTGGCGTTCTGCACGTTGCTGACGATCTGCCTGCTGTTGACGTTCCGCTTGCTGCTGACGTTCGAGGCGTTGTTCGCGTTCCGCTTGCTGCTGCCGGGCTAACTGTTGTTGTCGTTCGAGACGTTGCTGGCGCTCTGCACGCTGTGCCTGCAGCAGTTGCTGTTGCTGAAGATTCTGCTGTTGCTGATAGCTCTGTGGCTGCTGGTAGCTTTGCTGCTGGCGTAGCGACTGTTGCTGCTGGTAGTTTTGTTGCTGGCGCAGGGTTTGTTGTTGCTGTGCCGGAGTTTGCTGATTCCACGGCACTTCGTTCAGCTGTGTCGGTTGCTGACGCATGTCTTCAGCCATCTGCTCCAGCAACTGACGTTGTTCATCGGTCAGCTGAGTCTGCGAGTGAATTTCTCCGCCGGCGGTCGGTTCGGTCGGTGTTGCCACCGTAGTCTGCCGATCTTCGAGCTCTTTGATGTATTTCCAGCGCTCTTCGGGTTTAGGCGGTAAGCCGGTACCGGCATTTTTGTGCGGAATAATTTCCTGTAGCTCTTCTTTTTTATGGTGGGCAATAAACCATAAACCACCGATAAAGCTCACCAGCACGGCAACGGCCAGTACGATAATCAGTGGGGGAAGTCCTGAGCTGGATTGCTTCTTTTTGCTCCGGGAGGTGTTTTTTTTGCGTTGCGTCCCTGTTGAACGCCCGCGGCCTACATAGTCTTTTTGTGCCACATTCGTTCCGATAAGTTAAAAAATCAGCCTGCCGGGCGAATCGCCCGAAATATTATTCAATGGCAATAATTACCCCATTTTACTCAAGGGGATGAACTTTGACCAGTAAACTCTGCATCAGACGTTGACTGAAAACAGGGCGATATCGCCGCGATTTCCCGGCTATCTGGCGGGTGTTACTGTCGATTGACGTACCGTCAGACCCGCCTCCAGTAAACGTGATCCGCCGTTGACCCGTTTTCCCTGAATAATTTCTATCAGTAATGCGGCTGCTTCACATCCGATGCGAAAACGTGGCTGAGTGACGGTGGTCAGGGGGGGATGACTGTACTGCGCAGCGTCAATATCATCGAAACCGATGACTGACAGCTGTTCAGGAACGCGGATCCCCATCAGAGCGGCCTGATGCAATACACCCAGCGCCATGCGGTCATTATGGCAAAAGATGGCATCAGGAGGGTCGGGCAATTGCATCAGATAGGTCAGTGCATCGCAGCCGGACGCAAAGGAGAAATCTCCGCGTGCCAGATAACGGGGCTCCACCGGAATATTGCGGCGGCTTAACGCCTGAATATACCCCTGTCGCCGGTAACGGCAATGCGACATGGTATCCGGGCCGGTGATACAGGCGATTTTCTTTAACCCTGAGTCGAGTAACCAGCTTACGGCGTTAAACGCTGCCGTCAGATTATCAATATGCACGGTCGGAAATGCGAGGTCGGCAGAAAATTCATTGGCCATCACCAGCGGAGGTAATTGCTCGCGGTACGAAAGCCCGGATAACACCGGAACCTGAGAGCCCAGTAAAAGCAATCCATCTATCTGGCGGGTGAGAATTTTGTCCAGAAAACTGACTTCCTGCAAATTCTGGTGAGCGCAGTCGCCGGTCAGTACCAGATAGCCTGCTGCGGCCGCGGTGACTTCTATGCCACGGATGATTTCATGAAAAAAAGGGTCACAGATATCAGGCACCAGAATTAACAGGATTCCGGAATCATTACTCTTTTGATGACGGGGGTTAAGCGTGGAGGAATAGCCCAGCTCGTTCATCGCCTGCATGACTTTATTTCGGGCAGAAGGGGAGACTTTATCCGGAGAGGTTAATGTCCGTGACACCGTGGCGGTGGAGACACCGGCTTTTTTTGCGACATCTTTCATGGTGGTACGGTATGAAGGCAGGTTCTCTTCCACAGCTCAGGCTCCCGGGATAACAGTCAATATCGTTGCGGCAGCCAGTGCCGCCCTGTTCTATTGTTAGCAGAATATCGGCGAATACTGTTATCTGATTTGTAATAAAACGGGGGGCCTGTTGATTATTCACGTGCGATGCCGCAAACATATCCGCGCATCTTAGCTTTCGGTCGGGTCAATATCCAGGGTCCACTTTACTTTCCGTATTGACGGTAAGGCCAGTATTAAGGGCATTGAGTGTTGCAGTATGCGTTGTAACTGTTTACGGGACGGGTGTTGCAACAATAGCTGCCATCGCCAGCGCCCGTTGCGTTTAGCCTGAAGTGCCGGTACCGGCCCCATGATCCAGAAATGTTCATCCTTTAGCGGCGTGGCTTCGAGTAAATTTCTTAACTGTAATAGCGCATTCTCTGCCTGCTGAGGATCAAAATCCTCCGCACGGAACAGGGCATGACTGGAAAACGGCGGCAGGCTGAGTTGCTTACGCTCCTGCAATGTCTGGCGGGCAAACGAGAAATAGCCCTGATACAGCAAGGTGTGCAGCAACGGGTGTTCCGGATGATGGGTCTGTAATACCACTTCGCCTTGTTTCCCTGCCCGTCCGGCGCGCCCGGCCACCTGGGTATATAACTGCGCAAAACGTTCTGTCGCACGAAAATCGGCAGAGAAAAGGGCACTGTCGACATCCAGTAAAGCCACCAGCGTGACATCCGGGAAATGGTGGCCTTTCGCCAGCATTTGTGTTCCGGCCAGAATACGAGCACCACCCTGATGAATATCGTCTAAATGCTGCTCCAGGCTCCCTTTCCTGCTGGTAGTATCCCGGTCGATTCGGGTCACGGGGATATCCGGGAACAGGGTTTTCAGTTGTTCTTCCAGTTGTTCTGTGCCCATACCGACCGGTACCAGGTGCGTCGAACCACATCCCGGACACTGATAAGGGATGGGTCGTTGACTGTCACAATGGTGGCAACGTAGCGTGCGGTTAGTTTGGTGAAAGGTATAGTAACGTTCACAACGCTGGCACTCTGCCAGCCAGCCGCAATCATGGCAGAGCAGGGCAGGTGCATATCCCCGACGGTTCAGAAACAGCAATACCTGGTTATTCGCACTCAGGTGTTGACGCATTTTATGGATCAATGCCGGAGATAACCCGGATTGCAGACGGACCGATTTTAAATCAATCAGTTGCTGCTGTGCCTGGCGTGCATTTCCGGCACGCTGTGTCAGCGTTAACTGATGATATTTTCCTGTCGTGACATTATGCAACGTCTCCAGCGCAGGGGTGGCAGACCCCAGGATGATGGGAATATTTTCCTGATGGGCGCGAAAAACAGCCAAATCCCTGGCGTGATAGCGCCATCCTTCCTGTTGTTTATAGGAACTGTCGTGCTCTTCATCGATGATAATTACCCCGGGTCTGGCCAGCGGGGTAAAAAGTGCGGAACGGGTACCGATGACAATCGCTGATTCTCCCTGACGGGCCCGCAGCCAGACATTTAAGCGTTCAGTATCGTTGAGGGCGGAATGGAGGACATCCACCGGCGCATGAAATCGTTCGCGAAAGCGGGATATGGTCTGAGGGGTGAGTGCGATCTCCGGGACGAGTACCAGTGCCTGTTTTCCCTCAGCCAGAATATTTTCAATGACACTGAGGTACACTTCTGTTTTACCCGAGCCGGTAATACCGGCCAGTAGCCAGGCAGAATACCGGGTGTCCTGGCTGCGGATAGCACCCACAGCCGTGGCCTGCTCGGTGTTCAGACGCAGTCGTTCACCTTTGACCCTGAATGACGGCCGCCAGTCCGTCAGCTCCGCCGCCTCTTCGGTCAGCTCACAGAGTCCTTTTTTACGCAGGGCCTGTAATACAGGATCACTCAGGTCATGCTGGCTGAGCTCATGACGAGCGACGGGACCATTGCGTAACAGGGCGAGTGCCTGCTGTTGTTTCACCGCACGTTTCAGGCTCTCCGGGACAGTGGCTTTGCCCTGATCGGTGCTCCGCCATTGCCAGACGGTGGGGAGTGCGGCCTCACGTCCCTGGCGCAGTAACACCGGCAATGCATGAAAGAACACCTCGCCGATCGGATAATGGTAGTAACCCGCAGCCCAGTTCAGTAAACGCCACATCGTCCCGGTAAAAAGGGAGCCTTCATCGATCACTGCGTCGATCGATTTGAGTTGTTCTTCAGGCAGGTCACTTTTATCCTTGATGGCATGCACAATCCCTGTCATTTTCCGGTGCCCGAAAGTGACTTTTACCCTGCTGCCGACAACAGCAGTACGCTCAGCCAGGGGACGGTAATCAAACAGTCGTGGCAGAGGAACAGGTAATGCAACCTTAAGGACGGGCATTCAGGCACTCCGGCAGATCAGTGGATAAAAGGGTAGTGTACACGGTGGGGGCTTTGCCGGGTATGGGGTTTTATTTGCATAGTTCCGGCGAACTTCTGTATAATATACCGCCTCTGTTGCCTGAACAGGTGACAGGGAACTAAAAAAACATTCTTTTTAACCGCGTGTGGTGCTGTGCAGGTTCGCCTGGCACGGAGAGCGACACGGCCTTCTACTGAGGTTCTCCCATGAAAAAAGGTATTCACCCGGAATACAACGCTGTAACCATTACCTGTTCTTGCGGTAACGTTATCAACACTCATTCTACTGTCGGTCACGATGTAAACCTGGACGTTTGTGGTAAATGCCACCCGTTCTATACTGGTAAGCAGCGTGTTGTTGATACCGGTGGTCGTGTTGAGCGTTTCAACAAGCGTTTCAGCATTCCTGGTTCAAAATAAGTTTCTGACAGACGAGTCTGACGATTCGGATGTAAAAAAACCCGGCACTGCCGGGTTTTTTTTAACCTTTTTTCGTGGCGAAATACCCGTTGCGGGGGAACTCGCCCGGCATCAGTATTCCCACTTGTCCGGATCGATACCCATTTCACGCATAATAACTTTTGCCACTTCCGGGATCTCATCACTGCGTTCTTTCCGCAAATCATTGTCATCCGGTAACGGTTGGCCGGTAAATGCATGCAAAAAAGCCTCACACAACAGCTCACTGTTGGTGGCATGGCGCAGGTTATTTACCTGACGACGGGTCCGCTCATCAGTCAAAATTTTAAGAACTTTCAGAGGGATAGAGACGGTAATTTTTTTTACCTGCTCGCTTTTTTTGCCATGCTCAGCATAAGGGCTGATATATTCGGCATTCCATTCAGCCATGGGGTACCTTAATTAATAAAAAGTTAACTTGCCGGGATTCAGCTTATTATGCCAGATATCTCGTTTGTTTTTGTCTTTGCGGGTAAATGCTCGCCCGGAATGTGACAATTGTAGCGGAATCTGGCCGCCCGGCCTAATTTTAGCGTTTCCGCGACTGTTGCTCAATCTACACCCATAGACATTTGGAAGTCTAGATGTATTGACGTCTAATTTGCAGGTGGTATTCTGTGGCCACATTCTCTCTTTCAGTGAAAATACGCCATGACGACACATAAGCAAGCGACCATTGCCGTACGCAGCGGATTAAATGATGATGAGCAGTATGGTTGTGTAGTCCCCCCCATCCACCTTTCCACGACCTATAATTTTACTGACTTTAATCAGCCAAGAACCCATGACTATTCACGTCGGGGTAATCCGTCGCGTGATGTCGTCCAGAATGCGCTGGCCGAACTGGAAGGAGGCGCCGGGGCGGTCATGACGAACACCGGTATGTCCGCCATTTTACTGGTAACCACCGTTTTTCTGAAGCCCGGTGATTTGCTGGTGGCTCCCCATGACTGTTATGGCGGCAGCTACCGTCTGTTAGACAGTCTGCACAAGCGCGGTGCTTTCCGGGTAAAGTTCATTGACCAGGGCGATACACAGGCACTGGCCGCCGCGATGGCCGAAGGCCCGAAACTAGTGCTGATTGAGACGCCGAGTAACCCGTTATTAAGGGTGGTGGATATCAAAGCTATCAGCCGTGCAGCGAAAGCGGCGGGAGCGATTACCGTCGCCGATAATACCTTTATGAGCCCGGTCCTTCAGAGCCCGCTGGAACTGGGTGTGGATGTCGTTCTGCATTCCTGTACCAAATATCTGAACGGCCATTCGGATGTGGTCGCCGGAACGGTTATTGCAAAAGATCCGGAACTGGTGACGGAACTGGCCTGGTGGGCCAATAATATCGGCGTAACCGGCTCAGCATTTGACAGTTATTTGCTGTTACGCGGGCTACGGACACTCGGTCCCCGTATGGCTGCGGCACAACGGAATGCGCTGGCCATTGTTGAGGCATTAAAAAAACAGCCTCTGGTCAAAAAACTTTATCATCCTTCCTTACCGGAAAATGCCGGTCATGACATCGCGAAACGCCAGCAACGTGGATTTGGTGCGATGCTCAGCTTTGAGCTGGAGGGAGATGAACAGACAGTACGTACTTTTCTGAAAGCGCTGAAACTCTTTACGCTCGCCGAGTCTCTCGGCGGCGTGGAAAGCCTGATTTCTCACACGGCAACCATGACACATGCAGGAATGTCGGCAGAGGCGAGAGCAGCGGCAGGAATTTCTGATACATTATTGCGTGTCTCTGTAGGCATTGAAGACCATGAAGATTTAGTCGCCGATCTGGAAAATGCGTTCCGGGTGGCAGGCAGGGGGTAAGAATGACGATTTCATCAGACTGTGTGGCGTCCGAAGTGAGACAACTGCATAAATTCGGCGGCAGCAGCCTGGCGGATGCAAAATGCTATCAGCGTGCTGCTGATATTATGGCTGAATACAGCAAGCCCGGTGATTTGATGGTGGTGTCTGCCGCAGGCAGTACGACCAATCAGCTGATTAGCTGGCTGCAGCTCAGCCAGACGGATCGGTTATCAGCACACCAGGTACAGCAGAATTTGCGCCGCTTCCAGACAGGGCTGATGAACAGTCTCTTACCCGCCGCAGTGGCTGAACCGCTGGTTCAGGAATTTATTCGCGATCTTGAACGACTGGCCGTGTTGCTGGATGGGGCGATCACGGATGCTGTGTATGCTGAAGTGGTAGGTCACGGTGAAATCTGGTCAGCGCGGCTGATGTCCGCAGTATTAACACAGCAGGATCTTCAGGCTGGCTGGCTGGATGCGCGCGAATTCTTATCTGCAGAACGCTCTGCTCAGCCGGAAGTTAAGGAAGCAGAATCACGGCAGTTATTGTTACAGCGGCTGACCGGCTGTGGCGGACAACGGGTGGTGATCACCGGCTTTATCGCCCGCAACCAGGCCGGTGAAACAGTCCTGCTGGGACGTAACGGCTCTGACTATTCGGCCACGCAAATCGGTGCGCTGGCAGGCGTCAGTAAAGTGACCATCTGGAGTGATGTTGCCGGGGTATACAGTGCTGACCCACGTAAGGTCTCTGATGCCTGCCTGTTACCGTTACTGAGGCTTGATGAAGCCAGCGAGCTGGCCAGGCTGGCCGCACCGGTGCTGCATACCCGCACACTGCAACCGGTGTCGGGCAGTGATATCGAACTGGAGTTACGTTGCAGCTATCAGCCAGATCTGGGGTCGACGCGGATTGAAAGGGTACTGGCATCCGGAACTGGTGCCAGGATCGTGACCAGCCATGACGATGTTTGTCTGATTGAAATTGAAATCCCTAAACAACATGATTTTGCGGCCTTAAAGAAGGACGTCGAATTACAACTCGCACGTGCTCAGCTACGTCCGCTGGCCACCGGGGTGCATTCGGATCGCTATTTACTGCAACTCTGTTATACCGCCGAAGTGGTCGACAGTGCGCTGGCATTGCTGCAGGGAAGTGGTTTACCGTTAGGTGTTCGCTTACGCGATGGGCTGGCGCTGGTGGCGATGGTGGGCGCTGGCGTCACGCGTAACCCGCTGCATGCGCACCGTTTCTGGCAACAGATCAAAGACCAGCCGGTAGAGTTTGTCTGGCAATCCGAACAAAATATCAGCCTGGTGGCCGTATTGCGTTCGGGGCCGACGCAGCTCGTGATCCAGGGACTGCATCAGTCGCTATTCCGCGCCGAAAAACGCATTGGACTCATTTTATTAGGCAAAGGGAATATCGGGTCTCGCTGGCTGGAATTATTCGCAAAGGAGCAGGAAAACCTCTCTGATCGCAGCGGATTCGAATTTGTTCTGGCGGGTGTCGCGGATAGCCGGAAAAGCCTGCTGGACTATGAAGGGCTGGATACCAGCCGCGTACTGAACGTGTTCGATGACGAAGCGGAATACCGGGATCAGGAATCGCTTTTTTTATGGATGCGTGACCATCCGTTTGATGATCTGGTCGTGCTGGATGTGACTGCCGAGGGCAATATTGCCGATCAATATCCGGACTTTGCCAGTTATGGTTTTCATATCATCAGTGCTAATAAGATGGCAGGGTCATCCGACGGTGCTCACTGGCGCCAGATCAGGGATGCATTCAGCCGCACCGGACGCCACTGGCTGTATAACGCGACCGTCGGGGCCGGTTTACCGATTAACTACACCGTGCGTGATTTACGGGATAGCGGAGATTCTATTCTCTCTATCAGCGGTATTTTCTCCGGCACGTTGTCATGGTTATTCCTGCAATATGATGGCTCTGTTCCCTTTACCGACCTGGTGGACCAGGCATGGCAGCAAGGGCTTACCGAGCCGGACCCCCGGGTTGATCTCTCGGGTCTGGATGTGATGCGTAAGCTGGTGATCCTGGCGCGTGAAGCCGGCTACGACATAGAACCTCATCAGGTCCGTGTGGAATCGCTGGTCCCGGAAAACTGTACCGATGAATCGGTGGATCATTTCTTTGAGAATGCAGATGCGCTGAATGATCAGATGCTGCAGCGTTATGAAGCCGCGAAAGAGGCGGGTCTGGTTCTGCGTTATGTGGCACGTTTTGATGCCAGTGGTAAGGCCAAAGTGGGGGTGGAGGCTGTCAGGCCGGAGCACCCGCTGGCGTCCCTGTTACCCTGCGATAATGTCTTTGCAATTGAAAGTCGCTGGTACCGGGATAATCCGCTGATTATCCGCGGCCCGGGCGCCGGACGGGATGTCACTGCGGGAGCCATTCAGTCGGACCTCAACCGGCTGGCACAACTCTTGTAGATTTTTTCTCAGGCAGAGTTTTCTCTGCCTTTTTTCTGCCTGCCTCATTCTCTCAGTTGCCCTGTAAGCGGCACCCCTCCTGTTGTATGAATTTTTATCACAGTGACATGCTGATAATTCAGTTGACCCTTTGGCCGTAATTCGTCATTTTGAACATCTGGACGTCTAAACGTGTAGACGTTTAATAAATCATAACAGATGCGATCGACGAGGTAACAGGATGAGTTTCTTTCATGCCAATCAGCACGAGGCGCTTAATCAGAGCCTTTCAGAGTTAAACGGGCGTATTAATGTTTCTTTTGAGTTTTTCCCGCCGCGTACTCAGGATATGGAAGACATTCTGTGGAGCTCCATTGATCGCTTAAGCAGTCTGAAACCGAAATTCGTGTCTGTCACTTACGGGGCGAATTCCGGGGAACGTGATCGCACCCATAGTATTATCAAAGGGATTAAAGAGCGTACCGGGCTGGAAGCGGCTCCGCATCTGACCTGTATTGATGCTAACCGCGATGAGCTTCGCAGCATCGCTCAGGATTACTGGGACAACGGGATCCGCCATATTGTGGCACTGCGGGGTGACTTCCCGAATGGTGTCGGTAAACCGGATATGTATGCGGCTGATCTGGTGACATTACTGAAAGACGTCGGTGACTTTGATATTTCCGTGGCGGCCTACCCCGAAGTGCATCCTGAAGCAAAAAGCGCTCAGGCCGACCTGTTGAGTCTGAAACGCAAAGTCGATGCGGGCGCAGACCGTGCGATCACCCAGTTCTTTTTTGATGTTGAGAGCTACTTACGTTTCCGTGACCGTTGCGCGGCAACCGGGATTGATGTGGAGATTGTGCCGGGCATTCTGCCTGTCAGTAACTTTAAGCAGTTACAACGCTTTGCGACCCTGACCAATGTTCGCGTACCCAACTGGATGAACACCATGTTTGACGGGCTGGATAATGACCCGGAGACCCGTAAACTGGTCGGGGCAAATATCGCCATGGATATGGTGAAAATCCTCTCCCGGGAAGGCGTGAAGGATTTCCATTTCTACACGCTGAACCGGGCAGAAATGAGCTATGCCATCTGCCACACCCTCGGAGTCCGCCCGCAAATTGCGGCGGTGTGATGACAACATCCCGTCGGGGATCACGCGAATAGCAGAAAAAGCACCCGCCGGGTGATGTCAGTCAGTTAAGCGTTTTAATGAACATAACTTCATGATAATGCACTGAAGGTAAATGAAGGAATCAGGGCTTCACTCCTTTTTTGCTTCACCAGAGGCCCGGATTTTCGGGCCTTACTTTTTTTAATGAGCGCTGTTAACCCGGCGGGTGCTTTTTCTGTTGCGATCCTCTGAAGGAGCCCGTGGCTGTCCGGGTCCGCAGGCTATGACCCTATACCTCAGTCTGAGTCCAGGCAAAAATCGGGAACGTAATAACCTCTCCGCGATAAAGGACCTTCAGGATTTTTAATGGCATTGTCTGCCGGCAGGGTTTTACCGGGCCTTTACCCTTCTGTGCCCGTCGGGAACCCGGTAAATGCCGGTCACGTGGTCTTCCCCTGCAAATAAAAAAGGCCACCGGGGTAGCCTTTCAGGGACTCCGCAGGATAACGCGGTTTAGCCGGTGTTACGCATACCGGCGGCAATACCGGCAATCGTGACCATCAGTGCCTGTTCGACTTCCGGTGCTGTCACCTCTCCGGCAGCCTCACAGGCCCGGGAGCGGGAAAGCAACTCGGCCTGTAAGACGTTAAGCGGGTCAGTGTAGACATTCCGCAGTGCAATAGATTCTGCAATCCATGGCTGATCGGCCATCAGATGGGCATCATTAGATATCGCCAGCACGGTGTTAATGTCGTCGGCCAGTTGAGCCCGTAACTGTTCGCCCAGACCCCAGAGTGAAGGATCGACCAGACGCTGGTCATAATATTCCGCTAACCAGAGGTCAGCTTTCGCAAATACCATTTCCAGCATGCCGATACGGGTCGAAAAAAACGGCCAGTCATGACACATCGTTTCCAGTACTTTCTGTTGCCCGGCAGAGATCGTTTTTTGCAGTGCCGCCCCGGCGCCAAGCCAGGCTGGCAACATTAACCGGTTTTGGGTCCAGGCAAAGATCCACGGGATGGCACGTAAAGATTCCACGCCCCCGGCAGGGCGGCGTTTTGCCGGACGGGATCCCAGAGGCAGTTTCCCCAGCTCCTGTTCCGGCGTTGCAGAACGGAAATACGGAACGAAATCCGCATGTTCACGAACATAGCCGCGATACATGTCGCAGGAGTCCGCGGAGAGCTGATCCATAATCCTTTGCCATTCCGGTTTTGGCTCCGGCGGTGGTAGCAGGTTAGCCTCAAGGATTGCGCCGGTATACAGCGACAGGCTGGCAATGGTCACTTCCGGCAGGCCGAACTTAAAGCGGATCATCTCACCCTGTTCAGTCACGCGTAACCCGCCCTTCAGGCTGCCCGGAGGCTGTGATAACAGCGCAGCATGTGCCGGAGCACCCCCACGGCCAATCGAGCCGCCACGGCCATGGAACAGTGTCAGGGCAATACCGGCCTTCTCACAGGTCTTGATCAGAGCATCCTGGGCCTGATATTGCGCCCAGCTGGCGGCCATGACACCGGCATCTTTGGCGGAGTCGGAATAGCCGATCATCACCATCTGTTTGCCCTGGATAAAGCCGCGATACCAGTCAATGTTCAGTAACTGTGTCATGACATCATTGGCATTATTCAGGTCATCAAGGGTTTCAAACAGCGGGGCGACCGGCATGGCATAACGGATGCCGGCTTCTTTCAGTAACAGATGAACCGCCAGCACGTCGGACGGTGTTTTCGCCATAGAAATCACGTAGGCCGCGATTGAGCCCTGAGGGACTTCGGCAACCACCCGGCAGGTCTCCAGCACCTCACGGGTGTCCGGTCCCGGTTCCCACTGCTGCGGCAGTAGCGGCCGTTTAGAGTTCAGTTCGCGGATAAGGAAAGCCTGCTTATCGGCTTCTGACCAGTTTTCATAATCGCCCAGCCCCAGATAGCGGGTAATTTCTGCCAGCGCCTCGGTATGGCGGGTACTCTCCTGGCGTACATCAATACGCACCAGCGGGACGCCAAAGCATTTAATCCGGCGCAGGGTATCCAGCAACTGACCATTGGCAATAATCCCCATGCCGCACTGTTTTAAGGACTGGTAAATGGCGAATAACGGGTCCCATAACTGCTCATTGGCAATCAGCAGGTCGGCGGGACGGGACGGACGTTCGCCTTTCAGGCGTCTTTCCAGGTAACTCTGGGTTGTGGTCAGTTGGGTACGAAGACGTTTCAGTATAACGCGATACGGTTCCAGAGCCTCCGGATCGCCACACAATTCACGGACCTCATCGGTACAGACCGACATCGAAAGCTCAGAGATAAGGACGCCGATATCGCGCAGGAATAAATCGGCGGCTTTCCAGCGACTCAGCTGGATGACATGACGGGTCACCGGCGCGGTGACATTCGGGTTACCGTCACGATCCCCGCCCATCCAGGAGGTGAATTTTACCGGCACAAAATCGACCGGCAGGGTAATCCCGAAGGTTTCTTCGGCCTGCTCATTCAGTTCGCGCAGAAACGCAGGTACACCTTCCCACAGACTGTTTTCAACGACAGCAAACCCCCATTTGGCTTCATCAACCGGCGTGGGCCTGATCTTACGAATTTCATCCGTATGCCAGGCCTGTGCCACTAGCTGACGTAAGCGCCGCATGACGGTATTACGTTCGTAGTCGGTCAGATCACTATGATCGAGTTGTTTCAGGCAGCTATTCACTTCAACCAGTTTATGGATAAGCGTACGACGGGTGATCTCCGTCGGGTGAGCAGTGAGTACCAGCTCTATCGAAAGCGACTCGATAGCTTTCAGAATATCGCTGCGGGTCAGAGTGTTATTTTGTTTTAACCGTTCGAATTCCTGTTTCAGAAGTTCGGGGTTGTTGGCGCCCTGGGCCTGCAGAGAGATGGTCTGGTACTGTTCAGCAACGTTAGTCAGATTAAGGAACTGGCTGAAGGCTCTGGCGACCGGTAATAATTCATCATTAGATAAGTTTTGCAGGGTAGAAAGAAGTTCCTGACGGTCAGCCTCATTCCCTGCACGGGATGACTTGGAGAGTTTACGTATGGTTTCTACGCGTTCAAGAATGTTTTCCCCTAAGGCATCCTTTACGGTATCCCCGAGCAGTTTACCGAGCATACTGACATTACTTCGCATTGCGGAATATTGTTCGTTCATGTGACCCTGAAACCCTCTGTCATATTTATCTGATTTTGTTACCAGTCCAGCATAACCCTGTCTTTTATCTAGCCATGTTACTGAGGATTCGTCAAATGGCTTCCATAGGGAAAGGTATAATGTAACTTACTGAATTTAATAAAATTTGATAGAGAGGTTCTTTGATAAGCTATTCTTATTAAAGAGAAAAGGGTGCCGGGGATTTAATCAATATCCCCGGTAATAAATTTTAATGACAGAAATGCTGCACAACGCGCTCGAGTAATTCGCGGGTCGGATTAATAAAGGCCGTATCGAGGTATTCATCAGGCTGATGCGCCTGCTCGATAGAACCGGGGCCGAGCACCAGTGTCGGACAAAGCTCCTGAATAAAAGGCGCTTCGGTGCAATAGTTAACGATCTCTGTTTCGCGGCCCAGCAGTTTTTCGATAACTTTCACCAGTCCATGGTGACGGGGACATTCATACCCCGGGATGGGCGGATGCAGATCACTGACGGTCAGCCGGCCCGGCCAGCGTTCGCTCACCGGTGTCAGTGCTTCCATTAATAAGCCGTGCAGGTCATCCAGCGCCAGTCCGGGCAGCGGACGGATATCCATATGCAATTCACAGCAGGCACAGATGCGGTTGGGAGCATCACCGCCGTTAACAGAACCGAAATTCATGGTCGGATAGGGGATGACGAAACCGTCATGATGATAACGTTCTTTCAGCGTATTACGCAGGCCGGTCAGATGCGTAATGGCATCATGCATCAGTTCAATCGCATTCACACCCCGGGCAGGATCGCTTGAATGGCCGGACTGTCCCTGAATACGGATAGCTTTGGAAAGGTGTCCCTTATGGGCACGTACCGGTTTCAGCGAGGTTGGCTCGCCGATAATGGCGCAATCAGGGCGCAGGTCGGTGGTACGGGCAAAATAGCTGGCACCGGCCATGGTGGTTTCTTCGTCTGCCGTCGCCAGAATATACAGCGGCTTCTTCAGGCGGGTGATATCAATATCGCGCAAGGTATCCAGGATAAAGGCAAAAAAGCCTTTCATATCCGCCGTCCCCAGACCATAGAGTTTGTTATCACGTTCTGTCAGTGTAAAGGGGTCCTGGGTCCAGCGACCGTCATCGAACGGTACGGTATCGGTATGCCCTGCCAGCATCAGCCCGCCGGTGCCGCTTCCGGCCCTGGCCAGCAGGTTAAATTTATTCCGTGTTTCCGGGACCGGCTGGACTTCGGTATGAAACCCCAGGTCACGGAACCAGCCCGCCAGTAAGTTGATCAGCCCTTCATTACTCTGATCTAAGGCGCTTTCTGTCGCACTGACAGAAGGCGTCGCAATTAACTGACGATAAAGCTCAATAAAAGGAGGTAATTTTGTCTTCACTGTTGACGGTCCTTGCGTTAGGATGTATCAATATTCATGCACTAATTATGAATAAAAATACATTATAGCCTTAAGCATGTGAACTTCTTTTGCTTACGAAGGCAACCCGGGGAGCGGGGCATACCCTGTCCTGAATCATAGACTTTACGTAAAAGGTACACAGCCTGATGTTGAAGACGCTGATTGTTGGTGCCAGTGGTTATGCTGGTGTTGAACTGGTCACTTACCTGAATCGCCATCCACACATAAACATAACCGGAATTGCGGTATCAGCGCAAAGTCCGGATGCGGGAAAATTGTTGTCCGATATTTACCCGCAACTGAAAGGTCGTGTGGATCTCCGGCTGCAGCCGCTCACCGACGTTGCCGCAGTGGCAAAAGAAGCGGATGTTGTGTTCCTGGCAACCGCGCATGAAGTCAGCCACGATTTAGCACCACAGTTTTTAGAACATGGCTGTGTGGTCCTGGATCTGTCAGGTGCCTGGCGGGTCAATAGTGCAGAGTTCTATACCCGCTACTACGGCTTTACCCATCAGTACCCTGAACTGCTGGCACAGGCGGCCTATGGTATGGCGGAATGGCAGGCAGAGCAGATTAAACAAACGAATCTGATTGCCGTGCCGGGTTGCTATCCGACAGCGTCGCAGCTGGCGATTAAACCGTTGCTGGCCGCCGGATTACTGAACACGGATCAGTGGCCGGTTATCAATGCAACCAGCGGTGTCAGCGGCTCCGGAAGGAAAGCCTCGCTGAATACCAGCTTCTGTGAAGTCAGCCTGCAACCCTACGGGCTGTTTACGCACCGCCATCAACCGGAAATTTCTGCACATCTGGGGACGCCGGTGGTCTTTACGCCGCAGCTGGGCAGCTTCCCGCGCGGTATTCTGGCCACGAGCACCTGTCGCCTGAAACCCGGAGTGACCGCAGAGCAGGTGGCGAAGGCTTTCCACGATGCCTATGATGATAAACCGCTGGTTCGCCTTTATGACTCCGGCGTGCCGGCCCTGAAATCCGTGATCGGCCTGCCTTTCTGCGATATCGGTTTTGCGGTCGACGGTGAACATGTCATTGTGGTGAGTGCGGAAGATAACCTGCTGAAAGGGGCTTCCTCGCACGCCGTACAGTGTATGAATATTCGTTTCGGTTATCCTGAAACGCTGTCTTTGCTTTAAATGCAGGTGTTTTCCATGACAAATCCATTAATTATTAAACTGGGCGGCGTACTGCTGGATAGCGAAGAAGCGCTGGGCAGATTATTTGATGCATTGCTGGCATACCGTCAGAGTCATCAGCGTCCCCTGGTGATTGTCCATGGCGGCGGTTGCCTGGTTGACGAACTGATGAAGAAACTGGCTCTGCCGGTCAGTAAGAAAAACGGATTACGGGTTACCCCGGCAGATCAGATAGACATCATTACCGGTGCTCTGGCGGGGACGGCCAATAAAACGTTACTGGCCTGGGCCAGAAAATACGGCATTAATGCGGTCGGCCTGTCACTGGGTGACGGCGGCATCGCGAATGTCGCGCAGTTTGATGAAGAGCTGGGCCATGTCGGTAAAGCGACGCCCGGTAATCCGGCACTGGTGAATACATTAACCGGCAGCGGTTATTTACCGATCATCAGTTCTATCGGGATCACCGACGACGGACTGTTGATGAATGTGAATGCTGACCAGGCCGCCACAGCGCTGGCTTCCACCTTAGGCGCAGATCTGGTACTGCTGTCTGATGTGAGCGGTATTCTCGACGGTAAAGGCCAGCGTATTGAAGAAATGACCGCTGAGAAGGCTGAGGCCTTAATTGCTCAGGGCATCATTACTGACGGTATGATTGTGAAAGTCCATGCGGCGCTGGATGCTGCAAGAACGCTGGGCCGGCCGGTGGA
The DNA here is from genome assembly GCF_018257515.1 of Tatumella sp. JGM118. Taxonomy (GTDB): domain Bacteria; phylum Pseudomonadota; class Gammaproteobacteria; order Enterobacterales; family Enterobacteriaceae; genus Tatumella; species Tatumella terrea. The sequence continues at coordinate 69,181 of NZ_JAERJR010000014.1, forward strand.
TATTGCCAGCTGGCGGCATGCAGAGCAGTTACCTGACTTATTTAACGGCGTGTCCATCGGCACCCGGATTTTGGCTTAACGACAAAGACTGATTCAAGGATTAAACGATGCAAACTCAAGGTATTAAAAAAATCGTTCTGGCGTACTCCGGCGGACTGGACACTTCGGCGATCATTCCCTGGCTGAAAGAGAACTACGGCTGTGAAGTTGTCGCTTTTGTCGCTAACGTCGGTCAGGATCCGGAAGATCTGGTCGGTGTTGAAGGGAAAGCCCTGCAGTCAGGCGCCTCAGAATGTCATGTCGTTGATCTGCGTGAAGAGTTCATTAGTGATTATGTTTATCCGGTGCTGCAAACCGGCGCACTGTATGAGGGAACCTACCTGCTGGGAACCTCAATGGCACGTCCTATCATTGCTAAAGCTCAGGTTGAGCTGGCCCTGAAAGTGGGCGCGGATGCGGTATGTCATGGTGCTACCGGCAAAGGAAATGATCAGGTACGTTTCGAAAGCACCTATGCCGCACTGGCACCTCAGCTGAAAGTCGTTGCGCCATGGCGTGAATGGGATCTGCGTTCACGTGAAGCCCTGCTGGCCTATCTGAAAGAGCGTAATATCCCGACCACAGCGACACTGGAAAAAATCTACAGCCGTGATGAGAATGCCTGGCATATCTCGACCGAAGGCGGCGTGCTGGAAAGCCCGTGGAATGCGTCGAACAAAGACTGCTGGGTCTGGACGACCGACCCACTGGAAGCTCCGGACCAGCCTGAACAAGTGACCGTGAGAGTTGAGAAAGGTCAGGTCGTTGCGGTTAACGGTGAAGCACTGACGCCTTTCGGTTGCCTGGAAAAACTGAATGTACTGGGTGCTAAACACGGTGTTGGCCGTATCGATATCGTCGAAAACCGTCTGGTGGGTATGAAATCCCGTGGATGTTATGAAACCCCCGGTGGCACCATTATGGTGAACGCTTTACGTGCCGTTGAACAGCTGGTACTGGATCGCGATAGCTACAAATGGCGTGAACAGCTGGGCCTGGAAATGTCATATGTTGTGTATGACGGACGCTGGTTTACGCCACTGCGTAAGTCGTTACAGGCTTCAGCAGAATCGCTGGCGGAAGAGGTTAACGGTGAAGTCGTGCTGCAGTTATACAAAGGCCAGGTCAGCGCAATTCAGAAGAAATCAGAAAACAGCCTGTATTCAGAAGAGTTTGCTACCTTCGGTGAAGATGAAGTTTATGATCACAGCCATGCCGGCGGCTTCATTCGTTTGTACTCACTGTCTTCACGTATCCGTGCACTGAAAGAACAGAAATAAGATTCCGGTCAGATAATCCGGAGCAGGGTAGCGGTATGGCTGCCCTGCAGTTCAGAATAACCCATTATAGGGAGCATCATTATGGCACTGTGGGGTGGACGTTTTACTCAGGCGGCAGACCAGCGGTTTAAACAATTTAACGACTCTCTGCGTTTTGACTACCGGCTGGCAGAACAGGACATCACCGGTTCAGTGGCCTGGTCTAAAGCGCTGGTGACGGTCGGCGTCCTGAGCAAGGAAGAACAGCAACAGCTGGAACAGGCACTGCACACCCTTCTGAGCGAAGTTCGTGCGAACCCTGAGCAGATATTGCAAAGCGATGCCGAAGATATCCATAGCTGGGTCGAAGGTAAGCTTATCGACAAAGTCGGCGGGCTGGGTAAAAAACTGCATACCGGCCGCAGCCGTAACGACCAGGTAGCGACTGACCTGAAACTATGGTGTAAGCAACAGGTTAGCGAGCTTCTGAACGCCACCCGTGAGTTACAGCAGGCGCTGGTAGTGACTGCGGAGGCGAATCAGGATGCAGTCATGCCGGGGTATACCCATCTGCAACGTGCCCAGCCGGTCACTTTTGCTCACTGGTGTCTGGCCTATACCGAAATGCTGGCACGGGATGAAAGCCGGTTACAGGACGCGTTAAAGCGTCTGGATGTCAGCCCGCTGGGATGTGGTGCGCTGGCCGGAACCGCCTATGAGATCGATCGTGAACAGCTGGCCGGTTGGTTAGGTTTTGCGTCTGCGACACGTAACAGCCTGGATTCCGTTTCTGATCGTGACCATGTGCTGGAATTACTCTCGGATGCCTCCATCGGTATGGTGCATTTGTCCCGCTTTGCGGAAGACCTGATTTTCTTCAACTCCGGTGAAGCCGGCTTTGTTGAGCTGTCTGATAAAGTGACCTCAGGCTCTTCCCTGATGCCACAGAAAAAGAACCCGGATGCGCTGGAACTGATCCGCGGTAAATGTGGCCGTGTACAGGGCGCACTGACCGGGATGATGATGACCCTGAAAGGGTTACCCCTGGCCTATAACAAAGACATGCAGGAAGATAAAGAAGGGCTGTTCGATGCTCTGGACACCTGGCTGGATTGTCTGCATATGGCGGGGTTAGTACTGGAAGGCATTCAGGTGAAACGTCCGCGCTGCCAGGAAGCGGCAGAGCAGGGATATGCGAATTCCACCGAACTGGCTGATTATCTGGTGGCAAAAGGTGTCCCTTTCCGTGAAGCTCACCATATTGTGGGTGAAGCTGTTGTCGCGGCGATCCATAAAGGGGTGGCGCTGGAAGCCTTATCGCTGGAGGAACTTAAAGCCTTCAGTCCGGTGATTGACCAGGATGTTTACCCGATCCTGTCCTTACAGTCCTGCCTGGACAAACGTAATGCACAGGGTGGAGTGGCCCCGGCTCAGGTGGCCTCGGCCATCAGTGAGGCTAAAAAACGCCTGAGTTAAGTGACGGGTGAAATAAAAACAGCGGACCCGGGTCCGCTGTTTTTTTTATGTTTACGGGAGAGCGGCCGTCAGGCAGCCATTATCCGCGCAGGAAGTACTGCTCCAGATCATCGCTGCCACCGATATGACGGCCACCGATAAAGACCTGAGGCACCGTTGCGCGACCGGTGACGGCTCGCAGGCTGACGGTGGTAGCATCCTGACCTAAAATAATCTCTTCATACTGGATCCCACGCTCCTGCAGCATCTGTTTTGCTTTGGCGCAGAACTGGCAACCCGGCTTAGTAAACAGAGACACAGACTCCTGCAGTTTCACATCCGGAGCCAGGTACTGCAGCATAGTATCAGCATCAGAGACTTCAAACGGGTCACCGGGTTTGTTAGGTTCAACAAACATTTTCTCGACTTTGCCGTCGCGAACCAGCATAGAGTAACGCCATGAGCGTGCTCCGAAGCCCAGGTCTTCTTTTTCGACCAGCATATCCATGCCACGGGTAAAGTCACCATTACCGTCCGGAATAAAGGTAATGTTTTCAGCGTGCTGATCGGCTTTCCATGCATTCATCACGAAGGTATCGTTGACGGAAATACACAGAATATCGTCAACGCCGTGCTGTGAGAATACACTGTACAGCTCGTTGTAGCGCGGCAGATGGCTGGACGAACATGTCGGGGTAAAAGCCCCCGGCAATGAGAATACGATGACCGTTTTGTTTTTGAACAAATCATCGGTGGTTACATTGACCCATTTGTCGCCCTGACGGGTGTGAAAGGTAACCTGGGGTACTGAACGACCTTCATAAGTCTCTGACATATCTTCTCCTGTCTGGTGTATTAACACACTCAATCATCGGTAATTTGAATCTGATGCCATTATTATTACTTTCCTGCCTTGATAGGGCTAATCGTTGATTGCTATGCTATCTATCGCCATGAACTATCATGCGCCGGAGGAAATTAATGAATATTCGTGACCTTGAGTATCTGGTTTCACTGGCAGAACATCGCCATTTTCGTCGGGCTGCGGATGCCTGTCATGTCAGCCAGCCTACGCTGAGCGGTCAAATCCGTAAACTGGAAGATGAACTGGGCGTCATGCTGTTGGAACGTACCAGTCGCAAGGTACTCTTCACTCAGGCCGGTTTACTGCTGGTGGATCAGGCCCGTACTGTCCTGCGGGAAGTGAAAGTACTTAAGGAAATGGCCAGTCAGCAAGGCGAAACCATGTCCGGTCCTTTACATATCGGCCTCATTCCGACGGTCGGTCCGTATTTATTACCTCAGATCATCCCTATGTTGCATCAGACGTTCCCGAAACTGGAAATGTATCTGCATGAAGCACAGACACAACAGTTACTGGCGCAACTGGATAGCGGACAACTGGATTGTGCCATTATGGCACTGGTAAAAGAGACCGAAGCGTTTATCGAAGTGCCGTTATTTGATGAACCGATGAAACTGGCGGTCTATTCCGATCATCCCTGGCACCAGCGGGAAAGAGTCCCGATGTCTGAACTGGCCGGTGAGAAACTGCTGATGCTACAGGACGGACACTGTCTGAGAGATCAGGCGATGGGCTTCTGTTTTTCCGCCGGTGCGGATGAAGACACTCATTTCCGGGCCACCAGTCTGGAGACCTTACGGAATATGGTCGCTGCGGGCAGCGGTATCACTCTGATGCCTTCACTGGCTATCCCGAATGAAAGGGAGCGGGATGGCGTATGCTATATCCCTTGTGATAAGCCGGTTCCTCAGCGCACCATTGCACTGATCTATCGCCCGGGCTCGCCTCTGCGCAGTCGTTATGAACAACTGGCAGAGACAATCAGTGCACATATGCGTGATTCAGGGAGCCTGTCAAAATAGACGATTAAGGCCATTTAGCGCAGCAACGCGATAAGCTTCAGCCATGGTCGGGTAGTTAAAGGTGGTATTTACAAAGTACTCGAGTGTATTACCGCCATTTTTCTGCTCCATAATGGCCTGACCGATATGAATAATTTCTGCCGCGCGCTCACCGAAGCAATGGATACCCAGAATTTCTTTGGTATCGCGGTGGAAGAGTATTTTCAGGCTACCGATGTTCATGCCGACGATTTGAGCACGGGCGAGATGTTTAAACTGTGCCCGGCCGACTTCGTAAGGGATTTTCATGGCCGTTAACTGCTGTTCTGTTTTGCCGACAGAGCTGATTTCCGGAATGGTATAAATCCCGGTCGGAATATCTTCGATCAGATGGGCTGTCGCTTCTCCTTTCACAATCGCCTGTGCAGCAATCCTGCCCTGATCATAGGCCGCAGAAGCCAGGCTCGGATAGCCGATGACATCGCCGACCGCATAAATGTGGGGCTGTGCTGTCTGATACATACTGTTGACCTTCAGCAACCCGCGGCTATCGGCTTCCAGTCCGGCATTTTCCAGCGTCAGTGAGTCGGTGTTCCCTGTGCGTCCGTTAGCATAGAGCAGGCAATCGGCTTTCATCCGTTTACCGGACTTCAGCGATACAATGACACCATCGTCATTGGCTTCCACTTTTTCAAATTCTTCGTTGTGGCGGATAACTACGCCGCTGTTCCAGAAATGATAAGAGAGTGAATCTGACATTTCCTGATCCAGAAAGGCCAGTAAACGGTCACGGGTATTAATCAAATCAACTTTTACACCGAGACCGCGGAAAATAGACGCATACTCACAACCAATGACCCCGGCACCGTAAATGATGACATGGGAAGGTTCATGATGAAGATCGAGGATGGAATCTGAGTCGTAAATGCGCGGATGGGAAAAGTCTACGCTATCCGGATGATATGGACGCGAACCGCAAGCGATAACAAACTTAGCGGCAGTCAGTCGCTCGCAGGAACCATCAGGAAGGACAACCTCCAGCGTGTGATCATCAATAAAATGCGCATCGCCCTGATAGAGTTCACAGTGATTACGCTCATAGAACCCCTGACGCATATTGGTTTGCTGCTGAATAACATTTTCCGTGTGTTTCAGAATGTCTGCAAATGAGGAGCGCAGCAGGCGGGTGTGATCGCTGTATAACGGGTTCTGGTTAAATTCAATGATTCTGCTGACCGCATGACGCAGTGCTTTTGACGGGATTGTGCCCCAATGGGTACAACCTCCCCCGATATTGTGAAAGCGCTCGATAACAGCAACCTTTGTACCTTGCTTCACCAGTCCCATGGCGGCACCTTCACCGCCGGGGCCGGAGCCAATCACAATCGCATCATAATCGTAAGGCTTTTGCATATTCACACGTCCTATGTTCTAAAACATTATAACAACGTAAATATAACATTTTGTTCAAATCACCTGAATGCCAATCGTGTTATTTCTTGTTTCAGGGGCTGATTTATAAGTTAACAGGCGTTCACAAAGTTTGCGCCACTGTACGCTGATAATTTTGATATAGTGCCAAAATGAAGTGTAAAAAGGCAGAGATGATGGGCGTCAGAGCACAGCAAAAAGAACGTACAAGACGTACTCTTATTGAAGCAGCGTTCAGTCAGTTAAGTGCGGAACGCAGCTTTACCAGTTTGAGTCTGCGTGAAGTTGCCCGTGAAGCCGGTATTGCACCGACATCCTTCTACCGGCACTTTAAGGATGTTGATGAGCTTGGCCTGACGATGGTCGATGAGAGCGGGCTCATGTTACGCCAGTTAATGCGCCAGGCCCGCCAGCGAATTGCCAAGGGTGGCAGCATCATCAAAACCTCCGTTTCTACCTTTATGGAATTTATCGGCAATAATCCGAATGCCTTTCGTTTATTACTGCGTGAGCGTTCCGGAACCTCGGCGGCTTTTCGTGCCGCTGTTGCGCGGGAGATTCAGCATTTTATTGCTGAGCTGGCCGACTACCTTGAATTAGAAAACCACATGCCCCGCAGTTTTACAGAAGCGCAGGCAGAAGCAATGGTGACGATTGTTTTTAGTGCCGGTGCCGAAGCGGTGGATGTGGATATTGAGCAGCGGCGCAAACTGGAAGAGCGTCTGGTCCTTCAGTTAAGAATGATTTCGAAAGGTGCCTATTACTGGTATCGTCGGGAACAAGAGCGATTGGCTTCAGCCACAGATAAATCAGAAGAGTAAACAAACAGGTAATATTATGACTGAGCAAAATCCTCGTGATAAAGGAACACTGATCTTAGCTTTTATCACCGGTTTATCCATCCATGGTACCTTCACCGCACTGTTTAGCAGTTATGTGCCGTTTTCATTTTTCCCGTTAATATCCCTGGGGCTGGCGGTCTGGTATCTGCATAAACGTTACCTGAATCGCAGTATGCCGGAAGGTATGCCTTCGCTCGCCGCGGGGTTCTTCTTTCTGGGGATCTTTTTGTACAGTGCTATCATTCGTGCGCAGTACCCGGAAATTGGCTCTAATTTCTTTCCGACACTGGTCATGGTTTGTCTGGTGTTCTGGATGTTCAGTCGCTTTCGCGGCCGTTAAACGAAAACCCCGCCAGCGGCGGGGTCTTTAATCAGGCTTTACGCCGCAGCATGACACCGCATTCCATATGGTGGGTATAAGGAAACTGGTCAAACAGTGCCAGACGTTCTATCTGATGTGTCTCTGTTAACGTCTGCAGGTTATCGCACAGGGTTTCCGGATTACAGGAAATATACAGAATTGCCGGGTAGGCCTGAACCATCTTCAGTGTTTCCTGATCCAGTCCACTGCGTGGCGGGTCGACAAAGATGGTCTCGCACTCATAACTGCTCAGATCTATTCCTTCCAGACGATTAAATTGCCGCACGCCATTCATTGCCTGAGTGAACTCCTCGGCCGACATACGTACCACCTGAACATTGTCTATCTTATTTGCAGCAATATTATATTTTGCCGACTCTACCGAAGGCTTAGCGATTTCTGTGGCCAGTACCCGCCGGAAGTTCCTGGCCAGCGCCAGAGAGAAGTTACCATTGCCGCAATACAGCTCCAGCAGGTCACCCGTCGACTGACGTGTGACATCCAGTGCCCATTCCAGCATCTGTACATTAATGGCGGCATTGGGCTGGGTGAAGCTATTTTCTACCTGACGGTAGATCATCTCTTTGCCGTCGATGGTCAGCACTTCATCGATAGCGTCCTGGTCCAGGCAGATTTTGGTTTTTGTCGCACGGCCGATAAAGTGTACGTCTATTCCACTGGCGCGGAACTGATCCCGCAAGCGGGACATTTCGGTCTGCCAGATATCATCTAATTTACGATGGTAGAGCAGGGAGATAATAATTTTCCCGCTACAGGTCGACAGGTAGTCAATCTGGAACAGTTTATGGCGCAGGATTTTATTATCGCGTAGTGCCTCAATCATCAGCGGCATCATGGTGTTGATAAGTTCGCTGGCGGCAGGAAATGTCTCGACTTTTATTCTCTGCCGGGTCTGCTGATCAAAAATGATGTGGTACAGATCATCTTCCTGATGCCAGATACGGAATTCAGCGCGCATACGGTAATGGCTGACCGGTGAACGAAAGACTTGTGCCTCTGGTGCATTGAAGGGCGTCATCATCGTTGTCAGGCGATTTACCTTTTCCGCCAGCTGGTCGTCATAGTGTTCTACAGGAAGATGTTCCGGGGTCATGATTAATCCTGGTTGTTGGTCAGTAGGCGGCGATTGTAGGGATTCCGTCACTGATGTCCAGCCCGGGGTGTACCTCATCGGGCTGTCCGGTGTCGGTTTTCTGTCACCAGCCGATCCCCGGCGGCATCAAGACCACCCCTCCTGCCGCCGGGGATCGTGATAGAATAGCGGCTCCTGTTGGCTGATAACATTGAGACAGTATATGCCCAGAGATGTTCAGGAAGAGTTAGCTCCGTCATTTGCGACCCGCGGCCCGGGCGGGCGACCCACCATATTAGTCTTCGACTCCGGAGTCGGCGGACTCTCGGTGTATGATGAAATCAGGCAGTTATTGCCTGAGGCACACTATATCTATGTATTCGATAATGCCGGTTTTCCCTACGGAGAAAAAACGGAACAGTTTATTGTGCAGCGGATCACCGCTATTACCACAGCGATTACCCGCCAGTATCCGGTGTCTATTGCGGTCGTTGCCTGTAATACCGCAAGTACTGTCTCTTTGCCCGCGTTGCGGGAGGTGTTTGACTTTCCGGTCGTGGGAGTCGTGCCGGCGATTAAACCTGCAGCCCGTCTGACCCGTAACGGCGTTGTCGGGGTGCTGGCGACCCGCGGGACCGTCAAACGCAGTTATACGCAGCAATTAGTACAGCAGTTTGCTAAAGAGTGTCAGATAGAAATGCTGGGATCATCAGAACTGGTATTACTGGCAGAAAGAAAGCTGCAAGGCGAGCCGGTGTCTTTACAGGAAATAAAAGACATTATTCAGCCATGGCTCGTTCTGCCGGAACCTCCTGACACGGTAGTACTGGGGTGTACGCACTTTCCTTTACTTAAAGCTGAGTTACAGGCTGTATTACCGGAAGGCACCCGGCTGGTGGATTCGGGCGCGGCCATCGCCAGAAGAACGGCCTGGCTACTGGAAAATGGCTCACCGGTGATCAATACCGTATTACCGGATATCGCGTATTGCACGGAACTGACTTCCCGGGCTGAGCAATTATTACCCGTTCTACAGCGTTATGGGTTCATTTCGCTCGAAAAACTCGCACTTTGAGTGTTGTGTGAATAAAAAAACAACACTCAGAAATTTATTTGAAATAAACCCTTGTCAGAAAAAATTATCTCCCTATAATGCGCTCCCACTGACACGGCAAAGCGCGAT
>NZ_JAERJR010000015.1 GCF_018257515.1 Tatumella sp. JGM118
ATGCATTGAGCTAACCGGTACTAATGACCCGTGAGGCTTAACCTTACAACGCCAGAGGCGTTTTGCAGAGACGCAAAGAATTTTCAGTGAAGTTCCGGATTATTAAATAAGCATTCAGAGGTGTTCTGCAGACATACGTCACGCATTACAGAACTGAAATCTTTAAGAATCAGCAGAAACGAAAGATTTTGTGCAGAGACAAGGCACTGACCGAATCGATGAGAAGGAGCATACACAGGTATGTGACTGAGCAGCGTGAGGGAAGTAACGCAGTATATGCATAAAAGATTCGTTTCGTGCACCAAGATTTGCCTGGCGGCAAGAGCGCGGTGGTCCCACCTGACCCCATGCCGAACTCAGAAGTGAAACGCCGTAGCGCCGATGGTAGTGTGGGGTCTCCCCATGCGAGAGTAGGGAACTGCCAGGCATCCAATAAAACAGACAGGCCATCCTCACGGATGGCCTTTTTGTTATGGCGCGTTATCAGGAAAGTCCGTACGGAAGGCCCGCCTGCGGTACGGCAGAACAGAATACTTCAGCGTCACCGCGGTGCAGGAAGGGAAACCTCCGGTGCCGGCGGTGAGAAAAGGCAGAGGCCGCCCTGACGGGCGGCCTTTTTACGTTCCGGTGGCGGGAAACAGGGGCACAGAAGGCCCGGTAAGATCGCCGCCGCCCTGATTCAGACGGCAGAATACTGTGCGGAGTCTCAACCCCTGCTGCAGTAGTAAGGAAAAACCGGCACTGATAAATGAGCAGATGACCTGTGGCTGCGGGTGAAAGGCCAGTCAAACCGGGAAATAGCAGGTTTTCCCCGAAAGCTGGCAGGGAAGAGAAAGAAAAGGCAGAGGCCGCCCTGACGGGCGGCCTTTTTGCGTTCCGGGCCAGGAAAAAGGGCGCTGAAGGCCCGGTAAGATCGCCGGAGTCCTGACTCAGACGGCAGAATACTGTACGGAGTCGCTATTTCTGCCGGAGTAATAAGGAAAAACGGGCACTGATATGCGGTGAGAATTGTCTCTATGAAGGCTTACTACACCCTGACGGGCGGCCTTTTTGCGTTCCGGACCGGGAAACGGGGCGCAGAAGGCTCCGTAAGAGCGCCGCCGCCCTGACTCAGGCGGCAGAGTACTGTCCGGAATTGTAATTCCTGCTGCAGTAATAAGGAAAAACCGGCACTAAGACGCAGGGGGAAATCGTCTCCAGGAAGGCTTACTGCGTCCTGACCTCCTGTTGTAAAAATGCGGATTTATCCCGTCCTGAGGCCGCAGAATGGCCGTCTTACCGAAAAGTCTTACATTCATCCTCTTGCACATCAGTAATAACGAGGATTACGTCATCAGTCCGTCACCTTATATCAGTCTGTCTTAACTAAAAGAGGCAGTATAACGCGTGATTCAGTATTCCATTTTTTGAAAACAACCCAGCGATAGATACCGGATTTGTTTGCAAAACTGGTTTTAATGACTGAAAAATGCACAGTTTTTCCTATCTTCTGTTATTTTTCTATAAAGCTGTCTTTTGATATAACGAAAAATGATAAATGAGCTTTACTTTACTTCTGTGATACTTATGCTGGAATGACCAATAAATGTCTAATAACGATTAAGGCCATTCATGTCAAAGAGTCATCTTTCTGCGGCCGCTTCTGCAGATACACAACCACCAATGACTAACACAGATCGCATTAAAGCGATAGTCGGTGCTTCTTCAGGAAACCTGGTCGAATGGTTCGACTTCTATGTCTATTCATTCTTTTCCTTATATTTTGCCCATATCTTCTTCCCTGAAGGGGATACCACTTCCCAGCTGTTAAAAACGGCGGGTATTTTTGCTGCCGGCTTCCTGATGCGTCCTATTGGAGGCTGGGTCTTCGGGTATGTTGCGGATCGCTATGGTCGCAAAAACTCCATGCTCATCTCTGTCTGTATGATGTGTTTTGGTTCCCTCGTGATTGCCTGCCTGCCTTCCTATGATTCTATCGGGGTGATGGCTCCGGCCTTATTACTGCTGGCCCGTATGCTTCAGGGGCTCTCTGTTGGCGGTGAATACGGTACCAGTGCCACCTATATGAGTGAAGTTGCTGTCGAAGGCCGTAAGGGCTTTTATGCATCATTTCAGTACGTCACGCTGATTGGCGGACAACTGCTGGCAGTGCTGACCGTCGTTATCCTGCAGATGATCCTGTCCGATGCAGAATTGCGCGCCTGGGGATGGCGGATACCGTTCTTTCTCGGTGCAGTGCTGGCAGTTATCGCTGTCTGGCTGCGCCGTTCATTGCATGAGACTTCTGACAGTGAAACCCGTGGTCACAAAGATGCCGGCAGCCTGAGCGGATTACTGAAAAATCACTGGCGTCCTTTCCTGATGGTGATTGGCTTTACGGCGGGGGGATCACTCAGTTTTTATACCTTCACGACGTATATGCAGAAGTACCTGGTGAACACGGCAGGACTGAATGTAAAAACTGCCAGCCTGATCATGACCGGGGCATTACTGGTGTTTATGATCCTGCAGCCTCTGATCGGTGCCCTGTCAGATAAAATCGGGCGCAGGGCTTCTATGCTGATTTTTGGTGCCGGGGTGACCCTTTTCACCGTGCCATTACTGACATTGCTGAAAACACCTGGCAGCAGCACCGTCTTTACCCTGGTGCTGGTTGTGCTGGCGCTATTGATCACCAGTTTCTATACCGCGATCAGCGGTGTCCTGAAGGCTGAGATGTTCCCGGCGGAAATCCGTGCTCTGGGTGTCGGCTTACCTTACGCATTAGCCAATGCGATTTTTGGTGGCTCTGCGGAGTATGTTGCGCTGCTGCTAAAAGACAGCGGTATTGAGAGTAGTTTCTTCTGGTACGTATCGGCCATGGGAGCCATCAGTTTCCTGATAGCGCTGGGGCTGCACCGGAAAGGAAAAGAAATAAAGCTGTAGTCCGTCAGAACAGCCTGGTAATAAACTGCACCCCAAAAGTCGGACCTCCGACTGATTAAGGTGCAGTTCAATGAGCAGTCCTAAGTTTTCCCTCGAATTACGGCTCACCGTTGTCACTTATTATCTCAACACCCGCAAATGGCTATCGTGAGACAGCTAAACGTTTTGGTGTGCGCCGCACGGCGCTCACTGCTGGATTTCAGCATGGCAGTAGCCCGCCATTGACGCGCTGATAGGGAAAGCTGCTGATGACACGCCTGAATTCCGACTGACAGGTGTCCGCGCCGTCATCGGTGATAAGCTTTCGCTCCGCGATGCCACTGCTGAATTTAACCTTTCCGGTGAACGTACCGTTTACCCGTGGGGTAAACGCGTTAAGGCGTCCGGGGCCGGAGCACTCACCGGCATAAAAAACGGAACCCTTGCTTAAGGACATCACCTTCCCGTCAGAACTACGCGAGAATTTCCCTGATGTTCAGGTCCGGCTGCGCTACCTCCGCGCCAGGCAGTACAGTTCAGCGCCGAAAAGCCCTTATTATTCAGGAGATGCGCAGGGGCACGGGCTCAATGACCTGCAGAGGGCGGTTGGCATGGCGTGTAGCACCTTATATCCTAATCTCAGCACTCCCGGGAAAGCTGATAAGCACCGGACGCTGAAAGAACGAATACCTGATATTTACCACCACCCCATAAGGGAGGTCGGTTATCGCCGGATAACGCTGGCACTCCGGCGCAGTGGTGGCCATGTTAATCACAAGACGGCTCAGTGCATGATGGGGGAACTTTCCGCGCAGTTACACGCCTCAGAAAATACCGCTCATGGTAAGGTCAGGTGGGGGAAATCGCCGCCAATCGCCTGCGACACGGCTTCACGACCAGCAGCGCCAGCGACAAACAGGGGAGTGACGTGACGGAGTTCGGGGTTAACCACAAAAAGCGATACCTCTCCCCGGTGATTGACGATTTCAAAAGCGAAGTTATCGCGTACTGCCTGTCGGGAAGGCCCGTGATGTCGCTGGTTGATACGATGCCGGATAAGGTATTTTCGCGGCTGATGCCGGGAGATGCGCCGGTGCTGAATACTGACCAGGGCTGGCAGTAGCAGATGATCGCTTAACAGGACAGGCTCCGGGCAGCAGGCCTGGTGCAGATTATATCGGGAAAGGGCAACTGCTTTGATAATGCGATGGCAGAAAGCTTTTTTGGCACGCTCAAATCCGGGACTTCTGGTCGGAGAAATTTAACAGCATTCCTGCGCTGACAGAGGCCATTAATGCCTATATTCACTACTATAATCATGAGCGAATCAGCCTGCGGCTTAACGGCCTCACCGCTGTTGAATTCAGGTTACTGCACCTGAAAGCAGTAAGACCCGGGAGCGAATGTCATATGAACGTTTATCCCCCGCATCAGTTGAAAGCATTAAACCCCATAAGGCAGGTGTCAGATGTATTAGCTCAGACCTGACCTGACAGGTTTCGCAGGCAGTGTATCACCAAATCTGACAGTCTGCTTTGAGCGAACATCAGCGCTGGCAATTTTGGCGGGAGTTGGATATTTTTACTCAATTCTTCTGAAGAAGGTAATGGCAATGACCTTAATTAGGGCACCTGAATTAAAAGATATCCCCTCTTTAAAAAACCTTTTTTTACAATTGGGCTACCAGACAAACACTGATCGCTTAAGACAACAAATTAATCAAGAGGATAGAAATATTACCATTCTGGTTGCTGAATCAGAAAAGGAACTCTGTGGGGTTATTGTGGTAAATTTTATCACCCCTGTTCATGAAAATGGCTTATGGGCATTAATTTCTGCACTGGTCATAGATGAATCGTCGCGTGGAGCAGGCATCGGCCGGAAACTTCTCATTGCCTCTGAACGAATCGCCCTGGATAAGGGATGTTCTAAGATTGAGCTTTCCAGTAATGAAAGAAGAGTAAGAGCGCACAAGTTTTATGAAAGCAACGGTTATAAGGAAGTGAGGAAACGGTTTGTTAAACCCCTCGCTCGCATTCCCGCCGCAAATTAATTCCACCGTGGGGTCTGCAAAGTCAGGCCCTGGCACAGAACTTCCTGTCAGATTAGGGCTGTAGCTGTATTCAATCAAATCGCGACGAATACATGTCAGAACACCAACCTCTAACGTTCTGTTGAGGCCCCCGGATCAATCTATATCAGGTTGCGCGAGAGGGGGACTCCAAACTCCGATGATCCAGTGTCCAATATTCCGGGGGCAGTTCACAAAAGGGGCTGTTTTTTATGTACTGTATCCGGCTGGCTGAATGTGGCTATGCGGGGTGTGGTGGCAATTCCCTGACTGACCGGTGACTGCCTGCAGATAACCTCAGGTCGTCCTGTCTCCGATGTTCAGCACGCTTCTCAAGTTATCGTCGATACGCACACGGGAAAAACCGAAGAGGGCTGTCTCACCGGCCTGTGACGGGGATGCTTTTAATGTACTGTATCCGGCTGGCTGGCTGAATGTGGTTGTGCGGGATGCGGGATCAATTCCCTGGCTGACCGGTGACGATCTGCAGATAACTACAGCTCGTCCTGTCTCCGATGCTCTGCACGCTTCTCAAGTTATCGTTGATACGCACACGGGAAAAACCGAAGAGGGCTGTCTCACCGGCCTGTGACGGGGATGCTTTTAATGTACCGTATCCGGCCGGGTGAGTGTGGCATGCGCGGTATGGAATGAACTCCCTGGCTGACCGGTGACGATCTGCAGATAGCCGCAGGTCGTTCTGACACCGATGCTCAGCACGCGTCTGATGTTATCGTTGGTATGCACACAGGAAAAAACCGAAGAGGGCTATCAGACAGCCCCGGGACCGGGGCTGAGGGAAATTACAGGATACGGCTGATCAGGCGATCGATTCTGATCCTGCGCAGGCGACGGATCAGTTTTTTAATCCTGGCCGGATATTCAGCAATGCTTTCCAGCTCATTGTAGTGATTCAGGATCGTGGTGTGTTCACGGATTAATGCCAGTTCTTTCACTTTCTGATCCAGCAGTTGCTGCTGAGGATCATGGATAAGAATGGCATTTTCGAGATCGAGACGCCAGGCCCGGGGATTCAGATTGTTACCGGTCAGCAGCATCCACTCATCATCGACCCATATCCCTTTCAGGTGATAGCTGTTTTCTCCGTCTTTCCAGAGACGCACGGTGAGTTGCTGATTATCGACATAGTATTGCAACCGGCTGACGAAACGTCGCAGGTTAATTTCATACAGATAAGGCAGTGCACCGATGATTTTAAACGGCTCTTCCGGCGGAATATAAAAATCATTCGCGGTTTTATCACCGACGATAATCTCAACCTGCTTACCCTGACGTAACAGCCGGATGATATTTCTGACCAGGATCGCCGGCATATTAAAGTACGGAGTACAGATAGTTAATTTGTATTCTGCGCAGGGCATCAGATGAAAAATAGTCTGGTTGAGAATGTTATTCTTACCCAGGCCGACCAGAGGCGTCACGGTCAGCTGCCCTTCGGCAGACTGGTCTTCGAATTCATAATTAAAAGTGCGTAATTCCTGACGAAATTGCTTTGTATCACTCTTAATTTCCGGGCTGGAAGGGCGTTCAGACTGATCCAGACGGTGAACCGCTTCGGCCTGCTTCAGATTGATATCAATCCATTCAGACATGGTATCGGCTAAGGCGGCATTACGGATAACCTGGTAACGGTCATAACGATAGCGGTCTTCCTGATGCAGATAGACATTATTCAGACTGGCACCACTGTAGATCACGCAGTCATCAATAATAAAGCCTTTCAGATGCAGTACCCCGAGTGCTTCGCGGGTATTCACCGGAATGCCGTAAACAGGGATCGCAATATCCGGCTGAGCTGCAGCCATTTCGCAATACCAGTCGGCATTGGTCACTCCACGGGCGGCACCGATACGACCACGCTGTGCGCGGTGCCAGTCAACGCAAATAGTGATGTCGAGGTCAGGATTAGCGCGTTTAGCAGCATACAGGGCATCCATCACACTCCGGCCGCCTTCATCATTTTCCAGATAAAGTGCGACCAGGCAAATACGGGTCGTTGCCGCCGAAATTTTTTTCAGTAAGGTCTGGTGAAACTCTACTGCAGAATACAGCATCGTGAAATCAGCAGCAGATTGGGCGAGTCCGGGCAGTTGCGCGAGGTACTGTTGGTGATTATTGAGTTTAAATTTTGACAATATCACAATGCGCTTCTTCTCTGTTCAATGTACGTTTTAACCGAAAAAGTCATGGTCTGAAGGGCAAGTGTAACATTAACCATGTCCTGTCGTGGCAATTTTACTTTTCTGTACGCTTTTCAAACCTTAACGTAGCGGAAGGCGGAGTGTAACGACGTCCTCATCCGCTTGTCTTTCCACGCTGAACCCCAGCTTTCCTGCCAGTGTCATCATCCCCTGATTACGGGGAAGTGTGATGCCGTTAAGGCGATGCAGTCCATGCTGGCGAGTGTAGGCAATCATCTTCTCCAGCAGCCGGCGGCCAAGCCCGATATTCTTCAGATCTGAACGGACCAGCACGGAAAATTCCGCATCGATATTATCAGCATCTGAAATCGCGCGGGTCACTCCGATAATCTCTTCCTGATCACCGACAGACTGAACAGCGACTATAGCCATTTCACGGTCATAATCAATCTGTGTCATGTTGGCGAGGTCATCGTGGGTAAATTCATTGATCTCACTGAAATAGCGATAATAGAGATCTTCTCTCGTGACTTTTGAGATAAAGGCCTTCAGGCCCGGTTCATCTTCCGGAAGGATAGGCCGGAAGAGTACCTGTTGACCGTTTTTCAGTATCACCTGCTCTTCCAGGCGTTGCGGATAGGGCCGGATGGCAAGGCGTGATTCACTTTCGCCATTGAACGGTGCCAGCGACACCGTGGCATCGAGCAGGGTCAGCTGGTCTCCCGCCGCCAGCAGCGGATGGATATCCAGCCACTCAATTTCAGGGCAGTCGATAATCATCGTCGAAATCCGCACCAGGCATTCGCTGACCGCTGTAATATCCAGAGCCTGCAAGGCATTTCTTCCGCGGATGGCGCCCAGCGTGATGGCCCGCTCGACCAGGTTTTTTGCCAGAGTCATATTCAGCGGCGGAAGGGCTACCGCCAGGGGCAGATCACTTTTCCATTCACCATTGCCTTCGCCCAGAAGGATCACGGGTCCGAAAAGCGGATCTGACTGTACGGAAATTCTCAGCTCTTCAGCACCGGCCCGCCGCGCCATACTCTGAACGATAAGACCACGGATATCTGCTTTCGGCCAGGCCTGGCGGGCCCGGCTCAGGATAGCGTCTGCCGCCCGGCGAACATCGGCCGGGGTATGAAGATACAGCATTACCCCCTGAATCTCAGATTTATGGGGAATATCCGGAGAACGTAATTTCAGCGCGACCGGGTACCCGATATTTTCGGCAACCCTGACCGCCTGCTGGCTGTCGGCCGCCACCCAGGTGGACAGAGTATTCAGCCCATAGCCGCGAAACAGCGTCTGTACTTCGTGTGTATCCAGATGCCTGTTCCCGGCAGACAGTGTTTGCTGTAACCGCTGACGCAGATTCAGATGCCGTTGCGGCATACCGGCCGGCCGGGCCGGCGTTTCGCGTAGTTGCTGCTGGTTACGCCGGTATTCCACCATATGCATAAATGCGGTAATCGTTCCTTCCGGAGTACGCCAGGTCGGGATCCCCGCCTGAGTAAAGGCTTCCCGTGCTTCCCGTGACGAGTATTCACCGCACCAGTTGGTCAGCAGAGTTAACCGCCTGCCGCGGGGATGTTCCCTCACCCGGCGGATGATCTCCATGGCACATTCACTGGCCGGAGAGACGGCACTGGGCGCATGGATGATCATCAGCGCATCGATATCCTGACAGTCCAGTAACGGGGTCATCACGGACAGGTAACGTTCCGTGGTTGCATCATCCTGCAGATTGAGCGGGTTACCTGTACGAACGGTGGGCGGCAACACCGATTGTAACGCTTGTGTCAGCTCCGGGCTCATCGGAGCCAGAACGCCTTTTCGGGTATGAAGTTCATCCAGCGCAAGGGCCGCGGGAGCCGCACCGTTACTGATAATAAATAGCCGTTCACCGCGCAGGGGGCGCATATGACTCAGGGTTTCGACCGCAGAAAAAAGTTCATGTGTATCTTTGACCCGCAGCATCCCGGCACGGCGGATGGCGGCATCCCAGGCGGCATCCAGACTTTCTGTGGCATCCAGCAATTCTCTTGCCTCATAACAGCGACCGCTTTTGATCACCAGAATGGGCTTATTACGCGAAGCACTGCGGGAGGCTGACACAAAACGCCGGGCATCCTGCAGATTTTCCAGCGACAGCAGGATTGCACTGGTTTTGCTGTCCCTGGCAAGAAAGTCGAGGACATCATCGACGGCAATATCAACGCTGTCTCCCAGCCCGATAAACCACGAAAATCCCAGATGTCGTTGCTGCGCCCAGTCGAGCAGGGTATTGGAGACGGCGGCAGATTGTGAAATGAACGCCAGCCTGCCGCGGCGTATCGGCACCGGAGAAAAACTGGCGTTGATCCCCTGCCAGGGGGCCAGCAGTCCCAGACTGTTCGGGCCGAGAATACGCATACCCAACTCACCCGCCAGCCGCTTCAGTCCGGGCTGTTGATCGCGGGGAGCGGACAGAATAATACAGGCTTTACAGCCGATGGCCGCAAGTTGTCGCAGGATATCAGTGTTACGTGAGGCATGCGTGCAGATCACGGCCAGGTCCGGGATCAGCGGGAGCTTATCCACTGAGGGATAAGCCAGTACGCCGCAGACCGAGGTCCAGCCCGGGTTGACCGGCAGGACCGGACCTTTAAAGCCCCCGGCAAGCAGGTTACGCATCATCAGGTGACCGGCGCGACCAGGCTTCTCCGAAGCACCGATCACTGCGACCGAGGCGGGTTTCAGTAATGCTTCAAGGCCACGCTGGCTCATTATTTTTCTCCTGAGATATCCTGCTGCAGTTTATTCCTGTTGTTGCTGTTTTTCTGTGAGGTACGCCTGGTGAGACGGTTTTCCAGCCAGATAACGTTCACGAAAACATTCAAAATGGTTCAGTAACCCGGTCGCTGCTGCTTCATCACCGGCCTGTTCCAGTAATGCGATAGCGACTTCCGCGGTGCAATGCTGTCCGGCTCCCGGTGATTCCCGCAGGCTGTAACGGGATGGACGGGTGACATTTAATGACATTACCGGAAACCGGTCCATCCAGGGGCTTTTACGAAACATTTTTGCGGCTTCGGTCCAGGTGCCATCCAGCATAATAAACAGCGGCGGCTTCCCCTCGCGCGGCGGGGTAGTGATAACTTCTCTGCCGGGGGCCGCATAGTGGCCGGGAAAGACGACCAGCGGCTGCAGCAGATCATTATTTACCGTCTCCAGCAATGCCGGCGGAGGCGCGGTGCGGGACCATTCGTAGGCTGTGGTTTCCGGCAGAATATCGGCAATCAGTCGTCCGGTATTGCTCGGTTTCATCGGTTCGGTATCAAACATCACCAGACAAAACTGGCTCCGTGCCGGGACGGGAGTGATGGTGTGACATAAACACCGGGGAACGGGGAGCAGGCAACGCTGACACCGGACGACCCGGTTGCCCCGGGCAAGGAAAGGGCGGGTGGATCGCGCAAGGCGGTTTGCCCTGAGTGTCAGTACGGCATTATCTGGCATAGGTATCTTGTTATCCGGGAAAACTGCAGTGTAAATCAAAAAGGTGATCACTGCGTAATTTTCCCGGAGGGGGGCGGTTATCCGCGAGGTTCATCCAGCCATTGTTCAAAACCGGCTTTCGGCAACGCACCGGCCAGAGTATCGATATGTTTTCCCTGATTAAACAGCATCAGGGTCGGAATACTGCGGATGCGGAAACGGGCACTCAGTTCGGCTTCGTTCTCCGTATTAACCTTAATAAAACGCATCTCTGTTGCCCGTTCTTCGGCGACATCCTCAAATACCGGCGCAAATCCGACACAAGGACCGCACCAGGGGGCCCAGAAATCAATCACTACCGGTAAGTCATCCCGGAGCAATTTATCCAGTGTGGCCGCGGTCGCATTGATAATCTCTCCGCTAAACAGAGGCTCAGCACAGCGTCCGCATTTCGCGTGGTCGTCTTTCTTTTCTTCAGGCAGGCGGTTGATGGCAAGACATTGGCTGCATACGGTATTCATGATGACCTCTGATAAATGTAAGGCAAATTATATCGTTGATTATCTGCCATACTGCGTTTACGGGCCAGAAGGATCCATCAATAGCTATAATAGATAGCAGTATTAATGGGCAAAGTTAATAGATTAGCTGCGTGACATCAGGTAATCTTCGCGCTCCAGAACAGGAGGAAAGAATGAGCGACGATTTAAAAGGCAAAAGCAATAAAGTTAAAGTGATGTATGTTCGCAACGAGGATGATACCCGTCAACGTACAGGGAATCCGCGAACAGGCAAAGGAGGTCGTTCTCCGTCACGTCAGCAGGAGCCAGGTCGCCGTCAGGAAGAGAAATCCCGTTCTCCGTGGCGCACGGTCTCACGGGCACCATCGGAAGAGGGCGCGACGGTGAAGACTGCCGCCCCGAATGCGGATTCTCCTGTCAGAAATATTATCGATCCTGAAGTTATTCGTAAGCAGCGTCAGGAAGAAACACGCGTTTATGGTGAAAATGCCTGTCAGGCGCTGTTCCAGAGCCGCCCTGAAGCTATCGTCCGTGCATGGTTTGTACAGAGCGTTACCCCGCGTTTTCGTGAAACCCTGCGCTGGCTGGCTGCTAACCGTAAAGCCTATCATGTGGTTGAAGAGGCTGAGCTGGTAAAAGCGGCGGGCACCGAGCACCATGGTGGCGTCTGTTTCATCATCAAGAAACATATGGGACAGGATGTCAGCGAATGGCTGGCGCAGTCTGCTGAAAAAGAGTGCGTACTCGCATTAGAAAACGTGGGTAACCCGCATAACCTGGGTGCGATTATGCGTAGCTGTGCGCATTTCGGCGCGAAAGGTATTCTGGTGGATGATGCTTCATTGCTGGAGTCCGGTGCGGCTGTCCGTACGGCGGAAGGCGGGGCTGAACATGTCCAGGCCATCACGGCGAGTCACTTTGAGCAGGGCCTGGAGGCTTTCCGTCAGGCGGGATACACCATCGTTACCACCTCCAGCCATGCCGGTCAGCCTCTGTCGGCGGCCACACTGCCGGAGAAGATGGTACTGGTACTCGGTCAGGAAGGCGACGGGCTGACAGAATCAACGCTGAAACAGGGCGATATCAGTCTGTCGATTGATGGTACCGGCCATGTCGAAAGTCTGAATGTCTCGGTAGCCACAGGGATCCTGCTGGCCGAGTGGTGGCGTCAGAACCACTAAGCCACACAGAAAAAAAGCGCCGGTCGGCGCTTTTTTTTTGCGAAATCCCCCGGGACTAATGGGCACCGCCACCGTCACTGGATTTGCCGCTACTGCCAAACGGGGGTCTGGCAAACCAGATAGTCACCAGTAACAGAATAAAAATGCCACCTGCCGCCCAGAATATTTCATTGGCAGAAATGATTAACCCCTGATTAGTGATCTGTTGCGCCAGGTAACCAGAGGCCTGCTGGTGGGTCATCCCCAACCCTTCAAGTTTCTGATACATCTGCTGGGCATTCGGATTATAGGGAGTCACCGACTCTGCCAGCTGACTATGATGCAATGACTCCCGGTTACTCCAGAGGGTGGTCGTGACCGAAGTCCCGATCGAACCTGCCAGTGTCCGCAGAAAGTTTGACAGGCTGGACGCTGCCGCCATGCGTTCAGGCGGCAGCCCGGACAAGGTAATGGTTGTCAGAGGCATAAAGAAGCAGGCGACCGCAAATCCCTGAATAAACTGAGGCCACGCACTGGCTGCAAAATTCATTGCCGGTTCAAAGGTATAAGCACGCCAGTAAAAACAGACGGCATACATAATGAAGCTGAAGGTCACCAGCATTCGCATATCAAGCTTATGGGCGAATCGCCCGATAATCGGTGACAGGATAACCGGTAAAATTCCGACCGGCGCAGAGGCCAGCCCGGCCCAGGTAGCAGTATACCCGAAGACCTCCTGCAACAACTGGGGCAGTAAAACGATGGTACCGAAATAGAGCATATAGGCCAGGCTGATCGATACACAACCGATAGTGAAATTTCGCGAGCGGAACAGCGATAAATCCACGATAGGATGGTCATCTGTCAGCTCCCAGATGAGCAAGACCAGCAAGGCGACCACCGACAAGACCGTCAGAATGATTATCTCATCCGAACTGAACCAGTCCAGCTCTTTCCCCCTGTCCAGCATGACCTGCAAACAACCGATACCGATCACCAGGCTGACCAGTCCGACAATATCGATCGGCTGCCGGGTAATTTTCGTCTCCCTGCCGCGGATCGTTTGCAGACTCAGTAAAATGACCACGATGCCGATCGGCACATTGATGAAAAAGATCCATCCCCAGTGATAATTATCACTGATCCATCCCCCGAGAATAGGGCCGCAAATCGGGGCCACAATCACCGTCATCGCCCAAAGTGACAGGGCGACGCTCCGTTTTGCTGGCGGATAGTTGTTCAGCAGCAGACTCTGAGATAGCGGGATCAGGGGGCCGGCAACCACGCCCTGAATAACACGGAAGAAAATCAGGGTAGACAGGCTGCCTGACATACCACAGGCCCAGGACGCGATAGCAAAACAGATGGTCGATAACATGAACAGTCTGACTTCACCAAAGCGTTTGGCAAGCCACCCGGTCAGCGGAATCGAGATAGCGTTCGCGACCCCGAAGGAGGTGATAACCCAGGTCCCCTGGGAGTTTGAGGCGCCCAGGTTCCCTGCTATGGTAGGGATAGCAACGTTCGCAATGGTGGAGTCCAGTACCTGCATGAACGTTGCCAGTGATAAGGCAATGGTCATCAGGACCAGCGGAAGTCCTTCCAAAGGTTTCTGTGGCATGACGTTATCCCCGGCCATTAACCGGCATTCGCCCTGATCACGCCAGCGATCACCTGGTTCACCTGATCCAGCTGTAACTCAAGCGCGTTACTTTGATAGGCCGGTGTTTTACGCACGGCACTGGCCAATACCGCCCCTTGCGGGTCACTGGTATCAACGGTGACCAGCGTGGACAGGCCGATACGCAGCGGATGTTTTGCTAAGTCAGCCGGGTCGATATCCACCCTGACAGGTAAACGCTGCACCACTTTAATCCAGTTACCGGTCGCATTCTGCGCCGGAAGCAGGGAGAAGGCGCTACCGGTCCCCATATCCAGACCGACGACCTTACCGTGATAGACCACATCATCGCCGTAGAGATCAGAAACAATGGTCGCCGGTTGTCCGATACGAACACCCGCGAGTTGTGTCTCTTTAAAGTTAGCATCAACCCATAGCTGCTTATCCGGCACCACCGCCATCAGTGAACTTGACGGGGTAATCTGTGCGCCGACCTGAACTGCACGGCGTGAAATATACCCATCAATCGGGCTGCGGATATCGGTCCGCTGCAGTGCCAGCCAGGCATCGCGAACCGCTGTCGCGGCTTGCTGAACGGCCGGCTGATTTTCCAGAGAGGTGTTCAGCAATATGGCCTGATTAGCATTGTATTGTTGTGTTGCCACATCCAGGGCAGCCTGCGCACTGGTCACTGCATCACGGGCGTGCTGTAAATCTTCCCGACCGATCAACTGTGCTTTCCCTAAAGGGATACGGCGTTGTAAATCTTCCTGAGCCTGCGAAAGGGCGATTTTTTTGAGGGTAATGTTGGCCAGGTACTGTTTACTGTTGATCATCGCCTGGCGGGTCTGACGAACGCTGGTGGCAAGTGCAGTCAGCGATTTTTCGTAAGCCTGTCCGGCGTCAGTTTTGTCCAGAGTGACCAGAACGTCGCCCTGTTTAACGTAATCGGTATCATCAAACCAGACCTTAGTCACACTCCCGGAGACCTGCGGCATGATCTGCACCTGATTCCCTGCGACATACGCATCGTCCGTGTCCTGATAATGACTCAGGACCAGAAACCAGTAGGCGAAATATCCGAGGGCAATGACAACACACAGAACGGCCAGAAGCGTTAATAACGTTTTACGCGCTTTCTTTTTCTTACGTTGGGGCTGCAGAGTTTCCTCACCTGCACTCATAGAATTCTCCACCTATGATAAAATTTGAAGTTCCAGCCCCGCTTTTCTGAAGTGATGACAGACGCCGCAGCCGGAAAAGGCACGGAAGCATAACCAAAACTTGAAAACCTGATTTAGCACTTCATGACATATTACGTGTTTTCAACCACATCTCAGGCTTTACCGTCCATTTCATCCAGGCGGCCCAGTAATTTTCTGGACAGCGTTTCCAGTTGCTGCTGTTCTTCTGCCGTCAGCACACTCCATAAATGCTTGAGGCTTTCGTGTTGTGGTGGCAGCACTTCACACAGGAAGTCATACCCTTTCTGGGTCAGATGCAGGTGAAGGCAGCGTCTGTCGTTATCGCTTTCCTTACGCTCAATCCAGCCTCGCTTTTCCAGCTCATCCGCAATCCGAGTGGCGTTGGTGCGGGACGATCCCAGCGCAGAACTGAGCTCAGAGGGTTGAATACTTTGATTTTCTCGCGCATCCAGCGTCATCAGCGCAGTAAACAGGGTGTCATTGATGCCGCGATCTTTCAGCATTTTATTACGATTATCGAGCAGTTTACCCTGAATATGCATACACAGACGTGTCAGCAGGACTTCATGAACGGGATAGTTGGTGTGGCGCTCGGCCAAAACATCGAGCATTTTTTCAATCGGAGAGAATGAACTTCCCATGGAATTACCTCACTGATAATAATTATTTTGGTTTCCATTCCAGTCAGTGACCACTCTCATACCCCGTGGCAGAGAGTGACCCGGTAATTTTTTGAGGCTAATAATTACTTGTGGGAAAGTCACATGACTAAAAGAATATGCCGCTAACGATAGCAAACCCCTCAGGGAGTTAATAGTCCGGAAAGGACTTTTTGTTGGTTTATAAGCGGAATGATGACGAAAACGCATCAAATGTGTACAACCCGGAGGTTAGAGTCAGGCAGGGCAGGGACGGGCAGCCTCAGAAAGGCAAATTATCCGGCGGTGATCCCCGGACAGGAGGGGGTTCAGATAAAAAAAAGGGACAGCCCGAGGCTGTCCCTTTTTAGCAGGATAAAATCAGGATTTCGCGGCGGCTAAAGCATCGCTTACCCATTGATTAAACACGGCCTGATGCGCATGGATCCATCCGTCGACCTGACGGTTGATATCGGCATCACTGCTTTCCCCTGCATACATACGGGCATTCTGAGCATTGATATCTGCCAGTGGCAGGCGCATCTCAGAGAAGAGTTTCGCTGCGGCAGGGTTTTTTAATGCCCATGCTTTGTTTGCCACAATATGCATGGTGTTGACCGGGAACCCGTAGTTGGCACCGTTCGGTAATTTGGTATCCACATTTTTCTGTGCACCCGGTAATGACGAGAACGGAACCTGTAACCAGACAACATCGCGGCCCGGCTTCAGAATGTCGCTCACCCAGTAAGGTGTCCAGGTGTAGTAAAGGATAGGTTTCCCTTGTTTGTAACGGGAAATCGTATCGGCCATCATGGCGGAATAGTTACCCATATTCGCCTGTACGGTATTCTGCAGAGAGTAAGCGTTGACCTGATGATTAATCACGGCTTCGCAACCCCAGCCAGGCGTACAACCGGTCAGATCGGCTTTCCCGTCACCATTGGTATCGAATAATTTCGCAAGCTTAGGATCTCTGAGCTGAGCGATATTGGTGATGTGGTATTTATCGGCAGTTTTCTTATCGATCAGATAGCCCTGAGCCGCCCCGGTGACATAAGTCCCTTCACGGTAAAAGACTTTATCGCCGCCCGCCGCCTGATACATATCATCATGCAGGGGTTGCCAGTTAACGGCGGTGAAGGTGGCATCGCCAGAGGCTATCGAGGTATAACCCACGTTGTAGTCCACTTCATCCGGAGCATCGACGGTATAACCCAGTTTTTCCAGCGCGCGGCTGACCAGTAATGTCTGAAAGGTTTCGCCGCTGATGGTGCTCTGTACCGGTTTAACGGTAATCCCTTTCCCCGGCAGATCGGCAGCATAGGTCTGACCTGCCATCAGCAGAGTGAGGGTTGTCGCTGTGAGTAGTTTGCGCATAGTCTTTCCTCAGTTATCGGGATACCCGCAGGGGGCGGGTATCCGTTTGATTATTTGGTCGCTGAATGCTTAACAAAAGGACGTAACAGTAATCCGACAGGCCCGGTGAGATACCAGTGACGCTGCAGACGATGACGTTTGCTGCTACCCACAGACTGCGTCAGGCGGTCGAGAATAATCGCCAGAATCACGATCCCGACACCGCCGACGGTGGCGAGTCCCATATCCAGTCGACCAATACCCCGCAGGACCATCTGGCCCAGTCCGCCGACGGCGATCATGGACGCAATAACGACCATTGACAGAGACAGCATCAGCGTCTGGTTCACCCCGGCCATGATGGTGGGCATAGCCAGAGGCAGCTGCACTTTAAACAGCATCTGACGCGGACTGGCACCGAAGGATTCACTCGCTTCAATCAGGTCAGCCGGTACCTGTTTAATGCCCAGGATGGTCAGACGGACAATCGGAGGTAGGGCGAAGATAATGGTGACCACGACGCCCGGCACATTACCGATACCAAACAGCATTACGATCGGCACCAGGTAGACGAACGCCGGGGTGGTTTGCATGGCATCCAGGATCGGCCTGATGATTTTCGCCGCCCGGTCACTGCGTGCCAGCCAGATACCCAGCGGCAAACCGATGACAATACAGAACAGCAGGGAGGTCAGTACCAGTGAGAGCGTGACCATCGCATCGCCCCAGGCACCGATAGCCCCGATCACCACCAGTGAAATCAGGGTCGCAATGCCCATGCCGCCGGTTGTCATCTGCCAGGCGATCAGGGTGAAGATCAGGATGGCCACAGGTGAAGGCATCGACGTCAGTAAATGCTGAAATGCACTCAGTATGTAGTCGATGGGGACACGTATCCCCTGGAACACCGGCCGGAAATTATTGACCACCCAGTCAATGCCGTGTGTCACCCAGCTATCCAGTGGGATTAACGTCTTATGGAACGGGTCCATAATATTAAAATGTTCATGGGCAGGGGCTGCAGGTGCATTCAGCCAGCTGTCATTGGACGCGGCTGCATGGCTGCTGCTGTCACCGCCACTGCTCCACGCATCCCCCGCATTGCTGCTATCGGGTGTGCTGCTGGCTGGTGCAGAAGAGGTTGCGCCCCAGGGATCGCTGGCACTGCTGTCGGCCGCCGGGGCCGCGGTATGTGCCGGTGCTGCGCTGCTGGTCGCTGCAGAATCACCCCATGGATTAGTGTCTGGTTTACTCATTACTGATTACCCTCGCGATCCAGAGCCTTTAACAGACTGCTCTTTGAAATAATGCCGACATACTGGTTATCTTCGTCAGTGACAGGGACAGCACATGGTGCTGCGGCAACGTGCGAAAATATTTCATTCAATGGTGTCGTTGCCGGAATCGGCTCAGGACTTTCCAGGAATGCGCTTTCCAGAGGGGCCCCGTTTTCCAGAGCTTTTTGTAACGAATCACCGGAAACAATCCCGGCAAACTTCTGTTTGTCCAGCACGTAACCGTATTCTCTGTCTTTATCCCGCAGCAACTGCAATGCTGAACGCGGGCCAAAACCAGGTGTTTTTCGCAGGAGTCCATCCGCACCACGGCGGGCGATGTCTTTCGCACTAAAGACCTGACTGATATCCACCCCCCGGAAGAAGGTTTTCACATAGTCATTGGCCGGGTTATTCAGGATTTCGTCCGGTGTACCGACCTGAACAACTTCACCGTTTTGCATGATGGCAATTCTGTCCCCGATACGCATCGCTTCGTCTAAATCATGAGAGATAAACACGATGGTACGTTGCTGACGGGTTTGCAGTTTGACCAACTCATCCTGCATTTCAGTACGAATTAAGGGGTCGAGTGCAGAAAACGCCTCATCCATCAGCAGGATGTCAGGGTTAATCGCCAGTGCACGGGCAAGACCGACACGCTGACGCATGCCGCCCGAGAGTTCATCAGGGAAGGAGTGTGCATATTTCTCCAGGCCCACCTGACGCAAGGCATCCATCGCTTTGGTTTCACGCTCTTTTGGCGGGATCCCGGCCAGCTCCATACCAAAGGCCGTGTTATTCACGACGTTCATATGGGGCATCAGTGCAAAAGACTGGAAGACCATGCTGATTTTGCTGCGGCGGATCTCTCTCAGCTGAGATTCCGGTATCTTCGCGATATCCAGACCGTCAATGAGAACCTGACCCCGGGTGGGTTCGATCAGACGATTGAGAAGGCGAACCATGGTGGATTTTCCGGAACCGGATAATCCCATGATCACAAAAATCTCGCCTTCTTCAATGGCCAGACTGGCGTCGTTGACACCCACTGAAAGCCCTGTTTTATCCAGAATCTGCTCTTTATTGAGCCCCTTCTCCAGATATTTGAAGGCTTTTCCCGGATGATCGCCAAAAATTTTATATAGATTTTTTACTTCAAGTTTAATTGCCATTCGGTCGTATTTTCCTGGGTTATATTTATTTTTTCATGGATTTATATTGTCCGGAGGGTGATGTACTTATATAACCGTACCATACTCAGAATATCTGACAACCCTTGACTTTATTAATTCCGGTGGATATCGGGCGTGATATTTCCCGTCAGCGCAGTACTGACAAGGGATACATGGCATTCGGAAAGTTATCAGATTATTTACCGTTGCTGCGTCATTCTTTGGGAATAATAAATCGGGAGAGTGATCCAACTGGCTGAAATTCATCATTAAAAAAAGACGTTATTTTAACCGTAAGTCACTTTCGCCTTCTGTATACTATTTATGACCTGTGCGACAGATAATTGAGTGAATACCCTGGTATTGATGGGGAATAACACTGCAGCGATGGAATGATTTATTTAACCCGTGTGTACTCTGTTTGTTGTGGATTATTGTTCCGTATTTTTGTCATTAATATGTGTTTTTATGCTGGGATTTAGCCTGTTTTGTGGTTTTTAATATTGTTGCGGGGAGGGGGTTCCCTGCTCTGTTTTTCTGTTTTTCCGCCTTTCGCTCCGGCATGTCTGAGGCCGCGGGTATTCGCAGGAAGCAGGTCGAAGTAATATCAGTCAGTCTCATCGGCAGAGATGTTTATTCTGCCTGCTGTTAATGGAATCTCCATAAAAACAGCCCCGCCTCGGTGATGGCGATAATGAGTGGATATTACCAGAATGTTATCTTTATTATTTTCTGTCATTGAGGCGGATAAGGTAAATATAGGGCGCTGACAGGTTGCCGGGGTTTATCGATATTTTTTGTCATCACCGGAAAATATCGGGTAGTTCCGGGAGGGATCGCAGACGAAATTCGGCCAGGAGATTAGCAGGGTTTGACGCTGTGATCGTGACCGGAAATATCCGGCTAACAACAGAGGGTACAAGGGAAATATCAGTAGTGATGAGGCTCATGCGAAGGGGAAATAACGGCAGCCGCAGACGGGTAATTTTTTGACACAGATTGTCATGAGAGTAGCGGAAATACATCGGTAACAAGCCCCCGGTTAACGGGACAACTGCCGTTAACCGGGAGCAGAGATCACGGAACTGATATTAACGTTTCGCTAACAAAATTCCGAAGACCACACCGACAGCGGCACCGATACCGGCGGCAGGCAGCGGATTTTCACGGATCCAGTTACCTGCGCAACAGGTTTCACCGTCATCCCCCTTCAGGGTGGCACGCGCTTTTTTCAGTAACTGCTGAGCATTTTTCTGTGCCTCTTCCAGACCATCCTGAGCATCATCAGAATAAGACTTCAGTAATGCTTCAAGGCTGTCTGCGAGTTCACCCACTTCCAGTTCACTTTCTTCGGCTTCAGACTTTTTGTATTTCGTTGGCATTTTTTCTCTCCGTGTTATATCAACCTGTTAATAAGCATAGCCCGGGATTTGGACTATGCTGTCAGTTAAGGAAAATTCCGAATGATCCGAGCCACAAGGCAGGGTGGCTGCGTTACAGTGAGCCGGCATGATAAGAATTGAGGGGATTTACTATGTATTTACGTCCGGATGAAGTGGCCCGTGTACTGGAAAAAGCGGGTTTTGAAATGGATCTGGTGACACCTAAAACTTACGGGTACCGCAGGGGTGAAAACTATGTCTATGTCAACCGGGAAGCCCGGTTAGGGAGAACGGCTTTAGTCATTCATCCGACATTAAAAGAAAAGAGCCAGCATTTTGCTGAACCGGCATCAGACATCAAAACCAGTGATCACTATAAAGAGTTTCCGCTCTACCTGTCGACAGACGAGCAGGAACATTACGGTATCCCTCATGGGTTCAGTTCCAGAATGGCCCTGGAACGCTATCTCAGTGGCGTCTTTGGATAAGCGGTGATACAACCGGCAGTGACAAACAGCCCGGGGCCTGGCTGTTTGTCACCCCGCACTTACTGTGCCGTCGGCTTAACCATCGGTGCCCGGTGAGGTTTAAATTTCTCCAGAAACTGATGCTGGAAAATACACATACGGATAGTGTTTCGGTATTCCCCGTTGATGAAAAACTCGTGTTTCAACACCCCTTCGGTTTCGAACCCCAGCTTGCTATAGATATGAATCGCTTTCTCGTTTTCCTCATCAAC
Source organism: Tatumella sp. JGM118 (assembly GCF_018257515.1). Classification (GTDB taxonomy): domain Bacteria; phylum Pseudomonadota; class Gammaproteobacteria; order Enterobacterales; family Enterobacteriaceae; genus Tatumella; species Tatumella terrea. The sequence continues at coordinate 21,686 of NZ_JAERJR010000015.1, forward strand.
AATGAGATAGAGTTTATAGAGATTCAGCACCGAAAAGCCATATTCCATCGCCAGCCTGGCGGCCTGACTGGCCAGCCCTTTCCCCTGGTGAGCCGGGTCGATAATTATCTGAAACTCAGCGCGCCGGTGGACATGATTGATTTCGACCAGTTCCACCAGTCCTGCGTTTACACCCGCATGCTCGACCACAAACCGGCGCTCTGTCTGATCATGAATATGCTTATTATACAGGTCGGTCAGCTCCACGAAGGCTTCATACGGCTCTTCAAACCAGTAGCGCATTACACTGGCATTGTTATCCAGCTGGTGGACAAAATGCAGGTCTTCCCGCTCCAGCGGGCGAAGTTTTATCGTCATTTGCAGTTCCTGAAGGACTGATTTACGTTGCGTCAGAAAGTATGCCACGCCTGCGGTCTTCTCTGAAAGGCAGGGAAGGCGACCTGAGGGACTATCGTTGAGAATAACGTGCTCTGGCACAAGGATTGCATCGGAATAGCTGATTAATTAGCAGGGGAGGCCAGCTCCCCCTGATTCAGGAGAGCCACGATGAAAAAGAGCCCTTGCCAGCAATATGGTCTGGCAGAACATTACCCGCGCGACCTGAAAGGCTACGCCGGTACTCCGCCAAAGGCGGCCTGGCCTGGTGGTGCGAAGATAGCGGTTCAGTTCGTCCTTAATTATGAAGAGGGCGCCGAGAACCATATCTGGCATGGCGATGCGGGATCAGAGCAGTTCCTGTCAGATATTATTGGCGCAGCCAGTTATCCCTCTCAGCACATGTCGATGGATTCACTGTATGAATATGGCTCCCGGGCCGGGTTCTGGCGTATTCACGGGGAGTTTGTCAGACGTGGTCTGCCATTGACGGTATTCGGGGTGGCGATGGCGCTGGCCCGTCACCCTGAAATCGTCTCAGCCATAAAAGCAGCGGATTTTGACGTGGTCAGCCACGGCTGGCGGTGGATCCACTATCAGGATATGTCGCCGGAACAGGAGCGACAGCATATGCAACAGGCCATTGAGGTGCTGACAGAGTTATTCGGTCAGCGGCCGACAGGCTGGTATACCGGGCGTGACAGCCCGAACACCCGGCGCCTGCTGGTGGAACAAGGCGGCTTTCATTATGACAGTGATAACTACGGGGATGATTTACCTTTCTGGACCCCGGTCACGTGCAGCAGCGGAGAAACCCGCCAGCATCTGGTGATCCCTTACACTCTGGAATGTAATGATATGCGGTTCTGCACGCCGCAGGGGTTTAATACCGCAGAGCATTTCTTTACCTATCTGCGGGACAGTTTCGATGTGCTGTATGAGGAAGGCGCGACCACGCCTAAAATGATGTCGATTGGTATGCACTGCCGTATTCTTGGCCGGCCGGGGCGCTTCCGTGCCCTGCAGAAGTTTCTTGATTATATCGCAGACTTTCCGGATGTCTGGGTCTGTACCCGCCAGCAGATCGCAGAGCACTGGACGACCCATCACCCTGCACCTTAACCGTCGGGTCACTGTCCCGGCCGGGACAGTGACCCGATATCACGACATCAGGCTCACCTGAGCCGCCACTATCCGCCAGCCTTCGGGGAATCGCACCCAGCTTTGCTGTTGCCGGCCGATTTTATCGGTCGTGCTGCGGGTGAACTCTGTACTGCAGACCGCAAAATCATCGCCATAGGTCGTGATCACCGTGTTCTGCAGTACCCGCTCCAGGTTAGCTGAAGGCCTGCCGGCACGGAATGCCTGGATCTGTTCGATGCCGTACAAATTCTCGCCGGCACCCAGGCGGACGGTATGGGGACTGTGCCAGAATAATTCATCCAGCACTTTGATATCATTGGTCGTCAGGGCTTTTTCGTAGCGACAGAACTGCCTGGTGACTTCTTCCAGCACATCGGGCTGGTTAATGACCGGTGTATTCATGCATGAGCATCCATTAATGAAAAGGGCGGCAGGGTAATATTCATCTGTTCCAGGGCCCGCGCTGCGCGGAGGGCGACCGCTTCTTTAAACGGCGCGGCAATAATCTGTACCCCGACAGAGAGGCCGTTTGCTGCGGCCAGTGGCACGGTACACACCGGTAAACCAAGGAATGAGATGGGCTGCGTCAGCATCCCCATACTGGCCCGGACCGGCAGGTCCTGATGATTTATCCGCATCGTCTCCTGATTAATGACGGTTGCACTGCAGGGCGTCGCCGGAGCCAGTAAAATATCCACATTATCGAATAATGGCAGCACCTGATCACGGAAGTGACGGCGGAAACGCTGGGCCTGCACATACCAGCTGGCGGGAAGCATAGCACCGGCCAGCAGACGCTCACGCGAGTGAGGTTCAAACAGTTCCGGCGACTGCCGCAAGGCCGGCAGATACTGGTTGCCCCCCTCACAGGCACTCAGGATAAAGGCGGCCTGCCTGGCCAGTTCCGCCCCGGGAAGTTCCGTCTCTTCTGTGGCATTCAATGCCCGCGCTACGGTGGCGACGGCCCCCCGGGCCTCATCATCACACCATTGAGAGAAATAACCGCCCAGAACACCGACCCGTAACCCGGACACGGACTGAGTCAGTGCCGGTGTTGCGGCGTCAGCGGGACGTGCGGATTGAAATGCATCCTGCGGATCATGGCCCTGCAACTGGTCATAAACCAGTGCCAGATCGTCGACAGTCCGGGCAAAGGGACCGATATGATCGAGGCTGCCGACAAAAGGATGAGTACCGTGGCGGGATAGCCGGCCGAAGGTCGGTTTCAGTCCGAAGATACCACAGAGCGCAGCGGGCACCCGTATCGAACCATTGGTGTCAGAGCCGAGGGCGAAAGGGACCAGGCCGGCGGCCACGGCGGCAGCGGACCCTCCGGAGGAACCGCCGGCAATACGCTGTAAATCTCTCGGGTTATGGCAAGGACCGTAATGCGTGTTTTCGGTGGTAAAACCGTACGCATAGGCATCCATATTCAGCATGCCGGAAAGCAGGGCGCCCGACTGGTGTAACCTGGCGACGGCCGTGGCATCGGCCGTCGCCGGCGGACGGTTGCAAAATAGTTTCGCCCCGGCCACGGTTGCGTAGCCTTTAACATCGAACAGGTTCTTTACCGCATAAGGGATCCCCGCCAGCGGACTGCCTGGCTGACCTGCCATAAACTGTTTATCTACGGCGGCGGCTTCCCGCAACATGCGTTCTCCGGTGACCTCGGTCCAGGCATTCAGTTGCGGATTGAAGGTGGCGATGGACTGTAATGTCTGCCGGGCAATATCGGTGGCACTTATTTCACCACGCAACCGGGCCTGACGGAGTTCAGCGATGTTTAATCCGTTGAGTGTCATAACGTATAAACCCCGCCAACTTCCAGACGGTCATCCAGCGGATAGTCCATTAAGGGCTGAGCCATACCGGCAATACGGGTGAGCTGTACCAGCAGTTCAGCCCTGCGTTCGTCGGTCAGTGTCAGGTCAAGAATTTGTTCCATCAGGGTCAGATAGGCTGACCAGGTATCGGATTGTGTCATAGTTTTCTCCTCAGAAGCCGGCAGCACTGCCGTTACTGCGTGGATCGGATGCACCTTCAAGCATGCCATTCACATGGCGGACAATGGCGCCGGCATGACCGGTGGCTTCACTGAAATCGCTGAGTAATTCGACGTCGTGGCCCATTTTTTTCAGTGCATCAACGGTGTCGTGACTGAAACGGCTTTCCAGCTTGAGAGACTCAGACGAATCTCCCCAGGTGCGGCCCAGCAACCAGCGCGGTGCGGTAATTGTTTGCTGTAAAGGCAGGTTCTGCAGGACATAGCGGGTGAACAGCGTTGCCTGGGTTTGCGGCTGGCCATCGCCACCCATGGAGCCGTAGACCATCACGCGGCCGTCTTTCAGACGGGCCGCAGCCGGGTTCAGGGTATGAAAGGGTTGTTTACCCGGCGCCAGGGTCAGCAGGTGATCCTTTTGCAGCGTAAACGCGGCACCGCGGTTCTGCCACAGGATCCCGGTATCAGGGATCACCACACCGCTGCCAAATTCGTGGTAAATGCTCTGGATAAAGGAGACGGCCATTCCGTCTTTATCGATAACCCCCATCCATACGGTATCTCCGGGATCGCGCTGTCCCGCATCGGCAGCCGCGTGCTGCAGATCTATCGCCGAGGCTAAGCTGTCCAGCATCTCTGCTGACAGCAGGTCCTGTGCTTCTGTCTGCATTTCCCGCGGGTCGGTCAGCCAGTGATCCCGAAGCGTAAAGGCCTGCCGGGTGGCTTCAACGATACGATGAATGGTATCGACTTCACCGGCCTCCGGCAGGCCGAGCCTGTCGGTGATCCCGTTAATCGCCAGTGAAACCAGCCCCTGCGTCGGCGGGGCCAGATTGTAGAGGGTACCCGCGCTATGATTTAAATACAGCGGGGCTTTCTGTTTTGCATGATGCGCCTGCAGATCATTCAAGGTAACCGGCATCCCCAGTGATTCCATTCCGCGGGCGATCCGGCGGGCCAGTGCCCCCCGGTAAAAGCTATCCAGTCCTTCAGAGGCCAGCGTTTTCAGGGTATCTGCCAGCGCAGGCTGGGTAAAGCGGCTGCCGGCGTCGGGCGCCTGTCCCCCGGGGAGATAAATATCTGCAAACCCGGGCTGATTCTGCAACTCCTGCTGTTTCGCGGCACTGGCCGCCGACTGAGATCCGGATACCGGCATACCTGAAGCCGCGTAATGAATGGCGTCGTCCAGTAATTCAGCCACACTCGCCGGTGCATAACCCAGCGTCTCTGACACTGTCAGGGCTTCCTGCCAGCCACTGACGGTGCCGGCGACCGTCAGGGCCGCTTTCGGCCCGCGGTAAGGAATACGGTCCATCCCCTGATAAAACTCGTGATTTGCCAGGCTGCCTGCAGCACCGCTCGCATCAATGGTGATCGGTTCACCTTCCGGGGGCACAATCAGCCAGAAACTGTCACCGCCCAGACCATTCATATGCGGATAAACTACCGCGATAGTGGCGGCGGCGGCGACCATCGCTTCGATGGCGTTGCCTCCTTTTCGCAGCACGGCTAAGGCACTTTCACTGGCCAGATGGTGCGGGGTTACCGCCATACCGTTAGGCGCAATATTGCTTTGTATCATCTCTTCCTCAGAACGGGTCTTACAGTGATACCGTCTACCTAGCAATTTTTGTTCCGTTTCTGGTTTTTTTGTGCCGGGACGTAACTATGGATCGAATTATGCTAGCTTCTGCTGTAACGAATGTTGCAGGAGGGATGATGAAACCACTGGACCAACGGCTGGAAGGCCATTATGACCAGCTTTCACCTCAGGAGAGGCGGGTTGCTGATTTTGTGATCGATCATTTTGATGATGTGATCAGTTACAACAGTGCTGAACTGGCACGCCTTAGCGGGGTATCGAAAGCCACCGTCAGTCGCCTGTTTAAGCGTCTGGGGTATGAAAAATATAAAGATATGCACGATGAGCTGCGCACCCTTCGCCAGACAGGTATGCCGTTAACGGATAACCGCGATGCGGTGCAGGGCAATACGCTGCTGGCCAGACACTATAAGCAGGAACTGGCTAACCTGGCGCACTGGTCCGGCACGCTGGATGCACAGCAGTTTGCCCGCATCATTGACGCATTAAGCCGTGCCCGTCGGGTCGCTGTTTTCGGTCTGCGTAATGCCTATCCGGTGGCGATGCACCTGCGGTTACAGCTGATGCAGGTTCGCGGGCAGGTACAACTGTTACCGACGCCCGGGCAAACGTTATCTGAAGAACTGGTCGACCTGGCGCCGGAAGACCTGGTGGTGGTGGTAGCCTTTCGCCGGCGTCCGGCCATTATCCGGCCATTACTGGAACAGCTACAGCGTCAGTCCGTCCCGGTACTGATGATCAGTGAACCGAATGTGGGATCTCTGCAGGCGCTGGTGGACTGGCACCTGGTCTGTCCTCTGGAAAGTGTGTCGGCGTTTGACAGTTACAGCGCCGCCATGAGTCTGATTAATTTACTGTCGAATGCCCTCCTACACGAACTACTGGCCAGCGGGCGTCAGCGTATTCATCAGATAGCCGATCTTTATCAGCAACTTGAGGAGCTGGAACGTCGATGACGGGGCACCATGCTGGTGCTTTGCATTATTACGGTGCGCAGTTTTTGCGCACCTGTGAATACCCTCCGCGAGAATTCTTCTTTAATACGGTTATTTCCTGACTTTTCCCCGGCGTGTGTGATTGGCACATTAGTTGCAGTTATTGAGATCAAAGAATCTTTTGTTTCATGACCGTTCAGGGGAAAATATGAAAAAGTTATTAATGGTTTTCGCGGGAGTCGCATTACTGGCAGCCCAGAGCACCGCAGTACTCGCAGATCAATTGCAGGATATCCAGAAACGGGGAGTTCTGCGGGTAGCCGTGCCACAGGATTTTCCTCCGTTTGGATCGGTCGGCACCGATCTCCAGCCGGAAGGCTATGACATTGATATGGCCGGGTACCTGGCGAAGCAAATGAAACTAAAGTTACAGCTGGTGCCGGTCAGCAGTGCTAACCGGGTGGCATACCTGCAAACCAATAAAGTCGACCTGGTCATTTCGAGCCTCGGGAAAAATGCAGAGCGTGAAAAAGTCATCGATTTCAGCCGCGCTTATGCCCCGTTTTTCCTGGGGGTGTTTGGTCCGAAAGGACAGCAACTGAAGGACCCGGCGGCACTGAGTGGTAAGACTATCGGTGTCACCCGTGGTGCCGTTGAAGATATGGTACTGACGGCGATTGCCCCTAAAGATGCCTCTATCCAGCGTTATGAAGACAACAATACTACGTTGTCTGCCTATCTCTCCGGTCAGGTTCAGTATGTGGCGACCGGTAACCTGGTCGTTGCTGCGATTAACCGTGAACACCCGTCAGCAGCCCTGACCTCTCAGTTTACCCTGAAAGATTCTCCCTGCTTTATTGGTCTGAAAAAAGATGAGCCTGCCCTGAAAAATGAAGTTAATACGCTGATTGGCGAGGGTATTAAAGACGGTACCCTGAATAAGATGTCTGAAACCTGGATGAAAGCTCCTCTGCCGGCCAGCCTGGGGAGCTAAGATTCGTTTATGACAGGACATCTCGATTTTCCGGCCCTCTGGCCATACCGGCAGGAATTACTCTCCGGGTTGTGGGTCACCCTTCAGCTGAGTGTACTCGCCACCCTGGGAGGCGTGGGCCTGGGGATCCTGGGGGCGGCGATCCGTAGCGGTAAAACCACTCTGCTTAGCCGCCTGTGGGGAGGGTATGTGGCGGTGATCCGCAATACCCCGTTTATGGTCCAGTTATTCTTTATTGTGTTCGGCCTGCCAAATATCGGTTTTCGTCTGACGGCCGGGGAAGCCGCATTGTTAACCATGATCATTAACCTCGGGGCCTACAGTACGGAAATTATTCGTGCAGGGATCCAGGTCACTCCGAAAGGACAATGGGAAGCCTGCCGGGTGCTGGGCCTGACGCGGCTGCAGACCTTTTTACGGGTCATCCTGCCTCCGGCATTACAACGTATTTATCCGTCGCTGGTTGGGCAATGCATCATTGTGATGCTGGGGTCGTCGGTCGTTTCTCAGGTTTCTTATCAGGAACTGACCTTTCAGAGCAGCCTTATTCAGTCGCGCACCTTTCTGAGTTTTGAGGTTTATCTGGTCACCACAGCGATTTATCTGTTGCTGTCCATTGCTATGCGTCAGCTCTTAATGTTGATCGGTCGCCGCTGGCTGGGAGTCTCCGCAAAATGATGACATTTACTGACTGGGACATTGTCCGCAATTTACTGCTCGCCGGGCGCTGGACAATCCTGTTATCGCTGGTGGCTTTTTTCGGCGGCACGCTGACCACGATCCCTCTGTTGCTGATGCGTCTGAGCCGGTTCCGTGTGCTGCACCTGCTGGTGCGCGCTTATTGCGGACTGTTTCAGGGAACCCCGTTGCTGATGCAGCTCTTCCTGGCATTTTTCGGCGTGGCGTTATTCGGGATCGATGTCTCCCCCTGGACGGCGGCGTCCGTGGCACTGACCCTGTATACCAGTGCATTTCTGCTGGATATCTGGTACGGCAGTATCCGTTCGCTACCGAAAGGACAGTGGGAAGCCTCCCGTTGTGTCGGACTCACTTTTACGCAAACGCTTATCCATGTCGTGGTTCCTCAGGCATTCCGCGTGGCGCTGGCACCCACCGTCGGGTTCGCGGTGCAGGTCATTAAAGGTACCGCACTGGCTTCTATTATCGGCTTCGTCGAACTGACCAAAGCCGGCACCATGCTGACTAACGTCACTTTTGAGCCGTTCAGGGTCTTTGCTCTGGTCGCCCTGGGGTATTTTATTTTGTGTTATCCGCTGTCCCGTTACAGCCTCTATCTGGAGAAGAAATTCGATGCCTCTCATCACCATTAATCAGATGCAGAAATTCTACGGTGATAACCATGTTCTGAAAGGGATTGATCTCGATATTGATGCCGGTGAAGTGGTCTCTATCATCGGGCGTAGCGGTTCAGGAAAAAGCACCTTGTTACGCTGTATTAACGGCCTTGAGAGCTATCAGGAAGGCAGTATTAAACTGGGCGGCATGACGATCACCTCCAGTGACAGTCAGGCCAAAACGATCAGCCAGTCCATTGGTATGGTTTTCCAGAGCTTTAACCTGTTCCCCCATATGACAGCGCTGGAGAATGTCATGCTGGCTCCGCGACTGGTGCTGAAAAAGAGTCGTGCGGAAAGCCGCGATCTGGCCGCCCGTATGCTGGAGAAGGTCGGGCTGGGAGAGCGGCTGAACTATTCCCCCGCCAGCCTTTCCGGCGGGCAACAGCAGCGTGTTGCTATTGCCAGAGCACTGGCGATGCAACCGAAGGTGCTGCTGTGTGACGAAATTACTTCAGCGCTGGATCCCGAACTGGTCGGGGAAGTGTTACGGGTGCTGGAACAACTGGCTGCTGATGGCATGACCCTGATCCTGGTGACCCATGAAATGAACTTTGCGAGAGAAGTCGGGGATCGGGTGGTGTTTATGCATCAGGGGAAAGTCCGCGAGCAGGGGGACAGCAAAACCTTCTTTACACATCCGCAGACAGCAGAACTTAAACAGTTTATCTCTACGGTTCGTTTGTAATCACTTCTTTTAAGGAACGCATTATGGATCTCAGTCAGATTTCTTCCATCAATCCGCCTCAACGATTACTGATGGGCCCCGGTCCGATCAATGCCGACCCACGGGTACTGCGGGCGATGTCCAGTCAGCTGATCGGACAATACGATCCCGCCATGACCGGTTACATGAATGAGGTGATGGCGCTGTACCGTGGGGTCTTTTGCACTCAAAACCCGTGGACACTGCTGGTTAACGGGACGTCGCGTGCCGGAATTGAAGCGATTCTGTTATCCGCCATTAAACCTGGCGACAAAGTGCTGGTGCCTGTGTTCGGGCGTTTCGGACACCTGTTATGTGAAATCGCCCACCGCTGCCGTGCAGAAGTACATACCATTGACGTCCCGTGGGGAGAGGTGTTCACGGCAGATCAGATTGAAGATGCCATCCGCCGCATTAAACCGCGTCTGTTGCTGACGGTCCAGGGTGACACATCGACCACGATGTTACAGCCGCTGGCGGAACTCGGTGAAATCTGTCGGCGTTATGGCGTGTTGTTCTATACGGATGCGACCGCCTCGCTGGGCGGAAATGCGCTGGAAACGGATGCCTGGGGGCTGGATGCGGTATCGGCCGGGATGCAGAAATGCCTGGGCGGGCCTTCGGGCACGTCCCCGGTGACTCTCAGCGCACAAATGGAAGAGGTGATCAGACGGCGCAAGCGTGTTGAGCAGGGGATCCGGACGGACGCTCACCAGGACGGAGAGGATGAAATGATCTATTCCAACTATTTCGATCTTGGCATGATCATGGATTACTGGGGGGCAGAACGGTTGAACCATCATACGGAAGCGACCAGTGCATTGTTTGCCGCCCGCGAATGTGCGCGGATCCTTCTGCAGGAAGGGATCAGCGAAGGGATTGCCCGGCATAAGCTGCATGGTGATGCGATGCTGCAGGGGATCCGTGCCATGGGGCTGACGGTCTTTGGCGATGTCCGTCATAAAATGAATAATGTGCTGGGCGTCATGATCCCTGCACAGGTCAATGGCGATCAGGTGCGAAGCATGATGCTGAACGACTTCGGGATCGAGATAGGCACCTCATTCGGACCGTTGCATGGCAAAGTCTGGCGTATCGGCACCATGGGATATAACGCGCGTAAGCAGTGCGTTCTGCAAACCCTGACGGCCCTGGAAGCGGTGCTGAATCGCCTCGGCTTTATCACCCGTCAGGGGGCCGCGATGCAGGCCGCGTGGGATCACTATCTGACGGAAGCACCTCATGCAGAATAAAATGAGCGTCCTGCAGGCGCAACAGGCCGGAGAGCGGGCGATGGCCCGCTGTGATTCTCTGGCGATGATCAGTGAAACCGAAGGGCAGCTGACCCGGGTGTATCTCTCGGCTGAACATCTCCGGGCTAATCATCTGACCGGTCAGTGGATGAAAGAAGCCGGTATGAACGTCTGGCAGGATGAGGTCGGGAATATTTGCGGGCGTTACGAAGCGCAGACACCGGACGCCCCCGCCATCTTACTGGGCTCTCATCTGGACAGCGTGCGTAATGCGGGAAAATACGACGGCCCGCTGGGCGTACTGACGGCGATAGAAACCGTCAGCTGGCTGAATGCGCAGCAAATCCGCCTGCCGGTCGCTATCGAGATTATCGGCTTTGCCGATGAAGAAGGGACACGTTTCGGGATCACGTTGCTGGGCAGTAAAGGCATCACCGGACGCTGGCCCGCGTCCTGGCCGGCACAACCCGACGGTGAAGGGATCACCGTCGCGCAGGCGATGCAGTCTGTCGGCCTGCAGGCGGAGAATATAGCCCGGGCCGCCAGGCGCCGGGACGCGTTTATCGCTTACCTTGAATTACATATCGAACAGGGTCCCTGTCTGGAACAGGCCGGACTGGCGCTGGGGGTGGTGACTGCGATCAACGGCGCACGACGTCTGAACTGCTCCTTTACCGGAATGGCGGGCCATGCCGGTACGGTGCCGATGACCCACCGGAAAGATGCCCTGGCCGCAGCGGCGGAGTGGATGGTCTTTATCGAAAAGGCTACGTGCGAGGCCGACCCGTTATTAGTCGCAACGGTCGGGACCCTGACCTGTGAACCGGGAGCGGTCAATGTGATCCCGGGCGAGGTCAGGCTTTCTCTGGATATTCGCGGGCCGGAAGATGACCCGCTGGCAAAACTGCTGGCCACGCTGTTGCAGGAAGCTGATCAGATTGCGGCACGGCGCGGGCTGTCCTTCCGTGCAGAAGAGTATTATGGCATTCAGGCAACGACCTGCGATCCGGCACTGCGTAATGCTTTCAGTGAAGCGGTCACTGAGGTTCAGGGGCAGTCGCTCCTGTTACCCAGCGGAGCCGGACATGATGCCATTGCTATCGCGGAATGCTGGCCAGTGGCGATGTTATTCGTCCGTTGTGCCGGGGGGATTAGTCATCATCCGGCGGAATCAGTGACCACGGCGGATGTGTCGCTGGCGATACAGGCCTATTTACAGGCTATTATTAAGGTGGCGGAGTCGGCCGGTAGCGTGAACTCACGTAATGCGGAGAACGTCTGATGGATATTGAACAGTTTAATCAGCTGCCGCCTGCAGAGGCGAGGGCGGCGATTGAAAGCTGTGTGGCTATTCCTGCGTGGCAACAGCAACTGGTGGCTGCGCGTCCTTTCCTGTCGGTACAACAGGCGCTGGACTATGCGGATGGTTTATCCCGGCAGTGGCAGCAGACTGAATTAGCGCAGGCATTCAGTGCCCACCCGCGGATTGGTGAAAGAGCCTCAGGGCAGCGGGCACATCAGCAGGCTTCCCGCAGTGAACAGGCGGCGGTACTGATGGCTGACAGTCAGGTCCGGCAGGCAATAGCCGAGGGGAATCAGGCTTACGAAGCACGTTTTGGCCGGATTTTCCTGATCCGTGCCAAAGGGCGTACGCCACAGGAGATTCTGGAGCAACTCCGCCGGCGTTTGCATAATGATGACCGTGAAGAGTTGGGGGAGACCCTGGCGCAATTGCGTGAAATCACGTTATTGCGATTACAGGAGGTATTGTCATGAGTACCATCACCACACATATTCTGGATACGGCGCTGGGTAAACCTGCCCGTGACGTCCGCATTACGCTGGAGCAGCAATCGACAGAAGGCTGGGCTGAACTGGCGCAGGGTAAGACGGACGATGACGGGCGTCTGAAAACCCTGACACCGGAACCGGTGACTCCTGGTCATTACCGGCTGACGGCGGAAATCGGGGATTATTTTGCAATATCCGGGCGGCAGTCGCTGTATCTGACGGCGCAGATCGATTTTGTGATCCCGGAAGCCGGCAGTCACTACCATCTGCCGTTTCTGATCACCCCCTGGTCCTGGTCGACCTATCGGGGAAGTTAACCCGGCGGCGGTGATGGCGGACGGTTACACCGCCCGCCATCATGGCGGTTATTCCAGCGTAAAGCTGTCCGCATCACGCCAGGCCGGGAAGCGCTGACGGTAAGCCTGAAGTTCCTGCAGAGAGAGTGTGGCTGAGATCACTTCCGGCGTATCGGCAGCTGCGATCGCCAGCAGTTCGCCGGTCGGACTGATAATGCGGCTATCACCACTATAGCTCAATGCGTTAGCGTCCTGGCCGACGCGATTACATCCCGCGATATACGTCTGGTTTTCAATCGCTCTGGCCAGCAGGAGTGCCTGCCAGTGTGCGCTGCGTGCCGCAGGCCAGCTGGCGATATACAGCGCCAGGTCGTAATCATTCCGGTTACGCGAAAAGACCGGAAAGCGCAGGTCATAGCAGATCTGCGGAAGAATTCGCCATCCCCGCCATTCGATAATGACCCGCTCACGGCCCGCCTCGTAATGGTGATGCTCTTCACCCATTCTGAACAGATGGCGTTTATCGTAACGATGGATGTCTCCTGCGGGGGTGACCAGCAGAAAGCGGTTGACCGCGCCCTGATCCGTTTGCAGTGCCACACTGCCACCGGCCAGTGCGTCATACTTTTTCGCCTGAGCCGTCAGCCATTCAACGACGACGGATTCCGGCAGAGAAGACCGGGCGGCCTCCATTGCAAAACCGGTGGTAAACATCTCCGGTAACAGGATCAGATCACTGTCAGGAACGGTCTCCAGTACCTGCCCGAAATGACGTAAATTGGCCTCCCCGTCCATCCAGACCAGAGGCTGCTGAAGCAGGCTAATCTTTAAATCCGGCATAAGCGCTCCGCGGCAGCCTCCAGAGTCGGCTCCTGTTTCGCAAAACAGAGACGGATCAGTTTATGCGGAAACTCACCGTCACAAAACACGGACAACGGGATCGCTGCCACACCGACTTCTTTGGTCAGCCACTGACAGAAGCTGACATCATCCAGATCTGAAATTGCACTGTAATCCAGTAACAGGAAGTAGGTGCCTTCACAAGGCAGGACCCGGAAACGGCTCTCCTGTAGGGCATTGATCAGGAAGTCACGACGTTGCCGGTAGAATGCCGGCAGATCGAGATAATGCTCCGGTTCTTTACGCAGCATATCTGCCAGCGCCAGCTGTGCCGGGGTATTGACGGCAAAGGTCAGGTACTGGTGAACCTTACGGATTTCGGCAGAGATCGCCGCCGGTGCCACACAGTAACCCACTTTCCAGCCGGTCATATGATACGTTTTTCCGAAGGAGGAAACGGCAACCCCGCGCTCGCGCAATTGCGGATGCTGCAGAATACTGAAATGTCCTCCCTCAGCAAAACAGATGTGCTCGTAGACTTCATCACTCAGGACATAGGTTTCCTGCTGGCCGATAGCCTGCCAGAGTGCATCAAAATCGGCAGCCTGCCAGACGGTTGCGGTCGGGTTATGTGGCGTGTTGAGGATCACCAGGCGCGTTTTATCAGACAGTAATTCAGAAAAGGCCTGCCAGTCAGGGCGAAAGGCCGGGGGCTGAAGGGCAACACGTTTCAGCACGCCACCGGACAGTGCCACGGCAGGTGCATAACTGTCATAACTCGGGTCAAAGCAGATCACTTCATCACCCGGCCTGACCAGCGCCGTGATGGCCGCAAACAGTGCCTCGGTGGCCCCTGCGGTAACGGTGATATCGGTGTTCACATCCGGCGTGTAATTATAGCAACGCTGTGTTTTTTCAGCGATAGCTTCGCGAAGGGGCTGAACCCCGGTCATTGGCGCATACTGGTTGGCCCCCTGACTGACATGCCAGGCCAGTTGCTGTTGCAGGTATTCCGGACCATCAAAGTCAGGGAAGCCCTGTGACAGATTAATTGCCTGATATTCTTGTGCCAGAGCACTCATCTGACTGAAGATAGTGGTGCCCAGGGCCGGAAGTTTACTGTCGGGAGTGAAAGTATGCTGCGTCATTATTACTCTGCCTTATCGACGGCTATCTGTATTAAGAGATAAATCGTGTGTGTGACCAAAGCCTTTATTGATGCCACTATAAACAGGATGGTAATATTTGGCAATCAAGACACTTAGATGGCTAAACAGAAAAACAGCCGGCAGATCCTGAAATAATAATGTTTTTCCTGCAAATATCAGGCAGCTGTGCTGCGGAGGTAGAATGATTCGAGCAATTGTGACGGATATCGAGGGCACGACCAGTGATATCCGCTTTGTACACCAGGTGCTGTTTCCTTATGCACGTCAGCATCTGGAAAGCTATATCCGTGAAAACGCTCAGGCACCGGCAGTGTCTCAGGCGCTGGAGAGTTTACGCCACGAACTGGCGCAGCCGGAGGCGACGACGGATCAGCTGATCGAAGCGTTATACCGGTTTATGGATGAAGACCGTAAATCAACCGCGCTGAAAGCCCTGCAGGGCATGATCTGGCGGGATGGCTACGTCAACGGGAGTTTTACCGGACACCTCTATCCGGATGTCTTACCGGCCCTGAAACAATGGCAGACTCAGGGGCTGACCCTGTGCGTCTATTCCTCGGGATCCGTGGCTGCACAGAAACTGCTGTTCGGTTACAGCGATGCCGGAGATATTACCGGGGTCTTCAGCGACTATTTTGATACCCATGTCGGGGCCAAGCGGGAAGAGCAGTCCTACCGCAATATTGCCGGTAAGCTGGGGCTACCGGGCGAAGCCTTACTCTTTTTATCGGATATTCATCAGGAGCTGGATGCCGCGCGTGCTGCGGGCTGGAAAACCGTTCAGCTGATCCGTGGCGAGGCTGACCCGGAAAGCGTGCATCCGGCGGTGAGCAGTTTTGAACAGATTACACCGGAGACCTTCTGAAATGAGTGCATTAACGATTTTTAGTGATCAGGACGCCAGCCAGCCGGTCTGGCAGAGTGAAGATGCAGCGCAGATCCGTGAAAAACTGGCGCAACAGGATGTTCGTTTTGAACGCTGGGCGGCCGACCGTGATCTGGGGGCCGATCCGACGCCGGAGACGGTGCTTGAAGCCTATCAGCATGCGATTGATAAACTGGTGGCAGAAAAAGGTTACCAGAGCTGGGATGTGATCAGCATGCGTGCCAGTCATCCGGAGAAACAGGCGTTACGCGAGAAGTTTCTTTCGGAGCACACCCACGGTGAGGACGAGGTCCGCTTTTTCGTCGAAGGGGCGGGGTTGTTTTGCCTGCATCTGGGCGGACAGGTGTATCAGATCCTGTGTGAGAAAAATGATCTGATCTCGGTCCCTGCCGGCACGGCCCACTGGTTCGATATGGGATCGGAACCTAACTTCACGGCTATCCGTATTTTTGATAATCCGGAAGGCTGGATCGCCCGTTTTACCGGCGATCCGATTGCTGAAAATTATCCCCGCCTCGCCTGACCAGGTTTAGTTCGTCTGTGGCCGGAAAATACCTTCGGCCACCTGCTCCGGCGTGATAAGCCCCGTATCCAGTACCCAGCCACTGATCAGCGCTGCAGGCGTGACATCGAAGGCCGGATTATGGACCCGGATGTTTTCCGGGGCCCATTGTACGGCCCCGAAACTCCCTGCGACACCGGTCACTTCCCCGGCAGCCCTCTGCTCTATCGGAATATCTTTTCCTGACGGACAGTGACGATCCAGAGTGGTGTGCGGGGCTGCCACGTAAAACGGGATCTCATGATAGCGGGCCAGTACCGCCAGGCTGTAAGTGCCTATTTTATTGGCTACATCACCGTTTGCCGCAATCCGGTCTGCACCGACCCAGATAGCATCGACCTGTCTGTCGGCCATCAGTGCCGCAGCCATGCTGTCGGTGATCAGCTGGCAGGGAATGCCGGATTCCGACAGTTCCCAGGCGGTCAGACGTCCGCCCTGCAGCAGAGGGCGGGTTTCACCTACCCAGACATGGGCCACTTTCCCCTGTTGCCAGCCGCGGGTTATTACGCCGAGTGCGGTACCGACGCCCGCGGTTGCCAGCCCCCCGGTGTTACAGTGCGTCAGAATACGGCTGCCCGCGGTGATCAGCGGCGTGCCGGCCAGCGCAATATTGTCACAGAGCTGCCTGTCTTCATCGACCAGACGCAATGCCTCACGGATCAGTGCGGTGACATAGTCTTCTGCCGCCAGCGCTTCCTGCATTCTGTCCAGATTATTCATCAGATTCACGGCCGTCGGACGGGCGGCGCGCAGCGTGAGTAATGAATCCTGAAGATCGGCTCGTGACATTCCCTGCTCAGCCTGCAGGGCCAGCAGGAGTGAAGCCGAAAGGCCAATCAGTGGCGCTCCCCTGACACGTAAGGCATGGATATGGCCGACAAGTGCGTCGGTATTGCCGGCACTGAGCCAGTTTTTTTGTTGCGGAAGGGCCTGCTGGTCAAGGATCCAGAGCTGGTTATCGGTAATTTTCAGGCTGGTCGTTTGCAGAGTTTGCATCAATATTATTTCCGGGTTGCTTCACTGAGGAATAGTATGCCAATATGCGGGGCAGAATAGAAGTGTAGACGTCTGAAAGGCTCAGGCGCAGAGAATAATAAGAGAGGAAAAGGCAATGTCACAATACCGAACCTTCACCGCCACAGATGCTGTGGAATACGCCAGGCAGTTTTCCGGGCTGGAAAACCCGCAACAACTGACACAGGCGCTGGAAGTGGGTGACGGTAATCTGAATCTGGTGTTTAAAATTCTGGATCAGCAAGGTAAAAGTCGTGTCATTGTTAAACAGGCTCTCCCTTATGTGCGCTGTGTCGGTGAGTCCTGGCCGCTGACGCTTGACCGGGCCCGTCTGGAAGCTGAAACGCTGATTGAACATTATAAATACAGCCCGGAGCATACGGTTCATGTGACCCATCTTGATGCCAGCCTGGCGGTGATGGTGATGGAAGACCTCTCTGAGTATAAAATCTGGCGGGGAGAGCTGGTGGCGGGAAAATCCTATCCGCAGGCTGCCCGTCAACTGGGTCATTATCTGGCCAGTGTTCTGTTTTCTACCTCTGATTTCGCCCTGCACCCTCACGAAAAGAAGGCGCAGGTGGCTCGCTTTATCAATACCGAGATGTGCGAAATTACCGAGGATTTGTTCTTTAACGACCCTTACATTGAGCATCCGCGTAATGATTATCCGCCGGCCCTGGAGCCATTAGTCGCCTCACTGCGTGAAGATGCTGAATTGCGTATTGCCGTCGCGGAACTGAAACACCGTTTTCTGACCCATGCTGAAGCCCTGCTGCACGGCGATATTCATACCGGATCGGTTTTTGTAACCGACAGCGGGCTGAAAGCCATCGATGCGGAATTCGGTTATTACGGTCCGATGGGCTTTGACCTTGGCACCGCGATGGGGAATTTACTGCTGAACTACTGCGGCGTCCCCGGTCTGCTGGCCCCGAGAGAAGCGGCAGAAGCCCGCGACCAGCGTCTCGCTGAGATCATTACGTTGTGGCAGACCTTCAGTGATGAATTCCTGACACGCAGCGAGCAGACCACCCGGGATGTTGCGCTGGCAGTGCCGGGATATGCACAGAAGTTTCTGCAGAAAGTCTGGTGCGACGCGATCGGGTTCTGCGGGACGGAATTGATCCGCCGTACGGTCGGCATGTCTCATGTTGCCGATATCAGCAACATTGCCGACGATATGATGCGTACTGATTGTCTGCGTCATGCCATCACACTGGGACGTACTCTGATTCTGGCCGCCGGCCATATCAGTGATGCCGAATCACTCGTCGCCCGAATCCGTCAGGTGGCCTGATCAGCAAGTCATGCCACACTCGTGGCATGACTTCCGGCCGGAATGCGCTCATAGACGTGGATGCGTCTGACGTAACAGCCTTTATATACCTGCACGTCATCCCATCATGATAACGCCGTCATAGGGCACCCGTCAGCTTATCTGTCGCCCTGGTGACCGGACAAGGTAAGACCCCCCCCAAAAAAAAAGACCACTGTGGGGCTGTCCATGAGTAATATTTCAGGGTTAAGACGGGATCCCTGTAGCACAGTGTGCAGGATCCTGTGACAGAGGCTTGCGCTGCCCGACGATTGGGCTACACTGGCGGCGTTAATTTTCCGATGTAAGGACATCCCCTATGTACCAGGATATTATTCGTTCAGAACTGAATGAAGCCGCAGAAACGCTTAATGCCTTCCTGAAAGATGAAAACAATATTCATGCCATTCAGCAGGCGGCGACGTTGCTGGCGGACAGTTTCAAAGCGGGCGGAAAGGTACTTTCTTGCGGCAATGGCGGGTCTCACTGTGATGCTATGCATTTCGCGGAGGAACTGACCGGACGCTACCGTGAGAACCGTCCGGGATATCCGGCGATCGCGATTTCGGATGTCAGCCATATTTCCTGCGTCAGTAATGACTTCGGCTATGACTATGTCTTCTCCCGCTATGCCGAAGCGGTCGGCCGTCAGGGGGATGTGCTGTTAGGTATTTCCACCTCCGGAAACTCCGCCAATATTATTAAAGCCATTGAGGCTGCCCGCCGCCAGGGGATGAAAGTGATCACCCTGACCGGAAAAGATGGCGGCAAAATGGCCGGCAGTGCCGATGTGGAAATCCGGGTACCGCATTTTGGTTTTGCTGACCGTATTCAGGAAATACACATTAAAATCATTCATATTTTGATTTTACTGATCGAAAAAGAGATGGAAAAATAATCAGAGTATGACTTTCACGAAAAATACGCGGGCGGGCAGGCGATGGTGACTTGCCAGACCGCCGACCGCGTGTTATTTCTTTCGGTTATCACGGCTAAAAACGCCGGACCGTGGGATTGTGAGAGGTTATAACTGATGTGTGAATTGCTCGGGATGAGCGCCAACATACCGACTGATATCTGTTTCAGTTTTTCCGGGCTGGTTCAGCGCGGGGGAGGCACCGGGCCGCACAAAGATGGCTGGGGCATCACCTTTTATGAAGGTAAAGGATGCCGTACTTTTAAAGACCCGCTTCCCAGTATCCACTCGCCGATAGCCAGACTGGTCCAGGAATATCCCATCAAGTCACATTCCGTGGTGGCCCATATCCGGCAGGCAAACCGCGGCAATGTCTCGCTGGAAAATACTCATCCTTTCACCCGTGAGCTCTGGGGACGTCACTGGACCTATGCCCATAACGGGCAACTCAGTGATTATGAGGACCTGGATACGGGGTCCTTCCGCCCGGTCGGGGAAACCGACAGTGAAAAAGCTTTTTGCTGGATCCTGCATAAACTGGCCACCCGGTATCCGGCCCCCCCGGAAGACTGGCCAGCGATGTTCAGTTATATCGCGACACTGGCGGCGGAACTGCGGGAGAAGGGGGTATTCAATATGCTGCTGTCGGATGGCCGTTACCTGATGGCCTATTGTTCCACCCATCTTCACTGGATCACCCGACGTGCGCCCTTTGGTAAAGCCACATTGCTGGATCAGGATGTTGAAATCGATTTCCAGCAGCACACGACGCCTCAGGATATCGTCAGTGTGGTGGCGACACAGCCGTTAACCGGTAATGAAACCTGGCACAGGATTGTGCCAGGAGAGTGGGTGTTATTCTGTCTTGGTGAGCGTCAGGAAGGTCTTTGAGGGAGTCTCGCTGTTACCGCTGAACGGATTTTTGCGGAGCACATACTGGCCGTTTTCTACTGAGACCGCAGGCGGCTGTTTATTTTGCAGAAAATAGTCGTAACCCGGTTTCAGTTGTTTCCAGAAACTGTAATAGGCTGAATCCTGATGCCGCTGCATGTTCTGTGTTGTCATACGGAACGGAAAAATATCGACTTCCACTTCTGACTGTCCGTTACGCAGGGCAGCATTCACAAAGGTATAAATCTGGTCCATATAGGCGTTGGTCATGGCATAACAGCCAATGGACACGCAGTTACCATGGATCATCAGGTAGTTCCCGCTGTAACCATTGTCGCGATCATACTCGTTCGGAAAGCCGATGTTGATGGCCCGGTAAAAATGGCTGTCGGGATTCAGCTGATTCAGTTTTACAGAGTAAAACCCTTCCGGACTTTTGAAATCACCCTCCACACGCTTCGGGCCGAGTCCGCCCGAAAACTTGCAGATTTTGAAACTGTTCAGTAAACGGTATTCGTTGCCGACTTTACCGTATAAATCGAGTGTCCGTTCTTCCTTAAAGATCTGAATAAATACCGGCAGCCCCGGTAACTGCTGACTGAGCTGTTTACTCACGGGGGGCAACAGGCTGACTGAGTTCTGAGACGCGGCCAGACAATATGCCGGGAGTAAAAACATCGCAAGTAAGAGTGCGATTTTACGCATGCTGCAAATACCTTGAAAATGAGGGTGGAAAAGAACGTAACTTCGTTTATCGTGCGGATATCCACCGCACGGCGAAGGCTTAGCGCAACCTTAGCATTGTCTGTCTTTTTAGCAAGAGAGCGGTGAAGATATTTATCCGTTACGCTCAGTGATAGTGAACGCCCGCACAAAACAGGGATCATCTGTCACGGTCATGTTCCGGTGATTGATCTTTGCACTGATTATTTATACAGTATTGAGGTTTCTTTCTGCGGAGCTGTCATCGATGCGTAAAATCATTCATGTCGATATGGACTGTTTTTATGCTGCGGTCGAAATGCGTGACAATCCGTCGTTACGCGACATCCCACTGGCCATCGGCGGCAGTCGTGAGCGGCGGGGGGTGATCAGCACGGCAAACTATCTTGCCAGGCAATACGGCGTCCGCAGTGCCATGCCGACCGCGACCGCACTTAAACTTTGTCCTTCTCTGACCCTGGTCCCTGGTCGCTTTGAGGTCTATAAGGAAGTGTCCGGCCATATCCGGCAGATTTTTTCACGCTATACCTCGCTGATTGAACCGCTCTCGCTTGATGAGGCTTATCTGGATGTCACCCATTGCACTCATTTTCGCGGGTCAGCCACGCTGATTGCGGAGGATATTCGTCAGGCTATCCGTCAGGAATTGAAACTGACCGCATCTGCCGGCATCGCCCCGGTCAAATTTCTGGCAAAAATCGCCTCCGACCTGAATAAGCCGGACGGTCAGTATGTAATAACCCCGGCGGAAATGGATAATTTTGTCCATCGGCTGGCCCTTGAAAAAATACCGGGCGTCGGTCAGGTCTCTGCCAGAAAGCTGGCCGATATGGGGCTAAAGAGTTGTGCTGATGTCCGGCAGACAGATTTGTCCTTACTTCTGAAAAGGTTCGGTAAGTTTGGCAGGGTGTTATGGGAACGAAGCCACGGTATAGATGAACGCGAAATCGTGGTTGACCGGTTACGTAAATCGGTCGGTGTTGAAACCACCCTGGCGCAGGATATTGATCAGTGGGAGCAATGTCTTGAGGTGCTTGAAAGACTCTATCCGGAGCTGGAAAGACGACTGCGGAATGTCCGGCCGGATCTTCGAATATTGCGTCAGGGCGTCAAGCTACGTTTTTCCGATTTTCAGCAAACCACCCGTGAGCATATCTGGTCTGTTCTGAATAAAGAGGATTTACTGATGATCGCTCATGAGACCTGGCAGCAACGCCGGGCAGGACGAGGAGTGAGGCTGGTGGGGTTACATGTGACCCTGCCGGATCCGGATACCGCGCGGCAATTACAGCTAACGTTGTGACGGCAACCGGTCACTGCCGAAGCCAGTTCTGTCTCGGGTGTGATCGGGACAAACCGTGTTAAGGGCCGGGACTGTCGCCGCAGAATAAAACACGCCGGACGGCCGCGGGGCGGCACATCCGGCGGGAGGACGGGAAGACAGAATATGCTCCCGACGGGGGATCAGATCAGGCCTGTCGTCCCCGGAAGTAGGTCAGCGCCAGAGCCAGAGCCAGCACCAGGCCTTTAATGATATCCATGGCGTAGTAAGGTACGGACAGCATCACCAGGCCATTCTGTAATACGCCCAGGATAATCGCACCGATCAGCGTCCCCAGCGCGTTAGGCTTACCGGATCCTGCCAGTGACAGGCCAATCCAGGCGGCCGCTACCGCATCCATCAGATAACCACTGCCGGCATTGACCTGTGAGGAACCGATCCTTGATGCCAGCAGTATCCCGCCTAATCCGGCCAGTAATGACGCCAGCAGATAGGCGATCACCCGATAGCGGGTGGTACGGATACCGGACAGGCGGGCGGCTTCGGGGTTTCCGCCGAGCGCATACATTCTGCGCCCGTGCTTAGTCAGGGACAGACCAATCTGTGTCAGTACCGTCACCACCAGCATGATAATAACGATGCCCGGGATTTCGCCCAGCCAGTTAAAATTCGCCGGGATGATCCCTTCTGCCATATCTCCGCTTGGCATCACCATATTCTGGGTGATCGAACCGCCAAAGCTGTAGGTCATCGCCACACCCTGAACCACAAACAGGGTCGCCAGCGTGGCCAGCATATCCGGAATACGCAGAACGACGATCAGAAAGCTGTTGAACAGTCCGACCAGCAGACAAAGCGCCAGGGTAATAATGATTGCCGTCGCAGTGCCATAGCCATGCCAGACGAACATGGAGATCACCAGCGCATTAGCCAGTGATGCCGTGGAGCCCACTGAAAGGTCAAAGCCACCGACGGTCAGCGAGATGGCCACTGCCATCGCGATCACCGTCACGATAGCGATAGAGCGCAGGATGTTCAGCAGGTTGTCGGGTTCCAGAAAGCCATCGGCGGTCAGTCCGAATCCGGCCAGAAGCAGCACGACAGTCAGCAGCATGCCCCATTTATACAGGAAATCGAATAACCGGTGATGCCAGGCCCGGGATGAAGTTAATGAGTTAGGGTTGCTGCTCACGCAGGGGTACCTCCGGTTGAATAAAGCAATAATAATTCTTCGCTGGCCTGTCTGCCGTCAATTTCGGCCACAATCCTGCCATCCCATAAAACACAGATACGGTCACACAGCCCGACCAGTTCGGCAAACTCACCGGACGCATAGATAATGCCTTTGCCTTCCCGGGCGAGTTCATCCACCAGCAGGAAGAGATCGGATTTCGCTTTGACGTCGACACCTTTGGTCGGCTCATCGAAAATTAAAAGGTCGGATTCGCTGGCCAGCCATCTCCCGATAGCGACTTTTTGCTGATTACCGCCGGAAAGGCGACGTAATACCTGTTCAGGGCCGCGGCTGCGGACCGATAATTTACCAATGATCTCCTGTGCCCATTTCACCGACTGACCGACGCTGAAAAAGCCATACCGGGAAAAACGGTCATCGGCACTGACCGAGAGGTTCATGGCAATCGTTTCGTCAATAAAGATACCTTCCTTGCGGCGTTCTTCGGGAACCAGCGCGATCCCAGCCGTGACGGAATGGTAAGGAGATTTGGGTTTCCAGGGCTTACCATGCAGGCGGCCGTTTTTCAGGCGGCTTTTACTGGCCCCGAACAACGCTTTACAAAGCTCAGTTTTACCGGCCCCGGCCAGCCCCGCGATCCCCAGAATCTCGCCTTTATGTAACGTCAGGTCGATATCCTGTAATAAACCGTGGTCATGTAAGCCTTCGACCCTGAGTAACTCTTCGGCGGCGTGGGGCGGACGACGGGGAGGGTACAGGTCGGTCAGGGTATGGCCTATCATCTTCTCGACGATCTGTTCCCCGCTCAGGGCATTCATCGGACAGGTTTCGATTAATTGTCCGTCCCGCAGCACCGTCAGCTGGTCACAGATACTTTTCAGTTCGTGGATACGGTGAGAAATAAAAACGATACCGATCCCCTGTTGTTGCAGATGACGCACAACCCGGAATAACTGCTCACTTTCATGCTGATCCAGCGGTGCCGTAGGTTCATCCAGGATCAGGAAACGGCAATCATGAGAGAGCGCTCTGGCCAGTAAAATCTGCTGTTTTTCTGCCAGCGTACACCGTTCGACCGGCTGACGCAGATCGAGCGTAACATTCAGTTGTTCCAGCAATGCCGCGGCCTGACGATGGACGTCCTTTCGGCGATAGAGATGACCGGTATCCGCCATGCTATCCAGCATGATGTTTTCAGCCACACTGAGCGCAGGCACTAATCCGTTATCCACTTCCTGCTGAACCAGGTGAATACCGGCACTTTTCGCCTGACGCGGACTGCGGATATTCAGCGGCTGCCCGTCCATCAGGATTTCACCCTGGTAATGGTGATGAGCACCGGATAACACCGCCATCAGGGTCGATTTTCCGGCACCGTTAGCGCCGGTGAGAGCATGCACTGAATGACCTTCAATGGAAAAATCGACATTATCCAGTGCGGCGAACCCGGCAAAATTAATCGAGATATTGCGCATCTCGAGGCGATGAACTTCAGCCATAGTTATGTCACTACCTGGTTAGTTATTGCTACGGAAAGTTCCCTGGGGCTTCTGTCGCCCTTATCATCGGGCACGCAGGGGGCATAAACTATCACAAAAGACATTTAGCCATCCAGAAGTCCGGTGATATAAGTCGAAATCACCTGCCTCAGCCGGTGTGTTGGTAGAAAACATTGCGTGAGAATCGTTAGGTAGCGATAAGTGCTGTCATTCTGCCTTGAACTTACACTTAATCCGTTACGCTATGCCCGGGGTAAGTGGGGAGCAGGGATGAAAAAAAACCAGAGACGAGGCTCTGGTTTTGAGGGGAAAGGGGAGGGTTATTTGACAGGCACTTCTTTCAGAAGTCCGGTCAGTAACTTCCAGTAAAGATCAACGCTACCGATATGTACCTGCTCATCCGGGGAGTGAGGCCCGGTGATGGTTGGCCCGATAGACACCATATCTAAATGCGGGTACGGTTTTTTAAATAATCCGCATTCCAGACCGGCATGGATCACCTGGATATCAGGCATTTTACCGAACAGAGACTGATAAATTTCACGGGTTCTGGCCATGATCGGTGAATCCTTATCCGGTTCCCAGCCCGGGTAGCTGCCTGAGGCCTCGGTCGTGGCGCCGGCCAGATCCCCCAGCGATGTCAGTGTATCGACAACGTACTCTTTTCCGCTATCAATCAGTGAACGGATCAGGCTCAGTATCTCAGCATGCGAGTCATTCAGACTGACGATCCCGACGTTAAGCGAGGTCTCGACGACACCCGGCACGACATCAGAAAAACGGACAACACCGTTTGGCGTGGCATTCAGTAACCGCAGAAATGTATCACGGCTGTTGCGGGTCAGCGCTGTATGCTCGCTGTCGGCCGTTTCTGTCAGCAGGACGACATTTTCATCCTTCGGACCGGCTTCATTTTTCAGTAACTGACGGGCGGCATTCACGGCCTGTTCAAACTCTGCCTGTTGTGACGGACTGAACGCCACAGTAGCGACCGCTTCACGCGGAATGGCATTACGCAGAGTACCGCCGTTAAAGCCGAGCAGCTGGAAATCAACGCTTTTTGACAGGATGACCAGAACACGGGCCAGCAATTTGTTTGCGTTGCCCAGGCCCATATGAATATTGGCACCGGAATGACCGCCACGCAGTCCTTTCAGCGTCAGGGTTACCCGGACACTGCCTTCCGCCAGGGGTTCACGCTGCACAGGTAAGGTCGTGACGGCATCAATCCCACCGGCACACCCCATATAGATCTCACCTTCTTCTTCAGAGTCGGTATTGATCAGGATATCGGCCTGAAGCCAGTTGGCCTGCAGTCCGAAGGCGCCTTCCATACCGGCTTCCTCGGTCATGGTCAGCAGCACTTCCAGCGGGCCATGGGCAACGCTGTCATCGGCCAGCACGGCCAGAGCCGAAGCCATACCAATGCCATTATCGGCGCCCAGGGTGGTTCCCCGGGCTTTCAGCCACTCACCGTCGATATAAGGGCGGATAGGATCTGTCGTGAAGTCGTGGACGGTATCATTATTTTTTTGTGGCACCATATCGAGGTGTGCCTGCAGTGCCACCGGGGTACGGTTTTCCATGCCCGGCGTGGCCGCTTTACGAATAAGGATATTGCCTACGGCATCACGTTCATTCCACAGACCACGTTCATCAGCCCAGGCCAGAATATGTTGTGCCAGCGCTTCTTCATGGTAAGACGGATGCGGGATAGAACAGATGGTTGCAAAAATATCCCACAAAGGCTGCGGGGTGAGCTTAGACAGATCTGACATGATTCAGTCTCCTGTGCTGACGCCGGCAAAGAAAGATCCGGCAGGAAAAAGGGTTAAGAAAAGCGAAAACAGAGGCTTTCGGCATACCTCCAGAATACCACTGTTTACCGGCCGGGGGAGGAACAGGGCAGGAAAAAAAGCCTCAGGATGCAGCGGATGCTGGTTTTTAGCTCATCATATCCTTATAATCCCGCGCAAACTTTTTCACCTTGCACTTAAATTAGGCTTTTTGATTGGCCGGGATTCCTAAAAAATGAGCGAAAAATACGTTGTCACCTGGGACATGTTACAGATCCATGCCCGTACCCTCGCCAGGCGTTTACTGCCGGTAGAACAGTGGACAGGTATCATTGCCGTCAGCCGTGGTGGTCTGGTTCCTGCAGCCCTGCTGGCGCGTGAACTGGGGATCCGTTATGTCGATACGGTCTGTATTTCCAGTTACGACCATGATCATCAGCGTGAGATGAAAGTCGTCAAACGTGCCGAAGGTGACGGAGAAGGGTTCATCGTCATTGATGATCTGGTGGATACCGGCGGTACCGCGAAGGCTATCCGTGAGATGTATTCCAAGGCACATTTTGTGACTATTTTTGCCAAGCCGGCAGGCCGTCCGTTAGTAGATGACTATGTAATTGATATTCCTCAGGACACCTGGATCGAACAACCCTGGGATATGGGTGTGGCTTACGTTCCGCCTATCGTCAAAGACTGATTAATCTTTAAGTAGCATCCG
This sequence comes from Tatumella sp. JGM118, assembly GCF_018257515.1. Taxonomy (GTDB): domain Bacteria; phylum Pseudomonadota; class Gammaproteobacteria; order Enterobacterales; family Enterobacteriaceae; genus Tatumella; species Tatumella terrea. The sequence goes on from NZ_JAERJR010000015.1 coordinate 48,939, forward strand.
TCTCACAGGATGCTACTTTCCTTTCCCCTCGTTATCGTCCTTCAGGTACACTCTCTCATCATCTTCCGGTTCCGGAGTTATGAGCATGCAGACAAAAAATCTGAGTGAAGAACTGTTTAAACCCCGCTTTGAACACCCTGAAACCTCCGCATTAGTCCGCCGTATCGCCGGTTGCCCCCCCGGGTCCGGATCATTCGCTGATAACCGATCGCCCCATTGCTGGTACCGGACGTTAACGCCTCTGCTCTGGAGCTGGCGCGGTATCTCACCGATAGAAATTAATGAGGTGTTGTCGCGCATTGCTGCCAGTCCGCTGGCCCGCAGCAATGAACAGTTACTGGATACCGTGCGGGGCTATCGTAACGGCAACTGGATTTATGAGTGGTCGGTACAGGCCGCCCGATGGCAGGAGAAGGCGAAGTCAAAGACGGGAGCCCTGGCAGGTGAGTCCTGGCTGCATGCGGCGAATCTGTTCAGCATCGCCGCCTATCCGCATCTTAACGAAGATGAGCTCGCGGACCAGGCTCGGGTACTGGCGTACCGCGCGTATGAACAAGCGACAACCTGCCTGAGAGGTGAACTCCGGCCGTTAAAATTCCGTATGGATGACGGTAAAACGGTCGATGCCTTTCTGCATCTGCCGGAGCAGGGTAACGCTCCTTTTCCTGCCGTGCTGGTCTGCGGAGGGCTGGACACATTGCAGCTCGACTATTTCCGGTTGTTCCATGACTATCTGGCCCCGAGGGGGATTGCGATGTTAACCATGGATATGCCGTCGGTAGGTTACAGCGCCCGCTGGCGACTGACGCAGGATACCAGCATGTTACATCAACAGGTACTCAAACAACTGGCGGAAGTGCCGTGGATAGATCATCGCCGGGTAGGATTATGGGGGCAGCGTTTCGGTGCCAACGTGGCGGTGCGGCTGGCGTATCTCGAAAGCGGGTTACTCCGTGCGGTGGCCTGCCATTCGCCTGTCGTCCATAGTCTGCTGACTGAAGAATCACTGCAACACCGGGTGCCGGATATGTTTCTGGATATCCTGGCCAGCAGGATGGGGAAAAACACCCTGGATTATCCTACACTGGCGGCGGAAATCAGTGCTTATTCCTTAAAAAATCAGGGCTTACTGGGACGACGGACCCCGGTACCGATGTTATCGGCCTTCCGTAAAAATGACTTCTACAGTCCGGAAGAAGAATCTCAGTTAATCGTTAATTCATCCGTGCAGGGCAAACTACTGCGTATACCGGCGTTACCGGCTATGAAGTCGCTGGTGGACAGCCTGCAGCAAATCAGTGACTGGCTCGAAAAACAACTTAAAAGATAAGTTGCGATTATTGTCAGGTTTGTTAAAAATTAACCTATCTTATTAAGGAGGATCAGTTATGACATTACCTGGCGGACATTCCAGGGGACGCATTTTGAAGCGTTTGCATGAGTTAGGCCCTTATCTGAGAGAGGATAAGTGTGGTACTGAGCGTTTCTTTTTTGACTGTCTGGCTGTTTGCGTCAATGTCAAACCGGCCCCGGAAAAAAGAGAGTTCTGGGGATGGTGGCTGACGCTGGATGCAAAAGAAACGCATTTTTCTTATCAATATGCGTTCGGACTGTTTGATAAAGAAGGTCACTGGCAGGAAATGCCGATCAAAAAGGACGAAGATAAAGCCAGCGTTGAAAAAACCTTGCAGGCGTTCTTTCAGCGACTGGAAGCCCAGCTGGCCCAGCAGGATATTACCCTGCAACCGGCGGAAGGGGTGGTAAAGCCGATCTGACGAACAAGCGGACAAGATAAAGGGACAGTGCGATAGCCTGTCCCTTTGTGTACTTACCTTACCGTCAGAACTGGTATGTCAGGCCTAAGGCCACAATGTCATCGGTATTCAATGACAGGCGATTATCATTATTCAGGCGGTTAATTTTATAGTCCACAAACGCAGACATATTCTTGTTGAAGTAGTAAGTGGCTCCGGCATCGATGTATTTGACTAAATCCGCATCACCGATCCCGTTCTCGATATTTTTCCCTTTCGTCTGCACGTACCCCAGTGAAGGACGCAGGCCGTTTTCGAACTGATACTGTGCTACCAGCTCAATATTTTGTGCGGTGTTCGCAGCACCGGTGACCTTCGTCCCGGTCAGACGGTTAGTACCGCTGATTGGGGTCATATTGCTGGTCTGGGTATAGATAGCGGCCAGATAAATCTGGTTCGCATCATATTTGATACCGGTACCCCAGGAGGTCGCTTTATCACCGTGACCATAGCTGGCTGCTTCCTGACTTTGTGTGCGGTCAGAACTGGTGGCGGCTCCCATCAGACTGATGCCGGTGTCCGCAATCCGGTACCCGAGGGAGGCACCGACACCATCGCCGTTCTGGCGGGTAATATCGGTGCGGGAGTTCGCGGTATTATCATCATTTTTACCCTGATACTGAACGGCGAAACGTAATCCGTTCACCAGACCGAAGAAATCATTATTTCTCCAGGTCAGCAGGCCGGTGGAGCGCTGCGTCATATAGTTATCCGCACGTGCTGTGCCGTCACCACCGAATTCCGGGAACATATCGGTCCAGGCTTCCACGTCATATAACACACCATAGTTCCGGCCATAATCAATAGAACCCAGGGTCGGGTTACGCAGACCGGCGAAACCGAGACGGGTTTTGTTACCGTTGCTGGCATCACTGCCTTCTGAATTCTTCAGACTGTACTGATATTCCCACTGCCCATAACCGGACAGTTGATCATTAATCCGGGTGACCCCTTTAAAGCCAAGCCTGGCATATGACTGATCTCCGTCAGCACTGGTATTGTCCGTGATATAATGTTCCGCTTTTACCTTGCCATAAAAATCCAGCTGATTGCCGTCTTTATTATAAACTTCAGCAGCATGGCTGACGGATGTCAGGCCGCATAATAAGAGTGCTAAGGTGCTCTTTTTCATCGTTCGGTATCCCGGTTATCAAATGTTGTTTTTCAAAAACTCTGAAAGCGCAGCCACGTTTTACTGCAGAACGGTGAACGATTTATGACATACCGTTAATTAGTGAAAAAAAATGAAAAGAGTGATTTTATCGATGTACCGGTGTTATCTGCAGATAAGCGCAGATAAAGGGTTGGATTCCGCGGCGACACCTGATAAAAGGGAAGTTTGTTTAATGTATAAATGGCAGGAAATATGAGTGGCAGTCAGACCCTTGTGGTCAAATTGGGAACCAGCGTGCTCACCGGAGGATCTCGCCGGTTAGATCGTGCACATATCCTTGAACTGGTCCGGCAGTGTTCACAGGCGATCAACGCCGGCCACCGGATAGTTATTGTGACCTCAGGCGCGATTGCCGCCGGGCGTGAGCATCTGGGATACCCCGAACTGCCCCCCACCATCGCCTCAAAACAGCTGCTGGCCGCTGTGGGGCAAAGTCAGCTGATTCGGGTATGGGAACAGCTGTTTGGCATTTACGGACTCCATGTCGGACAAATGCTGCTGACCCGTGCCGATATGGAAGATCGTGAACGTTTCCTCAATGCGCACGACATGCTGCATGCATTGCTCGATAACCGGATCATCCCTGTCATTAATGAAAATGATGCCGTTGCCACCGCCGAAATTAAGGTGGGGGATAACGATAACCTTTCGGCACTGGCTGCCATTCTTTCCGGTGCGGACAAACTATTATTACTGACCGATCAGCGCGGGCTGTTCAGTGCGGATCCCCGGAGCAATCCACAGGCAGAGTTGATCACCGATGTGCATGTGATTGATGACGAACTGCGGATGATCGCCGGTGGCAGTGTTTCCGGGCTGGGAACCGGCGGGATGGCCACCAAATTACAGGCGGCCGATGTTGCGTGCCGGGCCGGTATTGATGTCATCATAGCCAGCGGTAATGAGCCGGAACTTATCAATGAAGTTCTGAACGGGAAACCGGCAGGTACCCTGTTTCATGCCCAGAAAAACCGGCTGGAAAACCGTAAGCACTGGATTTTCGGTGCACCTCCGGCTGGCGCGGTCACCATCGATGACGGTGCTCAGGCCGCATTGCTGGAGCGGGGCAGTTCGCTGTTACCTAAAGGGATCACCCATGTACAGGGAGATTTCTCGCGGGGTGAGGTGATCTCTATCCGCAGTCAGCAAGGGCGGGATCTCGCACACGGTGTTTCACGATATAATAGCGATGCCCTTCGCATGATTGCCGGACATCACAGCCAGCAGATCAGTGAAATACTGGGGTATGAATACGGTTCTGTCGCTGTTCATCGCGACGATATGATTGTCAGTTAAGGAGCAGTCATGCTGGAAATGATGGGTAAAGCAGCACGGGCTGCCTCATATCAGTTATCAACATTAAGCACGGAGCAAAAAAATCAGGTATTGCTGACCATTGCCAGCCGCCTTGAAGAAGAGTCTGCGGTAATTCTGGAAGCCAATGCCCTGGATGTGGCCACTGCCCGTGAGAACGGAATGGGTGAAGCCCTGCTCGATCGTCTGACACTGACCCCGGAACGTCTGAAAGGAATTGCGGAGGATGTGCGTCAGGTTTGCCGTCTGGCCGATCCGGTCGGGCAGTTAATAGACGGTGGCTTACTGGACAGCGGGTTGCGTATTGAGCGCCGCCGTGTACCGCTTGGTGTAGTGGGCGTTATTTACGAAGCCCGTCCGAATGTCACGGTCGATGTGGCCTCGCTGTGCCTGAAAACCGGGAATGCCGTCATTTTACGTGGCGGTAAAGAAACCTGTAAAACGAATGCGGCAACCGTCGGTGTTATTCAGCAGGCACTGGCCCGGCATGGTATACCGGCGGGGGCTATCCAGTCGATTGATAATCCGGATCGTCAGCTGGTGGCTGAAATGCTGAAGATGGATCGCTACATTGATATGTTGATCCCGCGCGGCGGGGCGGGCTTACATAAACTCTGCCGTGAACAGTCCACCATCCCGGTGATCACCGGCGGGATCGGGGTCTGTCATCTGTTTGTCGATGAGACGATGGAAACAGAAGCCGCATTGGACGTGATCGTCAATGCGAAAAAGCAGCGGCCGAGCGCCTGTAATTCTCTGGAAACACTGCTGATCCATGAAAATATCATGGCGGCGTTTTTGCCTCAGTTCTGTCAACGGATGTCCCGCGAAGGGATCATCATGCATGCCGATGAGAATATTATCGCTGAGTTACGCCGTTATCAGGCGGATGTGCAGCCTGTTGCAGACGGTGAGTACGATGATGAATGGCTGTCTCTGGACCTGAATGTCAAAGCGGTAGCTTCTCTGGATGACGCCGTCGCGCATATTCGTGAACATGGCACACAGCATTCCGACGGGATCCTTAGCCGCAGCCTGAAAAACGCACAAGACTTCATCAATAAAGTGGATTCGTCCGCGGTCTATGTCAATGCCAGCACCCGCTTTACCGATGGCGCACAGTTCGGACTGGGCGCTGAGGTAGCGGTCAGTACGCAGAAGCTGCATGCCCGAGGCCCGATGGGGCTCGAAGCCCTGACTACCTATAAGTGGGTGGCCTGGGGTGACGATACACTACGTGCATAATGCCACTCAACGGGCCTCTGTGACTTCAGACTGAAAGGGAATTGATGAGCCGGCCAGAGGCATTGCCGGCTCATTTTCGTTCGGTGGCGCCCCCGGTCTCTTCCTGCTTCCCGCCAGTACTCTCTCTGTCTGCGGGGATCCTCAGCATCGTATCCCCGCAGATAAAATTTCGTTTTATGCCACGCAGGCAGCCTGCGGCGGAATACTTCGTGGATGAGCACCGCCCCGGAAAGGTTCTGCACCTTCAGCCTCGCTATCTGTCTGCCTGAACGGGGAGATATTCCTAACGGATAAATGTGTCAGTATTGTCAGGTGCCGGATCAGATCACTGTATCTTTCACCGGACAAGGCAAGCCGGTAGCGGGTTTACGGAGCAGGGCTTAACAGATAAGCAGCACTGAATTATGTTTTTCAGGACCGTTTATTGATATGAAAATCCGTTCCCGGGGAACGTGCGCCGGGCAAACCGGTGACCAATTTCAGCTATTTCCTGATGATTTAACAGTAGGTTATTTATTCCGGACTGTGCATAAAATCCCGCCAATTACAGAGTAGTGTAAGGATTACGTTAAAGAAAATAACCGATGCAATGACTGCTCACACTCTGCGGTCTTAAACCAGGAATAATCTTCGTTAAATATTTATGGTTATTCGCCATAGTTACAGGCATATATTTCCTGTGAGGAACATAACTATGAAACGTACCGCGATAACTTTATTAACGACTTTACTGATTGCCAACGGGTTTGCAGCGTCCTCTGCGATGGCGGCCACTGGTGATAACCAGGGCGGGCAGGTGATCCCTCATCCGCAGAATGGTCAGCCTCAGGGGCATGGCCCGCAACAGGGTCCAGGCAATGGACCTGACCACCAGGGGAACGGTCAGAATCGTCCTCAGCAGGGGGGGAACCGTGGCGGACATGATGAACCTCACGGTCAGCAGGGGGGGGATCGTGGACGTGGTGAACCTCATGGTCAGCAGGCTGAGCGCTTCGCTTATCATGGCAACGATTTCCGCAGAGGCCATGCGGCACCGAAAAATTTCCGCGGTGATAAATACCGCGTCAATGACTGGCGTGCCCGTGGACTGTCTCAGCCACCACAGGGCCATTACTGGGCAGCCATCAACGGTAATTACGTATTAATGGCGGCGACCACCGGTATTATCACGTCAATCATTATGAACAGTGCATTACCCCGCTAAACGGGAAATTTTAACCGGTATCGGTTTTCCGGAGGAACAAGATGAAAAAAACACGGATGACATACCTGATTTCTGCTGTTCTGTTGGGCAGCCTGGTATCTTCAGTTGCCGTCCGCGCAGATGATCATGGTCCGTGGCAGCCGCATGGCGGCGGTCATCAGGAAGGACCTGGCCGTGGTGGTCCCGGAGGCCCGGGAGGCCCGGGTCCACACGGCGGACCGGGAGGCCCTCACGGTGGCCCTCATGGCGGTTATCAGTCTTACGGACCAGGCCCTGGTGGCCCCGGACCTGGCAGAGGTAATTCATTCGCCTGGCAGGGACACCATTTTGAGCCTGGTCAGCGCTTTCCGCATGATTTCCGCGGGCCACGCTATCGTGTAGACGACTGGCATCGACGGGGTTTGCCGGCGCCGCCGTATGGTCAGCGCTGGTCCTACATCGACGGCAATTATGTGCTGGTAGCGGTGGCGACCGGGGTTATTACCTCGATTATCCTGAATAATGCCTTCCACCCGTAATCGGTTCTGAGATAACGCAAGGCCCCCGCCTGCTGAAAAGCATCGGGGGCCTTTTTTATGCTAACCGCGGAAGTTACTGAGAAAGCGTTGGGTACGCGGGTTTTGTGGTGCGTTAAAAATCGCCTGCGGACTCCCCTGTTCCTGAATGATGCCCTGATCAATAAAGATAACCCTGTCTGCAACTTCCCGTGCAAACGCCATTTCATGCGTCACTATCACCATTGTCATCCCTTCACCGGCCAGGTTTTTCATCACATCCAGGACTTCACTGACCAGCTCCGGATCCAGCGCTGACGTCGGTTCATCAAAGAGCATTATGTCAGGCGACATCGCCAATGCCCGGGCAATGGCGACCCGCTGTTGCTGACCGCCCGACAGACTGGTGGGCCAGGCCTGTATTTTATCCGCCAGACCGACCTTACTGAGCAGTGTACGGGCTAGTTCTGTCGCCTGAGTACGCGACAGTCCTTTCAGCGACATCGGAGCCATAATGATATTTTCCAGCACCGTCATGTGCGGGAATAAGTTGAAACGCTGAAAAACCATCCCTGCGGTTTCGCGAATGAGGTTCAGATTACTTTTCTTATCATGAACAGCATAGCCGTTGACGATAATTTCCCCGGCAGAAGCGGTTTCCAGAGCATTCAGACAGCGCAGAAAGGTACTTTTTCCGGAACCGGAGGGCCCGATAATACACACCACTTCAGAAGGCTGAATATCGCAGCTGATGCCACGTAATACATGGGCTTCACCGTAGTACTTATGCAGGTCATTAACGTGAATCACTTTTCGCCAGCCTCTTTTCTGTCAGATCAACAAGACGGGCAAGCAGAAAGGTGTTCACCCAATAAATGACGGAAATAGTAAGATACGGTTCCCAGTAAGTTGCATAGGCCCCGGAAACCGTCCGTGCCGCATATGCCAGATCGGCAAGGCCAATGGCTGACGCCAGCGAGGAATCTTTCACAATCGCGATAGCATTATTGCCCAGCGGAGGTAATATCCGGCGGAAAGCTTGCGGAAGGATGACTTTGCGCATGCTCTTCCACCATGGCATACCTAATGCCCGTGATGCTTCCATCTGGCCGCTGTCAATCGACTGGATCCCCGCCCTGAAAATCTCAGATACATACGCCCCGGAGTTAAGTGTAATTGCAACGATGCAGGATAAAAACGCACCGTAATTTGCCCGCAAGTCCCGCGCGATATCCGCACTCATTAAGCCGGCAGAGACCAGAAAACCGCTATTGGGATTAATAAACAGCGGAACCAGCGCGAAATGTACCACCATAATCTGAACAAATAAGGGGGTTCCACGAATTGCGCTAACATAGAACCGTACCGGAAATTGGACCATTACAGCCAGAATATATTTCCAGGGACCCTGATCTGCACGGGCCAGACGGCCCAGCCCCAGCAATAAGCCCCATAACGTTCCGGTGATAATGCAGATGACCGTACATTTCAGGGTCATCAGCGCGCCTTCCACAAATAAGGGCTGATAATCCCGGAGGATTTCCCAGTTAAATCCACTCATATTGGTTACCTGAAGCAATAACGCCATGACGCATTCTGGTCATGGCGTAATAGGAAATAAGAATTTATTGGGCGGGAAGTGCCGGAACGTTGCCGTCAAACCAGGTGCGATAAATTTTTGCGTAGGTCCCGTTAGCGACAATTTTCTTCAGGCCATCATCAATTTTGTTTTTGAGGGCGCTATTCCCTTTGGCAACGGCAATACCGAAGTACTGATGTTCAAATTTATTGTCATCGACCAGCTGTAAATGCTTATCCGGGTGCTGATTAATATAGTATTTGATCACCCCGACATCTCCGACGGCGGCGCTGACACCGCCTTGTGACAACTCTTCAAGCATCAGTGGGGTATTATCAAAGCGTTTAATCGCCGTACTGTTTCGGCCTAATGTTTCCGAGACAGCAATATCTCCGGCACTTGAATTGACGACCCCGACATTTTCATTTTTGAGTGAAGCCAGAGACGTTACTTTAGACCCGGCAGGCACCACAATGACTTGCTGAGCGGGGAAATAGGGGGCGGAGAAATCCACCATCATTTTGCGTTTGTCAGTAATGGTGATCCCGGAAATAATAATATCCCGATCTCCGCTGCTGAGTGTGGCAAAAATACCTTCCCAGGGCGTATTGACCAGTTTGATATTGAAATCTTCGGCACTGGCAATCGCTTTAATCAGATCGATATCAAATCCTTCCAGTTGCTGCTGACTATTTTCGTACTCAAAGGGCCGGTAAGTTCCCCCTGAACCCACGACATAAGTTTCTCCGGAGGCAAGTGCAGTGACACTGATGGACATCAGGCAGGCAGCGGCAAAAAGATGTTTTATCATGATCTATCCTTGTTTATTTATGCTGATTATTTGCATAAAAATACATGGTAGTGGCAGGGAGTGCAATACCGGTAACCGACCCGGGTGAAGTTATTCAGTTTTACCTGAGGGAAGAAAATTCCCGGCACGTCATCATGTTATTATCCGCAGGGGAACGTCAGGGAGAGGGGCCTGACGGCCGGGCGTAAAGAGGCTACTTTGCTGGCAGAAAATTCTACAGACCGACAGGAGCACTGATGAAAAATGTACTGGTGGTGATCGATATGCAGTCCGGAGTTCTGGCTGTGGAGCGGTTTCAGATTAACGAAAAAATCGCATTGATTAACCAGCTTATTGACGCCGCCGATGAGGTCATTTTTATCCGGCACTGCGAAGGGGAGATGCAGCCTGGCACGTTGGCCTGGCAAATTGCTCCGGCAATCATTCAGCCGGAAAATGCACGTTATGTCAGTAAGACCGCCTGTGATGGCTTCTTTCAGACCACCCTTGCCCGTGAACTGAACGCCTGTGGTGAACGTACTTTTACGGTATGTGGCTGTGCAACGGATTATTGTGTAGATACCACCATTAAAGCAGGTGCCAGTCTGGGATATGCCATCACCGTGGCCGGAGATGCTCACACCACGGCAGAGAGAACATTTGTCAGCGCACAGCAATTAATCTGCCACCATAACGAGGTATGGGCCGGACTGATTGTCCCCGGTCACCCGGTACAGGTGGCCGCGACCCGAAACATTATCCGGCGCTGGGTATCGGCGGATCAGGTCGGTGTAACCAGTTGATCAGTGAGTGTAATGCGCTTTCCGGAAGATCATCGGCGCGATGTAATAAACGGTAGGCGGCGCCGGTTTTGACGGTAAGGTGAAAGGGGGCTACCAGCCTGCCCCGGGCAATTTCCTCCGCCGCGAGGTGAATATCCGCGACGGTGATCCCGAACCCCTGTACCGCAGCATTGAGTGCCAAATCCATGGTCGCAAAATGCTGGTTACGCCCCCGGATAAGCGGTAAATCATGCTGGTTCAGCCATAAAAGCCAGTCTTTCGTATCAGGAGTGGGGTGCAGAAAGGTGTAATGTTGCAGGTCACTCATCTCTGACGGCCGGGGCAGATGACTGGCCATGACCGGGATAAGCTCTTCATCAAAAAGCGTTTCTCCGCCTGAATCTGCGGTACCGTAAACAATGGCAGCATCAAAATCTTCCAGCTGACGCCGGTGGTCCAGTGTGGTCGTCAGGGCGACATGCACATCGGGGGCATGCTGTTCAAACGCGACCAGCCTGGGGACCAGCCAGCGCATTGCACAGCTGGGTGCTTTCAGGCGCAACTGGTCCGGACTTTGGCGGATCCTTTCTGTCAGGTGGTAGAGTTGTTCCAGTTGCAGACGGAGGTCCGGTAACAGTTGTTCCGCACGCGGGGTCAGGGAAAGTCCGCGGGCATGGCGGCGAAATAACGGGAACCCGAACCAGGCTTCCAGTGCCTGAATCTGACGGCTTACTGCCCCCTGAGTGATACAGAGTTCGGTGGCTGCATGGGTCAGATTCAGGTGCCGTGCGGTCACCAGAAACGTCTGTAGTCCATTGACCGGTAAATCACGTCGCGCCATATATCCCCCAGCTATGCGTAAAAGTCATGGCTATTATGACAACATTTCGATTGTTCTCCTATGCCCCCCGCCGTTGAATAAACCACAGTTCAATGAATTATTTATACACTTACGCTCAGGGGCAGTGATGTCTATCCATTCTTCAGTGGCTTTACCCTCGAAACTTCCGGATGTCGGAACCACTATCTTCAGTGTCATTGGTGAGCTTTCCGCTAAACACCAGGCCATCAACCTGTCACAAGGGGCACCTGATTTCCCCTGCGACCCGGCACTGATCGACTCAGTGACCCGTGCGATGCAAAACGGTCATAACCAGTATGCGCCGATGGCTGGATTACTCCCGCTGAGGGAAGCCATTGCTGGCAAGGTCCGGCAGCTGTATGGCCAGCAGTATGATCCGGCGAGCGAAATACTGGTCACCGGCAGCGCCAGCCAGGGGCTGTTTATGGCGATCTCGGCGCTGGTTCATCGCGGTGATGAAGTGATCTTCTTTGAACCCGCGTTTGACAGCTATGCACCGGTCGTTCGTTTGCAGGGCGCGACCCCGGTCGGGATTAAGCTGAATGTTCCGGCATTTACCATCGACTGGCAGGCGGTGGCGGCGGCGATCACCCCCAAAACCCGGATGATCATTCTGAACAGCCCGCACAATCCCGGAGCACAGGTCCTGAGCGCTGATGATCTGCAGCAACTGGTCAGACTGACGAAAAACACGGATATCGTGATCCTGTCGGATGAAGTCTATGAGCATGTGATCTTTGATGGCCGGCAACACCTGAGTATGGCGACAGAACCATTGCTGGCGGAACGCAGTGTGATCGTCTCTTCGTTCGGCAAAACCTTTCACGTGACCGGCTGGCGGGTAGGGTATTGCCTGGCGCCGGCAGCCATCATGGAAGAAATTATCGGCATTCATCAGTTTATGATGTATGCCGCAGACACCCCCATGCAGTGGGCATTTGCAGAATACTTACGTCATCCGCAGCATTATCTTGGATTATCGGCGTTCTACCAGCAGAAGCGGGACCGGCTGGCAGCATTACTGGCTGACTCGCCCTTCCGTTTACAGCCCTCAGCCGGTTCATTCTTTATGCTGGCCGGTTACGGACATCTCAGCCAGCAATCCGACAGTGAAATTGTGAAGCGGCTGATTACGGAGTGTGGCGTAGCAACGATCCCGCTGTCTGCGTTTTATACCGACGGCACAGATAATAAATTTATTCGTCTCTCTTTTTCAAAAGATGATACAACGCTACAGGCCGGTGCAGAGGCATTATGCCGCTTTACTGTCTGACCCCGACCGGAGCAGAGCAACAGTCTGCGGGGGCCGGGGGAAGCCCCCCGGCAAATACCCTCATAACAGTGACATTCAGGTGAGATAACATGCAAAAAAAAATAAAAGCAGTATGGATAGCCGCAGGGCTGTGTTCGGCATTTCAGGTATTCGCCGCGGATACGTTACGTTTTGGCCTGGAATCTCAGTACCCGCCTTTTGAAAGCCGGAATACGCAGGGACAACCGGTCGGATTCGATATTGATTTAGGGAATGCGGTATGTCAGGCCGCACACCTGAAGTGTCAGTGGGTAGAGAGCAGTTTTGATGCCCTGATCCCGGCGCTTGAAGCCAAAAAGTTTGATGCCATCAACTCGGCAATGAATATCACCGCACAGCGGGAAAAAGTCATTGATTTTACGGTGCCGGTTTACCGTATTCCAAGCATGCTGGTCGCCCGTAAAGGTCAGGATCTGCAGGTCACCGCGGAGGGGCTTAAAGGGAAAAATATTGGCGTATTACAGGGATCGATTCAGGAAGCGTACGCCAAAAAACACTGGGAAACTCAGGGTGTCAACGTTATCTCTTATCAGGATCAGAACCAGGTCTATAACGATATGGTAGCAGGGCGGCTGGATGCGACCCTGGTGATGTCTGCTGCCGGCCAGTCCGGTTTCCTGAATAAGCCGGAAGGAAAAGACTTTGCATTTGCCGGTAAACCGGTGGAAGACGATGCCATCCTGGGGACAGGCATCGGGTTCGGACTGCGTAAAGGGGATACCGCCCTGAAACAGCAACTTGATACCGCCATTGAAACGGTTAAGAAAGACGGAACCCTGACCCGACTGGCAGCCCGTTATTTCCCGGGGATCAATGTCAGCGTTCAACCCTGACCGATTATCCTCATCCTGACGTGCCGCTCACCCGGAGCGTCCGGGCCACCTCCTCTGATCCGCCTGATTATCAGGCGGAACTCCGCTCTGTTTTATCCCCTCTCTTTGGCCGAAATAAATGCCATCGTCTGCCGCTGACGGGATATAAGAAGAATTAACGAATATTCAGTCACTTACTTTATTTGTGTAATTATTTATTTACACTCATTGCGGTTAAATCCAGTTATTCACTGTTTTTGTAAATAAATCTGTACGCACGGTGGATTGAAAAGTTTACTCCGTATGGTAGGCTGTGGCCACGCTGACCAGAGCGACGTAACGAGCCGTGATTACAGGATGCCAACCATGCAAAAAGATACGCTGAATAATTTACATATCACCGAAGAACGGATAATGATGACGCCAGAGCAACTGAAGGCGCAGTACCCGCTATCCGATCAGCTGCAGGCGCAAATAGCGCGCTCCAGGCAGGTGATTTCAGACATTATCGCCGGGCGTGATCGCCGGTTACTGGTGGTTTGCGGACCCTGTTCGATTCATGATCCTGACGCGGCGCTGGAATATGCGGAGCGTTATCAGCAACTGGCAGAAAAATACAGCGATAGCCTCTATCTGGTCATGCGGGTCTATTTTGAAAAACCGCGGACAACCGTGGGCTGGAAAGGCCTTATCAATGACCCGCATATGGACGGGTCATTCGATGTTGAGCGCGGACTACAGATTGCACGAGATCTTCTGGTGAAGCTGGCGGAAAAAGGGCTGCCGCTGGCGACCGAAGCCCTGGACCCGAACTCACCACAATATCTGGGGGATTTGTTCAGCTGGGCTGCTATCGGTGCACGGACAACAGAATCCCAGACCCATCGTGAAATGGCTTCCGGGCTTTCTCTGCCGGTAGGCTTTAAAAACGGTACCGATGGCAGCCTGAGCACGGCGATTAATGCCATGCGGGCAGCCTCTATGCCTCACCGCTTTATGGGGATTAATCAGGCCGGACAGGTTTGCTTATTGCAAACCCGCGGTAACCCCGACGGCCATGTCATCCTTCGTGGCGGTAAAACCCCGAATTACGGTCCGGAAGATGTGGCTGCCTGTGAAAAAGAGATGCAGAATGCGGGTCTCAGACCCGCATTGATGATAGATTGCAGTCATGGCAACTCCTGTAAAGACTATCGCCGTCAGTCGCTGGTGGCTGAATCCGCCATGGCCCAGATCAAAGACGGTAACCGTTCCATTATGGGCCTGATGCTGGAAAGTCATCTTTATGAAGGAAATCAGTCACCGGATCAGCCACGTTCGGCTATGCGCTATGGTGTCTCGGTGACCGATGCCTGTATCAGCTGGGAAACTACAGAAACCCTGCTGCGCGATATTCATCAGGATATGTGTACCGCGCTGCGGGTGTCATAAGAGGTGTTATAGATTATGGTGGCCGAATTAACCGCGCTACGCGATAAAATTGATGAAACGGATAAAGCCTTGCTGCAATTGCTGGCCAGGCGCCTGGAACTGGTCGCTGAAGTCGGTGAAGTCAAAAGCCGCTATGGATTGCCTATTTATGTGCCTGAACGTGAAGCCAGCATGCTGGAGTCACGCAGGAAAGAGGCTGAACAACTCGGTGTCCCGCCGGATTTAATTGAGGATGTGTTACGCCGGGTGATGCGGGAATCTTATTCCAGCGAGAATGATAAAGGTTTCAAAACACTGAACCCGGACCTTGGTCCGGTGGTCATTGTCGGCGGTAAAGGGCAGATGGGGCGTTTATTCGGTAAGATGCTGACGCTGTCAGGTTACCAGGTCAGAACGCTGGAAAAAGATGACTGGGACAACGCAGAACAGTTGCTCAGTGATGCCGGGATGGTGGTGATCAGCGTTCCTATCCATCTGACAGAGCAGGTGATCCGTCAATTACCGCCATTGCCTGATAACTGTATTTTGCTCGACCTGTGCTCGATTAAAAATAAACCGCTGCAGGCGATGCTTGCTGCGCATCAGGGACCGGTACTGGGGCTGCACCCCATGTTTGGCCCTGACAGCGGCAGCCTGGCGAAACAGGTTGTGGTCTGGTGTGACGGGCGTCAGCCAGAGGCTTATCAATGGTTGCTGGAACAGATTCAGGTCTGGGGTGCGCGGTTACATCGTACCAGTGCGGTGGAGCATGATCAGAATATGGCCTTTATTCAGGCCCTGCGTCACTTTGCCACTTTTGCTTATGGTCTGCATCTGGCCGAGGAAAATGTGGATTTGGGGCAGCTGCTGGCACTCTCCTCGCCAATCTATCGTCTGGAACTGGCGATGGTCGGGCGTCTGTTTGCCCAGGACCCGCAGCTGTATGCGGACATTATTATGTCTTCAGAAAATAACCTGGCCCTGATCAAACGTTATTACCAGCGGTTTGGTGAGGCGATCGCGTTACTGGAATCAGGGGATAAAGCGGAGTTCATCGGCAGCTTTCGTAGTATCGAGCGCTGGTTCGGCGATTATGCCTCTTCATTTCTTACCGAGAGCCGGGGGCTGTTGCGCTCAGCCAACGATAATCGCGCGTAACCGATTCAGACATCAGGGCACCCTCAGGTGCCCTGAACCGTCAGTCGACGGAGACCGGAATGACGTTATCTCCCGGGTAGCAGCCCAGGACTTTAACGAAGCGGGTCAGGGCGGTCAGTTCTTCCAGAGACTGTTGCATTTCCTCTGCGTGGACATTGGCCTGAATATCCAGGTAGAACATCTCTTCCCAGGGATTTCCGTTGATCGGGCGGGATTCCAGTTTGGTCATTACCAGACCATATTTCCTGAGTACCATCAATGCATCGACCAGCGCCCCGGATTGCTGGCCTGTGGCCATCAGTAAGGTGGTTTTGGCCGAGACCTGTGCAGAAACTTTCACCGGCTTACGGGCCAGGATAATAAAGCGGGTCATATTTTGTTGCTGATTGGCCAGATTACGTTCCAGCACCTGCAGATTATACAGATTACCGCCGGCTTCACTGCCCAGCGCCACGACCTGGCTATCCTGCAATTCTGCCACTTTTTCCATGGCGGCTGCGGTGCTTTCGGTATATTTAATCTTCCAGTGCGGATACCGTGCCAGGAAATGGCTGCATTGCTGGAAAGGCTGCGGATGGCTGTAAACGGTAGTGATATCATCCAGCCGGGTGTCGGCGGGCACCAGGATACAGTGGTCAATCGGTACGGTGAGTTCTCCGACAATGTGCAGACTGGTATGCTGCAACAGATCATAGACATCGTTTATCGAACCGGAACTGGTATTTTCCAGGGGTAATACGGCATAGTCCGCCAGCCCGGTTTCGACCTGTTGCAGAATGTCCCCGAATTTACTGCAACCGACCTCGGTCATATGCGAAAAGTGCCGGGATGCATACTGACGTGCTGCCAGATGTGAGTAAGAGCCTTTAGGTCCCAGAAAGGCAACCCGTGCACTGTTTTCCTGCGCCTGATTCAGAGCTTTCTGCAGCAGAGCCTGTTGGGTCAGTACCGATTCTTCAATAATCAACTGAAAAATGCGGGTAATGTACTGACTGTCTAATGACTGACGACGTCCCTTTTCAATCAGTTTCTCCAGCAGTTGCTTTTCCCTTTCGATATCACGGATAGGGCGGTGGGTGGTCATTTTGAATTTGCCTACCGCGACAGCCACCTCCTGACGTTCTGCCAGTAAAGACAGAAGCTGTTCATCCAGGCGGGTGATCCTTTCCCGTAAATGCTCTAAAGAGGGCTCTGCGCTCATTTTTGTCACCTGTATTCCTGTTATTTTTATACCCAATAAAAAAGCCCCCCGGGCGGGAGGCTTTGCTGTTCGTCTTCTCATTCATTCTTAAACGACGACAGGTCTCCCGGCAGAAGATGCGCTAAAAAAGAATGAGAAGAAAAACACGGAGGTTTGCATAGCAGGTTGTCCCTGGAAGATGTTTTCCGAGAGTAACTTTTGCGCCAGGGCGCGTCAACTAAAAACGCGCCCTGCGGGCGCGTTCGGGGAATCTCAGGTTATTCTGTTTCAGCCGGAATAATGTCTTTTACGCTGGCTGAGGCGCGTCTTGCCTCACCTTTATGCTGAACCTTATTCAGCTGGCGTTCAAGTTTGCTGAGCAGGTCATTAATGGCGGCATACATATCTGTGTGTCTGCCGGTCGCGACCAGCGGGCCATTGGGCGTATTTATCGTCGCATCGGCGACAAATTCTTTTGGCTCTTTCGACAGCACGATATGGGGATTTATCAGCTGGGTTTGCCACTTCTCCAGTTTGGTCAGACGGTCTTCAACATGGTTGCGGATAGCGTCGGTAATTTCCATTTGTTTACTGGTGATGTTCATAATCATCGCACTTACCTCTCTGTTGTTACCATCGTGTGACATTCAGATTAACGGCTTCAGTTAAGAATAATGTGATCTGGATCACAAAATAAAGTCACTTTTTGTTAATTAGCAAAATTCCTAAGCTGCGCGGAGAAAAGTACAGATAATGATTGAATACGCCATTATTACCGGCCATTATTGATAGGATCAGGAGACGCTGGTCACCGCGCTCCTCCATGATTCTGAGGTCCTGACCATGGGGCGTGAGGTCCTTATTCCCGTCTCTGCGATAGCTTAGGATGCAGGATAGAAATAGCGTAAAGGCTTAATCAGAGGGGCAGAGATGACGTCGTTTGATGAAAGGAAAAAAACAGCCATTCGGATTTTAGAAGAAAAACAGGTATGGCAACCACATCGCACACCACTTCTGATGAAGTTCTTATGGGCCAGGGGAGTGCGGATCCCCCCTTTCCCGGTAGCCCCCTTCTGGCTAATCGCCCTGCTGGCAGCGCCGGGATTTGGTTTGCCCTGGGGGATGTTCATGTGGTTTTTCGCCTGGCAGAAAGCAGGTTACACGATAACCGCGGCCTTGATTGCGGGTAGTGTCGCGGGACTCTTGTTCGGCTTAATGGTGGCAGGTTCACACCTGTACCGCAGAAAGGTAAAAAATTTGCCGGAATGGAAAAGCCTTTAATCCAGGAAGAGGCATTATCCTGCCATCAGCGCGTGTGAAGAAAAAAGCCCTGGCGACTGAAACCGTCAGGGAAAGAAGTACAGCAATTCCCCGACCCATGCATTAATCCTCCTGCTTACGTGCAATGTTTAAGACCTCTGTGCGTTTCTGCGGCCTGAACAAAGAGCCTCTTAAGCCCCGGGATCGTACGTCTTGCCATGACTGGCATCTGCTTCGCAAGCGAAAGAGGCCACAGTCAGCGGAACAGTATAATTGTGCCTCTCTGACAGGGCTCCCGCCCCATCAAATCTGTTGCCGGGAGAAGCACAACCCACGGGATTACAAAAAAGCAGCCACGATGGGCTGCTTTTTTCGTCGTACTCCGGGGGAGGATGCCCCGAATCAACGCTTCTGGTTAGCCGCGATGATTTTGGCCACTTTATCGGCCTCGGTGTTGAGTTGCATCTTACGGTAAGCATTTTCCATCAGCGGAAGTGCCTGGCGGGTCGCCTCAGTATCTGCATAGTTTGTCAGCATGTCCTGTGCCCGGTTAACAACCGCGACATAAGCCCCTCTTTTGGTATAGAATTGCACCACAGAAAGTTCATGTTTAGCCAGACGGTCTTTTAAAGCCACCAAACGCAGTCTGGCATCAGCGGCGTACTGACTGTTCGGATAGCTCTGCAGCAGTTGAGAGAAATCGGTAAATGCCTGACGGGCATAGGCCGGGTCTCTGTCAGAGCGATCGATACCGAAGAAGTGTTGCACTGCTGACTCATCCATCGCCATGTCGGTCAGACCCTTCATATACATGACATAGTCAATATTAGGATGTGTCGGGTTCAGTCGCATAAAACGGAGGATGGTGGCCTGGGCCATCGGCATATCCCCGTTTTTATAGTAGGCATAGATCAGATCAAGCTGCACCTGCTGAGAATACGGACCAAACGGGTAACGATTATCCAGTGCTTCTAACTGGGTAATGGCAGCCCTGAAGTTGCCGTCCTGCAGTTTTTGCTGGGCGGTTGCATAGATCACCGAAGGCGGGTTGTCCGGGACAATGTCTTTAGAGCCGGAGCAACCTACCAGTGCCAGGCCCAGAGTGGCAACGGCCACCAGATGTTTCATACGCGTCATGACGAAATGATTATCCTCAAAGGTTTAGCGGAGGCTTTCTGTGAAGCGTCCATTGATGATCAGCTAAGATAGCACATTATAGTAAACGGCTTTGCCGTGAAAACCCAACGTTAACGAAAGAAGCTTATATGGCACAACAAGTACAACTCACCGCGACAGTCTCCGAAGCGCAACTTGGACAACGCTTAGATCAGTCTTTAGCGGAATTGTTCCCTGATTATTCACGTTCACGCATAAAAGAGTGGATTTTACAGGGTCGGGTCACCCTGAATGGTATCCCGGCCACCGTTCCTAAGGAAAAAGTCCTCGGTGGTGAACGAATCACTATTGATGCCGAAATTGAAGAGGAACTTCGCTGGGAACCTCAGGATATCGCGCTCGAGATCGTTTACGAGGACGATGACATTCTGGTGATCAATAAGCCGCGCGGGTTAGTCGTTCATCCCGGTGCCGGTAACCCTGATGGTACGGTATTAAACGCATTATTACATTATTATCCTGCCATTGCGGATGTTCCGCGGGCGGGGATTGTGCATCGTCTGGATAAAGATACCACCGGACTGATGGTCGTAGCCAAGACCGTACCGGCGCAAACTCACCTGGTAGACGCGTTACAACGTCGTGAAATCACCCGTGAATATGAGGCGGTGGCTATCGGAACCATGACGGCCGGAGGCTTTGTTGATGAGCCTATCGCCCGTCACCCGACCAAACGCACCCATATGAGCGTACACCCGATGGGCAAACCGGCGGTCACCCACTACCGTATTATGGAGCATTTCCGTGCCCATACCCGGTTACGTCTGCGTCTGGAAACCGGTCGTACCCACCAGATCCGTGTGCATATGTCTCATCTCAGTCATCCGCTGGTCGGGGATCAGCTGTACGGCGGTCGTCCACGTCCGCCGAAGAATGCCTCAGAAGAGTTTATTTCTGTCCTGCGAGGATTCGACCGTCAGGCGCTCCATGCCACGATGTTACGTCTCTACCATCCGATCACCGGGATTGAGATGGAATGGCATGCGGCATTGCCGCAGGATATGGTCGAATTAATCGATGCACTGAAAGCAGATACGGAACTACATAAAGACGACATGGACTGGTTATGAGTTCACTGATTATTCCGGAGTGGCCGGCACCGGCGAACGTCAGAGCCTGCTCGACAACCCGAATCGGGGGCGTCAGTCAGCCGCCGTACGACAGCCTGAATCTGGGGGCACATGTTGCCGATGATCCTGCACATGTCCGCCAAAACCGTCACCTGTTGTGTGATCTCGCCGGCTTACCGGCGATGCCGCTCTGGCTTAATCAGGTTCACGGAACCGATGTCGTTACTTTACCGCAGGCCAGGGGGGGGGGGCCGCAGGCCGACGCCTGCTATACCCGGGCAGAAGGGCAGGTTTGCGCAGTGATGACGGCAGACTGCCTGCCGGTGATCTTCTGCTCCAGAGACGGGCGGGAGGTGGCTGCAGCCCATGCCGGCTGGCGGGGGTTATGTGGCGGTGTTCTTGAAAGCACGCTGGCAACGTTCCGCAGTCCGCCGGAAGATATCCTGGTGTGGCTGGGGCCGGCCATCGGCCCGCAGGCATTTGAGGTCGGCCCGGAAGTGCGCGATACGTTTATTGCCCACGACCCCGCAGCGGCAGAAGCCTTTATCCCTGTTGAGCAAAAGTATCTCGCGGATCTCTGGATGTTAGCCAGACAGCGTCTCTCCCGTGCCGGCGTCATTGCCGTCTATGGTGGCGGGCGTTGTACCTATTCCGAACCCGGGGCTTTTTTCTCCTACCGCCGGGAGAGCGTGACCGGACGTATGGCAACTTTGGTGTGGCTGGTATAATCTTAGCCGCTGGACGATCCTGTATGTGTAATTTTTCTTAGTTTTCCGGGTTATAAAACTTGAATATTTGAGGGATTGGCCTCATTTAATCTCCTGTAGCATTTTGACCTTTAACAGGAGGAATTATGCGTCTGGATCGTCTAACCAATAAATTCCAACAAGCGCTGGCTGATGCTCAGTCACTGGCACTCGGCAACGACAACCAATTTATCGAACCTCTTCACTTAATGAGTGCTTTGCTGACTCAGGAAGGGGGATCGCTGACTCCTTTACTTACTTCTGCCGGGCTGGACGCTGCCGCTCTGCGGGAAAAAATAACACAGTCAATCAAACGACTTCCTCAGGTTGAAGGCAGTGACGGCGACGTCCAGCCTTCCGCTGATCTTATCCGCGTACTCAATTTGTGTGACAAGCTGGCACAAAAGCGCGGTGATACTTTTATTTCATCTGAACTTTTTGTTCTGGCTGCGCTGGATTCACGCGGAGCTCTGGCGGATATTCTGAAATCGGCCGGAGCAAACAGCGACAAACTCACCAGTGCCATAGAACAGTTGCGTGGGGGCGAAAACGTGAACGAACAGGGTGCTGAAGACCAGCGTCAGGCATTAAAGAAATACACCATCGATCTGACCGAACGGGCAGAGCAGGGGAAACTGGACCCTGTCATCGGTCGTGATGAAGAAATCCGTCGCACGATCCAGGTCCTGCAGCGGCGTACCAAAAATAACCCTGTCCTGATTGGTGAGCCTGGCGTCGGTAAAACGGCCATCGTGGAAGGACTGGCGCAGCGTATTATTAACGGTGAAGTTCCGGAAGGCCTGAAAGGTCGCCGCGTGCTGGCGCTGGATATGGGGGCGCTGGTCGCCGGGGCGAAATATCGCGGTGAGTTTGAAGAACGCCTGAAAGGGGTCCTCAATGATCTCTCCAAACAGGAAGGTAACGTTATCCTGTTTATCGATGAACTGCACACCATGGTGGGGGCCGGTAAAGCTGATGGTGCGATGGATGCCGGTAATATGCTTAAACCTGCGCTGGCGCGCGGTGAACTGCACTGCGTCGGGGCGACCACTCTGGATGAATACCGTCAGTATATAGAAAAAGACGCGGCACTGGAGCGCCGGTTCCAGAAAGTGCTGGTGGATGAGCCTACGGTCGAAGATACCATCGCTATTCTTCGCGGCCTGAAAGAGCGTTATGAATTGCATCACCATGTACAAATTACGGACCCGGCTATTGTCGCGGCGGCTAATTTGTCACACCGGTATATCGCTGACCGGCAACTGCCGGATAAAGCTATCGATTTGATCGATGAAGCCGCCTCCAGCATTCGTATGCAGATCGATTCAAAACCTGAATCACTGGACCGGCTGGAACGACGGATTATTCAGTTAAAACTGGAACAGCAGGCACTGAAGAAAGAATCAGATGATGCCAGCGTTAAGCGTCTTGAGATGCTTGAGAACGAGCTGAATCAGAAAGAACGCGAATATGCGGAACTGGACGAAGAGTGGAAAGCTGAAAAAGCTTCGCTGACCGGCACGCAGAATATTAAAGCGGATCTGGAACAGGCACGTATTGCACTGGAGCAGGCGCGTCGTACCGGTAACCTGGCCGAAATGTCTGAACTGCAATACGGAAAAATTCCGGAACTGGAAAAACAGCTTGCCGCTGCGACCCAGGCTGAAGGCAAATCGATGAAGATGTTGCGTAACCGCGTGACGGATACAGAGATTGCCGATGTGCTGGCGCGCTGGACCGGAATTCCGGTCGCCAGAATGCTGGAAGGGGAGCGTGACAAACTGCTGCGGATGGAAGAGGCATTACATGATCGTGTTATCGGTCAGAATGAAGCCGTGGAAGCGGTCGCGAATGCCATCCGCCGTAGTCGTGCGGGGCTGGCGGATCCCAACCGTCCGGTAGGGTCTTTCCTGTTCCTGGGGCCGACCGGGGTAGGTAAAACCGAACTGTGTAAGTCTCTGGCGAACTTCCTGTTCGACAGCGATGACGCCATGGTGCGAATCGATATGTCCGAATTTATGGAGAAACATTCGGTATCCCGGCTGGTGGGTGCCCCTCCGGGGTATGTCGGATATGAAGAAGGCGGCTACCTGACCGAAGCTGTCAGACGACGTCCTTATTCTGTGATCCTGCTCGATGAAGTTGAAAAAGCGCATCCGGACGTCTTTAACATTCTGTTGCAGGTGCTGGACGACGGACGGCTGACTGACGGACAAGGGCGTACGGTTGATTTCCGTAATGCGGTCATCATCATGACGTCGAACCTGGGATCAGACATGATTCAGGAACGTTTTGGTGATCTGGATTACGGTGAGATGAAAGCCCTGGTCATGAGTGTCGTCGGCCAGCACTTCCGTCCGGAATTCATTAACCGTATCGATGAAGTTGTGGTTTTCCACCCGCTGGGGGCAGAGCATATTGCTTCTATTGCACGTATCCAGTTGCAAAGGCTGTATCAGCGTCTGGAAGAACGTGGCTATCAGTTGCACATCTCTGATGATGCGCTGAAGTTATTGGGTGAAACCGGCTTTGACCCGGTATATGGTGCGCGTCCGTTGAAACGGGCTATCCAGCATGAGATTGAAAACCCGTTAGCCCAGCAAATTCTGTCCGGGCAACTGGTTCCCGGAAAAATCATCGAAATGGATGTCAGAGACGGGGAAATCGTGGCGCATCAGTAATCTGATCGTAAGAAAAAACCGGAAAGCGGACGTTTATCGTCCGCTTTTTTTATGAATATCATCGCTTTTGTGCTTTTTTAACCCGAAATGGCTGAAAAAGCGACACTCGGCAATTTATTTGAAATAAACCCTTGTCAGAAAAAATTATCTCCCTATAATGCGCTCCCACTG
>NZ_JAERJR010000016.1 GCF_018257515.1 Tatumella sp. JGM118
TGAAATACAAAACGCCCGATGATGTTCATCAGGCGTTTTACAGACAAAAAACTGTCAACCTATATCAGGACTAGTCAATGAGTCATCAGGATCGTCAGGGATCACCGGCTCAGTCAGGATCCTTTTTCAGGATCAATAGTCACGCTGAACAGACATATGCGCCAGTGACTCAAGGGCCTGACGCCATGGCGTCTGTGGCAGTACCTGTAAAGCAGCAATCGCTTTATCGGCTTCTGCTTCGGCACGCTGGCGGGTCCATTCCAGCGAACCGCACTGCTGCATCGTTGCCTGAACCTCTTCTAACAGGTGACGGCCATTACCCTGTTCAATTGCCTGACGGATCATCGCGGACTGTTCGGCATTCCCGTGCTTCATCGCATGTAGCAGGGGCAGGGTGGGTTTACCTTCACTCAGGTCATCACCGACATTTTTACCCAGCGCAGCATTATCCGCGCTGTAATCCAGCAGATCATCAATCAGCTGAAATGCGGTCCCGATATAGCGCCCGTAGTCGCGCAGTGCCTGTTCCTGCGCATCCGTAGCCTCCGCGAGGATAGCAGACGTCTGTGCAGCCGCTTCAAATAACCGGGCCGTTTTACTGTAGATAACCCGCATATAGCTCTCTTCAGTAATATCCGGATCGTTACAGTTCATCAGCTGCAGCACTTCACCTTCTGAAATGACATTCACCGCTTCAGACATTAAGGCGAGGATCTTCAGGGATCCCAGCGAGGTCATCATCTGAAAGGCGCGGGTGTAGATAAAATCCCCGACCAGTACACTGGCGGCATTACCGAAGGCTGCATTAGCGGTGGCTTTGCCACGGCGCATATCGGATTCATCGACCACATCATCGTGAAGCAATGTCGCAGTATGGATAAATTCGATCAGCGCGGCATTAAGAATATGTTGATCATTCTGATAGCCAAGTGCCCGCGCAGACAGTACCGCAATCATCGGACGAATACGTTTACCACCACCGCTGACAATGTAATGACCTAACTGACTGATAAGCGCGACATCGGAGTCAAGCTGGTCAAGAATAGTCTGATTGACGGCCGCCATATCTGCGGAAGTAAGTTCTGTAATTTGTTCTAAGTTCATACGTCTGTTCAGTTTTGACCCGGTTTTAGCCCTTACAGGGCTTTTTAAACAAGAGTGCTCAGATAGCGTCATCGGTCTGTATCTGAATAAATTTCTCTGTCGGCAGTCGTGGCAGTCTCAGGCAGGATGAACACTGCGCCAGTGAACCACTGATGACACCCATTGTACTTGAAAATCGGTTACAGGAAACACCCGGCTGTGCCCTGTGTTTTTTTTCTGCAATACAGCGCAAAGTAGGCTTGTCTTCTGTCGGATATTTGCGTAGAATTCGCGCCCTATTGTGAATATTTATAGCGCCGCCTGATTTTATCATAAGGGCTAGCGCAGAAGCGGAGTTTATATGTACGCGGTTTTCCAAAGTGGTGGTAAACAACACCGAGTAAGCGAAGGTCAGACCGTTCGCCTGGAAAAGCTTGACATCGCAACCGGTGAAACTATCGAGTTTGACCAGGTTCTGATGATTGCAAACGGCGAAGAAGTTACCATTGGTGCGCCACTGGTTTCTGGTGGTGTTATCAAAGCTGAAGTCGTTGCTCACGGTCGTGGCGAGAAAATTAAGATTGTTAAGTTTCGTCGTCGTAAACACCACCGTAAGCAGCAGGGTCACCGTCAGTGGTTCACTGATGTGAAGATCACTGGCATCAGCGCTTAATAGGAGATTTGACAAATGGCTCATAAAAAGGCTGGCGGCTCCACACGTAACGGTCGCGATTCCAATGCAAAACGTCTGGGCGTAAAACGTTTCGGCGGTGAAACTGTACTGGCTGGTAGCATCATCGTTCGTCAGCGCGGAACTAAGTTCCACGCAGGCGCTAACGTAGGTTGTGGTCGTGACCACACCCTGTTTGCTACTGCAAACGGTCAGATTAAATTCGAAGTTAAAGGTCCTGATAACCGTAAATACGTAAGCATCGTTGCTGAGTAATTATGGCAAGACCCTGACAGTCTGATGACCGTCTGACACAACGAATTAAAGCCCCGCAGCTTTTGCGGGGCTTTTTACATTCTGCTGTCATGAACGCAGAAAGCCCGCGTTTTTCAGCAGAATGCTGTACACTTGACAGAAACCTACAGAATACTGATATCACTGGTTTGAATACCGGTATTATCCGCCGCCGGTCAGCTGAGTCGACCCTGGCGGGCCCGTCTGGCAGGCTGTTGACCTGACAGGCGCAAGAGTGACGGAGAAGAAAGATGAAGTTTGTTGATGAAGCGACAATCCTGGTCGTTGCCGGTGACGGCGGTAATGGTTGCGTCAGCTTCCGCCGGGAAAAATACATTCCTAAAGGTGGCCCTGATGGCGGCGATGGCGGAGACGGCGGTGACGTCTGGCTGCTGGCCGATGAGAACCTTAACACCCTGATTGATTATCGCTTTGAAAAAGCCTTCCGCGCTGAGCGTGGCCAGAATGGCCAGAGCCGTGACTGTACCGGTAAGCGTGGTAAAGATGTCATCATCAAAGTCCCGGTCGGTACCCGTATTATCGACCAGGATACCGGGGAAACCATGGGCGATATGACCCGTCACGAACAGCGTCTGATGGTCGCTAAAGGTGGCTGGCATGGCCTGGGTAACACCCGCTTCAAATCCTCCGTTAACCGTACACCTCGTCAGAAAACGATGGGGACACCGGGTGAAAAACGTGACCTGCAGCTGGAGCTGATGCTGTTGGCCGATGTCGGGATGCTGGGCCTGCCGAATGCCGGTAAATCGACCTTCATCCGTTCGGTCTCTGCGGCGAAGCCGAAAGTGGCCGATTACCCGTTCACCACCCTGGTACCGAGCCTGGGCGTGGTACGTATGGATCACGAGCAGAGCTTTGTCGTGGCAGATATCCCGGGCCTGATCGAAGGGGCTGCCGATGGTGCCGGATTAGGGATCCGCTTCCTGAAGCACCTGGAGCGTTGCCGTGTGCTGCTGCACCTGATCGACATCGCGCCTATCGATGAATCCGATCCGGTAGAGAATGCCCGTATCATCCTCGGCGAGCTGGAAAAATACAGCGATAAACTGTACAGCAAGCCGCGCTGGCTGGTTTTCAATAAAACTGACCTGCTGGATAAAGAAGAGGCTGAAAGCCGCGCTAAAGCAATTGCAGACGCCCTGGGCTGGGACGATAAATATTATCTGATCTCTGCTGCCAGCCGTGACGGTGTGAATGCCCTGTGCTGGGATGTCATGAGCTTTATTAAAGCCAACCCGAAAGAGGCTGAGCTTGAAGAGAAGCAACCCGAGAAAGTGGAATTCATGTGGGATGACTATCACCGTGAAGCCCTGGAAAGCGGCGCGCAGGAAGTTGAAGAAGATGATGAAGACTGGGATGACTGGGACGAAGATGATGATGAAGGGGTAGAGATCATCTATCAGCGTTGATCTTCAACGATCGTCAGTTTTCTCAGGATCATAAAGCCGGGTTATCCCGGCTTTTTTATGTCTGCGATTTAGCCCTGAACGGAGACGGTGAGTCGGGCGGTACAGCATAACTTTGCCCGATCGTTACGGATCTCTGTCTGCCAGACCTGTAATTGTCCGCCGATATGCAGCGGAAAGCACTTCGCGTGTACCCACCCCTGAGAGACCGCCCGGTGATGGCTGGCGTTCACTTCGATGCCGACCACACTCTGCCCGGCCTGAGTCGCCATGTAGCCAGCGACCGACCCCATGGATTCGGCCAGCACGACAGACGCCCCGCCATGCAGCAACCCGAAGGGCTGACGGGTGCGCTCATCGACCGGCATGCTGGCCTCCAGATGCTGTTCGCCTATCAGAGTAAAGACGATGCCCAAATGGCTGACCAGGTTTCCCTGGCCCAGCGCATTCAGTTCATCCAGCGTACAGACCCGCTTCCAGAGTTCGGCCATCCTTCAGCTCCCCAGGGTTGCGCCGCCATCCACCACAATATCCTGCAGGACCACGTGGCTTGCACGGTCAGAGGCCAGGAACAGGATAGTATCGGCAATCTCCTGCGGCTTTGCGATCTTCTTCAGCGGAATACCCAGCTTAAACTGCTCCGGGAAGCCCTCAATCGTCTGCTGCTCTGCCTGTGGTGTTTTCCAGAGGCTGCGTTGCATTTCGGTATCGGTGGAGCCAGGCGAAACGATATTACAGCGAACCCCGTACGGGGCCATTTCCAGACCGACCGTCAGGCACAGGCTACGCAATGCGGCTTTCGACGCGCCGTAAGCCGACATTCCCAGACGCGGGGCATGCGCGGCATTAGAGGCCACGGTGACAATCGCGCCGTGCTGCTGCCGGCGGAAGTGTGGCAGGGTTTGGCTGAACAGATTAAATGCACCGCCGGCATTCACGTTCAGGCACTGTTGCCAGTCTTCAAAGCTTAGTTCATCGGTGGCACCGATACGCAGGATCCCGGCGGCATTGACCAGCACATCCAGTTGTGGCTGGCGGGAAAGCAACGCCTGGCAGACCTCTTTGACCTGAACGGGATCAGCGACATCCAGTCTCTGGCAGCGAAACGGGTAGGCCTGCTCACCAAACTTAAGATCAAATGCGGTGACAATGGCCCCGGCCTGATGAAAAGCTAACGCGGTGTGATAACCGATCCCCTGGCCTGCGCCGGTCACCCACACATGTTTAGCGTGAAAGTCCTGCTGAACGGTCATGGTGTTTCACCCTGTGACAGAAGTGCCCACCAGCCATCGATAGAGGCATTTTTGGCGAGGGCCACAAAATCAATCTCCGGGAGGGCCTGACGCCAGCGGCCCGCCAGCGCCATCATGCGCACGGAGTCCAGCCCGTAGTCGATCAGGTTTTCATCATCCTCCGGAATGTCATCATCTTCCAGCAGCGGTAACACTAACGCGCGCAGCGCCGCTTTACTTTCCGGCAGGATCAGCAGGTCTTCACAGCGGACAACTTTACCGCAGCGGCCGGCAGTATATTTTAGTGCCATCATATGTTCTTCACGGGTGAAATCGGCCAGCGCATCGGCCACCATAAAGGGCTTAATATCGCGCATAAAGGCATCCGTGGCGGTGGTCAGGCAGCCGATATGGGCGTACACCCCGGTAATGATCAACTGGTCACGGCCCATTTCCTGTAACTGCTGCTCCAGCGGTGAACGCTGAAACGCACTGTACCGCCATTTGGTCAGCACAATGTCATCCGCCTCCGGCGTCAATCCGTCAACCACCTGCTGCTGTTCCGGATGACGGTTCAGCCCGGGACCCCACATATCGTTCAGTAGTGCACGATCTTTATCACTCTGCTCTGTGGGCTGTGCGGTATAAAACACCGGAATCCCCAGTGCTTTGCATTGTGTCCGCAGACGGGCGATATTCGCGATCACTTCCCTGACCAGCGAACTGTCTTCCTCCCAGAAGCGGAGAAAATAATTTTGCATATCATGAATAAGCAGGGCTGCCCGCCCGGGTTCAAAGGCCCATTTCACCTTATTATCAGGAAGTTCATCTGCTGTCGGCAGGCGATAAGATTCAGGTTGAGGGATACTCATAAGGACTCCATTTGCCGGGTCTGAACCCGGACTACTTTTGTTGTTCTGTCAGCCATTGACGTAAGGCTTTCTTATCCACTTTACCCACCGGGGTTAACGGCAGGCTATCCTGCTGAATGACCCGGTCAGGTAACTTAAATTCGGCGATGCCTTGTTCACGTAAGTGACGGCGAAGATGAGCAGGCTTAACAGGCTGGCTGACCACGATAAACGCACAGCTTTTTTCGCCCATCAGCTCATCTTCCATCGAAACCAGTGCCGCATGAATAATGTCCGGATGACGTTGCAGCAGGTTTTCTATCTCTTCGGCGGCAATTTTTTCTCCGCCACGGTTTATCTGATCTTTCTCGCGGCCCTCCACCCGAACGTTACCCTCCGCGGTGATGGCGATAAGATCTCCGGAGGCGTAGAACCCTTCTTCATCAAAGCAGGTCGCGTTATGGCCGGGATTACGATAATACCCACGGAACGTGTAAGGACCGCGGGTCATCAGGCGACCGGTGGTTCCCGCAGGGACAGGGCGGTTATGCTCATCAACCACGCGAATTTCATCATCTTCAGAGATGGGGCGCCCCTGGGTAGTGGTGATCACGTCTATCGGGTCATCCGGACGGGTGTAGTTCACCAGGCCTTCGGCCATGCCGAACACCTGCTGTAACTGACAGCCAATCTCTGAGAGCACCCGTCTGGCCAGCGACTCGCTCAGTCGTGCCCCGCCGACCTGCAGCAGGGTCAGGGAAGCGAGCTCGCGGGCATGACCGTTCTCTTTTATCGCCTGCAGCCACAGACTGACTGCCGGCGGGACCAGCGCGGTGACGGTGATCCGGTGGCGGGCAATCAGCGGGAAACAGAGGGTTGCGCTCGGATCACGTGCCATGACCACCCGCCCCCCGGCATAGAATACCCCCAGGCAACCGGGGGAACTCATCGGGTAATTATGAGCAACAGGCAGCGCACAAAGGTAACGGGTATCGCGGGTAAAGCCGCAGATATCCACGCTGCCGCGAATGCTGTAGTAATAATCGTTATGTGTTCTGGGGATCAGCTTTGGCGTCCCGGTACTGCCGCCGGAGAGCTGGAAAAAAGCGACCTCATCGGCTGCCGACGGGTCAGGTGTAAAACCGGCCACCGGGGTGTTGTACAAGCCGGAAAGGCTGAGGTCACCCGGGGTCGCGTTATGCATGACGACGGTGTTAAGTGACGGGATCTGCGCTGCAAATGTCTGCAGAAACTGGTCATCGGTAAACAGGCTGTGCTGACGGTCACCAATAAACAGGGCTGGCTCTGTCTGGCTGGCATAGGAAAGCAATTCACTTTTCTGATGGCTGAACAAGGCGTTGACCGGAGCGACCCCCAGCTTCAGTAAGGCGAAGAACACCAGATAGAATTCAGCACCGTTCCCCAGTTGTACCAGAGCGGTATCGCCCGGTTGCAGACCACGTTGTTGCAGTTGCGCGGCCAGCTGATCACTGAGGTTATCCAGTTGCTGATAAGTCAGCGTTCTTTCTCCGTCAATAATAGCGATGGACGGATTATCTTTCTGTCGCCCGCAGATATCACTGAGAGGCTTATCTATCCAATAGCCTTTACGACGATAGCGTTCTGCCAGGTCGTCCGGCCAGCGGGTATAAGGGAGCGTCATACAATTACCTTTCTGTTCTTTCAAGGCCGAAGGCGCGCAGCATCGTATTCAGTTTGATGCCGGTTTCCCGCCATTCGGAATAGGGATCGGAGGCAGGAATGATCCCTGCGCCGGCGAACAGGGTGACCGTTTTCTCTTTCACCGTGGCACAGCGGATGGTCACCACCCACTCACCGTTACCCTGATCGTCACACCAGCCCACCATGCCGCCGAACAGTTGCCGGTTAAAAGGCTCCAGCGTTTTTATCAGATCCAGAGCCTGCCGGTGAGGATAGCCACTCAGTGCCGGCGTCGGGTGCAGCAGAGCCGCCAGCGACAAGGCTGATGTGTGAGGATGATGCAGGGTTCCCCGGATATCGGTCGCCAGATGCCAGAGGGTGGATGTGGTCAGCAGATGCGGGACGTCCGGTACCGAGAGGGTCTGACTGACCGGTTGCAGTGTTCTGCGCATATCATCCGTGACCAGCTGATGTTCACGGCGGTCCTTTTCCGAGTTCATCAGTTCCCAGCCCCGCAACGAATCTTCTGCCGGATCCGTTGAGCGTCCGGCAGACCCGGCTAACGGACAGGAATAAAAGTTTTCACCTTCTTTTCTGAGCAGTAACTCCGGGCTGGCACCGAGCAGGGTGGCTCCGCAGGACAACGGCAGGTGGAAGTGGTAGTTATCCGGGTTCTGACGCACAATCTGTGTCATCAGTCCGGTCATATCGATAGCATCACGACTGCAAATTTCCTGCAGGCGGGATAACACCACTTTATCTGCCTCACCGCGTTTCATCGCCTCAATGGCCCGGGACACCATCGTCATAAACGCCGGCTGATCCGGAATCAGACGGGAGCCCGTAACCTCTCCGCCGGAGAAGGCCGGGAATGTCTTCGCTGCCCTCACCAGCTGATCGCGGTCAATGAAACGGCAGCTTTCAGGAATAAAGAGTTCTGAAGGCTGACCGGGATCAAAAGGGATTGCACCGGCAATGACAGGATGCCGGATACCGGCAAGACGGGCTTCGCGAAAAGCCGTCTCTGCCTGCGCGGAAAACTGTGCACCCGACAGGTCATTGCCGATAACAGGGGATGTCAGACGTCTGAAACAGCCATCGGTTAACAGGCTTTTCCAGCGGGAGGTAAACAGGAAACGGTCTGACAGGGAAGGAAAATCATACACAGAGGGATTTTCAAACTGTTCCATTTCTACCATAATCTAATCCTGGAATGATAAGATAATTAATAATGATTATCATTTGTATTATTCGTGTAAGCTAACCGGATCCCCGGATTGTGTCAATGGGATCGTCATTTGCAGAGGAAAATTCGCGAGCTATGCGACAGTTAATTTCCGGCAGGACCAGAAAAATCACATTAAAATCAACAATTCCGGGTTTCCTGTTGTGGGGGGCGTTACTCATACTGTTGACCGGCTTTCATGCCGTTGCCGGCGACGGGTGGCCACGGCAGGTCCACAGTGAAACCGGGACTGTGACGCTTCAGCAGCCTCCGCAACGGATAGTCTCTACCAGCGTGACCCTGACCGGCGCCTTGCTGGCGATCGATGCGCCGGTGATCGCCAGTGGTGCCGCAGCCCCGGGAGGGCGCTTTACGGATGCGGAAGGCTTTTTGCGTCAGTGGGGAGATATCGCCCGGCAGCGGCAGGTGAAACGCCTCTATATCGGGGAGCCTGACGCCGAAAGTATTGCCGGCATGGTACCGGACCTCATTGTGGTCAGTGCGACAGGCAATGACAGTGCTCTTCGTCTGGTGAGTCAGTTGCAGGCGATCGCACCGGTGCTGGTGGTCAATTATGACGATAAAAGCTGGCAACAGGTGATGACACTGCTCGGGCAGGCTACCGGACATGACGCGCTGGCGGCGAAGCGGGTGGCGGAGTTCGATCAGCGGGTAGCCCATTTGAAACCGCGGCTGAAATTACCGCCACAACCGGTCTCCGCAATGATCTGGAACGGTGGTGGTCGCGAAGTGAATCTCTGGACAGCGGCTTCCGCGCAGGGGGAGCTGTTGCAGGCCCTTGGATTTACGCTGGCGACGCCCCCGGCTGAGGTGAAAGGCAATACCAGTATGGGCCACCGTAAAGACATTATTCAGCTGTCTGGAGAAAATGTCGCCAGCGGGCTGAACGGGAAAAGCTGGTTGCTCTTCGCCGCCGGCGGGAACACCGTACCGGATGTCCTGAGCGATCGTTTCCTGTCACAGTCAGCGGCGGTGCGGGACAAACAGGTTTATGCGCTGGGCAATGATAATTTCCGTCTGGATTATTACAGTGCCAGCCATCTGCTGGATACGTTGCAGACGTTATTCACTCACTGAGTTATCCGGGCCACCGCTTTCCTGCCGGTGCCCGGGGTAATGGCGGGGGTTCCCGCCGTGTAAGGTCCGGAATGTTATGCGTCAATCCTGCTTACTGATCTTTCTGCTGGGGGTCCTGCTGTTACTGGTCATGCTCAGCCTGAGTACCGGGGCCCGGCCGGTGCCTGTCCGCGAGAGCTGGCAGGCCCTTTTTTCTCCTGAGTCCTGCCTGTCGCAGAACTGTACCCTTATCCGTTATGCCCGGTTACCGCGAACCCTTGCCGGTATTGCGGCCGGGGCTTCACTGGGGCTGGCCGGTGCATTGTTGCAGACACTGACACGTAACCCCCTGGCCGATACCGGGATCCTGGGCATAAATTCAGGGGCATCTTTTGCGATTGTTCTGGGAATTGCCTTTGCCGGGGCAGATACGCCACTGGCCTGGCTCGGGTTCGCCTTTGCGGGCGCATTGATTGCGTTGCTGATTATCGCTCTGACCGGCGCCGCGGCAGGGGGAAATATTAATCCGCTCCGTCTTACCCTGGCAGGAGTGGCGCTGGCCGCGGTACTGGAGGGAATGACAAACGGTCTGTCACTGATGAACCCGGATATCTATGATCACCTTCGCTTCTGGCTCAGCGGTTCGCTCGATATTCGTCAGTTTACGTCATTACTGATCCTCAGCCCGGCGATGATTGCCGGAGGGGTGCTGGCGCTGTTGCTGGCTCGCGCGCTGAATAATCTCAGTATGGGCGGGGAGGTGGCGGTGACGCTCGGTACCCGTGTGGTACGCACGCGGATCCTGGGGCTGTTATCGGTCGCCTTACTGGCCGGGGCAGCCACGGCACTCACCGGGCCTATCGCCTTTATTGGCCTGATCGCCCCTCATCTCAGCCGTTTTCTGGCGGGGTCCGATCACCGGCGAATGCTCCCGGTGACGCTGCTGCTGACACCCTGTTTATTACTGATGGCCGATATTGCCGGACGGTTGCTGACGGCCGGCGAGTTGCGGGTTTCCATCGTTACCGGCTTTATTGGCGCGCCGGTACTGATATTCCTTGTCCGCCGCCAGTCGCAGGGATCAATGTCATGAACCGGCAACTCACGGGCGGGATAGTATTAATCGCGGTGCTGATGACGGTCAGTTTTTTCGCCCTGACGCAGGGGGCATTTCCGCTCAGTGCCGGGCAGTTCGGGCAGGTCCTGCTGGGTAAAGCTCCTCAGGCGATGACGCGGGTGGTACTGGACTGGCGTTTACCGCGGGTATGTGCCGCTATGGTAACCGGCGCAGCACTGGCGCTGAGCGGTGCGATCTTCCAGTCACTGTTGCGTAACCCGCTGGGCAGCCCGGATGTGCTTGGCTTTAATACCGGCGCGTTTTCTGCGGTGTTACTGATGATGGTTTTCCTGCCAGGAGACCCCGGATTACTGGCTCTGGCCGCTCTGACCGGGGGCTTACTCACCGCCCTGACGGTGTATTTGTTTGCCTGGCGCAACGGTATTAACACGTTCCGGCTGATCCTGGTCGGTATCGGGATCCGCGCGTTACTGATGTCGCTGAATAGCTGGTTAGTCACCACGACCTCACTGGATACGGCATTATCGGCCGGATTATGGAGTGCCGGGTCCCTGAATGGCGTCAGCTGGCAGAAACTACTGCCGGTGACGGGGATACTGATTCCGGTCGCCGTGCTGGCAGGACTGATGGCACGCAGGATGCGTCTGCTGGAGATGGGCGATGAGATGGCTGTCGCGCTGGGCGTTCCCGCCGAACGCAGTCGGATGATTTTACTGATACTGGGCGTTATCCTGACGGCGGTGTGTACTGCCTTAATCGGGCCGGTGTCCTTTATTGCGCTGGTGGCACCGCAGATTGCGGCCCGCTTTACCTCCGGACGTCGCGATTCGCTGGCCCTCAGTATGCTGTGTGGTGCCGCCCTGATGCTGACCGCGGATTATCTGGCGACTCATCTGTTTGGTGTTTATCAGTTACCGGTGGGGGTCGTCACTGTCTGCCTGGGGGGCATCTACTTAATGAGTTTACTGATCCGGGAGACGCGCTATCGATGAATAAACTCACTTCCCCGCTGGCAGGCGAACACCTGACGGTGGGATATGACAAAAAAATAATTATCCGTGATCTGTCGGTCGCGATACCGCCCGGAGAAATTACGGTGATCATCGGGCCGAATGCCTGCGGAAAGTCGACGCTGCTGAAAACACTGAGCCGGCTGATCACACCGGTGGCAGGGAAGGTGTTGCTGAACGGTAAAGATATCAAAACGTATCCGACCAAAGAGACGGCCCGCCACTTAGGATTACTGCCTCAGTCACCGACGGCACCCG
Organism: Tatumella sp. JGM118; assembly: GCF_018257515.1. Classification (GTDB taxonomy): domain Bacteria; phylum Pseudomonadota; class Gammaproteobacteria; order Enterobacterales; family Enterobacteriaceae; genus Tatumella; species Tatumella terrea. The sequence continues at coordinate 11,868 of NZ_JAERJR010000016.1, forward strand.
CCGGCATCACGGTTCGCGAGCTGGTTTTCCGCGGACGTTATCCGTACCAGACATTGTTTAACCGGCCAGATGCGCAGGACCAGGAGGCCGTAACGCGTGCGATGCAGGCGACCCGTGTCGATCATCTGGCCTGCCAGGCGGTCGATACCCTTTCCGGCGGACAGCGTCAGCGGGTATGGATTGCGATGGTGCTGGCTCAGGAAACACCGTTGTTACTTCTGGATGAACCGACGACCTGGCTGGATATCACCCATCAGATCGAGCTGATGGAACTGATGCACGACCTGAACCGCCAGCATGGCAGAACGCTGGTGGTGGTCTTGCATGAGCTTAATCATGCCTGCCGTTATGCGACTCATCTGATAGCGATGCGTGACGGGCAGATAGTGGCGCAGGGTAAACCGTCGGAGATTGTGACCCCGGCACTGATCGAACAGGTCTATGGTCTGAACGCGATGATTATCAGCGACCCGGTCGCAGGAACCCCGATGGTGATCCCCCTCGGAAGAGAGTGAACGTGACGCCGGCGGTCTTTACAGATCCCCGCCGACGTCACAGAACCGCTAGCGCAGGGCCGCTGACAATAGTCTGTCGAGTTCCGGCCCTATCTGTGCAAATACCTCTTCCGCAAATATTTCTGCGTGTGCACACTGGATGGGGATAATTTCCGTCCGGGCGATGTAGGGCGCCCAGCATGGGCCGGCTTCCATCCCCGGCTGTCGGGTTTTTTCCGCGACAAACAGCGTGGCTTTCCCGCCGAAACGGGCGCTGGTGGCCGTCCCCAGCAGCCTGACCGCACTGGCATAGTTAGCGCTGATGGTATCAAACATTACCGACATATCTTCGCCGGCCTGGTTCCGCTGGCTGGCCATAAAGGCTTCCCGCTCCCGGTCCACTTCGGCCAGCACGGCCGGGTCCGGCAGATTTTCACCCTGCCGCTGATCCCAGCGTTGTGTTTCCGGTGGCCAGGTATCGAGTAACCCGAGGAATGCCACCTCTTCACCGGCAGCCTCCAGGCGTGCCGCGATCCCTTGCGCCAGTGTTCCCCCGAGGGAGTAGCCGGTGAGGTAGTAGGGGCCGTGGGGCTGATGCTCACGCAGTCGCTGCAGATGGTCATCACAGAGTTCATTAATGTCGCGGCTGCGGTTGAGGATCCCGTCGGCAGAAGGTGACTGGATCCCGGTGACTGACCAGCGCGGGTCCAGATAACGTCGCAGCACACTGAACTGCCAGGCAAAGCCGGAGGCCGGATGGAAGCAGAACAATGTCGGGCCGGTACTCTGACGCAGTGGCAGCAGAGGTTCATAACCGGCACGGCGGGCTGCATCCTCTGAGGGTTCACTGAGCAGAGCCGCCAGTTTCTCCACACTCGGGGCCACCATAATCTGACCGACCGTGACCGGACGTTGCAGCCTCTGACGCAACCGGGCAGCAAGGCGCATGGCCAGCAGAGAATGGCCGCCCAGCGCAAAGAAATCATCGCCGGCAGAGACACTGTCGCAGTTCAGCAGTGCAGCGAACTCTGTCGCCAGCTCGCTTTCCACTCCGGGGGAAGGGGCACGCTGAACCGTATCCCGATGTACCGAGGGCAGAGGCAGGGCTTTACGATCCAGCTTGCCGTTAGGGCTCAGCGGAAAGGCATCGACCTGCATAATCGCCACCGGTACCATCGGCGGTGGCAGGCAAGCTTGCAGGGCCGTCAGTAGCTGCCCGCTGTTTACCGGCTCCGGGCTGATTACATAGGCGATCAGCTGACGAGAGTCTTCCCATCCTTCGCTATGCGAGCCTAAGGTTCTTGCCAGCGTTACCGCCTGATGGATGCCTGGTAACTGTTGCAGCTGATGATCGATTTCTGTCAGTTCAATACGCTGACCGCGGATTTTCAGTTGGTCATCATTACGGCCCAGATATTCGATGGCACCGTTTTCCAGACGACGTACCACATCCCCGGTCCGGTACATCCGCTCACCCCCGCCTCCGGGCAACGCCACAAAGCGGGAGGCGGTCAGCCCCGGTCGGCCCAGATAGCCTTTCGCCAGCTGTATCCCACTGAGCCACAGCTCCCCGGCCACACCGGCAGGCAGAGATCGGAAACGGTTATCGAGGACATGTAACCCGGTGTTCCAGACCGGATAACCGATCGGCACACTGTTACCGGTGACGGCGGCTAATGCCGGGCCGAAGGCCGGATAACTGCTGACATCCACCGCGGCTTCTGTCGGTCCATAGAGATTATGCAGAGGCGCACCACAGGCAGACTCCCACTGACGAGCCAGTGCGGTCGGCAGGGCCTCACCGCTGCAAAATACCCGTTGTAACTGCTTTCCGACGCGACGTGCGCTGTCAGCGCAGAGGGCTGAGACAAAGGCAGATAACATCGACGGAACAAAATGCACGGTGGTGATGCGGTAATCGAGCATCAGCTGCAGCAGAACATCCGGTTCACGGTGGGCCTCCGGAGGCGCCATCATCAGGCTGGCCCCGGTGATCAGTGGCCAGAAAAACTCCCAGACCGAAACATCAAAGCTGGCCGGCGTTTTCTGTAACACCACATCCTCTGTCGTGAGCGGATAACTGTCCTGCATCCACAGTAAGCGGTTAACGATGGCCTGATGCCCGACCAGCACCCCTTTCGGGCGACCGGTCGATCCCGAGGTATAGATCAGGTAGGCACCGTCCTGCGGGGCGGGCGGCTCAAACGAGTTATCCGGGGCCGGTTCCGGTAGCAGCGACTGATAATAACAGGCCGGGACGGTACTGAGCTGGCGGAAACGCTCAGCCAGTTCATGGCCGGTGATCAGTAAGGCCGGAGCGGCATCTTCCAGCATAAATTGCAGACGTTCATCCGGATACCCGGTATCCAGAGGCAGCCAGACGGCACCGACGCAGACGATCGCCTGCAATGCCAGCGACAGGAAAACGGAGCGGGGCAGAGCCACCGCCACAATATCCCCGCGCCTGACTCCGGCATCCTTCAACTGTTGGGCCAGAGCGAGTACCTGCTGGTGCATCTCCCGGTAGGTTAATGTGTGATGAATATCTGCCAGCGCCACGGCTTCCGGGGTACGCCGGGCCTGCTGGCTGAGCAGGCTGAATAGTGTTTCCGGTGCTAACGGAACCTGTGTATGGTTGAGTTTATTGATCTGCCGGGTCTCATCTTCCGTCAGCAGCCCGGCATCGCCGCACTTCAGTCCGGGGGTTTCCCCGAAACGGGCCGCCAGCAGTGGCAGACGTTGCAGATAGCCTGCCAGTTGCTGCGGCGTATAACGTTCGGCGTTAGCCAGCAGTTCGATGGTCAGATCCCCGTCCTCGCCGGGATAGAGCGCAATTTCAAGATCACGGACCGGCCCCGACGCCAGATGTTCTGTTTCTGCGATCACGCCGTCGAAATCCAGACGGTAGTCAAACATTTTAACGTTGATCACTGGCCCATACAGGGGATGGTGATCGGCATTCAGCCCGGCATCCCGCATAATCTGTTCAGCATTGAAACGCTGATGCCGGCGATTTTTTTTGATTTCCGCGGCCAGCCGGGACGCCAGCGCCGGCAGGGTCAGATCCGGATCATAATCGACGGTCATCGGTAACACATTAATGACCGGGCCGGTAGCACACAGAGCGGCTGAACCCAGACGGCGCATAAAGATAAATCCGGCGCTGAACGGCTGCTGTCCTGTCAGCCGGGCCAGCCACAGTGAGACCAGGGCGATAGCACCATCGGTCAGCGTTAACCCGTGGGCGGTAAACTGTTCCGTCAGGGGCTGTAATCCGGCGACCGGCAGTTGCAGTTGCTGACGTATCAGCCGGACCCCCGGGACCTGCCCGGCGAGCGCCTGTTCCGACAACGTCACCGGGGACGGCAGTGAGGCCAGTTTTTCCTGCCAGTACCGGCTGTCACGCTGCCACGCGGAGGACTGCTGGTAGTGCAGGTATTCGTCGACGACCGCTGAAAACGGTGTAAACGGGGACGAGGCTGCCGGGGTTTGCTGCATCCTTGCGGTATAAATTCCGGCGATATGGCGGGTGAGTGCCGCGAAACTAAAACCATCCACGGCAATATGATGATAACGCTGGTACCAGAGCCAGTGAGTATCACCAATCTGCAATAACAGATGCCGGTACAGGGGCTCTGCGGAGGTAATACGCAAGTCGCTGTCGAGATCACGACGTATATAGTCTTCAGCGGCTGACCGGGGGTCGGCTTCCTGCCGTAAATCATAATATTCGGGGACGATGACCGGCAGCGGACCGGGAATTTGTACGGCTTCACCGTCCTGCTCTTCATAGCGCATCCGGAGCGTATCGGCGCCGGCCATAGCGCTGATAATGGCAGCACTCAGCACCGGCTGAGAAATTTCGCCGGGAATATCGATCAGGTGGGCAACGGCGTAGGCATTGCGGTGAGGAGAAAGCTGATCGGCCAGCCAGATCCCTGGCTGAGCCGCCACCAGCGGTAACGCATTCTGTTTATCAGTCATGGGAGTTTTCCCGGGCAGTGAGTGGCGCGGGACGAAGCGTGTCCCCGTTATCGTCCAGCCAGAGCAGGCACTGTTCCAGCGTGTCCGGGCCCGCGACCAGCTCCCAGCCTGCCGGGATTTCCATCAGGCCGGGCCACACGCTGTACTGCTGCTGATGGTTTTTTAAAACGCAGGTCGTTGCCTCTGGTTGATCAAAGGGATGCAGATGATTCACGTCAGGCTCCTTATTATTCGCTTGCAGGAAAGGGGGATAGGGCACCGGGGCCGAGCAACGCCTGTAATCCGCTCAGCAACCCTCCGCGCCAGCACAACGCATCGTGTCCGCCCTCAACCTCTGTCAGGGTTGCCTCAATATTCCGGCGTTGTAATGCATGGAAAAGCTCATTACCCGCCTGATAAACCACCGGTTCACGGCGGCCCGCTTCGAGATAGATTTTTCGCGGGTCAGCGGAGAAATGGCCTTCGTCCAGTTCGCGGGTCAGAACTCCCCGCGAACCTCCCCGTTGCGGCCACCAGAATGACCCGGACAGGCTGATGGCGTTGCCGAAAACGTCCGGCCAGTTAAGCGTGGCATAGACCGCGGCAAGACCACCGAAACTCTCTCCGGCAACCAGGGTACGGGCGGCATCATGCTGCCAGCCGGTCTGCCGGGAAATCAGCGGTAAAAGCTCCTGCTGCACCGCTAACCAGAAATCCTCATTGCAGGGCAGTTCATGGCTGCGGTGCTGGCGATCGATGGTATCTATCATGACGTAGATAGCTGGCGGCAGTTTTTGCCTGTCGGTCAGGGATTGCAGCGGGGCTGCTATCGGCATTTGCTCAGCCCAGAACTGCCCGTCGAGCAGTAATACCAGCGGGCGGTCCGGGGCTTCAGTCTGGCCTGTCTCGCAGAGCCAGAGAGGGCGTTGATTATTCAGTCGCTGACTGTGCCACTGTAAGCGGCTGATGTTCAGGGGTAAGGCGTGCCCCTGATCCAGCGGAGCCCAGTCGGCCTGGCACGGAGCTTCCGGCATATGCAGCGGAGACACTGACATTCCCCGTCCACCCTGCCAGGGGCGCAGCGGATTCAGCGGATCATGGCCGGCGATGGCAAACTTTTCACGCCACCAATCCTTGCGCTGACTAAGGTCGGTTAACCTCTCCGGCGATTCGGCAGACGTATCCGGGATCAGGCAATAGCTTCCGCGCCAGTCGGCCGGCAGTTCGGTCTGCCAGTACCAGACATCACTGCCGGGGACCCGTTGTAAGGAGCGGGGAGGTGCCGGCTGATGATGGTCGGTAATGCCGGTGATATTAATCCAGACATGCTGAAAGGCTGACGTTTCCTCAGTGCCCTGCGGGTCCCGCCATAGAAAGGTGACCCGGCAGAGCGAATTTTCCAACCGCTCAATAAAGGGTAATCCTCGTTGCTGTTGTTGTTGCCACCAGGCATCAGTTCCGGGAGAGACAAACCATTCAGGGATCACCATCAACACCGTGTTCAGTTCAATAAAGGGTAATAGTATTGATAATACTATTGATAATTATTTCCATTTGCAATACTCTGTTTCACCGCCTGCCGTTGTCGTATTGATCAACTGCTCATTGCCTCTGAACCTTCTTCAGGCGCACAGACCGCAAGCCGTTGTCCGTCAGACTGCAGCTAAAAAACAGTGTAAAAACAGTGGCTCAATAACAGGATCCTCGCCATCACATTCTCTGTGGCAGAGGACCAGGATCCTCATAATGAAAAAATTATCCCGACTTTCAACTGCGATTTGTCTTGAACTGGGCGCCAGCGCCTTCTTTATTTCTTTTCAGGTGATGGCAGCAGAGACAGCCTCTGTGACAACGCCCCCGGCCAGCCAGCAGCAAACCAGCGGCAAGGCGGAAGACAGTACGACGCAGGCAGAGAGCGGCACACTTCTTGTGACCGCCAGACAACAAAATTTACAGGCACCCGGGGTGTCGACCATTACGTCGGATGAAATCCGTAAACATCCGCCAGCCCGCGACGTTTCCGAAATTATCCGTACTATGCCGGGCGTCAACCTGACCGGAAACTCCACCAGTGGTCAGCGCGGAAATAACCGGCAGATCGATATCCGCGGGATGGGCCCGGAAAATACCCTGATCCTGATCGACGGTAAGCCGGTGTCCAGCCGTAACTCCATCCGTTTCGGCTGGCGGGGTGAGCGTGATACCCGCGGGGATACTAACTGGGTCCCGCCGGAGATGATCGAGCGTATCGAAGTGATCCGCGGTCCTGCCGCAGTCCGTTACGGTAATGGGGCGATGGGCGGGGTGGTTAATATCATCACTAAACAGGCGACCAGTCAGTGGCATGGTTCCTGGAACACTTACCTGAATGCGCCGCAGCATAAAGCGGAAGGCTCGACCAAACGCACCAACTTCAGTCTGATGGGCCCGGTGACTGACAGCCTGACACTCAGTATCTGGGGGAACCTGGATAAGACGCAGGCAGATGCGTATGACATCAATAAAGATCACGCGGCGGAGCGAACCGGTTCTTATGCCGGCAGCTACCCGGCCGGCCGGGAAGGTGTGATCAATAAAGATCTGCACGGTAAGCTGAACTGGGAGTTTGCCCATAACCAGCACCTGGAATTTGAAGCAGGCACCAGCCGGCAGGGGAACCTGTATGCCGGTGATACGCAGAATACCAATACCTCGGCCTACGTGAAGTCTAAATACGGTGACGAAACCAACCGTATTTACCGTCAGAACTATGCGCTGACATGGACCGGGGTCTGGGATAACGGCGTCAGCACCAATACTTACGCCCAGTACGAAAGAACCCGTAACTCCAGGATCACCGAAGGCCTTGCCGGCGGTACCGAGGGTATCTTTAATACTAACGCCGGGTTCTCGGATATCGATTTAAGCGATGTCCTGTTACACAGCGAAGTCAGTATCCCGTTTACGGCGCTGGTTAACCAGAACCTGACGCTGGGGACGGAGTGGAATCAGCAAAAAATGAAGGACGGGGTGTCCACCAGTCAGGCACTGACCGGCACCAATACCGGGGGCGCCATCGATGGCACAGATACCGGCACACGTAATCCCTATACCAGTGCGCAGATCTTCTCCCTGTTTGCCGAAGACAACATGGACCTTACCGACAGTACCGTCCTGACGCCGGCATTACGTTTTGATCATCATTCCATTTCCGGCACTAACTGGAGTCCGTCGCTCAACCTGTCACAGAATCTGACCGACAATATTACCCTGAAAATGGGCATCGGACGGGCCTATAAAGCCCCTAACCTGTACCAGACTGATCCAAACTATATTCTGTACAGTAAAGGACAGGGATGCTATGGCTCCTCGGCGTCGGGTTGTTACCTGATGGGCAACGATAACCTGAAAGCTGAGACCAGTATCAACAAAGAAATTGGTCTGGAATATAAAGATGATTCCGGCCTGCAGGCCGGTGTGACCTGGTTCCGTAATGACTACCGCAATAAAATCGAAGCCGGCTATAGCCCGCTCAGTACCAACAGTTCGGGCACCCGTATTTATCAGTGGGAGAATGTCCCGAAAGCGGTGGTCGAAGGACTGGAAGGCACGTTGAATATCCCGGTTACCGACACGGTGAGCTGGAATAACAACATGACCTGGATGCTGCAGAGTAAGAACAAAACGACCGGTGATCGCTTATCGATCATTCCGCAGTTTACGCTGAACTCCGGCGTCAGTTGGCAGGCACGTGATGATTTATCTCTGCAGACCACGCTGACCTGGTATGGCCGTCAGAAACCAAAACGTCTGGATTACCAGGGGAATGTCGTGAGCTATCCGGATACCCGTGAGGTGAGTCCGTACAGCATTATCGGGGCCAGTGCGACCTGGGATGCGACCAAAAATGTCAGCCTGACGGCCGGGATTGATAACCTGTTTGATAAGCGTCACTTCCGTGAAGGTAACTCCCAGTCCACCGGAACGATCAACGGGGCAGGGGTCAGCAGTTATCTCTACGGTGCGGGTGCTAATACCTATAATGAATCAGGCAGAACCTTCTATATGAGTCTGAATACTCACTTCTGATCCTGTTCTGATAATGCATCACCCATAAAAAAGCCGCTTTCATCACTGAAAGCGGCTTTTTCTTTGCCCGTCAGTATTGCTGATATAAATCGCGATACAGACGGCTTTCAAACCGTACCAGCGGGGCACGGCGGGTTCGCTGGTCCTGAGGCGGGACCGCGTAACCGGAAAGATACTGCACAAAGGCGACCCGGGTACCGCTGGCGGTAGTCAGGAATCCGGCCAGGTTGTAAACCCCCTGCAGTGAACCGGTTTTCGCAGACAGCTTACCGTCGACACCGGCTTCATGCAGCCCGCCACGATACTGCAGTGTGCCGTCATGGCCGGACAGGGGCAGCATACTGATAAAGTCCAGTGTGCTGTCATTCTTGCCGATATATTGCAGCGCCTGCATCATCGTCGCCGGAGACACCAGGTCATGACGTGATAATCCTGAGCCATCCATCTGCACGGTATTACCTAAATCAATGCCCGCTTTTTCTCTCAGAATGCGTCTGACCGCATCCGAACCGGCACGGTACGTCCCCGGGACATTGAAATAGTGGTGGCCGATGGTACGGAAAATGGTATCCGCGTACATGTTATCGGACACTTTCAGCATATGATGCAGAAGATCGTGCAGAGGTGCCGAGTCATGGCTGGCCAGCAGCGTCGCCGGAGGTGTCGGCTGTGTGCGGCGCAGCAGATGGCCGGAATAGTCGATATCTGCCTGGTGTAATTCATCACGCAGGATCTCACCGGCCCAGGCCGCGCCGTTCTGCACGGCAAACGCTAACGGCAGCGGGTCAGCCCGTTTACGCAGACATCCGGTCAGGGTGTAGCGGTTCAGTTCGCCCGGTACCACATCCAGCTCGCAATACTGGCCTTCACCGGAGTCAGGGGCAATCGTGCGTACTTCGCTGAACATATGCGCAGGATAATAAGACGCGATACGGATATACGCATTTTTGCCCGGGGTATCGGCGCTGTACAGCGCGACCGAGAAGCAGTTTTTATCGATGATCGCGGCGCCCGGCGGGGCATCGAAGCATTGAGTCAGGTCATTCCAGGGCCAGCCCGGAGCAGCATCATGGCTGGCAAACACCGAAGTATCGATCACCAGGTTGCCATCGATATGGGTAATGCCCTGTTTTTTCAGACTACTGACCATGGCCCGCAGATCCTGGCGGGTAAAACTCGGGTCGCCGGCAAACCGGGCCACCAGGTCCCCTTGTAATGTTCCGTTACTGATTTTCCCGGAGGTTTCAAACGTGGTTTGAAATCTGAAATCTTTGCCGAGCTCCAGTAACGCGCTCAGCGCCGTAAAAATTTTCATGGTACTGGCTGGCAGAGCCATTTGCTCACCATGATAGTTGACCAAAGGTTCCTGCGAGCCGACTTTTTCTGCCAGAAATGCCAGACTGGTTCCGGTCGGCAAATATTGTGTATATTGCTCTACAGGAATAGCCGCCTGGGCCTGCAGAGTAAAAGCGAGAGTCAATCCTGATATAAGTCGTAAAAATCGCATAATCTCGGGCTAAGTAACGGAGGAAGTCGCAATACTACGTCCCCTTATAGGGCAAAGTAAACGATGACCCATAGGGAACTCCGGGGTAAAATACGTATCAAAATGAAAAACTGATCCTTGTCTGTGGTGGATATTGCCCCGGACAGGGTTGTTTTATTCCTAAATTAACGCGTTGCAGAACGTTGTTTTCTGCAGTCATCAGTCAGGATGACACTTCTACACATAAGAGAATGAGGAGTTTAAGATGAGTCAGGTTCCTATGACGCTGCGTGGGGCTGAGAAACTGCGTAAAGAACTGGAAGAACTAAAAACAGTTAAACGTCCGCGGATCATTGCCTCAATCGCGGAAGCCCGTGAACACGGGGATTTAAAAGAAAATGCCGAATATCATGCCGCCCGTGAAGAGCAGGGATTTTGTGAAGGACGCATTCAGGAAATCGAAGCGAAATTATCGAACGCACAGATCATCGATGTGACCAAAATGCCGGCCACAGGACGGGTCATTTTTGGTTCCACAGTCACCGTTTATAACACCGCGACCGATGAAGAATCGACTTACCGTATCGTGGGTGATGATGAAGCGGATTTTAAGCAAAATCTGATTTCTGTAAATTCACCGATGGCACGTGGTTTGATTGCAAAACAGGCAGATGATGTTGCCATTATCAAAACGCCGGGCGGGGATGTGGAATATGAGATCCTGCGGGTGGAATACCTGTAATCTCTTGCTACGCTTAAATAACTCCCGATGATTCCTTCAGGCATCTCAGGCAGTCATTGCCGTGAAATCTGAGCGTTAAAGCGACACCGGTACCCCGGGCGTGGTAACATAAGCCGTTCTTCAGGAATGTAAAGAACAGAAAAGGCCGCGGTGCGGCCTTTTCACCCACACCGGAGCGTGGCAATTTCTTTGGCGCCGGAATCAGCGCGGCAGAGAAATTTTGTTTTCTTTAGAACGGCGATACAGCACCAGTATTTTGCCGATAACCTGAACTTCACAGGCTTTGGTCTCACGGACGATTGCGCTAACAATTAAATTTTTGGTTTCGCGATCTTCGCCGGCAATTTTCACCTTGATAAGCTCATGGTGTTCCAGTGCATTTTCGATTTCCGCCAGAACACCTTCAGTCAGGCCGTTGTTACCTAACATGACAACCGGTTTCAGGGGATGGGCCAGACCTTTGAGGTGCTGTTTTTGTTTGGTGCTTAGATTCATCGTATTATTTACTTACTCAGGGATTGAAAACGGGTCATTCTACCGCCATCTCTGGGTTATCGCCAAATCAACGCGACATTTACGTGATGTTTTATCGCGAGGATGTGGAATTAGTTGGAAAAATTATGACCGGTAAGAAGCGTTCAGCCAGTTCAAGTCGCTGGCTTCAGGAACACTTTAGCGATAAGTATGTGCAACAGGCACAAAAAAAAGGGTTGCGCTCGCGCGCCTGGTTTAAACTTGATGAAATTCAGCAGGGTGACAAATTATTTAAACCCGGCATGACAATCGTCGATCTGGGGGCAGCTCCCGGCGGCTGGTCCCAATATGCAGTACAGCAAATCGGATCGAAAGGACGCATTATTGCTTGCGACCTGCTACCGATGGACCCTATTGTAGGAGTTGACTTCCTTCAGGGGGATTTCCGTGATGAAGCTGTCCTTGCGGCATTGCTTGAACGGGTCGGTGATAATAAAGTTCAGGTCGTCATGTCTGATATGGCACCGAATATGAGTGGTACCCCGGCGGTGGATATTCCACGTTCGATGTATCTGGTAGAACTGGCGTTAGATATGTGTCGGGATATTCTGGCGCCGGGTGGTAGTTTTGTAGTGAAAGTGTTTCAGGGAGATGGCTTCGAAGAATACCTGCGGGAAATTCGCTCCCTGTTTACGAAAGTGAAAATTCGGAAGCCTGACGCTTCACGTTCACGTTCACGTGAAGTGTACATTGTAGCGACTGGGCGCAAACTATAGTACCCTACGCTGTCTGTTAACATCGTTGTAATATGAGGTTAATCCCTTGAGTGACATGGCGAAAAACCTGATTCTCTGGCTAGTCATCGCGGTCGTACTGATGTCGGTATTCCAGAGCTTTGGGCCCAGCGAGTCGAATGGCCGGCGGGTTGATTATTCAACTTTCCTGTCGGAAGTGAACCAGGATCAGGTCCGCGAGGCACGTATTAACGGGCGTGAAATTAACGTTATCAAAAAGGACAGTGGTAAATATACGACTTATATCCCTGTCAACGATCCCAAGTTGCTCGACAACCTGCTGACTAAAAATGTGAAAGTTGTCGGTGAGCCACCGGAAGAGCCAAGTCTGCTGACTTCAATCTTTATCTCCTGGTTCCCGATGCTGTTGCTGATAGGCGTGTGGATCTTCTTTATGCGCCAGATGCAGGGCGGTGGCGGTAAAGGCGCAATGTCTTTCGGTAAAAGTAAAGCGCGCATGCTGACCGAAGACCAGATCAAAACGACGTTTGCTGATGTTGCCGGGTGTGATGAGGCAAAAGAAGAAGTCAGTGAACTGGTTGAGTATCTGCGTGAACCCAGCCGTTTCCAGAAATTAGGCGGAAAGATCCCTAAAGGTGTACTGATGGTAGGCCCTCCGGGGACCGGTAAAACCCTGCTGGCAAAAGCGATTGCAGGTGAAGCCAAAGTACCTTTCTTTACTATTTCCGGTTCAGATTTCGTCGAAATGTTCGTGGGTGTGGGTGCATCCCGTGTCCGTGATATGTTCGAACAGGCGAAGAAAGCCGCACCTTGTATCATCTTTATCGATGAGATCGATGCCGTAGGCCGTCAGCGCGGTGCAGGTCTGGGTGGCGGGCACGATGAACGTGAACAAACTCTGAACCAGATGCTGGTTGAGATGGATGGTTTTGAAGGTAACGAAGGTATCATCGTTATTGCCGCGACTAACCGTCCGGATGTTCTTGACCCTGCGTTACTGCGTCCGGGACGCTTTGACCGTCAGGTGGTTGTCGGTTTACCGGATGTCCGTGGCCGTGAGCAGATCCTGAAAGTCCATATGCGTCGCGTTCCTCTGGCAACAGATATCGATGCTGCGATCATCGCCCGTGGAACTCCGGGCTTCTCCGGGGCAGACCTGGCGAACCTGGTCAACGAAGCTGCACTGTTTGCCGCCCGTGGCAACAAACGTGTCGTCTCCATGGTTGAGTTTGAGAAAGCGAAAGACAAAATCATGATGGGTGCGGAACGTCGCTCAATGGTTATGACCGAAGCTCAGAAAGAGTCCACGGCTTACCATGAAGCGGGCCATGCGATTATTGGTCGTCTGGTGCCGGAACACGATCCGGTACACAAAGTGACCATTATTCCGCGCGGACGCGCACTGGGTGTGACCTTCTTCCTGCCGGAAGGCGATGCTATCAGTGCCAGCCGTCAGAAACTCGAAAGTCAGATTTCCACGCTGTACGGTGGTCGTCTGGCAGAAGAGATTATCTATGGTGCTGAACGTGTTTCGACCGGTGCGTCTAACGATATTAAAGTGGCCACCAACCTGGCACGTAACATGGTAACGCAATGGGGCTTCTCAGAAAAACTGGGTCCACTGCTGTACGCGGAAGAAGAAGGTGAAGTCTTCCTCGGCCGTTCAGTCGCCAAAGCGAAACACATGTCAGATGAGACAGCACGTATTATCGACCAGGAAGTGAAACATCTGATCGACAGCAACTATGATCGTGCACGTACGCTACTGAATGAGAACATGGATATCCTCCATGCCATGAAAGATGCGCTGATGAAGTACGAAACCATAGATGCCCCTCAGATCGATGATTTGATGGCCCGTCGTGATGTTCGTCCGCCAGCCGGTTGGGAAGAGCCGAAAAACAACGGTTCTTCGTCCGACGGTAACAGCGGTACGCCTGCACCTCAGCCTCCGCGTCCGGTTGATGAACCGCGCACTGAGAACCCAGGTAATACAATGTGTGAATCATTCGATAAATAAGATGATTTCGCGTTAAAATGAAACCCCGGCCTGTCCGGGGTTTTTTATTGCCGTTTTTTGCCGCAGGGAGAAGTTGCTCAATGAAGCTGTATGCCCGGGATTCCGAACTCGACCTCTCATTTCCCCATGTGATGGGAATACTCAATGTGACACCGGATTCATTTTCAGACGGGGGAAATCATGCCACACTGTCTGATGCCATTACCCATACCAACGAAATGGTTATTGCCGGTGCCACTATCATTGATGTCGGTGGTGAGTCTACCCGGCCAGGCGCAGCCGAAGTCAGCGTTGAGCAGGAGCTTGAACGGGTGATCCCGGTCGTCACCGAAATAGCCCGTCGCTTTGAAGTCTGGATCTCCGTGGATACGTCACGCCCGGAAGTGATCCGCGAAGCGGCCCGGGCGGGAGCGCATCTCATTAATGATGTGCGTGCCTTACAGGTGCCGGGGGCACTGTCGGCGGCGGCAGAGACCGGGCTGCCGGTCTGTCTGATGCATATGCAGGGGCAACCGGAAACCATGCAGAACGCGCCCGGCTATACCGATGTGATTGCGGAAGTGGACCATTTTTTTACAGAACATATTGCACGCTGTCTCGAAGGCGGCATAAAAAAAGAGAATCTCCTGCTCGACCCGGGCTTTGGTTTCGGTAAAAATCTCGGACATAACTATCAGTTGCTGGCCAGTCTGCACCATTTCCACCATTTCGGCCTGCCATTGCTGGTGGGTATGTCACGTAAATCGATGATTGGACAGCTGCTGAATGTCGGACCGAACCAGCGTCTGAGCGGGAGCCTGGCATGTGCGGTGATTGCCGCGATGCAGGGGGCACACATCGTCCGTGTCCATGATGTTAAAGAAAGTGTTGAGGCGCTGCGGGTTGCGGAAGCCACATTAAGAGCGAAAGGATAACAGTATGAGTGAGCGTAAATATTTCGGCACCGATGGGATTCGCGGCAAGGTCGGGGAAGCGCCGATTACGCCAGACTTTGTACTCCGCTTAGGCTGGGCGGCCGGAAAGGTATTAGCCCGCCACGGCTCTAAGACAATTATTATCGGTAAAGACACGCGCATTTCCGGCTATATGCTGGAATCCGCGCTGGAAGCCGGGCTCGCCGCGGCGGGACTCTCTGCGGCCTTTACCGGACCTATGCCGACGCCGGCGATTGCTTACCTGACCCGTACCTTCCGCGCAGAAGCCGGTATTGTGATCTCCGCCTCCCATAATCCGTTCGATGATAATGGTATTAAGTTCTTTTCGACAGAAGGGACAAAACTGCCTGATGATGTCGAAACCGCTATCGAACAGGAAATGGAAAAAACGATCACCTGTGTGCCTTCCGCCGAACTCGGCAGAGCCAGCCGGATTGTGGATGCCGCAGGCCGGTATATTGAGTTCTGTAAGGGGACGTTCCCGAGCGAACTGAACCTGAATGGTCTGAAAATTGTGGTCGACTGTGCGAACGGGGCAACCTACCACATTGCACCTAACGTCCTCCGGGAACTGGGGGCGGAAGTTATTACCATTGCGGCACAGCCGGATGGGATGAACATCAATAAAGAGTGTGGTGCCACCGATCTGCGTTTACTTCAGCAACGGGTACTGGCAGAAAAAGCGCACGTGGGGATCGCTTATGACGGCGATGGCGATCGCATTATGATGGTGGACCATGAGGGCAACCAGGTCGACGGTGACCAGATCCTCTATATCATCGCCCGCGAAAAACTGCGCCAGGGGAACCTGCGTGGCGGTGTCGTCGGGACGCTGATGAGCAATATCGGCCTGGAGCTGGCACTGAAACAGCTAGGGATCCCGTTTGCCCGGGCGAAAGTGGGTGACCGCTATGTGCTGGAAAAACTACAGGAAAAGGGCTGGCAACTGGGGGCAGAAAACTCGGGCCATGTCATTTTACTGGATAAAACAACCACCGGAGACGGCATCGTGGCCGGTCTGCAGGTATTAACGGCGATGGTACGTAATCACATGAGTCTGCATGACTTATGCAGCGGTATGAAATTATTACCGCAGGTACTGGTGAACGTACGCTTTAGCGGGGATTCCGACCCGCTCACTTCGGATTCCGTAAAAGCGGTGACCGAAGCGGTCGAAAAAGAACTGGGTAGCCGGGGCCGTGTACTGTTGCGCAAATCGGGCACAGAACCTCTGATCCGGGTCATGGTGGAAGGGGAAGATCGACAGCAGGTGACCTTGCTGGCGAACCGGATTGCCGATGCGGTGAAAGCGGGTTAATCCGTTCCGGAAAAGGGGGGTTGCCGATAAAAACATCAGAGTGGTGATTTTATCGGCAGTCGGAATCTGCAAAGAAAATTGCTCTTGCAGAGAATCACGCCATTGGTTAGTATTCAGACCCGCTTCTGATAGGTACTCTGTTATCTGTCGGCGCAAGGTGAAGCTTTAACTGTACGGTGGCGTACAAGGAAACAGGTCAATTATGTACGAAGCTCTTTTAGTTGTTTTCCTTCTGGTAGCACTTGGCCTTATCGGCATGGTAATGCTGCAGCAAGGTAAAGGCGCTGATATGGGAGCATCTTTTGGTGCTGGTGCGTCAGGTACACTGTTTGGTTCGAATGGGTCTGGTAACTTCATGACTCGCACAACCGGCATTCTGGCTGCGCTGTTCTTTATAATGAGTCTGCTCCTTGGCAACATGAACACCAACAAAAGCGCCAAAGGAAGTGAGTGGGAAAACCTGAGTGCCCCTGCGAAGTCTGAACAGACCCAGCAACCGGCTAAACCGGCAGCACCAGGTAGCGATATCCCGCAGTAAGCAGTAAACGAAGCAGTATCAGCAGTACCCTTACTTTCGACGGCTGGTTTCTCCGGCGTCTTAAGCAGTACCGAGGTGGTGGAATTGGTAGACACGCTACCTTGAGGTGGTAGTGCCCAATTGGGCTTACGGGTTCAAGTCCCGTCCTCGGTACCAATTCAGTTTAACTTGCAATTATTGCATGTTCGGCGTAAAATTCGCCACGTTTCGGACGCGGGGTGGAGCAGCCTGGTAGCTCGTCGGGCTCATAACCCGAAGGTCGTCGGTTCAAATCCGGCCCCCGCAACCACTTTCCCTTAGAGTTGTTTTTCAAAAGACCAGCAGGTATCCTTTCTCACCTGATTTTGAAAAAAACTCTTTTGGTATGTGTTTCTGTCGCATGGCGACAAACACAGGGTCCAGTGATAAAAAGCCCCGAATATTCGGGGTTTTTTGTTATCAGGTAATCGTGATTTTGGGCTTCAGGCCCTTTTTTTATGTCTTGGGGGTGGGCTTGTCCACATTAGAACAAAAATTAACAGAATTAATCACTGCTCCGGTAGAAGCGCTCGGCTACGAACTGGTTGGTATTGAGTTTGTCCGCGGTCGTACCTCGACTCTGCGTATCTACATTGATAGTGAGGATGGCATCAATGTTGATGATTGTGCTGATGTCAGCCGCCAGGTAAGCGCCGTTATGGATGTCGAAGATCCGGTGACAGTCGCTTATAACCTTGAAGTTTCCTCACCAGGTCTTGAAAGACCACTGTTCACTGCCGCACACTACCAGCGTTTCATCGGCGATGAAGTCAGCCTGGTATTGCGCATCGCGGTGCAGAACCGCCGTAAATGGCAAGGTATCATTAAAGCCGTAGAAGGTGAGATGGTGACCGTGACCGTCGAGGGTAATGATGAAGTATTCGCGCTGAACAATATTCAGAAAGCGAATCTGGTCCCCCATTTTTAAACGTCCGGATTGAGGCTAACCAGGATGAACAAAGAAATCTTAGCTGTTGTAGAAGCCGTTTCTAACGAGAAATCTCTGCCGCGCGAAAAAATTTTTGAAGCGCTGGAAAGTGCGCTTGCAACGGCCACAAAGAAAAAATACGAACAGGAAATCGATGTTCGTGTTTGTATTGATCGTAAAAGTGGTGACTTTGATACCTTCCGTCGTTGGCTTGTCGTTGAAGAAGTGACGCAGCCTACGCGTGAAATCACGCTGGACGCTGCGAAATTCGAAGACGAAAACCTCAATCCAGGCGATTTTGTTGAAGATCAGATCGAGTCAGTCACTTTTGACCGTATCACCACCCAGACCGCGAAACAGGTCATTGTCCAGAAAGTACGTGAAGCTGAACGTGCGATGGTCGTCGACCAGTTCCGTGAGCAGGAAGGTGAAATCATCACCGGTGTGGTGAAAAAAGTTAACCGTGACAATATCTCACTGGAAGTCCGCCCGACCGATGGTTCTAATACCAGCGCGGAAGCGGTCATCATCCGTGAAGATATGCTGCCACGTGAAAACTTCCGTCCGGGTGACCGTATCCGCGGTATTCTCTATGCCGTCCGTCCGGAAGCCCGCGGAGCGCAACTGTTCGTCAGCCGCTCTAAACCTGAAATGCTGAAAGAACTGTTCCGCATTGAGGTGCCGGAAATCGGCGAAGAAGTGATCGAGATTAAAGGTGCGGCCCGTGATCCGGGGTCCCGTGCGAAAATCGCAGTAAAAACGAATGACAAACGTATCGATCCGGTGGGTGCCTGTGTAGGTATGCGCGGAGCTCGTGTGCAGGCCGTTTCCAGTGAACTGGGCGGTGAGCGTATCGATATCGTGCTGTGGGATGATAATCCGGCACAGTTTGTTATCAATGCCATGGCCCCTGCTGATGTCGCCTCCATTGTTGTGGACGAAGATAATCACACCATGGATATCGCTGTTGAAGCCGGTAATCTGGCCCAGGCGATCGGTCGTAATGGCCAAAACGTACGTTTAGCCTCACAGCTGAGTGGCTGGGAACTGAACGTGATGACAGTTGATGACCTGCAGGCGAAGCATCAGGCAGAAGCACATGCAGCCATCGATATGTTCACAAAACACCTCGATATCGACGAGGAATTTGCCACTGCACTGGTAGAAGAAGGGTTCTCTACTCTGGAAGAACTGGCCTATGTGCCGGTCGATGAGCTGCTGGAAATCGATGGGCTCGATGAAGAGATGGTAGAGGCTCTGCGTGAACGAGCTAAAAATGCGTTGACCACCCTGGCGTTAGCGAAAGAAGAGAGTTTAGGCAACCAGAAACCTGCGGATGACTTACTGGCACTGCAGGATATGGATAAAGACCTGGCCTATCGTCTGGCCGCTAAAGGCGTCTGCACTCTGGAAGATTTAGCTGAACAGGGTATCGACGACCTCGCAGATATTGAAGGGCTCTCCTCAGAGAAAGCCGGTGAGCTAATTATGGCTGCACGTAATATCTGCTGGTTTGGCGGCGACGCATAACAAACAGGAAGGAACAGCATGACTGATGTAACTGTAAAATCGTTAGCTGCAGAAATACAGACCCCTGTCGATCGTCTTGTACAGCAACTGGCTGATGCAGGGATTTCCAAGTCTGAAAACGACTCTGTGACTGAGCAGGAAAAGCAACAGCTCCTGTCACATCTGAATCGTGAGCATGGTAATGCCGATTCAGGTAAACTGACTCTGCAACGCAAAACGCGTAGCACCTTGAATATTCCGGGCACCGGCGGTAAAAGTAAATCGGTGCAAATTGAAGTCCGCAAAAAGCGTACCTATGTGAAAGATGATGCCGAGGCAGAACGCCAGGCAGAAGCAGAAGCGCAGGCACAGCGTGAAGCGGAAGAGGCGGCACGCCGTGAGGCTGAAGAAGCAGCCAAACGCGAGGCCGAAGAAAAAGCGAAGCGTGAAGCCGAAGAAAAAGCTAAGCGTGAGGCAGACGAAAAAGCCAGACGTGAAGCTGCGGAAAAGACAAAAGTGACAAATCAACAAAACAACGATATGACCAAGGCAGCGCTGTCAGACAAAGCTCGCCGCGAAGCGGAAGCCGCTGAACTCAAGCGTAAGACCGAAGAAGAAGCCCGCCGTAAACTGGAAGAAGACGCGAAACGTATCGCGGAAGAAGCCCGTCGTCTGGCCGAAGAGAAAGGCGAAGAGTGGCAGAAGCCGGTGGAAACTGAAGATTCTTCTGATTACCACGTGACGACCTCGACCCATGCCCGTCAGGCAGAAGACGAGAACGACCGTCAGGTTGAAGGTGGCCGTGGCCGTACCCGTACCGCGACGAAGAGCCCGCGTGCCAAAAAAGGCAACAAGCACTCCGAAGCGAAAACCGACCGTGAAGAAGCCCGTGCAGCCATCCGTGGCGGCAAAGGCGGTAAGCATCGTAAAGGCAGCGCACTGCAGCAGGGCTTTAACAAGCCGGCACAGGTCGTTAACCGCGATGTGGTTATCGGTGAAACGGTAACCGTTGCGGAACTGGCGAACAAAATGGCCGTTAAAGGCTCTCAGGTCATCAAAGCGATGATGAAAATGGGTGCGATGGCAACCATTAACCAGGTGATTGATCAGGAAACTGCGCAGCTGGTTGCTGAAGAGATGGGTCATAAAGTTATCCTGCGTCGTGAGAACGAGCTGGAAGAAGCGGTAATGAGCGACCGTGATCTGGGCGGTAACACCGAAGCGGAATCACGCGCGCCGGTAGTGACCATCATGGGTCACGTTGACCACGGTAAGACCTCTCTGCTGGATTACATTCGTTCTGCGAAAATTGCCTCCGGTGAAGCGGGTGGTATTACCCAGCATATCGGTGCTTACCACGTTGAGACCGGTAACGGGATGATCACCTTCCTGGATACCCCGGGCCACGCCGCGTTTACCGCGATGCGTGCACGTGGTGCTCAGGCGACTGACATCGTTATCCTGGTCGTTGCTGCAGACGATGGTGTGATGCCTCAGACTATCGAAGCTATCCAGCACGCCAAAGCGGCTAACGTCCCTGTCGTGGTAGCAGTGAACAAGATCGATAAGCCGGAAGCCGATGCGGACCGTGTTAAGAACGAACTGACTCAGTACGGAATCATTCCGGAAGAGTGGGGCGGCGAAAACATGTTCGTCAATGTTTCTGCGAAAGCCGGTACCGGTGTTGACGATCTGCTGCAGGCTATCCTGCTGCAGGCGGAAGTGCTGGAACTGAACGCAGTACGCAGTGGCATGGCAAGCGGTGTTGTCATCGAATCTTTCCTGGACAAAGGACGTGGCCCTGTCGCGACCATCCTGGTCCGTGAAGGTACGCTGAACAAAGGCGATATCGTCCTGTGCGGCTTCGAATATGGCCGTGTTCGTGCCATGCGTAACGAACTGGGTCAGGAAGTCCTGGAAGCCGGTCCGTCTATCCCTGTAGAAATCCTGGGTCTGTCAGGTGTGCCTGCAGCCGGTGATGAAGCGACAGTGGTACGTGACGAGAAGAAAGCCCGTGAAGTTGCACTGTACCGTCAGGGCAAATTCCGTGAAGTGAAACTGGCTCGTCAGCAGAAATCTAAACTGGAAAACATGTTTGCGAACATGAGCGAAGGTGATGTTTCTGAACTGAACATCGTTCTGAAAGCCGACGTACAGGGTTCTGTGGAAGCTATCTCTGACTCGTTACTGAAACTGTCTACCGACGAAGTCAAAGTGAAGATTGTCGGTTCCGGTGTCGGTGGTATCACCGAAACGGATGCTACGCTTGCCGCAGCGTCTAACGCTATCGTCCTGGGCTTCAACGTCCGTGCCGATGCGTCAGCCCGTCGTGTTATCGATGCTGAAAGTCTGGACCTGCGTTACTACTCCGTCATCTATCATCTGATTGACGAAGTTAAAGCCGCGATGAGCGGTATGCTGGCCCCTGAATACAAACAGCAGATTATCGGCCTGGCTGAAGTCCGTGATGTCTTCAAATCACCGAAATTTGGTGCGATTGCCGGTTGTATGGTGACCGAAGGTATCGTGAAACGTCACAACCCAATCCGTGTTCTGCGTGACAACGTGGTTATCTACGAAGGTGAGCTGGAATCTCTGCGCCGCTTCAAAGATGACGTTAACGAAGTCCGTAACGGTATGGAATGTGGTATCGGTGTGAAGAACTATAATGATGTTCGCGCCGGCGATGCTATCGAAGTGTTTGAAATCATCGAGATCAAACGGACCATCGATTAATCGTTATCGGATTACGACGATTTGGGAGGCCGCTGGCCTCCCGAATTATTTGAGAGGAGCAAAATATTATGGCAAAAGAATTCGGTCGTTCTCAGCGTGTGGCTCAGGAACTGCAAAAAGAAATTGCCCTGATCATTCAGCGTGAAATCAAAGATCCACGTCTCGGGATGATGGTCACTGTTTCCAGTGTCGAAGTCTCCCGGGATCTGGCCTACGCCAAAGTCTTCGTGACCTTCCTGAATGACAAAGATGAAGATGCAGTAAAAACCGGCGTAAAAGCCCTGCAGGATGCGTCCGGCTTTATCCGGACACTGCTCGGCAAAGCCATGCGTCTGCGTATCGTGCCTGAACTGACATTCTTCTACGACAACTCCCTGGTTGAAGGGATGCGGATGTCTAACCTGGTCTCCAGCGTCGTCAAAAATGACAATGAACGTCGTGGTAATACTGCAGAAGAGAGCAAGGAGGACTGATGGGCCGTCCCCGTCGCCGTGGTCGTGATATACACGGGGTACTGTTGCTGGATAAGCCCACCGGTATTTCCTCCAATGACCTGCTGCAGAAAGTAAAACGTATTTATAACGCCAATCGCGCCGGGCACACCGGTGCGCTTGATCCTCTGGCAACGGGGATGTTACCCATCTGCCTGGGGGAAGCGACTAAGTTTTCCCGTTATCTGCTGGACTCCGATAAGCGTTATCGGGTGATTGCCCGACTGGGCCAGCGGACAGATACGTCTGATGCCGATGGTAACGTGGTGGAAGAGCGTCCTGTGACTTTCACGGCAGAGGAACTCGCTCAGGCGCTGGAAAGTTTTCGCGGGGAGACGCAGCAAGTTCCTTCGATGTTTTCTGCACTGAAGCACCAGGGACGCCCGCTGTACGAATATGCCCGCCAGGGGATCACCGTCGAACGCGAACCGCGTCCGATCACGGTGTACGAGTTACAGTTTATCCGTCATGACGGTGATGAACTGGAGCTGGAAATCCATTGCTCGAAAGGCACTTACATCCGGACCATTATCGATGATCTGGGTGAAAAGCTGGGCTGCGGGGCGCATGTCATTATGCTGCGTCGCGTGCAGGTCGCCCGTTATCCGATGGAGAACATGGTGACCCTGGAGCAGCTACAGGCTCTGGCAACGCCGGATGAGCAGGGGCAGGTCAATACCGCGCCGCTGGATGAATTACTGATGCCAATGGACAGCCCGGCCGCGGATTATCCGCTGGTTAACCTGCCGGAATCCGTCAGTCACTGGTTTAAACTGGGACAGCCGGTGCAGATAGCCGGTGCGCCTTCTGACGGGCTGGTGCGTGTCAGTGAAGGTGAGGCTAAAAAGTTCATCGGCATGGCAGAAATTGACGATCAGGGCCGTGTTGCACCGCGCCGGCTGGTCGTTGAAAATTTCGACTGAGTTATTTGCACTCATCTCTGCCGCAGAGTAGAATGGCGCGGCTTTAAAGTGGGAAGCTGAATTAGAGATCGGCGACCTGAAATCAAACATATACTGGAGTTTATTATGTCTCTAAGCGTAGAAGCTAAAGCAGAGATCGTTGCTAAATACGGTCGTGGTACTAATGACAGCGGTTCAACTGAAGTTCAGGTTGCTCTGCTGACTGCTCAGATCAATCACCTGCAGGGTCACTTCTCTGAGCACAAAAAAGATCACCACAGCCGTCGCGGTCTGCTGCGTATGGTTTCCCAGCGTCGTAAGCTGCTGGATTACCTGAAGCGTAAAGATGTTGCACGCTACACCAGCCTGATCGAAAGCCTGGGTCTGCGTCGCTAAGTCTGACGAATTTTTCCAGGGTCAGAACTATGCCTCGGTATCATTCTGTTTCCGGCGGAAAAATTTGAGCGAGTTTCGCGAAAAGGGGGCCTTTATGGCCCCTTTTTTTGGGTGACCGGCAGTATTTCTGTTAAAACTCATGTATTGTTACTGTGAGTGATCTTTATTTGCACGATTCGCGCGGCTAATGAGAAACCTTATCCGCCCTGAGCACCGGGACGAGAGCTTTGTCATTAGTCGCGAGGATGCACAAAAGATCAAAACCAAGACTCAGACCGCCCGAACGTGGCGTCTGATAAAAAATTAAAGGATCTAAATTTTGCTGAATCCGATTGTACGTAAATTCCAGTATGGCCAGCATACCGTCACTCTGGAAACCGGAATGATGGCTCGCCAGGCGAGCGGTGCTGTAATGGCTAGCATTGATGACACTTGTGTCTTCGTGACCGTCGTTGGTCAGAAAAAAGCGAAGCCAGGTCAGGACTTTTTCCCGTTAACCGTGAACTACCAGGAGCGTACTTACGCTGCCGGTCGTATCCCGGGAAGCTTCTTCCGTCGTGAAGGTCGTCCGAGTGAAGGTGAAACCCTGATCGCTCGTCTGATCGACCGTCCGGTACGTCCGCTGTTCCCTGAAGGTTTTGTTAACGAAGTCCAGGTCATTGCGACCGTGGTTTCCGTTAACCCACAGGTGAGCCCGGATATCGTTGCCATGATTGGTGCTTCTGCTGCACTGTCTCTGTCAGGCGTTCCTTTCAACGGCCCAATCGGTGCGGCACGTGTCGGTTATATCAATGACCAGTACGTTCTGAACCCGACCCGTGATGAAATGGCTGAATCCCGTCTGGATCTGGTCGTTGCAGGGACTGAGAATGCCGTACTGATGGTTGAATCAGAAGCGGACATCCTGAGCGAAGAGCAGATGCTGGGTGCGGTCGTGTTCGGTCACGAGCAGCAGCAGGTTGTTATCGAAAACATTAAATCTCTGGTGGCTGAAGCGGGCAAACCTCGCTGGGACTGGCAGCCAGAGCCGGCGAACGAATCGCTGAATGCGCGTATCGCTGCGCTGGCTGAAAGCCGTCTGAGCGATGCTTACCGCATCACTGAGAAGCAGGAGCGTTACGAGCAGGTTAACCTGATCAAGAGCGAAACCACTGCCGCATTGCTGGCAGAAGACGAAACGCTGGATGAAGGCGAAATCAGTGATCTGCTGCACGCTATTGAGAAAGACGTTGTACGTGTTCGTATCCTGAACGGTGAACCACGTATCGATGGCCGTGAAAAAGATATGGTTCGTGGTCTGGATGTCCGTACCGGTGTTCTGCCACGTACTCACGGCTCTGCGCTGTTTACCCGTGGTGAAACTCAGGCGCTGGTGACCGCGACCCTGGGTACCGCGCGTGATGCACAGAACCTGGACGAGCTGATGGGTGAGAAGACCGACAGCTTCCTGTTCCACTACAACTTCCCTCCATATTCTGTCGGTGAGACAGGAATGGTCGGTTCGCCTAAGCGTCGTGAAATCGGTCACGGTCGTCTGGCGAAGCGTGGTGTTCTGGCTGTGATGCCAAAACAGGATGCCTTCCCGTACACCGTACGTGTTGTTTCTGAAATCACCGAATCAAACGGTTCATCTTCAATGGCTTCTGTCTGTGGTGCTTCTCTGGCACTGATGGACGCCGGCGTTCCTATCAAAGCAGCCGTTGCCGGTATTGCGATGGGTCTGGTTAAAGAAGGTGATCGTTACGTGGTACTGTCCGATATCCTGGGCGACGAAGACCACCTGGGCGATATGGACTTTAAAGTTGCCGGTAGCCGTGAAGGTGTGACTGCACTGCAGATGGATATCAAGATTGAAGGTATCACCCGCGAAATTATGCAGGTTGCACTGAATCAGGCTAAGGGTGCGCGTCTGCACATCCTGGGCACCATGGAACAGGCTATCAGCACGGCTCGTGTTGAAATTTCTGAATTCGCTCCGCGTATTCACACTATCCGTATTAACCCGGATAAGATCAAAGATGTCATCGGTAAAGGTGGCTCTGTGATCCGTGCTCTGACCGAAGAGACTGGCACCACCATCGAAATCGAAGATGATGGTACCGTGAAAATCGCAGCAACGGACGGCGATAAAGCGAAAGAAGCGATTCGTCGTATCGAAGAAATCACCGCAGAAATCGAAGTGGGTCGTATCTATAACGGTAAAGTGACCCGTATCGTCGATTTCGGTGCTTTCGTTGCGATCGGTGGCGGTAAAGAAGGTCTGGTACATATTTCTCAGATCGCTGACAAGCGTGTTGAGAAAGTGACAGACTATCTGCAGATGGGTCAGGAAGTACCGGTCAAGGTACTGGAAGTCGACCGTCAGGGTCGTGTCCGCCTGAGCATCAAAGAAGCGGTTGAAAAACCACAGGCAGAAGAAAATACCGCGGCGAACCCGGCTGACGCTGGTTAATCGTCCGATGATTATCCTTCTCTCTGAGTATTCAGGGAGAAGGATTGATGTTATCGCGAGGGCAGGATTCCTTTGCACGGCAGGCGGATGAAAGGATATTCATCCTAATGTTTGTATTCGGGAGTGGGATAATGAAGCCTTATTTGCGCTGGGGTTTTGTTGCAGCAGCTTTAGTGCTTGCAGGATGCAGCAGCTCTGACAACTGGCGTCAGAATGAAGTTCTTGCCGTCCCTTTGCAACCCACATTGCAACAGGAAGTGATTCTGGCAAGGATGGAACAAATACTTGCCAGTCGTGCCCTTACAGATGATGAACGCGCACAGCTTTTATATGAGCGCGGAGTGTTGTATGATAGTCTTGGTTTGCGGGCACTCGCACGGAACGATTTTTCCCATGCGTTGTCTATAAGACCAGATATGCCGGAAGTGTTTAACTATCTCGGCATATATTTAACGCAGGCAGGTAATTTTGATTCTGCCTATGAAGCGTTTGATTCTGTACTAGAGCTTGATCCAACTTACAATTATGCGCATTTAAATCGAGGTATCGCCCTCTACTACGGTGGACGATACAAGTTAGCGCAAGATGATCTGCTGGCGTTTTATCAAGACGATCCTAATGATCCGTTTCGTGCGCTTTGGCTCTATCTCGCAGAACGTGAGATCGATGCTAAAAAAGCGAAAGTCGCGCTCAGACAGCGTTACGACTCTGCGAATAAAGATCAATGGGGATGGAATATTGTCGAGTTCTACCTGGGCGATATCAGTGAGAAAACACTGATGCAACGACTACAGGCAGATGCAACGGATAACACCTCGCTCGCTGAACATCTCAGTGAAACCAACTTCTATTTAGGTAAGTACTACCTAAGTCTGGGGGAGAAGGACAACGCAGAAGCGTTGTTCAAACTGGCGGTTGCCAACAATGTGAATAACTTTGTTGAACACCGATATGCATTGTTGGAACTGGCAGAACTTGGCCAGGCACAAGACGACCTATCAGAATCTGACCAGCAATAGCTGACGAAAATTGACACCCTTTTTTTATTTCCTGTCATCCTTCGGGGTGAGGGGTGTTTTATTCGTCAAAAACTTCTAATTTGAGCCGGTTCACACTTTTCAATGAAAATAACTGAAAGTTTTCATGACGAGTTATGTAGACTGGCCGCCGTAATCTAAGAGGCACGTGTACTACATGACTGATATTCAAACCACTTTTTCCGATCTGGGCCTTAACGAATCTATCCTGTCTGCGCTGAATGACATGGGATACGTTAAACCATCGCCAATCCAGGCGGCCTGTATTCCACACCTGCTGGCAGGTCGTGATGTACTGGGTATGGCTCAGACCGGCAGTGGTAAAACAGCGGCATTCTCTCTGCCATTGCTGAACAACATTGATCCTGCCCTGAAAGCACCTCAGATCCTGGTGCTGGCGCCAACGCGTGAGCTGGCGGTACAGGTAGGCGAAGCCTGTAATGAATTTTCCAAACACATGCGCGGTGTAAACGTCCTGGCCCTGTACGGTGGTCAGCGTTATGACGTTCAGCTGCGCGCCCTGCGTCAGGGACCACAGATTGTTGTGGGTACTCCTGGCCGTCTGCTGGACCACCTGAAACGCGGTACCCTGGATCTTTCCAACCTGCGCGGTCTGGTACTGGATGAAGCTGACGAAATGCTGCGCATGGGCTTCATCGAAGACGTAGAAACGATTATGGCTCAGATCCCTGAAGGCCATCAGACTGCGCTGTTCTCTGCGACTATGCCTGAAGCGATTCGTCGCATCACACGTCGCTTTATGAAAGATCCACAGGAAGTCCGTATCCAGTCAAGCGTTACCACGCGCCCTGATATCAGCCAGTCTTACTGGACTGCTTATGGCCGTAAGAGTGATGCTCTGGTTCGTTTCCTGGAAGCCGAAGATTTCGATGCGGCAATCATCTTCGTTCGTACCAAGAATGCCACGCTGGAAGTGGCAGAAACGCTGGAGCGTAACGGCTACAGCAGTGCTGCCCTGAACGGTGATATGAACCAGTCACTGCGTGAGCAAACCCTGGAGCGCCTGAAAGATGGTCGCCTGGATATCCTGATTGCGACAGACGTTGCTGCACGTGGTCTGGATGTTGAGCGTATCAGCCTGGTCGTTAACTATGATATCCCGCTGGATGCTGAATCTTACGTTCACCGTATCGGCCGTACCGGTCGTGCAGGTCGTACCGGTCGTGCGCTGTTGTTCGTAGAGAACCGCGAGCGTCGTCTGCTGCGTAACATCGAACGCACCATGAAGCTGACTATTCCTGAAGTTGAACTGCCGAATGCGGAACTGCTGAGTACCCGTCGTCAGGCGAAATTTGCTGAACGTGTTCAGCAGCAGCTGGAAAGCAGCGATCTGGATCAGTATCGTGCACTGCTGGAGAAATTATCTCCTCAGGAAGATCTGGATATGGAAACTCTGGCCGCAGCACTGCTGAAAATGGCTCAGGGCGAACGTCCGCTGATCGTTCCTGCTGATGCACCTCGTCCTGCGCGTCGCGAATTCCGTGACCGTGATGAGCGTAGCGACCGTGGTGGCCGTGACGATCGTCGTGGTAACCGTGAACGTGATGGCGGTGACCGTCCGCGTCGTGAACGCCGTGATGTGGGTGATATGCAGATGTACCGCATTGAAGTTGGCCGTGATGATGGTGTTGAAGTACGTCACATTGTTGGTGCTATTGCCAACGAAGGTGATATCAGCAGCCGTTACATTGGTAACATCAAACTGTTTGGTACTCACTCAACGATCGAGTTACCGAAAGGTATGCCAGGTGAAATCCTGCAGCACTTCACCAAAACGCGTATTCTGAACAAACCGATGAATATGCAACTGATTGGTGATGCACAGCCACAGTCCCGTGAACCACGTCGTGGTGGCGGTCGTGAAGGTGGCCGTGACGGCGGTCGTGAAGGTGGTCGTGAAGGCGGCGGACGTCGTTTCTCTGACCGTCGCGAAGGTGGTGGCCGTGGTTCTTTCAGCGGTAACCGTGAAGGCCGTGGTCCGCGTCGTGAAGACGGTGCAGCACCGGCTCCGCGTCGTCGCGAGTACTAATCCGCAGGACGGGCAGATAAGGAGAACACTCTGAATTTGCCCGCCATGCTGAATAAAAAAAGCGAGGGGATAATCCCCTCGCTTTTTTTTTAACGGTGTCCGAAAATACCTGCCTGCCTGCCTGCCTGCCTGCCTGCCTGCCTGCCTGCCTGCCTGCCTGCCTGCCTGCCTGCCTGCCTGCACATCACTGCATCACTGCATCAGTGACTGTGCCGCCGCCATCGCCAGAGAGAAGGAATAAATTCTGGAATCAGGGTCAAAGATCTGACCGTTAACGATGATCTCATCAGCCTGATATTGCTGCTGTAAGGCAGCCATTCCCTGCGCAACCGAATGCTGATCGCCGACCAGTGACATCCCTAATGCCCGATCCACCCCGTATTTCTCTGCCGGAGACCAGAGGGGATCCATGGTTTCTACCGGTTCGGGGAGGGGGCCTGGCATACCGCGACGCAGGTTAATAAACTGCTGTTGCTGCGACGTGAACAGGAAACGTGCTCTGGCTTTACTTTCCGCGGCAATCACATTCACCCCGATAATCACATACGGTTCAGCCAGCCGTGAGGACGGCCTGAATTTTTCACGGTACAGCGTGAGCGCGTCGGCGAGCATATCCGGGGCGAAATGCGAGGCAAAAGCAAACGGCAAGCCCAGCTGCGCAGCAAGTTGTGCGCTATAGAGGCTGGAGCCTAATAACCAGACCGGAATCTGTAACCCGACACCCGGCACCGGCTGGACGTCAAAATGGCTGCCTGCCGGCGCATCAAACCAGCGGATAAGCTGTTCAATGTCCTGCGGGAAACTTTCTTCATGACTGCCCGACAGATGCCGGCGTAAGGCCATCATGGTGCGCTGGTCTGATCCGGGCGCCCGACCTATTCCGAGATCAATTCGTCCGGGGTAGAGTGTTGCCAGGGTTCCGAACTGTTCAGCTATCACCAGCGGGGAATGGTTAGGGAGCATCACACCGCCTGACCCCAGCCGCAGATGCGTGGTGTTGGCCGCCAGATAACCTATCAGTACTGAGGTTGCCGCACTGGCAATGCCCGTCATATTATGGTGTTCGGCCAGCCAGTAGCGGTGAAATCCCGCGGATTCCGCATATTTCGCTAATGCCAGTGAGTTGCTGAAGGCAGCCTGCACGGAGGACCGGGCCGGTACCGGTGCGAGATCTAATACAGAGAGCTTAAAGGGTTTCAGACAGGACATAAGTATACCTTTATCATACCGAAGCACCTGGCAGTCGCCAGCAGGGCGATGCTGAAAGCATCCCCCTGAATGTAGCGTTTTTCAGCGGTAAATACCTACGCGGATTGTGCCCCGACGGTCGTCTCCAGTGCCATACCCTCGATATTATGCCAGTAGCCGTTACAGTGAGTCCGTTTATCCAGCGTGAACGGCATCTCTGCCTGCTGATTACGGCGAAATTCGCTGATTAAGGCCGGAGTCTCTGCATCCTGCGGCGATATCCGCAGCACATCGACCAGCGACTGCATAGCATGTTGCTCATTACCCAGATGGTAACAATAGCTGCTCAGGGTCTGGATGCCATTCAGCACAAAGACCGGTTGTCCTTCCCGTGACAGTACTTCACGGCCCTGTGGGTAGCGCAGGCAGCAGGTTTCACAGTGGTCTTTATCACGGTTTTCTGAGCGCGCCGTGAAGCAGCGCGCCGACAACGCCAGCGGTAAATGACCGTAACCGAAAACTTCCACTTCAAACTGATCCCGGAAACCGTCATGCTCACAGGCTTCCAGCAATGCGGTCAGCCAGTCGCGGGAAAGCTCTACCGGCATACACCAGCGTACCATCCCCTGTTTCAGCAGTATTTTCAGGCTGGCGGCGTTATAGATGTTCAGCGCAGGACCGGCGACAAAGGGTAACCGGTGGGTAGCTGCCAGATTCACGGTACCCATATCACTCGCTTCCACCATAAATTCGCCGTTATCCACATAACGTCTCAGTTCTTTCAGCTCAGACGGCGACTGTAATAAGGCCAGGGTACTGAGAACGACCTGTTTTCCGGCCGCTGCGAGGGGCCTTGCCATTTCCATCCATTGAGAAAACGACGTCGCACGGCGTTTACTGCAGACCGTTTCCCCCAGATAGATAATCTCCGCGTCACTGCTGGCGGCCTGCTGGTAAAAGGTGTTCAGTTTTTCTGTCGGCCAGTACCACAACACCGGCCCGAGCGAATATTTCATGGTTGTTTCCTATTGCCATTGGCGGTGCAGGGCACCCAGAGTGGTTTGCGTACCTTCCGCAAGCTCTCCCAGTTGCTGCATCCAGCGCGGGTCAACATTAAAGGTCGCCGGCGACGTCCGGCAGTGATCGATGGCCTGCCGCCAGACGCTCGCTACCTGCCTGACATAGGCGGGGCTGCGCTGTCGCCCTTCAATTTTCACCGAGACAATCCCCATCTTTTGCAGTTCCGGCAGCAGGGCCAGCGTATTCAGACTCGTGGGTTCTTCCAGTACGTGGTAACACTGACCCCCGACCTGATAGCGTCCTTTGCAGAGGGTGGGATAGCCTGCATTTTCGTGCGGCGGATAACAATCGATCAGCACTTCGTTGAGCCTGGCCTCCATGCCTTGCGTCGTGGTTTGCCAGCGCACAAATCTGGCCGGCGAGCAGGCGCCAGCGGTGTTCGGGGATTCACCGGTCATCCATGAGGACAGATAGCAACGCCCTTCAGCCATAATACACAGGCTTCCGAAGGCAAAGACTTCGAGCGGGACGGTGGTTTCGCGCGCCAGCTGCCGGACCTGGTGTAAAGACAGCACGCGCGGCAAGACCACACGATGAACCGCGAACTCACGTTGATAGAAGAGAATGGCTTCGGTATTGGTAGCCGACGCCTGAACCGATAAGTGTCGCTCCACGGTCGGGTGGCGGGTACAGGCATAATCGAGCAAGGCAGGGTCGGCGAGGATCAGTGCATCCGCACCGCTGTCTGCGGCAATATCAATCGCCTGTTTCCAGCGAGCGAAGCCTTCAGGGTGGGCGAACGTGTTGACCGCGACATGCAGCTTTTTCTTTCGCTGGTGCAGATACCGGGCCGCTTCTTTCAGCCGGACAGGGGTGAAATTAAGCCCGGTAAAATGGCGGGCATTGGTATCATCTTTCAGGCCGACATAGACCGCATCCGCCCCGTTATCAGCAGCGGCTTTCAACGCAGGTAAATTCCCCGCCGGGCACAACAGTTCCATAGTGTTCTCCCTGTAAATATCAGGGATAAAAGTGTAGAAAAATTTATCCACCGAAAAGTTGATGCAGGGCAGTGTATGGCGGGTTAATCACATAAATCGTCGCAGCGACAGTTAAAATAGCCGCAGTCTCCCTGTCATCGATTTAAGGAAAAATATGCTGCAGCGATTACATCATCATCTGGTCAGTGAAATGCCAAGGCTCCTGGCCTGGCCTCTGGGACGGGTGCCTTTCTCCTGTAAAAAGGTCCTGTTACGGCAACTGATTAACTGGCAATATCAGCAGCTGATCGCGGCCGGTGACATTGACTTTCTGCAGCAGCGCCGGCTGGGGATCGAGATCCGTGACCTGCGGCTGAAGTGGGTGATGACACTGGAAAACCAGCGGATCATGATCACCGACGGGCAGGAGGCCGATGTCTGGTTTCGCGCGGATACCAACGATTTGATTTTACTCGCGGCAGGCCGGAAAGACCCGGATATGTTATTCTTTCAGCGTCGGCTGGTGGTGGAAGGCGATACAGAATTAGGCTTGGCAGTAAAAAACCTGATGGATGCTATCGAACCCGACGCGATGCCGCCGATACTACTTAAAGGGTTGCAGCATCTGGCTGCATTTACAGAAGCAGGAATGACACAGGACGCCAGCGTAATAACGGTGCGCGAAGAGAACTCATGCTAATCCGGACTGAAATTGGTATTGATGCGCCAGGCATCGACCGTTTATTAAAAAACTGCTTCGGCTCCGAGCAGGAAGCGGAGCGGGTCAGACAGCTACGTGAGCAGGGATTACTGACTCTGGGAATGGTGGCGACCGATGATGAAGGCCAGATTCTGGGATATGCGGCATTCAGCCCGGTCACGCTGGCAGGAGAAGATAAAGGCTGGGTGGTACTTTCCCCGCTGGCTATCGATGCCGCCTGCCGGTCACAGGCACTGGATGAACAACTGGTCCGGGAAGCCCTGGATACCCTGAATGAGTTTGGTTATGGTGCCGTTCTCGCCAGAGAAAGCCTGGCCTGTCTGACACAGGTCGGGTTCCGGCCAAGTGAAAAACTGCATTATCAGTCGCCGGCCGATAACCGGCAGCAGACGTTGCTGATTTACCCGCTGGCAAACGACCCGGTCGGGGATGAAGCCGGCGAATTACAGCTTTCCACACCCTTTTACGGGTGACGGGCAAGCCAGCAGGGCAGATCGGCAGGCTGGTCACTGACCAGTAACAGCTTATCCGCCCGGGTCCGTTGCTTCACCTGGTATTCCAGCTTTGATGCCTGTGACCGGTCACCGGCAGGGCTCTGAAATACCAGCGTCAGCGGACCTTTGCCCCGTAACGCCCTCGCACCTGTACCGCGCTGATGTTGTAAAAATCGCCGTGCGACGTCGGTCGTAATCCCGGTGTACAACGCACCGGAGGCTGTTTGTACCATGTACAAAAACCAGCGATTTTCCATCCTGATCATTATCCTGTTCGGTGAAGAGCGGGCAGTGTAGCGTGCAATGTCTGAGAATGTCATGATTTGATCATCAGAGGATGTCTATGTCGGACCTGAACCACTGTCTTAACTATCTGAAAAAACACCATGTGCTGACGCTTTGTACCGGTAGCGGTGACACCTTATGGGCAGCCAATTGCTTTTATGTTCTGGATGAAACCGGCATTGCGTTCTGGCTGATGACAGAGGAGACCACCCGTCACGGTGAATTAATGCGCCTTAACGCCCGCGTTGCAGGTACGGTGACCACGCCTGCCAGCACGGTGATGAAGATCCAGGGCATCCAGTATGCCGGAGAGATATTCCGGCCGGAAGGGGAGCGGGAGAAGCAGGCACTGGCCTGCTATCAGCAACACTTTCCGATTGCCCGCGCGATGAAAGCCCCGTTATGGGAAATCCGGCTGGATGAACTGAAGATGACCGATAATACGCTGGGCTTCGGGAAAAAAATCCACTGGTCCCGCACCTCCTGAATCCCTTTTTCGGCGTCCGCAGGACGCCATTCCCTCCCGCCGACCGGCCTTTTCACGGGCTGTTGCCTGCCTTGATCCGGCGTTAATGCACGGTGAGCTGAATACCTGCCCGGGGTAATAAATAAAAAATATTCACATTAAATGTTAATTTATTTAATCAATTTCGCTTGCAATTAACGGCCCTGACGGATCATAGTGAAGGCCGGCAGCAGAAAAGTGAATATCCGTTCCGCCGTGAATATTACGGAGCCATCACAGGGAATCACTGTCAGATAAACGCGTTAAAGCTCCTCACCTGCATGAGATAACCAGTCCACCATACACGTTAATTTAATTTATTAAAATTAGCGTGTTAGCTAACGGTTTCTGTTTTACACGGGGGATATATGCACAATGACACATCACCGATACAACCATCTCATCCATCGACCGCGCACCATATTGTTCAGCGTAATGAAAAGGGTATGTTGCCCAATCTGACTTCCCTGAACGGTATCCGCTTTATCGCGGCTATCGGGGTATTTTTTTTCCACTCTTCACTCGGGGCTATAATGGCACCCTTTGCCAGCCCGCGTGTCAGTGACCTGTATTCCTTTATCTTTAGTATTTCCGGCTGGGTCAGCGTTTCCCTGTTTTTTATTCTCAGCGGTTTTGTGATGGGCTGGTCATCCCGGCCGGTCGACCATCCGCTGCGCTTTTACCGCCGGCGGCTGGCAAAAATCTATCCGATGAATGTGGTCGTGATGGTGATCGCGCTGGTTTGTGGCGTGGTCAGTATTCATCGCCCGGATATCTGGGGGCCTAATTTCCTGCTGGTGCAGGCCTGGATCCCGAGGGTGGAAAATTATATCGGCGGGAATACCCCCAGCTGGTTCCTCGGTGCCATTGTTCTGTTTTATTTTCTTTTCCCGATCGTATTCCGCTGGGTAAAAGCACTGCCGGCAGACAAACTCTGGACCACGGTTTTTCTCTGTTATGCCGGGATGATTATCAGCCAGTTCGTTATCTATTACTTTACACATAATGAACCGCTGCTCTCCGGCTGGCCGTTTCCTATCGGTGAAACCCAGTTCTGGCTTTCCTACACATTGCCAATCACCCGGATATTTGAATTCGTGATTGGCCTGGTACTGTCCCGAATTATTCTTGAAGGCTATTTTATCCGCATCAGTACCGGTGTCAGTTTTTTGCTGGTGGTTATTGGCTATATTATTGATTTATATGTTCCTTTCCAGTTCAGTTTTAACCTCGTGATGTTACTCCCGCTGGTCTTATTACTGGGATCTCTGACGGTCGGCGATATAAACGGTAAGACCTCATTTCTGAACTGGCCGGTGATGCAATGGCTGGGCGATATCTCCTTCGGGTTTTATATGATCCACTTTACCCTTCTGATGTTGCTTAAACGCTGGACCGGCGGGGAGAAATTTACTACCCCGACAGCCTTACTGTTACTGTTACTTGCAATCATTGCCAGTGTGTTCTGTGGCTGGTTACTGCATAAATATGTCGAAATCCCGTGCGGTAATTACCTGAACTCCCGTTCCCGTGCCGGAAAGCCTCTGGCCCGCAGGGAAAGTGTACGCTGAAAGCTCCGCTGACGGCCCGGAGAGCTCCGGACCGTCAGGGTTACCGTGCCTGACGCAGATACCAGATCCGCTGATTCCGGCTGCCGCGCCATTTGAGCGACAGATCTTTTTCAGATTCTACGAAGGGACCATCCACCAGCACATGAATGTGCCGTGTGACTTCGCGCTGGGCGGCGGTCAGCCATTGAAAAGAGTATCCGGTCCATAGCCAGATATCTTTTTCCGGACATTCACTGACCACGCGCCTTACCAGTTGCAACACGGCAGTGACATTGGCCGGGTGGAGCGGATCGCCGCCGGATAAGGACAATCCCTGACGGGGGATACGCGTGTCGTTAAGGTCCGTGATGATCCTGTCCTCCTCCTGCCGGGTAAACGGTTGTCCGGAATCCACCCGCCATGTGGACTGGTTATAGCATCCCCGGCAATGATGTTCACAGCCCGCGACAAACAGCGTACAGCGGGTCCCCGGTCCGTTGACCACATCCAGCG
Source organism: Tatumella sp. JGM118 (assembly GCF_018257515.1). Lineage (GTDB taxonomy): Bacteria > Pseudomonadota > Gammaproteobacteria > Enterobacterales > Enterobacteriaceae > Tatumella > Tatumella terrea. The sequence continues at coordinate 48,436 of NZ_JAERJR010000016.1, forward strand.
GATAGTAGCGATGATAATTCATGGCGGGGTCAGGCCAGTCCGTCGGGCATATGTTTTACCCGGCGTCTGACTTCTTCCTGTTTTCCGTGATTAAAGGGGCGGGCATCGGGACTGCCCAGGTAACCGCACACCCGCCGGGTGACCGACACTCTGGCCGGATCATGATTGCCGCATTGCGGACAGGTAAATCCTTTACTGGTACAGCTAAACTCGCCTTTAAAACCGCAGGTATAACATTCATCGATCGGGGTATTGGTGCCGTAATAAGGGATTCGGGAATAGCTGTAGTCCCAGACATCTTCCAGGGCTTTCAGGTTATGGCGCAGGTTGGGATACTCCCCATAGCAGATGAAACCGCCGTCAGAGAGGGCCGGATAGGGGGCTTCAAAATCAATTTTATCGTAAGGGCTGGCGGCCTTTTCCACATCCAGATGGAAACTGTTGGTGTAATAGCCCTTATCGGTGACCCCCGGGATAACACCGAACTCAGCAGTATCCAGCCTGCAGAAACGATCACACAGATTTTCACTCGGTGTGCTGTAAAGACTGAACCCGTACCCGGTTTCGGCCTTCCAGCGGTCGGTCGCCGCGCGTAACCGGCTAACTATCGCCAGCGCTGTCTGCTGTAACTCTGCGGAATCAAACAGATGCTGCTGCTGACCTTTCAGGGCGTTAATCGTTTCATGCAGGCCGATGAATCCCAGGGAAATCGAGGCCCGGCCATGACGGAAGATCGGGCCGACCTTGTCATCCGCATTGAGGCGGACACCACAGGCCCCTTCCATATAAAGTATCGGTGCAACCCGGGCACAGGTATTCTCCAGCCGGTTGATACGGGTCAGTAACGCCTGCCGGGCGATCTCCAGGCGTTCGTCGAGCAGTGACCAGAAGCGCGTCTCATCGCCTGCCGCCTGCAGGGCGATCCGCGGGAGATTCAGGCTGACCACACCAATATTGTTTCGTCCTTCGTGGATCTGCCGGCCTTCTTCCTCATAAACGCCCAGAAAACTCCGGCAACCCATCGGGGTCTTAAAGGATCCGGTAATTTTTACCACCTGATCGTAATTCAGGATATCCGGGTACATCCGCTGGCTGGCACATTCCAGCGCCAGCTGTTTAATATCGTAGTTACAGTCTCCGGGCCGATGGTTGATCCCGTCGCGGATGGCAAACACCAGTTTCGGGAACACCGCCGTTTTACGATTACTGCCCAGCCCGGCGAGGCGGTTCTGTAAAATCGCCGTCTGGATCATGCGGGAGGCGGCAGACGTCCCCAGCCCGAAACCGAACGTCACAAACGGGGTCTGGCCGTTCGCGGTGTGCAGGGTATTCACTTCATATTCCAGTGCCTGAAACGCGTCATAGCACTCTTTACGGGTCCGGGCTTCGGCGTAGGCTTCAGCATCGGTAACCTGCCATTCCCGGCCCGTATCCCGGTGACGTTGCAGACTGGCTTCCACATAGGGCGCAAGCACTTCATCGATACGATTAATCGTGGTACCGCCATAGATATGGCTGGCGACCTGAGCGATGATTTGTGCGGTGACGGCGGTTGCCGTGGCAATGGATTTGGGCGGGGCAATATCGGCATTCCCCATTTTAAATCCCCGGGTCAGCATCCCTTCCAGGTCAATCAGCATGCAGTTGAACATCGGAAAAAACGGGGAGTAATCCAGATCGTGATAATGGATGTCTCCGCGATCATGCGCCTGCATGATCGGTGCCGGCAGAATATGTTGCCGTGCATAGTGTCTGGCGACGATCCCTGCCAGTAAGTCCCGCTGCGTCGGGATCACTTTACTGTCTTTATTGGCATTTTCGTTCAGCAGAGAGGTGTTGGTCTGTTCAATCAACCCGCGGATCTCCCGGTAGAGCTGACTGCGCTGTTCACGGCGGGTGTCTCTGTCATGACGATATTCAATATAGCAGCGGGCCACATCCGGCCATGGGCCGGTCATCAGCGTATCTTCTACCACTTGCTGTATCCGGCCGATGTCCAGCTCGTGGTTCTGCCGTAACGCCGCGCAGACCTGGCCGGTCATCTGCTCACAATACGCGGCATCGGTCACTCCGGCGGCACTGGCTGCGGCCCCGATAGCATTCATAATGCGTTGACGGCAGAAGGGCACTTTACAACCGTCCCGTTTTACAACGATAGTATTCATCAGGATCACCCATATATTGTGCTGTAAGTAATTCTAGATACTATATGTGGTATTTTCAGCGAAATAAGTGATCGAAATTTGATTCAGAACAAAGAAGCGGAAAAAGACAAACCCGGGGGACGGAACGGTCGCTGGGGGGATAACGGCGGGCAATTACGTGCGGAAACGGCTCCCGGAGGAGCCGCTATTGGTATCAGCGACGAACGGCGATCGCTTCAATTTCGATTTTTACGTCTTTAGGCAGACGAGCGACTTCCACGCACGAGCGCGCAGGAAAGCCGGACTGATTCTCAGTAAAGAAGGCTTCATAGGCGGCATTAACGGTGGTGAAATCGTTTAAGTCTTTGACGAAGACGGTGGTTTTTACGATATCGCCCACGGTCAGCCCGGCTTCTTCAATAATGGCTTTCACGTTTGCCAGAGACTGGCGGGTCTGAGCGGTAACATCCTCAGGAACCTCACCGGTTTTCGGATCAACCGGGATCTGGCCGGAAGTAATGATCATATTGCCGAGATCGACAGCCTGTACATACGGGCCGATAGCAGCCGGTGCATTTTCGGTACTGATGACGCGGGACATAACTTCTCCTTAATGAATATACGAGGACGACTCAGCCCTCAGGCGGATGCGTCCCCATTATAAAAGGGTGAATGATGATTACCAGTGTCCCATCACGACATGACGGGCAAATTCTTTTTCACAGTATTTGCAGGTCAGCATGATGTCCTGTGGGCGCTGACGCACCGTAAAAGAGGAGCTGACCGGTTCGTTATGACTGATGCAGTTACTGTTCGGACAGCTCAGTACCCGCTCTATCCGCTCAGGTAATTCCGGCACTCTTTTGGCGACCACGTCATAATTGTCGATACGGTTAACGGTGGCATGCGGGGCATAGAGCGCCAGCTGGTTGATCTGTTCTTCTGTCAGAAAGGTATTTTCGATTTTTATCAGGTCTTTCTGCTGCATTTCGCCGGAAGGCAGGTTAAGGCCAATGGTAATACGCTGATCGGTTTCTGTCAGGCGGAACAGCGAGAGTAACCGGAAGCCGACACGGGCCGGAATATGGTCAATGACGGTGCCACATTTGATGGCTTCAACCTGTAATTTATTATCCTGAGTCATCTGTCTGTTCCCCCGTTATGCAGTGAGTTCTTCATTTAACACCAGAGCCAGTAATGCCTGGCGGGCATAGATACCATTCCCGGCCTGGCGGAAGTACCAGGCATAGGGGGTCGAATCGACGTCGGTATCAATTTCATCCACGCGGGGCAAAGGATGTAGCACCTTCATCGTTTCACGTGCGCCGGTCAGGTCGGCCGCCCGCAGGATAAACTGGGCTTTTACGTTGGCATATTCGGAAGGGTCCAGACGCTCTTTCTGGACCCGGGTCATATATAAAATATCTGTCTGCGGGATCACTTCTTCAATGGAAGCGTGGCGCGACCAGCTGATGCCCTTTTCGTCGAGCAGATCAGTAATGTACGCAGGCATGGTCAGGGCTTCCGGCGCAATAAAGAAGAAACGGTTATTGCTGAATTTGGCCAGGGCCTGGGTCAGTGAATGCACGGTCCGGCCATATTTCAGGTCACCCACCATGGCAATGTTCAGGTTATCCAGCCGCTGCTGGGTTTCACTGATGGTGAACAGGTCGAGTAATGTCTGGGTCGGGTGCTGATTTGCACCGTCGCCGGCATTCAGCACCGGAATATCACCGGCAAATTCGGTGGCCAGCCGGGCGGCACCTTCCTGTGGATGACGCATGACGATGGCATCCACATAGGTGCTGATCACCGAAATCGTATCGGCCAGTGTTTCACCTTTTTTGCCCAGCGAAGTGTTACCGCCGTCAGAAAAGCCGACCACTGAAGCCCCCAGCCGGTGGATCGCCGTTTCAAAAGAGAGACGGGTACGTGTCGACGCTTCAAAAAAACAGCTGGCAATCACCTTGTGCTTTAACAGCTCAGGTTGTGGCGAAGCCTTCAGCCGTGCAGCAGTGGCTAAAACCAGCTCCAGTTCATCACGGTTCAGGTCATTAATTGAGATAATATTCTTTCGATAGAGGGGGTTAGCCATAAGTAATATCCTCGGCACGAGCGGATGACAGGCAAAAAAAAGCCCCTGAAACAGGGGCTTTTTTTATGAAATAGACAGTGATGCGGGAAAAAAAAGGGCTGCCGCCTGCGGTCGGGCAGGTACGGATCTCATGTTGTGTGATGATCTGTGGCATGCGATTTCCCGGAAAATTTTCGCGCATTATACCGGCCACAGAATTCCTGACAAGAGAAGCCGGCATAAAATGCGCGGCCGGTAGCGGTGATTCAGGGAACCTTCAGCAGGGTACAGATTTCCTGGTAAAGCGCAGAGATCTGCCTGCACTGCCGGGGCGCAATCCAGACATTATCGCTGCCGGCCACCACGCCCATCACCGGGGCCAGATCCTGGCAATCAAGGATGCGGGCGACGGCGCGGCCATAACCTGCGGCCGTGTGGATCAGTATAAATTCGTTGTTGCAGACAATATCGATCACCATCTCTGCAATGGTTCTGCTGGCGCGCGGTGCTAACTGCAACAGAGGATTAAGGGTATAGATCCGCTGCCCACGGCCATTACGGATTTTGATAGCACCGAGGAGTTTCAGTAAACGGGACACGGTTGACTGGCTTATCAGGGCATAGCCGTTACGTTTCAGGTCACGGCGCAGGGCTTCCTGGGAAAGATAGCTGTTTTGCATAATCAGCCGCTGGCAGAGGGCCAGTTGTCTGAGTTCTTTCTGACTGGCGGGGGTGAGAACAGGCATAATGACATCTCCATTGTCAGGCGAGGATGGTCACTGACCGTGTACGGGCTGCAGTGACAGGGCCCTGACCGGCGGCGGCATCAGGGCACCTCTGTCAGTTATAGTAACGCAGAGACACTGAGCAGGACTATATTCAGTATCACAAGTATCAGCAGCAGCGGCGCTATCCACTTCAGGAAACGCACATAAGGCACTCTGGCAATTGCCAGCCCGCCCATCACTACCGCGGAGGTCGGTGTGATCAGGTTAACCAGCCCGGAAGCCGACTGATAGGCACTGACCACGAGTTCGCGGCCGGTACCGGCAAAGTCGGCCAGCGGAGCCAGTACCGGCATACTGAGTACCGCCAATCCGGAAGACGATGGCACCAGGAAAGACAGCAGCACTTCAATAAACCAGGTGACGTTGATAAAAATAACCGCCGGTAATCCGCTGACCATATGTTCAGCCGCATTCAGCAGGGTATGGGTGATCATGCCATTATCCATGACCACGACAATGCCACGGGCGATACCGATAATCAGCGCGACCCCGAGCAGATCGCGGGACCCGTCGATAAAAGTGGTGGTAAAGGTTTCTTCACTCATACCTGCGACCAGGGCAACAAGAATGGCCGCCGCGAGGAACATGGCGGAAATTTCGCCCATCCACCAGCCCTGTACCGCCACGCCGTAAATCATAATCACAAACGCAACGGCGAACAGCAGCAGAATGATTTTCCGTCTCAGGGTGAATTCCAGAATCTCTCCGGTCTGCTGAGACAGAAAGTAACGACGGTTCTCGTCAGCCTTATCGGCCACGATGGAAAGTCCCGGGTCTCTGCGGACCCTGAGGGCATAGCGGCGCACCCACCAGACACACAACAGCCAGCCGCAAACCAGCATCATCACCCGCAGCATAATCCCGTCGGTGAAAGGGATCCCTGCGGCGTTCGAAGCGATAACGGTAGCGAACGGGTTGATGGTGGACCCCAGGGTCCCGATGCCGGCCCCCAGTAATACGGTGGCTGCGGCGACCAGGGGATCAAAACCGGCCACCATCATCACCGGCACCAGCAGGGAATAAAACGGCAGAGATTCTTCCGACATCCCGTAAATGGTGCCACCCAGCGCGAACAACCCCATCAGAATAGGGATCATCCACTCTTCTTTGCCCTTTAGCCGTAACATCACCCGCTGGATCCCGGCATCAATCGCGCCGGTTTTATTGGTGACCCCCAGGAAGCCACCAATAATCAGAATAAAGAGTGCAACATCGATGGCACCGGCTTCGCCGGTTTTGTGATCCCAGAGCCCGTCGATGGGGGCCAGTAAAATATCGCTGATCCCCTGAGGGTTGGACGCGACGGTATGATAGGTTCCGGCGATCGGCACTTCCTGACCCAGACGGGCATTCATCACCATCTGGTACTGACCGGCGGGGATTATCCAGCTCAGTGCGGCAACCACCACAATCAGCCCGAACAGAATGGTATATGCAGAAGGAAATTTAAAACTTTTCATCTCACTCTCCCTGCAGGCACGCCAGACAAGCCGTACCTGCATGCGGTCAGTTAGTCGGCCAGAGTTGCGACCATCACGGCCTTAATCGTATGCATCCGGTTTTCTGCTTCATCGAAAACAATCGACCGGGCAGATTCAAACACCTCTTCGCTGACTTCCAGCCCTTTCAGCCCGAAAGTCTCCTCGATTTCCCGGCCGACGGTGGTTTGTTCGTTATGGAAAGCGGGCAGACAGTGCATAAATTTCACCTGCGGATTGCCGGTGGCGTCAACGACCTGCTGATTGACCTGATAAGGCGTCATCAGGCTGACACGTTCCGCCCAGGCCTCTTTCGGTTCGCCCATCGATACCCAGACATCGGTGTAGAGGAAATCGACATCTTTCACACCTTCAGCCACGGATTCGGTGAGGGTGATACGGGCTCCGCTGGTGGCTGCAATTTCACGACACTGGCTGACCAGTGCGTCGTCCGGCCAGAAAGCCCGCGGGGCGACCAGACGGATATCCATTCCCATAATGGCCGCACCGGCCATCAGGGAATTGCCCATGTTGTTACGGGCATCGCCCAGATAAGCAAACCGTAAAGAGTTAAGCGGGCGGTCAGGCGCATGCTCCAGCATGGTCATTAAATCCGCCAGGATCTGGGTGGGATGAAACTCATTGGTCAGGCCGTTCCAGACCGGTACACCGGCATTCTCTGCCAGTTCTTCGACTATCTTCTGCCCAAACCCGCGGTACTCGATACCGTCATACATGCGCCCCAGCACCCGGGCCGTATCTTTCATCGATTCTTTGTGACCAATCTGCGATCCGGAAGGCCCCAGATAAGTAACCTGCGCCCCCTGGTCAAAAGCCGCGACTTCAAAAGCACAGCGGGTGCGGGTGGAACTCTTCTCGAAGATCAGCGCGATATTTTTACCGCTCAGCCGGGGGCGTTCCTGGCCACACCGTTTGTCATGTTTAAGCTGACGCGCCAGCGTCAGCAGGTAATGAATTTCATCGGCGCTATAGTCCAGCAGTTTCAGGAAGTGGCGGTTTTTCAGTGAGACTGACATAGTGAATATCCTTATTTTCAGGGGAATACTGCCTGCCGGACGGAGGCAGACAGCAGGGGATCATGCGGGGGACTAGCCCGGAATGATCAGCGTGCCTTTCTGTCCGCAGAGGATGCGGCTACCGTCCTGCAGGGAACCGATGCCGGCATGGCCGCCACTTGTCCTGACAAACTGACAGCAGGCGTCCACTTTCGGCCCCATGGAACCGGCATCAAATGAGGTGCCTGCCAGCGCACTGACGGTAACCTGACCGATAGCTTCCTGAGACGGCGTTCCCCAGTTCCGGTAGACGGCATCAGCATCGGTCAGGATCAGCAGTGCATCGGCCTGCAACTGACGGGCGAGCAGGGCGGCAGAAAGATCTTTATCGATCACGGCTTCGCACCCCGTCATGGTCTGCCCGGTCTGCACCACCGGGATCCCTCCGCCACCATTACAGATGACCAGATGACCATGCTGCAGTAAGGTGTTAATGGCTGCGCTTTCCGAAATCGCCAGCGGCGCGGGAGAAGGCACGACGCGGCGAAAACCGGTCCCGTCTTTCTTCATGATCCAGCCCTTTTCAGCCGCCAGGTCAGTGGCCTGTGCGGCGGTGTAGACCGGACCAATGTACTTACACGGATCCTGAAACGCCGGATCGGCGGGGTCTACGGTCACCCGGGTCAGCAGAGTCGTGACTTCCTGAGAGGGCAATTCATTCCGCAATGCCTGTTGCAGCATATAGCCCACCATCCCCTGACTTTCCGCGACCAGAATATCCAGCGGATAAGGCGCGACGTCGGGATAAGCCGCATTCTGTAACGCCAGCAGGCCGACCTGTGGCCCGTTACCGTGAACCAGAACCACCCGCCACTCATCGGTCAGACGGGCAATGACACCGGCAGCAATCAGAATATTTTGCTGCTGAATACTGGCTTCCAGTGGTTCACCCCGTTTGAGGAGTGCATTACCACCCAGAGCCACGACCAGTACTGGTTTTTTCTCCATCTGTTTTTCTCCTTAGCCTTCAGATCCCGTCCCTTTCCAGCGGACAGCTCATACATCTGGCGCCGCCACGGCCACGCCCGAGTTCATCACCGGCAATCGGCAGCACAGTGATCCCGGCCTGGTCATATTTTTCATTGGTCCGTAAATTACGCTCGTAGCTGACGACCACACCCGGCCGCAGGGTGAGAACATTGTTGGCATCGTTCCACTGTTCCCGTTCGGCTTCAAAACGGTCGCCGCCGGTGGTGATCACCCGTACCTGATCGATCTCCAGTGCTTGCTCCAGCGCGGTCAGGTAATTTTTTTCTGCAGTGCGGATTAAGCCGCCTTTACCGTCCGGCGTTAAGATCCAGCAAGGCATTTCGGTATTAATGATTTGCGGATAGATGGAGAACGTATCGATATCCAGATGGGTCATTACTGTGTCGAGATGCATACAGGAGCGTTGTCTTGGCAGCTCCATAACGACCACACGTTTTGCCTGATGATGGCGAAAGAGTGAGAGAGCGAGGAATTCTATTCCCTGAGCCGTGGTCCGTTCTGAGAGGCCGATAAGAACACTGCCCCGGCCTGCGACCAGCACATCGCCCCCTTCCAGCGTGGCATGGTCATAGTTACGATCTTCGTCACCGTAATATTTAATAAAATCACCGCCCGCAAAAGCCGGGTGCCAGCGATAGATCGCCCGCAGATTATGGGTTTCACGTTGTCTGGCAACTTTAGCCATCGGGTTAATACTGACCCCCTGATAAATCCAGCACGAGGTATCGCGGGTAAACAGGTGGTTGGGCAGGGGGCGCGTAATAAAGTCATCCGGCTGGCTGCTGCGGCCGGTAATACTGCTGATTTCCGGCGGGACTTCATCCCGGGTCAGTCCCCCGGTCAGATGGCGGGCAAGCTCCCGGTGAGACATCTGTCCCAGCCAGTCGCGGATATCTGAAGCAAAGCCAGGGCCCAGGCGGTGATCCGAAATCTGTTGCTGTAATAACCAGCGTTTTGCCTCAGGGACATCCAGGGTCCGCGTCAGTAAATCGGACAGAAGTAACACTTCCACCCCCTGTTCCCGCAGAACCCCGGCAAAGCGGTCATGCTCTTTTCCTGCCCGTTCGACGTCTAACACATCATCGAATAATAGATCCTGGCAATTTTCCGGCGTCAGCCGTTGCAGGCTAAGGTTCGGACGATGCAGCAAAACACTGCGTAATGTACCAATCTCTGAACCGACATAATGCCTTTTCATAAACACTCCTTCCCGGTGGAAATATTCCAGCCTGACCGGATGAAATTATCCGGCGCTGATACTGAAAACATTTCAAAAATAATCAGGAAGAGAAGGATGGGATGTGATGAAAATCAAATAAAAACATCTGCCGAATAGCGGTGAACATATTTATGATTAACATCATTAATCAGGTTTTTTTCTGTTTTTATAAAGTGAAATTATATTCATTAAACAGTGAAAGATATCGCCTTTAATATTCTGCAGGGATTGGGTTGGGGAAAAGTGATTTTTTTATCACTATGAATGTTATGGATTTAATTACTGGAAATGAATAATAACCCATCCTGGGTGGTAATTATTTATGCCGGAGGGAGATGATGCCGGATAGTTATTCCTTTTCCCGGATATAAATTATTTTTTTATATTTACGATCACAGGGGGAGTTTTAAATTATTTTTTTCATAAACAATCCGTTATCCACGCCGGAATCGTGGGTGAAATTCAGATTATGCAGAGGGAATGAATAGTTTTCCCGGAATGTTGAGTAAAAAAAAGAGAAGCGGAAAATAATTATGCGGAGCTGACGTCAGCAGAAAAGAAAAAGGAACGGACCCCGGGAAATCCCGTTGTCCGTCTGTGCAGCGGGTTATTGCCGGCCCAGGGTGGCAACCATCACCGCTTTGATGGTATGCATCCGGTTTTCCGCCTGGTCAAAGACAATGCTGTGCTCTGATTCGAAAACATCGTTAGTGACTTCGATGCCTGAACTGAAGCCGTATTGTTCCGCCATTTGTTTACCCATACTGGTCTGATCATCATGGAACGCAGGCAGGCAGTGCAGGAATTTGACCTCAGGATTACCGGTCAGCGACAGCATCTGTGCATTAACCTGATAAGGACGCAGCAGGGCGATCCGTTCGGCCCAGGTCTCTTTGGCTTCGCCCATCGACACCCAGACATCGGTATAGATAAAGTCAGCGCCTTTGACCCCGTCTTCGATAGATTCTGTCAGCGTGATTTTACCGCCGGTCTTTTGTGCTGCATGCCGGCACTCTTCGACCAGGGCCTCTTCCGGCCAGCAGGCTTTAGGGGCTACCAGGCGCAGGTCCAGACCGGTCAGCGCTGCCGCTTCCAGCATACTGTTCCCCATATTGTTACGGGCATCACCGACGTACACCAGCGTCATCTCTGTCCAGGCTTTGCCTGGCAGGTGTTCCTGCATCGTCAGCAGATCGGCCAGTAACTGGGTCGGGTGAAATTCGGTGGTCAGTCCGTTCCATACCGGTACGTCTGCGTATTCCGCCAGCGTTTCGACAATCTCCTGCTCATACCCGCGATACTGGATGCCGTCATACATGCGGCCCAGTACACGGGCAGTATCTTTAATCGATTCTTTATGGCCAATCTGGTTACCGCTGGCACCCAGCCAGGTGACACGGGCTCCCTGATCGTATGCGGCAACTTCGAAAGAGCAACGGGTACGGGTCGAATCTTTTTCGAAGATGAGCGCGATATTTTTGCCTTGCAGAGACGGGGACTCTTTGCCCTGTTTTTTGTCCTGCTTCAGGCGGGCGGCCAGTTGCACCAGTTCATTCAGTTCGGCAGGGGTAAAATCCAGCAATCTCAGGAAATGGCGTTGATACAGCTTACTCATACATCACTCCGGGTGGCGATTAATACAATGAATTAATATTCAATCTATATGTATGAATATTCATTTTCAACCTTATTTTCAGGAATCGTGTGCTTTAGTGTAGTGCCACGCGGGATGCTGTGGGAAAATGCCCGTCTATCCGGGGAATATTACCCCTGAACGTACTGAGGAATTCCCTATGACATTCGAAGCATTTATGGAAGAACAGCGTGAAGAAACACGCGAAATTATTGAAGAATTACTGGAAGATGGCAGTGATCCGGATGCGCTCTATACCGTAGAACATCATTTATCCTGCGACAGCTTTGACGCACTGGAAAAAGCCGCCGTTGATGCGTTCAAACTGGGCTACGAAGTGACAGACCCGGAAGAACTGGAGCTGGAAGATGGAACCACTGTGATGTGTGTGGATATCATCAGTGAAATTGCACTGAAGGATGAGCTGATCAATGCCCAGATCGAACAGCTGGTCAAAGTCGCCGGAAAATATAACGTTGATTATGATGGCTGGGGCACCTACTTCGAAGATCCGGATGCTGAAGACGAAGAAGATGAAGATGGCGATGACGAAGAGACTTCCGCAGAGGATTCTCCCGTCCGTCACTAACCGATCGCTTCTGACGGCATTTCCCCCTGGTCTGACGGCTCCGTGAGGCCAGGGCGTTTTATTCGCCCTGATTTTCAAAGTCACTGAACCATGAACTACGCCGCCCTCGTTGAACCACTGTTACAGTTTTTACATTGCCGGACCCCGCAGGCCTGGATTGATGAAGCGTCCAGACCGGAAAACCTGCCACTGTTATTGACCGATCACCTGACGTGTGAACTGAAAGCGGCCCAGACCGCCGCGTGGCTTATCCGTAAATACGTTGCCGATAAACCCGGCGCGGAAACACTGATGCGCTGGCTGGCCCCGTACGAGGATTTTGTCTATCGTGAACATCCGGACAGTGATTTCATTCATGCCCACCGTCACCTGGGGAAAAACATTACCCGGCATGACGCTTTTCCCGGCGCTGATGACCTGATTGATAAAATGGTGTTGTTAATTAAAGAAGAATTACATCACTTTTATCAGGTACTGGAGATCATGCAGTCCCGGGGGATCGAATACCATAAAATCACCGCCAGTCGCTACGCGAAGGGATTATTGCGTGAAGTGACCACGCATGAACCCGACACGCTGATCGATAAACTTATCTGCGGTGCCTATATCGAAGCGCGCTCCTGCGAACGCTTTTATGCGCTGGCCCCTTATCTGGAACCCGGACTGGCCAGCTTTTACCGTTCACTGCTGCGTTCCGAAGCCCGTCACTATCAGGATTACCTCGCACTGGCCTGGCAGATCTCGCCCTATGATATTACGGACCGCATCCGGACGATCGGTGAAACGGAAGCCCGGCTGATCACTGACGCCGACAGTGAATTGCGTTTCCATAGCGGTCCGTTGATCCCGGTCTGACGTGCCCCCGGCGCAGGGAAAAGCCCCTGCCGGCCTTTTATGGTCCCCGGGAAATACCTTCATTTTATTTGAATAAGATCAGCAAATCGTTCAGCTTTTAAGCGTCCTTCTGCCGGTCTATCATGCATCGCATCGGGGCCATACCGGCCCTTACCCTGAAAATGAATGAAGGTAATCCTTATGAACTCCATCAAAACTTTCGTTGCAGTTGCCACGTTCTCTCTGATTTCTTTCGGTAGCTTTGCTCAGACGATCACCGCCACCGCCGGGACACTGGATGATGCTGAAGCACAAATCGCGGCGCAGGCCCATAAGAGCGGTGACTCTTACCGGATTACCGAAGCGACCACTAAAAACTGTGTGCATATGACGGCGGAACTGAATAAATAAGCCTCTGTCCTGCAGGTGACAACACCACGGGCTGCCCACCGGCAGCCTGGTAGCCGCCTTTCTGTCCCGCGAAGCATCCCTTTCACTGCGAAACTTTCCTCAGCCTTTCTCCGGCAAGTCACTGACGATGCATCCACGTCCGGCGGATCCAGCTATCTGGCGATAACCCTTCTCCGGTGCCAGAAGTGTCATGCTTAGAGAGGAAGTATTCAGAAAGCGAGTGCTTAGCAAGACAGTGTTCAGAAAGCGAATATGCAGACCGGCAGGGGATAACTGCGGATCAGTCTGATAACCACCGCACTGGTAGCCGCCTCTCTGTCTCCCCGAAGCATCCCTTTTACTGCGAAACTTTCCTCAGCCTTTCTCCGGCAAGTCACTGACGATGCATCCACGCCCGGCGGATCCAGCTATCTGGCGATAACCCTTCTCCGGTGCCAGAAGTGTCATGCTTAGAGAGGAAGTATTCAGAAAGCGAGTGCTTAGCAAGACAGTGTTCAGAAAGCGAATATGCAGACCGGCAGGGGATAACTGCGGTGCGGCGTAACCCGTGACCCGGGGAGAATAGTGCCTGCCGGCAGAAATGACCGATATCATCGTTGAGTCTGAATTCACCCTCCGCACCGATGCTTTGCCGGATAAAATTCATGCCGCGAATGCGGGCCGGTAACGGCGTGAAAACCAGGGCCGGTGGGCGTTACAGAGCGGCGGGACCGGTGCCCCGGCCATAAAAAAAGGCTGCAATCGCAGCCTCTTACAGGATCACGGGGTATCAGACCGCCGCTGAGCCGCGTAACACCTTACCTTCCAGTGCCGCATGCTGACGATCTTTACCATAGACAGACCAGCTGACGCCCTCATCACTGACTTCAAACAATGCTGTCGCCAGGGTATTTTCCTGATCCGGGTCATCCGCCGCCAGGCGGTAAACCGGGAGTTCTTCCTGACTCTGATCAGAAAGGATCATCAGGCTGCGCTCAGCTGACAGTGTCTCACCGGTCGCCAGTAATGCTTCAATCACCTGCTGACGCGCGGCAGAACTGTCAGTGATCACCTGCTCAGCCGCCTGTTGCTGCGGATGGACCAGATGATTCGCATGTCCGGTACTGCCTTTTAACGGCAGAACACTGCACCCGGTACCGGTCGCTTCAATACTGAAGATCCGTGAATCCCCGGCGCTGGCCAGTGTATGGTGGAAGGCTCCCGCCCGGCCCGGAGACGTCAGTACGGCCACCGCCTGGTCCAGGCTGGCAGCGTTCAGTGCCGCTCTGGCCAGCACCTGACGAGGCAACCCTTCAGGCCGCTCAACCGCACGGATATTATTAACGGTATTAACAATCCCGTACTGGTTTACAGAAAACGTATGTCCGCAGAGCGAGCCAGGATAGGCGAAACTCAGGTAGGATACTCCCTGATCCGGTATCACCTCCGCCAGGAAACACGCATCGCGTAACTGCGGGAATCCATCTTCATTGTGCGCAACGATGATGTCATCCCGCGCATCACGACCGGCCAGGGTAGTGCAGCCATCTGAGGTCGAACGTACCAGATCACCACGACAGTTCCAGGCAAAGACCTCGTCAGTCTCCGCCTCCAGCCCGCAAGCCAGCCCCTCGATTTCCAGCCAGATATCCGGATAGTGTTGTTTTACCGCCACCGCCATGGCCTTTGCCTGTGCGGAATCTTTCAGGGCTGTCACTGTCTGCCACAGTGGTGTCAGCGTCAGTTCCTGGTGCCAGGCCGCGTGCCCGGCCTGGCCCAGTTGTTTTCCGAGAGCGAAGGTATCGCCACGGAAGGTCAGTTTTTTCATAAGCGGGTGCCTGTCCGGAAAGGTTACGATACGTGCTGCAGGAATTCCTGCAAACGCGCGCAGCCTTTACCGCTCTCAATCAGTTCTGCCGGCTCGCCGTCTTCGGCAATCGTTCCGCCGTCGATAAAGATCAGACGTGAGGCCACATCGCGGGCAAAGCCGATTTCATGGGTCACAATCACCATGGTCATCCCTTCTTCCGCCAGAGAACGCATTACCTGCAGCACTTCATGACGCAATTCCGGGTCCAGTGCCGAGGTCGGTTCATCAAACAGCATCATCTGGGGTTTCACCGCCAGGGCTCTGGCGATGGCAACACGCTGCTGCTGGCCGCCGGAAAGCTCAGAAGGGTAGTGATCCGCGCGACTGGCCAGACCGACACGCGTCAGCAGTGCCATCGCCTGTTCACGGGCTTTTGCCTTACTGCTGTGCCGGACACGAAGAGGGCCAAACATCACGTTTTCCAGTGCCGTCAGGTGCGGGAACAGGTGAAACTGCTGGAAGACCATACCGGCTTCACGACGAATATCACATTCATTCACGTGCGGATCGGTCATATGCATCCCGGCGACGATAAGTGCGCCGGAAGAGATCTCTTCCAGTTTGTTGATACAACGTAATAACGTTGATTTACCGGATCCGGACGGGCCAATGATCACCACCACTTCGCCGGCATCAATCTTCAGATTGATATCGTGCAGCACCTGTGTTGAGCCAAAATTTTTCGAGACATTTTGAAATTCAACCATACTCATAAGATATGCATCCTTTTTTCCAGTCTTTTAAGCAGGAAGCTCAGACACAGAGTCACAATCAGATAAAGTGCTGCTACCGCTGTCCATACTTCGAGTGCGCGGAAGTTTCCGGCAATAATTTCCTGGCCCTGACGGGTTAGTTCAGCCACCCCAATCACGATAAACAGTGAGGTGTCTTTAATACTGATGATCCATTGGTTACCGAGCGCCGGGATCATACGACGCAGAGCCAGAGGCATAATGATATGCCATGTGGTGGCGCGGGAAGAGAGTCCCATGGCCAGTCCGGCTTCTTTAAACCCTTTATTGATCGATAAAATCGCGCCACGGGTGATCTCAGCGATATACGCGCCCGAGTTAATCATAATCGTGACGACAGCCGCGGTGATCGGTTCAATATGAACCGGCAGCGCTAACGGCAGGGCGAAGTAAATAAACATCACCTGCACCATAATGGGGGTGCCGCGGATAAGTTCGACAAAAACCAGTGATAATGCTTTTGACACCCTGCCGCCCAGTGCGCGACAAACACCGGCAGCCAGGCCGATAACAAAGCCGCCCATCAGGCCGACAATAGAAATAAAGAGGGTGAGCTTTAACCCTTGCAAGAGTATTGGCACGGCTTGCCAGACATAACTGATGTCAAAATTCATAGTGTTACCCGTACTGTGTAAAAAAAACGGGGCCAGCCAGTGCTGGCCCAAAAACTTACTTAGGTTCTTTGTCGAACCATTTCAGATAGATTTTGTTATAGGTACCATCAGCACGTAATGCTTTCAGCGCCGCATCGACACGGGCGGTGTAAGGGCTGTTTTTCTGCAGAGCAAAACCATACTGCTGTGGCAGCACGCTGTCGGTTTCACCGGTCGCTTTAATTTTTCCGTCACCGGCAGTTTTCACGTAATAAAGAACGTTAGGAGAGTCGTGAACAACGGCGTCGATATTTCCGGCCTGCAGATCCAGGTAGGCATTGTCGATGTTCGGGAACTCAACGTAATCGGCTTTAACGTGCGCTTTCATAAAGGTTGCTGCCGCAGTCCCTTGTTTCAGACCTACGCGTTTCCCGGCCAGGTCACTGAATTTAGTGATCCCGGTCGCTGAGCTTTTCACGGCCATCAGCAGATCAGCGTTATAGTAAGGGGAACTGAAGTCCACCACCTGAGCACGAACCGGCGTAATGGTGATACCGGCCATCGCAACATCGATATTACGAGACTGCAGGCCCGGGATCAGACCACCAAAGTCCATCGGTTGCAGGGTGTAATCGACGTCCATTTTTTTCGCAATGGCATTCCACAAATCGATATCAAATCCGACGTACTTATCGCCTTGTTTAAATTCAAACGGAACGAACGCCGTATCCACGCCGACGGTTAACTTATCTTTTGCCATCGCATTGAAACTGAATGCACCGGCCAGTAAGGCTAATGAAATCCCGACAGTATTTATTGTTTTCAGCATAGCGATTCCTTTATATAGATCGGATGATGTGTGTCAGTCACAGTGATAAAAGCAATATGTGTGCCACTATTTTTACCTTCAGACAAAAAAAGAAGATAAACAGTAACATTATGATTTTTATTGTTTTTTTATGTTTCCCTGGTGTTAACGTCTGATGCTCTTCAGAAAAAAGCGGTAATAACTTTTTCTTATAAGCATATAAGTTCAGGAGGCACCTTTTTGGTGCCCCATTTTGGAAGGGGGGATCTTTTTGGTGCCCCCGGGGATATCTAAAAACCGTCAGGCATTGACGATGAGGGGGTGCCGGCGCAGTTCATCACCATGGCGAGCAGAGAGTAATAGCCATTGACGCCAATCAGATCCATCACGGCCGTTTCACCAAAATGGCTCACTGCCTCCTGCCACAGGCTGTCACTGACTCCCTGCTGCTGATGTAATTGCCGGCAGAAGTGGTACACCAGCCATTCATCGGCGGCTAAGTCATCGGGGGCTGGCTGCTGTTGCTGACGGATCGCCACAATAGCGGCCGCAGAAATGCCCTGTTGTTCTGCTATCGGCGCATGGATCTCCCACTCTACCGGCTGAGACCAGTGCCGGGCGGTGAGCAGAATGGCCAGCTCGGAAAGCCGTTGACCGATGGCACTCCGGTAGCGCAGGTACTCGCCCAAATGCTGGACATGTGACATCAGTTCCGGGCTGCGCAGTAATGCCTGAAACGGGGGCAGCAATGCCCCCCGCGGGCCATTGATCACTTCTTCTGCCAGCAAACGTTGTCCGGGCGTCCACGCATCCGGGGTCAGGTCAGGCAGGCGATGAGTCCGGGCCCTCATGACTGTCCCGCCGCTTTAGCGGTTTCCCGGATGATGACCTGTTTCAGTGTCTCCACCACAAAATCGAGCTGCGACGGCTCAATAATAAAAGGCGGAGCAATAAGGATATGGTCCCCTTGCTGTCCGTCAATGGTCCCGCCCATCGGGTAGACCATCAGTCCTTTTTCCAGGCAGGCACTTTTGATGGCAGCATGCAGTTTATGGGCAGGATCGAATGCCGTTTTTGTTGTTTTATCCCTGACCAGCTCGACGCCGGCGAATAATCCGCGTCCGCGGGTATCTCCGACAAAGTCCAGCCCGGCCAGTTCGGCATGTAATTGCTGCAGTAAATAATTCCCCTGGTGTTGCACACGACTCAACAGGTTATCCCGCTCGATCACCTGCTGGACTGCCAGTGCCGCCGCCGCCGCAGTTGGGTGGCAGATATAGGTATGACCATGCTGGAACATTCCGCTACCGTTACGCAGTGGCTCCATGACTTTATCGCTGACCAGTACCGCGCCAATCGGCTGATAGCCGCCGCCCAGTCCTTTCGCCACTGTCACGATATCCGGGACCACATCGTCCTGTTCAAAGGCGTGCAATGTACCGGTCCGGCCCATGCCGCACATCACTTCATCGGCGATATACAGCAGACCATATTTGTCGCAGAGCTTTCTTACCCCGGCGAAATAGCCCCGGGTCGGCGGAACGGCGCCGGTCGTGGCACCGCTGACGGTTTCGGCGACAAAACCGATAATTTTTTCTGCACCGGTATCAAGAATGGTCTGCTCCAGCTCGTTGAGCAGGCGTTCGGTGTACTGTTGTTCACTTTCATCCGGCAGACGATCACGGTAGGCATTACAGGCAGAGACCCGCGCCACATCCATCAGCAGTGGTGCAAATTGCTTACGACGCCACTCATTGCCTCCGACCGCCAGAGCACCCAGCGTATTCCCGTGATAGCTCTGACGACGGCCGATAAAGGTGGTCTTTTCCGGCTGTCCGGTTTCCACACAATATTGTCTGGCCAGTTTCAGCGCCGTCTCTACCGCTTCGGATCCCCCGGATACGAAATAGACAGAATTCAGATCCCCGGGCGCGGTACGCACCAGCTGGTCGGCCAGTTGCTCTGCGGCATCGCTGGTGAAAAATCCGGTATGTGCATAAGCCAGCGTATCAATCTGCTGATGCAGGGCGGCCAGTACATCGGGATGACCATGGCCCAGGCAGGAAACTGCTGCTCCGCCGCTGGCATCAAGGTAACGTTTTCCGGAACGATCGGTGATCCACACCCCTTGTGCAGAGGCGGCAACAGGGGGAGTAACCTTCAGACTGCGGTGAATAATATGGCTCATGGTGATCCTGTGACGGCGATAAACAGGGGAACTCCCCCCAAACAGGGATCATAGTCTCAGATTCATTTGGATCATTCAATATATAAATGATTCAAATGAATCATTGACGCCGTGTTCTATTTCCCGGGCAGAATATAGGTCCCGGAATCAATCAGATAGCGCTCAGCACTCTCGATACGACGGATAGCGTCTTCGCCGTGTCTGGCGACCAGAGCCGCCATCAGGCATTCGGCAAGCCCCATGGCAGAAACGACGGAGGGGAAAAAGGACGGGCTACCGGTGGAAAAAAGCAGGGTACAGGCGGCCGCCTGCGCCAGCGGGGAAACCGCCGAATCTGTGACCGCTATCAGGGTGGCTCCTGCGGCCTGAGCGTAAGCGATAATTTGCAGCGTTTCGCGGGAATAAGGCGCAAATCCGCAGATCACGACCAGATCATCGGCACCGATCTCGCGGGTGAACATCTCCTGATTATTCGCCAGCCCGTCAATCAGCGAGACGTGCCGGTGAAAGAGGCGATAAATATAATGCAGTGACCAGGCGACAGAGAAACTGGCGCGGAACCCGCAGATATAGACCTGTGAGGCATTATCCAGCAGGGTGACGGCGTGCTCCAGTGCTTCCCGGTTATTGTCCCGGGTTTGTTGCAGGTTCGTGCCGAAGGCAGAGAAGACTTCATCATACAGCGCCGGGTGCTGTGCTTTGTCCTGCAATCCGGAGGCCCGGGAAGCATAGCTATCATCTGCCAGTCCCAGCGATTGTATAAAGGCGGATTTGAGTTCGCCCCAGCCCTGGTAGCCCAGGCGTTGGGCCAGCCGCAGCAGAGTAGCGGGTTTAACATCCGCATTCCCGGCGAAGGCGCGCATTGACAGCACCACTAACTCACTGCTGTGTTCCAGGACAAACTCCGCGGCTTTCTGCAGTTCCGGAGTCAGTTCGGGGTAGAGTTCAACAATAATTTTTCGCGGGTCCATGTCGGCCTTTCTCCGGAGTGTCGGGATCGGCAGGGATGATACCTTGCCCCGCAGGTTAAGGGGAAGTCGCTGAATGGGGATCCGGGGAAAACCGGATCAGGTTTTTTATTATCAGGGGGAGGGACCGGGGAAAACCGGATACGTTTTTTTATGATCAGACCGTGAGTATTCCGTTCGCTTTATAATAAGGCAGGCTGCCTTAGCCCCGCCGGGGGCGACCGGGCAAAGGGCGCATGGCCGCGCCCTCTGCACTCCGGGCCTTGCGACAAGCCTGCCCGC
>NZ_JAERJR010000017.1 GCF_018257515.1 Tatumella sp. JGM118
TAAGCGGAAGGTGAAAGTAGCCCCCCTTACAGGGGGCATTCTCAAAAGCCACCTTCTAAGAAGGTGGTCTTTTACTTCAATTTCAATTTTTCCCGGCACCTTAATTATAGGTGACGGTCATTAATTATTACTGGGCTCCGTTTGGGAAACGGAAAATATTGTACGTTAAGGTTGTTTTTTGTACTGACTGACATCAACTGGCCGCAAATGACGATACTTCCCTTCTGCCAGTTTTTTGTTGGTTCGCCAGATATAGTCTCCTGTCAGATTAATATGTTCCCAGCCCAGTGGGGACAGGTGTAACAGAAATTGACCATTGAGTGGTAGTCCCTTCTTTTTCAACTAGTTACCTACATGAGACTGGCTCAGGGAGGTGTGTGACTTAATAAGGGCGCTTCGTTAACGAAGTACGTTCAAGTCATTATGCGGAGCCTTTTTAAGTCCAGTAACTGTAGACTGAAATTTGTCAATGAATTGCAGGATTGCGTCTGATACGTCATCCCGGTGATAAAGGCGGGTACCGGTTCCACATTCTACAAACCCAAACGGAGCGAACAGATTACCCTGACGGATCTCCGGTTCAGCCAGAAACCAGGGCGCCACGACAACCCCTAGGCCAAACCGGGCGGCATCGAGCGCAAGAGAAAGACTTTCAAAGCGCAGTTCATCAACTACGGGTAGCATTTGCATTTGACAAGAAGTTCTACACCATTCATCCCAGGCACTTTCTCGGCTCAGGGCATGGCAAACTGTGATACCCTGAGCATGGCGTTCCAGATAGTTTCTTGATGCCACAAGGCCAATTTCATCTCTGAATAACATGACTTCTTTTAACCCTTCAGTTAAAGCAGGGATGCCACGTGAGAGATAAACATCGGTCGTGTTATTGAATAATGAATCTATAGTTGTCGTCGTGTTATACACTAATTGATATTCAGGAAATTCCGCACTGATTCTTTTTTGATTTTGTAGGAAGAGGTGGCGAAGTAAACTCCCAGAGCAACCAATGTTTATCTTTGTCACTGCTTTTGTGTTTTTCTTGAGAGTCTGAACCTGATCTTCAAGTAATGAAAAGACTATTTCACAGGTTTTCTTTAATTCAACACCATGTCTGGTTAATTCAACACCGTCACGTGACCGAATAAATAATTTCACACCCAACCAATCTTCAAGCTGTTTTATTTGTAGGCTAATAGCTCCTTTTGTTAAATGATTATCACTTGCTGCCTGAGAAAAACTACTACATTGCGATGTCCAAAAAAATACCTTCAGTGAATTTAATGGGGGGATTTGTTTCATTTTGTTCGTATAGATTTACTAAACATAGCGTCAAGTATAACTAGCTTGCGTTTATTTATCAAGTATAGATAATTACCCCCAGAATCAATCTGGGGGATCAATGATAGAGGCCATTTCTACTGAAATTGAAAATATTGCTGCATTTAAACATAATATAGTTAATGCAGTTGGGGTGTTTGGTAGTGCCAGAATCAAGGAAAGCGATAATTACTACCAGCAGGCAAAAGAAGTAGCTCGGAGGTTGGTCGAGCATGGTTATCAGGTCATCACAGGTGGCGGGCCTGGTATCATGAAAGCTGCAATAGAAGGTTCTCAAATTGCGGGAATGAAATCAATTGCTCTTAATATACGCTTACCTTTTGAAAGTGATATTCTCCCTCAGAAAAAACTATCTCTTGATTTTAACTATTTTATGACTCGCAAACTGGCATTTGCGCAATACTGTGATGCTTTTATTGCTATGCCGGGAGGATTTGGGACTCTAGATGAATTGTTTGAAATGCTGACACTCATACAGACAGGGAAAATGAGCCGTAAACCAGTATTCCTGCTTGGTTCTGAATTCTGGCGAAATGGAATCGCATGGCTTAGGGAACTCCGGGATTCAGGGTTAATTTCTGCAACAGACCTGGATAACATTTTTATTACTGATTCAGCCGATGATGTACTAGATAAACTAGAGAGGAACAAAAATGAAAAATAATGAACAACTGGTCATGTTTACAGGGGGGCGTGACAGCACCCTGGTGGCCGTCCATCTGATGCTTCAAGGAATCCCTGTACATCTCTACACAGCCAGTAGCGGGTGTTCATTGCATCGAGGGATCCTCTCACATCGCGTTGAGGAGTTGCGGAACAGGTTTGGTCAGCTTGTGGTTTGCCACCACATTGAAGATATCAGTGGCGCTTTTCGCTCGCTGGCAATTGAAACGTTGGAATCAGATATTCTCGAAGATCGAAAAAACCTGGTATTATTGGGTGAAAAAATCGCCATCCACGCGCATATTATTGACTATTGCAAACGCAATGGCATTTCTGTTATCAACGATGGGATTACCCATTATCAGAAAGAATTTCCTGAGCAGCGACTTGTTGCCAAGGAATATTTTGTCGACTTTATAAAATCCTATGGGATTGAATATCATAGCCCTATCTATCAGTTCGCAAAATCTCAGGATGAAGTCAAATACCGCCTGCTCCAGGCAGGAATTTCCACTAAATCTCTAGAGGGATTATCCGTATTTGCGGATAGTTTCACTCCGGCATCAGATGATGTAATCATGAATTATCTGAAGCGCAAAGAGGAAAAGTGCAGAGATATTATTGAGTTTTTGACTGGTGGGATTTGTGGCGTTGCTGCGTGATTTATTAAATAGATAAATGTGCTTGCGCACATATAAAGGTTTGGATGGCTGTGTGTAATGCGGTTTTAGTTACTGGTAATTAATAGATTTCGATTCACAGTTAATTAAAAATATTGTTCTTAACCTCTCGATTAATTACACCTTCAGTCTTATGCAAATGAAGTCAGTGTCTGGTGTGGCTATATGCAGTCATTTAATGTTTTTTGATACGAGCAATTCTATTATGATTATTAAATTTGCTGCCATTATTATTAGTAATGGCAAGGTTTTGTTGGTCAGAAAGAAAGAAACAAACATTTTTATCTCTCCTGGTGGAAAACCTGAATTTGGTGAGGCCGCCGAAGATTGTCTCCGCAGAGAGATTCATGAAGAAATTGGTGTTACTTTGCATAACGCCGTTAGGTTCCGTACCGATTGTTCTGTGTCTGCTTTTGAGCAGGAACCAATAAAAATTGTATCCTATCTGGTCGAGGTCAATGGTGAGCCCGTTCCATCATCAGAGATCGAAGAACTACGTTGGGTGTCATTCGAAGATATCGACAACTTACATGTCGGAAGCATCTTCCGTGACGCGGTTATTCCTGCGTTGAAAGCCGGAAATCTAATTGAATGAATAGCGAGCTTGATGATTCAGCTATCAATGCTTCATTATTTCCTTCTGATAGCTCGTACTGTACACATTATTTCCGGGCGCTCGGGCATTGCAGAAATGAAATAAAAAAACGACTCAGGATGGCGCTGTCAATTCCTCACGAAGATATTTTCCTCCTGTCCAACTCTACACATTGTTTACTGACAGTATTGCACGGGCTGAGTGCCCAGAGTAGGACGCTATCCATTGAAGCTGGATGCTATCATCCTTACCGGATGTTACCCCAGCCATCTTACGGGCAATCTATACCGCTTATCACACACATTAGCCCTGATAGCGGCAATGTAGCTTGTATTCATCAAAAAGCTGTCGTTGTGGATGCGGCTCAGTCAATTGGAGTGGTTTGCCATCATTCAGAGGCATTTTCTGCCGATGTGGTTTTCTTTCCGCTGCATAAACATTTGGCCTTGCAGACTGGGGTCGGTGTGCTTTGTGTCAGAAAGCGATATGAATACGAAACGGTGCGAAAAACTGCGCAGATCGCTGAATCAGGGACGGTGAATAATGTTGTATTACAGGCATTGCTGGAACGTCTTACAACCAAACCGTTACTGTTCAATATTGCCATGTTCAGTCTCACGCCTGCGCAGGCAGAGAGCCTGACTATGCTCGGCTTTGAACCTGTAACACAACTGTATTCGCAAACACCTTTTCTGGTCGTCAAAACTAGTTCTGGACACCTACTACCAGAATACCTTGTGAATAATTTTAGTTTGAAAATGTTGGATGCTAACCATTGGCGGATAAGTTGTTATATTCCGGGAACACTGGATTCACCCCCAAAGGAATGCGCCTCTCTTCTCATCAATGTCCTCAGGAGTAAATTGTGAATAAAGATACGACTAATGGCCGTGGGTATATTTTTGCTTCGATCGGAGGTTTTGTTTTAAGTTTTGACACGGTGTTATTGAGAATAATTAACCTGCCCGCCACAGATATTGCTTTCTGGCGTGCTATCGCACTGTCACTGCCTGTGCTCTGTCTTGTTATCTATCGATACTGCCGTTATCGGCAGGTCCCTGATCGAGAAAGCTTGTTTGGTCGAGACATGTTGTTGTCTGCATTTTTCTACGGATTGTCGTCGGTGCTTTTTCCTATGTCGGCCATGATGACTTCGATTGCTAATATGCTGTTTATCATCAGCACAGCACCATTATGGGCTGGAATATTGGGTTGGCTTTTTCTGCGAGAGTCCGTTAATAGAGTAACCAGCCTGGCTTTTATTATTTCCCTGACTGGCGTATTTATTGTTATCTCTGGAACCGGTAAGCAATTATCGTTCTCTCCATCAATTGGAGACCTTACTGCTCTTCTGACTGCTATTTCGATGGCGGCAGCGTTTGTTGTAGGAAGAAGTAGTCAGAATGATCTTTCCCTCTCGCCTTCTGTGGGGGCGATTATTGCTGCGCTCATTTTGTATGTCAGATTTGATATTACGGTCCTGTTACCACCCCGGACTCTAATGTTGGTTATTTTTGAAGGTTCTGTGGTGGTCTTTCTAGCTTTAAGCCTGATTGCAAAGGCATCGCGATTTATTCCGTCATCACATCTGGGATTATTTCTTCTACTGGAGACAATTCTGGGGCCACTGTGGATTTATCTTACTTTTGATGAAACTCCAAGATTGTCTGCATTGATAGGTGGGGCGGTAATATTTATAGCTCTCCTTTTGAACAGTGTGTATTCTTTATGGATGTTGAAGAGGGGAAATTGATGATTTATTAAGGGCTCAGTTTGGGGAACGGAAAATATTGCACGTTAAGACTAATTTTAACCTCTCCTACCCATTCACCTGTGTGTGATAGCATGTGCCATCAGCAATCATCAGGGAAGGTAATGAGACCCAGTATCCGAGCGAAGATTGTGAAAGTATGTGAAGCTAAGATTGCGGCGAAAGGGGATGATGTTGGCGTGTCATTTTATGCTTTCTTTGCCAACAAGAATGATGACCCGGAATTACTCATGGAAGTAGCCCAATGGTGGATCATGGAAATGAAACTGGACTACTTTGAGAAAGCCAGAAAAATCATATCTCTCGTATAGATCTGTCACTCCACTTTTGATCGGCTTTCTCGGTGCAGTGCCTGAATTCGACATATTTGAGAGGGACTGTAGCCCGTAGCATCGGCTGTTTCACGGATACTTAGCTTTTTCACCTGGCGGTAGTAGAGCACTTTCTGGTGCCGCTCCTGATCCGCCTGTTTCCCCCGATATTTCCCTAAATTATGCGCTCGTTCAATTCCCTGTTTTTGCCTCTGTCGGCGGCTTAGCCAGTCTTTGTGCGACATCGCGGCCATCAGATCGATAAGCATGTTATTGATGGCGGTTATCACAGCGCGGGTGACCGGATCAGCCTGTGAGGGCTCTTTTTCTGACAGCGCCTGCCATGAAGTGGGGACATCCAGGCTGACAATTCGCAGTTCGTGTTGTTCGATCTGCTTTTTCAGCGTCATCCAGTCGGTGTTGCTCAGGCGGGTCAGACGGTCTATCTGCTCAACCAGCAAAATATCATTACGGTGACTGTCCATTAGCAAGCGTCCCAGCTCCGGGCGGTCAAGTTTTGTCCCGCTGATATTCTCTCGGTAATAGCTGGCGATTTTATGCCCTCGCGCTTGAACGAACTGCTCCAGCATCTCTTTTGCCCGATCGGCGAACTGATCTTCCGTCGATGCTCTCAAGTAAGCTCTGATGAACATTTTTTCACCATGTTATCGCATTTAAGTTATTGCATTTATTCTATCGCATATAGGTTATGTCATTCATAGCGTGCCGTCACATTTTGATTATGGCGTCAGGGTGTACCCTCATGCGAGATGCTTTTTTGTTAAAAATACCGCACCGAATTATTTACGAGGGAAACTATATGGCAAGGAGGCAGATTCTTTCTCTGTCGGAAAGAGAATCATTACTGGCATTACCAGACGACGAGTTAACGCCGACCCGAATGGCGTATTTCAGTGAGCAGGATCTGGCATTTATTAATGCTCACCGTAAACCCGCCAGCCGGTTTGGTTTTGCCGTTCTTCTCTGTTATCTGAAAAATATCGGTTTTGCTCCGGATAAAAAATCGTCTCCACCGTCAGAACTGCTCAGAGTCATCGGTACCCGCCTTAAACTTTCAGCAGAACTCTGGCAGGAATATATTTCCGGCCGTGATACTACCCGGCGTGAGCATCTGAGTGAACTCTATCGCTATCTGGAACTGAAGGTTTTCAATGGTGCGCTTCAGAAAGAATGTATCCAGCATCTGCTCCCTCAGTCTACCCGGATTGATCGGGGCATGCTTATCGCAGAGGAATTACTGAAGTATCTGCATCAACGGCGAATTATCGTTCCTGGTATTGATGTTGTGGAACGCACTTGTGCTGAAGCAATGACGCTGGGCGATAAAGCGGTTTATACCACGCTGAATACGCACCTTAGCGCCACGCATAAATCAGCGTTTGATGCGCTACTGATGACAACTGAAAAGCAAATTTCTCGTTTAACGTGGTTGCTTCAGCCTCCGGGGAAGATCAATGGAAAGAATGTCCTGCAACATATCGACCGCCTTAACGCCATTGAAGCACTGGCGCTACCGGAAGGCGTGGATAGAACAGTGCATCAGAACCGGCTGCTGAAACTGGCGCGGGAAGGCCGCAAAATGAGCAGCCGGGATTTAGCTGATTTTGCCCCTGCACGCCGGTATGCAACGATGGTCTGTGTACTGACTGAGGCCAGAGCCACAATCATTGATGAAATTATAGAACTGCACGAACGTATACTGGGCAGCATGTTTCCATCGGACAGGCGATCCTTGATGCACGCAACGCAGGCGAAGATCCTCTGCCTGCTGTTGAACAGATATTACCGTGGGAAGATTTTGCCGCCAGCCTGGAGGAAACCCGGCTTCTTGCACGTAAGGATAATTTCGAACCGCTTCATCTTATTACCGAAAAATTCAGCACACTGCGCAAATATTCTTCCCGGTTGTTATCGGCCCTGCAACTGAGGGCCACACCGGCCGCCTTACCGCTTAATGATGCCCTTGATACTATTCATGAGATGTACCGTAAGCAGCTAAGAAAGGTTCCTTCATCGGCACCGTTGGATTTCATTCCGGAAAGCTGGAAAAAGATGCTGATCACTCCCTCAGGTGTTGACCGGCAATACTATGAAATTTGCGCATTGAACGAGTTGAAGGGGGCGCTACGTGCAGGTGATATCTGGGTTCGGGGTTCCCGGCGCTACAAAAACTTTGATGACTATCTTATGCCAGGGAACGATTTCGAAAAGTTATTAAATAATAATCAGTTAAATATTCCTGCTGAAACAAATTGCGAAGCTTACCTTAAGGCAAGGCTGACACTGCTGGCCTCCCGCCTGGAGGAAGTTAACGCAATGGCTGTTACCGGGGATCTTCCCGATGTGGATATTTCAGATAAAGGTCTGAAGATCACCCCGCTGGATAACAGCGTTACTTCCACAATATCACCACTGGCCAATCTGATTTACAACATGTTGCCGCCCCCCAAAATTACAGAAATACTGGATGAAGTTGAGCGATGGACAGCCTTTACGCGACATTTCACTCATCTTAAGAACCCGCTTACCCGTCCGCAGGATAACCGTTTGCTGCTTACCACCATCCTGGCGGACGGCATCAATCTGGGGCTGACCAAAATGGCTGAGTCCTGTCCGGGAACCACGCGAGCTTCGCTGGAAAACATGCAGGCATGGTATATCCGCGAGGAACATACTCTGCTGCGCTGGCTGAACTGGTTAATGCCCAGAAGTCACGTCCTCTGGCGGCATTATGGGGAGACGGTTCAACCTCATCTTCCGACGGACAGAATTTTCGGGTTGGCAGCCATGGCCGCTATGCGGGTCAGGTCAACCTGAAGTACGGCCAGGAACCGGGGATACAGTTTTATGCGCACATTTCTGACCAGTACAGTCCGTTTTACACCAAAGTGATTAGCCGTGTTCGTGACTCCACCCACGTACTTGATGGCCTGCTGTATCACGAAAGTGACCTTGAAATCACGGAGCATTACACCGATACGGCAGGTTTCACGGAGCATGTTTTTGCGCTGATGCATCTGCTGGGGTTCGCTTTTGCACCAAGGATCCGGGATCTTCATGACAAACGGTTGTTTATTCAGGGGAAGGCTGATAAATATCCGGCTCTACAGTCAATTATTTCCACAACTCCACTGAATATCAAAGATATAGAAACCCACTGGAATGAAATTCTGAGGCTGGCGACTTCAATAAAGCAGGGAACGGTGACCGCTTCCCTGATGCTGAAAAAGCTGGCCAGTTATCCGAAACAGAATGGGCTTGCCAAAGCGCTGAGGGAAATCGGTCGCATTGAGCGAACACTGTTTATGCTTGACTGGTTCCGCGATCCTGCATTGCGTCGCAGGGTTCAGGCCGGTCTGAACAAAGGAGAAGCCCGCAATGCCCTTGCCAGAGCCGTCTTCATGCATCGTCTGGGCGAAATTAGGGATCGTGGTCTGGAAAACCAGAGTTACCGCGCCAGCGGCCTTACGCTGATCACAGCCGCGATCACATTGTGGAATACCGTGTATATAGAAAACGCCATTAACCAATTGAAAAAGAAGGGACTACCACTCAATGACCAATTGCTGTCACACCTGTCTCCACTGGGCTGGGAACACATTAATCTGACGGGAGACTATATCTGGCGAAACAATAAAAGGCTGGCTGAAGGGAAGTATCGTCCTTTACGGCCTGTAGATGTCAGCCAGTATAAAAAACAACCTTAACGTACAATATTTTCCGTTTCCCAAACGGAGCCCTTACTTATCCTCGCCCTTATATTCCTGCCGGAAGATTAATAATATTAATATTATTAATCTTGACGCTATTTTAATTATTTAAATAAAATTATCGGTGACGGTTAATTTTTTATTATTTGTTTTATTCGCACTTTATGGTGAAAATAGCAGAATTAGCTGCCGCATAATTTTCGCTCTTTTACAGGACGACTCAGGCCTGTATATCAGCCATGACAGACGATAAATAAATGAAAAATAAATATAAGATATTCAGCCTTGTGGCTATATTTTGCGTAATTTCTAATGCCAGCAGTCAGACTTCCCGCCCGGATCCTGTCGACTTTTATCAGTTACCTCCGTTGACCCTGACAGAGGGCGGGACGGTACGTCAGGCTCCGTCTGTACAGCCCGAAAACACCCAGCCACCCCGTCAGCGTTATGATCGCTGGTTCCCGCTGCTGGGGGATAAGGCGGTACAGATGGGTTATGAATTACCGGAGCCTTTCGGTATTGGTATTAATTATATGAATATCCGCCAGAATATTAATGTGAAATCCATCGCTTTCAGCGGGCTGGGGATTGGGAATATGGCTTTTCCGGGAGATCTTTTTAATATTGATGCCAGTAAAACCCGGCAATATAGTCAAACCCGTACCCTGCGTCTGGATAGCTGGGTTCTGCCTTTCTGGAATGTTTATGGCATTGCCGGAAAGACCCGCGGCCATTCCATTTCTGCTATCGGTGTCGACTCCGATCCGGGCCAGTTTAAAGGCAACCTGATAAACCAGATGATCTCCGGCATTATTCACGGTATGCATAATGCCGGGAATTTCGATAATCTGAATTTCGAGCTGAAATTTAAAGGAACTACCTATGGCCTGGGCACCGTACTGGCAGCAGGGACGGGGGACGGCTATGCCCTGGTCGATATTAACTACACTCAGACCCGTTTCGATATTCTCGATGGCAGTATCAATGCTCTGACAATCTCACCCCGTGCGGGATACCGTTTTGATACTCCGGGTTTTGCTGCTATGGGTCTGCCCCCCGGTAAACTGAACCTCTGGGTCGGTACCATGTATCAGAATGTGCAGCAGGAGTTCAAAGGTAATCTCAGTGAACTGTCGATGCCGGCATCTCTGAAAGCCCTGATGGCCATAGCGAACCAGAATGGCAAAGGGCGTTTCGATGTAAAACAACATCTTCAGTCGCCCTGGAACATTCTGCTGGGGGCACAGTATGGCATTACAAAACATTTTAACCTGGCAACGGAGCTCGGGTTCGCTAAGCGGAACAGTATTATGGTTTCCGGCGAATACCGATTCTGATGCATTGTCGTCATCTCCTTATCCCGTTGCTGATGAGTTTGTCCGTACCGGTTAATGCAGTGGTTCCGGGACTGCCGACCCGCGATCAGGTAGACCGCTGGCTGGCCCCGCTGGGGGCAGATCGGTCGTTCGATACCTCAGAAGCCATCGACTGGGGCGTTATACCGGGCCCTTTTTATACTCCGGAACTGGGCATCGGTATCGGAGTCGCGATGGCCGGCTTATACCGGCCGGACAGTCAGGATCAGACCAGCCAGAACTCGACCATTACCCTGAGCGGCTATGTAAGCAGCACCGGGGCTATCGGGCTGCGGTTTACTAATCACAGCTTCCTGGCCGGTGATCGCTGGCGTTTCTTTCTGCCGGGCATGCTGAGCCATACCCCTACGTATTACTGGGGGCGTGGCTTTCGGGCCGGCAGCGATCGTCGCAATAAACAGCAGTATCTCTCAGAGGAAATTCGTTTTACGCCACGGCTACTGCGGCGCATTGCACCCTGTACTTACCTTGGTGTGGGCTGGTCACTGGACAATATGCAGGCGTCGGGGTTTGCCGACCGGCAAAAAACGGGTCCGGAACAAGAACCCGATGGAGCGGCAGTCTTTAGCAGCGGTCCGTTGCTGAGCCTGAGTTATGACAGCCGGGATTATCTTTCAGACCCGCGTCGCGGGGTGAATGCCAGTCTGCAATATATCCGTTACAGCAAACCGACCGGCAGTAATACGCGCTTTGATAGCGGGACGGTGCACTTCAGTGCTTATCATTCGCTGGATGATCAGCGGGTTGTTGGCTGGGAGATCAACACTGTGCTGACTCAGGGGCAGGTCCCCTGGAACATGCTGCCCTCGCTGGGCAGTAGTGATCATTTCAGGGGATATTATCCGGGCCGTTTCCGGGACCGGGATATTCTGACAACCCAGCTGGAATATCGGCAGTCACTCAGCTGGCGGCATGGGGTGGTGGGCTGGATAGGCGGCGGTACCCTGGCTTCAGCCATTTCCCGGCTGGGCAGTGAGCGCTGGTTACCGACGCTCGGGGCAGGGTACCGGTTCGCCTTTAAGCCGGGCATGAATATTCGTCTGGATTACGGGGTTGGCAAAGGAAGCCGTGCTTTTTATTTTCAGGTAGGAGAAGCCTTTTGAATCTGTGGAGAAGTAGTCTGCTCGTCATTGCGGCTTTGTACGGGCAGTCTGTCAGCGCGGTGCTGACGATCGGCAGCGATTTTTCCTGGTTACCTCAGCAACAGGCAACTCAGGCCTGGCCGGTGGCTGCACCGGCCGCGATGCCGGATGGGCTACGCCCCTGTTGTGCGTTCGGTTACGGGCTGAAAACACAGCTTTTCGGGATCCCCGTTCCGTTTTACCGTATCGGAAATATTGCGGAATCCGGGACGCTGGGGCAGCACTCTTATAATGACAGCCCCTTCACTTCGTTACTGGCGATCAGCGGACTGGGGACGGAAAAGAATGGCATTATCTTTACCCGACGTGGCGGATTTATTGATACGGCCCACATTCGCGACAGTGCCGATATGACCTTTTATCTGCTTACCCGCCTGTATCCGCAATTGGGTAAAGCCTTTACGCTTTCACCGGGCGGGGAAGAGCTGGCCCGGCGTAAAATCGTGTTCAGGGCATTTACGCCCCCGGCCGACCCGGCGCAGGCATATACTCTGGCGGTCTGGTTGTCAGCCCGGATAGCGTTTGATATGGCGGCCTGGCATGAGATTGCTCAGTGGTACGGTTATGAGTCCGTACCCGGTTTTCCGGAGGGGGTATCGGCCTTTTCACCGGAGGATCTCTATTCAAATCTTATCGGGGCACGGCTGGCCGCGTCTGTGCTGCTCGACGGCCATGGCTACAGCCGGACAGGCTTTAACCTGGCGATGACGACCGTGTTGACGGACGCGCTGGTGCAGTTAGGAGGTGTGCCGGCAGCCCAAACCCGTATTCGGTTTGACCGGGTGGATAAACGCTGGTGGGACAGGTCAAAAGCGATACCGCAAAAATTTCTGTTGTTAAAACGTAATTATCAGACGGGCAATGATCGCGTACCGACACCGGTACCGGGAGCGCCCCTGGCCGTATTACGTCTCACGCTGCCAGCGCGGATTGCCGGAGAGACACTGGAGACCCTGGCAGAATTGCAGCTCTGGCCGGGAAAAACGATGGAAAATCTGCCGCCACCGGCCCGTTACTATACCCGCAGGGATTTTCCCGCATTAGCTTCGTTTGCCCGGT
Source organism: Tatumella sp. JGM118 (assembly GCF_018257515.1). Lineage (GTDB taxonomy): Bacteria > Pseudomonadota > Gammaproteobacteria > Enterobacterales > Enterobacteriaceae > Tatumella > Tatumella terrea. Next base: position 12,667 of record NZ_JAERJR010000017.1, read on the forward strand.
TAAACGACCAGCAGCAGTTACGTCATATGGCGGGGGGCGGGTAATCCCGGTGGGATGTCCCGGCAGCGCAGAGAAGCACGGGCTGCCGGGAAATTCGCCCCGGAGGTTATTTAATCAGGCGGGCTTTACAGTTCTTGCCCTTAATTTTGACCTGTTGCAGTTGCTTCAGCGCTTTTGCTGCAGAAGCTTTGCGAATGGCGACATAGGCATGGATCGGGAACATATCAATTTTACCGACATCTGCAGCCGTCAGTCCGGCATCGCCGGTCAGTGCCCCGAGAATATCCCCCGGACGAATTTTTGCCTTACGACCCCCATCAATACAGAGGGTGGCCATTTCGGCTTCCAGCGGCACCGCGGAGCGTGGCAGATCCCCGGCGGATAACCATGTCGGTTTAAGACCGATGTAGTCTTCCAGGGCATTCGCCCGCTGAATTTCGGCCGGTGCGACAAAGCTGACGGCCAGACCTTGTTGCCCGGCGCGCGCCGTGCGGCCGATGCGGTGAACGTGGACTTCCGGGTCAAAAGAGAGTTCGTAGTTAATGACCATCGCCAGTTCACGAATATCCAGCCCGCGGGCGGCGACATCCGTGGCGACCAGCACCCGGCAGCTGTGGTTGGCAAAACGTACCAGCACCTGGTCTCGTTCACGTTGCTCCAGGTCACCGTGCAGAGCCAGTACACTGATTTGCTGCCCGGACAGTTCGTCACAGACTTCCTGGCAATCACGTTTGGTATTACAGAACACCACACAGGACGCCGGCTGATGTTTGCTCAGCAGCGAGCGTAACAGCGACAATTTTCCGCCGCGGGAGGTTTCATAGAACTGCTGTTCGATATCCGGTAATACAGAGACATCCCCGGTAGAGATAGCCACCGGGTCGCGCTGGATCCGTGCGCTGATCTGTTCAATATTCTGCGGGTAGGTGGCAGAAAACAGCAGGGTCTGGCGCGCGGTTGGCAGGTGAGAAACAACGTCATCAATGGCGTCGGCAAAGCCCATATCAAGCATGCGGTCAGCTTCATCCAGGACCAGTACTTTGGTGTGCTGCAGGCGCAGACTGTTTTTACGCAGATGTTCCTGAATTCGTCCCGGCGTTCCGACCACAATGTGTGGGGCATGGGCAAGGGAGGCCAGTTGCGGTCCCATCGGCTGGCCGCCGCAGAGCGTCAGGATTTTTATATTGGCGGTGAAGCGAGCCAGCCGGCGCAATTCTTTACTGACCTGGTCGGCCAGCTCACGCGTCGGGCAGAGCACCAGTGACTGGGTAGTAAAATGCGACACATCAATCTGTTGCAGCAAGCCGATACCAAAGGCTGCGGTTTTTCCGCTGCCGGTTTTAGCCTGCACACGGACATCGCGTCCCTGCAGAATTACGGGCAGGGCTTCGGCCTGCACCGGCGTCATGGAGGCGTACCCCAGTTCGGTCAGATTATCCAGTTGCGCAGCGGGCAGCGTCAGGGAAGCAAAAGATTGGGTCACAGGATTTACTCTACTCAGGCATTTAACAGGGGATGTACCGCGACTGTCAGCGAAGGATGATCGCAGACAGACGGGCACTAAGAGAGGCCATTATATCAGAGATGCTACCCTTGGGCAGGAAGAATATGATTGACAGACGGACGGCACCTGCCAGCCTGTTGCTGAACCGCTGAACCGCTGAACCGCTGAACCGCTGAACCGCTGAACCGCTGAACCGCACCTGCGGCAGGGCTCACCGGCGCGATCCGCGGTTCACTGCCTTATCACTGCGGGGCGGTGCCCAGAAGTTCGCTCTCTGCCGGCAGACGGCAATGGATGGCCTGCGGCAGGATCTCCATACGGAAGTGGGTGCCGCTCAGGGGTTCCCCGTCCAGATTAAAGGTCATTGACTGATGGGCGGTGATCTCCAGTGTCCGGCTGCGGGCGCGCAGAATATTGGGGTTATCGTCCTCCCGTGTCAGCGTATGCATCAGGGTCGGTAACCATTCGGCGGCCGTAATAATGCTGACGTCCATCAGACCATCATTAATCAGTGCCCCCGGGCATAACCGCTGGCCTCCGCCGGCCTGACGGCCATTCCCAATCCCAATCACCAACGCATCTCCCTGCCAGTTAAACTCCTCACTGCGGATTTCACAGCTGTCGGCCTTCAGGCTGTCGACCCGTGATAGGCCATGCAGCAGATAGGAGACGCCCCCGAGAGCGGCCTTCAGCCGTGCCGGGGTTTCTGTGGTGATCCGGGTCCCGAAGCCGCCGGTCGCCATATTGATAAAATAACGCTTATTATTGACGCGGATGATATCGACCGGGATCACCGGGCCTGTCACGGCGATCCGCAATGCTGCGGCAGGGTGCAATGGTATCCCCGCGCTGGTGGCAAAATCATTGGCTGTACCCAGCGGTAATACGCCCAGTACCGGACGTTGGTCCATGGGCAGACGGGCCAGACAACTGACAATTTCGTTAATGGTGCCATCACCGCCCCCGGCAATGACCGTATGAACGGATAATTCCCGGGCTTCCTGCAGATAACGTGCGGCGTCTCCCGGTTCCCAGGTCACACGGACCGCAATAGTATGGCCTTCGGAACGAAGGTCCTGTATCGCCTGCCGGAGGATCTCGTTACCGGCGCTTTTTCCGTTGAGGATCGCCAATACATTGTACGTATTTGCCATCGGTACTTCCTGCTACTCAGACTAAGATGGGGGAAGGTATAGCACAAAACGGCGTAACATCGCACGGTGAGAAAGGCTGAAAAAGAACACCCGCCGGGGGGGCCAGGCGGGTGAATAAGATGTTGTCTGAGGTAATCAGAGCATCAATACTCTTCGTTATAATGGGGTCATACTAACGGATAGCATGGCCCCTGGTTGTGATCTGATTCTCAAACGCGTGCAGTCAGGTTTTTTCTGTACCCATGGGGGCCTGAGTGGTGGCGCCTGCCGGTAAATTACGGAGCAGCAGGGCGAAATCCAGCCCGAGTTCCTCAGGGACTTCCAGCCAGACTTTATGGCCGTCACCCGGGGCAACATCGACCGGCTGACCTTTACCGTTTTGCAGAGTCTGCAGCGTAAACGTCAGGTTACCCGCCGGGGTCATGATTTCTAACGAGTCATTCAGTAAAAATTTATTTTTAACCGCCACCTCCGCCAGGTTCTCCCGGCGCTGACCGGTAAACTCGCCGACAAATTGCTGACGATCAGAGGCAGAATACCCCTGCTGATAGTTCTGATAGCTGTCATGAGTATGACGACGCAGGAAACCTTCGGTATAACCGCGGTGAGCCAGTCCTTCGAGGGTATGTAACAGGCTGGGGTCAAAAGGTTTTCCTGCCGCGGCATCATCGATGGCCCGGCGATAGACCTGGGCGGTTCTTGCACAGTAATAAAATGACTTGGTCCGCCCCTCGATTTTCAGTGAATGGACTCCGGCCTGACTCAGCCGTTCTACGTGTGCGACTGCCCGCAGGTCTTTGGAGTTCATGATATAAGTACCATGTTCATCCTCGAACGCACTCATTGGCTCTTCCGGGCGCATTTTTTCACTCAGCAGAAAGACTTTATCTGTGGCCGGGCCTTGTCCGAGGGTCGGCTCTATCGCCGTCACCGGGATCGGGTCATATTTTTCGACGATATTCCCGTTCTGGTCTTCTTTCCCTTCCTCGACTTTATAATCCCAGCGGCAGGCGTTGGTACAGGTGCCCTGGTTTGGGTCCCGTTTATTCAGATATCCGGACAGCAGACAGCGTCCTGAATAAGCCATGCACAGTGCGCCATGAACAAAAACCTCAATTTCCATCTCCGGGACCTGCTGACGGATCTCTTCTATCTCTTCCAGAGAGAGTTCGCGCGACAGAATGACGCGGGTCAGCCCCATCTGTTTCCAGAACTTCACGGTCGCCCAGTTGACGGCATTGGCCTGCACAGAGAGATGAACCGGCATCTGCGGGAAGGCTTCCCGGACCAGCATGATAAGCCCCGGATCCGACATAATTAACGCATCCGGTTGCATATCAATCACCGGTTGCAGATCACGGATAAAGGTCTTCAGCTTGGCATTGTGGGGGGCAATATTGACCACCACATAAAATTTCTTCCCGAGCTGATGGGCTTCGTTGATCCCCTGTTGCAGGTTTTCGTGGCTGAATTCGTTGTTACGTACCCGTAAGCTGTAGCGTGGCTGGCCGGCATACACGGCATCTGCACCGTACGCGAAGGCATAGCGCATATTCTTCAGGGTACCTGCGGGAGACAGAAGTTCTGGCTTAAACATGGTCACTCTCATTTCTGATGTCAGGTCAGTGCACTCGGCGAGCGCATCAGGGTGCGGACAGACAACCCTACAAAAAGAAGGGGATTGTAGTGAGGGAATATCGGGTTGTAAATCGTTTCTGTATGAGCGGCCATCGAGGCCGTCATCTCAGAGCAGGCGACTGCGGTGACTGTCCCAGCGGTAACCCAGGCCATAAACCGCACGGATAAACGTGTGTTCCTGATCCTGTATTTCCAGCTTACGGCGGAGATTTTTGATGTGACTGTCGATGGTCCGGTCGGCCACCACCCGGTAATCGTCATAGAGCAGGTCGAGCAGTTGTTCGCGGGTGAACACCTTGCCAGGTTCCTGTGACAGCGCCGTCAGTAACCGGAATTCAGCGGGGGTCAGTTCAACCGGTTGGCCGTCCCAGCTGGCACGAAACCGTGCTTTATCGATTTCCAGCCGCGCAGAGACATTGTCGGGCTCTTCGACGGGGCGCAGACAGCGGCGCAGGATAATTTTCACCCGGGCGACCACTTCCCGCGGGCTGAACGGTTTGCAGACATAATCATCCGCCCCGATTTCCAGCCCCAGTAACCGATCTATTTCTTCGCTACGGGCGGTAAGCATGATCACAGGCAGATCGGAGAACTGGCGAAGTTCGCGGCAGACCGACAGCCCGTCTTTGCCGGGCAGCATCAAATCAAGGATCAACAGGTCCGGCGGGCTGGCTTTGACCTCAGGAATCACTTCATCACCACGGCTGATCACCCGGGTACGGTAACTGGCGGCCTGCAAATAATCGACCAGCAGCATGGCCAGCTTTGGCTCATCCTCAACAATCATGATCAGCGGTGAAAGGGTATGTTCTGTCATATTTTTTGCTCACGTGTCATCAATGGCAGCCTGACCAGAAGAGTAACCCCCCCGGTGTCGGAATGCCGGCAGTCAATGGTTCCCTGATGCGCTTCTGCGATGGCCCGGCAGATGGCCAGTCCCAGACCGGATCCTCCGCTTGCCCGGTTACGTGAATCTTCAGCCCGGTAAAACCGGTCAAAAATATGCTGCTGCTGTTCATCACTGATGCCGGGCGCAGTATCGCTGAAGGTTAACTGCAGATCATTCTGTCTTTGTTGCAGACTGACGACCAGGCCGCCGCCGGCATAAGTATAACGCAGGCTGTTTTCCAGCAGGTTATGACATAGCTGGCTCAGCCGGCTGATATCACCGATGCAGGGGGCCGAAGGGGGGAACCGATAATGCAGCGAAAGGCCGGCATCGCGGAAACGTTGTACATAGGTAGCACAGATATTTTCGGCCAGCTCACTCAGGCACAGGGGCTGCATCTCATAACGTAATGCCCCCGCATCGGATAGTGCCAGCTGATGCAGGTCATCGACCAGTTTTTTCAGGGTCATCACTTCACTTTGTAACGAAGCGATGGCGGCCGGGGTCAGGTGCCGAACCCCGTCCTGGATAGCTTCAAGTTCACCCTGCAGGATGGCCAGCGGCGTCCGCAGCTCATGAGAGATATCGGCCATAAATGCCCGGCGGTTGGATTCATTTTTTTCCAGCGACTCTGCCAGCTGATTAAAATCGCGGGCCAGCTGGCCCAGTTCATCCTCGCTGGTGACCCTGACCCGGGTTGCCAGCTGCCCGGCGGCTAACTGATGGGTGCCGCCGACCAGACGTTTAACCGGAGCCAGCAGTCCGCGCGACAGGCCCCAGGTGACGATAGCCGCCAGCAGGGTGGTCAGCGCACCGATGATCCAGCTGGCCCGTTTTTGCTGATGGTCGAAATTAATGTCGGTGCTGCGTGTCAGTTGCTCCGGGGGGGAGCCAATGACCCAGCCAGCTACCAGTCCCTGCGGGGTAGTGATCGGATGTTCAATCCGCGGAACCGGGAGTTTTTTGCGTGGCCCGATTAGCACACGATATTGACTGTCGACGATCCAGAACGGGGTACGCCAGCCGGGTGAGGGGAAGTTATCCCGCGGCTGACTCTGTTCCAGTGAGTGTAACAGGGTGTAGATCATCCGGTTATTATTCTGCAAAAAGGTCCAGTTACCATGCTGCTGATATTGTTCGGCCAGCGCATCGCTTAGCAGACTCAGGCGCTGTTCATTACTTTCACGAATATAATCGACGAACCCGTGCTCAAAGCTCATACGCATCGCCCAGTGCATCACCATCAGCACCAGCAGACAGCTGCCGAAAATCGTCATAAACAGTTTCGCCCGGATGTTCAGCCGCCAGCGCAGTCTCATGATGTCTTACGCCCTTTGTTCAACAGGGTATTACGGCTAAGCTCTTCGGGCACAAACCAGAACACGATGATCGGTAGCCAGAGGAATAATCCGATCAGCAGCCAGGCCATGCTGAAGGTATGGCGAAGGGCGACGGTATCGGCGAGGGCCGCATGCCCTGAACTTGCCAGCAGTAAACCTGCCAGAGTGACGCCGGTACTCATGGATAATTGCATCACCATCGAAAGCAGACTGTTTCCTGAAGAAGCCAGCGTGTCCGGAAGTTCTTTCAGGGTCAGGGTATTCATGGTCGTAAAACGGACCGAGTTGATGCCGCCGAGCAGAAACATGACCAGCGGTAATCCTGCAATCCAGTTCAGCCGCAGTAACAGCGGAAACAACATGACCACCAGTCCCAGTAACAGCGTGGAACTGATCAGCGCACGACGATAACCGACGGTATTGACCAGCCGGACCACCACCCGCTTAATCAGCATGCTGCCCGCGACCATCGGTATCATCATCAGACCGGCATGGAACGGGCTAAGGCCCAGCGCCAGTTGCAGGAAAAGCGGGATCATAAACGGTAACATGCCACTGCCGGTCCGCGCGACCATACTACCGATTAACCCGATGCGGTATACCGGATTCTTAAATAAATCGAGGCTGAATAGCGCGTTCTCGCGGTTGAAGGCATACACGGGGTAGAGCACCAGACAACCTATCCCCGCACTGAGCAGGACCGATAGCCAGAGCGTACGGTCTCCTGTCCATTCGCGGCTTTCCAGTGCCAGTGTCAGCGAAGCCATCGCAATCGCCAGCAACAGAAACCCACGAAAATCAAAGCGCCGCCCGGGTAAACGGTAATTTGGCAGCAGACGGAGGGTCGCCCAGGCACCGATCACCCCCACCGGAATATTGATCAGGAAAATCCAGTGCCAGCTGGTGTATTCCACCAGCAGACCGCCGAGAGTCGGCCCGGCCAGCGGCCCGACCTGGCCTGGTAAGGTGACAAAAGCCATCGCCGCCATATACTGGGCGCGGGGCACCATTTTCATTACCGTCAGCCTGCCGACCGGCACCATCATGGCACCGCCCATGCCCTGCAGCACGCGGGCCATCACCAGCTGATCCAGCGTGGAGGAGAGGGCACAACAGACCGAGCCCAGCGTGAACAGAACGATGGCGCTGCAGAAGATATTCCTCACCCCCAGACGATCCGCAAGCCAGCCGCTTAACGGCAGCATCACAGCGACCGTTAATACATAGGACACAATCACCATATGCATGTTCAGCGGGCTGCTATGCAGCGCCTTTGCCATAGAAGGCAACGCCGTATTCACAATCGTGGTATCCAGCGATTGCATAAAAAAGCCGATGGCGACGATCCATAACTGCCAGCGCACGGAAGGCTGGGTAGGCTCGGCAATCGGACTTCGCGGTTCACTCATTAAGTGCCTCCTGAGGCTTGCTGACTGCACTTTACTACTTATTTATCTTCTGTAACATTGCTGGTGTTGCGTATAAGGACGGCAACTGACTGATGATGAGTTTGCCAGGATAGAAAGACCTAGAGGCAGAACAAGTATTAAGAAGAGTTTAATTGTAATAGTAATGAATAGAAAGAAAATAAACGATATTATGATTTTTTCATTAATGGAGGGCTTTGGTTTTTTATTTTTCATGTATTTTTGTGGTGTTAATAAGGTGGTTCATGATTCATAATCTTGTCACTAGTTTAGTTCAACCTGTACCCGCTATCATGCTCTGTAATGAATTCGGATGAGTGTTATTTTTCCATTATTGCTATCAGGGGGATGGTTATTAATATTTTAAATCGCTGTTAAGTTTAAAGTGTGTGTTATTTTATGGTGAAAAGTTTATCAAATTCTTTCTCGCTATACTCTGTTTTCTTTTTATTATTGATTTCTATGGGTAAACGAAGTTTATTAAGATAGTGATAATGCATTGTTATTGGTAAGTGGTGCTCTGGGTCAAGGTTAGGTAGATTTTTATAATTCCACTCTTGGACATCATTAATAACATTATCACTAGCTGTAATTAACTCATCAATGACTTTGTTATAATTTATCTTAAGTATTTTTAATGTTCTTATTTTTTCCTTTATCTCTAGGCCTATATTGAATTTATCAATATATAATTCGTCTAAATTTTATTTAAATCACTATTGAAATCTATCGTTTGTGAATCCACACAACTATTTGAATTTAAATCACAGAAACATAAATATTCTAAGTTGTTTGTAGTGATATTGAATTTTGAAATTAGTTCCCTGACTCCTATACATTTATTCCTTTTTTTAGTTGTCATCCACTCATCTAGTTTATTCAATCAAGATATATATAGGACTATAGTAATCAATGGTGTTAATATCACTTGCCAGTTTTTTCAAATCTTGTTTAAAGAAATATTTCAACATAACCGCTGGAAAAATTTTTTTAATAAAATACTGAACAGCAATATTATTAATGTGATTTTATTTTTATGTAAGTAATTCATTGTGATTTATAATTTCGTTGATTTTAAGAGGCGTAAATAATCTTTTTTTTCAAAAATCAATCGTTGAACTTGAATATATCATCAATCTTTAACTTGTTTAGTTCTTTTGTTTTCATGTCTAGTTTTTGGCTTTGGAATTTCCATTTTGATGATAGTTCATTAAGTGATCTGATTGTGTAAGTATCATAAACAACAGAGTCCAAAAATTTATGACATATTTCTTCAGCTTCAACTAATTCGTTTACAGGGAATATATCCTTATTTTTTATTTTTATACTCCATTTTTCTAATGAAAAAAATAAAGAATTAAGAATAGATATGTTTTTTCTGAAGTCCTCCGTTTCATTGTTCAATAAGTGCTCGATTCTGTTAATTCTTTTTTCGGATATTTTTCTTTCTTCAATATATGGTGTTATATCATCCATGAGTTTCTGTAGGAATAATATGTTTGATATACACTTATAAAATGTCATAACTAAAGATTGTGCTACTTCAAATCCTTTATCATTTTTTCTTACCTCATGCCACTTTAAAACTTTTGCTGCTGTAAAAAGTCCAATAAAAATGGTAATAGAATTGAGTATAGGTGATACCATATCTTTGAACTTAGTATCACTTGTCCATTTCAGTATAATGAAAACTACTGTCATTATAATCCCACCGATAAAAGCACCAACAATAATTTTATCATTATCACGAATGATTTTTTTTGCTTCGAATTTCATTTTATTAGTCTCCGGTTTTGAATAGATCTTAACGTCCTGTAATCCATTTTAAGGCGTTTTGATGATTAGTCATATCACAATTTTATCGTGTTGAACTTACTGTGATTGTACTTATGGATTAAGATTCAACATAACAAGTGAACGATAAAAAAGATATTTTTTAAATTAATGTATTGATTTATAAGATCTTTATGTTTTAGTAAATCAATTACTTTCGTGGTATCCAGCGATTGCATAAAAAAGCCGATGGCGACGATCCATAACTGCCAGCGCACGGAAGGCATGGCAGGCGCAGAGGCGGTGCGGGGCTCTGAGTGCATCACGGTTCTCCTGAGACAGGCTTGCGGCCTTTACTGAGTATATCCATGAACAGTAATACCACCGGGGTGGTGTACAGCGTCAGTAACTGACTGATGATTAATCCGCCGGCGATGGCTATTAAAAAAATAATTAGTCTTACCATCTTTCTTTAAATGTTGATAACTACTGTCCTGTAACTCCTCGTGCTATCCTTTAATTAATTATCTGCCAGTAATAAGTTGAATATATTTTTATTCACTTTGAAATCTATCTTGATTGTAGTGAATTAATTACAAACGGGCGTTACTTGATAGTAAAAATCCCATCAAAACTTTCATCTGTGAAATTCTTTATTTTAATCTCTTTTGTTTTTTTGATTTTTCTAAATTCTGATATTAGACGTTTTTTTGTGCTGTGCTGATGAATATTCATAGTTAATGTTTTTTGTGCAAAACTGGCTATTTCAATCAATTTATCATGTAACTCAACCTGAATGTCAATAGGCAGTAATTCATCTTTCTTAATCTCAACATTCCAGAAGTGTAGCATATTATAGTTTATTTTCTCTTCTTGGTGAGTATGTGAGAATAAATTAATCAATCTAGTAAGCTCATTTTCATATGCTTTGAATGTATCTTCATTTACTAGCTTCGAAGAGTTATCAGTGAATAAATGATTAGACATGAGATGAATCTCAATGTCGTGATTTATCAATTCTAACTTGGCAACAGCATCTACTAGTTTTCCAGCTCGTTCATAAGCTTTATCTCTATTTTTTTGTATAAGCCAAGTATTGAACTTACTTAGTGTTGTTAGGAATATTATTACTGTGATTAATGGTGAAGCTATGTTTTTAAAATCATTCTTTATGAAACTTTCTATGACAATAAAAGAAGCTATCATTAAAATACATCCAATGAATATTCCTAGTATGATTTTTTGTGATTCATCAAATAATTTCTTCATAATCTGTTATATCCTATTGCATTCAGTACTGTCATGATAAACGAAGTTGTATTATGTTTTTATTTATGATAAAAACTTTAGTTATTAAATTCGTATATATCATCGACAGTTAATTCGTTGTATTCATCCATTGATATATTTAGTTCATTCAGTAATCTTTGTTGTTCTTCCATTTCATGATTATAATCGTTGCCATTACAGTAGTGACTAATTATAACGAACTGAGTATGATGTAATACCATCATTCTATAGAGTAAGTTATCTATTACCTTTAATCTTACATTCCATTTTTTAAGTGATTTTTTCATTCCTACAGCATTATTATACTTTTCTTTGAATATGTTATTATCTTCAGATAATTTCTCAATTAATGAAATTTTATTGATTTCCCCATTCGATCTTATTAGATTTAAGTATTCGCTGTAGTTCAATACTATAATATATATTTGGTAGGTGTTCATTACTATATTTTGGGCTACTTCAAATCCTTTATCATTTCTTTTTACTTCATGCCACCTCAATACTTTTGCTGCTGTGAATAGCCCAATGAGTATTGTTATAGAGCTTAATATAAGTGGTGCTATATCTTTGAATTTTGTTGTTGGCGTCCATGATAATATAGTGAAAATTACTATCATTATTATTCCACCGATGAATGCGCCTACTATTACTTTGTCGTTATTACGGATCATTTTTCTTTGTTCAATTATTGATTTCATTTTTATTCTCCGTGTCAGTTCCATCGAACTTAGATGATAATTATATTCATTTTACTCAGTCCTATCATTATGCCTGTACTGAACTTTAACAGTCCATTTTTGATAATGTTTAAATGATAACTTTTATCAATGATGAGGGTGATAAAAAGTTTATGTAACTATCTTATTGTTCTATATGGTTTTTTATTTCACTATGTTAATGAACGGGTTACAATCGTGGTATCCAGCGATTGCATAAAAAAGCCGATGGCGACGATCCATAACTGCCAGCGCACGGAAGGCATGGCAGGCGCAGAGGCGGTGCGGGGCTCTGAGTGCATCACGGTTCTCCTGAGACAGGCCTGCGGCCTTTACTGAGTTTATCCATGAACAGAAATACCACCGGGGTGGTGTACAGCGTCAGTAACTGACTGATAATTAATCCGCCGGCGATGGCTATTCCTAAAGGTTGCCGTAATTCTGCGCCATCTCCGGAGGTAAATACCAGCGGAAGTGCACCGAAAAGTGCTGCCAGAGTCGTCATCAGTATCGGACGGAAACGCAGAAGACAGGCCTGATAGATAGCCTCGCGAGCCGGGAGGCCGCCTTCCCGCTCTGCGGCCAGCGCAAAATCGATCAGCATAATGGCATTCTTTTTCACTATGCCGATCAATAGCAGAATACCTAACATCGCAATCAGGCTGAAGGGCGTCCCGGACAGGCGTAAGGCCAGCAAGGCACCCACACCGGCAGGGGGGAGGGTTGAGAGAATGGTCACCGGATGAATATAGCTTTCATACAGCATGCCGGTCACAATATAGACCGTGGCAATCGCCCCGAGGATCAGCCATAGCTGGCTGGACTGGCTGTCACGGAACAGTTTTGCATCGCCGGCAAACTCGCCCCGGATGGAAGCCGGAACGCCCAGACGCACCATCGTCTGGTCAATGGCCGCGGAAGCCTGCGACAGCGCGACCCCATCGGGCAGATTAAACGAAAGCGTGGCCGCGGCCGACAGCCCCTGATGGTTGACCGCGGTCGGGGTATTGCCGGGAGCCCAGTGTGCAATACGCGATAATGGTATCGACTGACCCTGTTTATTGATCAGGTACATCTGGTCGAGGGCCGAGGCATCCTGCAGATAGCGGGGATCCACCTCCAGTACCACTTTGTACTGATTCATGGGCCGGTAAATGGTGGAGATCTCCCGCTGACCAAAGGCATCATTCAGCAGGGCATTCGCCTGGGCCATGCTGATCCCCAGCCGGGCCATGCTGGCCCGGTCATATACCAGTTGCAGCTCGCCGCCATGATCTTCCTGGTCTGAACTCACATCGGTCAGTTGCGGCAGATGCCGGAATGCCTGGAGGAGTCTGGGGGACCACTGGCGCAGTGCCTGCAGGTCATCCGAAAGCAGAGTGTACTGATAACTGGCGTTGGATGAGCGGCCACCGGTATGAATATCCTGGACCGGATTCAGGTATAAGCGGGCGCCGGGTTCGTTGGCCAGTGCGCTTCGCAGGCGATCGATTACCTGGCGGGCACTGACCTTTCGTTCGGCCAGCGGTTTGAGTGAGATATAGAGTGAACCGCTGTTAGTACGCATCCCCCCGGTAAAGCCGGTGACATTATCGACGGCGGGATCCGCACTGACGATGCGCATAAAATCGGCCAGTTTATCGCGCATGGCCTGGAAAGAAATACTCTGGTCTGCCTGGATATTGCCCGAGATACGCCCGGTATCCTGTTCGGGGAGAAATGCTTTCGGCAGACTGATAAATAATCCGACCGTCAGCGCGACCGTGGCCAGTAACACACAAAGGGTCGTTTTCGGATGGCGCAGCACACGGTGTAATGAACGTGCATAGCCGGCCTGAAGACTGTTCATTCCTTTCTGAAACCAGGAGAGGCGCAGCGGCCTGTCTGCCGGCGTCAGCTTCAGTAACCGGGCACACATCATCGGGGTCAGGGTCAGGGAAATGACCAGAGAAATCAGGATCGCGACCGACAGCGTCATGGCAAATTCATTGAAGAACCTGCCAATCAGCCCGCCCAGGAACATCAGTGGCAAAAATACCGCCACCAGCGACAGACTCATTGCCAGTACGGTAAACCCGACTTCACGGATCCCCTGCAGAGCGGCCGCGAAGGGTTTCATCCCGGCTTCCACGTGACGGGCAATATTTTCCAGCACCACGATAGCATCGTCGACCACAAAGCCTGTGGCGATGGTCAGGGCCATCAGTGACAGATTATTCAGGCTGAAACCGCAGAGATACATGGCAGAAAAACTGCCTATCAGCGAGACCGGCACTACGATCGCCGGGATCAGCGTCGCTCTGGCCGATCCCAGAAACAGGAAGACCACCAGGATCACCAACGCAATGGCGATAATCAGCGACTGCTCCACCTCACTGAGGGAGGCCCGGATCGTCGGTGAGCGATCCTGGGCGATACTGAGCTGGATAGCCGCCGGAATTTCCTGGCGTAAAACCGGCAATCTTTCCCGGATGCGGTCCACCGTCGATATAACATTGGCATCGGAGGTTTTACGGATCATCATCAGGATCGCCGGTTTACCGTCACTCAGCCCAATATTACGTATGTCCTGGACATCATTCGTCACGCTGGCAATATCGCCCAGCCGGACGGCGGCGCCGTTGTTATAGTGAATAATGACCGAGCGGTAGTGGCTGGCATCATCCAGCACATCATTGGTCGCCAGTTGCCAGCGTTGCTCTCCGTCATCAATGGCCCCGAGCGGCAGTCGCTGGTTTGCCGCGCTGAGCTGGCTGCGGATCTGGTCCAGCGAAATTCCCTGACTGAACAATTGCTGTGGATTCACATCGACCCGCACCGCCGGCAGGGATCCGCCGCCGATGGTCACATCGCCGACGCCGTCTATCTGGGATATCGTCTGTGCCAGCCGGGTGGTGGCATAATCGTATAGCTGGCCGCGGGAGTAGGTATCTGAGGTCAGTGTCAGGATCATGACCGGGGCATCGGACGGGTTGGCTTTCCGGTAAGTCGGGCGTGAAGACATGCCGCTCGGCAACAGGCTCTGGGCAGCATTCAGTGCGGCCTGAACATCGCGGGCGGCACCGTTAATGTCCCGGTTAAGATCAAAAATCAGGATAATACGGGTCGTCCCCAGCGTACTGGTGGAGGTCATCTCGCTGATGCCGGAAATCCGGCCCAGTGAACGCTCCAGTGGCGTGGCAATGGAGGCCGCCATGGTCTCTGCCGAGGCCCCTGACATACTGGCCGAGACCACCACGGCAGGAAAATCCACCTGCGGTAAGGCAGCCACCGGCAGTAACCTAAAGCCCAGGATGCCCGCCAGCACGATCGCCAGTGAAAACAGCAGGGTGGCGACCGGGCGGTGAATGAACAAATCCAGAGTTTTCACAGCGGCCTGTCCTGTTCAGTGCTCATAGGCCCTTTAGGTCTCAGTTTTTTTGACAGGCTGTCAAACAACAGATAGATCACCGGGGTGGTAAACAGCGTCAGCACCTGACTGACGACCAGGCCACCGACCATCGAAATCCCCAACGGCCTGCGTAATTCCGCGCCGACGCCGGTACTCAGCATCAGCGGCAGCGCACCGAGCAGGGCTGCCAGGGTGGTCATCAGAATGGGGCGAAAGCGTAACAGACACGCGCGGAAGATGGCCTCCTCCGGCGACAGACCTTCATTACGCTCGGCTGATAAGGCGAAGTCGATCATCATAATGGCATTTTTCTTTACAATACCGATCAGCAGAATGATGCCGATAATGGCGATGATATCGAGTTCATGCCCCGAGATCTGTAAGGCCAGTAATGCACCTACGCCGGCACCCGGCAGGGTCGACAGGATGGTGACCGGATGAATAAAACTTTCATACAGAATGCCCAAAACGATATACATGGCGATAATGGCCGCGATAACCAGCCAGACGGTACTGCTGAGCGCCGCCCGGAAGGCAAGAGCACTGCCTTCGAAACTGGTCGTCATATCTGCCGGTAAATTCAGCGACCGTTCAATCTGCGTAATCGCATCCACGGCATCCCCCAGGGAGTCCCCCTCCGCAATATCAAACGATATTGTTGCAGAAGGGAACTGATCCAGATGGTTCACCGTCAGCAGCGTGTGACGCTGTTCGATGCTGGCGATTGCGCTCAGTGGAAGGGAGCCTCCTTCACTGCTGGTCAGGCGGATATTCTGCAGTGGACTCAGTCCTCCGCTGGCCGGCACGGACTGGCCGAGAACTACACGGTACTGGTTAGACTGGGTATAAATGGTCGATATCAGGCGTTGTCCGAAAGCATCGTACAGTGCGTTGTCGATATCTGACATCGAAATGCCCAGACGACTGGCGGTATCCCTGTCGACGCGAATGTAGGCCTCATTTCCCTGGTCCTGCCAGTTACTGCTGACACTCCGTAATTGCGGTGCCTGCTGCAATCTGGCGACCAGCCGTGGTATCCATAATGCCAGATCGGATTGTGAGGGTGACTGCAACGTGAACTGATAAGGGGTCCGGCTGGCGGTGGTATCAATCGTCAGATCCTGTACCGCCTGCATCCACAGCTGAACGCCGGGAAGCTGACTGACCGCTTGCTGTAAACGGTTCTCAATGGCGGGGATCCGGTCGCTGCGCTGCGAGAGGGGTTTCAGGGTGATCTGTAAGCGTGCGGTATTCAGCGCAGCATTCGTTCCATCGACACCGACAAACGAGGTGACATTCGCCACATCCGGGTCTTGCTGAATAATGGCTGCTGCCTGACGGGTACGATCAGCCATGCCCTGCCAGGAGACAGACTGTGGCCCCTGCAGGGTGGCCTGAATCAGGCCGTTGTCCTGGGCGGGGAAAAAGCCTTTCGGGATCCCTATCCAGAGCAGGATCGTGATGACCAGGGTCCCGACCGCTACCGCCAGAGTGATCCAGCGGTGGCGCAACACCCGGGTCAGCAGTCGACCGTAGCCGGCGACTGTCCGATCGAACAGCGCCTCACAGGCCAGTGAAAAACGATTTTGCTGGTGGTGTGTCCCCTCTTTCAGCATCCTGGCGCACATCATCGGGGTCAGGGTGAGCGAGACCAGCGCCGAGATTAAAATAGAAACGGCCAGGGTCACGGCAAATTCACGGAAAAGACGACCGACCACGTCTCCCATAAACAGCAGCGGGATCAGTACCGCTATCAGTGAAATCGTCAGGGAAATGATGGTGAAGCCGATCTCGGAAGCCCCTTTCAGGGCGGCATTCAGCGGAGAAAGACCGTTCTCGATATGCCGGGAAATATTTTCGATCACGACAATGGCGTCATCCACCACAAAACCGGTGGCAATGGTGAGCGCCATCAGCGTCAGATTATTGACCGAAAAGCCCAGCATATAAATCACGGCAAACGTGCCGATCAGCGATAGCGGTACCGCCACCGCGGGGATGATGGTGGCAGGGATATTCCTCAGGAACAGATAGATAATCATCACGACCAGGGCAATTGCCAGCATCAGCTCTGACTGTGTGTCGCTGACCGAGGCACGGATATTCTGTGTGCGGTCACTGATCAGCTGTAACTTCACCGAATCCGGCAGGCTGCTCTGTAGTGAGGGGAGCAGGGCGCGGATACTGTCAGCGGTGGCAATAATATTCGCCCCGGGCTGGCGCAGGACATTCATCACGATGGCGCCCTGACCGTTACTCCAGGCACCGAGCCACTGATTTTCCGCCCCCTGGCTGACGGTGGCCACATCGCCCAGACGGACAGGGGCATTATTGCGGTAACTGATGATCAGCTGGCGATAATCTTCGGCGCTTTTCAGCTGATCGTTCGCGGAGAGCGTCAGCGAGCGTTGCGGACCATCCAGGCTGCCTTTTGCCGTATTCACATTGGCGTCGCCGATAGCGGTTCGGATATCTTCGCTGGTTAACCCCAGCGCAGCCAGGGCCGGGGCATTCAGGCTGATGCGGATGGCCGGCCGCTGTCCCCCGGCCAGGGTCACCATACCGACGCCACTGACCTGAGAGATCTTTTGCGCGATACGGGTTTCCACCAGGTCTTCCACCCGGGTCAGCGGCAGACTTTGGGTGGTAACCGCCAGTGTCATGATCGGCGGGTCCGCCGGGTTCACCTTGTTATAGACTGGCGGGTTGGGTAAGTCATCGGGCAGATAGTTCATCGCTGCATTGATGGCGGCCTGGACTTCCTGCTCAGCAATATCCAGCGGCAGAGAAAGCTGGAACTGCAGGGTAATGACTGAGGCTCCGGCCGAACTGCCGGAAGCCATCTGTTTCAGCCCGGACATCTGCCCAAGCTGACGTTCAAGCGGCGCGGTGACCGAGGTCGTCATGACGTCTGCACTGGCCCCGGGATAGCCGGTGATCACCTGGATAGTCGGATAGTCCACCTCAGGCAGGGCAGAGACCGGTAAAAAGCGATAACCCATGATCCCTGCCAGCACAATGGCCACCATCAACAGGGTCGTGGCAATGGGTCGCAGGATAAACCGGCGCGAAGGCCCCCCGTCCGGGGTCCCGGAGAATGCATTCATCAGGTAGCATCTCCGGTGCGGTCTGCCGGCGCCGGGGTCACGACCCGGACGGCGGTCCCTTCATTCAGACGATCGAGGCCATCGGTCACCACGCGGTCACCCGCTTGTAAACCGCTATCGATCACCCGCAACGCTCCCTGTTGTGGTCCCGGAGTCACCGATGCCCGGCGCACTTTATTGTCCGGCCCGACCAGCCAGACAAAGTAACCTTCGGTATTCATCTGTAATGCCGCGACGGGAATAACTAAGGCATCTTTCAGGGTGCTGACCCGCAGGCGGATATTTACAAACTGGTTCGGGAACAGCTGATTATCCTGGTTCGTAAACCGGGCTTTCAGCTTCAGCGTACCGGTGCTGCTGTCTATCTGGTTATCCAGACTCAGCAAAGTGCCTTCCGCCAGCGTACGGGTATCGGTACGATCACGGGCCTCTGCGATCAGTGGCTGCCCTTGTTTCTGTGCCCGGACGATACGGTCAATGTCGCCTTCCTGCACGGTAAAAATCACGTCGGCCGGGTGCGTCTGGGTGATCACGACGATACCATTGGTATCGCCGGCGGAGATATAATTACCGGCATCCACCTGCTTCAGCCCGACGATACCGCTGATAGGCGCAGTGATTTGGCTGTACGTCAGGTTCAGACGAGCATTCTCCACCGATGCCTGGTCACTTTTGACGGTACCGTCCGTTTCGCTGACCAGTGCCTGCTGATTATCCAGCTGCTGGCGGGCGACCAGCCCGGTGGCGGCCAGCTTCCGGTAACGTTGCAGGTCGGCACGGGCATTCGCCAGGGTGGCCTGGTCTTTCGCCAGCTGGCCTTCTGCCTGTAACAGGGCGACCCGAAAAGGGCGGGGATCAATTTCAGCCAGTAATTGTCCGGCGGTGACCGGCTGGCCTTCACGAAAATGCAGAGACATCAGTTGCCCGTCGACACGGCTGCGTACGGTCACGGTGGAAGAGGCCGTTACGGTCCCGAGAGCGGAAATATATTGCGGGACGGTCATTGCGTTAACTTTGGCCACCTGAACCGGCGGGGCGGAAGAAACGGTACGTCCGGCAGGGGATGCTGCCTCTGCGCGGTCAGTCTGCCAGAAACGCACACCGGCCAGTACGGCAATGATCACAACAGATAACAGAAGAAAGAAACGGGTCATTCGATGATTTGCTTTCATGCTTAATTATGCTCTCCCGCATCATTAAATCAGGCAATATCCGCACGTTGGCCTGTCAGTATAACGACAAATCAGCGAGGAAAGTTGAAGGAAATAAGGAAATGCATCGCAGGAGGGGAGAAAAAACATGACGGTGCCGGGTTTGCCGGCACCGGGGCAGAATTAGCTGAACAGAGTTTTCGCCCAGCGGGTGAGACCGAGGGTGACCGAGCCGAAGTCATCGCCGCTGGCCAGCGGGATGCCCGGCAGGACGCGGCTGATGGCTTCACGTAATAACGGAGAGCGGGCACTGCCGCCGGTCAGATAGATGACGTCCGGACGGGTGGATGATTCGGCCATTACGCTGGAAATCTGCCGCACCATTTTCTCCAGCGGTTGTGCAATGGCGTCTTCCATTTGCTGCACTTCCAGTGCAGCCGCCAGCCCGGCATCGATGTATTCCAGCGGGACCGTGGTTTCCGGGGCTTTGGACAGGCGGATTTTACTCTCCTCCGCACTGCGGACCAGCTGGTAACTTTGCTTGTTTTTCCAGACATTCAGCAGGCGGGTGACTAAATCCGCATGCTCAGCGTCTCTCACCATCTGGCGGAGTAACTGACCGCATTCGCCGGAGTAGAACTCGCTTTGTGCATTGACATCATTGATAGCTACGGCATTCCACCAGGGGAGCGCCGGCAGGGCGGTGCCTTTACGTGCACTGCCCCCCAGCCCCAGTAAAGGCATCAGCGTTTTAAAGGCCAGCATGATATCCAGGTCATTTCCGCCGACCCGGCAACCGCTGTGGCCAAGCAGACTCTCCACCCGGTCGGCTTTATGCTGCCATTCCGGCCCCATCAGTAACAGAGAACAGTCGGTGGTCCCCCCGCCGATATCCACCACCAGTACCCGGGTCTCCCGGGTGAGTGTGGATTCAAACTCCAGCCCGGCCGCCACCGGTTCATACTGAAATTCTATTTCCCGGAAACCGGCTCGCCGGGCGGCGCGTAACAGAATATTTTGTGCCTGGGCGTTGGCTTCGCTGCCGCCGTTGCCCTGGAAGTTTACCGGGCGACCGATCACCGTATGGGTGATGGCGCGTTCGGTTTGCCGTTCTGCCTGCTGACGAATGTGCAGCATCATGGCACAGACCAGATCTTCAAAGAAGGCAACCTGCTGAGGCTTCAGACCCGGGGCACCGAGGAAGGATTTCGGGGATTTGACGAACCAGACATCTTCCGGGTCCGCAATATAGTTTTCCAGCGCCTGTAACCCGAAGCTGACCCCCTCGGGGGTAACCGGTATATCCTCTTCCCGGTTCAGTCGCAGAGAAGACTGCAACAGAGCCTTATTTTCCGGCAGAGGAAAATCAACATTGTGACAGCGATAGAGCCACTCACTGGGGACGGAACGCAGCGACGCAGAGATCATCGAAGGGAGTAGCGCAGAGGAATTTTCG
Source organism: Tatumella sp. JGM118 (assembly GCF_018257515.1). Lineage (GTDB taxonomy): Bacteria > Pseudomonadota > Gammaproteobacteria > Enterobacterales > Enterobacteriaceae > Tatumella > Tatumella terrea. The sequence goes on from NZ_JAERJR010000017.1 coordinate 33,503, forward strand.
AGCAACAGTTGCCGGAAATTCCCGTCTTCTTCTGTCGCTACTGAACAGTTAGCTGTACCGTAATCAAAACCAATAAACATGTCTGCGCCCCCGGAGAGTCAAAAAAGGGGGCGACTTTACCTTGTAATCGTGATGCCGTAAATGGCGGAACACTAATTGGCGTGACCGGCTTGCAGGAGCTGGGCGCGGGTATAGGGTTTTTCGATGCCGGCCAGGCGTGCTGACAGGGTCGCCAGGAACTGCTGTGTGGTGGCAGGCTGGCCGGTGAAGATGATCACCGCGGGCAGGGCCGCAAAGCATACCAGCTGCAGCAGACTGACTTTATCAAGCCGCGTATGACGCTGTATCAGCAGGTAACCGGTACTCAGGAGAGCTCCCAGTGTCGCGCCGCTTATCACCTCGCTGGGAGAATGCGCATGCAACTGCAAGCGGGAATACCCCACCGCCAGTGGCAACAGATAGCCGAAGGTGATCAGTGTGCGGCGCAGCCAGGGCTGACGGCCTGCGGAAATCATCCACATCACGACCGGCCAGAGTACCGAAGACAGGGTGGTGTGTCCGCTGAATCCGGTAAAGTTCAGTGACTGACTGCCGAGGAAAAACCCCAGGAACATCACCTTTGAGATACTGACCAGTCCCCCGGCAATACCAAAACTCAGTAACCAGCCGAAGGCGGTTTGCCAGCGCTGACTTTTCCAGAATAAAAAGATTGCAAGCAGCAGGGCGGTCGGCAGTAACAGCATGCTGTCGCCGAAATAGGTCAGATTCTTCCAGTACATGGTTTTCCAGTCAACAGGCCAACGGGCGGATCAAGGGATCCGGGAAAGAAATGCGCCATTATAAGGCAGACTTAACAGTATACAGAAGTTTGTCAGAACCGCCTATGAGGGATGTCTGAAGATAAAGCACGCTTTTTTCTGGCATCAACCGGATGAAATCCCTATAATCGCCGCCGTAAACCCTCTCATTCTGCCCGTATCTCCCGGTCGTTAACCGGAAATGATACCGGCTTCAGTTTCAGGTCTTTAAAACGTATGACTGACTCGTCCCATCAGTGCGTAATCGTGGGTATTGCCGGCGCTTCTGCTTCAGGTAAAAGTTTGATTGCCAGCACGCTCTATCGTGAAATTCGTGACCAGGTAGGTGACGAACATATTGGTGTTATTCCCGAAGATAGTTATTACCGGGATCAAAGCCATCTCACCATGGAAGAGAGAATTAAAACCAATTATGACCATCCGAATGCGATGGATCATGATTTATTATTGTCGCATTTACAGGCAATTAAAGCAGGTCATGCGATCGATCTCCCGGTTTACAGCTATTCTGAACATACACGGATGAAAGAAACCCGTAAGCTGGAACCGAAAAAGGTGATTATCCTGGAAGGTATTTTGCTGCTGACCGATGCCCGGTTACGCGACGAACTTAATTTTTCTATCTTTGTGGATACGCCGCTGGATATCTGCCTGATGCGCAGGATGAAGCGGGATGTGAATGAACGGGGTCGTTCGATGGATTCCGTAATGACCCAGTATCAGAAAACAGTGCGTCCGATGTTTTTGCAGTTTATTGAACCGTCAAAACAATATGCGGACATCATCGTGCCACGCGGTGGCAAAAACCGTATAGCTATCGATATTCTTAAAGCGAAAATCAATCAGTTTTTTGAATAAATAGTTCACCGGGAAGGCGTGCCTTCCCTGTTTTGTCAGTGAAATGGAGTTATCTGCATGAGATTGTGTGACCGTGACATAGAAAGCTGGCTGGATGATGGCCGGCTGGAAATCTCACCTCGTCCGCCTGTCGAACGGATTAACGGAGCCACTGTGGATGTGCGTCTGGGCAACCAGTTCCGGACTTTCCGTGGACATACTGCGGCGTTTATCGACCTGAGTGGTCCGAAAGATGAAGTCAGCGCCGCGCTGGATCGCGTGATGAGTGAAGAGATCATTCTGCCTGAGGGCGAAGCCTTTTTCCTGCATCCGGGTGAACTGGCTCTGGCGGTGACGCTGGAGTCCGTGACCTTACCGGCTGACCTGGTCGGCTGGCTGGACGGTCGTTCATCACTGGCCCGGCTGGGGTTAATGGTGCACGTCACTGCCCATCGCATCGATCCGGGCTGGAAAGGCCGGATTGTGCTGGAGTTCTTCAACTCCGGTAAATTGCCATTAGCGCTTCGACCGGGTATGTTGATAGGAGCGCTGAGTTTTGAACCATTATCCGGCCCGGCAGAACGGCCTTACAACCGTCGGCAGGATGCAAAATATCGCGATCAGCAGGGTGCTGTAGCCAGCAGGATTGATAAAGACTAGCTAAATACACCGGGGATGGTATGAGAAGACTGATAACCACACTGGCCATTCTGCTCGTGGTCGTAGTCGCAGGAATGACCGCATTAGTGATGCTGGTCAATCCCAACGATTTCCGTGGCTACATGGTACAGCAGGTGGCAAAACGCAGCGGTTATCAGTTACAGCTCTCCGGTGATTTACGCTGGCATGTCTGGCCACGTCTCAGCATTCTTAGTGATCAGATCTCCCTGACCGCCCCCGGGGCAACCGTCCCGGCGGTCAGCGCCGAAAATATGCGCCTCGATGTCGAATTATTCCCGCTATTATCTCACCAACTGAAAGTCAGTCAGGTTCTGCTGAAAAATGCGGTGATCCGTGATATCCCCGCCGCGGCACGGGAGCTCCCTCCGGGCGCACCGGTTGCCCCGGAAGATGGTATGTCGTCTGCCTCTCTGACCCGTGGCTGGAGTTTTGACATCGCGCAACTGAACATCGCGGACAGTCTGTTTATCTGGCAGGATGCTCAGGGCAATCAAATCAACTTCCGTGACCTTAATCTGAGCATCCGCCAGGATCAGGTGAAGCAGGGGCAGTTTGAATTCAGTACCCGTGTCTCACGTAATCAACAGAATCTGCAATTAACGGTGAACGGCCATCTGGATGCCAGCCAGTATCCGCAGCAACTGGCATTGCAGGTCAGCCAGGCGACCTACCAGGCTTCGGGGGTTGATCTGCCGGCCGCCGGCATTAACGGTCAGGCGGAATTCAGCGCCAGCTGGCAGCCTGCGGCACAGTATTTCCGGCTCTCTGCGCTGAAACTTCAGGCCAATAATAGTGACTTCAGCGGGGAAATTGCCGGGCAGTTGCAGCCTTCATTGTCATTGCACGCCCGGCTGACCTCGGTAAATACCGATTTTGACCATCTGCTCGCCGCTGGCGGCAATTCCGACGGGCAAGCCGTGGTGCGCGTGGTCAGTGCGCCGGTCATTGCCGACCGTGATGACCTGCCGCTGCAGGATAGCTGGCTTCGTACCGCCGATATGGATGTCAGCATCCATTCAGAGAACGCCCTCTGGCGGGGGTTACAGTTAAAAAATCTGTCACTTCAGGCCACCACGTCCGGTGGTATTACCCGGGTGGCGACCCTTGACGGGCAGTCAGGGGATGGCCATTTTTCACTGCCGGGTGAGGTGGATTGGCGTAGCACGTTGCCGCAGGTGAGTCTGCGGCCCCAACTGCAGAATATCAGCCTGCAGCCGGTGCTGGCTTTCCTGCAACTCCCGCAGGCGTTTGCCGGGGAAGTGACCCTGCAGGGGCAATTCACCGGCAACGGCTTCACTCACCGGGATATCCTGACCGGATGGCAGGGGCAGGCCAGTATCCGTGTAACACACCCGAATACCGGCGCATTTAACCTGCAGCAAATGGTCAGTGATGCCGTCGCTGTCAACAGTGACCGGGTGAAATATCAGCCGGAGCAAACGCCGGTGATGCCTTCTCTGGACGGGGATTTACACCTCACTCCGGGAATATTGCGTTTTGCTTCGCTGAAAGGTGAAGGGAATGGGCTACAGATGGATGCCGCCGGTGAAGTGGATTTCCGTCAGCGCACCATGGATGTGACATTTAATATGCTGATGGCAAACTGGAAAGGGGACAGCCGGCTGGTTCATCTGCTGTCAGGGCAGGTTATTCCGATACGCTTCTACGGTCCCTGGGATAAGCTGAGTTATTCTCTACCGGTGACTCGTGTGCTGAATGGTGATTTCCGTAATGAGCTTAAAAGCCGTTTTAATCAGTGGCGGGCGCAGAACCCGGAGAAACACCCGACTCATCCGTAGTTATTCCTGAATCCACGGTGATTTCAGGTTGAAGGCGGCGGTGCAGGTCTCCCGCCGCCCGTAGGGACGGTATCTGCGGAATAACCCTTTACCATCTATGCCAGGGCCACAGAATTTCTCTCTCCGGTTACCGGAGCTGTTCTTCGCCGGTTCGGGCTGTCATAAGCTGTCCGTTCAGTCATCCTCTGTCTGCATCATTACCACATTGTGGCCTGTTGCCGCCCTGGCTGACAGCCCGTTGTGCGACGGTGACTGACCTGCTTTTTATTGCATCGCCTGCACTCTGCCTTCGTTAAAAAATCTCATCTCTTCAGGGCCCACTACTACAGTGAGTAAATAAATCCAGCAATAAAACCTGACATTTAGACAATGATCAGAAAATGACAATTTTTTGGCGTAATATAAGATTCATTATCTGAAAAGCCACTATGATAGATAATACGTCAGTACTGTCAGACCACATATGCCGGAGGATAGAAGGTGTCAGTGTGGAGCAGCCTAATTTCAGAGAATGCCGATGCTGCTTGTCGTTGCTTTTCACTCATACTGCCGGAACTGATTTTTTTCAAAACGGAATGTTTATGACCAAATTAAAAGCAGTCATTCCTGTTGCAGGTTTAGGTATGCATTTATTGCCGGCAACCAAAGCTATCCCTAAAGAAATGTTGCCGATTGTCGATAAGCCGATGATTCAGTACATCATTGATGAGTGTGCGACCGCCGGAATTAAGGAAATCGTCCTGGTCACGCATGCTTCAAAGAATGCTGTTGAAAACCATTTTGATACCACCTATGAACTCGAAGCTCTGCTGGAGCAGCGGGTTAAACGTCAGTTGCTCAGCGAAGTACAGTCAATCTGCCCGCCCGGTGTGACCATTATGAATGTCCGCCAGTCTCAGCCACTGGGGCTTGGCCATGCGGTACTCAGTGCCAGACCAATGATCGGTGATAACCCGTTTGTGGTGGTGCTTCCGGACATCGTACTGGATGAATCAAGCGCCGACCATTTGCGTTATAATCTGGCCGCCATGATCAACCGGTTTGAAGAGACAGGTCATAGCCAGGTGCTGAGTAAGCATATGCCGGGAGAAGATCTCAGCGAATATTCGATTATTACCACCCGCGACCCTCTCGAAAATCCGGGCGATACCAGTCGCATCGAACTGTTTGTCGAGAAACCTGAAAAAGATGCTCTGCCGGATTCCGATCTCGCGGCTGTCGGCCGTTATGTTTTATCCGCAGATATCTGGAAAGAGCTTGAAAATACCGGCGCGGGTGCCTGGGGAAGAATACAGCTGACGGATGCGATTGCCAGTCTGAATCAAAAGCAACCGGTAGATACCATGTTACTGACCGGTATTGATTATAACTGTGGCCGTAAACTCGGCTATATGCAGGCCTTTGTCAGTTATGGCCTAAGAAATCCGGCCCAGGGACAGGAATTTCGTGAGACCCTCAGGGAAATCATTGCGAAATAATTACGAATAAAACTTTTTAAGATACGGAGTCTGATATGTCTGTTTTAGTCACGGGGGGAGCAGGTTACATAGGTTCTCATACAGTACTGGCGCTTCTCGAACGCGGAGATGATGTTGTCGTACTGGATAACCTTTGTAATGCCTCTGAGGAATCGCTGCGACGAGTCGCTGCTTTAGCGGGGAAAGCGCCTGTATTTGTCCAGGGAGATATCCGTGATCGTCAATGTCTGAAAAAGTTATTTGCAGACCATCAGGTGAGTGAGGTTATCCACTTTGCTGCGCTGAAAGCGGTAGGTGAGTCGACCCGTATGCCGCTGGAATATTATGAAAATAATGTGGCCGGTACCGTTATCCTGCTTGAAGAAATGCGTGAAGCAGGGGTATGGAACTTTATTTTCAGTTCTTCAGCCACGGTCTATGGTGAAAACGCACCGGTACCTTACGTGGAAACCACACCGATAGGGGGAACGACCAGCCCTTACGGAACATCGAAACTGATGATTGAACAGGTGATGCAGGATTTTGCCCGTGCGGACGAGCGCTTTAATGCCATCGCTCTGCGTTATTTCAATCCGGTGGGTGCGCATCATTCGGGGGAGATCGGGGAAGACCCGGCCGGTATCCCTAATAATCTGCTGCCCTATATTGCTCAGGTCGCCATCGGTAAGCTGGAAAAGCTGGGTGTCTTTGGTGATGACTACACTACACCAGATGGTACCTGTCAGCGGGATTATATCCATGTGGTGGATCTCGCAGAAGGGCATCTGAAGGCATTAGATAATCTTCAGAAAGGTCAGGGATGCCGTGCCTTTAACCTGGGGGCGGGCAAAGGCTACTCGGTACTTGAAATGATCAAAGCTTTTGAGAAAGCCTGTGGTAAGGCTATCCCGTTTGAGATTAAACCGCGCCGCAACGGTGATTTACCGGCGTTCTGGGCCGATCCTTCACTGGCGGAGAAAGAACTTGGTTGGACCGTCAGCCGGGGTATTGATGAAATGATGCGTGATACCTGGCACTGGCAAAGTAAAAACCCGAACGGATATCGGTAATTTAAACGGCAGGACCTCTCCGGCAGGGGCTCTCTTAGCCCCTGCCAAGGCAAAACAGTATTTACAGTGAGTGGCAAATTTATTCAGGCATCCCGTCTGAAGCGGTAACGTGTTTTTATAAGATACTCTGAACCACTCATAAGAACCCGGAAATTAATGAAATGAAGTATAGTCCCGGTTATTTGGTTGATATTATTTCTGTGCTGACTGAAAAGGAACTTAAGGTCAGATACAAAAGTAGTTTCCTCGGCTATTTATGGTCTGTCGCTAACCCATTGTTATTTGCGTTAATCTATTATTTTATTTTTAAATTAGTGATGAGGGTACAGATCCCTGATTATACAGTTTTTCTTATCACTGGATTATTTCCCTGGCAATGGTTTGCAAGCTCGGTCAACAATGCACTATTTTCATTTATTTCTAATGCCCAGGTAATAAAGAAAACAGTATTCCCGCGATCAATTATTCCGTTTTGTAATGTATTTATGGAATTTCTGCACTTCCTCTGTACGCTGCCGGTGATTGTTGCCTTCCTGCTGTTTTACGGCATGTCACCGTCCATCAGCTGGCTATGGGGTGTGCCGCTGATAGGTCTGGCGCAAATGATACTGACCTTTGGCCTTTCGCTGGCAATCAGTTCGCTCAACCTGTTCTTCAGAGATCTGGAACGATTTATCCCGCTGGGTATTATGCTGATGTTTTATTGTACCCCGATACTCTATTCTGCTGACCTTATTCCTGAAAAATATCAATGGCTGCTGACGATTAATCCGGTATCTGAATTAATGCTGGCATGGCGGGACCTCTTCATGAAAGGAATTATTCATTACCCTGATATTGCACAGATGTATCTATGGGCAATACTGGTACTGATGGCCGGTAGCTATATTTTTAATAAGCTGAAATTCAGATTTGCTGAGATTTTATAATGAGTATTGCTATTGAATTCAGAGAGGTTTCGAAATCCTACCCGTTATACCACTATATCGGAACCGGCATTAAAGATCTTATTTTTCATCCACGTCGTGCCATTACGCTGTTACGGGGGCGGAAATATACCGCGATTGAAAATATTAGTTTTACTGTTGATAAAGGCGAGGCGGTTGCTCTGATAGGGCGTAACGGTGCGGGGAAGAGTACTTCACTCGGGCTGGTGGCAGGTGTCATAAAACCCAGCAGCGGCAGTGTGATCACCCACGGCCGAATTGCCTCGATGCTGGAGCTGGGTGGCGGGTTTCATCCGGAACTGACCGGCAGGGAGAATATTATCCTCAATGCGACCCTGCTGGGCCTGAGGAAGAAGCAGGTGATGAAGAAGCTGGACGGCATTATCGCTTTTTCTGAACTGGGGGATTTTATTGATGAGCCTATACGCGTCTATTCGAGCGGAATGCTGGCAAAACTGGGATTTTCTGTCATCAGTCAGACGGATCCTGAAATCCTGATCATCGATGAAGTCATGGCTGTGGGAGACATTGCCTTCCAAAAAAAATGTCTTGAAACCATCCGTGAATTTAAACAACGCGGGGTCACCATACTTTTCGTCAGTCACAACATGATGGATGTCGGAAAAATTTGTGACAAGGTCATCTGGATCGAAAACCATCGGCTGCAGGCTGTCGGTAAGGCAGACGATATTATTCCACAATATATAAAAATGATGTCTTAATATGAAAAAATTTATCCTTTACACCAGCTATCATAAACCCGGGGCTTTCCTCTCTGCCTCGTCCATCGTCCCGTTACATGTGGGTAAGGCCAACAGTCTGAACACACTCTGTTGTGAGGGGGATGACCGCGGGGAGAATATCTCCTACAAAAATCCGTTTTACTGTGAGCTGACGGCACAATACTGGGCCTGGAAGAACGGGGAGCCTTCGGAGTATGTCGGTTTTATGCATTACCGGCGTCATCTCAACTTTTCTGAACATCAGGATTACGCGGAGGATAACTGGGGGGTCGTGGTTCAGCCAGAGATAAACGCGGCCTACGAGAAAAAATTTCAGCTAACGGATGCAGGGATTGAACGCTGTCTGCAGCAGGCAGATATCGTGTTACCTAAAGTCTGGTCGGTATTAAAGGCCGGTAGCAAAAATAACTATATTCATTACGGCGCAAGTGAAGATCTGCATATTGCAGATTATGACCTGGCACTCGCCACACTCTATGAGCTATACCCCGACTACAGGCCGGAGGCGGAAACGTTTAATCAGGCGGACTGCGGGTATTACACCAATATGTTTGTCATGAAGCGCGAATTATTTAATGAATATTCCGAATGGCTATTCTCCATCCTTGAGCAACTGGAGAAAAAAATTTCTTTCAGAAACTATAGTGCCAGTGAACAACGTGTTATCGGGCATATTGCCGAGCGGCTGTTTAATATTTTTATTTTACACAAAAGAAAACAGCAACCGGAACTCGTTATCAAAGAAGTGCAGCGTACTTTTATTTCTAAAGAAACATTTAACGGGAAGATCCCACCCGCATTTTCCGGGCCATCGGTACCTGTAGTTATCTGTTTTGACGATAATTACAGTATCTCCGGTGCTGCACTGATTAACTCTTTGTTAAAGAATGCGAATGACCAGAGGAACTATGACATTGTTATTCTGGAAAACGGCATCTCCACCCTCAACAAGCAAAGATTATACAGTCTGGTAAAAGATAAGAAAAGTTTTAGTTTGCGTTTTTTTGATATTAATACCTTTGCCGAACTGAGTGAGGTCCATATCCGTGGACATTTTACCTCTGCGACCTATGCCAGGCTGTTTATACCCCGTCTTTTCTCTCTCTACGATAAAGTCTTATTTATCGATGCGGATACGGTAACGGAAGAGGATGTCGGAAACGTCTATGACACAGACCTGGGGGATCATCTGGTGGCGGCAGTGCGGGATATTGTCATGGAGGGGTTTGTTAAATTTGGCGCTATCTCTGACTCTTCTGATGGGCAAATGCCGGCACGGAAGTATCTGCTAAAAACTCTGGGTATGACCCGGACGGAGAATTATTTTCAGGCAGGTATTATTCTCTTTAATATCAGTCAGATGGTAAAAGAGAACACCTTTCATTCCCTGATGGAAGCCATGAAATCGAAGCGTTACTGGTTCCTGGATCAGGACATTATGAATAAGGTGTTTTATGACCGGGTCTTTTATTTACCGCTGGAATGGAATGTCTATCACGGTAATGGAAATACTCATGATTTTTTCCCGAACCTGTGTTTTTCAACCTATATGGAATTTCTTTCTGCCCGTCAGCATCCGAAATTGATCCATTATGCCGGAGAAAATAAGCCCTGGAATACAAATAAGGTCGACTTCTACGATAATTTTGAGAAATACCTTACCGGAACCCCCTGGCAGCGGGAGCTTTATTTACGGCTGGCGGGGAATGCGGTGCCGGAATCACACCTGAAAGTGATGCCCTCCGGACAACAGGTATTGCTTCTGCAGACGCGGATAAAAAGAAAAATAATGCCTTTACTTAACCGTTATGCCCCGACAGGGAGTCCGCGTCGGAACTTCCTGATTAAGTATTATTATGCTATCCGCAGACGGATCCTGGGGTGAATAATGAATAATAAAAAACATATTCTTATCGTGGGCGCCGGACTGACCGGTGCCGTTATCGCCCGGGAACTGGCTGAAGCAGGGCATGCTGTCCGTATTATCGACAGCCGTTCACATATCGCAGGTAATTGCTACAGTGAACGGGATGCCCGGACAGGTATTATGGTCCATACCTATGGACCCCATATATTTCACACCGATAATCAGACGGTCTGGGATTATATTCACCGCTTTTGTACCATGATGCCGTATATTAACCGGGTCAAGGCGACTGCGGCCGGACAGGTCTTTTCACTGCCAATTAACCTGCATACGATTAACCAGTTTTTTCATACCACCTGTTCACCGGTACAGGCAAAAGCGTTAATCGACAGTAAAAGTGATAAATCGCTGACTGATCCGCAAAATTTTGAACAACAGGCATTACGTTTTATTGGCCGGGAGCTCTATCAGACCTTTTTTAAGGGTTATACCATTAAGCAATGGGGCATCTCACCTTCCGCATTACCGGCAGCCATCCTGAAACGGCTGCCGGTCAGATTTACCTACGATGATAATTATTTCAGCCACCGGTATCAGGGAATGCCGCGTGACGGTTATACGGCTCTGGCAGCGGCAATACTGGACCACCCGCTGATCACGGTAGAACTCAACCGCTCTTTTCAGACGGAAGACCGGGCGTCCTGTGATCATCTGTTTTTTACCGGCCCGCTGGATGCCTATTATCAGTTTGCCTATGGCCGTCTCGGCTACCGGACACTGGACTTTGAGAAATTCTACGATGAGGGAGAGTTCCAGGGGACTGCGGTGATGAATTACTGCGATCAGGATATTCCTTTCACGCGCATTACCGAACATAAGTATTTCTCTCCGTGGGAGACCCATCAGGGATCCGTTTGTTACCGGGAATACAGCCGGCAGTCTGAGCCCGGTGATATCCCGTATTACCCGGTGCGGCAGGTGGATGAGAAAACGATGCTGGCCCGCTATGTCGCGCTGGCCGGCCAGGAAACAGGGGTGACCTTTGCCGGACGCCTTGCGACATACCGCTATCTCGATATGGATATCACGATTGCAGAAGCCCTGGCTGCGGCCGGCCGGTATCTCGGATGCCTGCGCGATGCGACCCCGATGCCGGCGTTTGTCGTGGATATGACATGAAAATGACGCCACTGATAGTGACCTATAACCGGCTGGAGAAACTGCAGAAGAGTCTGGCCGCGACCCTGGCGTTACCGTTTGATTCGATAGTGGTCATCGATAATGATTCGACTGACGGGACCCGGGAGTGGCTGAAGGCACAGAGCGATCCGCGCCTGCATTGTTGTTTCAGTCCGGTGAACAGTGGCGGGGCAGGGGGATTCTCCCGGGGTGTGGCTTATATTGCGGAGAATCTCACGACCGATTGGGTTGTATTTTACGATGATGATGCGTGGCCGGATCCCTCTTTTATTGATAATTTTTCCCGTATCGTCGACGGCAGGTATGAGCTCTATTGTGCCAGAGTGTTGTCAGCCGAGGGCCGTCTCTGCCCGATGAATGTGCCCTGGTCGGCCCCTCAGGACACATTCTTCGCTGCGATACACTCTCTGGTAAATAAACATGCGTTTATCCCGGATCCGGATACCCCCGGCGGGGTATGCACATTCTCGTTTGTCGGGGCGATTGTCAGCTCACGGCTGATCCGTGAGAGTGGTGACTTAATAGAGAAAGATTTCTTTATTTACTTTGACGATGTCTGTTACTCCTGGCGACTGTTTTCTCAGGGGAACCCGATCCTCTATCATCCTGAACTGATCATGCATCATGATGTCCCTTCTGCGGTGAGTGACCTTCCTGCCTGGAAGCATTATTACCTGCTGAGAAATTTATTAGTTTTCCGGCGCCTCAGGGATTGTCCCCCTCTTTTTGGCCGGACCGCCACAGCCCTGCGCATAGCGCATAGCCTGCTGAGGGCAATGAAAAGTCCGCAACGCCTGTACTGCTTACGATTACTGGTTAAGGCTGTCTGGCACGCCTTTTCCGGTAAGCGGCCGATGCCCGGGAAGCCTGGCTTATGAAGACGATATGTTATTTCGTTAACTCAGACTGGTATTTCGACCTTCACTGGCTGGCGCGTGCGCTTTCCGCCAAACATCATGGCTATGAAGTTCATATTATTACCCGTATTTCAGAAGAGAAATACCTGCGGCGCTTCACCGAACTGGGTCTCTGCTGTCATTCTCTGCCGATAAAAGAACGCTCCTGTAATATTTTCGGCTTCATTGCTGCGCTGGTGTCATCGGCTCTGCTGTTACGGCGAATCAAACCTGCCTTAATTCATGCGGTGACGATTAAACCGGTGATCATCGGCGGACTCTATGCACGGCTGTTCTCTGTCCCTTTTGTCGCAAATATTGCCGGTCTGGGGCGGGTGTTCCAGCCCGGGAACTGGCTGTACCGGCGTCTGAAAAAAGCAGTTTGCCTGTGCTATTCCGTTATTTTTGCAAACCCCCGCAGTCGGATTATTTTTGAACACCACGATGATCTGCTGGAGTTTCAGCGGAATGTGACGTTTTCAGTCGGCAGGGCGTCGGTCATCGATGGCTGTGGTGTCGATGTGGAACAATATGCCTTTAGCGAAGAGGAGGCCTGCGACCCGCCAATCGTGTTGTTTGCCAGCAGGATGCTGCATAAAAAAGGGCTCGCAGCACTGGTGCGTATTAAACAGCAGCTTGCCCGGGAAGATGTTTATTTTACCCTGCGGGTGGCCGGGATCATGGTAGCGGATGATCCGGATGCCATTGCGTTAACGGACATCACCCGCTGGGCCGCCGCGGGGGATATTGAGTGGCTGGGTACCTGTAATAATATGGAAGTACTGCTGGGGAGTGCCAGTATCGTCGCCTTACCCACCTTATATCCGGAAGGTGTGCCGCGCATATTAATTGAAGGCGCTGCGAAGGGAAGAGCATGTATTGCTTATAACAGTGGCGGTTGTAACAGTATTGTTATTAATAATGTTAACGGATTCCTGATCAGTCGCGGCGATGAAGATGAGTTTTGCCGTCAGTTGAAAGTGCTGATCGGGGATAGAGAATTACGCCAGCAGATGGGACTGCAGGGACGGGCGCTGGTTCTGGATAAATTTTCAGCGGCACAGGTGATCACTAACACCCTGAATATCTACCGGATATTGATGGTGCCGTAGTGTTATCGCCCCTGTCGGCAGTACGGGCATAGCACTGATACGGGGCTGCCCGCGGGCTCTGAAGCACCGCACAGGTGGTTTGTTGTTCGATTTGTGCTGATTTACTGGAGTTAATGACGCGGTGCTGTTAGTTTTAATTTCAAATTTTCTTAATTATAAGTAAATTAAGGGTTCAACAAAATTTGTACCCTGAGTCTTCAGACAGGAGAAAGTGATGTCCAAGCAACAAATCGGTGTCGTAGGTATGGCGGTAATGGGCCGTAACCTCGCCCTGAATATTGAGAGTCGTGGTTATACCGTCTCTGTATTTAACCGTTCACGTGAAAAAACAGACGAAGTCATTGCTGAAAACCCGGGTAAAAAACTCGCGCCTTACTACAGTGTCGAAGAGTTTGTTGAGTCCCTGGAAAAGCCACGTCGTATTCTGCTGATGGTACAGGCCGGTGAAGCAACTGATAAAACTATCGCTTCCCTGACTCCGCATCTGGATAAAGGCGATATTCTTATCGATGGCGGCAACACCTTCTATAAAGATACCATTCGTCGTAACAAAGAGCTGTCTGAGCAGGGCTTTAATTTCATCGGTACCGGTGTATCCGGCGGTGAGGAAGGGGCGCTGAAAGGTCCATCCATCATGCCTGGCGGTCAGAAAGAAGCTTACCAGCTGGTTGCGCCTATCCTGGATCAGATTGCTGCCCGTGCCGAAGGTGAAGCCTGTGTGGCTTACATCGGTCCGAACGGTGCCGGTCACTACGTGAAAATGGTCCATAACGGTATCGAATACGGCGATATGCAGCTGATTGCAGAAGCCTACTCATTACTGAAAGGTGCCTTAGGCCTGAGCAACGAGCAACTGGCTGAAACCTTCAGCGAGTGGAATACCGGTGAACTGAACAGCTACCTGATCGACATCACCAAAGATATCTTCACCAAGAAAGATGACGAAGGTAACTACCTGGTCGACGTTATTCTGGATGAAGCGGCCAACAAAGGCACCGGTAAATGGACCAGCCAGAGCTCTCTGGACTTAGGTGAGCCTCTGTCGCTGATCACAGAATCAGTTTTTGCCCGTTACCTCTCTTCTCTGAAAACTCAGCGTGTTGCAGCCTCTAAAGTCCTGAGCGGCCCGGTAGCGAAAACCGTCACCGAAGACAGCGCCGGCTTTATCGAAAAAGTCCGTCGTGCCCTGTACCTGGGTAAAATTGTGTCTTACGCACAAGGCTTCTCTCAGTTGCGCGCTGCGTCTGAACAATATGACTGGGATCTGCAGTACGGTGAAATTGCAAAAATCTTCCGTGCCGGTTGTATCATCCGTGCCCAGTTCCTGCAGAAAATCACCGATGCTTACGCAGAAAACGCGGAAATCGCAAACCTGCTGCTGGCACCGTACTTTAAAAACATCGCTGATGAATACCAGCAGGCGCTGCGTGATGTTGTTGCGTATGCTGTACAGAACGGTATTCCAACGCCAACCTTCTCTGCCGCTATCGCTTACTACGACAGCTACCGTTCAGAAGTCCTGCCAGCTAACCTGATCCAGGCGCAGCGTGACTATTTCGGTGCACATACCTATAAGCGTATCGACAAAGACGGCGTTTTCCACACTGAGTGGTTAGATTAATTTCAGCGACGTGAGTCTGAAATCTGCAATAACCCGGGGCCAGTCCCCGGGTTTTTTTATCGGCCGTGGCGCCATAACCTGCCGTCCCTGCTTTTTCACGACAATACCAGGATTTTTTAATTACCTTTCAGTGTGAGTTATCCGAAATCGCCTGCCTCTGCGGGACCTGCCGGTCGCACAGACCCTGTAAATGTGATGCCGGATCCCGATTTTATGACCGCAGAATATGCACCGGACACCGGAAAAGGTATTGTATGCGCAACCAGGCATAGTGCCGTCTTAATGTCCTGGCTAACGGAGGACAGGAGTCCCGGGGGACAAGGCATCAGCAGAGGAGAAACTCATGTCGGAACCAAAGGTCACGGCGATAATCACAACGTTCAATGCCGCACACTATATCGCTGAAACACTCCACACCATTACATCACAAAGCTTACAAGCGTTGCAGATTATCATCGTTGATGATGCCTCCACCGATAATACTGTCGCCATTCTCCGTGAGCATTGTGCGACGGATGAACGGGTGACAATACTGGTGAATGAGGAAAACCGGGGGGCGGGTTATTCACGTAACCGGGCTTTCCCTCTCGCGACAGGAGAGTTTGTGATCTTCCTGGATGATGATGACCTCTGTGCAAACGATATGCTGGAACAGGCCTATGGTCACGCAGTCTCTGCCGGCGCTGATGTGGTGGTCTTTCGCAGCGATAATCTGGATAGTCTGACACAGCAACGGACACCCGCAGCATGGACCATCCAGGCAGAGTCATTGCCGCTCTCCCGCACCTTTACCGCGTTTGAAACGCGTGGAAATTTTTTCCGGACTTTTATCTGGTGGGCCTGGGACAAACTGATCCGTCGTGATCTGATCCTGCGTTCAGGTTTACAGTTTCAGGAAATCCGTACCAGTAATGATTTATTCTTTGTTTGTGCATTGTTACTGCAGGCCGGGGCGATCTCCGTCTGTGACGCGACACTGATTAGCCATCGGGATAACCGCGCAGGGTCGTTATCGAATACCCGCGAGCTCTCCTATGACTGCTCACTACAGGCTATCCGTGCCCTCTATCATCATCTGAACGAGCAGCCGGTTTACCAGCCATTACACCGGGATTTCCTTAATTACAGTATCGATTTCCTCAGCTGGAGCCTGTCGACGTTGAAACACTGGCCGGCCTATTCGGATTTTTACCGGCAGATCCGCACGTTTTACCAGCAAATTCCGCCGGTACCGGCGGCAGAGATCGAATCAGAATACCTTGAGGCCTGTTATCAGGATCTGAGCTGCGGGGACCCCGAAACCACGCTGATGAAACTGAAATGCCGGCTGGAGCAGGATCTCCGTCATCATATGACCTGCGGGGCCGAACAACGGCAGCAACGACTGGTTTTACAGCAGCAGTTAACCGAAGCAGAGCGTGCCGTTTCTGAACAGGCGGAACAGGTGGCACAAAATCACCGGATGGCTGCGGAAATTGAGCGTTTACAACAGCAGGCCGCCGGCCAGCAACTTCATGTCAGCGAGTTACAGGCCTTAAATGAACAGTATCAGCAGGAGCGGGCACAGAGGCCGACGACCATTGCCGGGAAGTTATGTTCGTTGCTGGGAGGCCGCAGGAAGTAAGGCTCCCTGCGACATCTCCGGCGGAACTCAGGGAACCAGCAGGGGACCTTCACGGCCGGCTTTTCCGCCGGCCAGACGGACGACCAGCAGGCCTGCGGTTGCAAAGCGCACCCAGTGACGCGCATAGAGCAGCCCGTCCTGCCGGCAAACCAGGGGGGTCAGCTGGTCAGTGATCGGGTCGAGAATTTCTGCCACCACCTCGCCGGCATGGATCCACTCGCCGGGTTGGCGGGTATAAAGGATGACACCGGCATGCGGTGCTGTCAGATATTCGCAACCCGCCAGGTCCGCTTTTAACGGGGCAGGCACCGCGGGGAGGGGCGGAAAGTCTCCGGCAATGTATCCCAGTGCGGTCAGACCATTGAGGATAGCCCGGGCATCTTCACGGGCCTGATCATGGCTGACATCCCGGGCACCGCGCAGCTCCAGTGTGACAGGCTTCAGCGCTGCCGGTAACGGATAAGCCGCGCCGAAGCGCTGATGAAGCGTATACCAGGGTTCGGCACAGGCTTCGTCAAAAGGTTCACCGCCGGAAATATCCGCAATCAATGCCGTACGGCAACCCAGATAGTGACCCAATACCGACACTTCCGGCCAGGCCTGCGGCGTTGTATAAAGGTGGGCAACCGCCTCCCAGTCACAATGGATATCGATCATCAGGTCAGCCTTGCAGGCCATACGCATCAGTATTGCCCGTTGTGACTGCAGTTCGGTGGCCGGGATGTAATCATCGAAATACCGGTCAATCGCCTCACGGATCACGCGCTTATTGGCGCTGACATCCTGGCTCAGTGCCGGGCCGGCGATCGCCGCCAGCGACTCACCGATAGCCGGAAACTGGCGGTTAAAGTCCTGACCGGACAGACTATCAAAACGTCCCAGAGGCTGCCCCTGTAACTGCTGAGAAAATCCGATAGGGTTGGCGACCGGGACCAGGGTAAATTTCGCCCGTAATTGTCCCTGACTTTCCAGCGCACTGAGTGCATGTTTCAGGTACCAGGCGACCGCCACGCCGGGCAGTTCATCGCTGTGCAAAGCGGCCTGAATGTATACCTGTTGCTGATCATCATGACCGAATTCATAACTGACTATCTGTCGTTCAGTGCCGAACGTCGTGGATAATATCCGGGAGTTGTGTTGTTGCATAGCGTGCGGATCCTGGCTCAGGGGGTAATAGCGGACAGACTGCGAAACAAGGGGGCTGACAGTAACACCGGGGGGAGCCCCCGGTGACAGAACGAATTACTTCACAGAAATATCGGTGGTGAAGTATTTTTTCTGAAGTTTATCAAAGGTGCCGTCGGCTTTGATTTTTGCATAAGCATCATCAAGTGCGGTCCGCAGTTCAGTATCGCCTTTACGCAGACCAATCGCGGTGCCCGGGCCGATGATCGGGTCTTCCACAGCCGGTCCGGATAATTCAAAGCCTTTTCCGGCCGGGGATTTCAAAAAGCCGATCCCGGCCTGTGCACCGTCGGTGAATTCTGCATCAATACGGCCAGCCACGAGATCATTTTCAACCTGCGCCTGGTCACCGTAAGGAACGACATTGACGCCATAAGGCTGCCATTTCAGTCGTGCATAACGCTCCTGAACCGTGCCCTGTTCGACGCCGACGGATTTGCCTTTCAGGGATTCAGCCGTGGGTAACAGACCCGATCCTTTCCGTGCGACCAGCATCACCGGGGTGTTATACACCGGTACGGTAAAGTCGATCTGTTTCAGACGTTCAGCAGTGACCCCCATATCGGACAAAATAGCGTCAAACTTACGGGCTTTCAGCGCGGGGATCATCCCGTCGAACTCATTTTCAACCCAGACACACTTCACATCCATCTGTTTGCACAGGGCGTTACCCAAATCGATATCGAAGCCAACCAGTTTTCCGTCAGCGGTTTTCGACTCGAACGGCGGATAGGTCGGGTCTACCGCAAAGCGAACCTGAGTGAGTGCTGCCTGACTCAGTAACGGGGTTCCGGCCAGCAGCGCGGTGAACAATGACAGGCGTAACTTACGGGTGAACGTCATAATTTGCTATTTCCTGATTATTTTGATGTTGTAATAAATGAGCCCTCCCTGTACCGGGAGGTTTTATTGCGAAGCGGTGACACTCCGCGCCCTGCCAAAAGGCTGTTTCAGGCAGACAGGGGTTAATCTACCAATAATTACGGTCTTGTGACAGAACTGCGCGGTAACTATCTGTATTCCGGTTCACGGCAGGGAGTCCCGTGCGCTGTCGCCCGGCAACCGGTGTTCAGGAGCGGCATGGGAATCCCAGCCATTGCAGGACAGAGGGGCGGCCGGGTGAGTCAGGGGTCTCCGGGAAGCGCAGGGATGCGGATAAGAAAAAAGGCCGTGGCGGGGATACCGTCACGGCCTGTCGTCACCGCCGGCTCCGCCACCGTGCGGGGCGGAAGGGCAGGCAGGGATTATTTCTTCTGATGACGATCGCGCAGATTATTGATCACTGCACTCAGATCCAGATCCTGATCCTGTAGCAGTACCAGCAGATGATAGATCAGATCAGAGGCTTCATTGGTCAGTTCGAAACGATCATTCACCGTGGCAGCCAGTGCGGTCTCAACACCTTCTTCACCGACTTTCTGGGCAATACGTTTGGTGCCGCGGGCATACAGACTGGCTGTGTAAGAACTGTCAGGGTCGGCCGACTTACGGCTCGCCAGCAGTTGTTCCAGCTGGTAGAGGAATCCCCAGTCGCTGGATGCCGGTGAAAAGCAGCTGGAGGTCCCGGTATGACAGGTCGGACCGATCGGGTTCGCCAGAATCAGCAGACTGTCGTTGTCACAGTCCGGCGTAATGCTTTCAACCTGCAGGAAATGCCCGGAAGATTCGCCTTTAGTCCACAGACGCCCTTTGGTACGTGACCAGAAAGTCACTTTACCGCTGCTCAGTGTCTGCTCCAGTGCCTGGGCATTCATGTAACCCAGCATCAGCACTTCGCCGGAAACTTTGTGCTGAATGACCGCAGGGATCATTCCTTCTGTTTTTTCCCAGTCAAGCCGGGAGAGTTGTTCTGCCGTTAACACGCACGGATCTCCACACTGTTGGATTGCAGAAACGTTTTCAGCTCTGCAATATTAATGAGTTGCTTATGAAATACGGAGGCCGCAAGCGCGCCATCGATATTCGTTTCCCGGAAGGCCTCCAGGAAGTGTTGCATCGTCCCGGCTCCGCCGGAGGCGATCAGCGGAACATGGCAGAGTTCACGGACCGCTTTTAACTGCTTCAGGTCATAACCGTTACGCACGCCATCCTGGTTCATCATATTCAGGACGATTTCACCGGCACCCCGTTTCTGCACTTCCTGTACCCAGTCGGTGGTCTGCCATTGGGTCACTCGGGTCCGTGACTCGTCGCCGGTATACTGGTTTACCTGGTACAGGCCGGTATTTTCATCATACCAGGTATCAATGCCGACCACGATGCACTGAACCCCAAAGCGGTCCGCCAGACGGGTGATTAGCTCAGGATCGGCGAGGGCCGGTGAATTAATCGAAATCTTATCCGCCCCGAAGGAGAGGATTTGGGCCGCATCTTCCACGGACTTAATCCCGCCGGCCACGCAGAACGGGATATCGATCACCTCGGCGACCCGTGATACCCAGCTCTTGTCCACGACGCGGTCATCCGAAGAGGCGGTGATATCATAAAACACCAGCTCATCGGCACCTTCTTCCGCATAACGTTTTGCCAGTGGCACGATCTCGCCGATGATTTCGTGGTTACGGAACTGTACCCCTTTGACCACCTGACCGTCACGTACATCCAGACAAGGTATTATCCGTTTTGCCAGCATGCGATAGCCTCCGTCACTGTAAATTTACCTTCGAGCAGTGCACGACCGACGATCACACCGCGGACACCGCTGTTACGTAATGCGGCAATATCTTCCAGTGAACCGATGCCACCGGATGACTGAAAGGCAATCTCCGGGTACTTCGCGGTGATTTCCTGATAAAGCGCAACGTTAGAGCCGGCCAGTGTGCCGTCACGCGAAATATCGGTACAGAGCACATGTTTCAGCCCGACCGACTGATAGTCTTCGATCACCTGTTCCAGCGTGACACCGGCGGCTTCCTGCCAGCCGCTGATAGCCACTTCTTTACGCTGGTGTTCATCAATACGGATATCCAGTGCCAGCACGATCGCATCCGGTCCGAACTCGGCAAACCATTGCCTGACTTCTTCCGGCTGTTTTACCGCCGTGGACCCGACTACTACACGTGCAGCGCCTGCACCGAGCAGTGCGGCAACATCTTCACGACTGCGGATCCCGCCGCCCACCTGAACCGGGGCCGGAACCCCGGCCAGCAGAGTTTTCAGCAACGGGATCTGACGTGCCGCCGGATCTTTCGCACCGGTTAAGTCCACCAGATGCAACACCTGAGCGCCTTCCTGCTGGTAGGCCTGTAAACGTGGCAGCGGATCATTGCCGTAATCGCGTTGCTGTGCGTAATCTCCCTGGTGAAGACGAACGACTTTACCTTCTATTAAATCGAGTGCGGGGATAATCATTACATCTCCAGGAAATTTTTAATTAACTGTGCGCCCGCTTTGCCTGAACGCTCGGGATGGAACTGAACACCGTAGAAGTTATCCTGCTGTACGGCCGCCGAGAACGGCTGGCCATAATCACACTGTGCGATGGTCGCGCCGGTCACCGGCATTGCATAACTGTGTACGAAGTAGAAATAGCTTTCCGGTGGAATATTACGGAACAACGGATGGCCGGCATGGGCCGTCAGCTGGTTCCAGCCCATATGGGGCAGGGGCAGAGAACCTGTCTCCATCAGTGATACCGGTGCATGGATGATATCCAGCGTATCAATACCGGTAGACTCTTCACTGCGTTGGGCCAGCAGTTGCATCCCGAGGCAGATACCCAGCACCGGCTGGGTACAGTTACGGATAAGTTCGACAAGCTCACGCTCACGCAACTGATCCATCGCTGCTCTGGCGGTACCTACGCCCGGCAGAAACAGTTTGTCGGCATTCAGCACGATGTTTTTATCGCGGCTGACGACCGGCTGATAGCCGAGCCGTTCGATGGCCCACTTTACGGATGACAGATTAGCGCACCCGGTATCAAGAATAACCACATCCATTACAGAACCCCTTTTGAGCTCGGCAGTGTGTTCCCGTTCACCTGAATAGCCTGACGAAGCGTACGGCCAAAGGCTTTAAACAGACTCTCGGCACGGTGATGATCGTTATGTCCCTTGGTTTTCAGGTGCAGGGTACAGGCCATGCTATAGGAGAGGGAACGGAAGAAGTGTTCGATCATCTCGGTACTGAGGTCACCGACACGCTGGAAGTTAAACTCAGCTTTATAGACCAGGTAAGGACGACCTGAGATATCCAGCGCACAACGTGCCTGACACTCATCCATCGGCAACACGAAGCCGAAACGGCCGATGCCACGTTTATCACCCAGCGCTTTCAGTAAGGCTTCACCCAATGCCAGACCGGTATCTTCAACCGTATGGTGATCGTCAATGTAGAGGTCGCCTTTAACATCGATATTCATCCGTAAGCCGGCGTGAGTAGCAATCTGATCCAGCATATGGTCAAAAAAGCCGACACCGGTACTGATTTTGCTTTCACCTTCCCGGTCCAGCCAGACTTCGGCGGTAATACGGGTCTCTTTGGTATTACGCTGGACCAGAGCGTGACGATCTTTACGGGTCAGGCGATCGGCGATGGCAGGCCAGAAATTCTCTTCTTCAGCGTAACGAATGCCTTTGATGCCCATATTTTCGGCAAGCGTAATATCGGTCTGGCGGTCGCCGATGACATAGCTGTGTTCTTTATCCAGCACACCGGCCTGCAGCCATGGTGCAACCAGTTTTGTCGCCGGTTTACGGCAGTCACAGTGGTCTTCCGGTTTGTGCGGGCAGATCAGTACCTCATCAAAGGCGATCCCCTGCGAGGTAAAGATCTGCATCATCAGGTTGTGGGGGCCGTCGAAATCCGCTTGCGGAAAACTCTCTGTACCCAGACCGTCCTGATTGGTGATCATCACCAGCCGGTAACCGGCAGCCTGCAGGCGCAGCAGCGCCGGGACGACGCCTGGCTCGAAGGCCAGTTTATCCATACGATCGACCTGAAAGTCTTCAGGGGGTTCAGAAATCAGGGTGCCGTCACGGTCGATAAAAAGGGTTTTCTGGCTCATGCTTGCTCCGCCAAAGTCAGGTTATTCAGGGCAGTGATCAGGGTCTCACATTCCTGACGGGTACCGATTGAAATTCGTAAACATCCCGCCAGGCCGGGGTTTTTATTCTGATCACGTAAAATGATCCCCTGGTCCCACAGTGCACGGAAGATGCGCGGGGAGTCGGTAAATTTAGCCAGCAGATAGTTGGCATGGCTTGGATACACCTGCTCTGTCAGCGGGGAGGCCTGTAACTGCTGCAACAACCATTCGCGGGTGCTGTTAAGTTCCGCCACATGCCGACGCATTTCAGCCAGTCCCTGCTCGCTCAGAGCACTGGCGGCAATCTCAGCCACCGGGGTAGAGAGCGGATAGGGGGCGATGACTTTTAGCAGCAGTTCGATCACTTCCCGGTTTGCCAGAGTGAAACCGCAACGCAGGCCTGCCAGCGCAAATGCTTTCGACAGTGTGCGCAAAATCACCAGGTTAGGGAATTCATCCAGCCAGCTGACCAGCGACGCCTCAGGGCAGAAATCGATATAGGCTTCATCGGCGATCACCAGGGCCTTTCCTGCCGTGGCCGTCAGAAGCTGACGGATATCGTCCGGGTTGACCAGGTTGCCGGTCGGGTTATTCGGGCTGCACAGATAAATCAGTTTTACGCCGTCCAGTTGAGACAGGATGGCAGGCAGATTGAGTTGCCAGTCATCGAGGGAGCGGACGGTCAGTGTTTCAATGGCCAGAGTTTCCGCACTGACGCTATACATACCGTAGGTCGGCGGACAGAACATCACTTTATCCTGACCCGGTTCGCAGAAGGCGCGCATAAGGAGTTCGATACCCTCGTCGGCCCCGCGGCTGACCAGCACCTGGTCTTTATTCAGTCCGCAGTAAGCGGCATATCGCTCAATCACCCGGGCCGGCTGACATTCCGGATAGCGGTTCAGGGTCTGCTGGGTAAAATTAAAGGGGACAGCCAGCGGATATTCATTCGCATTCAGCCATACATCCCCGTTGCCGCCCAGGCGTCTTGCGGACTGGTAAGGCGTTAGCTCCCGCACATTTTTGCGGGCGAGTTGCCCGATAGAACCTGTCATACATTATCCTCCAGCGCTTTCACCCGTAATGTCACGGCATTTTTGTGCGCATCGAGCCGCTCAGCCGCTGCCAGTTCTTCAATCGCCGGAGCCAGGGATAAAAATCCTGCCGGAGACAGTTCCTGTATAGTCATTCGTTTCTGAAAATCGGCCAGCCCGAGACTCGAATAGGTGGCGGTATACCCGTAAGTGGGTAAGACATGGTTGGTCCCGGAGGCATAGTCCCCGGCAGATTCCGGGGACCAGTCGCCCAGGAACACCGAGCCGGCACTGGTAATCTGCTCAACCCATTGGCGGGCATCACGGGTCTGAATGATCAGATGCTCAGGGCCATACTGATTAGAAATAGTGATGCATTGTGCCAGGTCATCGGCCACGATCAGCCGGCTGCTTTCCAGAGCCTGCCGTGCGGTCTCTGCACGAGGCAACAGGGTCAGCTGGGCAGTTATTTCGTCAGCTACCTGCTGCGCCAGTGTCGCTGACGGCGTCAGCAGAACCACCTGTGAGTCCGGACCGTGCTCTGCCTGAGACAGCAGATCAGAGGCAACAAAGGCAGGGGTTGCCTGTTCATCGGCAATGACCAGCACTTCTGACGGCCCGGCCGGCATATCGATGGCCGCACCCTCCAGCCGCTGACTGACCTGACGTTTGGCTTCGGTCACCCAGGCGTTACCCGGCCCGAAAATTTTATCAACTTTTGGTACGCTATCGGTCCCGAAGGCCATCGCGCCGATGGCCTGTGCACCACCGACCTGAAAGACTTCGGTCACACCGCACAGACGCGCTGCGTACAGGATCTCGTCGGCAATCGGTGGCGGTGAACAGAGCACGACTTTTTCACACCCGGCAATCCGTGCCGGCGTCGCCAGCATCAGGACGGTAGAAAACAGTGGCGCTGAGCCGCCCGGAATATAAAGACCGACCGAGCGGATAGGGCGGGTAACCTGCTGGCAACGGACGCCAGGCCGGGTTTCGATATCCACGCCCGGAAACACCTGCGCCTGATGAAATGCGTCGATATTAGCGACTGCCGTCTGCATCGCCGATTTCAGGGATCCACTGACCCGGGCTACCGCGGCATCGATGTCGGCTGCACTGACGGCAATCGTTTCGGGGCTCACCTTATCAAACTGCGCGCTGAACTGGCGTAACGCCTCATCCCCGCGGGTAAACACCTGGTCGAGAACATGCTGTACGGTCTGGCTGATGGTGTCTGAAGAAGCCAGTGCAGGACGTTTCAGTAAAGCCTGTTGCTCGTCGGCAGAACACTCATTCCAGCGAATAATAGTGTCGAAGCGGCTCATCTCTTACTCCATCATTTTTTCGATCGGCAGAACAAGGATGGAACTGGCTCCCAGAGATTTCAGTTTTTCCATCGTTTCCCAGAACAGGGTCTCGCTGCTGACCATATGCATGGCCACCCGCGCCTGATCGCCTGCCAGTGGCAGTACGGTCGGACGCTCTGCGCCAGGCATCAGGGCAATCACTTCTTCCAGACGCTCAGACGGTGCATGCAGCATAATGTACTTGGACTCGCGGGCTTTAATGACGCCCTGGATACGGGTCAGCAGTTTATCGATCAGATACTGTTTTTCTTCCGGCATTTCGCCTTCACGCTGGATCAGCACCGCTTTGGAGCGATAAATCACATCCACTTCGCGCAGGCCATTGGCTTCCAGGGTCGCTCCGGTAGACACCAGGTCACAGATAGCATCCGCCAGACCGGCACGGGGAGCGACTTCGACCGAGCCATTCAGCATACAGGGTTTAAAAGAGAGGTTTTTGCTATCGAAGTAGCGTTTCAGCAGGTGCGGATAGGAGGTGGCGATGCGTTTATTGTCCAGACATTCCGGGCCGGTGTATCCGGCATCGGCCGGCATCGCCAGTGATAAGCGGCAGCCCCCGAAATCAAGACGACGCAGAGTGGTGTAACCGGCATTTTCGCCCTGAGCCTGGCGGGTCAGTAACTCTTCTTCCAGCACGTTTTCGCCGATAATCCCTAAATCAACGACACCGTCCATTACCAGGCCCGGAATATCGTCATCGCGTACCCGCAGAATATCGATAGGCATATTTTCAGCGAAGGCAATCAGGCGCTGTTGTTGCAGATTGATTTTAATGCCGCAACGGCTAAGCAGTTCTCTGGAGTCATCACTCAGACGGCCTGATTTCTGCATTGCGATACGGATACGTTTGTTATCTAACATCTGTCCTGTCCTCTGCTTATTTTTTCCTGTACGGAATTTATTATTCTGAAACTTTTGTCCATAAAAAAACCCCGGAAGAAATCTTCCGGGGTTTTTTTATGCGTCCAAACCACTGGAAGATCTTTTCGTCTCCCAGCACACATCGCCTGAAAGACTAGTCAGGGTGATGGTGATGATGGTGGTTAATCTGGACGCTATTCATAAAATATTCCGACGTATATTGATTTGATTGTCTGCCAATTAACCTAACCAAAATAGTGGCGACTGGCAACCCTTTTTTCGGCCTGACAATCATAAATTTCTTAATAAATTTATACTGGCCTGAAAACGGTCACAGGCATAAGATCACCGCTGACTCTTGCGGTATCGGACAGGACAATATAAAGGCAGACTTATGACGAAAAAAGTAGCAATTGTCGGCCTGGGCTGGCTGGGGATGCCTCTGGCCCGGACGCTGATCGGACGTGGCTGGCAGGTGACGGGCAGTAAGACGACTGCAGATGGCGTGCAGGCGGCACAGGCAAGCGGCATTCCGGCCAGTCTGCTGACGCTGGACCCGGAGCCGAAGTGTGACCCTGATGATTTAGCCGAACTGCTGGATGTGGATGCCCTGGTGGTGACGTTACCGGCGCGGCGGACGGTCGATACCAGTGAGCAATATCTTCAGGCGGTGCAGAATATTGTTGATATGGCCCTGGCCCGGCAGGTCCGGCATATTATTTTCACCAGTTCTACCTCGGTCTACGGTAATCTGCAGGGTGAGGCTTCCGAAGACAGCCCTATGCATCCGGTGACCCCGGCCGGTGAATCTCTGGTGCGGCTGGAACAATGGCTCCATGATTTACCCAGGACGACGGTGGATATACTGCGTCTTGCGGGGCTGGTGGGGCCGGGGAGACATCCGGGACGCTTTCTGGCAGGGAAAACCGGGCTGAGTCATGGCAACCAGGGGGTCAACCTGGTTCACCTGGAGGATGTTATTTCCGCGATTGTGCTGCTGCTCGAACATCCTGCGCAGGGAACCGTCTATAATCTCTGTGCTGAGGGCCATCCATCCCGGGAAGAATATTACTCCCGACTTGCGGCCCACGCCGGCTGGACCCCGCCGGTCTTTGACGGCGAACCGGCCACCGACGCAGGAAAAGCGGTCAACGGGCAGCGGATCTGCCGCGAACGGGGTTTCCGCTATCAATGGCCGGACCCTTACGACATGCCATTTACTCAGGGGTAAGCCGAAGATTTGCCATAATTGCCCGGATAACGGTGATAATCTCTTGTGTTAGCGGGTATTTTTAGGCAGAATGCGCGCCTGCAAATTTGAGAATAACCGATGCCTTTTTCCGGCGTCGGTTATTTTTTTTGCATATTTAGTTATAAAACAAACCTACGGGGCCGGACGTTTTCCGGAGAGATATACATTAGATACACGCTATGGCGTGAGTTAGAGGAAATTTTGATGGGGCTTTTCACCACTTCACCAGCGATGTCTGGTGCACGCTTTCGCGACGACTACGGCGCGACGCGCACGATGATAACTTCATACTCACCTTTCTGCGTTCTGCGGAATATCCCTGTGGCACAATCACGCACGATTGTTACTGTAGGGGACATGAATCATGCAAACTAATCCCTCTGCTGCACCTAAGCGCGCTAACCTGAAAAAAACATTAACGCTGCTTCCTGTGATCATGATCGGTCTGGCGTATATGCAGCCGATGACCCTGTTTGATACCTTTGGTATCGTGTCGGGACTGACCAGTGGTCACGTTGCGACCGCGTATATCTTTGCGACTATCGCAATTCTGTTTACTGCACTGAGTTACGGTAAACTGGTTCGTCGTTTCCCGTCGGCCGGTTCTGCGTACACTTATGCACAAAAATCCATCAGTCCGCATGTCGGATTTATGGTCGGCTGGTCCTCGCTGCTGGACTACCTGTTTATGCCAATGATTAATATTCTGCTGGCAAAAAGTTATTTTGAATCCCTGCTGCCGGGCATCCCTTCATGGATCTTCGTGGTACTGCTGGTGGTATTTATGACCGTGACTAACCTGAAAGGGATTAAAACGGTTGCCAACTTCAACAGTATTATCGTTGTGCTGCAGATTGCGGTGATGGTCGCGATTGTCGGACTGATTATCTACGGCGTCAGCCACGGTATTGGCGCAGGAACCTTAACCAGCACCAAACCGTTCTGGTCTTCGGATGCACATGTGGTACCGATGATCACCGGGGCGACGATACTCTGCTTCTCCTTCCTGGGCTTTGATGGTCTGAGCTCATTGTCTGAAGAGACGAAAGATGCAGAACGTACCATCCCGCGTGCGATTTTCATGACGGCACTGATTGGTGGTGTACTGTTTGTTGCGGTGTCTTACTTCCTGCAACTGTACTTCCCGGACATCTCTCGTTTTAAAGACCCGGATTCCTCACAGCCTGAAATCATGCTGTATGTTGCGGGCAGAACGTTCCAGTTCGGTATCCTGATCTTCTCCTGTGTGACCGTACTGGCCTCAGGAATGGCGGCCCATGCCGGGGTTTCACGTCTGATGTATGTGATGGGACGTGACGGTGTGTTCCCGAACCGTTTCTTTGGTCATATCTCACACAAATGGTCTACCCCGACCTATAACGTGCTGCTGGTCGGTGCCATTGCATTACTGGCGATCAATTTTGACCTGGTCACCGCGACTGCGCTGATTAACTTTGGTGCTCTGGTGGCGTTTACTTTCGTTAACCTGTCTGTGATTTCACAGTTCTGGATCCGTGAGAAACGTAACAAGACACTGAACGACCACTTCCAGTATCTGGTGCTGCCGGTTCTGGGGGCACTGACGGTCGGAGCGCTGTGGCTGAACCTGGAAGAAAGCTCGATGATCCTCGGTCTGATCTGGGCGGCTATCGGTATTATCTACCTGGCATTTGTGACCCGGGCCTTCCGTAAGCCGGTGCCTCAGTACAGCGAAGAAGGGTTATAATCCTCCGCTGCACGCGTCACTGATCAAGCCCTGTCAGGTTTCCTGACAGGGCTTTTTTTATGGGCATGGCTTAAACCGATGGCGGGTGAGGCCGTACGCAACTGCCCCGGGGCATCATCAATCCCCGTTTCCTGCCGTTACTTTCGTAAATCAAAGAATAAATCAGCCTGTATCGCGGGGCATTTTAAGCAGTGAATACCAGGATTGTGCCAGTGACCGGGCGGACGAAGTTATACCAGCAATCGCGGCCTTCGGACCGGGGGATAAATGAACCCGACGGTCATCCTCATGGCAAAACGACTCTCAGGCAGACGATACGAGGGTTGTGCTAGTGATCGCGCGGACGAAGCTATACCAGCAGCCGCGGCCTTCGGACCGGGGGATAAATGAACCCGACGGTCATCCTCGTGGCAAAACGACTCTCAGATCGCCAGAAACCGGAATAAACGGGCCGCACAGGAGCGGGGCGGCCCGCGATATCAGCTCAGCAGTGTTTCGGCATACCGATAGAGGGATTTCAGCAGGGACTGCTTACGCTCATCATCGGCATAGAGGCTGGCGAGTTGTTCAAGCTCACCGATATAGTGCTCCACCCGCGCCGGGTTCAGTGTTTCACGACGATGTTCCAGCCAGCATTGCTGCTCACCATGATCGAGGGTTCCCGGAAAATTACGGGCACGGTAACGGAATAGCAGCGGCAGAATACGCTTATCGTCAAAAGTGATGTCCAGGGCCGGCAGATTCCCGGGTTCGGTGCCACGGACGATATTCATCGCCTGCCGGTCGGCATCACTGAAGAAACCGTCATATAACTGCGCATCCACATCCTGAGAGGGTTCAAATTCACGCCCCTCCGCAAAGATAGTGACGACTTTTTCACGGATGTCGGCATGCTGCCGCAGCAGCGCCAGATTATCCAGACAGAACTGGCGATCGATCCCCAGCCGTGCGGCATCCTCCGGACGCAAGGTGCTGGCCGGTGCCAGCACCGGGCACTTATTAATATGGACCAGTTTTAACGGGACCGGCGGCAGGTCTCCCCGTTGTTCCCGCGGGGTATACATACGCTCGCGCAGTTCATCCGCACTCTCCTGTAATAATGGCTGAATATCACCGGCCAGGTCGAGGGTGATCAGTGCATTCCGGTTATCCGGATGCCATGCCAGTGGCACAATCCAGCTGGTATTGCCACGGGCAGCACCGAACATTCCGGAGACATGCACCAACGGTTTCATCTGCGGAATATCGATAAGCGTCTGCAGCTTATTTTTATTGCGGTGGAGATAGAGGAAATCGAACAGTTTTGGCTGCTTTTCGCGGACCAGTTTTGCCATTGCCAGGGTGGCATACACATCAGACATGGCGTCATGGGCTTGTTCGTGGCTGACATTGTTCGCTTTGGTCAGATGTTCCAGCCGGAATGAAGGAAAACCTTCTTCATTTTCGGGCCAGACAATTCCTTCCGGGCGCAATGCATAGCAGGCACGCATAACGTCCAGTAAATCCCAGCGCGAATTACCGTTCTGCCAGCTCCAGGCATACGGGTCGTAGAAGTTACGGTAGAAAATATTGCGCGTGACTTCATCATCGAAGCGCACATTGTTATAGCCGACCACGCAGGTGCCTGGCTCACTGAACAGGGCATGAATACGTTGCGCGAACTCAGCCTCACTGACGCCCTGTGCCATCGCATGTTGTGGCGTAATACCTGTGATCATCACCGCTTCGGGCTGAGGAAGGTAGTCATCGGCAGGCCGGCAGTAAAAGACTTCAGGTTCACCGATGATATTGAATTCTGCATCCGTGCGGATACCAGCAAACTGCGCAGGGCGATCCAGCGCCGGATGCTTACCGAAGGTCTCATAATCGTGAAAAAGGAAGGTAGGCTGTACATCTTTATTCTTCATGCTTTACCGTCCTGTCTTTTACACATAATTTCAGTTGATTCAACTGGGGGTATTTACATACGTTCAATTTTTCTGCCTTGTTCATTCCTGTACATCCCCGGGGCCTCGGGACTGGCGACCGGCTAATCTGTCTGCTCGTGATTTACCCGGAAGTGACGACGTCACCGGCTAATCCGTGCAGGCAGGCTGACCCTCTGTCAGCAGATATGAAGAGGGTACAGATACCTGCGTGGTCAGCGCAAGGATATCACCAAAAGGGGGGATCAATTTCAGTTTCCGTGTCAAAGGGCAGGGAAATTACCTGTTGCTGAATGCCAAAATACGACAAGGTCGTTGATGATGATTTTGCTATGAAAGAGAAGCGGCTGAAGGGGCAGTGGAGCATGTCTCATTTTGTGCCAAAGTACTTCGCTGTATTTGACATCGTTGTAATTATAGTTATGATCAGATCATAACATAATGGAAGCCGATATGGAAAGAGATGAAGGGTTAGACTACTTACTTTCACTACATGGCTCCACAGTGTACCGGGATGATGGTTATTGGTGGAAAATTGAAGCCCGGGAAGTTAAGCCAGCATCATTTATTCCGCATGGGATCAGGTATAGCTTAACACTGCACGACCAATACAATACCCGCGTCTACGGTATAGACAATGCTCATGGTATAAAAACTCCTAAAAAAGGGCACTATTCAGGAAGAGTAGTTTACGACCATAGGCATCGTACTCCACACGATAAAGGATTCCCGTACGAATTTTTGTCAGCAGCGCAGCTTCTTGAGGACTTCTTCAGGGAGGCAGAAGAAGTCGTCGCACTACGAGAAAATCGAGGTTAAAAAATATGAAAGCTCTTATTGGTGTTATGCCTGAAGAGCACATCCGTCAAAGGATGCTTGCTATAGTTAAAGGCGAGTACAAGCCTGAGCCGGGAGAGCCCCTGCTATGGTTTACCTCTGTAAATGCACTGGCTCAGGTGTTAAGTAATGAGAACATTGAGTTACTACAGCTTATGGATGCCCGGAAGCCAGAAACCATCACTGAGCTTGCCGAAATGAGCGGACGACAGAAAAGTAACTTATCGGTTACCTTAAAAACTCTTAGTTCAAGAGGCTTCGTTCGCCTTGAGAAGCAGGGTAAAAGCGTAAAACCGGTGGCGCTTTTCACTGATTTCGAGATACAAATAAAACAAGAGCTTAAGATAAAATTCGCGGCTAAAGCAGCTGCCTGATTTTACTAAATCTTCGTTAAGCCACCTCAGGGTGGCTTTTTGCTTTCCGGGTTGCTGATTTTGTTACTTACCTGCGTCGTAATCAGATCTTTATTTCTGATGGCATCCGCGTCAATTTGTTTCCCCTTCAAAAGCAGCTCCATCAGATTTTCCATCCTTTCTCATTTGCGATTGAGGTCGCTATCACCAAAAGGGGTTATCATTTTCTGTTTCCGTTTCAAAAGGCAGAGAAAATTTCGGCCCATGAGCATTGGCCGGTATGGGTTCAGAGGTGAACGTACCGGCTCCGGAAAGCAGCAGAGTTTTCTCCTTTACCCAACCCGCAGGCACGACGCTCCCGCCGGCCCCCGGAGTTTTGCGATAGGCGTGCTCAGAAATCGGTTCGTTCAGCATCCGCCTCGTTGATTTCCCGGATCACTTTACAGGGGTTACCAACGGCAACCACATTGGGGGGAATATCGCGGGAGACCACACTCCCGGCACCGATGATTGCACCGTCTCCGATAGTGACTCCGGGCAGAACCGAGCTCCCGGCACCAATCCAGACATTATTTCCGAGCGTGATTGGTTTGGCATATTCCAGTCCGGCATTTCTTCGTGCACTGTCCAGCGGGTGTCCGGCGGTATACAGGCCGACATTCGGGGCAATAAACACATGGTCGCCGCACCTCACTTCTGCACCGTCCAGGATCACCAGATTGTGATTCGCATAGAAGTGGTCGCCGAGGTGTATATTGCTGCCATAGTCGCAGAAGAAAGGCGGTTCAATACAGGGGCTTTGACCGACACTGCCGGTGATTTCCTGCAGAAGGGCCGGGCGCTGCGCCGGAGCCGCCTGGTTATAGCGCATACAGAGGGCCTTTGCCGCTTCCCGGCGTGTGATGATTTCTGCATCATAATTCGGGTCATAAAGCTGGCCATCCGGAACCCCGGTAATGTTATTTATCTTCGTCATACGCTCTCCTGAGCAGAAAAGGCTGTTCTGAGGCTAAGCATTTTCAACCGTACAGGCTATGTTTCTGACAGGAATTTACATTTCACCGGCGACTATCAGTCTTAGCATAATCCTGATTTCCTGATTTCCTGATTTCCTGATTTCCTGATTTCCTGACTTTCTGACTTTCTGACTTTCTGACTTTCTGACTTTCTGACTTTCTGACTTTCTGACTTTCTGACTTTCTGAC
>NZ_JAERJR010000018.1 GCF_018257515.1 Tatumella sp. JGM118
ATCGCTTTTACCGGCATCCTAATCTGCTGAAATCCGGCTCTGACCAGGTTACCGCCCTTGAGCCAGAGCAGGTCTGGCGCCGCCGGACTGCCCCCGAATATCGCCTGAAGAGCGGCTTCAGCAGGAAAATCAGAGCCCGGACTTTTAATCGGTTATCACCTCCTGAAAAATACGGTTTTGACGGATCGCCCGACAGCCCGAAAACATTGCCATTCCGTCCTATGCCACGGGCAAACTGCGGGAAGTTATCCCCGATAGATGCCCCCCTATCCGGGTCAGGGCGGGCAGGATGATACCTCTGAACGCCCGTTCCTTTCTGACCGGCCAGCGCGATCAAAAAGCCGGGCACAGGCCCGGCCGAAAGACTTTTCTGTGTTCTGCGACAGTTCTTAGTCAATCCCGTGCAGGGATTCTCCCACCGCATCAAACAGCCGATCCAGCTCTTCAGGCTGCGTGCTGAACATCGGCCCGAATTGCAGCGTATCTCCGCCAAAACGGACATAAAAACCGGCTTTCCAGAGTGCCATCCCGGCATCAAAAGGCCGGATCGCGGCATCGCCGTCGCGGGGAGCCAGCTGAATGGCACCCACCAGCCCGCAGTTACGGATATCCACGACATTCGGACAATCACGCAGGCTGTGCAGTGTTTTCTCAAATACCGGCGCCAGCTCCGCTGAGCGGCTGATCAGGTCGTCTTTTTCCAGCAGATCCAGGGTGGCCAGCCCGGCAGCACAGGCAACAGGATGCCCGGAATAGGTATAACCGTGACCGAATTCAACCGCATGTTCCGGCAACGGCTGTGACATATAAGTCTGATAGATTTCGCTGCGGGCAACCACACCGCCCATCGGGATCGCACCATTAGTGATCTGTTTCGCGAAGTTCAGGATATCCGGTGTCACACCAAAGTATTCGGCCCCTGTCCAGCGGCCCATACGCCCGAAACCGGTGATCACCTCATCAAATATCAGCAGAATATTATGCTGGTCACAAATTTCTCTCAGCCGCTGCAGATAGCCCTGTGGCGGGATGATCGCCCCCGCAGAACCGGAAAGCGGCTCTACAATCACCGCCGCAATGTTAGACGCATCATGTAACTCAATCAGTTTCAGCATCTCATTGGCCAGTTCTGTCCCGCCGGTGGGGGCTTGTCCCGGGGTAAAGGCCAGATCTGTCTGCAATGTGTGGGGTAGATGATCCACATCCATAAACTGCCCGAACATTTTACGGTTACCGCCAATGCCGCCCAGGCTGGTGCCGGCAATATTTACCCCGTGATATCCCCGGGCACGGCCGATAAATTTGGTTTTTGCCGGCAATCCCTTCGCACGCCAGTAGCCGCGGGCCATTTTGACCGCCGTATCGGCGGACTCCGACCCCGAACCGGTAAAAAAGACATGGTTGAGATCGCCCGGCATACGTTGCGCTATCTTTTCTGCCAGCTGAAATGAGAACGGATGGGCATACTGGAAGGCCGGTGCATAATCCAGCGAACCCAGTTGCTTAGCCACCGCGGTCTGGATTTCACTCCGGCAATGACCTGCGCCGCAGGTCCACAGCCCCGACAGACTATCGAATAACTGGCGTCCTTTATCATCCGTCAGCCAGCGGTCTTTTGCGGAAACGATAAAGCGGGGGTCGCGCCGGAAGTTACGGTTGGCACTGAATGGCATCCAGTGCGACTGCAAATTAAGGCCGGAAGTATCGATAGATTCAGACATAGTCATTCCCCATAAAAGTGATAAGGAACAGTGTGCAGTCAGGGGTCAGGTAAGTTAAATCCCGATTACTGAACCTTTGGTTATCAAAAAACTAACCTATAGGAAAAACGGATGACCTCCCCGACCGTGATAACGCAACCTTCGCTCTCCATCCCCCACCCGCTCCCCGCACCTGCCCGGCCGGAGGGCCGCTTTTCCGGGGCCTGGTATCGGTAATGACAGGCATACCGGCCCGTTTCATGCTTACGCCCTGCCCGGCCGGGAGACGCAGCAGGCTGGCCCTTTGCGAAAGATGCCAGCCTGCACTGCCCGTGACGATAGGATCACGGTATGACGGCCTTCCGGGCAACGATCGTCCGCCTGGTTAGCGGTAGACAGGGATCGCCCCGAACAGGATCCCGCCGATCAATAACGCGAGGCTGATAAAGATCCCCCATTTGATCGAAAACCGTTGATGATCACCGATATCCACTTTCGCCAGTCCCACCAGCAGATAGAGTGAGGGAACCAGCGGGCTCAGCAGATGGAACGGCTGACCGACAATGGAAGCCCGGGCGATCTCTGCCGGAGAAATCCCATAGCCTGCGGCCGTCTGCGCGATGACCGGTAAGATCCCGAAATAGAACGCATCATTAGACATAAAAAAGGTAAACGGCAGGCTGACGATAGCCGTGAATATCGCCAGATACGGACCGAAACTGTGAGGAATGACGGCCAGCAAACTTTTCGCCATCGCATCCACCATTCCGGTACCGGACAGGATGCCGGTAAAAATGCCGGCAGCAAAGATTAATGAGGTAACCGCCAGCACGTTCCCGGCATGTGCACCGATCCGTTCTTTCTGCTGACTCAGGGACGGATAATTCAGCATCGCGGCAACGGCAAAGGCCAGCATAAACAGGATTTGAATCGGTAATGCTCCTACCACCAGCAGTACAAGTAAGACAGTCGTCAGAATAAAGTTTGGCCAGAACATTTTCGGGCGACGGTTTGCCTCGCACTCCTTCTCATCGCCTGCCCCCAGACTGATCGCCCCCGGGTCATGGTCATCGGCCGTGGCCCGGAGTACGCCCAGTCTGCGCCGTTCACGGAGGCCGAACCAGACGGCCACACCCACCAGGGTCACACAAGCCAGTAACATCGCCGGGATCATCGGAATAAAAATATCCAGTGCATCAATCCGTAACGCGGCAGCAGCACGGGCTGTCGGCCCGCCCCAGGGGGAGAGGTTCATAATACCGCTGGCCAGGTTGACCAGACAGGTCATCGCCAGAATATTCATACCCAGTTTACGGTACAGCGGAAGAAACGCGGCAATCGCTATCATATAGGTGGTAGAACTGTCACCGTCCAGCGACACCAGCAACGTCAGGATCGCGGTCCCCATCAGCACCCTGAGAGGATCCCCGCGAACGATTTTCAGGATAAAACGTACCAGCGGATCGAACAGACCGGCATCGATCATCAGACCGAAGTAGAGGATAGAAAAGGTCAGCATCACCCCGGTCGGTGCCAGCGCCTTCACACCACTGAGCATCATCTCGCCCAGCCCGTGATAAAAGCCGCCCGCCAGGGCAAAGACTGTGGGTACAATGATCAGAGCAATCAGCGCCGACATCCGTTTGGTCATGATCAGATACATAAAGCAGACAACCATCGCAAAGCCCAGTATGGTTAACACAGTGCTACCCCCCGTCATTGCTCAATGACTTATCAGAACTTCCGCCTCTGGCTACCTGCCATCAGGTTCCGCTATTTATCAGGAACTCCGTGCCTGGCATTCAGAAATATTTTGTCTCACACAGAGACAATAGAAATAAAGTAGCAACATAATTTAACATTAATGTAACTTTAGTACTGAAAAGCGAGGTGAATCATGTTTTCGGGATCTGCAGGGAGGATTTTGTGAGCCACATCAGAACACCGCCCGGCCGGTCGCAGAGTGTCCGGGATGACCGGCCGGCAGCAGATAAGAGGCGGGCGAAGTAACTAAAGGCTGGTCAGTAAAGACGAGTAGTCGCAGGGGGCTTTCAGCACCCATTCACCGTGCCGGACGGTGAACCACAGAGATAAAAAAGGCCCCGTCAGGGCCCACAATAGCTATTGTCCGGGACACCGGACTGTCTGTCAGTGACGTTTTCTGAGTCTGATGCGACAGGCTTCAATCACCCAGGCGGAAAAGTTCTCACTGCTCTCTTGTTTCAGCGACTCCTGAATATCGCTGAGCATCTGATGCGGAAAACGAATATGTTTAGCCCGTGTCTTTGACGTGCTCATTTTCATTACTTCTGACTCCTTTAACGCTTTATTCACGGCAGAAAGAGGATAACCCGGTGAAATACCCCTCTGTATGATCCACAGGGCCGTTATAAAAAAGACCGGAAGCCGGCCCCCCATTCGCGGGCAGGTCCGTCACCGGAAAATGGTTTGTGCCCATTTTCATTCCCGGCATCCCCGGCAGGCACTCCACGGTATCTGTATTGATCCCCCCGGGAACCGGTATCGGGCTGCCCGGCATGCTTTCCACCCGGCAGCCGGTCACAGAAAGCCGCAGGGCTTAACAGGGAATGATTACAACAGAGATGAATATTACGGGTCATTAATTTTTGTGCCATTGCATGTTCCGCGCCCGGCGGGGCGCACCGGGGTGTTCGTCCGTTTTCCGCGCCTTCTTCTTCTCTATAAGTACAGTGTCTTCAGACGCCCGCAACCTTCCGGCTGACCGGAAATCCGCTGATACGACCGTTCCCCCGGACCGGCAACCGACGCGGGACGGAAAACCGGACAAAACCGGCGCAGACAGACGGCCGGAAGTACGGCGGCCACCGGCGGGTGTTCACAAAGCCGTCATTGCGCAACAAATTTTTATTCCGCAGCTTCGCCGCCGGAATCAATACGACCGTTCAGATGAAACTCAAAGTAACGCTATTTTTCCGGACAGGACGTAAACTTAAAAAAATGCTAAAAAACGCCACCTCTTATTTAACCTCTGCGGCCTTCCGGCTACATTCATTTAACCCTCAGGTCAGTACAAAAATTATTCCCGGTCGGGAATCCAGCCGGATTTACTTGCCTATATCCGGAATTCCGCACGCCCTTAAAAAGCCAGAAATAAAAAAACCTTTATTTTCATAAGGATAATTTTAATTAAAAACTGGCACACCCATTGCAATAAGTATTAGCGAGCAAGTTACTTAATTGATTTATTCCTTATCTACAGGAGCTATATCATGACAATGGAAACCACTACCCTTTCAGGTCTCGAATTACTGCACTGTGCAGCCAACAATAAAGGGACTGCCTTTAGCGACCAGGAACGTAAAAACAACAAACTGGAAGGCCTGTTACCTCCTTCTGTCGAGTCTCTGGATCTGCAGGTACAGCGTGTACTTAATCACCTGGACAGCAAAAAGGATGATCTGGAACGCTACATCTATCTGATTGGCCTGGAAGAACGCAACGAAGTGGTTTTCTATAAAACCGTCATGTCAGATCCTATGCGCTTCATTCCTATCCTGTACGATCCAATCGTTGCAGATGCCTGCCTGGAGTTCGGTCACATTTACCGTCGTCCACGCGGTATGTATATCACCCGTCACATGAAAGGCCGTATGGCTGAAGTCCTGAAAAACTGGCCGGTCAAAGACGTCCGCTTTATCTGTGTCTCTACCGGCGGTCGTATTCTGGGTCTGGGTGATATCGGTGCGAACGGTATGGGTATCCCTATCGGTAAACTGCAGCTGTACACTGCCTGTGCGGCGGTACCACCAGACTGCCTGCTGCCGGTACTCTTCGATATCGGTACCACTAACGAAAAACTGCGTAACGATCCGCTGTATCTGGGTACCCGTGAAGCGCCGGTGAGCGAAGAAGAACTGAATGAACTGACCGAAGAATTTGTTCAGGCCGTACAGACTGTCTTCCCTGGCTGCTGTATCCATTTCGAAGACTGGAAAGGCACCGATGCTATCCGTTACCTGGATCGCTACAAAGATAAAGTCCTGTGCTACAACGATGATATTCAGGGAACTGCCAGCGTCGCATTAGCCGGTGTTTTCAGTGCCATGAATATCACAGGCGGCGACCTGAAAGAACAACGCATTCTGTTCTACGGAGCAGGTTCTGCCGGTATCGGTATCGGTAAACTAATCTGTTCAGAACTGCGCGACCTTGGCTTATCTGAAGAAGAAGCCCGCTCCCGTGTGGCTTACATGGACATCAATGGTCTGATTGAAACTTCCCGTGACGATCTGAGCCCTGAACAACAGAAATTTGCACTGAATGCCGAGCCTACCCGGGATTTGGTTAAAGTCATCGATGATTTTAAACCGACTATTCTGTTTGGCGTCAGTACCAGTGCCGGTGCCTTTACTCAGGCGGTGGTTGAAAAAATGAGTGAAATTAATGAACGTCCGATTATTTTTGCCCTGTCCAACCCAACCAGTAAAGTCGAATGTACCGCAGAGCAAGCGTATACCTGGTCAAAAGGTAAAGCGCTGTTTGCCGCCGGTGTTCAGTTCCCTGAATTTGATATGAACGGTAAAACCTTCCTGCCTGGTCAGGCCAACAACTTCTACATCTATCCTGCGATTGGCCTGGCAACTTATGCTGCCCGCCCACTGCTGTTAGACGACGAGTGCTTTATTGTGGCAGCCCACGCCACCGCAAATCAGGTCACTCCTGAAATGCAGAAAAAAGGCATGCTCTACCCAAGCCAGCACAACATTCTGGAAACAGAAATTACTACCGCTGTGAAAATTGCCGAATATATGTTCGACAATGGCCTGGCGCAGGCTGAACGTCCGGAAAATATCCGCAGCTGGATCGAAGAAAAACTCTATAAACCGCAGTACTAATTACTCATTCAGATTGATTTCAGGGATAGTCTTTTCGGGGCGCGAGCCGCCCCGCTTTTTTCCTTCAGGAGAAAATCATGAACTTCTTTATTTCCACTCTGCGTGAGAATCCGGATATAGCGATATATCTGACTCTGGCATTAGGGGCATGGTTCGGCACATTTACAATTAAAAAATTTAGTCTCGGCGTGGTCACCAGTACATTAATTGCCGGCCTGCTGATTGGTCAGTTGGGTCTGCATATTTCTCCGGTCATGCAATCCACCTTCTTTGATATGTTTTTATTTGCCGTCGGTTATGCCGTTGGCCCTGAATTTATCCGTGCCTTAAAAAGCGACGGATTACCTCAGGTTATTTTCACCGTTATTATCTGCTTATCCGGCCTGGGCACCGCGTTAGTGCTGGGTAAAATCTTCCATTATGACACTGCACTGACCGCAGGGTTGTTATCCGGCGGGTATACCAACTCTACCGTACTGGGCGTCGCCTCCAGCGTGATGTCTCAGAATGCCGCCGCCGCTGCCGCATTATTGCCTGTAGCCTACGCGGTCACCTATCCGTTCGGTACCGCAGGTTCAGCCTGGTTCCTGGCGACGCTGGGTCCGAAACTGATGAAAATCGATCTGCCTCAGGCCTGCCGGGACTATGAAAAAACCCACGGTGGTCCGCAGGAAGTGAAAGATTCTGCCTACATCAGCCATGTCGCCCGCGCACTGAATGTCAGAAACCCGGATTTCGTGGGTAAAACTGTCGCAGAAGCCGAAGACATGCTGGGTCACAAAGTCTTTATCCGTCGTATCCGTACACAACCGGAAGGTGCGGTCACCCAGTGTGAAGCCGATACCCTGCTGACTGAAGGTGCAGAGATTATTGCCTCCGGCCGCCTGGAAGATATCGTTGCCAGCCAGTCATTAATCGGACCGGAAAGTGCCGACGTTAACTTACTGAATTTTGCTACCGAAAAAGTCGATATTGTCCTGAGTAAAGCCGCCACCCGTGGCAGAACGCTGGGCGACCTGGTGTACAGCGAGTTTAATCGCCCGGGCCACGGTATCTTCCTGTTATCCATGACTCGTGCGGACGAAACGCTGCCCCTGGATATGGACAGACCGTTAAAAACCGGTGATGTGCTGACCGTCAAAGGTGAAGGTAAGGATGTGGCCGCTCTGGCGGCGAAAACCGGCTACGCTGACCGTAACGGTAACACTTCAGACTTAATGTTTATGTGTGCGGGGATTGCCATCGGTTGTCTGGTGGGTGCCATCACCATCCATGTGGGGGGTATCCCTCTGAGCCTGGGAACCAATGTCGGTGCCATCGTCGCCGGGGTGATCTGTGGTTATATCCGCTCCGTCAAACGCACCTTCGGTAAAATCGCGAACCCGGCTATCTGGTTGTTAAACAATCTCGGCCTGAACGGATTTATTGCCATCGTCGGTATCAATGCCGCATCCGGCTTTATCGGCGGACTGAAACATTACGGACTCCCCTTATTTATCTGTGGGATTATTGTTACAATGGTTCCACTGATTGTAGGGCTGTTATTAGGACGCTACGTGTTCCGTTTCCATCCGGGGATCCTGTTCGGTGTCTGTGCCGGTGCACGTTCAACCACCGCGGCATTAGGGGCGATTCAGGATGCAGCGAAAAGCTCCGTACCCGCTATCGGATATACCGTCGGATACGCCGTATCGCGTCTGGTCATGGCTGTGCTGACCATCGTATTACTCAATATATACTGACAGTCATCCGGGATATCTGAAACACTCCTCAGTTCCCGACCGCCGGTCTCTGTCCGGCGGTCGGAGCCGGCAAAAAATAAAAGATGCAGGACAAGAGGTCATGGTTCAGGAAGAAAACACTACATCGCCAGGTAATAGTTTTTTTAATTTCTCCCGTAAAAGTCTGCTACTGGCAGTCTGTCTTATCTTCTTTGTTTTCATCATCAACCTGATCAGCTATCACTATTTCGTTCCCCGGTTACTGGGTCAGGCACAATCCGATATTCACCGCAGTCTTCAGCGTAAAATTAATACCTTCGAGCGTAACCTCGATAAATACCGTTACCTGCCCCTGACGCTGGCAATGGATAGTGATCTGCAAAACTATCTGCTGTCCCCGCAAAATTATCCCTATGCAGATATCAGCCAGAAACTGAAAAATATCAGTCATGCGATTGGCGCGGACCAGGTCTTTCTTGCCTCTCAGGCCGGGATCATCGTCGCCTCGGAACAGACTTCCGGCCCGAATGCCTTGCGCGGCCATGATATTACTTTCCGTCCCTATTTCAGTCAGGCAGTTACCGGACAGGTGATGGCCTTTTATGCCGTCGGGACCACAGAAAATATGCCAGGCTATTATCTTTCGACCCGCATGTCAGCTGCGGGGAAAAATATCGGGCTACTGGCATTAAAAATTAATATGGATCATCTGTTTGTTCCGGATGCTCCCCTCAGCGAGCCGCTGGCTCTCTCCGATGCTGCCGGGATTATTATCTCCTCCAATATTCCGGGCTGGAAGTATCATACCTTTACCGAAACCGGCGCCGATTCTCTGCGGGCGGTGGAAGATACCCGTCAGTTCGGGGGATATAAAATTACCCCGCTGCAGGATATCCGCGAGAGTACCCGCGGTGGCAATATCCGGTTACTGTCCGTCCGTGGCGAAACCTTTATTACCGCCCGTGCCGATATTCCCGGCACGTCCATGTACTTAACCGGCATGACGTCAACCGCCCCGGTCTTCCGCAATGTCTGGCTGCGTATGGCATTGCTGAACAGTATTCTGACGTCGATCATTTTCTTCGGGTATCTGGTCAGCCAGCGGATGAAGCTGGTGCGGAAAATCGCCGAGAATAATGACGCGATCCGTCATGCCTACAGCCAGTTAGAAGTGCTGGTCGCCGAAAGAAGCCGTGAATTACAGAACAAAAATATTGAACTGGAGAAAGAAATCAGTGAACGGCTCGGCTTTGAGGAAAGGGAGCGGAATCTGCAGAAAGAGCTGATCCGTACCGAGAAACTGGCGGTGATTGGCCAGTTATCCGCCGGCCTGGCTCATGAGATTAACCAGCCTCTGGCGGCTATCCGGGCCTATTCAGAGAATACGATCATTTTCCTGCAACGCGGTAATCTGCAAGCAACTCAGGATAACCTGCTGCGTATTACTGCACTGGTAGAACGCATTGGTTCTCTGACCGGCCAGTTACGCTCTTTCGCCCGGCCCTCAGATGAGAGTATCAGCCAGGTCCGGCTGAGCCGGTGTATCGACAATGTGCTGATGTTGCTGAAACACCGGCTGGAAAAGAAACATATCGCCATCCACAAGGATCTTCAGTCGACCGGGATTTATGCCGAATGTAACGGACTGCGGCTGGAACAGGTGTTGATTAACCTGCTGGCGAACGCCATTGATGTGCTGGATAACCGCGACTCCCCGGCCATCAGTGTCCGTTTATTCCGCTTCTTTTCCGAGGCCATTATTGAAGTGACCGATAATGGTCCCGGACTGTCTGAAGACATTCTTGAACATATCTTTGAGCCCTTTTTTACCACCAAAACAACTACCGGGCTCGGACTGGGGTTAGCCATTTCGGCAGATATTATTAAAAGCTTCCACGGCAGTCTGAGTGCGGACAACCTGAGTCAGGGCGGCGCACGTTTCACTATCAGATTGCAACTCAGTCCTGAACAACAGGAGGATCTCATTGGCTGACTATGACGTATTAATTATTGAGGATGATGAATCTGTCCGTACCAGTTGCATTCAGTCCCTTGAGATTGAAGGGATCACTGCCAGTGGTGCCGGGTCGGTAGAAGAAGCCAAAAAAAGGCTTCCGCCGGCGTTTACTGGCGTCATCATCACCGACCTGCGCCTGCCCGGGCTGAGCGGCATGGATTTTCTGCAACAGATGCAGGCCAGCGATCCAGCCATTCCGATTATCATGATCACCGGGCATGGCGATATTCTGACCGCGGTAGAGGCCATGCGCAGTGGCGCTTATGATTTCTTACCGAAACCCTTTTCTCCCCAGGTGCTGATCCAGCAGGTCAGACGGGCGCTGGAAAAACGTAAGCTGACCCTGGAAGTGGCTAAATTACGTCAGCAACTGGCGCATGTCAGTGATCTGGATAGCCGCTTTCTCGGCCATGCCCAGCCGATGTGTGAACTGCGGGAAATGGTCAGAAATATCGCCACCACCCCGGCCAATGTCATGATCCATGGTGAAACCGGCACAGGAAAAGAGTTACTCGCCCGCTGTATTCATGATCTGAGCGGCAGGCCGGGTAACTTCGTGGCCCTCAACTGTGGTGGCCTGCCGGAGACCCTGTTTGACAGCGAGATATTTGGTCACGAGCGCGGAGCGTTTTCCGGGGCCACCCAGAAGCGTATCGGTAAGATTGAGTATGCTCAGGGTGGCACGCTGTTTCTCGATGAAATCGAAAGTATGCCGATGGCGATGCAGATCAAGCTACTGCGTGTCCTGCAGGAGCGTCAGATCGAGCGGCTGGGTGCCAATCAGCCCATTCCCGTGGATATCCGGGTGATCAGCGCGACAAAAGCCGACCTCGGCGTACTGGCTGAGCAGGGGGAATTTCGTGCTGACCTGAATTTCCGACTGAATGTCATTGAGCTACCCATCCCGCCATTACGTGAGCGTCGGGAAGATATTCCGCTGTTATTCAAATATTTTGCCGGGGTCGCGGCTACCACCTTCGGGCGGGAGCTGCCGGAAATCGATACCGTCAAAATGCAGAATTATCTCACCTGGC
Organism: Tatumella sp. JGM118; assembly: GCF_018257515.1. Classification (GTDB taxonomy): domain Bacteria; phylum Pseudomonadota; class Gammaproteobacteria; order Enterobacterales; family Enterobacteriaceae; genus Tatumella; species Tatumella terrea. The sequence continues at coordinate 11,350 of NZ_JAERJR010000018.1, forward strand.
CATGGCCCGGCAATGTGCGTGAACTGCGTAATGAAGCGGAGCGTTGCGTGCTGGGAATGACCGGAGAAGCCGGACGCCATGGTTCTGACCATGTACTGAGCCTGCCACAGATGGTCGAACACTTTGAAAAAGACCTGATCATCTCCGAGCTCAGTAAGCATCACGGTAATATCTCCCAGGCCGCCGAAGCGCTGGGTATCGCCAAGAGTACACTGTTTGATAAAGTGAAAAAATACGCCCTGCAGTAAGCCGGGCGGGCCCCGCCCGCGTTCATCACGGGGCCCGCGACCATCACTTCGCCGGGGGTCTGCCGGGATCAGAAATGATAGTTAACACCGGCCTGCCAGGTACGATCACGACCTATCCAGCAATAGCTGCTGCTGTAGCAGGTATAGGTCATCTTATTGGTCAGATTTTGCGCGCCGGCTTTCACAGTCAGGCCTTTCAGGGATGAGCTCAGCACCCCCAGGTCATAACTGACGGCCACATCATACTGTGTATTTCCCCCCGTGGCTGGCAGGGAATTATCCGCCGTTATCTCGCTTTTACCGAAATAGCGGACTCCGGCCCCCAGCATTAAGCCGTCCAGTGCCCCCCGGGTGAAGGTGTAATCTCCCCACAGGTTTACGCTGTTTTCCGGCACCTGAGTCACCCGTTTACCCTGATAAAGCGCATCTTTCGTATTCACGGCATGGGTATAGGCATAATTCGCAATGATATTGACATTGTCCAGCGGACGGCTGACCAGGCTCACCTCGGCCCCCTTCGACTGCACCTCACCGGTCTGGCGGTAGTTCAGTAATCCGGCGGCGGTGTAGGTATAGTCCGTGGTCAGAACATTTTTCTCTCTGATAGAGAAGACGGACGCCGTGACGGTGGTGGCATAGTCAGGTAATAAATATTTTACCCCGCCTTCCAGTTGTTTACTGGTCGTCGCCTTCGCCTGGCTGGCTGTCAGCGTTCCCTGCGGAGATACCGGCAGGAAGCCCTCTGAATAACTGAGGTAAGGCGCAATACCGTTGCGGAACTGATACAACGCGCCCAGCCGTTTGCTCACCTTATGCTGATCGATCGCCTGCTGACTGCCGGCATTCAGATAGTCCGTGGTGGCGGACTGGTAATCGTCATAGCGCAGACTCGCCATCAGATTCAGCGCGCCGTATTCCACCTGGTCCTGCAGATAATAGCCGCGCTGGTTGAAACTCAGCCGGTCATTAGTGGCAGTGTACAGACCCAGATTATCGCTGGTCACCTGGCTGTAGTCGGGGCTCAACATATCGATGCCCGGATAGGCAGTCCCATACCGGTAGGTCATATGCGAGCTAAGATGCTGGTAGTCAAACCCTGCCAGAAGATGGTGCTGCCACTCCCCCAGACGGACGGTCCGGGTCAGCTGGTTATCGATATTGATACTTTTCAGCCCTTCATCCGTCGTGTAACCAAAGCGGGAAAGCTGAGTATCACTGCTGCCGGTGCCGGTGGCATAAATACTTTGCTGATGGGTGTCTACGCTGAAATACCGTGCCTTCTGAACCACGCCCCAGCCACTGTCGAACTGATGTTCAAAACGGTAGCCCAGCATCCCTTCACGCTGTCTGAAACCATTCCATCGGTCACCGGCATAGGCCCGGCGCGAGGCATAGCCACTGCGTAAATAGGCCAGCGGCAGCGGGTTGGAAGGTGTCAGGCTCGGCTGATTCTGATATAAGGCATCCAGTGTCAGGCGGGTCTGATCATCGGGTCGCCAGCTGACCGACGGCGCTATCAGATAGCTTTCATGTTTCGTGGTCACGGCCTGGTCATTCCCTTCACTGCCTTTGGCGATCAGACGGTAGTCCCAGTCGCTGTCGGCAATCGGCCCGGTGGTATCGATATACCCTTCTTTCAGGCCGCGGTTACCGGTGGTAAAGCCAGCGTCAGTACTTTGTACTGGCTGAGGCTTTTTACCCTGAATATTCACCAGCCCGCCGGGTGAGGCATTGCCATACAGCACCGACGAAGGCCCTTTCAGGATATCGACCTTATCAATCAGGATCGGGTCAATGTTGGCTTTGGTATTGCCGGAAACGTTATAGGGCAGTTCCAGTCCGTCATAATATTCATGCTCAGCCTCAAAACCACGGATTTTATATTCGCTCATATACGTGGTCGACCCGCGTAATTCCGTCGACACGCCGGCATCGTAACGCAGGATTTCATTCAGCGAATTCGCATGACGCAGGGCAATTTCCTGCTGACTGATCGAATCAATAGTTTGCGGCGTACGGCTCTCCGGAACCGCCGATTTGGTTGCACTATTCACATAAGGTGCGACGGTATTGTGGGGATCCTGTCCCCCGCCAGCCGTCACCACCAGCGTGTCTGTCGCCGCTGCGCACCACGAGGAGGAGAGTGCTAATGCGGAGCTGACTGCCAGCCCGCACAGACGTAACCGGAAATGTGTTGCCGTAATCTGCCTTGCCATAAAGAGTTTCACCATTTTTTTATTGACTGTTCGCGCGCTATTATTGCGGTATTCAGGAAGTCAGCCGCTATGCCTGGTGACGGTTTATGTATGGCAAACGACAAAACTGGCAGGTTTAAGGCATTTTTTTCAGGCCCGGAAAGAGAGATCGCTGCTCAGGCCGCTGGGGGCTATACCGTAACGGCGCCGGAACGCGGTCGCAAAGTTGGTGGCATGCTGATAACCGGACATCCACGCCGCCTGTTGCACGCTGTATCCCTGCAACAGATAACGCCGGGCCAGTGCCAGCCTGCAGTCACGCAGGTAATTAAATACGGATTCACCATAAGCCTGACGGAACTTCGTTCGCAGGCTGCTGCTGCTCATTGCCGCCGTTTTAGCCAGCGAATCCAGGGTATGATTTTGTTCCGGACTGGACTCCAGTAACTGACGCACAGCCTCCAGCCGGTAATGCCCGTCAGGTAATGCAGGCACCCGCGGTACGCCGTTTCTGATCTGCTGATTCAGCGTCAGCCCCAGTAGTTGCAGCATCAGTCCCTCCAGCATCAGCTCACGGGCAATGGCCGGTGTTTGCCGGCTGATAGCAAAACGCATGCTGATCATCATATGGTCCGGCATCGTCCAGACGGCACAGGGTGAGGTGTGTTTACGCCAGCTTTCCGGCAGAGTCACCCGCGACGGGTCCACAGAAAACTGAGCGGGATTAATGCCCAGCGAGACAGTGACCAGCCGCTGATCTTTCTGGTGACTGGCGTGAAGAATACCCTGTTTCCCTAGCCGGGTACTTAAGACTGTCCCGGCCGTGATCTTAAAAGGCCGGCCGTTAAGGCGTAAATCCACACAGCCTTCTAACACCACCAGCAGAAACAGTGGCGAATGTCCGGCAGAGGTTGACTCATAAGGCCTGAGGATATGTAAGTCAGAATGAGTGACATTCAGGCCGGACGCCAGTTGCCATTCCTCTACCTTTCCGCGCACCACCGCCGTATTTTCATCCGTCACCGGAAAACGGTAATCAATCGCGTACCGGTGACCGAATTCAAGGAAATCTGCCACAGAGAATGACTGTTCACTGGTTTCAGAAAGTGTGCGGTTCATAGGCATTAAGGGGCCGGCTGGGGCAGGACGTTTCTGCCATTAGGGACAAGGGAACATAGTAGCACTGAGGCCGGCAAACAGTAAATCAAATGATAAGCATTTGCATTTATGAGTAATAAACGCGGGACCGGGCGGGATAAAAATGGCAGAGAACAGGCCGCGGCGGGATTACCCCGCCACGGCGACTGCGTTAATTATGCAAGTGGCGACTGCATAAACGGACGATTAATGCGGCTATCGCGGCCACAATGGACACCACCACCACGCCGTTCCAGCCATCGTGGGTCAGCGCCAGGCTTCCCAGCGCGGAGCCCGCCGCCATACCGATAAATACCACGGTAAACAGCAGGGCATTCAGGCGGCTCCGGGCTTCAGGCACCAGCCGGAAGACCAGCGTCTGGTGGGCCACCAGCGAGGCCTGGATCCCCAGGTCAAAGATCACCGCACTCAGGATAACCAGCCCCAGTTGTCCGTGAGCCGGCAGAAGCGGCATCAGTAGCATGATAGCGAAAGCCACAATCACCAGACCTGCCCCCAACTGAGTGACCCGGGCCGGACCAATTTTATCGGCCATCCCCCCGGCCAGCGGTGCGGCTAAAGCCCCTGCGGCACCGGCCAGTCCGAACGCCCCGGCAACCGCACTGTCCAGATGAAAATCCTGATACAGCATCAACGCCAGCGTTGACCAGAAAGCGCTGAAGGCCACCGATAACAGGCCCTGAGCGATGGCGGCCCGACGCAGAGTCGTATGCTCATGCCACAGATGCCACAGCGAACGCATCAGCGTTGTCCACGGCACCGGCGCTGCGGGCCGGAACGACGGCAGTCTCCGCCACAAGGCCAGCGTAATCAGTAAAACCGAAAACGCTGCCAGGAAATACAGACTGCGCCAGCCCAGATACTCACCTATCACTCCGCTGACCACCCGTGATAATAATATGCCGCTCAGTAGTCCGGTCATGACCGTTCCCACCGTTTTTCCGCGACTCTGTTCCGGTGCCAGCGCCGCCGAGGCCGGAACGATATCCTGGGCCACCGTGGCGGCAAGGCCGGTCAGCAGGCTGGCAACCAGCAATAAATTCAGCCCGGGGGCAATTCCGCACAGTACTAATGCCAGTACCAGCATCAGCCCTTTCAGGGCGATCAGTTTGCGGCGATCGAACCGATCGCCCAGCGGCGTCAGTAACAGAATACCCAGCGCATACCCTATCTGGGTCAGCATCGGGATCAGACCGGACTGCGCCGTGGTAGCGTTAAACTGCTTCCCCATGATCCCCAGCAGCGGCTGACTATAATAAATGGCAGCAACACTTAATCCGGCACCGGCGGCCAGGGTAAACAGCAGCGGTGCTGATAATTCTTGTTCATTCATGGTCTGCCTGATTGCTGACATGATGGTTTCTCCCTCTCTGAGTTGCGCTTAGTAGACCTGAAAGAGGTAATACATGGTAGACGTAAATAAAGCAGAACTGTTATACCTGTAACGTATGAAAGTTATCGCCGCGGGAAGCATCGACCGCATTGAACTGATGCAAACCTTTATCAGGATCGTGGAAAGTGGCAGTCTGTCGGCCACCGCACGCCAGTTAGGCGTCAGCCAGCCCACTATCAGCCGGCGGCTTCAGGCGCTGGAACACATGCTCGGCCAGAAACTTATCCTGCGAACCACTCATGCCCTGAAATTGACGGATGACGGGGAGCGCTGCTATCGCCATGCCGGGCAGCTGGTCGCCAACTGGCATGCGCTGGAAGATAACCTGACCAATACCCGCGATGAACCGGTGGGGACCTTACGGGTGCGCGCTCCGCATGCGTTTGGTCAGGATCAACTGATTGGGCCACTGGTACACTGGCTGAAAAACTCCCCGGAGCTGACTATCGAGTGGATGCTGAATGACCGGACACCGGATTTCGTCGCCGAAAATATCGACTGTGCCATACAGGTGGGCGCGCTGAGTGACCCGGGACTGGTTGCGATACAGATAGCTGAAGTTCCGCGACGTATTGTCGCAACCCCTGACCTGTTAGCCCTGGCTCCTCAACTGAACAGTCTGCCGCAACTGGCCGCACTGCCCTGGCTTTCGCTAAGCACTTTCTATCGTACCGAAGTCACACTGAAAAATGTTCACACCGGTATCAGCCAGACCATCACTATTCATCCCCGCCTGAGCAGTGACAGTATCTATGCCATACATAAAGCCGCGCTTTCGGGATTGGGCGTCGGACTGATTTCTTCCTGGGTGACGGAAGATGACCTGGCCACGGGCCGCCTGCAGGAACCTCTGCCTGAATGGCAGGCCACACCGTTACCTGTCTGGCTGACCTATCCGTGGGCCAGCTATTATCCGGCCAGGATGCGCCATTTTCTTACCATGATAAAACAGGTGATGCCAACCCTCACCGGTACCCGTCCTGCGATTACGGATCCTCCCGCGCAGAGAAACTAACAACAGCCCCCGGCTATCCTGGTTCCGCTACCCCGTGAGCCCTGAACTGTCCGCACCGGGGTGTCACCTCAGGGGCTAAGTGCAGAAAGCGGGGCCTGATTGTTCCCGGTCACTCACCGGGGACAGGATCCCTCTTCGCCATCCGATCCCCTCCTGTGCCTGATCCCGCCCTGTCGCCTGCCCGATAACGGCGGATCGTCTCTCCCCGACAACAACCGCTGCCAGCCCGCCTGGTATAAAGCGGCATTTCGTGGCTTCTTTTAGAAAATAAGTTAACTGATGATTTACAACCTATATCTTTTAAACTAATAGTTAACATAACATTAACCATACAGACACTTCTTTACTTAAGGCAGAAAGTCTTCTGCGTCCAGGGGATGTATCGATGAAAAAAGTACCGCTCTTTGTAAGGATAATGGCAATTATCCTGCTCCTCTGTGGCTTGCCGCTGATTTTTGGCGGCGGCTATTTAATCTCTCTGTCCGGCTCCTGGTACTATCTGCTCGCCGGGATTGTGCTGCTGATCTCCTCGGTGCTGCTGTTTAAGGGCCGGCGGTCAGGGCTCGGGCTGTTTTTTGTGCTGTATGTGGCCTCGGTGTTATGGACCCTGTACGAAAGCGGCAGCGATTACTGGGGCTGGGTGCCACGGTTATCTGTACTGACCGTGCTCGGATTTTTATTATCGCTGGCCATTCCGTCGCTGAACGGTGGTCGTAAAAAAGGCCTGAGCCGTGGTCTGACCGGGTTGTTCGTGGTCATTTTCATCGCGGCCTTTGGCATGGCGTTTGTACCGTTTCACACTTATCGCTCCTCGGCCCCCCCGCCGGATTCCCCTCTGGCCAGCCAGGATAACCCTCCGGCCGTCAGTCAGCCTGACAGCGACTGGACCTATTACGGACGGGATACTCATGCCACGCGTTTTTCTCCGCTGAGTCAGATTAACCCCGGCAATGTCGGCCAGCTGAAACGGGTATGGACTTACCGCACCGGTGACCTGCCACAACCAGGCCAGGTCAACAAATGGGCCGCAGAAAATACACCGATCAAGGTCGGCGATGCCGTGTATGTCTGTTCAGCGCGCAACAATATTATCAAGCTGGATGCCGCCACCGGGAAACAAATCTGGAAGCATGACAGTGGCGTGAAATATGAAAGTATTCCGTATACCGCGGCCTGTAAAAGTCTTACCTGGTATACCTCGCATGTCGTCCCGGAAGGCCAGGCCTGCCATAACCGCCTGATTGTCGGCACCCTTGATGAACGCCTGATTGCGGTGGATGCACAGACCGGTGAGTCATGTCAGCAGTTTGGTGATCACGGCCAGACTAACCTGTTAACCGGCCTGGGACACACCGTCCCCGGGTTTGTTGCCGTTACGGCTCCGGTGCCCATCGTCGATGGTGTGATTATTGTGAACCACGAAGTGCTGGACGGGCAGCGTCGCTGGGCCCCTTCCGGAGTGATCCGTGGATATGATGCAGAAACCGGTAAGTTTAAATGGGCGTGGGATGTCAATAATCCGGGCGTCCATAGCGAACCGACAGGTGATCACTATTACAGCCGTGGCACCCCGAACTCCTGGGCCGCCATGACCGGTGACGATAAACTGGGTCTGGTCTATGTCCCGACCGGTAACTCCGCCGCCGATTACTACAGTGCGCTGCGTTCACCGAACGAGAACCGTGTGTCCTCCGCTATCGTGGCGCTGGATGTCAAAACCGGTGATGAGAAATGGGTGTTCCAGACCGTGCACAAAGATGTCTGGGACTACGATATCGGTTCACAGCCCACACTGTTTGACTTCCCTGGCGCAAATGGCCAGAGCATTCCCGCAATGATCGTGCCGACCAAACGGGGCCAGACATTTATCCTCAACCGTGCCACCGGTCAGCCGTTAAGTAAAACAGAAGAAAAACCGGCACCTGCCGGAGTGATCCCGGGCGACCCGCGCAGTCCGACGCAACCCTGGTCTGTGGATATGCCTCGTCTGGGGATGAAACCACTGACCGAAGCCAAAATGTGGGGGATATCGCTGTTCGATCAGCTGGCCTGCCGGATTAAATTCAGACAAGCTAATTATGTCGGTGAATTTACCCCGCCGTCGGTGACCAAACCCTGGATTGAATACCCCGGCTATAACGGCGGCAGCGACTGGGGCAGTGTGGCTTATGATCCGCAGACCGGTTTACTCATCGCCAACTGGAATAATACCCCGATGTATGACCAGCTGGTCAGCAGGAAAGAAGCCGATAAACAGGGGCTGGTTTCTATCGATTCCCCGGCCTATAAGCCTGGCGGCGGCGGGGCTGAGGGGAATGGCGCGATGGCAGACACCCCTTACGGGATTAATGTCTCACCGTTCTTCGCTCCGCTGACCAAAATGCTGTGCAACGAACCGCCTTATGGCATGATCACCGCGATCAATATGCATACACAGAAGGTACTCTGGCAGCATCCGCTGGGCAGTGCCGAGAAGAACGGTCCGTTCGGTCTGCCTACCGAATTACCGATCAATATCGGTACACCGAATAATGGCGGCCCCATTATTACAGCAGGCGGACTGACCTTTGTTGCGGCGACCACCGATGACAAGATCCGGGCTTACGACAGTAATACCGGTAAAGAAGTCTGGAGTGATACGTTACCTGCGGGGGGCCAGGCAACACCGATGACCTACTCTGTGGGTGGCAGGCAATATCTGGTCATTATGGCAGGCGGGCATCACTTTATGGGAACCCGGGTGGGCGATTACGTGATTGCCTATGCGCTGAACTGATGATATCGGGCATCCGCCGTCTGTAAATAAAACAGCCCCGCCATTGCTGACGGGGCTGTTTTTTTACCGGGGCATCAGGATCAGTGACCCCCTTTCGCCTGCCGTGACATCTTATCCAGATAGCCCATCACAAAGGCAGACAACACGAATGTCAGATGCAGCAGGATGTACCAGAGCACTTTACGGTTATCGATGGTTCTCATTTCCATAAAAACCCGTAACAGGTGTATCGAGGAGATCGCCACAATGGAGGCGGCCACTTTATTTTTCAGCGACCCGGAATCCATTTTCCCCAGCCAGTTCAGCTTTTCTTTATGCTCATCGATATCCAGTGCCGAAATAAAGTTTTCGTAGCCGGACAGCATGACCATGATCAGTAATCCGCCCACCAGAGACATATCCACCAGCGACAGCAGCAGCAGGATCAACTCATTTTCGCTGACAGACAGGATGTGGGGCAGCACATGAAAAATCTCCTGAAAGAACTTAATGGTCAGAGCCAGTAATCCCAGAGAGAGGCCAAAATACACCGGAGCCAGTAACCACCGGGTGGCATACATCAGATTTTCGGTAAAACGTTCCATAACAATCCGGAAATAATGAATAATAAAATCAGTATACCTGACAGGATCTCTGCTCCGAAGCCCCGCGACCACTTTATCTGCGGTCACGGGGCTGGAGTAGAGCGGAACGGTCAGTCTGCGCCGACAAATCCCCCGGTCTGACGCTGCCAGAGCCGTGCATAGACCCCTTGTGCCGCCAGAAGTTGCTGATGGTTGCCTGTCTCCACAATCCTGCCATGCTCTAACACAATCAGCCGATCCATGCGTGCGATGGTCGACAGACGATGTGCTATCGCAATCACGGTTTTCCCGTCCATCAGAGATTCCAGGCTCTCCTGAATCGCGGCCTCCACCTCGGAATCGAGGGCGGAAGTGGCCTCATCCATCACCAGGATCGGCGCGTTTTTCAGCAATACCCTCGCGATAGCAATACGCTGACGTTGTCCGCCGGAGAGTTTGACGCCCCGCTCACCGACATGTGCATCCAGGCCGTAGCGGCCCTGGGCATCCGAGAGTTGAGGAATAAATTCTTCTGCACGGGCCCCGTGCAGGGCTGCCTCAATTTCGGCATCGGTGGCCCCGGGGCGTCCATAGAGTAAATTATCCCGGATCGAACGGTGCAGAAGCGAGGTGTCCTGGGTGATCATCCCTATCTGGCTGCGTAAACTTTCCTGGGTGACGTCGGCAATGTTCTGCCCGTCGATGGATATTGCTCCGTCATTCAGGTCATACATACGTAACAGTAAATTGACCAGCGTTGACTTGCCGGCACCCGACGCCCCTATCAGCCCGATTTTCTCCCCGGGCCGTAGTGTCAGATCGATATCCGAGAGGATCGGCCGGCCCTGACCATAGCGAAATGAGACATGGTCAAAACGGATTTCTCCCCGGGTGACGGTCAGCGCCGGCGCACCAGGTTTGTCCTGAACACTCAGCGGCTGAGAGATGGTCGCCATCCCATCCTGCACCATACCGATATTGGCAAAAATACCGTTCACCACCCACATGATCCAGCCGGACATATTGACCAGCCGGATCACCAGCCCCGTCGCCAGCGCAATGGCGCCGACGGAAATCAGCGACTGGCTCCATAACCAGAGAGCCAGCCCGGTGGTGCTGACGATTAAGGCACCGTTCAGGGTCGAGAGGGTCACATCCATCGCGGTGATCATCCGTCCCGCCAGCTGAGTGGTTTCCGTCTGTTCGAGGATAGCCTCACGGGCATTTTTCTGTTCCAGGTCACTGTGGGCAAACAGCTTCAGGGTTGAGATATTGGTATATCCGTCAACAATAAAGCCCATCAGTTTCGACCGGGCTTCCGAGGAGACCACAGAGCGTTGCTTGACCCGCGGGACAAAAAAGACCAGACAGGCTACATACACCACCAGCCAGATGATCAGGGGGATCATCAGCTTCCAGTCCGCCTCAGCAAACAGCACCAGCGCGGTAATTGCATAGATGGCCACATGCCAGATAGCATCCACCAGTTGAACGGCTGAGTCACATAAGGAACTGCCGGTCTGCATAATGCGCTGTGCAATGCGTCCGGCAAAGTCATTCTGGAAGAACGTCAGACTTTGCCGCAGCACATAATTATGGTGTTGCCAGCGCATCAGGCTGGTCAGACGGGGGTTAATCGTCTGATGGATCAACAGGTCATGCAGTGCAATAAACACCGGACGGATGATCAGCGCCACCGCCCCCATCCAGCTCAGCAGCAACCAGTGATCCCGAAAGACCGATGCCGGATGCGCACTGTCGACTAAATCGATGATCTTACTCAGATAGCTGAACAGCGCGACCTCGATCAACGCACCGATCAGACCGACAACCAGCAACCCGGCAAAGCAGGGCCAGACCTGACGAAGATAATAGGCATAAAACCGGCCAGGTGTTTTCGGCGGGGCATCCGAAGGTGGATCCCGGAAGATATCAATAAATCGTTCAAAACGTTCAGATAACATAACATCACAGCCCGACACTAAGAATTGAACCGATAGCTTAGTGCAAATCCTCTTATCCTTCAGCATCCGTAAGAAGATAACAGAGCAGTAAATCCCCCCGTCCGCTGCACCGGGCGCACAGAGGCCCGGCGCACACCGGACATCTGTAAGCGGGTTCACCGTGGGCGGACACGTGATGTCAGGGCAGGATACCGCAGCCTGCCCTGTCATCTGCATGATCACCTGAGTCAAAGAAGGGTTATAAAATATTCTTTTAATGACCGGGAAGGATGACCTCCAATGACCTGCTGATGAATATCTGTTTCTTTCTTTTGAAATTCGCTGTTTTCTTCATTCAGTTCTGCCCAGACAGTGAATAATGCCTCACTGTATGCCTGACCATGAATATCGACCCCAGCCTCTCTGTCAGCCGCGAGTTTATTCCTGATCCAATCCATTCTCTCCTGACGAATTTCAAATATTTCCCGGTCTGTCCAGCCTGCGGCCAGCTGGTATTGGTATTCGTAAAAAGCATAAAAAAAGCGTGAAAAATCATCAATCTGGCTTTTATTTTCCACACGTAATGGCGGCGAGTTTCTGGAGATGAAAAAAGCCAGTAAATACCCGACTTGCCCGTGAGGCGGAGAATTCTCCATACAGACAGTGGCTTCGGAGGCAATATCTTGCCATAGCGACATGGCAGAGGGTTGGCCTTCAATCACCTGGCCGATCGCCTGACACCAGGCGGCAGTCAGTTGCTGTTGCTGATCGCTAAATTTAATTCCCGGACGTTTAAATAACGACTCCTGTAACCAGTGACGGATACTTTGCAGGGGGATCAGACTATAATCTTTACCGGCTTTAATCTTTCCGGCCAACCGATGAATGTCGCCAGTCTCCTGAAATGAGAGGAAGGAGAAAAAATGCAGGAAAACATCCGGTAAGCCGAATACCCGTGACAGATAGCCCTTTTCATCATCGATAGCACTCAGAAGATTGCCTTGTTTCGTGTCTCCGGCCGTTATTTCACCGGATGTCCGGTCACTGTCAGAGAGAGAAAGTAACTCTCTGGTGAAGAGACCCAGCACGCGCTGATCATGATAAAAAGAAAGCCAGTCATAAGATTTATAGAGATAAACGGGCTCCCCGGCATTGCTCTGACAGCCATGACGGGTCAGCCATGTCACAAAGTCAGCTTTGCCGGCCACGCCGTTTTTCCTGGCGACCTCGCTGCCATTACGAAACAAAATCAGCGTCGGAATACTTCGGACATTCAGTTCACCCGGAACTTTATTATAGTCATCAATATTAACTTTAATAATCTTAAGCTCATCAGAGTAATCAACAGACAACTGTTCAAGCACGGGTTCCAGGGATTGACAGGGAGCACACCAGGGTGCCCATAAATCCAGTAACACAAACCCCTGCTGCTGACTGAGAAAATAAACAGGATTTTCTGCGGTAAAATTCATCATCATAATCACTCCGGAGATTCAATATCACTGGATAAACACCGGCTAATACCTCAACCCTATCCGGCTGGATCAGGTTTAAACACCTGCCCCGCTGTCAATTTGGTTGCAGATTATGCATGGCTAATGGGGTGATATTGCCAATGGCCGTCTGCTGACAATACGAGATTCATGCTGTGATAACGGGCCAGTTCTTCCCGGTGTGCAACACTGATAACAAGAATCCGATGTTCTGCCAGTAAATGATAAACCCGCGCTTCTGTCTCAGAATCCAGTGCACTGGTAGCCTCATCCAGAAAGACATAGGCAGGTTTACGCAATAACACCCGGACAAAAGAAACGATTTGTTGCTCCCCCAGAGAAAGTTCTTTTTTCCAGTCAGACTGCGCGTCAAATCCGCCATGTTTATGGATAATATCTTCCTTCCCTAACTGGTGAAGGATATGGAGAATCTGTTCATCGAAATTATCGTTATCCTGCAACGGATAGATAAACTGAGCGCGCAGACCGGCGGTGGTCATATAGGTTTTTTGGGGTAAAAACATAATGTCGTGATCTGCCGGAAGATTGACATTTCCCGTGGCATAGGGCCATATCCCGGCCAGCATCCGGAGTAACGTACTCTTCCCGACCCCGGTCGGGCCGGTGATCAACGTATTTTCAGTGATTGTAATGCTGATATTTCTGATCAGACAGGTTGTCGTATCCGGTAAATAGATATTCACATCGAGCAGCTCTGCTTTATCAGAGAAATGACGAATGACGCCCTGACTATTACTCTCTTTTCCGGCAATCATCCGGTCCGCATTTTTGATCTCGCAGACACGATTCACACTCGGTACCATATTAATAACATTAGGAATTAAAAATATCAGCTGATTAGTCATGATCCAGGCAAAAAAGGCACTACCGGAGACCTGGTCAATCGTTCCGTACTGTATTTTACCGGAGAAATAGAGAGGCACGATAAAAAAGAGCGGGAGCACCGTGTACAAAGTATTAAATATCACCCCCACCACCGTGATAAACATATTATAAAAAATCGATATTTTCGTCCATCTGACGACAACCTGCAGCAAACCGAATAATCTGTTCTTTTCAGTATTCTCTCCCCGGTAAAAAGAAATAACCTCGGCATCATCCCTGAGCTGAACCAGTCCGGTACGATAGTCTGCGCTGGATTTCAGGATATTCCAGTTAATTTTTATTAATGGATTATTGATCAGAACATTCACAATAAAAATGGAGACTAAAGAAATAATAATTGCGTGACTTAACTCCGGAGAAACCTGGTTGATGATCCCCAACTGAATGCTGAAAGTCATTATCACCCCAAACACCCGGGTCGGCAGGTCAACGATAGCCTTACAAAAGGTATTGATATCCTGCTGTATCCTCTGGTCCGGATTATCAATTTCCTGATACATTTCTATTTTATAAAATGACCGGTTCGTTAAATAATCATCCACAATCTCTTTGGTCAGATTTTTACGCCAATCCTGTACCAGCCAGGATGAAAAAAAATCGGTGGTCCTGAACAATATATTAATAGAAATCGTAATAAAACTTAACCATATCAGCAGCCGCCAGTAGATTGAGTGTTTACCCACCAGAGCATTGGTCTGGTCTGCCATCAGCCTGGAGATATATCCTCCCATAGTGCTGGTGAATACGGTAATTAAAATGCATAGCAGCAACATTCCCCAGGGCTTGAACGCATTTTTTCCGAACCAGTACCCTTTAGTCAGTTCAACAATCCCTTTGAAAAAAAGACTATTTAGCCGATATTTTCTCTTATTTCCTGATGAAAAAACGTTTATCATTTTGCCCCCCCTGAGGGTAATATTTCTGACCCGGAAGGAATAACATCAATACTCCATTCTCCCCGGGAGTGCAGCATTAATAAATAATGATGATATTTCATCACTGTCTTATTATGAGCAATAGTGATAATATTGATATTCAGACTGACTAATTGTTGATAAATTAAGTCTTCGGTGACGGGGTCAAGCGCACTGGTTGCCTCATCAAGGAACAGATAACCCGGTTTTGCCAGCATAACTCTCGCCAATGCAATACGTTGTTGTTCACCCAGAGATAAACTGTTCCTCCAGTTTTCAATCGAATCGAGTGATCCGTACCGGCTTATCATCTCAGACAGTTTTACCTGCTGTATGACGGCCTGTAACTGCTCGTCGCTATAGGTGCTGTTCGGGTAAGGGTAACAAAACTGGTCACGTAACGAACCATTGATCAGGTAAGGCTTTTGCGGCAGAAAAAAAACATTATCCTGCGGAGGCATTTCAACCTGCCCCTCGCCTGCATTCCACAAACCGGATAACACGCGAAACAGTGAACTTTTACCACTGCCGGTCTTACCCATAATGACTATATTTTTTCTGCCAGCCGCCTCCGGGAATAACCCGAAATTAAGCTTATCAAACAGAATATTTTTAGTGCCAGGCACATAAATACTCAGGTCAGTGACTTTTAAGTGTTTTCCGGTAGTCATTCTCACGCAAGGTATCGGGTGGTTCTTTCCTGAGTTGTTTTGCTCATTACTTTCCTGAACTTCTGCCAGACGATCGATAGACGGGGCAATTTTAATCACTTGCGGAATCAGCCTTGTCAGTATACTGAAGCTCATCAGCATCATGCTGGCAGAAGCCACACCCTGCATCACCTGCCCATAGCTCATTTGCCCTTTAAAATACACCGGTACCAGGATAACCATCGGCAGAATGCTCCACAGTAACTCGAGAAAATCAGAACTCAACCCGACAAACCACTGATAGCTAACGTTAATCATGGTTTTATTAATTGTGCGATCGAGGAACCTGTAAATGACGGAGGTTTCTGCCTTCTCCCCCCTGAGTAAGGCGATCTGTTCTGCGTTGCTCTTCGTTTGCATTAATGAATAACGCAGATCACCCTCAGCGACTTTTATTTTAAAAATCTGACGAATGGTCGGACGATAAATAAAATAAGTCACAAAAAATTTGAAGAATGTGTACCCCACCACCAGAATAATGATCTGCGGGGATAAAGTATAAAGAATGGATGCCTGAACAATAACATCCCCGACAGAGGCCAGGAATGCCCGCGGGATTTCAATCAGGGTGCTGCAAACGGGTGAGACTTCTTCCTCAATACGCTGGTCAACATTATCTATTTTTTTTTGTTGTTGAATATTATAGTAATTTTTCTTATAAAGAAGTTTAGCGATAGTATCTTTTGATAACCATGGCCACCATACGATGTTAATCAACCCTTCCAGTAAAGGCATAACCCCCGTCATTAAAGAACGAATGACGCCGTACAGGGTCAGCATAATAATATATTTTATATATTCATCCTGATGTTTCGCAACTAAGGCATCGGTAGTCTCTTTGGTCATGACCGAAAATGAAGCGCCGGAATAGGTGTATCCTACCACTGCGGCAGCCAATACCGCCAGAACCAGCCAGGCTTTCCAGGACGCCTTATTCAGCCAGAACATCCGATACAGTCTCCAGACTCTTCGGAAAAACAATGCATTGAGTCTATATCTGCTATTGTCTTTATCTATTTCCTGCATCGACATATTCTTATTCCCGTTGTTCAAGAGTGACGTTTTACCGTGAAAAATTCAGATGGGTTAAATGCTAATATGCAAGCGATAAAACACAGAAAAACTCTCCTTAATTTCGCAGACTAAGGAGTGTGATCCCAGAAATCATTAAAATTAATAATATATAAAACAAGTGAGACTCGTGTATTCCCCCCGGGGAATTAAAACAAATATGCATCCGCCTCCGGAGTCGGAATTTAAAATTAACATATAATTCCCAATGACGTTTCACTCTGGGGCTTATCCCGTGGGAAAAATATCTTTCAGGTTATTGAAACGTACCGGTTAAAGACAAAATATAGTTCCTTGGGGCACCGTAAAAATATCCAAAGGTCCCGTAGTTAGTTCCTGCCGTTGAATAGTAAGTTTTATCAAAGATATTATTAACCAGTAAATCTATATTCCAGGCAGGGGTCAACTGATAACCCGCATGGGCTGAATAGACCGCGAAAAAGGGCTGCTTCACTGTAAAATCAGGTCCGTCATAACGGGCTATGATACTTCTGGTCTGACTCTGGGCTGTGACTCCCCCGCCGAGGGTGATTTTCTTCATCACATCGCCGCCGTTGACAAAATTATAATCCGTCCAGACTCTCAGCATATGTTTGGGTGTATAGCTATTTACTGTCTGATTCAGGTCGTTGTCAGATAACGGAGGTCTGTAACTGGTTAAATAGTTATAGGAGGCCATGACTTGCCAGCTGTCGGTCAGGTTCCCACTGATTTCACTGTCAATCCCCTTAACGATGGTTTGTTTGGGATTTATCTCCCAGTAATAACCTTCCATTCCATTCTGGTTATATTCAGGATCAATAACAATTGTTGATGTATTTGTCAGCCGGGTTTTATAGAAAGAGACCGAAGCATTAAGGGTGCCATCTTTCCTGCCATATTTGAGTCCCGTCTCCATATTATTACCCTGCTCAGGCGGCAGAACAGCTCCCTGCCGATCTCTTACAGCAAGTTGTGGGGTGAAAACATAAGCATAATCACCATAAACCGACCAGTTATCACTCAGGTCATAGCTGACTGAATAATTGGGTTTCTCCCACTTCCGGGTATTTTGGTTGTTTTCGTCGCTGCCACTGAATGGACTATTCGTTCTTGAATACGACTTATAACCATCAAGCCGGAGACTTATCCCGAGATGCAGGCTGTTCAGCGGAGTAATTAAAACGCTGCCAAAGGCATCCCAGGTTGAGGTATCCACCTCTGACAGTGTTCCATACGTTTGTGGGTTAACGGGAGCCAGCGGAACTTCATGCCAGTGAAACGGGCGAAGATCCGGACGGTGATTACCAAAGATTCCGTAGTCAGGGAAATATCCCTTTGCGGCTGAAGTATAGCTATTATAATTTTTGTCATATTTAGCGCCAAAGATTAATTTTTGTGTGAGTCCGCCAATATCATAATTACCTGATAATTTAGTATCCCAGCTATACTTCCGGATGTTTCCCTGTACTGCACTGCCGGAAATACTATCAAACTCCCCGGTATCCGCGTTTATCGGGCCGGCAGTACTGGGCATCAGACTACCAAACTGAGTATATTGACCATCATAGTTAGTTTTAAGCCCCCAGTGCTCACCCAGTTGCTGCTCCCAGCCGGCAAAGAATTCTTTAGTCTCTGTGTGGCTGAATGCCCACGGCTGTGTAAAGGATGTCTTACGGGAAAATTTCGGATCGCTTCCGTCTTCATACATCGAAAGCCCGCTAATCCAGGGCGTCGCATTCAGACGATGATAATTAACACCTGCCGTCAGAAGTGTTGAGGGGGTGAGATTAAATTCTAAAATATTATAAACCGTACGATCGTCACGGTCAGCATAATGATAGAAATAATCCTGTTTTTGCCAGGAAAGTACCGTTCTGCCCCGCAACGAACCGGAATCGTTAAGCGGCCCGCTTACGTCCAGCATATTTTGATAGTTATTCCATGACCCTGCTGCGGTGGAATAGATTAACTGAAAATGATCGACCGGCCGTTTACGTACCAGATTGACCGAACCTGAAATGCCGCTGGAAGATGAAAATCCTCCCAGCATATTCGCTCCGCGCAATACTTCAACATGATCATAGATGGCACTGCTAAGGTTGTTGTTGTAACCCACAGTATTACCACCATCGGAAATATCAACACTGGTGCCGCCGTCCACCGTTGCCTGATTGATGGCAAACCCGCGGGAAAAAAAAGTACTGCCCAGATTGCCACTGGTCTGCGCGACAGTCACACCGGGCGCTTTACTCATTATTTCGCTCAGTGTCTTAGTGTTTTGCTCCGTAATCTGTTTATGGCTGATCACAGAAACTGATTTAGCCATATCTTTCACATTGGTGGCCTTACCGTCCACCGTACTGGCCATACTGCCGTTGAGGCTACCGGAACCTTCGGTAGCCGTAATATCACTGCTGCCGTTAACACCCGTGCTCATCGCTGCCGCGGGCGGGAGACTTTGCCCTTCAACATTAACCACGCCGATAGACTCGCCCTGACTGCCGGTATCAACCGGGATGATTTTCAGCGTGTTCGCCGAGACAGTCTGCCAGGCCAGCGTGGTGCCCGCCAATAACCGGGTCAGCACGCTATTGATACTTCCTTTCCCTGTGAATCCCCCGCTGACTAACCCATGAACGTTACTCTCATCAACCTGTATTGATAAATTCGCCTGGCTGGCGAATCTCTGCAATGCCTCCTGCAACGAAATACCCGCCGGAATAGTAAAGGTGATATCTGCTGCCCTCTGTTCAGTTCCGGCGGCCAGTACCGAAGCAGAGGCATGAAAAAAGACGATGGTTAGCAGGGAATGGATAACGAGTATTTTTCTTTTTTTAGGCATGATAGCGATCTTCTCCGGGTATTTACCTGCCCTGACGTATTAAGCAGATTAATAAATCAGGGCGGCAAACCTCTCTAAATTAAAAACCTGGTGTTGTTTTTATCGAAAACTATCTATCTTAAAATTTATAATATTTTTATTAATGAAGGACAAAGTTAACAGGAACGGTCAGCCGGATACTGGTTTTTCCTGCTAATATGGATTCCGGTGGTGGCGGTACTTTTCCAATACGTTCTAATAGTTTCAGTGACTCTCTGTCGAGGCTGGCATAACCATGGCTCCGGACCCGTTCAATATCACTGATATTACCTGCAGAATTCACAGTAAAGCTGACAATAACGACATCCTGTTGATTCATTCTTAATGCAAAGGGTGGATATTGCATATTTTTCTGTAACAGCATCAACAGCTGAGATTGCCACTGTATTTTTTCATTACTCTGAATATTACTTATGGCTCCGGCCACTTTTTCATGGCGAACAGCAGTTTGCTGTTCCGCAACTTGTAATGTTTCCGGCGTTTTTGTCAGTGTAGATTGTTTTTCACTGACTTCTCTGCTGTGCGAGGGTGCAGGAGGTGATTTTCTTTCCGGTTTCGGTACGGGCTTATGTTTTGGCGGTACCTTTTCAGGAGGAGCAACCCTGACCGTAGCCTGTTTTATATTTACTTTTTCCGCCGTCATCTGTGGGGCAGGTACCGGGGATTGTACTTCCGGAGGAAGTATTTTTGCAGGTGTATTAGTCACCTGACTGACATTATTGACCTGTGCCAGTGTGACTTCAAAAGGCATCGCCTGAGGGCTGGCAACAGGGAGAGTTTCCTGATCAGTATGTCTTCCGGACAACAGTAAAAAAAGTATCAGTCCATATCCGGCAGCTGTCGCCAATCCCACACTTAACCAGTAGCGAATCTCCTTGTAAGAGACAGCGGATGGATTCATATAAAATATATAGCCGTAATTATTCATAGATGCTGTCCCGGGAGTCATTTTTTAGTTTCCTGTCAAATCTACCAGTGCAATCTTTGTATAACCTTCATGACGTAACGTATCCATAATGGTAATCAACTGTTGGTACTGAAGACCTTTATCTGCCTGCAGAAATATCCGGTCATCATCGCCGGGCTTTATCGCACGTTTAATTGCAGTACTTAACCCTGCCTGGTTAACCGGCTTGTTGTTCACATACAGTGTTCCGTCTTTTTTTATCGTCACCACCAGCGGTGTTGCCAGGAGTTTCTGCGTCTTATCTGTCCCGATGGGTAAATCAATTTTTATATTGCTGGTTGATAGCGGTGCGGCAACCATAAAAATAATCAGTAATACCAGCATAACATCGATAAACGGTGTCACATTAATATCTGATATCTCATAGGGTTCATCAGACACTTGCTTCAGGATGGAGAAGCCCATTGTTATTCCCTCCGGATGCGTGAGGCTCATATGCCATGACATCAAGCTGCTGACTCAGCAGGCACATCACTGTGGCAGCCACATTATTTAATGTTATTCTGTAGCCATTAATCATCCGACCCAGAATGTTATAGAGAATGACGGCAGGTACTGCCACCAGCAGCCCTAATGCTGTGGCAAATAAAGCTTCTGCAATACCCGGAGCCACCACACTCAGATTTGTCGTTTGCGTCTGGGCAATAGAGACAAAACTGTGCATTATTCCCCACACCGTGCCAAACAGTCCGATAAAGGGAGCCACCGCACTTGTCGTCGCGAGTATAGACGTCATACCGGATATTTTTCTTATCTGTAAAAGTTCCATCTGCATTAACTTCGACATTGCACGTTCTTTAATTGACTCGTGATTACGTGCGCCGGGAGTGATGGTTTCAGCTATCCCCAGTTCATGTTTTGCGACGGATATCGCCTTAAAACAGTATCCAGCTCCCGTTATCCTGACGTCTTTTAACAGGATAGCCTCGCGAATGTATTCATTAAATTTCTTAAGGCTTTTTTTCTCAAGGTAAACCTCAATCATTTTCCCGACCCAGATAAACCAGGTCATAAAAGAAGAAAAAACCATGATAATAATTACTGACTTAACAATTACATCTGCATGCCGGTAGAGTTCAAAAGGCGATAAACTGATATCAGTCATTACAATAGTATCTCCTGATCAAACCGATAAAAAATATCTACCAGGTTCATATGATTCTGGTCAGTCATTATTGATAACCGTTCGTTTTTTATGAATCTGTCTTCTGATACCTCTGCTCTGCAATGAAAGAAGAACGCCAGTTCAGAAAAAACATAATAATATCTGAAAGTTACCACTACTATGACTAATTATTTACAGAAGTATATATATATACATATTAAAAAAGAAACATCATAATCCGAATTACTTATACCTATTTTGTATATATTCTTTATTTCCACTTACCGATCCAATGAAAATAAAAATAAAATTAATTTATTAAAATAATTAATATTGAGATAGCATACTCAGGCTCCTGAAAATTACCGTAAATTTTATCGTTTTATTCACCTTTACATCTAAACTTCCCGTTTCAATCATTCATAAAAAATGACTATTCCGTGCGTTGCTATTACCCGGGCCTGGTATGAAAAACATGAATTATTGTTTAAACATCACCATGTTTACCCCGATGCAGCCAGGAGAAAAAACAGGAGCGATATACCGTCATTACCCGGCAGGAAAAATAGTACATGTTTATCAATAACTCACGGGAAATAAGACGCATAAGAATGCAAGGCGAAAAACCGGGATGTCTGTCTCGTATAATAAAAACAGATGAAACTGAAATGACTGCGGGATGTAGCAAACAGAGACTCTGGAGGGAAATTCCGGTCCTGAACCGGCGGCAGTGCTGAGAAACAACGCTGATATCAGGGGAGTCCATGCCACCGCCGGAACGTCCTGTGCTTTATTAACGGCAATACCGGGGCTATTCATCATCCGGTAATCCGTTGAAAACCAGTGCAGACAGGACTTCCGCAAACTTTTCTCGTCGGTCTGTCTGGCGGTCCTCTTGCACTGTACGGCGCTATCAGGCTTCTGGCGTTCTTCTGTCAGGCAAAAGGTGGGGGCATAGCAAGGATCGCTACAGACTGATCCCTTTGATCATTGACGGAAAACTCTGCCGGGTTGAGCATGATTCCGGCGGAATTCCGGTTGCCACGGCTCTTTGATTTGTCTGCAAAACGGCACTGTGGGGATCGATGCTGATCATAGTTCCACCGTCCGTGTTGCCGGGAACAGTGAATCACAGATCCTCAGGATCCTGAATTCCGCCGATCCATTCCGCAGGGTTTCATCCGGCAAAGAGGCCTCTCTTCCCCGGAAACACTGCCACCCGCACGATATTGGGCGGATGTAACTGTCTGGCAATAACCCATGCTTCCGGGAGTCCGCAATCTACACTTCCCGACACCTGCGGGCGGGTAAATCATAGGTATGCTAAAGCCTGCGTCTTTACAAACCCTCCGTGGCAGATCATCACCCCGGGGGCAAAATCAGGATTAGCCCCCGGAGTTACCTGTCACGCGTTCCCCTCCATCTGCTGTAAGAATGAAACCCACGGCTGCAGTTCCTTACATTTTGTCCGCCGGGAGGGGGCGGGTATCCCGGGGCGTTTTACAGTGTCAGGAAGTGACTTATCTGTAACATAAGGATGAGAGCTCCGGAGCTGTGATCTCCAGCGGAAAGGCCTGGTCTATGGAGTCATCAGAAAGGTCCGTTAGTGCAACAATGAGCCACTACAAACCAGGTGAGGTCTACCAGCGAACATTTTTCACCGTTTCATCCGGTAACCCGGGCGAGATTGACTCAGGGTCAGGCGCCTGTCCCGACACCACCTCCCCACCGGACATTCAAACTTAATCAGATATCTGTTCAGCCGACGACAGTCACCAGCGCAAAGCCGGCAAAGGTCATCAGCAATGTGCCGAACAGATGCAGACAGGCACTGGTCATCGCCCAGACGTATTTCCCGGACTGCAGCATGACCATCAGCTCAGCGGAAAACGTCGAAAAGGTAGTCAGCCCGCCACATAACCCGGTAGTAATTAACAACTTCCAGGCAGGATCTAATTGCGGATGACGGGCAAACCAGGCCAGCGCTCCACCGATAATCAATCCGCCGGCCAGATTGACCAGCAGGGTGCCGAGGGGTAAGCCGGTAAATAAAGGATTAAACCGGAGTGAACACCACCAGCGCAACAGACAGCCAGCGCCGCCACCCAGTAAAACAGCCATGAAAGACTTCAACATATCAGATTCCTGAAGAGTATTGTGCCGCCGGCGAAGGAAGAGTGACAGAACTTATCACCTGACACACTCATCCCCCCGGCATGCGGGTTAAGGATTATGTCAGGCGTCATCAGCCATTCCATGGAGCGGACTGGCGGTTGGTTGAGGCGGAACACCATCACCCCGTAACAACGGACTGATCCTCCGGGGAAGCCCCTCGTCCGTCGTTGCATAACAAGCATACCCTGAGACAGGGGGTCAGACAACACACGGGAGAACGGCCTGCAGGACCGCCCGCCCGCAGTGGTCAGTTCAGCAACCCTAAATGTTCGATCAGAATAGTGCATCCGATCCCGACCAGCACTACGCCGCCAAGCACTTCAGCCCATTTACCCAATACCGGACCAATAAAGCGCCCCACCATGACTCCCGTGGTTGCCATGATGGTCGTCGCACCGCCGATAGCCAGTGCCGTCACCAGTATATTGACCTGTAAAAAAGCCAGCCCTACGCCAACCGCCAATGCATCCAGACTGGTGGCAACCGCTGTCATCGCCAATACCAGGAAACCATGCCGTTCAGGCGCAGTGCACTCTTCCGCCGGGCTATGGCGCAAACCGCCTATGATCATTCTGCCACCCAGAATAGCCAGCAGGGTAAATGCGACCCAGTGATCCCAGGCCATCACATACTTACTGGCTGCCAGGCCAATCCCCCAGCCAATCAATGGCGTCAGCATTTCCACGCCACCAAAAATAAATCCGGTACGCAAAGCCTCTTTGATACCTGGTTTTTTTAATGTTGCCCCTTTTCCGAGTGCGGCGGCAAAGGCATCCATCGACATGCCAAAGGCAAGAATAATTGTTGTTATGACATCCATCAGGTTTTATCGCTCAGACTTGTCTCTCAGGACACTGTAATGGGGGATGTTATTTCTTCTCCACCCCGAAGATGGCGCAGTTTACCACGAAGGGTTGAATAAAAAAAGACAATAAAATCATGGTGTTAGTTATAGCAAAGGCTATACCTCTTAACCCAAACTAACTTTACGCTAACCTGATGGAAAATAAGGAACTCCGGGCCTCATCCCGGTGCAAAACCACAGAAAGTGGTATCCGGCGCATAAACAGACAACCGGTAGCCGGTGCCACAGCTATCCTTTTCAGGGCATTGACAGGAAGATTGAAAGGCAGGGCAAATTCCCGGAGAATGGCGGATACTTCATTTTTCCGGATCACCTGTATCATGAAAAATCCGCTTGAAACACTCCTGATCCCGGCTGGGATTTTATTACTCGGTTTCCTGTCTGCGCTGTTATTGCCGGCTCCCGCCTTCGGGATTGATCTCGCCAGAAAAATGATGTCCTTATTTCATATAATGGATTTAAATCAGCTGTATACCATCGTATTTTTTCTGTGGTTTCTTTTCCTCGGAGCGATCGAGTATTTTATTATGCGATTCTTATGGCGCCGTCTTCATCCGCAATAAACGGCTGACAAAGCTCCCCGACGTCACCGCAATGTCCGTCGGCCGGGGGATTGCCCCCGGGGGCCCGGGGAAAACACACCCGATAAGGCAGTCTCCCTGGCCTGCACTGTATTTCTGAACACCCGCAACGCTCCCCTCTCCGTACCCCCGGTAATTGTAAGAAATTATGCCACG
This sequence comes from Tatumella sp. JGM118, assembly GCF_018257515.1. Lineage (GTDB taxonomy): Bacteria > Pseudomonadota > Gammaproteobacteria > Enterobacterales > Enterobacteriaceae > Tatumella > Tatumella terrea. Next base: position 36,447 of record NZ_JAERJR010000018.1, read on the forward strand.
GAATATCCCCGTGCCCGCCGCCTGCTTATCTCTGTAATTGGCTGTCATTACCGGACTTTTTACTAAAATGGCGGGGGTAAACAACTGTTTAATTCCGGGAAATAAATGTTATATTCAAAGGTAAAATATATAACGCGGCACTAACTCATACTTTTTTCTGTTTTGAGATTGCCGGATAACTTTCGGTTTTTCAGATGGGTGATAATCACCTTACCTGAAACCCCTTATTTGCCCGTAAGCCTGTCAGTGGTCAATGCCGGACAGAAGAGGAGATGTGGCCTCATGTGTAGATCAACAGTGAACCTTTCTCTTGCGATGAGTAGTGTCGCAACAACAGAGCAAAAGGTTCAGCAAGGAAAAGACGTCGATGTACTTTTGATCGGCGCTGGTGTGATGAGTGCCACACTGGGAACTTTCCTGCAGGAGCTGGAACCCGAATGGACGCTGGAAATGGTAGAGCGTCTTTCCGGGGTGGCTGAGGAGTCATCCAACGGCTGGAATAATGCCGGCACCGGACATTCCGCGCTGGCAGAACTGAATTATACCCCACAGAAAGCCGACGGCTCTGTTGATATCAGTAAGGCTGTCGCCATCAATGAATCTTTTCAGATTTCACGACAGTTCTGGGCTTCTCAGGTGGAGCTCGGCCGGCTGAATAATCCTGCTTCTTTTATTAATACCACTCCCCATATGAGCTTTGTCTGGGGCGAGCAGAATGTCCGCTTTCTTCGTCAACGCATTGATGCGCTGAAGAACAGCACCTTATTCCGTGGGATGGAGTACTCTGAAGATCCGCAGCAAATTGCCCGCTGGGTGCCGCTGCTGATGGAAGGACGCCAGCCAGGCACACCGATTGCCGCTACCCGGACTGAAATCGGTACCGATGTGAATTTCGGCGAAATTACCCGTCAGCTGATCCATGCCCTGCAGCAGAATGACAACTTCACCCTAAGAACCCGTCAGGAAGTCCGTGATCTCAAACGACGGAGTGACGGTCGCTGGCAGGTAACACTGCACTGCCTGGCCACCCGGACCTCAAGACAACTGATTGCCGGACATGTCTTTATCGGTGCCGGTGGTGCTGCACTGCCTTTACTGCAGAAAAGCGGGATCCCGGAAGCCCGTCGTTATGCAGGTTTCCCGGTAGGCGGCTCTTTCCTCGTGACCGAGAACCCGGAACTGGTCAGGCAGCATCTGGCAAAAGTGTACGGTAAAGCCAGTGTCGGCGCGCCTCCGATGTCAGTGCCTCACGTCGATACCCGTATGCTGGATGGTAAACAGGTGCTGTTATTTGGCCCGTTCGCAACATTCTCGACCAAATTCCTCAAACAGGGTTCCTTGCTGGATATGTTTGGCTCTATGACCCCTGCCAATCTCCTGCCAATGATGCAGGTCGGTGGTAAGAACCTTAACCTTATCAAATATCTGGTCGGTCAGGTGCTGCAGAATGATAATGACCGCCTGAAGGCTCTGCGGGAATATGTCCCCAACGCTAAAGCTGAAGACTGGCGCCTGGTCGTTGCCGGTCAACGGGTACAGATTATCGAAAATGATCCTAAGCAGGGTGGCGTTTTGCGTCTGGGGACTGAGATTGTTACCTCACAGGATGGAACGGTTTCAGCCCTGCTGGGGGCTTCACCCGGCGCCTCCACAGCCGCCAGCATCATGCTGGACCTGATGAAAAAAGTATTCCCTGCGCAGATGAGCGCGGAAGCATGGCAGCAGAAAATACGTCAGATGATCCCGTCCTATGGCACTTCTCTGGAAGGCGATATTGCCGCGACAGAAAGCGTACTCTCTTCCACCAGCCGTATTCTGGGGCTTCATTACTCTGCACCTGTCGGCTCCGCGGCAGACGCACCGGTCATTCCGGCCGCTAATGATGAGGGTCATACCACGGCAGATGTCGTGGGAAAGTGACTGAGTAGTGCTGACTCGCTTTCGTCCGGAAAGCGAAAGTGAGTCGGTCAGATTTCACCTCCCTGAGCGTTAATGAACGGGGTTATTACCTGCCGGTATTCGGTAATCAGGCTAACCCCGCCATGCTGACTTTCTCCCGGGGACCGCTGCATAGGGCCTGCTGACCCTGGCTATCATACCTGCGCACCGATGCCGGTTTTTCTTCGGTGCCGGGGTGACGTCTCACGGTTGCCCGGGAGCCACGTTCTCCGCTTGATGAGCTGCTGCCCCCTTTTCTGACAGCTCCGCTGACTCACTCTTTTGTATCTGCTCCATTCGCTACAGCGATCCGGATAACCTCCTCTGATGACGGATAAAACAGAACCTTTCGCGGTGCAAGTGCTGGCACACTATTCTCTCGTTGTTAATTAAGGAAATAGCCATGAGCCGCCAGGTTGCATTTAGTCAGGTCGATGTCTTCAGTACCCTCCCGTTTCAGGGAAATCCTCTGGCAGTTGTTTTCGATGCCGGGGGGCTGACCGACCGGCAGATGCTGAACATTACCCGTTGGATGAATCTCTCCGAAACCACCTTTGTCCTCCCCGCTAAACAGCCCGGGGCGGATTATCATGTCAGAATTTTCACGCCCGGCGGAGAACTCCCTTTCGCGGACCACCCGACATTAGGGACCGCACATGCACTGCTGGAGCAGGGGATGATTGAGGAGAAACAAGGGAAAGTGATTCAGGAATGCGCCGCAGGGTTAATCACTGTCCGTCGTCAGAACGACCAGAGTCTGGCATTCCTTGCCCCTGAAACGGTGATCCCCCCTTTACTTCCCCGCTGACCGACATCCTGACCGGCCCGCTCACCGGGAAGCAATTTCAACCGGCCATCGGAGGTATCGGCAGCCGCTGGTTACTGCTTCCGGTTCCCGATGTCACCGGACTGCGCGCTCTGACACTGACGACTGCGACGCTGGACGCTCTGGAGCATGACGCTGGCGTAAAAGGGGTCGTGCTGTTTGCCCCCGTCAACGACGGCAGCGGTGATGATTATGAAGTCAGGGTAATATTTTCCCATAACAATACCCTGGTCGAAGACCCGGTAACGGGAAGTGCTAACGCCTGCCTGGCCTGGTATTTTGCCGGCTACGGTCAGACCCGCGATTACCGGGCCCGTCAGGGACTTTCCATCGGCCGTCACGGCTGCCTCGATATTCGTTTTGAACAGGACGGGATATGGGTCGGCGGCCACTCTTCCACACGCATCCGTGGAGAAATTACGCTGCCCTGAGACCGATATCCGGCAGAAGGGTCCCGCTGCGGTTCGTCGGAGGCCCGATTGCCCGCTATAATTAACCTGTTTTCTCAACTGGCTAGCAAAGGAGCGTCACTTTCATGACGGAAAAAATGCCTTCCGGCAACGAAAAAAAGCTGCAACCGGTGCCGATGATCAATACCGGTAACCCCACCGTCGATCGCTCAATTAACCGGGCTTCCAAAAGTATTAACTGGTTCAGTAATATCCCGGCGGTCGCGCACTTTCTTCGGGCCCTCGATCGATTTAATGATCGCCTGGGGAGTCAGTTCGGTGCCGCGATCACCTACTTCTCTTTTTTATCATTGATCCCCATTCTGATGGTGTCCTTTGCTGCCGTGGGGTTTGTACTGGCCTCTAACCAGAATCTGCTGACCAGCCTGATTGATAAAATTGTCGGCAGTATCAGTGACCCGGGTCTGGCGGGTACACTGAAAAGCACCGTACAAACCGCTATCCAGCAACGTACCACGGTCGGTATCACCGGGTTACTGCTGGCGCTGTATTCCGGGATCAGCTGGGTGGGAAATTTGCGTGAAGCCATCCGTGCACAGTCACGCGATGTCTGGGAGCGAAAATCCCACGACCAGGAGAAAATCTGGTTCCGCTACGTGCGTGATTTTATTTCGCTTACCGGCCTGATGCTGGCCTTAATTATCTCCCTGTCGTTAAACTCCATCGCCGGTTCGGCGCAGACAGCCATCGTTAATGCATTAGGGCTGGGCCATATTGACTGGCTGAGGCCGGTGATGACCATTATTGCGCTGGTGATTTCCGTATCTGCCAATTACCTGATTTTCCTTTGGATATTCTGGATCCTCCCGCGCCATCAGCCGCCTAAAAAAGCCTTGTTCCGCGGAACCCTGCTGGCGGCTATCGGGTTTGAGGTGATTAAATTCATTATGACGATTATGCTGCCGAAAGTGGCATCATCCCCCTCCGGCGCGGCATTCGGGTCGGTGCTGGGCCTGATGGCATTTTTCTACTTCTTTGCCCGACTGACGCTGTTCTGTGCTGCATGGATAGCGACAGCGCAGTATGAGGAGCATGAGACGTCGTCAGAAGAGACTGCCTCAGCGGGCGGAATATCACAAAATGTAAGCGGAAATGAATCCAGCTGAAAATATTGCCCCGTGAATATTTTTTCTGCAAATCAGCCAGGCAAAGCCATCCGGTGACTTTTTTTAGGCTGATTTGCAGTGATATCCTCTGAAAAATCCACCTCTCCCTGCAGTCATATTCCGGCAACCGGAACACAATACATATTATCCACTTTTATGCCGATAATCCGCGCTGTGACTGGGATGTTCGGGATTGCTGACCTTAAAACTGCTGCTAATATGGTTCGTCCATCGTTACAAAAATAAGAAACTATTATTATGCAAAACAGCAATACAGAACCCTGTCCTTCACCCGCAGAATCCCCCCCGATGAACTCCCGGGGTAAAGTGGTTGTTGCTTCCCTGGTCGGAACCGCCATTGAATTCTTCGATTTTTATATTTATGCCACGGCCGCCGTCATTGTCTTCCCGCATATCTTCTTCCCGCAGGGAGATGCGACCGTCGCCACGCTTCAGTCACTGGCAACCTTTGCGATCGCCTTCGTCGCACGTCCTATCGGCTCTGCTGTTTTTGGCCATTTTGGTGACCGCATTGGTCGCAAAGCCACGCTGGTCGCCTCTTTGCTGACCATGGGGATTTCGACGGTCGCGATTGGCTTATTACCCGGCTACGCCACCATTGGCGTGGCTGCGCCGCTGTTACTGGCACTGGCCCGTTTCGGTCAGGGACTCGGACTGGGCGGTGAATGGGGCGGAGCCGCATTGCTGGCGACTGAAAACGCCCCCGCGAAAAAACGTGCCCTCTATGGCTCATTCCCGCAACTGGGTGCCCCTATTGGCTTTTTCTTTGCCAACGGTACCTTCTTACTCCTTTCCTGGCTGCTGGATGATCAGCAGTTTATGAGCTGGGGCTGGCGTGTGCCTTTTATTCTGTCGGCAATCCTTGTGATCATCGGGCTGTACGTCAGGGTTTCATTACATGAGAGCCCGGTCTTCGCCAAAGTCAAAAAAGAGAAAAAACAGGTAAAAGTTCCTATCGGTACGCTGTTAACTCAATATCCCGGCGCGACATTGCTCGGCACCTTTATTATGCTCGCCACCTATACCCTGTTTTATATTATGACGGTCTATGCCATGAGTTATGGCACGACACCGGCCCCGGCAGGCTTAGGGTTCTCCCGTTCCAGCTTCCTGTGGATGCTGATGGTGGCGGTGATTGGTTTCGGGATAACGATTCCGATCGCGGGTGTGCTGGCGGATCGCTTTGGTCGCCGCAGTACGATGATAGTGATTACCTTACTGATTATCGCATTTGCCTTTATCTTCCCGCATATGCTGGGTTCAGGTTCCCCCTGGCTGGTCATGCTTTTCCTGCTGACCGGATTAAGCATTATGGGGCTGACATTCGGCCCGATGGGGGCATTATTACCCGAGCTTTTCCCGACCGAAGTACGGTACACCGGAGCGTCGTTCTCCTATAACCTGTCCTCGATTCTCGGCGCGTCTGTGGCACCTTATATCGCGACCTGGCTGAATACTCACTACGGATTATCCGCCGTCGGGTTCTATCTGGCCGCCATGGCAACCCTGACGTTACTGGCATTACTGCTGAGTAAAGAGACCCGTCACCAGACACTGTTTGAGGCCTCCTGATCGTTATCATGACGTCCCCGGGTCCCGGGGCGTCACCTTCGACCGCATCCCTCTCTGGCGTTTCCTCCTCTGAATCAGGCTGTTTCCCCGCCGGTAATTTGTTATAACACTGTTTAACAAAAACGGTTCTGCGGGAGAGTAACGATGTCGATAACAGAAAGTCTTATTGCCTATACGCTGGCTGCCGGCCTGCTGACCCTGACGCCGGGTCTGGATACGGCCTTAGTTCTGCGGACGGCTACGGTGGAAGGTCGTAAGCAGGCCCTTCAGGCGGCTGCCGGAATTAACCTCGGATGCCTTCTGTGGGGAGTCGCTGTCGCCTGCGGTCTGGGAGCACTCATTGCCGTCTCTGAACTGGCTTACGATCTGCTGAAATACTGTGGAGCCGCTTATCTTTGCTGGCTGGGGATTGGCATGTTACTTCACCCACGCAAAGGAATGGTGACCTCTGAAAGTCCCGGTAACCGGCAGACAAACTGGCTGCTAAAAGGGATGGCGGGGAATATGCTGAATCCGAAAGTCGGTATCTTTTATGTCTCTTTTTTGCCGCAATTTATCCCGCAGGGCCATTCCTTATTTTTCTGGACACTGGGACTGGTCGGCATCCATATGCTGCTGGGTATCACCTGGTTAATGACACTGATTGCGGCGACCCGTCCACTGAGTCGTTTTTTCCATCGTCCGCGGGTGGTGGCTACCATGGACCGGCTCACCGGCATCGTGCTCCTCTCCTTTGCGGCCAGACTGGCCTTCAGCAAACGCTGAGCACCCGCAAAAAAATAAACCGGCATCGCCGGTTTTTTTGCGCCCGCGGAGGATCCGGACGCCGTAAAAAATCACCATAAAAAAACCCCGGCGGTGCCGGGGTTCATTTTATACCGCAAGCCGTGCGGATTAACCGGCGACCGCGATACGTTTCATATCGGTCATATAGCCGCGTAACTTACTACCGACTTTCTCGATAGGATGCTGACGAATCGCTTCATTCACATCACGCAGTTGCGCGTTATCAACGGTATTCCCGCTCAGTGTTTCCTGACCTAAATCACCGGTCTGCAGTTGTGCCATAAAGTCTTTCAGCAACGGTACGGCAGCGAAGGAGAACAGGTAGTTACCGTATTCTGCCGTATCTGAAATAACGACGTTCATTTCATACAGACGCTTACGTGCAATGGTGTTGGCAATCAGTGGCAGTTCATGCAGAGACTCGTAGTAAGCAGACTCCTCAATGATGCCGGCCGCTACCATGGTTTCGAAGGCCAGTTCAACACCGGCTTTGACCATAGCGATCATCACAACACCCTGGTCGTAGTAATCCTGTTCGCCAATCTTGCCTTCAAACTGTGGTGCGGTTTCGAAAGCCGTTTTTCCGGTCTCTTCACGCCAGGTCAGCAGATCTTTATCATCGTTTGCCCAGTCAGCCATCATACCGGCAGAGAAATCTCCGGAGATAATGTCATCCATATGTTTGCAGAACAGAGGTGCCATGATCTCTTTCAGCTGCTCAGACAGGGCATAGGCACGCAGTTTCGCCGGGTTGGACAGACGGTCCATCATCAGTGTGATACCGCCAAACTTCAGCGATTCGGTGATGGTTTCCCAGCCGAACTGGATCAGTTTTTCTGCATAAGCAGGATCGGTACCTTCAGCCACCAGCTTATCAAAGCACAGTAATGAACCCGCCTGTAACATACCGCACAGGATAGTCTGCTCACCCATCAGGTCTGATTTAACTTCTGCAACAAAAGAAGATTCCAGAACACCGGCACGGTGACCCCCGGTCGCGGCTGCCCAGGCTTTAGCGATAGCCAGGCCTTCACCTTTCGGATCGTTTTCCGGGTGAACCGCGATAAGCGTCGGTACGCCGAAACCACGTTTGTATTCTTCACGAACCTCAGTCCCCGGACATTTCGGCGCGACCATCACGACGGTGATGTCTTTACGGATAGTCTCACCGACTTCAACGATGTTGAAACCATGGGAGTAGCCCAGAGTCGCGCCATCTTTCATCAGAGGCTGAACCGCCTGTACGACGGCAGAGTGCTGTTTGTCCGGCGTCAGGTTGATCACCAGATCAGCCTGAGGGATCAGCTCTTCGTAAGTCCCGACCTTAAAACCGTTGTCGGTCGCTTTACGCCATGAAGCGCGTTTCTCTGCAATCGCTTCTGCACGCAGTGCATAAGCAACGTCCAGACCGGAATCACGCATATTCAGGCCCTGGTTAAGACCCTGAGCACCACAACCAACAATCACGACTTTTTTGCCTTTCAGGACGCTTGCCCCGTCGGTAAATTCTTCACGCGACATGAAACGACATTTACCTAATTGCGCTAACTGATTGCGCAGGTTCAGTGTGTTGAAATAGTTAGCCATGGATGCTCCATTGATTCGTTGTGTTTGTATTTATCAGTGTTTCAGTCGCAGTCTTTGCTGCCCTGAGAATGACTTCATCATATGTCATGAATTCCATTGCTTAAATTGATATATTAACAACATCACGTTGCAATATTTGCAATGACCTTTCAGATGAGGCGGCTATGGACTTACGTGACCTGAAACTCTTTCTTCATCTGGCCGAAAGTTGTCATTTCGGTCAGACTGCCAGGGCGATGCATGTCAGCCCGTCGACGCTGTCGCGCCAGATCCAGCGGCTGGAGGAAGAGACCGGACATCCCCTTTTTATCCGTGATAATCGTTCTGTCACACTGACCGATGCGGGGGAAAACTTTACCCAATTTGCCCGGCAAACCCTGCTGCACTATCAGCAATTGCGACACACGATGGACCTGAACAGTCCGTCACTGAGCGGCGAACTGCATCTGTTCTGCTCTGTCACGGCGGCCTATAGCCACCTGCCTCCGGTACTCGACCGGTTTCGCGCCGAACACCCGCAGGTGGAAATTAAGCTCTCGACCGGAGACCCATCGGATGCCGTACAGAAGGTCAGTTCAGGTGAAGCGGATATTTCCATTGCCGGGAAGCCGGAGTCGCTGCCTTCCGGTGTGGCCTTCACCCCGGTGGATTTTCTGCCGCTGGCATTGATAGCGCCGGCACTCCCCTGTCCGGTCAGGGTTCAAATCAGCGAGGAGGATCCGGACTGGAGCCAGGTGCCGTTTATTTTTCCTGAACAGGGTCCGGTCAGACGCAGTATCGACCAGTGGCTGAAGCGTCGTAAAATTACGGCGCCGGTGATCTATGCGACCGTATCAGGGCATGAAGCGATGGTTTCGATGGTGGCTTTAGGCTGCGGAATTGCGCTGCTGCCGGATGTGGTGCTGGAAAACAGTCCCGAACCGGTCCGGAACAGGGTAATGAAAATCGCCCGGACAGACCTGGGGGCACCGCTGGAACTGGGCGTCTGTGTGCAGAAGAAGCGGCTCGCCGAGCCGCTGATTAATGCCTTCTGGAGTCTGTTATAGCGTGTGATCGGCCAGGAAAAACCGGAAGGCAGGATTATCACTTTCATCATGAAAGTCATAGCCCAGCGCCTGCAAATGTTCAGAGAAACGGGGTTCATTTTCGCTGAGTTCAAAGGCCGCCAGTACACGGCCATAATCCGTCCCGTGGCTACGGTAGTGGAATAACGAGATATTCCAGTGCGTTCCCAGTGTCTGCAGGAATTTCAGCAGTGCCCCCGGAGACTCAGGGAACTCAAAGCTGAACAACCGTTCTTTCAGCGGTTTGCCCGGGCGTCCGCCGACCATATAGCGAAGATGCAGTTTTGCCATTTCATCATCGGACAGATCGACCACCTGATAACCCTTGTCAGTCAGTTCCCTGACAATTTCGGTGCGCTCCGCGATGCCCCGTGACAGACGAACACCCACAAAGATCCGGGCATTCCGATCATCGGCATACCGGTAGTTGAATTCGGTGACGGCACGGCCACCCAGCACCTGACAGAAGTTCAGGAAACTGCCCTTCTCTTCCGGGATGGTGACGGCCAGTAAGGCTTCGCGTTGTTCACCCAGCTCACACCGTTCTGAAACATAGCGAAGACCGTGGAAATTCACATTGGCTCCGGAAAGGACATGGGCAAGACGTTCATCACGGATGTCATGCTGCTGGATATATTTCTTCATCCCTGCCAGCGCCAGGGCCCCGGAAGGCTCGGCAATCGCGCGTACATCTTCGAAGATATCTTTCATTGCCGCACAGATGGCATCACTGTCTACGGTGATAATATCGTCCAGATACTCCCGGCAGACACGGAACGTTTCATCGCCGATGCGCCGGACCGCAACACCTTCCGCGAACAGACCGACGCGGGAAAGTTCAACCGGCTCGCCGGCATCCAGCGCGGCTTTCAGGCAGGCTGAATCTTCCGCTTCAACCGCGATCACCTTAATTTCCGGCATCAGCTGTTTAATTAATACAGCCACGCCTGCCGCCAGCCCGCCCCCACCGACCGGTACAAAAATCCGGTCGATATGGGCATCCTGCTGTAATAATTCCAGCGCCAGCGTGCCCTGCCCGGCAATCACCGCCGGATGGTCAAAAGGCGGCACAAAGGTATAGCCATGCTGTCCGGAGAGCTCAATCGCTTTCGCTTTTGCCTCATCGAAGTTTGCGCCGTGAAGCAGCGCCTCACCGCCAAAAGCCCGGACCGCTTCCACTTTGATATCTGCCGTGGCCACCGGCATCACGATCAGAGAGCGGATCCCGAGCCGGGTCGCCGAAAGCGCGACGCCCTGGGCATGGTTTCCGGCCGATGCCGTGACCACGCCCCGGGCGCGTTGTTCTTCAGTCAGACCGGCAATCATCGAGTAAGCGCCGCGCAGCTTGAAGCTGTGTACCGGCTGGCGGTCTTCCCGCTTCACGACAATGGTGTTGCCCAGCCGCGCAGAGAGTTTTTCCATCTTCTGCAATGGCGTCACCTGCGTGACTTCATAAACCGGTGAACGCAGTACCGCATGAAGGTACTCCGCGCCCGTAGGCGCGGAAGAGAGGGGTTTGGAAACAGCCATATCCGTTACCCCCCGAGTTTACTCTTATCACGCACCGCGCCTTTATCCGCACTGGTCGCCAGTGAAGCATAAGCCCGCAGAGCAAAAGAGACTTCACGCTGACGCGATTTCGGCGTATAGGCTGCATCGCCGCGAGCCTCTTCGGCGTCCCGGCGTGCCTGCAGTTCGGCCTCATCAATATCCAGACGGATATGACGGCCCGGGATATCAATGTCGATAATATCGCCGTCGTTGACCAGCGCGATGACACCGCCGTTAGCTGCTTCCGGCGAGGCATGGCCGATAGACAGGCCGGAGGTTCCGCCGGAGAAACGGCCGTCGGTGATCAGTGCGCAACTCTTACCCAGTCCCATTGATTTCAGGTAGGTCGTCGGATACAGCATTTCCTGCATCCCTGGCCCGCCTTTCGGACCTTCGTAGCGGATCACTACCACATCACCGGCCACGACTTTTCCACCGAGGATCGCCTCAACCGCGGCATCCTGGCTTTCGTACACTTTTGCCGGGCCGCGGAAGGTCAGGCTGCCTTCATCCACCCCGGCAGTTTTTACAATACAGCCATCGACGGCAATATTACCCTGAAGCACCGCCAGACCACCGTCCTGAGAATACGCATGCTCGCGGGCCCGGATGCAACCATTTTCACGGTCATCATCCAGCGTATCCCAGCGACAATTTTGTGAGAAGGCTTTGGTGGTACGGATACCGGCAGGCCCTGCACGGTACATCTCTTTAACGGCCTCATCATCGGTCAGCATGATGTCGTACTGTTTGAGCGCCTCGCCCAGGGTCGTCCCCAGAATATTCGGCACTGTGGTATCCAGCAGACCGGCACGCGCCAGTTCTCCCAGGATCCCTATCACGCCGCCCGCACGGTGGACATCTTCCATATGATATTTCTGGGTGCTCGGGGCCACTTTACACAGGTGCGGCACCTGGCGGGACAGGCGATCGATGTCTGAAATATCAAAATCAATCTCACCTTCCTGAGCGGCTGCCAGCAGGTGTAAGACCGTATTAGTGGAACCGCCCATGGCGATATCCAGCGTCATCGCATTCTCAAATGCGGCTTTACTGGCGATATTACGGGGCAGTACAGAGGCATCATCCTGCTCATAGTAGCGTTTGGTCAGCCCGACGATACGCTTACCGGCATTAATAAATAACTGCTCACGATCAGCATGTGTTGCCAGCAGGGAACCATTACCCGGTTGAGATAATCCTAAGGCTTCGGTGAGGCAGTTCATAGAATTGGCGGTAAACATACCGGAGCAGGAGCCACAGGTCGGACACGCTGAACGCTCGATCTGTTCACTGTCGGCATCACTGACATTCGGGTTTGCGCCCTGGATCATCGCGTCGACCAGATCCAGCTTGATCAGCTGATCAGACAATTTGGTTTTACCGGCTTCCATCGGGCCACCGGAGACAAAAATGACCGGGATATTCAGGCGTAACGATGCCATTAACATCCCGGGGGTGATTTTATCGCAGTTTGAGATGCAGACCATGGCATCGGCACAGTGTGCATTCACCATATATTCCACAGAATCTGCAATCAGTTCGCGGGACGGCAGTGAATACAACATGCCGCCGTGGCCCATCGCAATCCCGTCATCCACGGCAATGGTATTAAACTCTTTAGCGACGCCGCCGGAGGCTTCAATCTGCTCCGCCACCAGTTTTCCTAAGTCACGTAAATGCACATGACCTGGCACGAACTGCGTAAAGGAGTTAACGACGGCAATGATCGGTTTCCCGAAATCATCATCCGTCATTCCGGTTGCGCGCCACAGCGCGCGGGCTCCCGCCATATTACGGCCATGGGTGGTGGTGGCGGAACGATACTTAGGCATGCTCTGTTACTCCAGTCTGTAAAAAAATCGCGGACTTTGTTCCGGTCCGCGTTATTCAATCGTTATTGCGGGTTAACCGGATCCAGCCAGCCCCACTTATCTTCAGTTTCACCCGTAAACAGACCAAAGAATGCCTGTTGAATACGTTTCGTGACCGGGCCGCAGCGGCCTTCACCGACCTGGATACCATCGACGCTACGCACCGGGGTAATCTCAGCGGCGGTCCCTGACATAAAGACTTCATCCGCCAGATACAGGGACTCACGGGACAGTGCCTGCTCACGGACTTCAATACCCAGCTCTTTTGCCAGCTTGATAATGGCATCGCGGGTGATCCCCGGTAACGCTGATGAGGTGAACGGCGGTGTAAACAGAATACCGTCTTTCACTTCGAACAGGTTTTCTCCGGCACCTTCCGACAGGTAACCATTCACATCCAGCGCGATCCCTTCCTGATAGCCATGACGGCGGGCTTCGCTGCCGACTAACAGAGATGAAAGGTAGTTACCACCGGCTTTAGCCCCTGTCGGGATAGTATTCGCTGCCACACGGTTCCAGGAGGAGACCATCGCGTCGATACCTTGTTCAAGCGCTTCCGCTCCCAGATATGCCCCCCACGGGAAGGCGGCGATGATCACATCGGTACTGTAACCCTCAGGAGGATTCACCCCTAACCCGACATCGCCCACAAAGACCAGCGGACGGATATAGGCACTTTTCAGGTTATTCACACGTAAGACTTCACGGCAGGCTTCCATCAGTTCATCAACACTCTGAGAGACCGGGAAACGATAGATTTTGGCTGAGTCACGCAGACGTTGCATATGCTCACGATGACGGAAGACCACAGGGCCTTTATGAGAATCATAGCAACGTACGCCTTCAAAGACAGACGTACCATAGTGCAACGCATGTGACATTACGCTGACCTTCGCGTCTTCCCATTTCACCATTTTCCCGTTGAACCAGATAAACTCTGCTTTTGTCGTGCTCATAGTAATGTCCTTTGTACCCTTGGGTGGATGTGTTGTGTTATTCGTTATTTAACCTGAACGCTGGTGACGTCCATAAGTTTTGTAAGTTGTACTGACAGTAAATCAACCGAACGCAGGCTGCTTACTGTCATTTCAAGACTGATACCGTCAGCCTCTGCTGGCTGTCCCATCGTCATCGCATTGACCCGGAAACCACGATGACGCACAACACGCAGAATACGCTCTAAAATTTCAGGCCGGTAGTGTGCCTGTACAGATAACTGATACTGATTCATGCCGTTTCCTCCATCATCTGAGTGTTGCTGGCACCCGGTGGCACCAGTGGCCAGACATTCTCACCCTCATCGATAACGACATGCAGGAAGTACGAACCTTCAGTGGTCAGCAGGGTATCCAGTGCAGCATCTATCTGATCCTTCCGGCTGATTTTCTGCCCCGGAATATCAAACGCACTGGCGATGGTCAGGAAATCCGGATTGTCTGTCAGACAGGTTTCGCTATAACGCTCTTCAAAGAAGAGCTGCTGCCACTGGCGAACCATTCCCAGACGCTGGTTATCCAGCAGCAGAATTTTGACCGGCAGCTGACGGCGCTTAATGGTTCCCAGCTCCTGAATATTCATCATGATAGAGCCATCGCCGGAAACACAAATCACCGTATCCTGCGGGCAGGCGACCTGGGCCCCGATGGCGGCCGGTAAGCCAAATCCCATGGTACCGAGACCACTTGAGGTAATAAAACGATCCGGTGCATCAAAAGACATATGCTGTGCTGTCCACATCTGATGCTGGCCAACATCGGTGGTAATAATCGTTTGTGCGGGTTTTTTGTCTGACAGAGCTTTCAGGAGTGCAGGGGCATAAATGGGGTCACCGGGGTGGTCATAGCGGCTGGCATAATCCCGCTTCATGGCAATGACCGAACTACACCAGGCGGAGATATCCAGTGGCTGACTCAGTGCCGGTAACAGCTGATTCAGATCTCCCTGCAAAGAAACATGGGCACGTCGCAATTTATTCAGTTCTGCCGGGTCGATATCCAGATGGATCACTGCGGCTTCCGGCGCAAAAGTATCCAGCTTACCGGTAACACGATCATCAAACCGGGCGCCGACCGCGATCAGCAGATCACATTCCTGCACCGCCAGGTTGGCCATTTTGCTGCCGTGCATACCCAGCATGCCCAGGTAGGTTTCGTTATCCGCATTCACACATCCCAGCCCCTTCAGTGTACATACCGAAGGTGCACCGGTCGCAGACAGAAATTCCCGCAGGGCCGGAACGGCTCCGGCAATGCCGACACCGCCACCGATATACACCACCGGCTTACGGGCCGCTGCCAGTAAACGGCGGGCTTCTTCCATCTGGTTTTCGGTGAACGCGGGGATCTCATCCACACTGGCAGTCACCTCAGTAAAATCCGCTGCGCCCAGCTGAATGTCTTTAGGGATGTCGACCAGCACCGGGCCGGGACGGCCGGACTGAGCGATGGCAAAGGCTTCCGCCAGGATGCCGGGTAACTCTTCTGCGGACTGCACCATAAAGCTGTGCTTGGTACAGGCCAGAGATAATCCGAGGACATCAATTTCCTGAAAAGCATCAGTACCGATAACGGCGGTAGAAACCTGCCCGGTAATGGCGACGACCGGGACCGAGTCCATCATTGCATCAGCCAGTCCGGTGATCAGGTTCGTCGCTCCCGGACCGGAGGTTGCAATACACACTCCGGTTTTATTGGTGGCACGGGCATAGCCAATGGCTGCCATGACTGCGCCTTGTTCATGACGGCACAGCAGATGCTCTACGCCGCCGTCATAGAGGGCATCGTAGACAGGCATAATCGCCCCGCCCGGATATCCAAAAACGGTCTGAACCCCTTGTGCCCTTAAAGCCTGAACTACCCACTGTGCTCCGGTCATCGCTATTCACCTGTCTTTTGCCGGGAGAGACAGAACGTTATGCTGCCATTCATGATTCGCTCCACATTAAAATGCTACCAGGCCAGATAACCAAAAAAAAACCCCCGGACCTGTCGGTGCGGGGGTTCTCTTTCGATTAAGGCTTGATTTCTAAGCCTTTCTTTCTCCGAGTGCAGCCCCGCACGATGGTAGAATAATCACCACCACGCTAATCACGACCAGGCTAATCACTCGGAGAAGGGCTTTCATAATCAGTTCAACATTCGCTTAATTCGATATAGTGCTTAAAGAGTTACCATAGGATGACGAAAGATGACAACCCCTTTTTTTATTAATTTCCCGGCGCCGGCAACGACTCACCTCTAACTCACTGATAAGTATTAGTTATATAAAAAACACTAATATTTTAATTTTCCCTGCGAAAAATGGTTTCACCGCCACACTCCCTCACAAACTCCGGGTAATTCATGTCACTGCCATCGGTATAAACAGGAGGGCTACCATAAAACCATCCTGTGACTGGCGAGCGGGACAGGCACAATATTTTACACTGGATGATATTTCAGGGAGAGAATATGTCATTAGCCAGAGTATTGACCCGTGCAATTATCGGTCTGGATGCGCCGCTGGTCACTGTGGAAGTCCATTTGAGTCACGGACTCCCCTCACTGGTCATGGTCGGACTACCGGAAGCAACGGTTAAAGAATCACGTGAACGGGTACGCAGTGCCATTATCAATAGCGGCTTCAGTTTTCCCGTTCGCCGGATCACGGTCAACCTGGCACCTGCCGATATGCCAAAACAAGGGGGACGTTACGATCTGCCTATCGCGATAGCTATCCTTGCCGCTTCCGGGCAAATCCCGCCGGCATCCCTTACTGCGCGGGAGTTTTCAGGAGAGCTGGCCCTCACCGGGGGGCTGCGAGCCATCAGGGGGGCGATTCCGGCAGTGGTTGCCGCATCTCATGCCGGCAGACACCTGATCCTTTCTGCGGATAACGAAACAGAGGCGGGTCTGGTCCGGGAAGCGGTCACATTCGTTGCAGACACGCTGCTGGAGGTTTGTCGCTTTCTGCACGGAAAAACGCAACTGCGGCAAGCCACCTATTCGGGCAGTTACGAGGCCGGAAGCTATCCGGACCTGCAGGAGATTATTGGTCAGTTGCAGGCCAGGCGCGCCTTAGAGATCACTGCTGCCGGCGGCCATAATTTACTCCTCATAGGCCCGCCAGGTACCGGTAAAACCATGCTTGCTTCCCGGCTAGCCGGTATATTGCCGCCGCTGACCGAACAGGAGGCTCTGGAGTGTACGGCCCTCAATAGCCTCTGCCAGGATATCCCGGCCACTGCATTGTGTTATGAGCGCCCTTTCCGCGCCCCCCACCATAGTGCATCCCTGTGTGCTCTGGTCGGCGGTGGTGCTCTGCCACAGCCAGGTGAAATCTCTCTGGCACATAACGGGGTGCTCTTTCTGGATGAATTGCCTGAGTTTGAGCGCAGGACACTGGACGCGCTGCGGCAACCGCTGGAATCCGGGGAGATCGTGCTGTCCAGAGCAAAAGCTAAAATTACCTATCCTGCGCGTTTTCAGTTGATTGCAGCCATGAATCCTGGCCCTACAGGGGACTATCAGGGCGTACATCTGCGTCAGCCCGCAAGCCAGGTATTGCGCTACCTCAATCGCCTCTCAGGGCCCTTTCTGGACCGTTTTGATTTGTCTATAGAAGTTCCCTTACTTCCCCCCGGCACGTTGAGTGACCCCATCTCTCCGGGGGAGGCAACAGAGCAGGTCAGACAACGCGTGATCAGAGCCCGGGAATATCAGCTCAGCCGATCAGGCAGGATTAATGCCCTGATGACACACAAAGATATCAGTCAGTGGTGCCGGATAACTTCGCAGGATGCCCGATGGCTGGAGCAGGTCTTACAAAAACTCGGCCTCTCAGTGCGGGCATGGCAACGGATACTAAAAGTCGCCAGAACGCTGGCTGATATGACAGAGACAACCACTATAGCGCGGGAGCATTTACAGGAAGCCATCAGTTACCGGGCGATGGAGAAAGTGTTGCGTCATCTTCAGCAATAATGGGGACAGAAAAGCCCCCGTATCGCCTGATGGCAGGGGATAGCAGTAAGCAGTAAGCAGTAAGCAGTAAGCAGTAAGCAGTAAGCAGTAAGCAGTAAGCAGTAAGCAGTAAGCAGTAAGCAGTAAGCAGTAAGCAGTAAGCAGTAAATTATCTCAGGATCAAAAAAAGGGCCGAAGCCCTTTTTTATTAATCATCACTATCGCTGAAATCTTCAACCGTATCCATCTGCGGCTTGCCGCCGGAAAGGGTATGAAAACGTTTCGGGCGCTTAATTCTGCTCATGTATTTCGACCAGACGCGTTCTGCTTCCGTTTCCGGCTCTTTCAGGCCGCGGCAGACTTCAACAAATTTAATCTCTTCTTCCGTAACAGGCTCACGCTTCGCCAGATCCAGTTCATTAAAAGCTGAACCATGACGTTCAAGTAACTGAGCTTCCTTGATGGTAAAATCACCGTGGCGTGAAAACCCTCGCGGGTAGTGCTTATTATCAAAAAAGCGATTTGTGGTGGTAAAACTATCCGACATTTTACACGCTCCTAACTCTTTAATGGTCGTGTGATTTATGGCGCGGAGTATTCGATAGGCTTGACAAAGTGTAAAACAAAAGATTTTAATCGTAATGATTAAAATATTTGGAGAGGATGTTATGGATACAGAATTGCTGAAAACTTTCCTGGAAGTCAGCAGAACACGCCATTTCGGGAGAGCTGCAGAAGCCTTGTACCTGACCCAGTCTGCGGTAAGTTTTCGCATTCGTCAGTTGGAAAATCAACTGGGTGTCAGTCTGTTTACCCGTCACCGAAATAATATCCGGCTGACTTCTGCCGGTGAACGACTATTGCCCTATGCCGAAACGCTAATGAGTACCTGGCTTATCGCGAAGAAAGAGGTTTCACTCTCTCAGCAGCAGCATGAATTGACGATCGGGGCCAGTACCGCGCTCTGGGAGGCCTATCTGACCCCCTGGCTCAAAACACTCTATCAGACACGGGAAAATCTTCATATCGAAGCCAGGGTTGCCCAGCGACATCTGCTGGTAAAACAGATCCACGAACGTCAGCTGGATGTGTTGATCACCACCGAAGCGCCGAAAATGGATGAACTGCTAAGTCAGCAGATCGGCCATATCTCTCTGGCGTTGTTTCGCTCCAGACAGTCTGACAAAAAAGAGCGTTATCAGTATATCAAACTGGAATGGGGCGCGGACTTTCATCAGCATGAACTTTACTTATCCGGTAGTGATGATTCACCCATTCTGACGACAACCTCGGCACATATTACCCGTGATCTGCTGCATACGACGGACGCCTGTGCATTTTTACCGGAGTACTGGCAGACAATATATAAAGATCTGGTCCCGGTCGCAGATACGGCGACGGTAATTCGCCCGCTGTATGCGGTATGGCTACAAAACAGCGATCAACAAACAGCGTTAAAACAGCTGCTGAAAGTACCGGTCGGCTCGCGCTGATCATTAGTATAGCGTTGGTGGTAAATATTCGAAGGTCAGGCCGTGAAATTTCCGGTCTGGCAGGTGTATTTCGACAGAAAGAGGATGGCAGGAGTGTTTTTCAGGCAAAAAAAAATCCTTTGCAAAGCAAAGGATGATTTTTTCTGGCAGGGGCGGAGGGACTCGAACCCCCAACACCCGGTTTTGGAGACCGGTGCTCTACCAATTGAACTACGCCCCTAAATAGGGTGGCGGAACGGACGGGACTCGAACCCGCGACCCCCTGCGTGACAGGCAGGTATTCTAACCAACTGAACTACCGCTC
>NZ_JAERJR010000019.1 GCF_018257515.1 Tatumella sp. JGM118
GTAAGCGGAAGGTGAAAGTAGCCCCCCTTACAGGGGGCATTCTCAAAAGCCACCTTCTAAGAAGGTGGTCTTTTACTGCCACCGTTTATTCGGTAACGGTGATGCTCTGGCCACCAAAAGTGACCTTCTGGCCGCTGACGATCTTGCAGCGCTTCCGCGTTTCTACCTGACCATCGACAGTCACCAGCCCCCCGGCGATAAAGGCTTTCGCCTGAGCGCCGCTCTCTGACCAGCCTTCCAGCTTTAACAGGTCACACAGTTCGACGTGAGGGAATTTACCGAGTGAAAAAGTTGCCATTATTCTGCTGCTCCATCGTGATATTCTTCACAGGCCTGTAAAGTATTTTGAATAAGTGTTGCGACGGTCATCGGACCCACGCCACCGGGGACCGGAGTGATCCATGCTGCACGCTCCGCGGCGACAGCAAACTCCACATCACCGACCACACGGCCATCGTCCAGACGGTTAATACCGACATCGATCACCACCGCACCGGGTTTGATCCACTCACCGGGAATAAATCCTGGCTTTCCGACCGCAACTACCAGCAGATCCGCATTTTCGACATGCTGACGCAGATTACGGGTGAAACGATGAGTCACCGTAGTGGTACAACCGCCCAGTAATAACTCCAGGCTCATCGGACGACCCACGATATTGGAAGCACCAATCACGACCGCGTTCAGACCGAAGGTATCAATCTTGTACCGTTCCAGCAGCGTCATAATACCGCGCGGCGTGCACGGACGAAGCAGGGGAGCGCGCTGGCACAGACGACCCACGTTGTACGGATGAAAACCATCGACATCTTTATCGGCGGCGATCCGTTCCAGCACTTTGACATTATCGATGCCTTCCGGCAGCGGCAGCTGAACCAGAATACCATCGATCTCTGCATCATCGTTCAGCTTATCAATCAGGGCCAGCAGCTCTTCTTCGCAGGTGGTGCCGGGTAAGTCGTAAGAGCGGGAGATAAAGCCCACTTCTTCACAGGCCTTACGCTTACTGCTGACATAGATTTGAGATGCCGGGTTTTCTCCGACCAATATGACCGCCAGTCCCGGGGCACGTTTACCCGCGGCAAGACGCTGTTTAACTTTTTCCGCAACTTCCAGCCGGACCTGCTGCGCAATCGTTTTACCATCAATAATCTGTGCTGACATCAGAGAAAAATCCACGGAGTTGAAATCTTAGGGTGAAGGCGCCTATTTTGTCAGAAGCGACGCGTGCTGTCAGGCAAAGAATGCCGGGCTTTGTTCAAACCTTCAGCAGTAAAACCGAAAGCGGCGTAAAAACATTGACTCATAGGTGAGTGACCGTATAATTCCCCGCAAAGTCAGGGCGCCCTTAGCTCAGTTGGATAGAGCACCGGCCTTCTAAGCCGTAGGTCATAGGTTCGAATCCTATAGGGCGCGCCATCTTTTCTTCTGCTAGTGTCTCCTAAAGTCTACGAATACCTCCTGATCCCTTGCCAGTATTGGTTACTACATCCAGCGTTGTATCTGTTTGTCTATTGAAAGCTACACTCGATTGGGGGCCTTGTCCCGTTCAATCAATTACGATGCCCCCACATGAAGCTAAATGCCCGTCAAATCGACTTTGCTAAGCCGAAAGAGAAAGCCTATAAACTGGCTGATGGAGCTGGTTTATATCTCGAAATTTTCCCCAGCGGCAGCAAAAGAAAAGCGCGTTGTGTTCGGGCTTTATCCCGCCATATCTCTTGCGGAGGCGAGGAGTAAGCGCGAAGAGGCCAAAAAGATACTGGCAGCAAATTGCTGACAGCTTAGTTAACAATCAAAATATTCCAATTTAGGAATGATTTCGATGTCGAAGCACCTTGTTAAGATGTTCGTTTGTTTAATGTACCCTCATCGTCACGCAGTAGGAGCGGTTTTATTGACGATATTTGCTTCCAAGGGCGAGAAAATGTTCCGCTCTAATGAGCTTTGCCTTCCAGCCAGGCTATAGCAATTTTAGTGATCACCCGAAGGCGTTTCTCTCAGATCATTGGCATTTACTCAATGCACGAAACATTGGTGGCTGTCATTGACAGCGAAGTTACAAAACTGAATCTACGGCAATGAAATTTATTTTTTATTATTTCATGTGGGTAATGTGTTTGGTTTATAACTATCTGATATTAATTGTTTTTTAATATTATGATAAACTTGTTAAGTTTTATAAATTATTGGAAGTGAGGTTTTTTATCAATGAAGGATGTTTTCGCAAGCTTAGGGTTGACAATACCACAAGCTATAGCAGCAGTGCCAATTTTTATTACACTTGCTAGCTTGATGTTTAAATTAATAAAAGTGCCATTTAAAATGATTGATATTATATCAGTTAATAAATACGTATCTTTACCGGTTAAAGATAAGGCGGAAGCCATGCGCATTATTTATGAAGGTGAAGTTAAGGATAAATCTATACGCTATATTAATGAACTAAAGCTTGCAGAGTACGGCCTACACTATCCCATCCTAACATTAAGAGTGATGTTCGACTACTTACATTCTGAAAGGTTGCTTTCTGTAAGCTCCAGGGCTAATGATTTCTTAAAATATCACAAAGTATTTTTCATTGATGGGAGTAATAACCCACATCTTTCAAAGAAACGAATGAGTATAACTGTATTTATGTTATCAATGCTCATGATTATATCAATTGGTGGGTTTATTATAGGAATTAAAGCGTTAGTTGAAACGCTACATAAATCACCGGATGTTGCATCTTTCGTCCAGTTGGTAATATATATCCTTTCTGAGATTCTATTCGTAGTAATGACCCTTACAATGCTCACAGAGTTATCGTCTGTATATCAAGCCACCTCATTTGCAAAAAAAATGAGAGGGTACAATTCTGAAGAGATTTTTAAAAAATATAAAGAGGGTTTAAAATAGCTTTGTATGTTGCCTTTGAACAGGGAGTGTGTGTTTTAAAACCTCCCTGTTCATATAAGGAAATAATATTATTTTTTATTTATTTCCTACCATTTTTCATATCATTAAACAGAAGCGCATAACAAAAATTTTTGGGGCATAATAGGGGGCGCTTATGGTTATTGAACTTGAATATATTGATTGATTTCATGTTATTATTGATTATTATCGAATCCTGTAGGGTGCGCCATTTACTTTCAATAAATTACGCAACCTAAAGCCTGCCTGATTTACTCCCTGTATCGTATTTGCAACGTTAGCCCCTGAAATGCTATCAATTTGCTTTGCGTGACCGCTAAAACGCCCTGACGACTCCGGAGTTTCCGTCATAAATTCGCAGCCTTACCCTCTGATAACACCCCGGAATCGCCTCCTGCAACTTTATAGTGTATGAATCGTTATACCATAAACACGATGGGCTGCCACACATACGATCTGTGACTTATAAGGCACGAAAAATCAGTAACACAAAAAGCCTTCACGGTGGTTCTTTCACCTTCAATCCCTTAGGAACTATGTTTCTGATTTTTTATAAAATTCATGCCAGTCAGCGACCCTATGAAAACCAAGCGTTAATTTAAAAAGGTAACGTTACGTTTAATCGTGCCGGTGGAGAGGTGGAGGGTAGCACAGGCAGATGACCTGACAGGTACTCGCCGTTACGGAAAAATATGCCAGCGGTGCCAAATGAAACGAGCAGAGTTCGTCAGGCAGGCTATAGTAGAGAAGATGGCTCGTGACACTGACCGCATTTAAGCAACACAATCATGCGGTTGCTCGTCTTTCCGTAAGATTTGAGTAGTTCAGGCAGTTCAGAGTACTCACCCGAAAGGGGGATTAATGGGACGCTGTCATCAGAATCATAACACCTGAATTTAATTGACAACCCACTGATATAACTATAAAAAAGACAGTATGGCGATAAGAGGTTTCTCTGTATGACTTTCTATGGAATAGAATATTTGCAAGTACAGTCCGGTATTAATGATTACCTGAAGTATATTGTAATCTTTAGTGCGTTGTCTTTGTTGATTATATTTTTCATTTTGTATATGCACCATCGTTTACAGACGAAATATCGTGATTTAACTATTATTGTATTTTTATTTCTTATTTTTATTTCCGGTGTTCAGTATGAGGACTACTCAAATAGTCAAAATTTACACTCGGCATCCTCACAAATGGTCAGTTTTGTTAAGCAATTGGCAAAAGAAAATAATGTCAACGAAAATGATGTTTTTTCAAGCTCAATACAGTTAACAGACGGGGTAGTGGTTAAAATAAAAGATAACTACTACGTAGTGAACTTAAGCCCGGACCAGAATACTTACAGATTAGTAAGTGTCGGACTTATAAACCCAAAGATCACCATTAAGAAATAATAAGGATAAGAAATGTACACTCCAATTATAATAAAATTAGGGCTGGGTATTTTATGCCTTGTTCTGCAAATAAACCTGATGGGGAAGGGTAATCTGGCACCCTCTTCTGCCACTGATCAGATTCAAAATTATGTCCTGGGTGGCATAATTGGCGGGGTTATTTATAATGAGTCGATCTCAGTCTTACAGTTTGTTTTAGTGTTAGTGATCTGGACACTCCTTGTTTTTATCCTTAAATTTCTGAAAGAAAACAATCGACTGGTGAAGCGTATAATTGATGGGAAACCCATTAATTTGGTACATAATGGCAAGGTCGATGTAAAAGAGTGTCTTCGGAATGGTGTTTCGGCTCATGACTTAATGTTTAAATTAAGAGCGAATGGCGTTTATGAGGTCGAGCAGTTAAAACGTGTTGTACTTGAGCAAAATGGGCAATTAACCATTATACAAAATGGCGATGAAAATATCAGATATCCGATAATAGTTGACGGCCTGGCAAACTATGATTTACTTGAAGTGATTAATAAGGATGAAAACTGGCTGGAAGAAAAAGTTCTGGAGCAAGGGTTCAATAAAATTAGTGAGGTATACTTAGGTGAGTATTTGTCCGGCAGGATTAAGCTCTATGGTTATAACAGGTAGTCGGTAGGCCGGAGAGTGAACGGTCTGATAAAGAATATCATTGATAAAAATACTCTTCATGGTCTAAATGTTTATCTGCCGGAGAGATGACTTTTCTTTATTCCGGCAGTCCTTGAACACGACTAACATAACGTTGATGTAATAGTCTTTTTTTATCTTCACCTGGCACTTTCTTTGACTAAAAGCGACTGATTGTTATTCCGCAGGCAGGCATATAAATAATGAAAGTGATATTAGTTCGGCACGCGGAAACGGAGTGGAATACCAGGGGAATTATTCAGGGACGGAAAGATAGTGCGTTGACCAAACATGGCCAGTGCCAAACGGCAGCATTATTGCAAGCATTTGCAGAAAATGGTTACGAGGCGGAGAGTGTTTACGCATCTCCGCTCGACCGCACCTGGAATATGGGACAAGTATTGGCTAAGCATTTTCGTTGTTCTCTGGTGGCTGAAGCAACCCTGAAAGAACAAGCGTTTGGTCAGCTTGAAGGCATGTCAGCAGAACAATTTAAAAAAAATCACCAGGATGAAGCCAATGCGTTATTTGAACTTGATGCTGAGTATTGTCCTCCGGGCGGGGAATCTCTTACACAGGCCAGCAGGAGAATTATTGATTTTTTAATTAATCTCGAAAAATCTGGCCATTATAACGCTGTATGTATTGTGTCTCATGGGCACGTCAGTCAGGGTGTTCTTGCAATTCTATGCGATGGTAACATTGACCAGTTCGCCAGATACGCACACCCTAACGCGAGTTACTCAGTTTTCGATATAAAAAACGGGAGATGTGATACCATCAGATGGGGTATTGCTACACATTTACGTCACCTAAAATAGTTAAAGTAAATGAAATAAATATATTAAATATGATATAAAGTTTTTCCCAAGGCAATAATAAAGGAACATCACAGAGTTATCGATAGTTACTTTTTTAGCGGGTGATGGAAGGCAATGGCATAGGTAATATTTCTTGCATTAATAGGGGGGTGAGTTGGAGCAATGAGGAAAACAGAAGGCGATTAATCTGATGTTTTCTGTAATATTTGGATCCGATAGCACAGTTTTTTAAAATCGTTGTGGACTATTATTGGTTGCTGGTTAATTTTGGGTTTGAAAAATATTCTGATATTGCTAACTTTAAAGGTTCTGGTATTAAAGAGGTGCCTGTAAATTTAATTGATAGATATAAACAGATTATCGGGAGTTTTCCGAAATGATGAAAAATATATTGATGTGTGCTTTTTTGTTCCTTCTTTCTGGTTGTGTTGGTGACAGAATCGCTTTTCACAATGAAGGCGAGGCTGCGGTAACTGAAAATTATATCTGCATAAAATCTTTCCCCGGAGATACTCTGGAGTATTATCTGTTAAGTTCATCTGCAGATAGGTATACAGTGCCTTTAGCTTATATGATGAAAGGTGTGCCAAAAAAATACCCTGACACCTGTATCCCTGTAAGTCTGAAAAAAAAGGCAGATTATGAATTAATCTACACGTTGAATGGTATAAATTATCACTTTGATTTTAGTATCGACGCTGACAAAAAAATAAAAAAGGATAAATAAAAAAGTTATCAGGTATTTCCCACGCTAAATCTGTAACGGGAAAGCAGACCACTTAACTTCATCGGGGTGAAAATCACCTTGAGACTGATCAGTACGATGCCCGGGTCATAATTTATGGGAAAAACTCATGCAGCATTTTATCTTCACCCAGCGTGAATATTAAAAAATCACTCTCTTTGAAGGTGTTATTTTTGATCAGTTGTTGTTTCAATAAACTGAACTTTTTTGTGTCGGTGAAGAAGAGTGCTGTGACATAATCTGAATCCATCAAATTCTGTTGTTCAGAAAGCCGTACAACCTCCTGGTAGCAACCTGTTTGTTTGTCTCCTGTTCTTTGTCTTAACATACATTCTGTCAGTAAATAGGTACGGGCAGGTTTTTTACTATAAAGATCTCTAAGGAATTCAATGCCTTCTTTATAGTGCTTTTCTCCTATCAGACTATTTGTATACATTAAAAGAATTGCTATATTTTCGGGGTGTTTTTTACGGATTGCGTTAATTTCTGAAAGGATTTTTTTACTCCGGGCGGGGCCCGATATCGCTAACTCTTCCACTAAAGAGGCTACCTCGTTTACAGGGTTATCTTCGATAGAAACAGGTTCGGGGTAAGAACTTGTATAGCCGGACAGAAAGAAAAAAAGTGTCACTACCCGGAGAAGGAATAATATTTTTTTCATACTATAACTTCCTAAAACTATTCAGTGAAATATAGTGCGTTGCTTTCTTAGGAACCGGAATAACTGAACCCGTATACCCTGTATTTAAAACGTATCCGGTTTCTATATGTTTCTAAATTTACAGGAGGTTATCACCGTATACGTTGACAGGAATTTGATTTTTTAATTAACAGGTATTTTCCGTAAATTTCTCTTCGGGAATGAAAAAATCTACATGGGGTAAAGGGTATCACTATTTTTTGTTAACTGTACCTGAAAGCCGTAACCTATGCTGTTCTGTGAATAATCAGCTTTGAGAGGGCCGTACTGTACGTCTGCTGAATATCATTGATGACTTTACCGGAAAGCGCTGGCGATTGAGGTTGATTTTCACTCCCGGCCAGTCCGGAGCAGAATTCTCACATTTACACCGCTGTTGGTTATCTGAAAACAATAAACGGTGTTTTTTAACTTCTGAAAAATTGATAGGCTAACTTTTAACTAAAAAGATGAAGGGCATAGTATGTCGTTTATTATCAAAGGATTAGATGGAAGAGCATTCTGTCATTTGTATGGTCTGACTGGCAATGAGCTAAGAGAGAAAGGCGCTATCAGGATCCATGTTGATGAGTATCCGTGCTACCCGGACCGAATTACGTTAAGAGATATCCCCGTCGGAGAAACAGGGATCCTGTTGAACCATACTTATCTTGACACAGATTCTCCCTATCGTGGCTCGCATGCCATTTTTATATGGGAAGGGCAATCACAGAGGGGGGTATACAGAGATACGATTCCGGAAGTTATGCAAAAAAGAATGATGTCTCTTCGGGGTTTTGATGGACGGGATATGCTTATTGAGGCGACGATAGCTCAGCCAGGAGAAGTGAGAGAGCATATTCTTTCGCTTTTTAAAAATGATCAGGTTGATTTCATTCTTGCCCACAATGCCAGACAGGGGTGTTTTTCTTGTCGTATAGAACGGGATTTTGGCTCTTAACATTAAGCTTGCGCTTATTCCCGTATTTACCGGAGCAAGTTGTCAGGTTTCAGTGCTACAAACCAACCTGAACATTTTCCCGGCCCTGAGCACGCAATAATTCCTGCTCACAGAATCTGTTATTACAGGGGTGTTCTCACTTAACTTTATGCTGTCGGGTAGCGATATCTATTTTTAATTCAGATATCGGGTGACCCCTCCAGGCCCGGGCGCGGTAACCCCGCCCCCGGGCGGTATCAGTCGATAGTTGTTTGCGGCAATAGTTCGTCTAAGGATTGGACCGGTCCGGGTGAATTCTTGTCACTTCGAAGACAATCCCAGGACATGGCATCCTCCGTGCAGTAATCCCCCAGGCACTGCAGTGCAAGATCATTTTCAATCAGGCCGATCGGTACCCAGACATAAGGAACATCGCGCAGGGCATTAGGCACGGTTGAGCCGCATAACGAACAGAAATCGTTACGGTAACCGGTCGTCTTTTGCCAGGTGATAATATTCTCTTCCCCGCCCTCCAGGATAAACTCCGACGCAGGAATTAAGGTCGCCAGATTATGGCCCACACCGGTTTGTTTACGGCATAACGAACAGTGACAACGATAAAAGTTTTTGGGTGCAGTTTGCAGGGTGAAGCGTACCGTGCCACAAAGGCAGGATCCTTTAACCATGATTTCCTCCTGTACATTTTATTTTATAAGGGGTGTACCACATTGCCCGGAAAGCAGAAAGCAGAAAGCAGAAAGCAGAAAGCAGAAAGCAGAAGGGCGTTAGGCCTCCATCGCAGGGGGATTCGCCGGTGGCTTCTGTTTACTCCGGCGTAGCGACTCATTCTAACCCCGGCAGAAGTCCCGGAGTTGCAATCAAACACCGTCACCGGCAGAAGGGCATCCTGGATTCCATCGCAGGGGGAGCCGTTGGTGGCTTCTGTTTACTTCGGTGTAGCGGCTCATTCTAAACCCGGCAGAAAGCCCGGAGTTGCAATCAAAAACCGTCACCGGCAGAAGGACATCCAGGATTCCATTACAGGGGGATCCGCCGGTGGCCTCTGTTTACTCCGGTGAAACGACCGATTCCAGGCCCGCCTGAGTTCGTCCGGATACCGGCAGGGAAAGGGGCAGACCGGGAGGCTAAAAGAACGCAGACCACCGTGTACCGGGATACCGGACTGAAAAAATCTGATATGGATGCGCATCATGACTATCGGGATCAATAAACAGTAGATATATTTGAGATATAAACTCAATTGTATTGTTCGGTTGTTGCAGGCAATACGACGAGTTCCCATTCCCGGTTTTCTGCGGGGAAGTAAAGAGGAGCCGTCACCGTCAACCCTTCAGGGTTTATCATCGGGAGCAGGAGGTGTGACGTTCCGGCACTTTTACTCCCAGGTACTTCTGTGGAAAAAGGACAAGCGTATGTTGGAAATCAAAAGTAATCGTCAGGTTATCCTTCGCACGACGTTGCTCGGCGGGTTTATCAGTTCATTAGTGAAATGGGGTTCCGAGGTGAATATGCCTCCCCGGGTGGCCGGTGAAATTTCTCCCCCGGCCGCGAATATCGATAGCTGGCTGGGCTGGGCGGGGATCAATTCGCATTCGCTGGATTATCTTTATCAGGGCACTATGGTGTCGGGAGCGGTGACGCTGTATCACTGGTTGTTCAGCTTTATTTTTGCCTTTGTCTATGTAGCCATCTCGGCCCTGTCCCCGAAAATCCGCCTGTGGTATGGCGCGCTCTACGGCATTGTTATCACGGTGGTCATGCACGGTTTTCTGATCCCGTTACTGGGTTTTCGCTACCCGGTGTACGCCTCCGGTGCAAAAGGGTGGTTATGGAATCTGAATGGCTATGAATTATGGAGTGAAGTTCTCGGTCATATTTACTGGTCAGTTTCTATCGAACTGTGTCTGATCGTTGTGCTCGCTCAGCTATCCCGGCCTTTAAGAGGGAACTGGGTAAAATAAGCCTTTCCGCCGGACCCCCTGCCGGCGATCGCAGGGGATCCGTGGCCGGCAATAGTAATGATGTTCAGCAGATCTATGAGGGCAGTCCCTGGTCCCTGCGGGGAAATGGCGGCTAATCCTGTAATATAAACCGGTAACCGATACCACTTTCCGTCAGTAAATGACGGGGGCGGGCAGGGTCGGCTTCCAGTTTCTGGCGCAGATGGCCCATATAAATTCGCAGGTAGTGATTGCTTTCTACAGCGTTCGGCCCCCAAACCTGGCTGAGTAACTGGTAGCGGGTCAGAACCTTCCCCTGATTGTTTAGCAGCACGGCCAGTAAACGAAACTCAATGGGGGTGAGATGAATATGTTCTCCCTGCTTTTTGACCACTCTGGCAGCCAGGTCGACCGTTACCTGAGAAAACGCAAACACCGCATTCACCGGCGTGGACTGACACATCCGGCGCTGCAGTACCCGTAGCCGCGCCAGAAACTCCCCCATACCAAAGGGCTTACACAGGTAATCATCCGCGCCGTTATCCAGCGCGGTAATTTTATCCTGTTCCTCACTGCGGGCAGACAGGACCAGGACAGGGGCAATGCTCCACTGGCGGAACTCGCGGATAAAACCAATACCATCACCGTCCGGTAGCCCCAGGTCGAGGATCACCAGGTCCGGCTTCCGGGTCGCAGCCTCGATCAGCCCGCGTTGCAGGGTTTCTGCGTCAAAGACACGAAAGGACTCTGCTTCCAGCGCCAGTCGCAGAAAGCGACGGATCTCTTTTTCATCTTCAATGATCAGGACATTCATCACGGTAGTCTACTCCAGGTCTTCCAGTTGTGGCGGTGCGGGTTGTGGCAGCACAATACAAACGTCGGCACCGCCCTGCGGCTGATTGCTCGCCTGAATCGTCCCCTGATGCAGAGTGACGATGGCCTGGCAAATGGCGAGTCCCAGCCCGATGCCGGGAATGGCGGACTCTTTGGTACCGCGGGCGAATTTCTCAAAAATAAGCGTTTCCTGCCCGGCCGGGATCCCGGGTCCATTGTCCAGCACATGAAAAACTAACTGACCGGGGGTGACCCGGGCCCGCAGGGTAATGGAGGCCTGTTCGCCGGCATACTTCACCGCATTCTCCAGCAGATTAATGAATATCCGTTCCGTTAAGGCGGCATCAAGAAAAACCAGCGCCATCGGTTCTTTTATGTCCAGCGTCACTCGCCCGGTATTCCCCTCAGAATCAAAGGCGTTCAGTATACTGCCCGCCAGCTCCTGTAATGTCATCCACTCCTGATTCAGTGTGGAGCCGCCGGACTGATACCGTGCCATATCCAGCAGATTATTGACCAGCCGGATAGTGCTGATAATCTGCCGTCGCATGCGGATAGCCTGTTCTGTGTGCGCAGATTTTTCATGATTCAGGTCCAGGGCCAGGATCTCTGCCTGAGCGAATAAAACCGTCAGCGGAGTGCGAAGATCATGAGACAGTGCGGCAAGGAAAGTATTTCGTAACTGTTCCCGTTCATTGCGGATACGAGTCTGTTGTTCACTTTGCAATAATGCGTGCCGTTCCATGGCACCGGCAATCAGCATAAGAAAAGTATCGAGTAATCGTTGTTGTTCCGGCAGCGTAATCTGCCGGAGCCGGAGGGGTTCAATCACTAACAGCCCCAAAACGTTACCACTGCTGACCAGCGGCAGGATCCGGTAGGGTACCCCGGGCAGGGTATCGGTGCCCGCACCGGCCGGGAGGGCATGTTCAAAACTCCAGCGGGCAATCGCGGTATCTACCGGCGTCATCGCCGCCGGAGGAGTAAGGGCGGTGAGTTGGCCGTTTTCATCGGGCATCAGTATCTGGCAGGCCGCATTAAAAGTGGAGCGGATATAGGTCTCACTGCACCGGACCAGCGCCGTAACATCCCGCCCGTCCGCCAGTGCTCTGGACATCTCGTACAACTGCCGGGTGCGTTGTTCCCGGTAGCGGGCAATTCTGGCCTGATAACGTACGCCTGCGGTCAGATGACCAATCAGCAGGCCGACGGTCAGCATCACGCCAAACGTCAGCAGATACTGGATATTGGAAACCGCCAGAGACCCGCGGGGGGCGATAAAAAACAGGTCAAAACTGATGACATTCAGCAGGCTGGCGACCACTGCCGGCCTTCGTCCGTAAAAGAGCGCCACAATCACTACGTTGAGCAGATACAGCATCGCCAGATTGGCATCGTCAAATGCCGGTAACCAGCGTGTGGCGATAAAAGACGTACACAGACAGAGTATCAGTGCCAGCAGGCAGCCGCGGAGGGGGTGTTGCCAGCGCTGCGCGGTGTCCCGCCCGGGGGCCGTCGGTTTAGGCGCTTCGGCGAACGGCGTCCCGCGGGAAATAAGGATAACCTCAAGCTCCGGTGCATGCTTTATCAGTGTATCGGCCAGCGTCGGAAAGGGCAGCCAGCGCCCCTGTCGCCGGCCAAGTATCACTTTGCCCAGCCGGTGTTCGCGGGCGTAACGGATTATCGCCTGACAGCGTTGCGGATCTGACAGGGTCGCCGTACCGGCCCCCAGCTGGCTTGCCAGCCGTAAAGCATTAACCATTTTCCGGCGCTGATGTTCTGCCTGTTTAGCAAACCCGGTGGATTCGGTATAGATGGTATGCCAGCGACAACCCAGTCTGGCCGCCAGTCTGGCGGCCGTACGGATCAGTTTTTCGCTGCCTTTCCCGGCATCCAGACAGAGCAAAATACCGTCTTGGGGATAGAGATCATTGCCGTCAGCGGCAGCTTCCTGCAGCAGACGTTTTTGCTCATCAACCCGATCCGCCGCCCGGCGCAATGCCAGTTCACGCAGAGCAATCAGATTCCCTTCGCGGAAAAAATGTTCGATGGCTCGTTCGGCCTGCGCCGGAATATACACCTTTCCATCGCGTAAACGTTGCAGGAGATCGCCGACCGTCAGATCCACCAGTACGATTTCGTCGGCGGTATCAAACACGGGATCAGGCAAGGTTTCGCGCACCCGGATACCGGTAATCACAGAGACCACATCGTTCAGGCTTTCCAGATGCTGAACATTGAGCGTGGTCAGAACATCGATACCTGCCTCAAGCAACTCGTTTACATCCTGCCACCGTTTAGGATGACGGCTGCCGGGGGGATTACTGCAGGCCAGCTCATCCATCAGTATCAGCGCCGGATGTCTGGCCAGCGCAGCATCAGGATCAAAGCCGGTCAGGACCTTTCCGCGATGGATATGCCGGGCCGGGGGCAACTGCGGCAGGCCCTCCAGTAATCCGGCCGTCTCCTGACGGCCATGTGTTTCCACCACACCACAGAGCACGTCCAGCCCGTCGTGGTAAAGGCGCTGAGCCTCTTCCAGCATGGCAAAGGTTTTACCTGTTCCGGCACAGGCACCGAAGAAAATTTTCAGTTTCCCGCGACGTTTTAATTCCGGTTGCCGCAGCAACTGGTCCGGGTCCGGACGAAGAGGTTCAGGCATAAGTGTCCTTTATCGGCGGGGCAGGGTGCTCAAGGCCATATTCAGTTGTGTGACATTAACATAGGTTGGCCCGAGAAACTCTGGCCAGGGATGGACGGTATTCCGGTCGACCAGTGTCTGCAGTTGCTGTTCAGTGAGTCCCCGGGCCCTGGCAACGTCCGGCAGTTGCCAGGCAATGGCGGCGGGGGAGACGCCATTATCCAGCCCGCTCGCCGAAGCGGTTAACAGGTCGACAGGGATCGGTCCGGCAGCATGGGGGTCCTGCGCCTGCAGTGTCCTGGCACGGGCTGCTATCTGAGCGGTCAGGGCCGGACTGGCTACCGACAGATTACTGCCACCGGAAGCCAGTGCATTATAAGGAGTACCGGCGGTGGCTGAAGGACGGGAATGGAAATAATCCCTTCCGGTAAAAGCCTGGCCCAGCAGCGCAGAGCCCCGCGTTTCGCCGTTCAGCGTTAACAGCGACCCTCCGGCCTGCCAGGGGAACCACCATTGTCCTATCGATGTGGTCAACAGAGGGTAAGCCCCTCCGGTAAACAGGGTGAGAAAAGCGAGTAATACCAGTGCGGGCCGTAGTTGTGACATCGGGAGTTCCTCACAGAAGATGCGCAGAAGTTAATAATAAATCGATAATTTTGATGCCGGCGAAGGGAACCAGTAGCCCCCCGAGGCCATAAATCCACAGATTGCGTCGGAGCATGGCCGCGGCCCCCATCGGCCGGTAGGGCACCCCTTTCAGCGCCAGCGGGATCAGCCCCGGGATAACCACGGCATTAAAGATCACTGCGCTCAGGATCGCGGAGTCCGGCGAATGCAGGTGCATAATATTCAGTGCGTTCAGTTGCGGGTAACTGGCCGCAAAAGCGGCAGGGATAATGGCAAAATATTTCGCCATATCGTTGGCCACACTGAAGGTCGTCAGTGACCCCCGGGTCATCAGCATCTGCTTACCGATGTGCACAACTTCAATCAGTTTGGTGGGATTGGAGTCCAGGTCGACCATGTTGCCGGCTTCTTTTGCCGCACTGGTGCCGGAATTCATGGCGACGGCGACGTCAGCCTGGGCCAGCGCCGGCGCATCATTTGTCCCGTCACCGGTCATAGCGACCAGTCGTCCTTCATTCTGATACTGGCGGATTAAGGCCAGCTTGGCTTCCGGTGTCGCTTCGGCAAGAAAATCATCCACCCCGGCTTCTGCGGCAATGGCGGCTGCGGTCAGCCGGTTATCCCCGGTGATCATCACTGTGCGGATCCCCATGGCCCGCAGGGTCGCAAAGCGTTGGCGGATACCGCCTTTAACCATATCCTTCAGTGCGACGACGCCCAGTACCCGGGTGCCTTCCGCGACCACTAATGGTGTTTCTCCCCGCCTGGCGATATCTTCCACTATCCGGGTGACCTCGCCGGTAAAGACATCTCCTGCGGCTTCGACATACCGGCGAATCGCGTCTGCGGAGCCTTTACGGATGATACGTTCACCGGTATTTATGCCACTCATCCGGTTGCGGGCAGAAAACGGAACAAAAGTCGCCTCACTGATATCCCGTTCACGCAGGTTAAAACGCTGCTTTGCCAACACCACAATACTGCGTCCTTCCGGGGTTTCATCCGCCAGGGAAGATAACTGTGCGGCATCGGCCAGCTGTTGCTCATCAATTCCACTGACAGGGATAAATTCAGAGGCCTGACGGTTACCCAGAGTGATGGTGCCGGTTTTATCCAGCAGCAGTACATCCACATCCCCGGCGGCTTCTACGGCCCTGCCGCTGGTGGCGATAACATTGGCCTCCAGCATCCGGCTCATCCCTGCCACCCCAATCGCGGAAAGTAATCCGCCAATGGTCGTCGGGATCAGGCAGACCAGCAACGCTATCAGAACCGGCAAGGAGACGGCATGGCCGCTATAGGCTGAAAATGGCCAGAGAGTCGCGGTAACCATCAGAAAGATAATACTGAGCGCGGTCAGCAGCAGAGTCAGGGCAACTTCATTCGGCGTTTTGCGGCGTTTGGCGTTTTCCACCATGCCAATCATCCGGTCCAGAAAAGTTTCGCCGGGGTTTGCGGTACAGCGGATCACCAGCCAGTCAGAAAGGATACGGGTGCCGCCGGTGACAGAAGCGAAATCCCCTCCGGACTCGCGGATGACCGGTGCAGACTCACCGGTAATAGCACTTTCATCGACAGAGGCACCCCCCTCAATCACCTCCCCGTCACAGGGGATCACCTCACCGGCTCTGGCCAGCACAACATCGCCTTTACGCAGGTCCGGGGCTGACAGTTCGACCGCAGCACTCCCGTAGTGTGGTTGTGCCAGTTTCCTCGCGGTGACACTTTTTCGTGTACCGCGCAACGCTTTCGCCTGAGCCTGACTTCTTCCTTCCGCCAGAGCCTCGGCAAAGTTTGCAAACAGCAGGGTCAGCCACAGCCAGCCGGCAAGCATGGCCGGGAAGTCGCCATTACCGGCAAGCTTACCGGATAACATACCCGCAGCCATCACGGTGGTGATCATGCTGCCGACCCAGACGATAAACATTACCGGATTACGCCACTGAATGTGCGGGCTAAGTTTCAGAAACGCTGAGATCACTGCCTGACGCAGCAGCCCGGGTTCAGAAAAAATGACCGATTTTGTACTCATTAGATTCTCCGCCTGACTCAGTGTAAGGACAAATGTTCAGCAACAGGCCCCAGAGCCAGTGCAGGGATAAACGTCAGGGCTGCCATCAGTAACAGGGTTCCGATAAGCAGGCCGGTAAACAACGGGCCGTGGGATGCCAGGGTTCCGGGGCCGGTGGCCTGCCTTTTTTTACAGACCAGAGAACCGGCGATAGCCATCACCGGCGCGAGAGTCGCGAAACGGCCGATAAACATGCACACCCCCAGAAGCGTGTTCCAGAAAGGCGTCGTGGCGTTCAGCCCGGAGAACGCACTGCCGTTATTGTTAGCGACGGAGGAAAAGGCATACAGGATCTCACTGAACCCGTGGGGACCCGGGTTCAGTATCGCGGCCTGCCCCTCGCCGGTCAGCAGTACCAGTGCCGTCCCGGACAGGGCTACCACCGGACTGACCAGCAGGGCCAGCACAATCATTTTCATTTCTGAACTTTCTATTTTTTTACCCAGATATTCCGGGGTGCGGCCGATCATCAATCCGGCGACGAAGACCGCCAGCAGAACAAACAACAACATGCCGTACAGCCCCGAACCGGCACCACCGAAAATAACTTCCCCCGTCTGTATCAGCCACAGGGGGATCATCCCGCCGAGGGCAGTGAAGGAGTCCAGCATGGCATTTACCGCTCCGCTGGAGGTTGCTGTGGTTATCACGGCAAACAGGCTGCTGCTGAGAATACCAAAGCGACTCTCTTTGCCTTCCATATTGCTTGCCAGAGCGGCTCCGTGAGAGAGCAGTTCCGGGTTACCCGACCCTTCCGCCCGTATCACCACGACAGCACAAAGTACGAAGATCACGGTCATTGCCTGCAGCAGCGTCTTGCCCTGGCGAAGATCACCGACCACCTTACCAAAGGTAAAGCAGAGCGCTGCCGGAATAAGCAGCATCGACAACATCTGGACAAAATTAGTTAAAGCGGTAGGGTTTTCAAACGGATGCGCTGAACTGGCGTTGAAAAAGCCCCCTCCGTTGGTGCCGAGTAATTTGATGGCTTCCTGTGAGGCTACCGGCCCCATCGGCATCCACTGTCTGATGCCTTCCAGAGAGGTAAACTGCCGGTAGGGGGCAAGGTTCTGGATGACGCCTTGCCAGATCAGAAACAGGGCGAAAATCAGCGAGAGGGGGACTAACAGATACACAGTGATTCGGGTGATGTCCTGCCAGGCGTTGCCCAGCGTTCCGACGCCCTGACGGGAAAATGCCCGCATTAAAGCAAAGGCCACGGCGATGCCGGTCGCGGCAGAAAGAAAGTTCTGCACGGTCAACCCCGCCATCTGGCTAAAGTAGCTCAGGGTACTTTCACCGGCATAGGCCTGCCAGTTGGTGTTAGTCACAAAGCTGATGGCGGTATTCAGGGCCAGATCGAGGGAGAGCCCCGGAAAATGCTGCGGATTCAGCGGCAGATACGTCTGCAACATCAGGATCGCTGTCAGCAGGCCTGTGCCGGCAAGTGTCAGAGTAAGGATAGCCAGCAGATAGTGCCGCCAGCTCATCTCACTATTGCTCACCCCGGCGAGTTTCCACAGATAACTTTCCACCGTGATAACCGGCCCGGGTAAACGGTTTTCCACCAGACAAGCGATAAATCCGCCCAGCGGTCTGGCCAGCACCATCAGCACAATAAGCAGAGAGGCCAGCAGAAAAAATGCGGATGTGGTCATTAAAACTCCTCCGCATTCAGCAAGGCATACACCAGGTATCCCAGCAAACCAACAACCAGCACGATGCCGGCGATAACAGCGCTATTCATCGACTTTCTCCGTGAATGAGTGACCGGCGGAGAGTCTAGGGATTCCGGTGAAAAAATAGGGTAAAAAAGCACGGGTAAAGGTGTAAAAAAAAGATAAAAACCGCCCCCGGGAGTAGAAAAAACAGTCAATTAGCTGACTTATTCTGTTTATCTGCCAGGATTAAATCATCACTGAGGGCGAGACTCTAGCTGAGGCCTGAACACCAGGTGACCTGACCGAATAAGGAGAACGGCAGTATGCTTAATCGCAATGCACTATTTCTTAATACCATCCTGCTGGGGGGAACGACGGCGCAAAAGTTAGAGGCGGTGGCTGATGCGGGTTTTGCGCAAGCAGAACTGTGGCAGCAGGATGTGCAGGAGACCGGGGGGGATACGGAAGGGATCCGGCACCACCTCAGTTCGCTGGGTATCTCATTGACGGATTACCAGGTACTGCTGGATTTTGATGGTGCTGCGGATGTACATCGGGAAATTAAACGTCAGCAGGCGCTGGAAATCCTCGATACTGCCGTCAAAGTGGGGGCAGATACGGTACTGGTGCCAGCCAATACTGAACGCGGATGTTTGCCGGACAAAATAGTCAGTGACCTGCAATGGCTCACTGAGCAGGCTGTCGGGAGAAATCTGCGTATTGCTTATGAGGCGATGTGCTGGAGCACCTGTGTTAATACCACCCCTGAAGCTCTGAAGATTATTAATGAGGTCGACTCCCCGGCATTAGGGTTAGTGATCGATGCTTTTCATATTTTTGCCCTGCAACGTACGGTGGCTGACCTGGCGGAGGTTCCGGCAGAAAAAATATTTCTGGTGCAGTTATCAGATGTCAGTGATATTCCGGATAAACAGCAACTGATTGATATTGCAAGGCATCAACGCTTATTGCCCGGAGACGGGGTCTTCCCGTTACAGCAACTGCTGGCCTGTCTGCGGGAAAAGCAGTATCAGGGCCCTCTGGGGCTGGAAGTGTTTAATGACGAACTTAAGAAACAACCGCCGGCGGATGTGGCCCGGCAGGCGATGGCCGCATTACGCCGCATGATTGTCTGAGGCGTCGCCCCTGTTTCCCTGGCAGACCTGATCCGTGTTAAAACGGTCATCAGCCCGTGCAGAAATCAGCACGTCACACTGACTGAAGTAAATACCGGAGAAGGGGGTTGTGATGTGGGTACAGAAAGAAATCAGGCTGAAGCCGCGCCAGCGCGGTTTTCATTTGATCACTCATGAAATCGAAAATGCATTGAGCGACATCCGCTGGCCAGCGGTCGGTCTGCTGCATCTGTTTATTAAACATACTTCGGCATCACTGACCATTAATGAAAATGCGGACCCTACCGTACGGGGCGATTTTGAACGTTTTTTCAATCATGCCGTGCCGGAAAATGCTCCGTTTTATCAGCATACCTATGAAGGCAGCGATGATATGCCGGCTCATCTGAAAAGCAGCCTGCTGGGCGCTGAACTGACGGTCCCGGTGTCCGGCAGACAGCTGAACCTGGGAACCTGGCAGGGGATCTATCTGTGTGAGCATCGTGATCATGGTGGCAGCCGGACGCTGGTGCTGACATTACAGGGTTCGGACGACTGATCTCCCGGGACGTCACCTTCCCCGCAGCCTTTCTGTGGGTGACTGCCATTAACGGGGCGGCAGCGCCTGCCTTCGTACTGCTCCGCAGTTAACACTCAGGGAAATCAGACAGTGTAGCGGGTAGTCGCGCTGCCGGGAAATGATGCCATCAACGGGGCAACAGCGCCTGCCTTTGTTCGGGTTTGCGGTTAACCGGGAGGGAAATCAAAAGGTGTGGCGGACAGTCGCGCTGCCGGTAAGCGATGCCATTCACGGTGGCGCAGAGCGTCTTCGTATTGTTCCGCAGTTAACGTTCAGGGAAATCAGACAGGGTAGTGGTGAGTTATTTTTTAGCGGAGATGATTTTCAGGGACGCTGGCCGGTGAATAAGCCGACCGGCGGCGGAACGGGGAGAGCAGATTACAGCTATCCCCGGAAATAACTTAATGATCCGCCGGGGCAGGGTGGGCAGGTTTTTCAGGCAGAGGTAATACCTCCACTTTGACCTGATAGTTTCCAGCTGCGGTCTGAGGCACCTGAGCGACCAGGTTTTTCAGGGTTTCTGCCGGAGTCGTGGTGGTTTCAGTGGCAGCGTACAGTGGCATCGGACGCGGTGGCATCATGCCATGCTTGTGCGGACCGAAGACGTCCGGGTGCGGATCTGCCTGACCTTGCGGAGCAGCGGATGCCAGCGCAGAAACCAGAAGCAGGGGGGCTGAAAGATAAATCGCGAACTGTTTCATAATCAACTCCTGAGTGTAAATTCACAGACAGCATCGTGAATTATTCCCCGCGTCTCAATCACATTTGCGGGATGTTTACGCAATTTTCATTATCCAGACAGTTATTGCTGAAACACGGTTTTCTGACACACTCAGAGACAGAAATACAATAAAAGTGTCCGGACCGCACAGTTTCAGCGTCATCCTGCAGGCACATCCGTCACTTGCCCGGAGTCTTTGGAGTTGTTATACAGAGAGTCTTACCCGTGTAAGCCGATAACTCTCCCTGCCGGGACGCCATAACAGGTACTATTTTGAAAAAGCAGACACTTTTACGCAGCGGATTTCCCCTCACGGCCCTGATCCTGTCACTCTCAGTGCTTTCTCCGGCATTACCGGCAAAGACGGTCACCGATGATGCCGGCCACCGGGTGGAGATACCTGATACCGCCAACCGTATTGCGGATGGCTGGTTTGCACACCATTCCTTACTGATGACGCTGGGAGCAGGGGATCGTATTGTCGCGACAGTCAATCATCCCCGGGACCGGCCCTGGATGTTTAAAATACAGCCGTCACTGAATCAGGCATTACAGACCCCCGGACATGCGTTTTCCAGCGAGGCGCTGGTTTTGCGCCATGTGGATGTGGTCTTCGTGCCGGAGAATGACCCGGCCGCCAACAGTTACCGGCAGGCGGGTATTCCTGTTGTGATGATGGGTTTTACAGATTTTCCATCAATGGAACGTTCACTGCAGACGACTGCCGAAGTCGTGGGTACGCCGCTGGCGCTTCAAAGAGCGGCAGAATATAACCGCTACCTTAACCAACAGATCGCGGTCATTGGTCAAAGAACCCGTACGCTGACCGCGCAGCAACGGCCGACAGTTTTACATATTCAGTCCCTGCACCCGTTGAAGGTGGATGGCAGGAATACACTGATCAATACCTGGATCACATTGGCCGGCGGACGCAATGTCGCAGAAAGCGTCGATGGTAATATGAAAGAGATCACGCCGGAACAGGTGCTGGCATGGCAACCGGATTATATTATTCTCGATGCCGGTGCTGGCACCCTTGCGCAGTCACCTTACCGGGATCTGTTCAGTCAGTTACGGGCGGTAAAACTGAATCACGTCGTCCGTAACCCTTCCGGGGTCTTTCCCTGGGATCGTTATGGGACGGAGGTCGCCCTGCAGATCCCGTGGGCGGCGAGATTGTTCCACCCGGATCTGTTTCCTGAGATCAATATGATCCGTCAGACTCAGGATTTCTACCGGCAGTTCTTCAATTATCCGCTGACGGAGTCGCAGGCGAAACGGATCCTCGATGCTCAGCCTCCGGGCTGACCGGTGACGGCTCCGGTTCTGCGGAGCAGTTCATGCTCATGCCAGCGGGGTCGTCCAGCGCGTCGCTTTGATATCGACGACAAACCGGTATTTAATCTCCCCGGCCAGCATCCGGCGAAAAGCCTCTTCTATCGCTTCACCGGTGATAACTTCTACCTCTGCGGTGATCACGTGTTGGCCACAAAACGCCAGCATATCGCGGGTCTCTGCAATGCTGCCAATCGAGGTGCCGGAAATACTTAACCGGCGGAAAACCATCGGGGTGATTTCCGGCCCCGGGTGCGGTGTATCCGGAATTCCCACCAGTACCAGTTGACCATTGGTTTTCAGTGTCCGGAGATAAGGGTCCAGAGAATGGGGTGCGGCCACACAGTCCAGTATCAGGTCCAACTGTTGCGCGCAGCCGGCCATTTGTTGCGGATCACTGGAGATGACGACATTGCAGGCACCGAGACGTCGTGCATCTTCACCTTTTGCCGGAGAGGTGGTGAATAATGTCACTTCAGCGCCCATAGCACTGGCAAGTTTGATCGCCATGTGTCCGAGTCCACCCAGCCCAACGACGCCGACTTTCTGTCCTGGTTGCAGATTGAAGTGTTTCAGTGGCGACCAGACGGTAACCCCGGCGCAAAGCAGGGGAGCCACGGCATGAAGCGGCAGATTTTCCGGGACGGGCACCACAAAATGCTGATCGACAATAATCTGTTCAGCATATCCGCCACGGGTGAGCTCTCCGGTATAGCGATCTATGCCGTTGTAGGTCGGAGTAAATCCCTGTTCACAATATTGTTCTTCCTGCTGATGGCAGAAATGGCAGTGCCCGCAGGCATCTACCATCACACCCACACCGACGATATCTCCGGGCCGGTGGCCGGTGACCGCCGAACCTGTTTCAAGTACCCGGCCGACGATTTCATGCCCGGGCACCAGCGGATAATGACTGGCTCCCCATTCATTCCTGGCCATATGTAAATCTGAATGGCAAACACCGCAATACAGAATATCAATACGGACATCGCCTTTCTGCAGAGGACGTAGTGAAGAGGTTCCACACTCCAGAGGGGCTTGCGGATTTCGGGCGATAATAGCGTTT
The DNA here is from genome assembly GCF_018257515.1 of Tatumella sp. JGM118. GTDB lineage: Bacteria > Pseudomonadota > Gammaproteobacteria > Enterobacterales > Enterobacteriaceae > Tatumella > Tatumella terrea. Next base: position 22,780 of record NZ_JAERJR010000019.1, read on the forward strand.
ATTTGCATAACAGACCTTTGTCAGGCTCTGACAAGCAGAGCAGTCACTAAAAGAGGGGGCTCACTATAAATAGAAGGTTTCTGTATGGATAGCAGTTACCATATGGTGACCATAAAAAACGATGAGGTTAAAATGCCGGATTGGGTGGACGGAAAAGTCTATTTTTATGCAGATTCAGGGCCGCGCCGGCTGATGGATCTGTTCTCTGTAAAATGGAGCAGTATGGTGTTGCATGCACTTTGGCATTGGCCGGAAGGACGAGCCCGGCCAGGAGAGCTGCAACGCAGTCTGCAGGGAATTTCGAAGAAAATGTTATTGCAGACGCTCAAAGAGCTGGAAATCCGCGGACTGATCCATCGCCAGGTTTTTCAGGTGATCCCGCCTAAAGTGGAGTATTCACTCACCCCGCTGGGGAAAACCCTTGCAGGGCCGATTGAGCAACTCTATCAGTGGGGACTGGAGCACCGGCAGGCTTTGGATGAGATGTCAGAGAATAGACGAAAGCATACGGAGGCCAGCGCGTCCGGGGATTTGCGATAAACCGTATCAGAAGCAACGACTCACTGCCCGCTTTCAATGGGCAGTGAGTGCATCAGCCTGGCCGGATAAGAGCCGGACCGGCGGGGATCAGCGGCGTGAAAGGCTGTACTTACCGGCACCCAGCAGCATAATGAACAGGCCACCAAAGAAGTACAGAGCTTCTGTTTCCAGTGCCCAGGCACCGACATTGGTGGTGTCGAAAAACTTTCCGCCCGCGACCAGAACCACGGCAAAGACCAGGTTGATGGCATAGACCAGACCCGCCAGACGGGTCCAGACACCCAGAATGATCAGCACCGGAGCAATCACTTCACCGATGTACGCCCCGTAGGCGACAAAGCCCGGCAACCCGTGTGCTGCCAGCATCGGCTTAATCCAGTCGACCCCGTGTTCCAGTTTAAACACCCCGTGAAACAGCATCAGAATACCAAAAACCAGTCGCAGCAGTAATTTAGCAAAATCGGGATGGTTAACCGCGTTATCGAAACTATCAATTAATTTATTCATAAGACCCCCTAAAAAAAAGATAAATTACCCGAACTGCTATTAAAACATCACCTGGTTTTTTTGAAAGACAGCATCAAAAAATTAGAGTGACCCGGGGCTCCCGGTATCCACCGGCTCTGCCGGGAGGTCTGTTGGTGATAACAGGGCACGTTCGCTGAAAAAAATACAGGGGGGTGACGATCCTTTCACCGTGGTGCCTGTTTTACTGTCAGGCAGGTCAGGCAGGTCAGGCAGGTCAGGCAGGTCAGGCAGGTCAGGCAGGTCGCGGCACGGCACGGCGAGCGGCCCGGAGATGACCCGCTGGCAGTGCCAGCAAAACAGGCCAGCGCCAGCGCTGAGGTAACACGGCGGCGCTGTGCCTTCACGGCGGACGGAGGGCTGCGGCTGATTTTTTAACGTAGAAAGACAAGAAGGTTTATCATTGAGCTAAACTTACTAAGGGAAACAGGCGGCGGTGTGAAGCCGGAAAGCCGACGTGTCCCGGACCATACCGACGCATCCCGGCCAGGGCGGGTTATCCGTCCCCCGGGTCATTCTGTAAACATAAGGAACATGTTGTGATGCTGAAAACAGCATTGTTATTTGTATTCACTGCCATCGCTGAAATTGTGGGCTGCTATTTGCCTTATCTGGTCCTGCGTGAGCATAAAAGTCACTGGCTGCTGGTCCCCGGAGCGGTCAGCCTGGTGATCTTCGCCTGGTTACTGACTTTCCATCCGGCCGCTGCCGGGCGGACCTATGCTGCCTATGGCGGGGTGTATATTTGTGTTGCTCTGGCGTGGCTCAGGATTGCAGAAGGGGTCGCATTAACCCGCTGGGATATGGCCGGTGCGTGTGTGGCGCTGGCGGGAATGCTCATTATTGTCTGCCAGCCATCCTGATGACCCATTGAATCTTACCTTCGGGCAGGTATCGCCCTCTCGTCCGGCGTGGAGATGGCATTCTGCCGGGCACCACCTTTTTTCGGAGATCCTCTATGCAGTCAATTGAATCAGTCTGCGGCTTATCACGACTGACGTCTGTTATCGGAGATCCGATAGCCCGTGTCCGTTCTCCTGGTCTGGTTAACCGGATGCTGGAACAACAGCAACGTGAAAATGTACTGATGATCCCCATGCATGTTACCGCACATGGCTTACCGGACCTGCTGGCGGGGCTCAGACATTGTCAGAATTTTGCCGGAGCGATCATCGCTCAGCCGCACCAGCAGTCGGTGTATCAATGGCTGGACAATGTCAGTCCGGCCGTACAAATGACAGGAACCTGTAATGTTATCCGCCGTTCCCCGGAAGGCACCCTCAGCGGCACGTTGCTGGAGGGCGATGGATTTATTACCGGACTGCGTCAGCAGGGGATCGATGTGGCCGGAAAGCGTGTCTATCTGGCCGGGGCGGGGTTTTCGGCCAGTGCGATTGCCCATGCTCTGGCCGGACAGGGGGTGACAGAGCTTATCCTTTACAACCGTACCGGGGAAAAAGAGGTACAACTGGCCGAAAGCCTGTCCAGAAACCATCCCGGGCTGGTCGTGATCCACGGCACCGAAGCGCCGGCACATTGCGATATTGCGATCAATGCGACGCCGGCAGGTAAAGGGGACGACAGCCAGCAGGCATTTTCACTGGCAGGACTGGCCGCCGGTACGCTGGTATGCGATACGGTGATCTACCCGCAGATGACCCCATTATTACAGGCCGCCGAAGGGGCAGGGATGCAGACGCACCATGGTGAATATACGTTAATGGCGCAGTTAGCACTGATGATCTCTTATATGCTGGACCCGCTGAACAGCGATGATCAGTAAGTTTTCTGCCGTTGCCCGCTAAAAAACGGCACTTCCCCGAAAAAGTGTCACCGGCACTGACCCTGTTTGTCCCCCGTGACGGGGGACAAAAAACACAGACCCCCTGAGCAACCCCCGGGTTTTCGTATCAGACAGGGCGGGGAGATCACCTGCCCGTCAGCGGTAGTTTACTGAAAAATAATCCGTTTATTTATTGTTATCTTCCCCGCCAGGCTCTCTTCTGCGTATCGCCGTGGATCATCACTTTTTCCTCTGGATAACCGTCAGAGTTTTTTTCGTGGTTCTGACAATAAATTTCGTACTTTCCAGACCCGCCTGATTTCGTTGAAAGTAAGCACAGTCACACCGCGACTCACAGGATCGGCCGGGCTCAGGGTATCACGGTCATTTTCCGGGACGGTCCCGGTCGCAATTTTATTCCAGCCGGAGGTTATTTATGCAGTCTGCCAGATTTCTACGTTTCACCCGAAAAGCCCCGGTACTGCTGGGTATGAGTTTGTGCGCTATCGCTGTCTCCGCGAAGGCAGATTTTATCAAACCGGGCATTATCACCGCCGGCTCTGATATCACGTTTTCACCTTATGAATACATGCAAAACGATAAACCCGCAGGATTCGACATCGAGATGCTGAACGGGATTGCAAAAGCGGTGGGCATGAAAGCCGTTAATGTGGACACGCGTTTTCCGAACCTGATCCCGGGTCTGCAAGGTAAGCGTTTTGATATCACCAACTCGTCGATGTATATCACGCCGGACCGACTGAAAGTCATTGATATGATCCCCTATCTGAAGACCGGGGAAAAAATTGTGACTTTAAAAGACAGCTCGTATAAACCCGGGGTCCCTGACGAACTGTGCGGACACAAAATTGGCACCATGGCCGGCACCTCCTTCTTACAGGGGCTGATGACCTTTTCACAGCAATCCTGTGTAGCGAAAGGTAAACCTGCCATTAGTATCAGTGAATATCCGACCGATCCGCAGGCCACCCAGGCACTGTTGTCGAAAGCCGTTGAGGCCCAGATCACCGATGTGGCCGTCGCCCAGAGTGTCGTTGACCGCCTGAAAGGCCGGGTGGTGATCACCTCCGATAAACTGCTGTACCCGGTACTGGTCGGCTTTGGTGTCCGCAAAGATGATCCTCATGTTAAACAGACCATAGAAGCGGGATTAAAAAAATTCAGCCAGACACCGCAATATAAAGCGCTGTTCAGCAAATACCACTTTACTCCGCCAACGGCTGACGATATCCGCCAGCTCAGTGCCGGCTGAGTTTGCGCCATCCCCGGGGCACCGTCATACCCGCAGACCGCAGGCGTTAACGCCTGCGGTCATCTGCCGTCAGATATTACGACCTTACCCTCATATTCAGCAGGAGATTCCGATGATCGAACCATGGCAGGAAGAACTGTTCCATGAACAGGGCTTTCTGATCGTTAATGACGTTTTTTCTGCCGATGAAATCGCAGAACTGCAATCGGTATTCGATGGCTGGGTGGATGAAAGCCGCGAGCATGCTGAAGCCTATGGTGAAACACTGGATGGCCGTCACCGTTTCGATCCCGACAGTGATCATTCGGCAGCGCATCCTTCCCTGCGGCGGGTCGCTTCACCCACGGAGATTTCATCAGGCTATTATCAGGCGGCCTGCCACTCCCGGATGACCGGGATTGCCGCCCGGCTGATTGGACCGGGGCTGCGCTTTCATCACAGTAAAATCAATTCCAAATTACCGGGAACGCGAACCGAAGTGAAATGGCATCAGGACTTCCTGTTCACTCCGCACAGTAATGATGACCTGGTCACCGCATTACTGATGGTCAGTGACGTGACGGCCGATAACGGGCCGTTACAGGTTATCCCGGGCAGCCATCGCGGCCCGTTATACTCACACTGGCAGGACGGCCGGTTTCGTGGTGCGATCGATGAACGACACCTTGCGGAGCAGCGCCAGTCTCCGGTCAGTTGCCAGGGAACGGCAGGAAGTGTCTGCTTTATGCATACGCGGTTATTACATGCCTCAGCGGCCAACCAGAGTCCGCGGCCCCGGACGTTATTTATTACCGTCTATGCCGCGGAAGATGCCTGGCCTCTGGCCGGGAACCCGCTGCCTTCGGTGCATGAACGTCGTATCGTGGCGGGCGAAGAGAGTGGCCAGATCCGTTGTGTCAGCAACTCGTTTGCGCTACCTGAAATGCCGAAAGGTGCCTCATTCTTTGAGCAACAGGCGGGCGATAGAGCGGGTTGATCATCGGAACAGCGAAAGGGCAGGTATAGCCTGTGTGGCCGTCCGGGACTGCTGCTGACTTTGCCTTGCCTTTTCTGCGATCAGGGTTCATGGTTTATCCGCGCGTTTGTCTGTGATAAACGTCATAGTTTCCCTGATAAAAGCCACTACCGATGAGAAAGGCGATGAAGAATATCTTTAGAAGTCTGTTAGTTGTGTCTCTGACTGCCATATCACCACTGGCGGCAATGGCAGCCACATTTACCCTCACTTCCCCTGATTTTACCTCCGGTCACCCTATGCCGGTGGCGATGGGCGGCCATCTGCCGCAGGTAAAAAGTTGCCACGGGCAGAACATCTCCCCGTCACTCAGCTGGCAGAACGCTCCGGCGGCGACCCGCAGTTTTGCGCTGATTATCCAGGATGCCCAGGGGCGGAACGGTCTCGGCGTTACTCATTTGCTGGCTTATGGTATCCCGTCCTCAGTTCAGCACTTTGAACGTACCGCGCTGGCGAACGGGCAGGGCTTCACGGGCGGGAAAAACAGCTTCGGCCGTGAGGTCTACGACGGTCCCTGTCCTCCGGCCAACAGTGATCGGCATTTTTATACCTTCACCCTGATAGCCACCGATCTGCCTGCCGACAGTTTACCTGCCGGTCTGGACACTGCCGGCCTGATGGCAAAACTGGAAGGACATGCACTGGCTTCTGCCGGAATGGCCGGAACGTTTGGCGGGCGTGAATAAAGAGCCTGTAGACGCGTCTCGCGGGGGAAGCCCCCATTCCCCGTGTCACCCCGGGACCCGGATGCCCGGCAGCTCACAGACGCTGACAGCCTGCCTCAGTGGCACCGGGGCTCCCCGTCTTCACCCATTCCCCCGTCTCCGATATTTATTCCCTGTCAGACAGAATCTTTCCGCACTCAGACGGCCCCTGTACTATTATCAGCAGTAGACTGACGGTACTGAAACCGCTCAGCGAGGACAGGGAAAGGAGTGTCGGGTGGTTACCTTTGATATCTGTATCACGTTATTGCTGCTGCTGGTCACGCTGTTACCGCTGTCCCGCCATCCTGGCTGGTGGGTCAGGGTCTGGGATTTCCCCAGACTACAATTGCTGATCATTTCCGCACTGCTGGGTATTCTGCAGTTTTTCCTGTTGACACGCGTAACGTGGCTGGCCGCTGCCGTACTGCTGATCAGTCTGATCTGTTGCGGTTACCAGTGCTGGTGGATCTTCCCGTATACCCGTTTGCAAAAAAAACAGGTCCGGGATGCTGAAGGGTATACCGCGCATCCCGGCATCCGGATTCTGGTCTCCAATGTCCTGACACCTAATCGTCAGGCAGGTAAGTTGCTGAAACAGATCCGTATTGAATCTCCGGACGTGCTGGTGGCGGTAGAAACGGATAGCTGGTGGGAGCAACAACTGAGCGTCCTGGACCAGGACTATCCCTACAGTGTGAGGTGCCCTAAAGATAATTTGTACGGGATGCATGTCTGGTCCCGGTTACCGTTACGTGATGCGGAAATACAGTATCTGGTCGACCCGCAGATCCCGTCAATGCACATGCTGGTGACCTTGCCGCAGGGGATTGACGTGCGTCTGCATTGCGTGCATCCGATGCCACCCAGTCCGACCGAAAATGACGAATCCCGGGACAGGGACGCGGAACTTGTGCTGGTGGGTAAAAGCGTCGCTCAGGCAACGCTGCCGGTGATCGTCACCGGGGACCTGAATGATGTCGCCTGGTCGCGGACCACCCGGCTATTTCTGAAAATCAGTGGCTTGCTGGATCCGCGTCGGGGCCGGGGAATGTACTGCACGTTTAACGCCAGATACCCCCTGTTGCGCTGGCCGCTCGACCATATCTTTCACAGCCAGGAGTTTATTCTCGGGTCACTGCGCCGTCTGGAAGACATCGGGTCGGATCATTATCCGTTCCTGGCCCATTTGCTGTATGTTCCGCCGCAGGGACAACAGCAGGAAAGCCTGCTGAAAGAGGCAGAGGATGAACAATTTGCCCGCGAGATTTTACAAAAAAATGCGTCATTGACGTTTCCGGTACATACGCCGGGTGAGAATGACGGCGGGTTTCATTGAGAAATTCTCTTGCAGTCTGACGCAGTGATTGATAAACAGCCCATAGTCCGGGGGTAAGAATATTTCTGCACTCCGGGAGGGTGGCATTTCCGGAGAGTGATGATTATCTTTGGACACTCACGATTTATCCTCTGCAAAAGCCAGAGAATTATGGGGGCGGTTGATAAGCACTCGCCCGACAAACACCATGATTGCTGGCTACGGGCCGGCACATCGTAATAATTATGTGGCAGGAATTGCAGTGAAATTTAATAAATACAGTAAGTTAGCTATTTTTATGACCGGGTTGTGCAGCGTACCTTTAACGCATGCCGCCACCACAGGACAGGATATTTCCGGTGCCTGGAATACTTTCAGCAATAATGTGGCAACGACGTGGACGTCTTCACCGAATGTGGATCTGTATGTGCCGGCCATCACCTGGCATAACCGGATGACCTATGACCGTGAGCATATTGACCGTTATAACGAAAGACCCTGGGGGGCAGGGGGAGGGATCTCTCGTTATGATGAGAAAGGTAACTGGCAGGGTATTTACCTGATGGTGTTTAAAGACTCCTTTAACAAATGGGAGCCCATCGGTGGCTATGGCTGGGAAGCGACATGGCGCCCGTTGAATGATCAGCGTTTCCATCTGGGGGCAGGTTATACCGCCGGTGTGACGATGCGGGATAACTGGAATTATATCCCGATACCACTGGTGTTACCGCTGGCATCGATAGGTTACGGACCAGCAACCTTTCAGATGACCTATATCCCCGGGACCCATAATAATGGAAACGTTTACTTCGCATGGTTCCGGTTCCAGTTTTAGGGTCTGAAATTGTGCAAAAAATGCTCTGTCAGCAAAAAATCAGGACATTTATCACTTTTTCATCAAATGGGACTGGACAAATTGCACCGCAATTGATGTACTACGTGACGACACAGTTTAGTGTCCATTTTTCATGTAAAGGTAATATAGATGTCCAAGATTAAAGGTAACGTTAAGTGGTTTAATGAATCTAAAGGATTCGGTTTCATTACTCCTGAAGATGGCAGCAAAGATGTATTCGTACACTTCTCTGCAATCCAGAGCAATGGCTTCAAAACTCTGGCTGAAGGTCAGCGCGTAGAGTTTGAAATTACTGACGGTGCTAAAGGCCCATCTGCTGCTAACGTTATCAGCCTGTAATTTTCAGTCAGAATCTCTAAAACCCGCCAATGGCGGGTTTTTTATTGCCTGTTTTCCGGCACCGGCTCTGGTAGTGCAGCGGGGTGTTCAGCCCGGGCGGCGCGGCCGAAAAGTGCGATTAGTAGTCTGTTACAGAAATGTATTGTGTTATAATCGGCTTTGCGTCTTAATGTAGGTGTAACGTTTTTCGCTGAGGTTTAAAGGTATATTATGGAAGGTATCAGTATTGCAAAGCTGCTGATTATCGGTGCTCTCATCGTATTGCTTTTCGGCACGAATAAATTACGTTCACTGGGCGGTGACCTGGGTAGCGCAATTAAAGGCTTCAAGAAAGCCATGAAAGAAGATGACACGACCGTGGCAAAAAGTGAAGCAGAAGAGGTTCCTGCTGAACGTGTCAGTCACAAAGACTAATTCTCTGATCCCGGCAGTAGATCCCCGGATATATTGTCTGTAAAAACCAGATAGCCTGCTGTCTGGTTTTTTATTGGCTGTCATCCGCGGCAGCACGCTCACCGGGACGCTATCGCCGCGGCGGCCGACTGAAATACCGTACAGCCGCCTGCAGGATATTATTTGATCTCTATACCCTGAGCCTGCATATCTGCATGATAAGAAGAACGGACAAAGGGACCACAGGCCGCATGGGTAAAGCCCATCGCCATCGCTTCGGCTTTCATTTCATCAAATTCGGCCGGGCTGACATATCGCTGAACCGGCAGGTGATGACGGCTGGGCTGCAGATACTGCCCTAAGGTCAGCATAGTCACCCCGTGACGACGCAGATCACGCATCACCTCGATGATTTCTTCATTAGTTTCCCCCAGCCCTACCATCAGACCTGACTTCGTCGGGATCTCCGGGTGCAGCTGCTTAAATCTTTCCAGCAGGGTCAGTGACCACTGATAATCTGCGCCCGGCCTTACCTGCCGATAAATACGCGGGACGTTTTCCAGATTGTGGTTAAACACATCCGGCGGGGACTGTGTCAGGATCTCTAATGCCCGATCCATACGGCCGCGGAAGTCGGGGACCAGTGTCTCGATTTTTATCGACGGGCTTTTTTCCCGGATAGCCGTAATACAATCGGCAAAGTGTTGCGCGCCACCGTCCCGCAGGTCATCACGGTCAACCGAGGTGATCACCACATAGCGCAGTGCCATGTCGGCGATGGTCTGAGCCAGTTTCGCGGGTTCACCGGCATCCGGTGTCAGTGGCCGGCCATGGGCTACGTCACAGAACGGACAGCGACGTGTACAGATAGCGCCGAGGATCATAAAGGTGGCTGTCCCGTGGTTAAAGCATTCCGCCAGATTAGGGCAGGAGGCTTCTTCACAGACGGAATGCAGGCCATTTTTACGCATCGCGGCTTTGATGTCCTGAATACGGGTGGAATCGGCAGGAAGTTTAATCCGCATCCATTCCGGCTTTCGCAATAACTCCTGGCGTTCACTGACAACGGTTTTGACAGGGATCAGCGCCATTTTGTCTGCATCACGGTATTTGACGCCGCGCTCTATCTGAACAGGTTTACTCATATCTGCGGATTCCGGTAGCTGATTGTCTGCAGTAGGCTCTGCATTCAACATGTTTGTAACAATGCAAAAAGTATATCATTTTGTCTGCCGCAGGACAGCTTCCCCGGGATACGAAAGATAACATCTGTCCCGGCAAGACATTCTACTCCGGCTGCGGGAGGCCCTGACGGTATTCCGATTGCGGGTAGGGGAGATGGTTAAGAAAATGGCGAACCAGCGTTTCTGCGGTCTGTGAAATCGATATGCCCGGTACCAGGTCTGCTATCTGTGTCATTTCCAGTCCAGCGTAACCGCAGGGATTAATGCGCAGAAACGGCGAGAGATCCATCTCTGTATTCAGTGCCAGTCCATGGAAAGAACACCCCTTACGGATGCGCAGCCCCAAAGAACAGATCTTTTTACCGTTGACGTAGACGCCCGGCGCGTCCGGTCTGGCGCAGGCGGTGATCCCGAAATCAGCCAGTGTCTCGATTACAGTCTGTTCCAGCAGGGTGACCAGCTGGCGGACACCGGTTTTCAGACGACGAAGATCCAGCAGGACATAAACGATTTGCTGCCCGGGAGCATGATAGGTGACCTGACCTCCCCGGTCGCTTTGTACGACAGGGATATCGCCCGGTGCCAGCAGATGTTCGGCTTTACCGGCCTGACCCTGAGTAAACACCGGCGGATGTTCGACCAGCCACACTTCGTCGGCAGTGGTCTCTGTACGGGTATCGGTGAAGTGGTGCATGGCATCGGAGACGGTCTTCCAGGGGAGCACGCCCAGCCTGCGGATAATAAGCGGTTGAAGGGACACGAGAGTCATCCGGTAATTACAGGGAGAGTGCGCCGGGAGACCCGGCGCGACCAATTACAGCACCATACGGACGATATCGATATCACCCAATTCCTGGTAGAGGCTTTCTACCTGTTCGATATGGGTGGCATTGATAGTAATGGATACAGAGTGGTAGTTGCCTTTGCTGCTGGGTTTAACTTCCGGAGAATAATCCCCCGGCGCATGACGTTGTACCACTTCAATCACCTGATCCACCAGCTCTGGTTGTGCCAGTCCCATAACTTTATAAGTGAACGGGGTTGGAAATTCGAGCAATTCATTCAGTTTGGTTTTCATAGTGACTCCGGAACCAGAAAATGCCCCCGGATGTGCGGGGGCATGTAAGATATATTCAGGATATGGGGACAAAAGGGGAAATATCAACCCTGCGGATTAGCCCATCCAGTGATGAAAGGTAAGTTTAATATAATCGATAATCCGGCTAAAGAAACCCCCTTCCGGGACATCCTGCAGGATCACCAGCGGACGTTGCGCGATGACTTTGCCATCCAGCTGGAAATTAATCGTACCTATCACCTGATCTTTCTTCAGCGGTGCATGTAATTCGGTATTCTGCAATACATAGCTGGCTTTCAGGTCTTTGGCACGTCCGCGCGGAATAGTCAGGTAGACATTTTGATCAACGCCCAGCTGCACACGGTCGGTGTTACCAAACCAGACCGGCTCGGACGCAAAGTCTTTACCCGCTTTCAGGGGCGAAACGGTCTCGAAAAAGCGGAAGCCCCAGGTCAGTAACTTTTTGCTTTCGGTTTCGCGGCCTTTATAGGTACGACCGCCTAATACCGCAGAAATCAGACGTGTCTGGCCTTCGGTCGCAGAGGCTACCAGGTTATATCCTGCGGCATTGGTATGACCGGTTTTAATACCATCGACATTCAGCGAGGTATCCCACAATAACCCGTTACGGTTCATCTGACGGATATTATTGAAGGTGAATTCCTTCTCTTTATACACCGCATATTCTTCCGGCACATCGTGGATCAGCGCCCGGCCAATCAGCGCCATATCACGTGCAGAACTGTACTGTCCGTCGGCGTCCAGGCCGTGGACAGTCCCGAAGTGCGTGTTTTTCAATCCCAGTGCGTTAACGTAGTTATTCATCAGGCCGACAAAGGCTTCCTGACTGCCGGCAACATAATCTGCCATGGCGACACAGGCATCATTGCCTGACTGCAGCACGATACCGCGGGTCAGTTGCGAAACGGGCACACGATCGCCTGGTTTAAGGAACATCAGGGAAGAGCCTTTGAACACCGGATTACCGGTGGCCCAGGCATCCTGTCCGACGGTCACCATATCGTCCTGATGGATCTTTCCGGTGCGGATAGCCTGACCAATCACATAACTGGTCATCATTTTTGTCAGGCTGGCGGGGTCACGACGGGCATCGGCATTTTTTTCTGCCAGCACAGTGCCGGAATTATAATCAATCAGAACATAGGCTTCTGCATCGATATCCGGTACACCCGGGATCATGGTTTTTAAATCGACGTTATCCGCCAGGGCGGAGTAGCTGAAGAGGGCAATCACAGAACCAGAGGTAATTTTTGTCAGAAATGTGGCAAGAGAAAATTTTTTCATTTTCGGGGTAACTTCATCCGTGGAATCAGAGGTATTTGCCACGAACTATAACAGGATGCCACCAGAGGCGGCATCCTGCTTTACCTAATTTTATGATTCCGGCCCGAAAAAAAAAGCGGTTATTTAGCCGTGGTAATAAAAGAGGTAATTTTTTCGCCGGCTAAACGCTGTTGCAGTGCTGCAGCGTCGTGACGATTGCTGTAACCGCCCAGCTGTACCCGGTAAATATTGCCGTCAACGGCTTCGACATGACCGGCCACGCCAAACTGATGACTCAGCTTCTGTTGCAGTTCTTTTGCCCGTTGCGCGTTATTGACCGCCGCTACCTGTACCACATAGCCGGAGCTGTGTGCTGTCGCGGCGACCGGGGCCTTTTCTGTCTGACGGGGAGCCGCCGGTGCACTGACGGTCGCAGCGGCAGGAGCATCATCCTGAGTCTGAGTCTGAGTCTGAGTCTGTGCAGGAGCGGTGCTGGCGGCAGGCGTATCTGACTCCAGTACACCGGCGGCTAACGGCTGTGGAGCCCCCAGTAATCCGCTGCTCTGCACCGGAGCGCCCAGGTTGTTACTGCCGTTCTGCAAGGTACTGTTAGCGATCGGCATCACATTCGAACTGCTATTGCCGGAAGTGGCCGGCAGGGCGGTACTGGTCGTATCCGCTGACGCATCGCTCGTCTCCGCCGCCGGGGAGGTCATACCTGCCGGCCCCCCCAGGTCAGGACGGGCAGGGAGATCATAACTCTGGATAGCGACTTTGGTCCCGACAGTGCCGGGGCCGGACAGGGTTCCGTCAGGAGCCACCGTGATGGCATCGACCCGCACCTGCGTATTATCAGAGATATTCAGACGGTTAGCTGCTGCGGCAGAGAGATCGATGATACGTCCCGGCACGAACGGGCCACGATCGTTGATACGAACCACCAGCTGGCGCCCATTGGCCAGATTCGTCACGCGCACATAGCTCGGGATAGGCAGTGTCGGGTGAGCGGCCGTATAGGCATTCGGGTCAAATTTTTCCCCGGAAGCCGTGGTATTCCCCGCCGATTCCTGACCATAGAAACTGGCCAGACCGACCTGGCTGAACCGTGAGGTATCCGTGACGATGCGGTAACGTTTACCACTGACTGAATAATCCTGGTTGGCGGAAGGGATCAGGGATTCATATTTGGGCTGAACCCCCGGGATCTCTTTGACCGGACCGTTCCACACCGGTTGTGCCGGGGCGGTGTTCTGCTGTGTTTCATCAGTAGAACATCCCGCCAGTATCAGGGATGCCAGTCCAATACCAATCAGCCACTCCTTACGCATGTATTGCCCCTTAAACGCTTTTTGATAACATTTTTCGATGAGTATGGATCGACATCACGATGCCAAATCCGGCCATTAAGACGATCAGCGCTGAGCCGCCATAACTGATTAACGGCAGCGGGACCCCAACCACCGGTAAAATACCACTGACCATACCGATATTTACGAAGACGTAAACAAATAAAATCAGCATGATGCCGCCGGCAAGCACCCGGCCAAAGGTGGTCTGTGCTTTTGCGGCAATCACCAGGCCACGCATAATTAATAGCAAATAGAGTGCCAGTAGCGCCAGTACCCCGATAAGGCCCAGCTCTTCAGCCAGCACCGCAAAAATAAAGTCGGTCTGACGTTCCGGTAAAAACTCCAGCTGTGATTGAGTGCCATGCAGCCAGCCTTTACCGTGTAAGCCTCCGGACCCGATAGCTATCTTAGACTGAATAATATGGTAGCCGGCACCCAGCGGGTCCTTTTCCGGGTTCAGCAGCATGATGACGCGATCCCGCTGATAATCGTGCATCAGAAAGAACCAGAGAATAGGAATAAAGGCCGCGACCAGTACGGCGGCTACCGCAATCAGTTTCCAGCTCATTCCGGAAAGGAACAACACAAACAACCCGGACGTTGCAATCAGAATGGCGGTTCCCAGGTCCGGCTGTGCGGCCACCAGCAAGGTGGGCAGAAAGATCAGGATCAATGCGATAGCGGTATTTTTCAGCGTCGGCGGGCACACATCGCGGTTGATAAAGCGCGCCACCATTAATGGCACGGCAATCTTGGCGATCTCCGAGGGCTGAAAACGGACAAAACCTAAATCCAGCCAGCGCTGTGCTCCTTTACTGACATGTCCGAAGGCATCGACGGCAACCAGCAGGGTGACACTCAGAATATACAGATAGGGGGCCCAGCTTTCATAGACTCTGGGTGGAACCTGGGCCAGCACCATCATCAGCGTAATACCCATCGCTATCTGACCAATCTTACGTTCCATCATGCCAGGATCCTGACCGCTGGCACTCCAGATAACAAACCCGCTGTAGGTTAGCAGGGCCAAAATGATCAACACAAAAATAGGATCGATATGGATTTTGGTCCAGAAGGATCGCTTTTGCGGACTATTACTCAGGGGCATATTTACTCACCTTCATAGCCTGGAGGAAGCGGGGCGGCACCCGGCAGAGAGGTATTATTATCTCCCAGCATAATGTGGTCGAGGATCTGCCGCATTATGGTACCGACTGCCGCACCTGCACCGCCATTTTCTAAAATCATAGTGACAGCCACCCGCGGATTATCATAAGGGGCGAAGGCTGTCATCAGTTTATGGTCCCTCAGTCGCTCGGCGATCCGATGGGCGTTATAGGTCTCGTTCTCTTTCAGGCCATAGACCTGAGCCGTACCCGATTTTGCAGCGATCTTGTAAGGTGCACTGTCAAAGCTTTTCCTGGCTGTACCGTTAGGGCGATTAGCCACACCGTACATACCGTCTTTCGCAATTTCCCAATAGCCGGAATGAACATTACCTACCGTGCCTGCGGGGGGCGGCTGATAAAGCACCGTCTCACTGCCATGGCTTTCGGCCATCAGAAAATGCGGTACTTTCACCACGCCATCATTAATCAGGGTCATTAACGCTTTATTCATTTGCAGCGGCGTGGCGGTCCAGTAGCCCTGCCCGATGCCGACCGGGATGGTATCTCCCTGGTACCAGGGCTTCTTGAAGCGCCGCATTTTCCAGTCACGGGTGGGCATATTGCCGGCGCTTTCCTGCGGTAAATCTACCCCGGTCCGGGAACCGTAGCCAAATTTCTCCATCCACTCTGATAACCGGTCAATGCCCATATCATAAGCGACCTGATAGAAAAAAGTATCTGCAGATTCTTCAAGAGATTTCGTGACATTCAGCCGTCCGTGTCCCCATTTCTTCCAGTCACGGTAGCGTTTCTCTGACCCCGGCAACTGCCACCAGCCAGGATCGACTAACGAAGTGTTACGATTAATCACACCTTCAGTTAAAGCCGAAACTGCAACATACGGTTTGACGGTGGAGGCCGGAGGGTAAGCTGCCTGAATCGCCCGGTTATACAGCGGGCGGTCAGGGTCGGTCAGCAGCACTTTATAATCAGCCGAAGAGATACCGTTAACAAACAGGTTAGCATCGTAGCCCGGGGTCGAGACCATGGCCAGAATATCGCCGTTACGCGGGTCGGTGACCACCACCGCGGCCCGGCTTCCCTGCAACAGAGATTCAATATATTGCTGCAGTTTCAGGTCGATAGTCAGGTAAATGTCGTGGCCGGCCTGGGGGGAGACCTGCTGTAACTGACGGATCACCCGCCCGCGGTTGTTAACCTCGACTTCTTCATAACCGGTTTTACCGTGCAGGATATCCTCGTAATAACTCTCAATACCCAGTTTGCCGATGTCGTGGGTCGCGGCGTAGTTACCGGTTTTCCCTTCACTTTCCAGCCGGCTGACATCGCGATCATTGATTTTTGACACATAACCCACCACATGGGTCATCGAAGGGCCATACGGATAGAACCGGCGCTGATAGCCTTTAATTTCTACCCCGGGATAGCGATACTGGTTAACTGAAAAGCGGGCAATCTGTAATTCATTGAGGTTTGTTTTCAACGGGATAGACGTAAAACGATGCGCCCGTTTACGTTCTTTACGAAACGCATCCAGGTCATCGCTGGTCAGGTCCAGCACCGGCTGCAGTTCTGCCAGCGTCTGCGACAGATTGGGCACTTTCTCCGGCACCAGTTCGGCCTGATAGATGGTACGGTTCACCGCCAGGGGAATGTTATTCCGGTCATAAATCATTCCCCGGCTGGGCGCGACCGGCACAAGTTTGATGCGATTCTGGTTCGATCGGGTGCTGTAATCATCAAACCGGAAGATTTGCAGATTGCAGAGGTTAAATACCAGAATACCGCTGACTAAAAAAATAGAGGTAAAAGCAATCAGTGCCCGTCGGACGAACAATTTTTGCTCAGCACTGTAATCCCGGAATGCGCTACTGGTAAGTTTCATCCGCTATCTGTCAGCCTGCAAAAGACCTTATCGGCTATTCGCGATGATAAGGATGATTGGTAGTTATGCTCCATGCCCGGTAAAGGCTTTCCGCCACCA
The DNA here is from genome assembly GCF_018257515.1 of Tatumella sp. JGM118. Lineage (GTDB taxonomy): Bacteria > Pseudomonadota > Gammaproteobacteria > Enterobacterales > Enterobacteriaceae > Tatumella > Tatumella terrea. The sequence continues at coordinate 39,535 of NZ_JAERJR010000019.1, forward strand.
GAACACGAACCAGCGGATGAGGCAGCGTAAGGGCGGATAAAGACCAGCTCTGTTCCGCCGCGGCCTTACAGGCCGGCGCCAGGCCTTCAGGCCCGCCGATTAACAGACTGACGTCACGACCATCCTGCTTCCAGCGTTCAAGCTGGTTTGCCAGCTGGGGGGTCTCCCAGGGTTGGCCGGGGATATCCAGGGTGACAATACGGTTACCTTTACCTGCTGCAGCCAGCATGGCCTCGCCTTCTTTTTCAAGAATACGTTTGATATCCGCATTTTTGCCACGTTTACCGGCCGGAACCTCCACCAGTTCAAACGGCATATCCCGCGGGAAGCGGCGCAGATAATCCATAAACCCGGTCTGGACCCAGTCCGGCATTTTTGTGCCGACGGCAACAAGTTGCAGTTTCACCGGTCAGCCCCAGAGTTTTTCCAGCTCATATAATTCACGCGCTTCTTCCTGCATGACATGAACAATGACTTCACCCAGGTCAACCACAACCCACTCGCCGGCATCTTTGCCGTCAGTACCGAGAGGGAGCATACCTGCTGCACGGGATTCCTGCACCAGGTGATCGGCGATCGAGATCACATGGCGGTTAGAGGTGCCGGTACAGATGACCATGCAATCCGTGATGCTGGATTTGCCACGGACGTCGATAGCAATAATATTTTGTGCTTTCAGGTCATCGACTTTGTCGATAACAAAGGATTGGAGTGTCTGGCCTTGCAAAAGGTTCCCCTTCAGATTTGCTTGAAACAACGATCAGGCTGCCGCTGAGAGCGATAGCCAAAATTTTGAGCGGCGAAGTATATCATGCTGTTGTCAGTCGCGATATAAGCCTGACCGGGTGATGTAATCGATCACCGATGGCGGGAGCAGCCCTTCGCAGGAAAGATTCTGCTGCAGCCGGTGGCGGATAGCCGTCGCAGAAACCGGGCTGAGGGGCGTTTCTGCCTGAAAGATGAGTCCGCTGGCTTGCTGATGCAATTGCCGGCTTTCCCGCGCGGTATGGGTTTCTATCCAGCGGAGCAGTTCTGCCGATGCCGGTTGTTCGGGATACCCCGGGCGGCGACAGACCAGCAGATGAGACAGAGACAGCAGTTCTTCCCAGCGATACCACTTATTCAGTGACAGCAGGGAATCCTGGCCGATGATAAATGCCAGCGGTTGATCCGGGCCCCGCTCCGCCCGCAGAGACTCCAGCGTAGTGACTGTCCAGGAGGGGGCATCGCGATGCAGCTCCCGATCATCAATATCAAACAGCGGAGCGCCGGCGATAGCACAGCGCAACATCTCCAGCCGTTGCCGGGGGGAAGCCACCGGCTGCGGCCGGTGAGGGGGCACATTGTTCGGGAGCAACGTCACTTTCTGTAGTCCCGTCAGGGCGGCCAGTGCCTCCACGGTACGCAGGTGACCATAATGGACTGGGTCAAAGGTGCCGCCGAAAATGGCCTGTAACTCAGACATTATTCAGCCCTGCCGGAAAGTGTTCCAGCGTCAGTTGCAGACTGAACGATGACAGCATCGGCCAGATGTCGGTGCCGTACTCTTTTTTCACGCTCAGCTCAATCTCCGCCAGCTGATGTATCGCCTGCCGGAGGCGCTGCGCATTAAGCCGCTGCAGCGCCGCGGTGAATAGCGGTCGCCGGTTCTGCCACACCCGTAATTTATCCATTAACTGACGCACGGACTGTGGATCCCGGCATCGCTGTAACCGCAGCAACGTCATCAGTTCACGCTGTACGGTACGCAATAAAATGACCGGTTCGGCGGCTTCTTTATTAAGCTGCTGCAGAATATGTATTGCCCGTTTGCTTTTACCGGCCAGCAAGGCATCGACCCAGTGATAAGGCGTAAAGTGTGCCGCATCATTGACGGCCTGTTCGACCCGGGGGAGGGTGAGCGTGCCTTCCGGCCATAGCAGCGACAAACGCTCCAGGGCCTGAGACAGAGCCAGTAAATTCCCTTCATAGCAGTAACATAATAACTGTACCGCCTGAGGGTCGATGGCAATACGCAGGGTTTTACAACGCTGAGTAACCCAGCGCGGCAGTTGTTCATGTTCCGGCGTGATGCAGGGAACCATGACGCCTTTGCCCGATAACGCCTTAAACCACTGACTGTTTTCCTGCGCTTTGGTGAGCTTCCCTGAGTGAACGATCAGCAACAGATCCTCATGTAACAGGGTCGCAAGCTCGGTCAGGCGGGCCGCTATCGGTGCGGCAGGGCCATTTTCCGGCATCTGTAAGGTCAGGGTCTGGCGTTGGGTAAACAGGCTCAGCGACTGGCAGGCAGTGAATAAGGCGTCCCAGTCGGTATGGTTGTCGACAGTGACACTCAGATGTTCCAGAAACTGCTGCTGTCTGGCCACCGCAATAATCGCCGTGTGGCTTTCCTGACGCAGCAGCGGATCATTGCCGGATAAAAAGTAACTGCCGCGCAGCCCTTCGGTGAGCTGTGCGGCAAGTTGTTCAGGGTATATCCGTATCATTCGTGACTTGTCGATAAACCTGCGGTGTCACTTTGCAGCCCGGAGCCGGTGGTGATGGTTTCCGGGGCCGGTAACGTTTCACCACTGTTTAACTGAGCTGCATGAACCGCCAGTAACTGGCGAACGAGTTGCTCTGAGGCACGGATCCGCATTTCCTGGTAAATCATGCTCTGTTCCGAGTCTTTAGCCAGCGGAACGCCTGAGTTATCAAAGAAGGTCCGGTATACCGTGGTGCTCAGCGGATAAATCCCTTTTCCGGGGATCAGGATCTGTGCGGTGACGATGAGGTGCAACTGATATTCAGCCGCCGTCCCGTCAGGGAATATCGACGCAGTATCACGACCAGAACGTTCATTTCCCAGACGAAGCGTCGGAACCGTATTACGTTGGTCGGCATTATCCTCAACCAGTGAGATATTATTTAACCGCAATTGCTGGCGTACAGTCCGGGCCAGCGGGCCGTAGGGGTCATCGCTGGTTAAGATCATGGTACGCATCTCTTTCGGGATCTGAGTCGTCCCGCGCAGATGAAAACCACAACCTGCCGTGGCCAGAACGGCCACGGCAACTATCAGGGTTGAAAAAATGTGTCGCACATTACCTCCTGAACTTAACCTACAACCAGGTTAAGCAGCTTGCCCGGAACGTAAATCACTTTGCGTACAGTGACACCTTCCAGATATTTTGCTACCAGGTGTTCCTGAGCAGCCAGGGTCCGGACTTGTTCCTGCGTGGCGTCCGCAGGGACGGTGATTTTGCCGCGCACTTTGCCGTTAACCTGTACCACAACCAGCACAGATTCTTCGACCATAGCACGCTCATCGGCCACCGGCCATTCGGCTTCGTCCACCGATCCGCTGTGTCCCAGCGCCTGCCACAGTTCAAAACAGGCATGCGGGGTAAACGGATACAGTAAGCGGACCACGGCGTCTAAGGCTTCCTGCATCAGCGCACGATCTTCAGCACTTTCCTGCGGCGCTTTCAGCAACTTGTTCATCAGTTCCATGATAGCCGCGATCGCGGTATTGAAGGTCTGGCGGCGACCGATATCATCAGACACTTTCGCGATGGTTTTATGCACATCACGGCGCAGCGCCTTCTGAGGATCATTCAGCGCACCGGCATTCAGTGCGGCAGTCGGCCCTTTGCTGCTGTGGTCGTAAACCAGTTTCCAGACACGTTTCAGGAAGCGGTTAGCCCCTTCAACGCCGGACTCCTGCCATTCCAGCGTCATTTCGGCCGGAGAGGCAAACATCATAAACAGACGGACGGTATCCGCACCATAACGTTCAACCATCAGCTGCGGGTCAATACCGTTATTTTTGGACTTAGACATCTTGCTCATCCCGGCATAGATAACCTCACGGCCATCTTTGTCGGTCGCTTTAACAATGCGTCCTTTCTCATCACGCTCAACAGAAACATCCACAGGAGAAACCCAGTTACGTTCGCCGTTCACGCCGGTGTAATAGAACGCATCGGCCAGTACCATTCCCTGACACAGCAGACGTTTTGCCGGTTCGTCGGAATTGACCAGCCCGGCATCGCGCAACAGCTTGTGGAAGAAGCGGAAGTACATCAGGTGCATAATGGCGTGTTCGATACCGCCCACATACTGATCGACCGGCAACCAATAGTTCGCCGCCGCCGGATCCAGCATACCTTTATCGTAGTCCGCACAGGTATAACGTGCGTAGTACCAGGAGGACTCCATAAAGGTGTCAAAGGTATCTGTTTCACGCAGCGCAGGCTGGCCGTTAACCGTGGTTTTCGCCCACTCAGGATCCGCTTTCAGCGGGCTGGTGATGCCGTTCATTTCCACATCTTCAGGCAGGATCACCGGTAACTGGTCTTCCGGCGTCGGGATAACGCTGCCGTCTTCCAGAGTCACCATCGGGATCGGCGCACCCCAGTAACGCTGACGGGAGACGCCCCAGTCACGCAGACGATAATTAACTTTACGCTCACCGACGCCTTTTTCGGTCAGTGCATCCGCAATGGCATTAAAGCCGTCCTGATGTGATAAGCCATCGAATGCGCCGGAATTGAACAGGGTGCCTTTCACCGTCATCGCATTTTCGCTGACATCCGGTGCGGTTCCGTCATCGTTCAGGATCACCGCTTTTACCGGTAACTGATATTTCTGAGCGAATTCGTGGTCACGCTGGTCATGAGCAGGTACGGCCATCACCGCACCGGTGCCGTATTCCATCAGGACAAAGTTAGCGACCCAGACCGGTAACTGTTCACCGGTCAGCGGATGGATCACAAAACGGCCGGTGGGCTGGCCTTTTTTCTCCATGGTTGCCATATCCGCTTCAGCCACTTTGGTGTTACGGCACTCCTCGATAAAGGCCTGCAGTGACGGGTTACCGGCCGCAGCTTCCTGTGCCAGTGGGTGTCCGGCTGCGACAGCCACATAGGTGGCCCCCATAAAGGTATCAGGGCGGGTCGTGTAGACGGTCAGCGTGTCATCGCTGTCTGCGACATTAAAGGTGATTTCCACCCCTTCAGAACGCCCGATCCAGTTACGCTGCATGGTCTTAACCTGTTCAGGCCAGCCTTCCAGGGTATCCAGATCATTGAGCAGTTCTTCGGCATAGTCGGTGATTTTGATAAACCACTGCGGGATCTCTTTCCGTTCAACTTTGGTATCACAACGCCAGCAACAGCCTTCGATGACCTGTTCATTCGCCAGCACTGTCTGGTCATTCGGGCACCAGTTCACCGCCGAGGTTTTTTTGTAGACCAGGCCTTTTTCGAACAACTGAGTGAAGAACCACTGTTCCCAGCGGTAATATTCAGGCTGACAGGTCGCCAGTTCCCGGCTCCAGTCATACCCGAAGCCCAGCAGTTTCAGCTGGTTCTTCATGTAATCGATATTTTCATAGGTCCATGGCGCGGGCGCGGTATTATTTTTAACCGCTGCTCCTTCTGCCGGCAGACCAAACGCATCCCAGCCAATCGGCTGCAGAACGTTTTTACCCTGCAGTCGCTGGTAACGGGCGATCACATCGCCGATGGTATAGTTACGGACATGGCCCATATGCAGGCGACCAGAAGGATAGGGGAGCATTGAGAGGCAATAGTATTTCTCTTTGCCTTCCTGCTCTGTCACTTTAAAAGTATCCTGATCGTGCCAGTGTTTCTGGACTTTAGATTCTATCTCTTCCGGGCGATATTGCTCTTGCATGGCAGCCTGTGGTCCTTGTTGAATTTCGCGAAGCATACTGCAGTGTTTTTTCTATGATCCGCATAGCATACCCATAAGCCTGGCGCGCAACAACTCCCGCAACACCCTGTGGCAGGATTTCTGGCGGAAACTCTGTGGTGGCGAATGGATTTTCTCTCTCCGGGCCACGCGGAGGGCACTTCCCGCAGAGGCTCTTCGTCAGCTAACGCCCCCTGACTCCCGACGGGATGGCCGTTGCCGATGGCGGCAGAGATCTGTCTGATACGGCGCTTCGCAGGTTAAAGGGGGGAGAAATGTCTGGCGGCCTGAGATCGGGTCGTGTTCACTGAAATCACGGCGGGCAGACAGGACTAACGATCAGGGTCAGTCTGTTATACCTGCACAGTACCCGCCGTCTGAGACAGAGTAGACGTGTGCTGATCAGACCCGTAAGAGTCGCAAACAGAGGGAGATGTGCCCTGACGGCAGAGGGTATTTTATGCCGACAACCCCCGGCAGGGGGGGCCAGCGATCACGGCCTGGCCGTAATACCTGCACAGTACCCGTCGTCTGAGACAGAGTAGACGTGTGCTGATCAGACCCGTAAGAGTCGCAGACAGAGGGAGATGAGCCCTGACGGCAGAGGGTATTTTATGCCGACAACCTCCGGCAGGGGGGGGCTAATGGTCAGGAGGAAGAGACCGGAGCCGTCAGGCCCCGGTCACGCTCACTGAGGACGCCGGCGCCGGATGACCGATGCCACCGCCGCCAATGCTGAAAGGATCCACACCGTCAGATTACCGGTATGAGCATAAGGTGTCATCCCGCGGGTCGGACTCAGTGTGGCACTCAGCACCCCTTCACGGAACTGCGGAAGTTGCTGTTCGATATCGCCGTTGGCATTCACCACCGCAGTGACTCCGTTATTGGTGTCGCGTAATAGCGGCCTGCCCAGTTCCAGCGCCCGCATCCTGGCCATCTGCAGATGCTGCCAGGGGCCGATCGAATGACCAAACCAGGCATCATTCGATACCGTCAGCAGGAAATCAGTCTCCGGGCGGAAGTTATCCCGGACATGTTCACCCAGCACAATTTCATAACAGATAGCCGTCGTCAGACGATAACCATCCAGTTGCAGCGGAGGCTGAATATAGGGACCCCGGCTGAAGGCTGACATCGGTAAATCGAAGAACGGTGCCAGCGGGCGCAACAGGTCGGCCATCGGGACAAACTCCCCGAAAGGCACCAGGTGGTTTTTCTGATAACGGTTGCGGCTCAGATAGCTGTAAGGGGTCTGCCCCCCCAGTACCACGACCGTGTTGTAGTCATGATAATGGTTATCTTCTTCCAGTCGGGAATCGACAATCCCGGTTGCCAGAGTACTGCCATTCTCACGCAGGATACGATCCAGTTCGGTCAGAAAGGGCTGTTCATTACTTTCCAGGTCGGTGATGGCCGACTCCGGCCAGATAATGATCCCTGCTTTACCCAGCACCGGGCGGGTCAGCCGCAGGTAGGTATTTAAGGTATTTTGTAATTGCTCAGGGTCCCACTTCATCGACTGAGCGATATTACCCTGCACCAGCGCAACGGACACACTGCGGCCGGACTCGGTCCGGTACCAGTGTACGTAACGCAGTGGCCAGGCGATGACCATCACAGCCAGGGCAGCCAGCAGTGGCCGGAGGCTTCTCTGTATCAGGGCATAGCTTATCAGCCCGGAGATCATCATCAGGACAAAGGTGATGGTTTCCACACCGGCGACCGGTGCGATGCCTTTCAGCGGGCCGTTAATCTGGCTATAGCCGAACTGTAACCACGGAAATCCGGTCAGGATCCAGCCGCGCAGGAACTCAGTAAACTGCCAGAGTGCAGGAGCAGCCAGCAGCAGACGCGGCAGCGTCGCCCGTGGCCAGAAACGGTTCAGCAACCCCGAAAACAGCATCGGGAACAGCGACAGCCACGCCGCCAGCATCACGACCAGCATGACATTGACCGGACCTGGCATCCCTCCGAAGGTAGCGATACTCACATAGACCCAGTTAACCCCGGACCCAAACAGCCCCATCCCCCAGACAAAACCGATGGCGGTCGCCTGGCGGGTGCTACGGTTCAGGGTCAGAGCCTGCAAGCCGGTCAGAGAAATCAGGGCGGCCGGCCAGAAATCGAAAGGAGAGAAGGCGAGGGTGCCCACGGCACCCGTCAGCAGAGCCAGCAACAGGCGGATGCGCTGCTGCCGGAATAGAGTGTTCAGTGCCGTCATAGGCTCATTATTCGTCTTCAAGTTGAGGAGCAACCGCATCATCCGGTATTTTTACATGAACCTGCAGAATACGACGTCTGTCGGCCATCGCGACCTTAAACAGATAACCATCGATAGTGATACTTTCACCTCTGGCAGGCAGATGCCCGAAACCTTGCATCACCAGACCCCCGATAGTATCGACTTCTTCATCGCTGAATCGGGTGCCGAACATTTCGTTGAAATCTTCGATCGGCGTCAGCGCCCGCAACGAGTAAGAATGACGGCTGAGCTGGCGGATATCGCTGCTGTCTTCTTCGTCATACTCGTCTTCGATTTCCCCGACGATAAGCTCAAGAATATCTTCGATAGTCACCAGTCCGGAAACACCGCCGAACTCGTCAATGACAATCGCCATATGATAACGCTGAGAGCGGAACTCTTTCAGCATGCGGTCGACACGCTTACTTTCAGGAACCACCACCACCGGGCGAAGCACATCAGCAATACTGAACGGGGCCGAATCACTGCGCATAAAGGGCAGCAAATCTTTCGCCATCAGAATACCTTCCACATGATCTTTGTCTTCGCTGATCACCGGAAAACGGGAGTGGGCCGACTCGATGATGACATCGAGGCACTCTTCGAGGTTCTGGTTCTGTTTCAGGGTGATCATTTGAGAACGCGGGATCATAATATCCCGGACCCGTTGTTCGGCGATTTCCATCACGCCTTCCATCATGTCACGGGTGTCCTGATCAATCAGTTCTTTCTGTTCTGAATCACGGATGAGTTCCAGTAATTCATCACGGTTCTGAGGCTCACCGTGGAAAAGCTGGTTGATCAGTAAGGAAAAAAATCCCTTTTTACTGCCGGGGTTATCGCTGTTTTGTGAATGGTCATCGCTCATGGCGTTTTTTTTTTGTTCTCTCTTGCAGGGAAATAAAACTGCCAGGTCAGGTCACTGGCAGCGGAATAAATAACAGGCGCCGGTTATCCGGCGGCGTCTTTCTCTGAAATGTACGGGTCAGCATAACCCATAGCAAGCATTATCTCAGTTTCGATGCCTTCCATCTCTTCGGCTTCGTCATCCTGAATATGATCATAGCCTAATAAATGAAGCGTGCCGTGGACCACCATATGTGCCCAGTGGGCGTCGACGGGCTTGCCCTGGTCGGCGGCTTCCTGCTCGACCACCTGGCGACAGATGATCAGGTCCCCGAGCAGCGGTAAGTCTTCAATGCCGGGCGGCGCTTCAAACGGAAAAGACAGGACGTTGGTCGGTTTGTCTTTGCCGCGATACGCCAGGTTCAGCTCGTGGCTCTCGGCTTCGTCCACCAGGCGGATGGTGACTTCACTTTCGGGCTGAAAAGGTTCGACCGCGGCCGTTAACCAGCGCAGAAACAAGGCTTCTTCCGGAAGCCCTTGCGGATTTTCACAGGCATTCTGTAAATCCAGAATTACGGTACTGCTCATACATTCTCCTGGCCGGCAGCAAGGGCGGCGCGTTTACGCTCTTCCGCGACCTCGGCCCGGCGTTTTTGGTCGGCTTCTTCCCAGGCTTCATAGGCGATGACGATCCGTGCAACCACCGGATGACGCACCACGTCTTCGCTATGGAAGAAGTTAAAGCTCAGTTCACTGACATCAGAAAGCACTTCGATGGCATGTTTCAGGCCTGAGCGTGCATTGCGCGGTAAGTCTATCTGCGTGATATCCCCGGTGATCACGGCTTTAGAGTTAAAACCGATACGGGTCAGAAACATTTTCATCTGTTCGATGGTGGTGTTCTGACTTTCATCCAGGATAATAAACGCATCATTCAATGTACGTCCGCGCATATAGGCCAGCGGGGCAACTTCGATCACGTTACGTTCAATCAGTTTTTCAACCCGTTCAAAGCCCAGCATTTCAAACAGGGCGTCATATAACGGACGCAGGTACGGGTCGACTTTCTGGCTCAGGTCGCCTGGCAGAAAACCCAGTTTCTCACCGGCTTCCACCGCCGGACGGGTCAGCAGTATACGGCGAACTTCCTGGCGTTCCAGCGCGTCGACCGCAGCGGCCACGGCCAGATAGGTCTTCCCGGTCCCGGCCGGGCCGATACCGAAGGTAATATCATGGTCAAGAATATGGGCGATATAGCTGGCCTGATTTGGCGTGCGGGGTTTAATGACGCCCCGGCGGGTCTGGATATTCACCGCTTTACCATAATCAGGGACACTCTCCGCCGTTTGTTCCAGCACCCGGCTCTCTTTAATGGCCAGATGAATATCCTCAGGGTCGATATCTTTACTCTGTCCGCGCAGCGGGGCGGTATCCACGTAAAGATCTTTCAGGATTTTTTCGGCCGCATCCACACATAACGCCTTTCCCGTCAGGGTAAAGCGATTATCGATCCGGTTAATTTCAATGCCGAGCCGGCGCTCAAGGTGCTTCAGATTATCGTCAAACGGGCCGGTCAGACTCAGCAAACGTTGGTTATCTGCAGGTTCCAGTGCAATTTCACGGGTTTCGATATTCAAACTCATCCTCCAGGTCGCTAAGGGCCGGTTGTACAGCAGAGATCATTCTGGCGATCACAATCACGGGGATCGTCGTCACAGAACGGGGTTATCTGTAGGGATATCGGGGCGGAATTCGTAAATTCCACCCCTTTAGCTTAGCAAAGCGGTGACAGTCAGTATCTGTCACCACGATTATGCGCTATCAGGGCTGCCAGAGACCGACGCCGGACTCATTTTCTTTCCGGGTACGGGCGATGACGGAGGCGGGGGATTCTGTTACGCGCAGACCCATATCTTTTTCGGTACGGACGACGCGACCACGCAGTGAGTTTGGATAGACATCAACGATTTCAACGTCAACGAATTTTCCAATCATCTCCGGATGACCTTCGAAATTCACCACACGGTTATTTTCGGTACGACCGGAGAGTTCCATGATATTTTTACGCGACGTGCCTTCGACCAGCACACGCTGAACGGTGCCGTGCATCCGGCGGCTCCAGGCCATCGCCTGCTGGCTGATGCGTTCCTGCAGGATGTAAAGACGCTGTTTCTTCTCTTCTTCACTCACATCATCCGGTAAGTCTGCCGCCGGTGTTCCCGGACGGGCGGAATAGATGAAGCTGAAGCTCATATCGAAGTTAACGTCAGCAATCAGTTTCATGGTCTTTTCAAAGTCTTCCTGAGTTTCGCCCGGGAAGCCAATGATAAAGTCCGAGCTTATCTGAATGTCCGGACGCGCTTCACGCAATTTGCGGATAATGGCTTTGAATTCCAGGGCAGTGTGCGCACGCTTCATCAGTGTCAGAATACGGTCGGCACCACTTTGCACCGGTAAGTGCAGGAAGCTCACCAGTTCCGGCGTATCACGGTAGACATCAATAATGTCATCGGTAAATTCAATCGGATGGCTGGTGGTAAAACGGATACGGTCAATACCGTCGATGGCGGCGACCAGACGCAGCAGATCGGCAAAGGTGCAGACCGAACCGTCATAGTTCTCGCCACGATAGGCGTTAACGTTCTGACCCAGCAGGTTAACCTCACGGACGCCCTGGGCTGCCAGTTGTGCGATTTCAAACAGAATATCGTCGCTTGGGCGGCTGACTTCTTCACCGCGGGTATAGGGCACAACACAGAAGGTGCAGTACTTGTTACAGCCTTCCATGATAGAAACAAAGGCGGTCGGGCCTTCTGCACGGGGTTCCGGCAGACGGTCAAATTTTTCGATCTCCGGGAAACTGATATCCACGACCGGGCTTTTGTTACCACGGACGCTATTGATCATTTCCGGCAGGCGATGCAGGGTCTGTGGTCCGAAGACGATATCCACATAGTGCGCCCTCTGACGGATATGATCACCTTCCTGAGAGGCGACACAGCCGCCGACGCCGATAATCAGTTCCGGATTCTTATCTTTGAGATTTTTCCAGCGCCCCAGTTGGTGGAAAACCTTCTCCTGGGCTTTTTCCCGGATAGAACAGGTATTCAGTAACAGTACATCGGCCTCTTCGGCATTTTCGGTCAGCGTATAGCCATGAGTACTGTTTAACAGGTCTGACATTTTAGATGAATCATATTCGTTCATCTGACAGCCCCAGGTTTTAATATGTAATTTTTTCGTCATCGAACTGGCCATTGATTCAGTGCAAGGATGTGCAGGCGGCATATTGTAATGCTTTGCTGCTGTTGTGACCAGTGTAGCGGCTTTTCTGATTGTGACGGAATTTTCCGGTACACTGTCGCAAGTTAACATTAACCCGAAATCTTACGGGCAGTTGAGTGTTGGTAAGGATGATAGCATGCAGGAAGATCAATTTGATGTGGTGATTACCGGCGGGGGTATGGTCGGTGCGGCATTGGCTTGCGGCCTTGCCCGGCATCATTTCAGGGTGGCCGTGATCGAGCATCAGGCGGCTCCTGAATTTACCCCGCAGAGCCAGCCCGATGTGCGGATCTCGGCGATCGGTGCATCGTCAGTGGCATTACTGAAAGAACTTGAGGTCTGGGAGCGGGTACAGGCGATGCGTTGCGCGCCTTACCGTCAGCTGGAAACCTGGGAATGGGAAAATGCGCATGCCGTTTTTGATGCGGCCTCCCTGGGATTACCCGAGCTGGGCTATATGGTGGAAAACAGCGTCCTGCAGCGTGCGCTGTGGGAGCAGATGCAGGCGCAGGGCGTGACACTGCTCTGTCCCGCCACCTTAGCGGCGGCTGAGCCCCAACCCGGAGGCTGGTCTCTGACCCTGGATGATGGCCGAAAAATAGAGACCCGGCTACTGACCGGTGCCGATGGGGCGAATTCGCAGGTCCGCCGGCTGGCGGGTATCGGTGTCAGTGGCTGGGAATACGCGCAGTCCTGCATGCTGATCTCTGTCGAGTGTGAGCAGCTTCCGGGAGACAGCACCTGGCAGCAATTTACACCTCAAGGCCCGCGCGCTTTTCTGCCTCTGTTTGGTCACTATGCCTCTCTGGTCTGGTACGACAGCGCAGCCCGTATCCGCCAGCTGTCTGCACTTTCCATGACGCAGCTGGAACAGGAAATTGCGACCCATTTCCCGGCCAGGTGCGGTAAGGTTCGCGCGCTGACCGCCGGTTCGTTCCCGCTGATCCGTCGTCATGCCAGCCGTTATGTGCGTCCGGGATTGGTTCTGGTCGGGGATGCTGCCCACACGATTAATCCGCTGGCGGGGCAGGGCGTTAACCTGGGCTACCGCGACGTGGATGTGCTGATCGATGTGCTGGCGGAAGCCCGTCGTGAAGGACACGACTGGTGGCAGCTCGCCACCCTGAATAAATATCAGCATCAACGCTACCGGGACAATTTGCTGATGCAGAATGGCATGGATCTGTTTTATCTGGCATTCAGCAACCGGAACGGCCCGTTGACCGTGATCCGCAATCTGGGGCTGATGGCCGCACAACGGGGTGGCTGGCTGAAGAAAAAAGCACTGAGTTACGCACTGGGTTTGTAACCGGCTCAGACGGCGACCACTAAACGACCTGCGGGTCGTTTTTTTGTGCACGGATGATCAGTATAGGGCACAGACCCGGGCAGTCTTCTCTCTGAAAGACCGGCGTGCCGGTCAGGCCGGTCGTAGTGACGTAACCAGACCAGAACGGTGATGCGTCCCCGGCAGCCATTGGGTTTCGTTGCTGAGCATGCGTATCGGTCAGTGCGCCTTTTTCAGCTGGCTCAACCCCCCGCGACCGGAAAGGACAGGGGATGACCCCGTTGGCGGTATTGACACCCGGCCGTTATCAGGTTCTGCGAAATAAGATCATGAACGAGTCAGGACGATATCAGGAAGGGGCAACGGGATACAGTGACTAGTCCTGATATAGGTTGACAGTTTTTTGTCTGTAAAACGCCTGATGAACATCATCGGGCGTTTTGTATTTC
>NZ_JAERJR010000001.1 GCF_018257515.1 Tatumella sp. JGM118
GTAAGCGGAAGGTGAAAGTAGCCCCCCTTACAGGGGGCATTCTCAAAAGCCACCTTCTAAGAAGGTGGTCTTTTACTACGTGGTTAACTTAGCCCTGAGGCTGAGTAACAACGTCTTTGATACCTTTAACTTCGATCTCTACGCGACGATCCGGCCCCAGACACTGGATCAGTGCTGCGCGGCCTTTCACGTTGTCACAGGTGTTGCCGGTAACAGGATCAGCTTTACCCATGCCCTGTGCAGAGATTTTGTTTGAAGGAATACCTTTAGACACCAGGTAGTTCACAACAGACTGTGCACGTTGCTGAGACAGTTTCAGGTTGTATTTAGCAGAACCGATACGGTCAGTGAAGCCCAGAACAACGACAGAGCCGTCTTTAGGATCCAGTGAGCTCAGCTGAGTGTACAGCTGATCCAGCGCTTGCTGGCCGCTTGCTTTCAGAGTGGATTTGTTGAAGTTGAACAGCACGTCTGATTTCAGAGTGAAGTGCTTGGTTTCAACAACCGGAGCCGGAGCTGGTGCCGGAGCTGGTGCCGGAGCAGCAACATCATCCTGACCGAAACGGTAAGCAACACCTACGCTCAGAGTGGCGTTATCAGGACGCGCACCAACGGTTGATGCGTCACCGATGTTGTTAACCCACTGGTAGTCCAGACGGGTTGCCCAGTTTTTGGTCAGAGCATATTCAACACCAACGGCTGCCAGTGGAGAAACACCGGTATCGTGGTCGGAGTTACCGTTGACGAAATCTTTGCTATCTGCACGCCATACCATGCCGCCCAGACGGGTGTACACGTCCAGATCGTCGGTCAGTGGGTAGCTCAGTTTAGCAGCCAGCTGTACGCCCTGCGCTTTGAAAGCACCGTGGTTAGAACCATTGTAAGGCATACGACCTAACCAGTCATAACCACCCTCGAAGCCCAGGTATTGGTTAACCTGGTAACCTGCATAGGCGCCTGCGCCCAGCTGGTTTTCATGCGGGTCGTTAGAGACGTGGTAGTTGTTACCGTAGAAACCGGTGTCGTGGTACTGGGACCAACCCAGTTTAGCACCAGTGTACCAGGTGTTATCTTTTGGTGCGGCCTGCGCTACGGTAGCGAAACCTGCCAGTGCCACTGCAATTGCGATAGCTGTCTTTTTCATTTTGCGCCTCGTTATCATCCAAAATAGGCAATGAGCAAAAATGTTGCTCTTGGTTGTAATCCTTCGCCGGGTTATTTCGCTCGATTTGTACTCTGCCAAAAAAGGAGATTATTGAGCACCCTGGCGACGTAAAGTCTACAACGAGATTAGAAAGTTACAAGTAAGATATGATGTTGTACAGTAAAAAAACAGTAATTTGAACACATTTACTTACAATTGAAACTGAACTCCCGGTCCGGATGACAACTGAAATCTAAGGTAACCCATTGCTGGCTCTGGAATGGTGAGTCATCTGGCTTATGTAATAATCTGCCGCTTATTTTTTATGAGAATAATCTTAAATAAGATTAATGTAGTAAGGGCGAATGAATTTTCAATCGATTTTCCTGTCTGCCGGGAGAATCAAAGGTATTTTCTTCACGCATGATCAATCCCAGAGTATGACCCTCTATTGCCGCCTGCTCGAGTTCCTGTCGTTCAGCGTCGCTTAAACCTTCCGGAAGCCAGGCGATTACCACACTGAAATTCCCCGAACGTAGCGCTTTAATCATGGCGTTGACGCTGCTGATACGTTCAGTCGAAGCGACCTGCATACTTTTTTCCAGCGGTAACCCGGCCTGCTGAAGCCAGTGACGGCTCAGTTTATGTGCGGGGGTTAACCATAACTGCCAGCGTGACTGCTCACCCAGTTGTTTGAGTAACGGAAACAGCAGCATATTCAGCAGGGCAGGGTTTTGTCCCTGATAACTTAATTCACTGATACAACCGCGGGTATACGAAGTCTGTGCCGGGTGATGATGCACCTTAAAGGTTTTCGCTGTCAGTCGCTGAGTATGCATAATTTTAACCATCCGCAATTAACTGTATGGATATACAGTATTACGACCATGCATAAAGATCAACCATTTTTCTGAAAACAGATCGCAGAAACTAAAACTGACCCGTCAGAGCGGCATTTATTCATTGAACTGGTAATCGGTTTTGTTTAACTTCTAACATGTTGATAAATATTATTTTATTAACAGCTATGCTATTGCCGGAACAAGGGAGGTTCACGATGAAAACATCAGGCCAATGCATTGAAGAATCAAAGAAACAGCTGTCAGCGCTCGGTAAAATCGAGTCCCGTACACAGTTCGGTGGATACTCGTTATCGGTGGAGAAGGTGGTTTTTGCTCTGGTCAGTGAAGGGGATCTTTATCTCCGTGCCAGTGAAAAAATGCAAAGTTATCTGCAGCACAGACGACTGCAGCCCTTTATCTTTCACAAGCGGGGGCAATGTGTCAGCCTGAATTACTATAAGGTTGATCCCCTGCTATGGCAGCAGTCAGAGGCTTTACTGGAGTTATCACACAGCTCTCTGAAGGAAGCCAGAGCTCTCAGAGAGTCACAGCTTAGCCGGCAGCGGTTGAAAGATCTGCCTAACCTGAGTGTTCGGCTGGAAATCCTGTTGAAGGAGGCGGGGATTACTTCGGTCAGTCACCTGCGTGCGACAGGGGCCAGACAGAGCTGGACGTTGCTCAGAAAAAAGAATAAACATCTGGGATTAAAAACACTGTATGCGCTGCAGGGGGCTATCTTCGGACAGCACCAGGAGGTGCTGTCCGCCGGGGTAAAAGAAGAGCTGAAGCACTGGTATCTGCAGTTTGAGCAGACTACCGCCCGTTCAGCCTGTAAGCGCAATAATGACCTCTAAAGGCGGCTTATCTCTTCTCTGACAGAGACCAGCTCCGGAAGGAGTGTCAGTACCAGGCCCATCTGCTGAAGAATGACGGGTTCTCTGCTGTCAGAACTGGCTTCAATACTCTTAATTTCTGCAATGAGTGCATGCAGTGTGTCCAGCGTATTCTGCATGTTTGCAGAATCACTCTGCAAAGTATCCCGGGTCAGTCTGACAGCATCATCCATCAGGTGTAAAAAATCACTTTGTTCTGTTTTCTCCCTGTGTGCACCTAATGCAGACAGGTAGCTTAGCAGGCTGTGATTGAGACAAGAGATGCGAAAGCCAGGGTCTTTCCCCGGGTCAGGGCTGACCGTCGGGTCATTCATGCCGGAAATCACCAGAGCTAACTCCGCATCGGCGTTGTGTGCCTCCCGGCGCGCTATCCGGTATGACATACTGTTGTCCTTACCCTGATGGTACTGGTCGGCAATTGCTGACAGATAGCGGGCATTGGCCGCCATCGCTTTATCTGCCACTGCCGGTAATTGACGATAGCGCCAGTCCGGAAATATCCAGGCCACGGCCATCCAGGCCAGTGCGCAGCCGAGCAAAGTATCAACGATCCTCGGCAGGGCAACATCAAACCCTTCGCCCAGCAGGTTAAAGCTCAGTAACGCCAGCAAGGTGATAAACAGGGTAGCCTGTGCATATTGTACCTGACGGAAAACAAAAAACAGCACCCCGGATACCACGATCAGGATCAGTACCCCGGGAATCGAAGGGACCAGCCAGAGGACCGGCAGACCGATGATGATCCCGGCCAGTGTTCCCATGATACGCAGGGCAAGACGTTTTTTGGTGGCATTATAGTTCGGCTGACAAACAAACAGGCTGGTCAGTAATATCCAGTACCCCCGTTCCAGTCCGGCCAGCTGAATAAGGGCATAGCCCACGCAGAGAACCACTGATACTCTGACCGCATGCCGGAACAGCGACGATTTCGGGCTTAAATGACGGCTGAACCTGACACGGATATCCTGCCAGCCGGTCAGCCCTTCCTGAGACAGGTGGGTGTCGCTATTCAGCCACTGGTTATTCAGGACCTGTTCCGACGCGATGGAAAGCAACTGATCATCTATCGCTTTAAGATTACGGAGTAACCATTGCAGAGCACGGGTATTGGGGTCCTGCGGATACTGGGCCTTAAGACGGTTCAGTGCCTGTTCCAGATGGAAAAAAGTCCGTTCGAAGCGGTGTTCATGCTGGTACGGTTTTTTCAGGGTCACTGAATGTGCAATCTGCCGGCAAGCGTTAGCCTGCATATGCAATAGTCGCTGGAAGCGAAATAAGATTTCGCTGTACCGCCATTCATTACGCAGCTGGTGATACTGAACGTGGGATGAATTTGCACGTTCATGAATTTCCTGGGCAGCAAAATAATAGAGCAGAGAACGGCGGCTATTACGTGCCGCGCGTTCGCCATTCAGACGGCTTTGTATGGCGGTTTTGGTGATATTAAACTGTGATACCAGCTGGCTGTTCGCCAGTGCGGCATCGATCAGCGACGGTTCGTCACTGTCGCCGGTATCGGGGTCGAACAGATTAGCCTTGGTATCAAGATAGCCGGCCAGCTGAGTGTAAGTGGCTGCGAGTTGCTGCTGCACAGGTTGTACCGGAAACAGCAGGTGCATGATCAGCGTCAGAACATTGTACCAGAGCGCACCTGCCAGCAATAATACCGGCTGAATATACCAGTCGGAGAACAGATGGATCCCCAGCATGGTATAGATAGCAATCAACAGCGCGCCGAAGGAGATGGTGGCATAGCGTTGCCCCAGGGCACCCAGCAGGGTGAATACCCAGCTGGAGAGTGCAAGGCCAATCATAAACAGTGGCGGATAAGGGAACAGAATTTCGACCGAGACCGTCGCGATACAAAAGCAGACCAGCGTGATCAGCATATTACGCAGACGGCCGGTCAGCCGGTCATCAATGTCTGCCAGTGCAGCGGCGACGACCCCCAGAATTAACGGAATGGTCCAGGTGATATTTTGTAATGACCAGGAAAGGATCACGCAGCCGGTCATCGCAAGGAATATCCTCGCCGGATCCCGCCATAATTTATTCATTAAGAATGTGTGCCAGCTGTTCAGCAGGTCAGATCCGAAATTCATTATTACCGTTATCCTCAGCGACCGGCACGGACCGCGTTTTCACGCGCAAATTTCGCTTCCTCGACAGAAACGACTCTGCGACCAACAGGCCATAAAGCAATGGCTGCAATTTTAAAATTCGCAATGCCGACAGGGATCCCGATAATGGTCACACACTGGAGGATACCGGCAGAAATATGGGCCAGGCAAAGCCACCAGCCGAAAAAGATAAACCAGAAAACGTTCAGTAACGTACCGCCAGTATTACGCAGGTGATTTCTGTTCTCCGGGCGGAGTGTATCCACATGAACGGCTTCATTACCGAAAGGTAGCAGGGATAAGCGGGTGATTTCCCAGCAGGAGCGGGTCAGGGGCAGCGTAAAAATTAAGACGATGGTAACCAGAGTGGCAAATAACCAGGCCAGGGTGGTCGCAAATCCCCCCAGAACGAAATTCAGGATATTCAGTACGGCTCTCATTAAATATATCTCCGTGAGTCTTCATGGCACAGTTACAGAATTGTAACCTGTTTTTTGTCTGGAGCACTAAAGGTCTCGCAGTTAAACTGCTTAAAAGCAATAACTCAGATAATGGCGTGATGCATGGAACTTAAAGCAACCTCAATGGGTAAACGGCTGGCTCAGCATCCTTACAATCGGGTGCGTCTGCTACCGGCAGGAGTGGAAGTCAGCGGCGATCGTCATGAATATATCATCCCTTTTAACCAGTTACTGGGTATTCAGTGTAAACGAGGGATGGTATGGGGAGAACTCGAATTTCAGCTTCCGGATGACCAGGTGGTACGACTGCACGGGACTGAATGGCAGGAAACCCAGCAGTTTTACCAGCATCTTGCCAATGCCTGGCAGCAATGGAGCGAAGAGATGGCCAGGGTCTGCTGCCAGGTATTGAGTACACTGCACCAGGAATTACTCAGCTTGCTGCAACGGGATAGCTGGCTGACCCGTGCGGATATCTCCGGCGTACGTGAAAAAATAGAAGGCCGGTTCGCGGCCTTACCTCTGCCGGCCCAACGGATTGCGGAATTTGAATCCTGTCGTCCGCACTGGTCCTTTTGTCAGAGCTGGCTGACTTCTGCAGAGCAGCAGCGTACCGTGCGTAACCGGCAATGGACGGAGCAGATACTCGAACGTTATCAGGATTTTTTTGCGACCGTGGAATCCAGTCCGCTGAATCCGTCCCAATGCCGTGCCGTCATCAATGGTGAAGATCAGTTACTGGTCCTGGCCGGGGCAGGGAGCGGTAAAACATCGGTGCTCGCCGCCCGCGCCGCCTGGTTATTACGCCGTAAATACGCCACCGCCGAACAGGTATTGCTGCTCTCCTTTGGGCGGGAGGCCGCAAAGGAGATGGATCAGCGTGTACAGAAATGTACCGGTGAAACCGGGATGACGGCCAGGACGTTCCACGCACTGGCCCTGCATATTATTCAACAGAGCAGTAATAAGCCGCCAAAAATCAGTGCGCTGGAGAGTGACGCCGCATTACGTCGTCAGTTACTGACAGACACCTGGCAGCAGCAATGCGCACAGAAAAAATCGTTTGCGAATGGCTGGCGACAGTGGATTGAAGACGAACTGGGCTGGGAATGTGCTGACACAGAGTTCTGGAACGATAAACGATTAGTTAACCGTCTGGCGGGGCGTCTGGAACACTGGGTGTCGCTGATAAGAACCCACGGGGGTTCCCAGTCCGTAATGACGGAGGAAGCCCCGGAGGCTATCCGCACGCTGTTCGGTAAACGGCTCAGGCTGCTGGCCCCCTTGCTGAAAGCATGGAAACAACATCTTAAAGAGGAAGATGCGGTCGATTTTTCCGGACTGATCCGCCAGGCCATCGCCTTGCTGGAAAAAGGCCGATTTATCAGCCCGTGGAAATATATCCTGGTGGACGAGTTTCAGGATATCTCGGTCCAGCGCGCCGGCCTGCTTCATGCACTCAGAAAACAAAATAAGCATACCGGATTGTTTGTGGTCGGGGATGACTGGCAGGCTATTTATCGCTTTGCCGGGGCGGAGATCGACCTGACAACCCGTTTTCATGACATCTTTGGTGACGGGGATGTCTGTGTGCTGGATCAGACCTATCGTTTCAGTCAGCGCATCGGGGATGTGGCGAATCGTTTTGTACAGCAGAATCCTTCACAGCTGAAAAAGACACTGAATAGTCAGGATAAGGGCAACAAAAAGTCGATTGCATTGCTGCCGGAAGAACAACTGGAAGCGCTGGTGAATAAAATGAGCGGCTATGCGGAACAGGATGAAAGCATCCTGATCCTCGGCCGTTATCACTATCTCCGTCCGGCGCTGCTGGATATTGCCTCAACCCGGTGGCCCCGGCTGAACTTATCATTTATGACATTCCATGCCAGCAAGGGTAAGGAAGCCGACTATGTGATAGTCACCGGACTCAGCGACGGCAGTGACGGCTTTCCGGCCCGTACCCCGGAATCGGTGATAGAGCAGGGGCTGTTACCGGAAACGGAAAGCTTTCCGGATGCGGAGGAACGAAGGCTCGCCTATGTCGCAATGACCCGGGCGAGAAAGCAGCTCTGGTTATTGTATGACAAAGCGGCGCCTTCAGATTTCGTGGAAGAACTGGCAAAACTCGGGGTTCCGCGGGTGAGGAAACCCTGAGCGATTACTGATCTTTCAACAGCGGTTCCTGAAGCCGCTCGGCCATATAACGCGGGTAATCAGGGATCGCAATCTCCACATTCTGAGTATAAAGCGGCGAGTGAATAATAAAATCGGCGGTAGAACGGTTAGTCGCGACCGGGATATTCCAGACGGTCGCCAGCCGTAACAGTGCTTTGACATCCGGATCATGGGGAACTGCGTTCAGCGGATCCCAGAAGAAAATCAGCATATCCACTTTTCCTTCTGCGATCATTGCTCCGACCTGCTGATCGCCGCCTAACGGACCGCTTAACAGCGGATTTACCTGCAGGCCGCAGTGGGCATTAATCAGGTTGCCGGTGGTCCCTGTAGCATACAGGCTGTGCAGGGCAAGTGACTGCTGGTTCGCTTTTACCCACTCCAGCAACGATAATTTGCAGTTATCATGAGCCACCAGGGCGATATGTTTTTTCTGCGCTAATGTCCTGACCGTCTGTTCCATCCCCGACCCTCATTATTCAAAACATATATTCAGTGTCAGGCAGTGTAGCGCGGTGGCTGACCGGGCTTCAACTGGTTCGGAATTCACGTAACCAGAGCAGGATAGCCTGCATGGAACCGCGGGCAGACGGTGCAGCTGCTGCGGGGACTGAACCGGCAGATACTTTTTCTGCCTCTGTACCGGCTTCCCGGGGCGGAAGACTGAACTTTGCCACCGAGGCTTTTCTGTTTTGCCGGTTATAACGGATAACCGCGCGCACATAATCTTCATCCTGTATTTCGGACAAATGATCCTGAATGGCTGTGATATCCAGGCCGTTTTCATCCACTAACCGTAATTGCAGATTTTTTGACGCACTGCGTTCAGCTAACGCAGAGGCAGAGGGCAATACCATACTGACAATATGACTTTCTGCCGTGAAGGTCAGAATAAATATCGGGGAGTGCGGGGCGGAGACCAGCGTAAAAAGTATCTGATGCTGGCCCTGTTCAAGCTCAATGCTTTCCGCCCCTTTCAGCAGGCTACCCGGCAGTTTATTGCCGTCGAGCACCAGTAAGTTGATCTCCGGATTTATCCTGAAGCTGACAGCCATTGCGGCAGAGGTATACAGACCAAGCAGCAGGCAGAAAACTGCAGCTACACACTTCATTTTGGCTCCGGGTCGGCTAAGTAAGGTGACGGAAAAAAAAAGCTGAGTTTCATTATGGCATTAATATTTACATTTTGTCATATTTATTGTGCCGCAGAGAGGCACAATAGGTACATTTCTTCTGCCAGCAGATCTACTATTCTGCAGATCGGCAGTCCCGGCTATCGGAGAAAAACATTGGATCGACAGGATGCCCGGATCCGGGCGATTTTGAGAGAGACGCGTCGTATTGCTGTGGTGGGGGCGAGTGTTAATCCGCAGCGTCCGGTCTGGCAGGTCATGATGGTGCTGGCGGAACACGGTTATGATGTGATCCCGGTCGGGCCTAAAGTGGCCGGGAAGGTGATTGACGGTATGCCGGGTTATGCGTCCCTGGCAGAAATTCCGGGGAAAGTCGATATGGTGGATGTGTTCAGAAATCCGCAAGTGGTCCCGGAAATTGCACGGCAGGCAATCGCTATCGGGGCAAAGACATTATGGTTACAACCCGGGACTGTCAATCTGCAGGCCGTGAAAGAGGCCCGGGATGCGGGGCTGCAGGTGATAACGGAGTTGTGCCCGAAAATTGAAATTTATCGTTCCGGGCTTTCTGCAGAATTAAAAGGCCGCGGAAGCCATCAATGATACCGGTGAGGAACACGTAACTGCTGCCGGACATTTGCCGCCAGCTCATCCAGCACCGGTTGATCAGGATGCTCGTCATAGGTCTCGCCGGTCAGATGAAGCTCGGCAATATAAGTGTGGACGGTTTCGCCGGATTCATCTTCCATCACGACATGATACCAGGGCGTTTCTCCGGGGATATCATCGCCGGGGGCTTCGGCTTCCGGCTGACTGAGTGAAAATTCAGCGTCAACGTCCACCACGACACCCAGAGTGCCGGATAATCTGTGACGGACCTGCTGCCCGATGCCAAATTTACTACTGATCATAAAACACCTCCCGCTGATTTTTTCATCCTCACAGATGTGGGGGCGGGAGGCATTTTTTCAAGTTATTCGACGTAGCAAACAAAACCTTTCAGATATAAACCTTCCGGATAGGTGGAGATGACCGGATGGTCGGCCGCCTGGCGCAACTGATCGACTAACTGAACGGTTTTACCTGCATCCAGAGCGGCATCGGCGATAATCTTCTGGAAAAGTTCCACCGTCATCAGCCCGGAGCAGGAAAATGTCAGCAGTATCCCGCCCGGATTAAGCAGCTGCATCGCCAGCATATTAATGTCTTTATATCCGCGGCAGGCACCCGCCAGCTGATTTTTATTTTCGACAAATTTTGGCGGGTCCATCACGATCACGTCAAATTTCTCGCCGGTTTCCCGGTATGTCCGCAGTAATTTAAATACATCGTCACGAATAAACTGCGCTTTATCCAGGGGAAGCTGGTTCAGTTCAACGTTCTGTCGGGCGACATCCAGCGCAGCGTCAGAGGTATCGACACTGATCACCTCTTTACAGCCGCCGAGCAGCGCAGAAACCGCAAAGCCTCCGGTATAGGAGAAACAGTTTAAGACCCGGGCCTCTTTTGAATAACGACGCAGGGCAAAGCGGCTGTCACGTTGATCCAGGTAATAACCGGTTTTATGGCCTTCTTTAATATTAACCAGCAGCTTCATACCATGTTCGGTGATCGGCAGCAGTTCCGGGGGTTGCTGGCCGGAAATAAACCCCTGGGCCAGAGGCAGCCCCTCTTTTTTGCGCACTGAAACGTCTGACCTGTCATAGACCGAACATTCCGGGTAGCACTGCTGTAAGGCAGTGATCAGAGCAGGGCGCTGATATTCGGCCCCGGCGGATAACAATTGTACCACCAGGTAGCCGGCAAATTTATCGATAGTAATGCCAGGTAGCCCGTCTGACTCGCCGGCAATCAGGCGATAGCTGTCCAGGTCATCGGCACGGGCCAGCCACTCACGCCACTGACCGGCTTGTCTGATACGCCTGACAAAGAATTCGATATCGATATTCTCATCCGCCTGCCAGGTCCAGACACGTGCCCTGATTTGGGACTGCGGAGAGTAAGCCGCACGGGCCAGCCACTGACCTTTATGGTCACAGACATCCACGGTTTCACCGGAGATGGCATTGCCTTCGATGCGGCTGATAGCCCCGGAAAAGACCCAGGGGTGGCGGCGTAACAGGGATTTTTCACGTCCTCTGGAAAGAATCAAACGGGCAGTCATAATTATCGGGTACCAGAAAATAAAGGGGGACATTGTCGGTCCGGCATCGGAAAAAAGCAAACCGCAGAGTAATAAAGGGGAAATTTATGGCGAGAATAGCGCAGAAAATCAGAGTCACGGGACGGGTGCAGGGTGTCTTTTTTCGGGACAGCACGCGACGGCAGGCTGAAGCCGGGCGTCTTACCGGCTATGCGGCTAATCTCGATGATGGTTCTGTCGAAATTTTGCTCCAGGGATCACCGGAGGCCGTTGAAAAAGTCTTGCAGTGGATTAAGGCGGGGGGACCGCCGGCGGCCAGGGTAGAGAGTGTCACCGATGTCTCCTGTATTTTCCAGGAGACCGGGGGCTTTACGGTGCGTTAAACGGGCCTACAGGCATTTTGCGGGCTTGGGGAGGCCGGCAATTTTTGTGGCCTGTTTTGCCGGCCCTTCCGGGAACAGTCTGAACAGGTAACGGCTGTTCCCTTTTTCCTCCCCGTACTTTCTGGCCATCGCCTTTACCAGCATGCGGATAGCCGGAGAGGTATTAAATTCCAGATAAAATTCACGCACAAAGTTAACGACTTCCCAGTGAGCGTCTGTCAGCGTGATGTCTTCCAGACCGGCGATGTGTGTGGCCAGTTCTGCAGACCAGTCTGCCGGATGTTTCAGATAGCCTTCGCTATCCGTCTCAAGGGTTTTTCCTGCAAAATTCACTTTTCCTGCTCTCCGTGATGTAGCGCGCAGCCTAAAAAACGGCAGTGTAACAAAAGCTAAGCTATGAATGCAGTGTAATGAAGGCCAGGGGAGTGAATCCCGGCAATAAATTCCGTGTAATCAACGCGGGAAATCAATGCCGGATAATGAAGACTGCGCAGTGAGCCGTCAGGAATAAAAAGATACCTGCCCGCAGGCAGGGTATCAGGTGTGGAAACATCAGTTACTGCGGGAGAACCCCAGTAAGCTCAACAGGCTGACAAAGATATTGTACAGGGACACATACAGGCTGACGGTGGCACGGATATAGTTGGTTTCGCCGCCCTGGATAATATTACTGGTCTCCCACAGGATGGCACCCGCAGAGAACAGGATAAACAGTGCACTCAGAGCCATCTGCAAAGCCGGCAGATGCAGGAAAATGTTGGCGATCATCCCGACCAGCAGCACGACAAACCCGGCCATCATCATGCCACTCAGGAAGGACATATCTTTACGGGTGGTCAGCACGAAGGCCGAACAACAAAAGAACACCAGTGCCGTGCCGCCCAGCGCGAGAGCAATCACCTCACCCATACCGGCGGAAAGAAAACTGTTGAGCACCGGGCCCAGGCAATACCCCAGAAATCCGGTAAAAGCGAAGGCCGCCAGGATCCCCGCAGGCCGGTCCGACAGACGATAGGTTAAAAACATCAGCCCGTAGAAGCCGGCCAGCATCAGGATCATCCCTGGTGCGGGCAATGCGAGCAGGGTACTGGCGGTGGCCGTGATGGCGGAGAACGCCAGCGTCAGCCCCAGCAGGAAATAGGTATTGCGCAGGACTTTATGGGTACTGAGTAAACGGCTGTGTTGTCCGGGGGCAAGAATTCTGTCCATACAGACTCCTTAACATAGTGATGGGTCATTTTATTAATAGACGGAGGATACTGTTCGCTGGCTGTCGTATGAAGTTGTTTTACCCATCTTTACCCGCCTTATTGCTGAACAGATGCGCAATTTGTTGATTTAGGCAGCACTCAGAGCCTAATCGGCTGTTTTTCAGGCAAATGATACAAAGGGGGCTTTACAACACAGAAGGGGATGTTTATAGTGCGCCTCATTGCGGAGGGGTGGCCGAGCGGCTGAAGGCAGCGGTCTTGAAAACCGCCGATGGGAAACCATCCGAGAGTTCGAATCTCTCCTCCTCCGCCAAATTCTGAAAAAGACCAGCCTGATGGCTGGTTTTTTTTTATCTGTAGTAAACTCTCCCGGTCACAACGCATCTCTGTCAGACAGGCATTCAGCCGATTCCCCCTTACGTAGTCCGGGAAGTTTGATATAGTGGCAGAAAGTCTTTGATCCGGCGCTCTTCCCCGGCAGTGTTACTGGCCAGGTGCTATTGATGACCGGACGAAGTCAGAAAATTTTTTCCACACCCTCAGAATTCATGGAATAGGTACAATGATTAAGAAATTGAGCTTGTGTACACTTGCTGTACTGGCAGCACTGCCTGTGAGTCTGAATGCGCTTGCCGCAGACGGTGGTATGCAACTGGAGCAGGTTTTAATCCTCAGCCGTCATAACCTCCGGGCACCGCTGGCCAATGGCGGCAGTATCCTTGAACAATCTTCTGATAAAAAGTGGCCCCAGTGGCAGGTGCCGGGGGGAGAGCTAACCACCCGCGGTGGTGTGCTGGAAATTTACATGGGGAAATATACCCATGACTGGCTTCAGCAACAGGGTGTTATCAGTAAAAACCAATGTCCTGATCCGAATTCTGTCTTTGTTTACGCCAACAGTCTGCAACGTACCGTCGCTACCGCGCAGTACTTTGTCACCGGTGCATTCCCGGGGTGTGATATTGCGGTAACACATCAGGATGATATGGGCACCATGGATCCGGTCTTTAATCCGATCATCAACAGTGACAGTGCAGAGTTTAAGAAGACGGCCGCCGAACAAATGGCGCAGGAAGAAAAACAGCAGTCACTGCAGGCCGCTTACAAACAACTGGCAGACGTGGTCGGCTATGCCAACTCGCCTCAGTGTAAAGGCAAAGATAAATGCAGCCTTACCGGGGCGGATAATAAATTCAGCCTGGTCAAAGGCAAAGAACCGTCGGTGGAAGGGCCGCTGAAGACCGGCAATGCGCTGGTGGATGCCTTTACCCTGCAATATTACCAGGGCTTCCCTGCAGACCAGGTGGCGTGGGGGAAAATCACCACGCCTGAGCAATGGAAAGCCTTATCAGCCATCAAAAATGCTTACCAGGACGTGTTATTCACTACGCCTGCAGTGGCCCACGACGTGGCAGCCCCACTGGTCGACTACATTCGCAGTCAGTTAATCGATCAGGATAAATCTGCCGCCCCGGCCTTTACCTTTATGGTCGGCCACGATTCGAATATCGCCTCACTGCTGGCGGCGCTGAAGGTGAAGCCCTATCAGTTACCCGGACAGTATGAACAGACGCCGATAGGGGGCCAGCTGATGTTTGAACGCTGGCATGACAAACAAAATAATAAAGATCTGCTGAAGATAGAATATGTCTATCAGAGCACAGAGCAGCTTCGCAATGCGGATATTCTGAGCCTTGCTCATCCGCCTGAGCGAGTCACCCTGCAGTTAACCGGCTGTCCGACCGACAGCAACGGGTACTGTTCCTGGAGTGACTTTACCAATGTGCTGAATGATGCATTGCAGGGGACCGTGATGCAGCCGCATATGGCACCGACCGAACCTGTGGCCGCGGTCAACAGCAGTACCGCTGCCGCTACGCCGGCGACGTCAGGATCTGCCACCGACGGGAACTCAGCCTCGCCGGCACCGAAAGCCTCCTCGCCGGCAGCCCCTGATGCCGCCGCCGGGGCACGCTCTGCGGACAAATCTGCGGCAGAGAACGGCCATTCCCCGTCAGCCGATAAAAACGGTGGCGGAGCAGGGGCTGGTCATTCGGCCAGCCGGTAATCCGCTGTCAGCGTCGTGTTATCCTGCCAGGCGGGAGCACCCATAAATGAGTGAACAGCTTTGCAGTGATGCAGAGCTGTTTTTTTTCTGAGACCCCGGACGTTTCTGCAATGCGCTTTCCCGGCGATGGCAGAGGTTATTCGCCCGGCGATACCGCACCCGGTATCACTCCTTTTCCCGCGACTGGTTATTCAAAGATGTCTTCTGTTGCTAACAATACCTCTGACCCGTTGTTCTCCCGACCTGTGCTGATATTAATTTTTATCACCATGCTATGGGGGGGAACCTTTCTTATTGTGCACCATGCGGTACAGGTATCCGGTGCGTTCTTTTTCGTCGGTCTGCGCTTTGGTACGGCAGCCCTGATCCTCTCGCTGTTTTCCCTGAAAACCCTGCGGGGGGCCAGCCCCCGGGACTGGATTGCCGGAGGCAGTATCGGGCTGGCGATAGCTATCGGCTATGGTTTACAGACGCTGGGGATGAAAACGATTAGCAGCAGCCAGTCCGCCTTTATCACTGCCATGTATGTGCCTCTGGTACCATTACTGCAGTGGTTATTCTTCCGCCGTCCGCCCGGTATTATGTCCTGGTGCGGGATTGTTCTGGCTTTTGCCGGATTGTTGCTGCTGTCCGGCGTCTCTGTCCGGTCGGCATCAGGCTTTTCGGCCGGGGAAATGGTCACTCTGGCCAGTACGCTGGCGATTGCGGCAGAGATTTTACTGATAGGCTATTTTGCGGGGACTACTGAAACCCGGCGGCTGACACTGATCCAGCTTCTGATGGCCTCATTGTTTTCGTTTCTGTTTATGCTGCCCGCCGGGGAAGCGGTTCCTGACATGACTATGACGGTGCTGGGCAGTGCCTGTGGTCTGGGGCTTGCCAGCGCGGTGATCCAGCTGACGATGAACTGGGCACAGCGAAGTGTTTCGCCGACAAAAGCGACGATTATTTATGCGGGAGAACCGGTATGGGCTGGCATTGTCGGCAGAATTGCCGGAGAAAGGCTCCCTTTACCGGCACTGGCCGGGGGCTGCCTGATTGTTTGTGCGGTTGTGATCAGTGAACTGCGCTGGAAAAAGAAAAAATTACCGGCAGCTGATGTGTGATAACCCCGGGACGGCACCGGAAAGCGAAGATGCCGTACCCGGAGTTATAGCACTAAGATAATTTACGCTGCTGCATTTTCCAGCCGATAGCCAGCAGGATAAACCAGATCGGGGTTACCATCAGTGCCTGACGCGTATCGGGTTGCAGGCTCAGCAGAACCAGTACAAAGGCGAAAAACAGCAGTCCCACCCAGCTCATCAGTTTCCCGGCCGGCATCCTGAAGACCGACGCGGCATGCAATTCCGGATGTTTTTTACGGTAGACCAGGTAACTGCACAGAATAATCGACCAGACGAACATAAACAGTATCGCGGAGACGGTGGTGACCAGCGTGAAAACGGTCATCACATTCGGGATCAGGTAAATCAGCGCGATCCCTGCCAGCAAACATAAGCAGGAAAACAGCAAGCCGTTGACCGGCACCGCTCGTTTGGACAGATGCGCAAATCGCTGATGGGCGACCCCTTGTCCGGCCAGACCAAACAGCATACGGCTGGTTGAAAAGATGCCACTATTGGCTGATGACGCCGCCGAGGTGAGCACCACAAAATTAATAATACCCGCAGCAGCAGGTAAACCAATCAGTACGAACATCTCCACGAACGGACTGCGCGACGGGACAACCTCGTTCCAGGGGGTGACAGCCATGATCACCAGTAATGAACAGACATAAAACATGATGATACGCAGCGGGATCGCGTTGATCGCTCTGGGTAAGACTTTCTGTGGGTTGCGTGTTTCTGCGGCTGTTGTCCCGACCAGTTCGATGCCGACAAAGGCAAAGACGGCAATCTGGAAGCCGGCAAAGAAGCCACTCAGACCTTTCGGGAACAGTCCCCCGTGGGTCCAGATATTGCTGAGAGCGGCTTCAGGTCGTCCCGGGGCATGGTAGTGCACGGCAACCAGCACGATCCCGATAATAATCAAGGCAATAATGGCGACTATCTTGATGATAGCAAACCAGAACTCCATTTCGCCGAACAGCTTCACGGTTGCGATGTTCAGGATCAGGAAGGTGGCTATGCACAGCAATGCGCTCATCCAGACAGAAAAATCCGGTAACCAGAACTGAAGATAGGAAGTGATGGCGACAATATCTGCAATGCCGGTGACTACCCAGCAAAACCAGTAGGTCCAGCCGGTAAAATACCCGGCCCAGGGCCCCAGTAATTCGGCCGCAAAGTCACTGAACGATTTATAATTCAGATTAGAAAGTAATATTTCACCCATTGCCCGCATGACGAAAAACAGCATAAAGCCTATCAGCATATAGACAAAGATGATGGACGGGCCGGCCAGACTGATTGTCTTTCCTGATCCCATAAATAAGCCGGTACCGATAGCACCGCCGATGGCAATTAACTGTATATGACGGTTGTGAAGATTTCGCCGCAGCTTGTGTGAACCTTCACCGGTCACATCGTTGTCAGAATGTTGTGTCATGCATCTGTTCCTGTGATTGCAATAGCTTTCTTGTTGTTATCTTAGAGTTATTCCCGGAGAGCCTGATGAGCAGGCCACCTGTGTCATAATCTCTTAATAGTTCAGGCATCTTTTATCATACTCTGCGTTGCCGGAAAAACCGCTTGTCGGGAATGCCGTCCAACCGCACTTTTTTTCAACGGAATTACCGGCAAAACCTGCAGTAACGGGCAATATCACTGTGGAAAAAAGCAAAGAGGGGGTAAGGCCGGGGAGCTTCGGGGAGCGTATTATCCTGCCTCAGGCTGAGGCAGGACGACTCAGCGTTATTGCAGATAGCCCGCTTTAATCTGGCGCAGCGTTTCAGCCAGTAATGCGGTATCTTCGTTATCACCGGCCGTCGCCAGATAACGTTCCATTTTTAAGATAGCTTTGCCTGAATCTACCTGGCTCATAGATTGCAGGATCATAGTTACCATCATTTTCAGACAAGTGACTTCACGGGATAGCGCTTCAGGGCTTTTTTCAGTAGAAAATTCTGCGTAGTTCATTGTTTCCGACTCCGTTAAACGGCATTTTATCGCCATAATGCGTGGATTATATCAGAATCATAATACAGGGTTCATTATTTTCAGCCCTGTCCGCCGATCAAAAGTGACAGAATAGCCGTCAGCTATGGAATGCGCGGCGAAATGGCCGAAATCTGAGATCATGGCGCTCTGTGCTGTATTCCACCGGCTGACCGGTCATCTGCACAGAATCGCTTATACTTAGATAAGTACTGTCCTGAGAACGGCAGGGATGGCTGCTTATGCTGTCCGGTTTACCGGGGCAGGCGGCATGACTGTAGGCTCTGAAAGAAGAGATCCTTAGGCGCGCGGCGATATCCGCGGCCGGAAGGGGATATCAGAGTACAGCTGCGCTCATAAGCTGCTTTTTTTCGTTATACCCTGCCAGGATACTTGAAATGACGACCGTGAATCACAATTCAGTACCTGAGATGTCGTGGAAGCACACAGACTTCCCGGGGTATTTGCAGTCCGCTACCTGTCGGGAGAGTATCCTCCCGCAAGGCTCTTTTTCTGTCCACTCAAACCCGGTAACGCGTAGTGAATGAAGTGAATAATACGTTCGACCCTGCGGAGTTTCTCCGCACAGTGACCCATCAGCCCGGTGTTTACAGAATGTATGGCACTGGCGATGAGGTGATCTATGTCGGTAAAGCGAAAGATCTGAAAAAACGTCTGACCAGCTATTTCCGCAAACAGGTCAGCAGCCGTAAAACCGAAGCGTTGGTGGCGAACATTGTGCATATCGATGTCACCGTGACCCACAGTGAGACAGAAGCACTGCTGCTTGAACACAACTACATCAAACTCTATCAGCCGCGCTATAACGTGTTATTGCGTGATGATAAGTCCTATCCGTTTATTTTTCTCAGCGGCGATAAGCATCCGCGGCTGGCATACCATCGTGGAGCTAAACACGCGAAAGGGGAGTATTTCGGGCCTTTTCCTAACGGAGGGGCCGTACGGGAGACCCTGGCGTTATTACAGAAAGTGTTTCCTATCCGGCAATGTGAAAACAATGTCTACCGGAATCGATCCCGTCCCTGTCTGCAATATCAGATAGGACGCTGCCTCGGACCCTGTGTCAGCGGACTGGTTTCCGAAGAGGATTACCGGCAACAGACGGACTATGTACGGCTGTTTCTTTCCGGGAAGGATGACCAGGTCCTGCGTCAGCTGGTCGCCCGTATGGAGCAGGCGAGCGCCGATCTGGACTTTGAAGGGGCGGCACTACTCAGGGATCAAATTCAGGCAGTCAGACGGATCACCGAAAAACAGTTTGTTTCCAATCAGGGAGATGACCTCGATGCTATCAGTATCGCTTACGATTCGGGAATGGCCTGTGTGCATGTGTTATTTATCCGCCAGGGGAAAGTGCTGGGAAGCCGTAGTTATTTTCCTAAAGTGCCGGCAAATACCGAACTGGCCGAAGTTATCCAGACCTTTGTGGGACAGTTTTATCTGCAGGGCAGTGAGTTACGCACCTTACCAGGCGATATCCTGCTGGATTTTGAACTGCCTGAAACCGGCCTGCTGAGTGAATCTTTGTCCGGACTGGCAGGACGGAAGATCACCCTGCAAAGTAAGCCCCGCGGGGACAGGGCGCGTTACCTGAAACTCGCCCGAACCAATGCGGCGACGGCTCTGACCTCCCGGCTGGCGCAGCAATCCACCGTGCATCAGCGTATGGCAGCACTGGCGAATTTTCTGCATCTGCCAAATATCCGGCGTATGGAATGCTTTGATATCAGCCATACGATGGGTGAACAAACGGTGGCTTCCTGCGTTGTGTTTGATGCCAATGGCCCAGTGAGGGCGGAGTATCGTCGTTACAATATCAATGGCATTACCCCCGGCGATGACTATGCAGCGATGCATCAGGTTCTCGAACGGCGCTACGGAAAAGCTCTGGAAGAAAAGAATATCCCGGATGTCATTATTATCGATGGCGGTAAGGGGCAGCTGGGGCAGGCCAAAGAGGTGTTTGCCTCGTTGCAGGTCGACTGGAATAAAGCACATCCTTTATTACTGGGGATTGCCAAGGGAAGTGATCGCAAAGCCGGGCTGGAAACACTGTTTCTGGAGCCAGAGGGGGAAGGGATGTCGTTACCCCCTGACTCACCGGCACTCCATGTTATTCAGCATATCCGTGATGAATCTCATAATCATGCGATAACCGGCCACCGGCAGAAAAGGGCGAAGGTGAAATCGGCGAGCAGTCTGGAAGGAATTGAAGGGGTTGGCCCGAAACGACGTCAGCAGTTACTGAAATATATGGGGGGATTACAGCCACTGAAAAATGCCACCGCCGATGAAATAGCCAAAGTCCCGGGCATATCGCGTGCGCTGGCAGAAAAAATATTCCATTCTCTCAAACAGTAGCATTGAAACGGGGGGGGCAATGTAGGAACATAGTGGCAAACATCACCCTTTCCAGGCTGTTAATGCCCTATGCAATTTAATATACCGATATACCTCACGTTATTCAGGGTTGTGCTGATCCCTTTTTTCGTGCTGGCATTTTATCTGCCTTTTCAGTGGGCTCCGGCGTGTTGCGCATTACTTTTTGTGATTGCGGCCATTACCGACTGGTTTGATGGCTTTCTGGCGCGTCGCTGGCAACAAACGACGGCGTTCGGTGCGTTCCTTGACCCCGTGGCCGATAAAGTGATGGTGGCTATTGCATTGGTGCTGGTGGCGGAACATTTTCATTCCTGGTGGATCACGCTGCCGGCCGCGACCATGATTGCCCGTGAAATTATTATTTCTGCATTGCGTGAATGGATGGCTGAAATTGGTAAACGCAGCAGTGTTGCGGTGTCCTGGATAGGCAAAGTGAAAACAACGGCACAGATGATGGCGCTGGTCGCATTGTTATGGCGACCTAATCATCTGGTGGAAGTGGCTGGATTCCTGGCATTGTATATTGCAGCGGTCCTGACCTTTTGGTCGATGTTCCAGTATCTGAGCGCTGCGCGTAAAGATCTGCTCGATCAGTAAGCAAAGCGGCGTAAATAGCAGCAATCACACCGTGGGGCGGTATAAACAGGTTGACGGATACGTCCGGGGCAGTAAAATGCTGCACATCAAGACATTACCTGTGTTTCAGTCATTACGGATAACAGGAAATGCATTGCGGGAATAGCTCAGTTGGTAGAGCACGACCTTGCCAAGGTCGGGGTCGCGAGTTCGAGTCTCGTTTCCCGCTCCAGATTCCGGCCGGTAACGTCAGGTTATCTGCCCTCAGAAAAGGACCTTCGGGTCCTTTTTTTGTTTTTGTACTCTGTCACCGCATGACCACATGACCGCATGGCCGCATGGCCGCATGACCGCATGGCCGCATGACCGCATGACCGCATGACCACATGACCACATGGCCACATGGCCACATGGCCACATGGCCACATGACCACATGGCCACATGGCCACATGACCACATGGCCACATGGCCACATGACCACATGGCCACATGGCCACATGGCCACATGGCCACATGACCACATGACCACATGACCACATGACCCCGGCCCACTGGTCACCTTAGTCAGCGGTTAAGCCGCGAACTTCTGGTGGCGACTTAACCGCCCGTACCATCCTAAGCACACCTCACAGCGGCTCAACTGCCAGTCAGTCCCCCGGAAGACCTGCGGAGAGTGGCACCGGTATATATACAACCTCATTCACGGAGTGTTCCGCGTTTAGTCCATCCTGAATGACGCTGGTAGGGTCTCCGGTCATGGCGGAATATTTCAGAAGCCGTGGGTGGTCGCTCATCTCAGTAACGCCGGCTGGTCACCGAATAACCCATCAAACGTACGTACCGGCATTCTTCTTATGATTTGAATGAAGAGGGTAGAGATTAACTTTTCAGCTTAAGGCATCCGGAAAGGGAAATATGCAGCGACATATCTGCTTGCCGGCCTGTAATCATTTCCGGACCGGAACACTTTTCCATCTGTCCTCCCGGCAGCAGCACTTCAGCGCTGAATTTTTACTGTATGAAGCGCTATCTGTGGGAGTACATACATATATTATCTTTGACGGCTCAGCTCACATAGACCCATCGGTGGCCCGGGCAGCAGCGCTTCACCGCAGAATTTTTACTGTATGAAGCGCTATCTGTGGGAGCACGTCCATGTATTATCTTTGCCGGGTCAGCTCACATAGATTCATCGGTCGCCCTGGCAGCAGCGCTTCACTACTCGTTTACGGTCGGCGCTATTTGAAGAGGACTGTCGACGGAACCTCGTTATGCTCTTATCTGACTATCTGACTATCTGACTATCTGACTATCTGACTGCTGCCCGTATACGCGGTCCGAAGGGCTTAAGTGCAGCACTGCCGGGTCCGGCAATGGCGTTTTGTTCCGTATTAAGGCGGCACGGGTTAAGGTGCTTTCATTGGCTCAGTGGGATGAAAAGTTATATCTTGCAGACTGACGGAACAGATCTCCGTAACGCACTAAATATACGCGGCAGATTTTCACAGACAGGCTTCTTTGTCCGGTGCACTGGTTATCCTCCGCAGAGCAGGGAAGTAAAGCCAGACCGGGAAGCAGATTTACCGTCCGAAATCAGAGTGCATCAGGGCAATGCAGACGGAATATTTGAATTTTTATTCATTTAAATCAGTCTGTTAGTGATGATAATTTAAACATCTTAGCGTGATTGTGTTCGCTGACTGAACAGTTTGCTGAATTTTCAGTCATTCGGTCGGTTTTATTGGAAAAAATAGGGGATAGCTCTTGCCAAGGGCGGGGAACCAGTCCATAATAGCCGCCATTCCGGAGACGAAAGAGATATTAAGTCTTTCGGAATCAATAAGTTAAGCAGGTGTTTTCCACCGGAATTAACAAAGAATAAGAAGAACAACATATTTTAAGATGTTGTAATTCAAAGAATTAAAGGCGCGTTGGCAGAGTGGCCATGCAGCGGATTGCAAATCCGCCTACCTCGGTTCGACTCCGGGACGCGCCTCCAGATTTGCCCGGGTGGTGAAATCGGTAGACACAAGGGATTTAAAATCCCTCGGCTGTAAGGCTGTGCGGGTTCAAGTCCCGCCCCGGGCACCACCGATTATAATGAACAAAAATAAGCACTTATGTGCAATGTCGTTTAACCGCCGTCAGGCGGTTTTTTGTTTTCTGCGATCCGCAGTGGCGATGAAATGGCGATATAATGGCGATATAACAATAAAAAGGCTATCTACTCTCCTTCTTTGAAAGACTGTCAAATGGGTTCAAAATAGTAGCAGCATCCAGGTGATTTGGTGCAAAGTGTGCATAACGCATCGTCATCATTATCGTGCTGTGTCCTGATATCTGTTGCAGCACCAGAATATTTCCCCCTCGCATCATAAAATGGCTGGCAAAGGTATGCTGCAAGACATGCGTTCTCTGTCCTTTTGGTAACCCGATACCGGCTTTTTTTAACACAGATTTCAAACTTTCTTAAGCCGGAGAGCTAGGAAAAATCAGGTCAGTCGCTGAGGGTAGCGTTTAGACCTTACGGTGATGTCACGATGAATTACGTCTTAAGAAAATCAGTGCCTTTATCCCTCCATGGAGGACAGGTTACTTCCCTGTTCATTACGTAGACCTCAACGTGTTGTTGCAAAGCAGCGACTGAGCGGGAGCATATCCCGTGGTAACGGACAACAGATTACAATCGGTGCGGTCATGGCCAGGGTAAAACAGTTGTTCGTTGATTCGCTTATACTGCGTGAGTACTCCAGCCCGGTTGCAGAGGCTCTGGCCATGATACCCGCACTGAATAAAATGGCGAAGGCCGGGATACAGGGAAAAGGGCAAACTGACTGAAAATCGGACCCGCTTCGGGGGTCCTTAAAACTGATGCGTTTTTTACTTCGGCAATTAGGTATGCAATTAAACCCTGTCGCCTTCATATGGGGGGATTTGTGCACCTTTAATGTTCATAAATCTGAAAAAAACCGATACCATTAAGATTATTCCTATCAACGTAATCTATCAGGTATTAAATGGACTTCTTACTTTATCCCGGCGTTGTTGTTCGTAATGCTATTCTGTGGTTAGCCTCGCTACTGATAAATCCCGCGGCACCGGGTTGGGTTACCATAACACTGGTGGTAACACTGGTTATATGTCTTATTCGCTGGCGTAATATAATGAATAAGAGAAAAAAAGCCCTGGATGCGGTTATCACGGCCATTGATAGCAGAACTGACAATATTTCCGACCAGCTTCTGGCACTGGATAACCAGTTCAATCAGGAAAGCAGCAGTGCACAACAGACAAGTATCAGACAGGCTTGGTTTGAATATCGTGAAACCATGCTGTCAGTAGGTAACGGAGAAAATCTACAGATCCATAATACTGTCAGACCTCAGCAGTTTTTTAACCTGGAAGATCTTCACTTTGGTGCTGGTGGTTGGAAAGTTGTGCCAGGCATGTTTGTCAGTGTTGGATTATTTCTTACTTTTCTCGGATTGATTTCTGCCTTGAATTCCATGAGCACTTCTCTCGGAAACGGCGGTAGTGCAGCGTTAGAAGGATTACTTACTATTGCCTCAGCGAAATTTATTATGTCGCTGATGGGGCTTTTCTGTTCTATTATTTTTACTATCGTGCAGCGTCGTGACCTGAGCGCCGTAGACGTTAGAGTCTTCCGGCTGAATTCTTTACTTGAAAAACGTCTCTCCTATATTTCTCTGGAATATATTGCGCAACAGCAACTTGAAGCCACCATTGAAAGCCGTGAACATTTTCGTTTACTGGGTATGGAGATGGTCGCAGAGTTAGGTCGTCCGTTACGTGAAGATCTTCCGAAAGTCATCTCAGAATCGATCAGTCAGGCTATTACGCCGGTTATAGAACAAGTCAGTCGCCTGGGGAATGATGGGGTAGGCGAAATGGTAGAAAGCCTATCAACTCGCTTCTCAAATGATGTGGGGCAGGCTTTAACACAGGCCAGCGATCGTATCTCTTTAGCCGGTGATCAGATCCGTATGCTGGCTGAGCGGATGGATCAAAGTTCAGGTCGGATGGGCGATGAGATGGAGCAAGTTATCTCCCGGTTAGGGCAGGCCGTAGAATCTTTAACTGAAGGTATGGCCTCTTCTGCCGGTCAGGCCAGGGAATTGCTGACGCAGGGGACAGAAAGTCTTCTCAGCACCATGAATATTACTTTACAGGGTATCAAAGATAATACCAGTGATGGAGCAAACGCTATGCGGGAAGCTGCTGAAGGGATGAAAATGGCAGCCGTGGGAATTCGTGAAGAGTTAGAAACTGCAGCCCGACAAGGTTCCGAAGCCGCCCGGTTACAATTCAAAACGACCACAACGGAAAGCCAACAGGCAATTTCGCTATCTACCCGCGACATTATTCAGTCGATTGATCAAGCCGCTAATTCTATCCATCAAACTACCCACCAGGTATCACAGAAAGCGAGTGAACAGTTGCTGATCCCCCTGGATGAAATCGCCCATAAACTGAAGGATGTAGTAAAGTTGGTCAGTGAAAGCGGAACCCAGTTACGTCGTTCATCCGAAGGCATTAAAGAGGGGGCGCAGGCAACGGAACAGGCCTCCAGAGCCTTCCAAGAAAGTAGTCAGAGCCTGGTTACTGCGGCAGATCCGGTGCGAGCCATGGTAGAGCGTATTGAGAATATGACCCGCCAACTCCGTGACAGTACTGAAAATCAACTCAGTACTATCGCTTATTCTGCAAAAGCCAATGCGGAAAGTTCTGCCGTGGCACTCAAGTCCGCACAGGAAACCCTGGGAGGGCAGCATAAAGCCATCGAATCGACATTGTTGAGTCTGCAGTCGGTGATCAATTCCTTAAAAGGGCAGGGCCAGCGGCTGGAGGATATCGATATTACTTTAGGTAAGGCCTTTGAAAGTTATCAGCAACAAGTACAGCTCTCCGTAGATACTCTTTCTGCTCATGTCAAAAATATGCAGGACGGTCTGACTCCCGCCCTTGACACTATGCGTGAGGTGGTTGAGCAGGCCGAAGAGTTTATGCCGAAACAGAGACGTAACTAATGCGTAATCATGGCCCGCGTAAAAGAGAGCACGAAGAACAGGAATCTGTATTTGTCTCTATGACAGATATGACGGTGAGTTTTCTTTTTATCGTCATGGTATTACTGGCATTTTTTGCCAGCCGTTATAACGATAAAAATACTGTACCAAAGCAAACGTATGAGACTGCGGTGAATACCCGCGATAGTAAAATTAAAAGTCTGGAGGCGGAGATTAAGCGTCTTAAGCAGCCAAATCCGCTGGAAAAATATTTATCAGAAGCTGATGCGGCGCGATTAGCGTTACTTTATGAGTTGCGCGACCGTCTTAAAGGCAGTTATCCGGATTTGCCGGTAAATGTGATACCGCAGGAAGGTATATTACGTTTTCAGGGTGATGGTTTATTTGCGAGTAACAGTGCCACCTTCACAGATAAAAAACGGCAAATCGTCGAAGCGCTGGCGAAGAATTTAGACAGTGTGTTGCCATGCTATACCTTTTCACATCAGCATTCAGGATGGAGCAGGCAATGTAACCCTTCCTATGCGGTGATTGAATCAGTACAGATTGAGGGCCACACTGACTCTCAAGGAGACGCTTTGTATAACCTGACACTGTCAACAAATCGTGCGATAAATACTTTTACGACCATGAATACCACTGCACCGGATTTACTGACCCGACAAAATCTTAATCATCAGCCGGTACTTTCTGTCGCAGGATATGGAGATATGCGCCCGGTAGCCCCTAATGACACCGCACAAAACAGAGCCACTAACCGTCGTATAGATTTACGTATAGTAATGCATACACCAGCTAATGAAGAAGAAATCAATACAATTCGTCAGCAGTTGAGCGGGGTTATGCAGGAAGCCAAACCATGAGCCTGGCGTTAAGTGAATTATTACTCCACCCAAAAAAAATATCCGCAAAGGCAGTTGTCGAATCCTCTGCATTAAAACAGAGTATCCGGCAGGTACATCTTCGCTGGCCAGATATCGACATCAGCAGCAATGATAAAGACCAGCAGTCTGTTTTACAGGAAATTCTCGGCTATGTTGTTCACTGGGAATGGCGTAACGTCAGTATGTCGCTGGTCTGTGAAGGAGCACGCTATCTTTTTTCTGACAGATTTGTCCGTTTGCCACTATTCGAACCTTTAAGGCAATTTTATTTAAAAGAGCTCGAGAGCAACAGGTCGACGATTTTTTTGTCGACTATGTTTAAAGCCTATCTGGAAAGTTACCAGCCGGGAAGCGAACATACCTTGGCATTACTGAGGGGATTACAGCAGCAGCAGAGCTATCTACCCGGTCGCTGGCAGATGTTAATAGGTAATATCCCTGAGATTCTGGAAGCTAATCATGCTCACCGTTTGATTGCTGACAGAATGGTGCCTATGTTGCGTCCATATCAGGAACTAAGCAGCCAGGGACTGAGTTCGCGCAGTGGTACGGGATTGATGAGCTTAGTCTTTAGAGCTTACATCGATAAGATTGCAGATAAACTGACTGAGCCACAATGGATAGAGGCGCTTTTCGAGTGGCTGAAGCCTGAAGGTAAGGAGCGTCTCGAAACCGGGGCCGAATATGCCCTTAATGCGCTACTCAGCCATTGGTATTATCAGCAACCTGATGAGCACTTTGCGACTCAGCTCACAGAAAAGCTGACTGCCTTGTACGGTGATCCTCGCACCCGAACCGGGGGCGTCTGGGGGCGAGTGGATGACAAAACCCGTCAGGTTATTATTCGCTGGCTAACGCGTGAGGATATGTCGTTCTTTATGGATGTAGTCTCATCGGTTGAGAGTAGTCATATGTGGGCGCCGCGCCGTAAATTCTGGATGGATCTCTATAAACAAGGGAAAATCAATGCGGCATGGGTTGCTTTCAGCAGTGAGGCTTATTCCCGGGCTAAGGAGATTAAGTCTGCGGGGGGAGCCATTAGTGAGCTCAATTTTGGAGAGCAATCAGCTACCCATTCATCCCGTAAAAATACTTCTCTGCTCATAATGCAGATTGGTCACTGTACGGTGGTTGAGGGCTCTCACAACTATAAAGTCCACTTCTTCAAAGAAACGGCTAAAAATGGCCCGCAACTTTTTCTCAGTCAGTATGACTGTGAAGATATCCGATGTTCCGCGGATATTTATGATGCCATTACTCATACCCCTAATAGCTGGCAAGGAAAAGTCCTTGAAATACTGGATTACATCGCATGAGTTTACATCCTGAAGTTACCCCACAGACCGTTATTCTCACCCTTAATCCTGAAAAGCGATCCTTTGTACAGCGGGTGTTAAGAAAACAGCTCCCCGCTTCTCTGGGCGATATCCGCCAAAAGGATCGATACCTGGCGTTTGCCATTGCTGACCTGAAAGCACTGTCTGAAGAACACCAACAGCCGGTATCTGTCACTGAAAATCAAATTGTGATCCCCCATGAACTGGTGTCACGGCTGGACAGTCATTCTGCTCAGGTGCTTGGCTTGCCTCCGTTAGTTGATTTAACCCTTAAAACTGACATCGAAGGAGCGCTGGGACATCCTACGTTCAAATTACGGTATGAATGGTTGAAAAATGGACAGCGGCAGATAACACAGCGTACCGGCGCGATCCTTTCTACGTCTCAGGGCTTGCGTCGATTACCGGTATGGATGGTTGAGGCATTGAACGTAGTTGAAAACTTCAAAACAGGAGGCGGCGACGCCGGGGATTGGGCTGCGATGGCGCATTTCCGGCAGGCTCTCGATCCCGGGGTTGAAATGAGTCAGGATACTCATTCAGCCCGGCTTTCGATGAGTGATTTTCTGCAAGGGCTACAAATTAATCTTGCCGATAGTTTCTCTTTAGCCGCTACTCATCATGGCGATAGTAGCGATTTCGAGGTTGTCCCCTTTGCACAAAAGAATTTGCGGGAAAAACTGACTCAGGGCGGAGACATTCAGGAAAATGATGCAGAGCTAGGTGGACAGGCACTAGAACGTTTTCAGAAACGCTGCCGTATGCAGGGGGCGCTGCCAGCCTATCGGGTGGGTGAAGGTCACTTCCTGGTGGTGGATCCTGGTGCTGTTCCCGTCCTGCAGGTTATGACAGAAAAACAGCGGGCACCTGCCGCCGAGAGAAAGGCTTTTATCGAAAATCCCCGTCCGGAAATCAATGCTGCCATAGAAAAATATCTTGATAGCCAGGGCCGACTGGCGGGACTTGACGACATATCCAGGGACGCATTGATTGAAGCTATGGCTGATCCCGTGATAGTTGAAACCGATGAATACTCGGCCCGGGTGATCGGTCTTAAACAATATAGTAAACCCAGTGATTACCCTGAGACATTCGACAGTAGCCGCTGGTTACCGGAAGAGATCCCGCAAGGGATCGCCGCAATGATTGAACCTTTAGACACCGACAGCCTGAAGGAGATACAAGCCAGCATTGTAAGTGCCCTGAAGTCTGGAGAGCCAGAAGTTCCGTTGGGTGATATGACGTTACCTGTGACTCCGGCGCTCTGTGATGCCATCGCTAAGCGGATTACGTTGTTGGGCGACACTGCCGCCGGCGGTAATGACCCGCTCACCCTTCATCCCCTAAATCAGGCAACGATTATCCTTGATACTCGCGATAACTTTGAAGAGGTCAACTGGTGTCCGGAGCAGGCCCCCCGGATCCCCCATATTCAGGGCACAATCCCTTCGGGTATCAGGACGGCGTTACGTTCACACCAGCTGGAAAGTTTTCATCATCAGCTCAACTCCTGGCAATCAGGAATGCCAGGTATCCTGAATGCTGATGAACAGGGGCTGGGCAAGACTCTACAAACAATCACCTTTTTACGTTGGTTACAGGATAACGCCCGGCAGCATGGTGGGATATCAGGTCCGGTGTTGATTGTGGCACCAACTTCCTTATTGGAAAACTGGAACAAAGAGGTGACCGATCATTGTGACATTGATGGCCTGGGCACATTATTGCCGTTATATGGCAGTGCGTTGTCGCGGTACAAATATCACGATGGTCAGGGTGTCGAGACCCTTTCCGGGGAGCAGCGTTTGGACCTCAATCGTCTTCAGACAGCTATCAGGGAAGCTAAGGGTCATCGTTTCTGGTTACTGACCACCTACACGACTTTAACTAATTATCAACACTCCTTTGCCCGTATCCAGTTCGCTGCTGTGGTCTTTGATGAAATCCAGGCACTGAAGAATCCGGTGTCCCTTAGAGCGATGGCGGCACGTGCTATCAATGCGGAGTATCGGATTGGTTTGACAGGGACACCGATAGAAAACAGCACCGGAGATTTATGGGCTGTGATGGACCAAATTACTCCTGGCTATCTGGGGAGTCGTTTAAAATATACGGCTCAATATCAGGAGCCAACGACTGAAACTATGCAGGAATTATATCAACGGGTTTTTATGGCCAGTGGCAGCCAGCCGGCACTGGCTTTCCGGCGTTTAAAAGATCAGGTAGCCAAAGATCTTCCGGTCAAAACACGCTATCTGCATCCTCATCTGATGCCTGAAGGGCAAATGGTTGCCTAT
This sequence comes from Tatumella sp. JGM118, assembly GCF_018257515.1. Classification (GTDB taxonomy): domain Bacteria; phylum Pseudomonadota; class Gammaproteobacteria; order Enterobacterales; family Enterobacteriaceae; genus Tatumella; species Tatumella terrea. The sequence goes on from NZ_JAERJR010000001.1 coordinate 30,221, forward strand.
GATAATGCCCGTGTGAAACTTAAATCAGGGGCTCCTGGCGCAGCACTGAAAATGTTGCAACATATTCGCGGTGTTTCAGTGCATCCCGCCCTGGACATGGATGCAGAAGATGAAGCCTTTATCAGTGCCTCTGCACGTTTAAGTGCGTGTTTTGATATTCTGCGGGAGATACAAAATAAACAGGAACGGGTTTTAGTCTTTATTGAACATCGCAAGATGCAATACCGTTTTATTGAATTGGTGAAGCAACTGTTTGGTATGGAAGACGTCGATCTTATCAACGGCGACACACCCATAAAAAAACGCCAGCAAATCGTCAATCGCTTCCAGAGACATCTGCAACAGGATTTCGGATTTGATTTACTGGTATTAGGTCCAAAAGCGGCCGGCACCGGATTGACGCTGACCGCCGCCACGCATGTTATTCATCTTTCCCGCTGGTGGAACCCGGCTGTCGAAGAGCAGTGTAATGATCGAGTCCACCGTATTGGTCAGACTAAACCTGTGACAGTGCATATTCCGATAGCCATACACAGTGGCTATCAGGAAAACTCTTTTGACTGTCTGTTACAAAGTCTGATGGCGCGCAAGCGTCATCTTGCGCAGTCTGCACTCTGGCCGATGGGGGAAACGATGGCTGACCTCTCCTCGTTACAGGCAGGGTTACAAACCGCTGAAAACCACTCCGATAGCAATATTGTTGAAGTAACAATGCAAAAAATGTTTTCACGAGATCAACAAAAAGGGGTGGAGCGGCTATCAGGCAGTTGTTGGAAGATAAAATGAGGGGATAGCCGTATTGCTATCAACCTGCTGATTTAGTGTATATAGGTGTGTTCGGGAGACGACTGAATCGCCACGGGTTTAACAGACACCCCGGAGTCATTTAAGATGACTTAAAGAGAGGTGCCTATGAGCGGTAAACGTTATCCCGAAGAGTTTAAAATTGCAGCAGTCAAACAGGTTATTGATCGCGGTCATTCTGTTTCCAGCGTTGCAACACGTCTCGATATCACCACCCACAGCCTTTACGCCTGGATAAAGAAGTACGGTCCGGACTCATCCACTAATAAAGAACAGTCAGATGCTCAGGCCGAGATCCGCCGACTCCAGAAGGAGTTGAAGCGGGTTACTGACAAACGGGACATATTAAAAAAAGCCGCTGTAGATTCAATCTTTCAACGCAACACCTCTTTCAATTATCTCTTTCGGTGTTTTGAACTTCAGTGTCTTTCTTGGTCTGTTGTTTAGCTGAGCTGCAACCTGATCCAGCTCATGTTGAGTATATTGGGCAAGGCATGTCTTTTTGGGAAAGTACTGTCTAATTAGCCCATTAGTATTCTCGTTTGTTCCCCGCTGCCAGGGACTCTGAGGATCGCAGAAGTAAACTTTAACCCCAGTGCTGACAGTAAATTCTAGATGCCTGGCCAGCTCCATCCCTCTGTCCCATGTCAGTGATTGCCGGAGTTCAGGCGGCAAGCTCAGGAATTTGTCGGTAAGAGCCTGATTCACTGAGAAAGAATCTTTTCCCCTGAGCCTAAGGATGATCGTATAACGTGATTTTCGGTCTACAAGTGTGGCTATATGCGAGTTTTTTGTGCCTGATACTAAATCGCCTTCCCAGTGCCCCAGAGAACGTCTGTTATCGATATGCCGGGAGCGTTCGTGAATTGGCGTTCCGTTTACTATGTTGATCGTACCTCTTTCACCTTTGCGGGTATGGCGTTTGCCATGACGAAGGCTATGCGACCGGCGCAGATGCTGTACATTCAGGTGGTGTAGCGCTTCACGGCTACGAAAGTACAGCGTTTTATAAATTGTCTCAGGTGATATTCGCAGTGTTTTTTGACGCCCCTTCGTTCGCCTTAACCATCCTGATATTTGCTCAGGAGACCACTTCATCTCGAGTTTTTCCAGAACAAGCTCTCGCAACGGTAAATTCTGATCCAGTAAGCACGGTTTTGGTCTTTTCGCCATCCTGTTGGCCCGGTTATTAGCATCAACAGCTTTGTAATAGCGCCTGCCTCGATTACGCTGAACTTCACGTGAGATCGTCGAAGGACTACGATTTAGCGCCGTAGCTATCGCACGAATGCTCATTTTAGCTGACAAACCGGCTCGTATTTCTTCGCGTTCAGACAGCGTCAGGTGAGCTACAGCTCGCTTGCGCTCATTGGGTTTTATGCCGCCAGTATCTCTTAACATAGTGAAGATTGTTCCTGGTTTTGAACCCAGGATATTAGCTATTTCACTGAAGCCTGTTCCGTTCTTCCACATTTCAAAAACAGATGCTTTTTCCTTTGCTGTAAATGTTCGTTTCATTCAAAAATCCTCCGCAACCCCATGTTTTCACATGACTGTTGCGTTGACCAATTGAATCTACAGTTATCGATATGGCGTAAGGCCGCAACGCTGTTCGGGGATGATGATCCGGAAGGGTTTATTCTACTGTCAACATTTCTGGCGAATCTGGTACTGGCGGTAGCGGGCTATAAGTGGGTTGTGCGCTGCCTGGAAAAAAGGATGAACAAACCGGGCTGACTCCCGGTTTACGGTAAACCATCCGGCCGCTGTCACTGCTGCAGGGTAATGATGCCTTTGACGGCATCCAGCGACTGGCCGTAAAATATCAGCCTCAGCTCGTGTTCCTTTACTTGTATTCAGCAGATAGATGGCATCGGCCTGTTCCGGCATAGCCTGCGTCATTTTTATAGACTGGCCGTGCTGCAGCTCATCCGGGAAGACAGCAGCATTAAGGACAATAAAATTCGGATCGTCCAGTTGCTTCGCTGTGCAATGGAACTCATCGCCATTGTCCTCCATTGCAGCCTTTTGGCCACTGCGGCACAGAACTCGTTACGGATTTCGGCCCGCCTCCTGTTTTTGGCATTGCAGGGACACCGCATCGCATTGAACCAGAGTTTAGCTGCGTCACTGACAGATCTTAATCCGGCTGAATAACGGTTCAGGGATATTATCGGCTGTTATTTCCCTGCTACATCAGGTCAGAAATATAAATCTCTATTTACCCCGACTCACTGAAAAAATATCTATTCCTTAAAGAAAACCCTTCTCTGAATAAATAATCGCTATCCGGTGCTTACCGGAATTACATGATATCCCTGATAACAACAAGGAATAATCAATCATCAAAATTAAGATATCCCATGGAATATGATCCTGCTTTTAGCGGATTTATCGCTATTTTTTTGATGATAATTGTTAATCACATCGATCATTATTTTAAATGGTGGGGGGTGTATTATTCCAGGGATTGTCATGCAAATGTCATAAAGATGATTTAACAGAGCGTAAATATACTTTGATTGCAATTTATCCCGGAAGGAACCGTTAGAGGGCTAACAAAGTATTAAATTTTACATGAGGATCCTTTTTCGATCCTTACCTCTGAGTTGGTGTGATAATCTACAGCATATTAGTATAAATCACTTAATTTATGCTTGTAGTAAAGATTGCGTAAATTTCTGTTTGCTTAAGTAAATTCATCTCTTTATGATTAATCTTATTCGTTAGCAATTAGTGCTATTTAATAAATCTACCGGTAAGAGAAAATAATAGGTGACCAGGAAAAGTTTATTTTGGCTGGTGGTGTTATTTATATTTTCCAGGCAAGGGTTGGCAGCAGAAGGTTTTCTGTCACCCCCGACTGAACATTCACCGGCAAACCGTGCACCGCAGGTTTATGAAATATCTGCAGGCACAACGCTAAAGCAGGGCTTGCAGCAATGGTCAGCCACTACCGGATGCGATGTTACCGGAATTTATCACTGGCAAATGATCTGGGAAACTCAAGTCAATTATCAGGTGGATGCGCCCCTTATTTTCCATGGTGATTATCTGACAGCCATCACAAAAATAATTGATTTATATTCAGTGGCCCGTATTCCGCTGTACGCACATATTTATAGAAACCAATGTCTGGTGGTCATCGATACCCGTTGAGGGCTGTCTTATGTATTACTGGTTACTGTCATTTTTTATCGGGGGATTATTGTTTGCGGGCCTGTTCCCTGAGGCACAGACACAACAGCAAATTAACGATGAAAACTGCCAGCGCGAGGCGATGTTTTTTCTGAACAAAGCCGCAGAGTGGCAGCACTCTGACCACACTCAGCCTGTCAGCACCGGACCGGCTGAAATCCCGTTACATTTTGAACGACGGGAGAAACAGCATTATCTCTGGACGACTGAAAAGCCGGGACTGGCGGGGTGTCTGATGAAGGTTAGCGAACATAGCCGGTTATTTTATATTTTACGGGATCACCGCCTGTATGACATGGACGGTACTGCCGAAAATATAGAAATACCAGATGACATCACTGACGGCAGTATTCTCTATTATTACCAGGAATAAGATGGTTTATGAAATTCAATAAAAAGACTACGCTGAGCCTGTTATCGTTGTTATTTATTCAGCTATCAGGGTGCAGTAGCTGGCAGAGAATTAATGAGATAGAAAAAGAAAATAATCAACTGACATCACAGGCGGATGCCATGATGCCATTTAATAAAGCACATCCCTATGTCGTTAATGAAAATTCCCAATGGATTAATCCGGAGCCTGTCAGCCATTCTTCTCAGGACGGCCATGGTGAACTGCCATTCTGTAATATGACACTCAACCATCCGGGAAATATCAGCCTGCAAGCCATCGCGTCACTGATTACCTCTCAGTGTCAAATTCCTGTAAATGTGACTCAGGATGCACTCAGCCAGCAGGAAAATAGTTCAGGATTCAGCGATCAGGATCCCTCAATGAATGATCCTTTACCGGGAAACGGCGCGCCGGTGAATAGCGTTTCCTCCGGGGCATCACTGAATCATCTTTTCTGGCAGGGGCCGGTTTCCGGTTTGCTGGATGATATTACTGCACGTCAGGGACTGAGCTGGGAATACCAGGACCACAGGGTAATTATTTCCTATATGACCACCAAAACCTTCCCGGTGTTATTTATGGATAATAATGCCAGTTTTTATTCCCGCACGGTCAGCGGCACGACCTCATCACAAAACCAGAATACCAACGGGGTCGCCGGCGGGCAAAACGCGTCTGACAATGGTGATAAAAATTCAGGAACCACCTCTCAGGCGACCACTATGGAAATAAAGTCCGGACTTTATCATGATATTTCCAGCACCATCTCTATGATGCTGACACCGGGTAAAGGCAGGATGGACCTGACGAACGGAGAACTGACGGTCCGGGATACTCCGCGTGTGCTGAGTGAAGTGGCGCGATATATCGATGATCGGAATACCCAACTGAACCGCCAGGTCGTTCTGAATGTGCAGGTCTACAGCATAGATAACAAAGATAACGACCAGCTGGGTATCGACTGGAAAGCGGTGTTTAACAACACCAATCTGGGGTTATCGCTGACCTCACCTTATGCGGATGCCGCCAGTGAAATGATGAGTAGCGGCATCTCAATTCTGGACGGAAAAGGGCAGGGCAGCACGGCACTAGTCAAAGCGCTGGCAGAACAAACGCATCTGACGGTGGTGACTCAGCTTTCCAGCATGACGACCAACCTTTCTGCGGTTCCTGTACAGGTGGCGTTGCAGCAGGACTATGCCTCTGATACCAGCACCGAAAATACCGCCAATGTCGGCTCCTCCAGCAGTATCAGTAAGTCCACCATTACCACCGGTCTGAATATGACGATCCTGCCGTATCTGATGCCTGACTCAACCCGTATGCAGTTGCAGTTTGCCATCAATATGTCCGATGACCCGACCTTCAGAACATTTACCAGTCAGAATGCGTCGATTGAACTGATGAAAACCCGGATGAAAATTTTCACTCAGCGGGTATTGATGAAATCCGGACAGACGCTGGTGTTAAGTGGTTATCAGTCGGTGAGTAACAGTGATGATCATCAGGGCGTGGATCATTCTCATTTCTTCCTGTTCGGCGGGGGGGATGGCGGCAGCCGGGGCAAGTCTGCACTGGTGATCCTGATCACTCCGGTGCTGATGGGATAATGGCAATGCAACAGAATCCCCCTTACTGCATCCGGCAAGGCGGTCGCCAGCTGGTGGCCGGACTGGAATGGCGCTATCTGCCGGTCAGAGGCCGCAGGAAGATCCGCCAGCGCTTACCGTCGGGTCAGCAGACTTTCCATGTTGTCCTGACCAATGAACGCCGGAGTGATCCCGGATGCCTGCTGGGGTGCGTCGGACTGCCGCCGGCAGAGCAGGGACGGGTAAAACGTTATCCGCTGGCCCTGATGGCGCTGCAGAAAATGCCACCGGACAGCTATGCCATCTGCCGGCTGGAGGAGGGACTTTACTGGTTTGTCGCCAAAGAAGGTCACGGGTTATCGCCGTTCAGCGACTTTCCCGGTACCCGTGAGGAAACCCGGCATTATGTGCGGCAGTTTTTATTACTGAACCGTTCAGAGACCCAGTGGAAGGAATTTCGCAGTGACAGCCCGTCAGTAAACGGTGCGGTAGAAAAAAAACAGTCTTTCGCCGGTCTGACGCTGGATGAGTTATTACAACATTCCCCCCCGCTGGCCCGGAAATACCGGCTGAAGGCAACGGATAACCGTTCCCGGCTCAGACTGGCCGGGGCGCTGGTGGTGATCGGAGCGGCGATCCTCTCAGCCGTGATGTGGTGGAATAACTATCAGCAGCAACAACGCATCGAAGCCGCCCAGCGCTATCTGTTACTAAAACAGCAGCAAGGGTCGGCGGCAGAGACGGCTCCACCCTGGTCCCGTCATCCTGCACTCAGTGACGTGCTGTCTGTCTGCCAGCAGCGTACCGGTGGTTTACCGATGGTGATTGCCGGCTGGGGATTAAGCCATGTGAGCTGTACGGCGGATCCCGCCGGAATAACGGCGAAATATAGCCTGCAGGGTGCCGGAACGGTCGATGATTTCTCCCGTCAGTTGCAGGAGCATGGTCTGTCCGGGCTGCCTTACCGGTTCAATCTGCCCGGGGCAGGTGATGAAGCAGAGATATTTTTACCCTTTACCCTGCGCCAGGGCACTGACCGTAAGACCTCAGCGTCTGTGCCCTTAACCTCTCTGGTGAGTCTGGCACAACAGACGCACAGTGAATTACAACTTTCGGAAGCCGCAGGCATCGAATCGGGTCGATTTACTGTCCGGACATTTACTCTGGTAACCCCACTGAGTCCGCGTTTATTACTCACCGGACCGGTTATGCAGGCGCAAAACCTTGGCTTTATCCGCCTTGACATCAGCAGAACCGCGGGCCGATTACTTTTTACGCTGGAGGGACGCTTATATGAAAAGCAGTAATTTCAGGAAAAGTCACCTGTTGCTTTTGTTGATCTGCAGCCTGAGGGCCGTGGCCGGAAGTCAGGAGGATGGATTTACCCTCGGCTCACTGGAAAAGATCCAGGAAGAAACCCTGTTCGACCAGGCCCGGCTGGAAAGTGTCCGCGCGCGGAATGAGCTGGATAAATACCGGCAAACCGCCGAGCCTCAGCCGGCAGCAGATCCAGCCGTCCCTGCAGGTCATCCATTAACGGGGATGTCCGGTGAGGCGGCCGATGCTCCGGCCCCCGTCAGTACGCCGGCAGAAATTACTGACCCGGGAGAGGCCACTCTGCCAGCGGTCATCCAGATCTGGGGTAATCGCCGGCATCTCAATGCACAGTTGCAGATGCCGGACGGAAAAAGAGTGACAGTGGCTGAAAACACGGTCCTGCCCGGCAACCGGTATCGCATTATCGCGATCACGCCCCGCGAGGTCAGGGTCAGTAACGGCTATGGCTCGCCGAAGAACCTCGCCTTTATCGGGGGCAGTGATGATTAATCGTCAGGACAGTTCGGCGTATATCCATATTGACCGTTCTGCGGAGGAGCTCACGGTTTACTTCTCAGAAGCTCACCGGCATGACCCGCTGACGGCCTCGGTGCTGGCCGGCATACTTCGGCAAAGCCCCCGGGCCAGGTTTGCGCCTGTCCAGCTCGATGAGTTACGTCAGTTACAGAATGAGCGACAGAGTGATCAGGTCACTACGGATATCAGCCGCTCTGAGCAACAGTCCAGAGTGATCCGTTATTTCCGGCAGGCGGTGACGCTCGGAGCTTCCGATATCCATCTGCTGATCGGCTATCAGGAAGTCACTCTGGTGCAGTTACGTATCCACGGCCAGCTGCGCACCATCGCGCAACTGGAGCGCGAAGAGGGTATGCAACTGGCGGCGACCATCGTCTTATCTATGTGTGATGTGACGGAAAAAAGCTTTAATGCGAATCGTGCACAGGATGGCAGGCTGCGCAGTGAATTTGTCCGGCAACTGGGGATTTTCGGTGCACGCTACGCACATACCCCCGCAGAATTCGGGCTATATGTGGTTATGCGCGTATTGCCGGATGACAGCGGATCACTCCCCACCCCGGACCAGCTGGGTTTTCTGCCGGTACAGCAGCAGCAGATCAACCGTATGCTGACCCGCCCTGAGGGGATCATCATTATTTCCGGCCCGACAGGCTCAGGAAAGAGCACCTCTCTGCGCTGTTTCAGCCGCTGTTACCTTGAACAGACGTTACACAGTAAACGGCTGTTCACGATAGAAGATCCTCCGGAAGGGATGATCCCGGGAGCGGTTCAGACGCCGGTGATCGCTGACCGTACCGACCCTGAAGCGCTGAGCCAGGCCTGGTCGAGGGGCATTTCATCGGCGCTGCGTCTGGATCCGGATGCCATGATCATCGGTGAGATCCGCGACACTAACTCGGTCCGTGCCGCACTCAGTGCGGCGAAGTCCGGGCATCTGGTGCAGACCACACTGCATGCAAACGATGCCATCGGTATTCTGGATCGTCTGACCGATACCCTGCAAATCCCGTTGCCGGAAATTGCCGACGCGCAGTTAGTGATTGGCCTGATTGCCCAGCGACTGGTCCCTGTACTGTGCCCCTCCTGCAAGCTGAGCTGGCAGCAAAAGTTACCTTCCATGTCAGCGGAACAGCGGGACTTTCTGACGCGGCACTGTGAGGCGGAAAAACTCTGCTTCCGGCATCCGTCCGGATGTTCAGAATGTTTCCATGGCACGGTAGGCCGGAAGATGATTGCCGAAGTGATCCGCCCTGACGCCCGGTTTATGGAGCTGTACCGGCATGAGGGGAAAATCGCTGCCCGCAGATACTGGCTGGAGACCCTGAACGGCATTACCCGGACGGCTCACCTGAAAGATTACCTTCATCAGGGGGTGGCCGACCCGCTGGAGGCCGATTTGATCAGTCCGCTGGATGAAGATGACCTGATGCAGCCGCCGGTAAGGGGGCAGGCATGACAGAAAAACGGACCTGGCGTGAATACAGTGAATCTCTCAGCCGCCAGCTGGCATTGAGGACCTTCTCAGGGAATGACCGGATCAGTTTGTATGATGACCTGGCCTTCCTGCTGGAAAACCAGTTCAAACTGGCCGATGCCATCAGCACGCTGATCATCAGCGATCGTTCGGCCAACAGTCCGCGGGTCTATTGTCTGCAGGATATTGCTGCGGCCCTGACCTGCGGGATGTCACTGGATAAAGGGCTATGTGGCTGGGTGCCGGAACAGGAGCTCTTACTGCTCAGTGCAGGGGTCAGTGACGGGGATCTTGCTGCCGCTATCCGGCGCGCCATGACCATTGCCCGGGCCACAAAAGAGATGCGTTCAGCCTGCAGTGCCGCACTGGCATATCCTTGTCTGTTACTGGTTTCTTGTCTGTTTATGGTACAGCTGGTCAGTCATCGCTTTCTTCCGAGACTGGCGGTTCTGGTCAGTGAAGACCAGTGGCAGGGCTCGCTGCAGGCGCTGGCCGTGATTTCCCGCGGACTCAGTGGACACCTGATCCTGATCTCTGTCGGTGCCCTCGTGCTGACGGGCTGGACACTCTGGTCACTGCCTAATCTGACCGGGCGTGTGCGCTGCCACCTGCTGGATCACCTGCTGCCGTGGAAGCTTTACCGCGACATCCAGGGGGTGAGTTTCCTGCTGAATATCTCGGCACTGCTCCGTGCTCAGGTGAAAACGGAACAGAGCATCAACCAGTTAATGCAACGCGCCTCGCCCTGGCTGTATGAACGGCTGGAGGCCACGCTGCAGCATGTCTGGCAGGGGAAGCATCTGGGGGCGGCTCTGTTTGCTACCGGATATGCCTTTCCTTCGGCGGAAACCGTAAAAAAGCTGCGGGTACTGACCGCGGCGGACAATGCAGAAAATATTATTGAGAATTTCGCGAATGACTGGCTGCAAAAAACCGTACAACGGATTAAGCAAACCGCGACGATGGCCGGCTATGTCTGCCTGAGCCTGAATGCCGGCTACATGGTACTGATCCTGCTCTCCACGCAGGATCTGAATAACCTGATTTCTGTTCATCAATGACCCGAGGAAACTCATGACGACAGCAACACCCATACACCGCGGAGCTATCTCCCTGTTTGAAGCCGGTATCTGGATCACCATTTCGCTCATCGTGCTGGTGATTGGGATCAGTGTCGGGGGAGGTTTATTCAGCCGTAATGATACCAGCACAGAAATGGGCAATATCAGTGAACTGATCACCAATACCCGTAATATGCTGAAAGTCGGAGGGAGCTACCAGTTTGCTTCCGACCGTGAAATGACCGGGGCGCTGATCCGCTTCGGCGGCGCGCCGGGGAATATGAGCATCCGCGGAGATAAAAACTCCGGACAGGCCATCCTCAGTAATGTCTGGGGTAAAAATGTCACCCTGGTCCCGGATAACGTTGAGGGAGAAGGCAGCAACAGCGGATTCATACTGCGTTATGAGGGGGTCCCGTCGGAGGCCTGTACCACGCTTGCCACCAAACTGGCCAGCACCAGCCTGATTGATCACATCAGTATCAACGGCCATCGCTATAGCAGCAGTCAGGGGGCGGGTGAGGCAGCCGCTGATTGTCAGTCCGCCGGGGACGGTAAGGATAACAACCGGCTCGAATTTTTCAGTGCGGACTGACACGATGAACCGCGGATTTCTTTGTTTGCTGCTGCTGATCGCGTGGCAGGGCCGGGCGGCAGACTGTTTTGAGCAGGCAGCCCGTCATTACCATCTGAATGCAGACCTGCTCCGGGCCATCAGTCAGGTGGAAAGTCAGGGAAAGGCGGGGACAATCGGCCTGAACCGTGACGCTCAGGGGCGGGTCACCAGCAGGGACTACGGACTGATGCAGATTAATTCGACCCATATCGCGGCATTGATCCGTGAGCACCGTATACAACAGGCCACGGATTTATTGCGGGACCCGTGTCTGAATATCGGGACAGGCGCAGAGATCCTGGCGCGGCATCTGAGCTATTGCGGAAATAACTGGGCCTGCCTGGCCACCTATAACACGGGTTTTCTGCAGGGCCGGGATCAGGCGCGTCGTCGTTATATCCATAAGGTCTACCTGGCTTACAGGGCGTATTCGCAGCAAGGGGCCGGAGGATGACAGGCAGTATAGCCCTGTTTATGGTCGCCGGAGTCCTGATGGCCCGGCAGGCCAGCCAGTTTATCGGTGATCATCAGGGGAACAGGGCGGGAAAGTCACTGTCTGTGGCGATTATTCTGCTGGCCACGGCTGCCTTTACTCTGGCACTGGTTGTGCCGGGCATCACCGGGCGGCCTGGCGTGCTGGCAGTTTTTCTGTGCTGGGGAATTTTATTCACTCTGACCGATATCAGCAATTTCTGGCTGCCCTGGCGGTTCACCCTCAGTTTTACCGTATCGGGGGCGCTGATACTCCTCCTGAGCAGGGATAATACGGTGGTTATTAACGGAATAATCACCTGGTGCGTCATCTTTTTATTGTTCCGGGTGGCAGAAATTATTTCGGTGAAAATCTGCGGAACCTCTGTCGGTAAAGGAGATGTTTATTTTATCAGTGCATTAAGTTTCTGGATGCATTGGCAGGCAATTTGTCTGGTGTCGGGGATGGGGTTTTTATTACTGTTTTGCCATGCGCTGATGATAAATAAAAAAGTGTTACCGTATGCGCCTTATTTTTATGTGGCGTTTTTACTCTGTCAGGTCACGGGTGTTGCCGTGTTAATTTAATAATAGTGTGCCTATGGGAAATATACATCGCGGAGATACGTTATTTTCTCTGAGCCTGGTACTGGCGTTAATATTAATTGCTGCACCGATCGGGTATCAAAGATACAGCGACTATTTACAACTTCAGGACTGGACCGTCACTGCCAGAGAAACCAATGTCATTTCCGGTGCCGCTGAGCGTTATCTGAAAGATAATTATGGTGAAATACAGAAGCATTTGCTGGCAGAAAAATTTATTGCTATCGATGCAGAACAACTCCGGGAAAAGGGTTATCTGGATAAAAATATCTCACTGACTAATAACGAGGGACAGACGTATACCGCTTATTTTACGCTCGATAATCTGACCGATAAAAACATAACAGGGTTATTACTTTCCCGGCAGGGCACGGTGCTCAGTGAAAAAGGCATGCGTTATATCGCCCGACTGATGCATGGGGAGTCAGGGTATATCAGTGAAGATAATGAGGCGAGCGGGGTGGATGGTAGCTGGAAACTGAATACCACGGAGTCAGGGATCCCGGCGGCCCGCGGGCACCTGGTCACACTGTTTTCTGCCGACACTCTGCAGAGTGTGTTCAGTGAAAGTGACCGCCTTTATCGCTATACGGTGCCGGGCCATCCGGAACTGAATCAGATGCATGCCGATATGGATCTGACTCAGCACAGCATTCGTAATGCGGGCGAGATCACAGGGAAAAATGTGTCGCTCAGCGGTGGTCTGGCCGCAGATAGCGTATCAGCCAAAGCCGGGCTGTGGAGTGATGGCACGATCACCGGTGAAACCGATATCCGTACTGTCACCGGATCACTGGTGACCCGCGGTGATAAGGGATGGATTAACAGTACCCATAATGGCGGCTTTTATATGGATGATGACCAGTGGGTAAAAGTCTGGAAGGACAAAGGGATTGAAACCGGCGGGGAGATCAAAGGCGGGAAGATATCTTCCGATGGCCGTATGACCACCCGTGAATATCTGGATGTTCAGGGCACCGCCTCACTGAACTCCGCCTGTAGTGAAGACGGCCTGATAGCCGGTGGCGGGAATTCGGGCATATTATTTTGCTACAACGGCCAGTGGACCGGATATATGAAAAAGTCGGTTCAGCTTTCCAGTCTCGGCGGCAAAACCGGAAGTTATCAGGGGCTCAACGGCACCGGAGAACTGGTGTGGATGTCAGTGACCGGCGGCAATTCTTCACTGAGCCGGAGTGCGGGGGACGGCTATTGTTATAATTTTGCAGATTTAAGCGCCACCGTTAACGGAATTATGGTCGCGCATAATAGTAGTCAGGGTAAAAATATTACGCCCTCAACGTCTGTTTTATTTGCTATTCCGCCGGGAGCTAATTATTCCGTGGTTTCCCGGCCGGGGCAGATATATGGCTGCGGATATGGACAGTTTTCTGTTTCTGCTTATCAGTAATCACTCACAACACTCAGGAGGTAGATTAATCATAAAAAACGTGTGTATTCCTTAATTAAATTATAACTATGGAGTCTGTAATGAATAAAATGATGAAAAGCATTCTGGCTTTCCCGCTGGCAGGATTCTTTGCGGCCAATGTTATGGCAGCAGATACTCCGGCCGATCAGGAACCGGTAACCACAGTCACTACACCGACCTATTATGCATTAGGCGATAGTGATGGCGGTGTTTTGAATTATTTCAAAACGAAATATACCGCCGGCAGTGCCAGTGACTACGATATTTTATTATTAGGTGATTCACTCAGTGCTGACGCGTCTTTAAAAACGACCGTGACTCAGGCATTAACTCAGGGAAAAGAAGTCATTTTTGATGGCAGTGCCGGCGGTAAAAAAGCGGCAGCCCTGGCAGGAGCGGTGCTGGGCTCTTCGGTTCAGTCTGATGCGGTGATGTTTAAAACGGCACCTGAAGGTGATGGCTATCTGATGACCCCGGTAGATCTGAGCTCCGGGCAATATTCCACAGAGTTATTCTCGGATGAAAAAACCTCATCCACTGTGAATTCAGACAATACGCCGGATCAGATTTTCCAATAATTCAGGGGACAGACAATGAAAAAGATTTCACTGACGTTATTAGCGGCACTGATTCCGCTGTCGAACGGTTTTGCGAGCACCTGTCTGGTGGGCCATACCGAAGATGTTATTTTAACCGGCAAATCGGCTGCGTTTGCTCAGACTCAGTCACGTACCACGTGGGAAGACTGGATCTGGCGTGGGCCTATCTACCTGTGTCCGCAAGGGTCCGGCGGGGTGACCAGCTGTACGTATATCTGGGGGCAAACAAAAACCACCGGCTATCAGTGGGGCGGCACAGTCGGCCTGAACCTGAATAAAATTCCGGTGATCGGGGGAGCGTTGAGTCTGGTCTCGGTGAGCGCTAACTATAGTCATCAGCAGAGTTTCAGCACCAACTATAACTGGAATATCAGTGTTGAGCCTGGTTATTACGCGCAACCTATTCAGGTGGTTGTCCGTCGCTGGACTCAGGGCAGTTATCGCGGAGGCTACGTGCATAATGCGGGCACCAGTTGCTCTGTTGGTATTGCCTCAACGCCGGCACCTAACTGGTATAGCTGGAATGACAGTGTGGTGGCAGGACGCTGGACGGCTAATATCGAGCAATCACGTTATGCGAGCTATTACGTCCATAAATAATCGGCATCGCTGAAATTAACCACCCCCTGTCGGGGTGGTTTTTTACTTTCGGGTTATCGCATCACGTCATCGTCGCACGGTCAGCTGACCCGGCCAGAGAATATCTTCAATGTCACCGGTAAGACTGACTTCCCGGAGGAGCAAAGAAAACGGCGGTATGACCGAAGTCCGAATGCTTCGGCCATTATTTCCCCGCCGCAAAGGGGCCCGTCACTGACGCCCGGTCAATGGGTGACGGATTTGGAAAATAGCTGGATAACCACTACCCCCATCACTATCAGCAGGATGCCGATAATCGCTGCCAGGTCCAGCGTCTGCCGGAAAAACACCCAGGAAATCAGTGAGACCAGGCAGATACCGACCCCGGCCCAGATAGCATACGCCACCCCGATATTCATGACCCGGACAACCTGAGATAGCCCCGCAAAAGAGATGATATAACCGGCAATCACCGCCAGAGAGGGGAGCAGACGGGTAAAGCCTTCTGAGGATTTGATCATAGAAGTCGCAAATGTTTCGGCGACGATAGAGACAAAAAGAATCAGCCATGTTTTTAACATAATGTCGTCCTTAAAATGCAGGTCCGGGGTCAGCCGTACGGGCTGTAGTAGAGGAGGTGCCCCGGAGTGACGCAATAACCGGGGGCAGATCGATAATACGTTGTTTAATCTGCAAGGGTCTGTCGATAAGTCCGGCAAATTGTACCTTTTTCGGGCTGAAAATTACAGATTGCCCGGCATGAGGCGCATCCGGCGCACTTATGGCCCGTCACCTCGTTTGAGTAAGCCCGGGAGTTCACAGGATCTTAAGCGCGGGTCTGGCCGTAATAAGAACCCGGCCCCTGCCTCCTGTCAGTGCTTCGGGCATAAAAATATGAATGACGTATTCCCGTCACTCCATCGTTGCTGAATAACCGCAGGATCGAAGGCAGAATTTCCTGCACAGAAACATTTATCTGCCCGGTGACCACGGCCACCCTAAGAGCCGGATTAAATAAGCCATGCCCGATAAATACAGAAACCTGCTGCGGTAGTTCGGGCTGAGCAGGGCAAGGACAGCACCCGTAAAGGGCGTCACCGGGAAAAATGTACACGATAAACAGTGAGATTCTTCGGGCGGTACGGATGACAGGCAGGAATACAGTGGGATACGGCCGGTCTGTTTTCAGCCTTTGTCACCCCCGGGTCTGATGGGCAAAGCCTGCGGACCCCCCGGAAGACCGTTCAACCTGCCGGGTCTGCGGTATCACCTCCGGCCTTTTCCCCCGACTGCCGGGCGATAAACCCGGGGGGCAGTGTTAAGGGAAACGGTCAGGGAGTTCAGCTTACCCACTCAGCCCGCTCTCCGGACTCTGTGAGCTTAACGATCCTTCCTGTTCATTCTGCCAGTGACCCCTGAGCCGGGGGCGTCCGGGCCTGTTACAATTTTAGTAGTGAGCAGATCACCGGGTGTACTATACTCGCCATCAGTATCAGCAAAAGTCTTATAACTGACTGTAACCTATGAATTATTTAACAAAAAGTGCGATTGTCTTTTCGTTGAAAACGGCGCTGGCGGCATTCCTGGCATTTTATCTGGCATTAGAACTTAATCTGGAAAAACCGACCTGGTCACTCACCACGGTGTATGTCGTGTCACAGATTTACTCCGCCTCCACGGTATCAAAATCATTTTTCAGGCTGCTGGGCACCGTACTGGGCGGAATTTTTATTTTCGTCATTTATCCGGCTACGGTGATGACACCGGTTTTGTTCAGTTTTACGGTCTCCGCCTGGGTTGCGCTATGTCTTTATCTGTCCTTACATGATCGGACACCGAAAAGTTATATTTTTATGCTGGCCGGATACAGTGCGGCGATTATGGGGTTCCCGGACGTGACGACACCGTCAGCCATTACCTATACCGTGATCTCCCGTATTGAAGAGGTGGCACTGGGCATCCTCTGCAGTAGTCTGGTGCATGTGCTGATTTTTCCGGTGAGTATGAAATCGCTGCTACAGAACAGTGTCGATAACTGGTATCAGCAGGCAAAAAAAGTCTGTGCCTCATTGCTCAGCCAGCAAGCCCGATCGGCAGAAATGCCCGAACGGGAACAGATCCTGGTCCAGATGGCGAATTACCCCGTGAGTGTGGAAGTGCTGATGACTCACTGTGCCTACGAACCCGATCAGGTGAAGCGGCTGGTACGTCTGGTGTCGGCGCAGTATCAGCACCTCTCTTATCTTGTACCGACCCTGACGGCGATAGAAAAACGTCTGAGTCTGCTGTCTGCAGAAAATATCCGGCTGCCTGAACTGATGACGCATTGCATGGGCCGGTTTCTTGACTGGCTGGAACAACCGGCCAGCACGGAGGATGTGGTTTCAATTAATGCGTTACTGGAAGAGACACAGCAGAAGATCACAGAAAATTTTCATTCCGGTAGCCGGGGCACCGAAGAGTGTTTATTGTTTCTGGGGCTGACCCGTCGGTTACAGAACTTTGTGCGTATTCTGAGTGCGTACCATGGGGTAGAAGTCAGGATCTCGCGGCTTCGCAGACGCGGTAAATCTTCTCCTGCAGGGCACCGGCAACGTTATTTCGACCACGGCATGATCTCGTTGTCTGCCTTTACGGCCTTTGCCGCGACCTTTATTGCCTGCCTGTTCTGGATCGGCTCGGGCTGGAAAAGTGGCTACAATGCGGCAATGATCGCCGCCGTAACCTGTTCGTTCTTTGCAACCCACGACAGCCCGATCGGCGGAATGCGGGTGTTTCTGAAAGGTATCGCCATTGCTATCGCCATCAGCATTTTTTATTCCATGGTGATCCTGCCAGGCGCAATCACCTTTGAAGCG
Organism: Tatumella sp. JGM118; assembly: GCF_018257515.1. Classification (GTDB taxonomy): domain Bacteria; phylum Pseudomonadota; class Gammaproteobacteria; order Enterobacterales; family Enterobacteriaceae; genus Tatumella; species Tatumella terrea. The sequence goes on from NZ_JAERJR010000001.1 coordinate 47,759, forward strand.
ATGATCATTTGTCTGTTACCGGCACTGTTTCTGATGGGGCTGATTATTGCCAACCCGGCCACCAACTTTATCGGGCTGATTATCGCCACACAGCTCCCCGCCTATATCGGCCTGACCCATGATTTTGCCCCCAATCCATTTGCGACCGTCAACGCCGCGATTTCCACCTTTGTCGGGATTGTCATTTCGCTGGTGGTGACACTGATGATCCGCAATAAACGTCCTTCATGGACCGCGAAAAGAGCCCTGCGGGCGGGAATTAAAGAATTGTTACAGCTTCTCAATGATATCCGTCTGCATAAAGCGTCATTATTGCAGCGCCAGCAGTTCGTTCAGCGAATGCTGGACAGAATCAACGTTATCCTGCCGAGGAATAAAGCCGACCCGGGAAACACGCTGACCGTTGAAAATAACCTGATCACTGAAGTATGGCTGGGAGCAAATGTCTTTGACTTCTATGCCCGTGATCCGGAAGTCCTCCGTTTAAACGGACTTGAGACAGACGCGTTGCTTTATGAGATCAGCTTATACCTGAAGAGACGATTAAAAAATATTCATGAACAACCCGGCAGCAGGCTGCTGCATGAACTGGAAACGTTGTTATCCGTCATGGAGCCGATGGCGAAAAATAATCCGCAGTTATTTATGCCCTTGTATTTTTTGTTCAACATCCGGTTATCCCTGTTTCCACGGATCCGCTGGAATACCGGGGCAGGAAAATCCTGGTTTCCGGGGGATGACCGTTAAATTTTTACCGGAAAAAGCAGCATAAGAGGAATAAGAGTGAGAAAAGTACTGGCAGTGATCGGCGTATTTTGTATCTTCCTGATACACCCTGCGGTCCGGGCAAGTGAACTGACCTATTTATTTATGCCGGCTGTCCGGCAGGATAAACCGCAATCGATGCTGCTGATGATGCATGGTTATGGCGCGAATGAACAGGATTTCAACGACTTCCCGGTGATTGTGCCGGGTAACATGATTGTGGTTTCACTGCGGGCACCGCTCCCTGTCGCCGGAGACAGTTATCAGTGGTATCGCAATTCAGACAAACAGATGCAGGTTGCCGCCGATCAGCAAAGCAGCAGTGATGCGGTGGTTTCGACGGTGAAGACCTTACAACAGCAATATCACGTCTCCGCCAGCCATACCTATCTGGGGGGATTCAGCCAGGGAGCGGTGATGACCTATAAGGTCGCACTGATGTATCCGCAGTTATTCCACGGCGTGGCGGTTTTCAGCGGACATTTGCCGGCGAATTTTTCGTTAAGCAATATTCCGCGCCAGCAGGCCGGTCAGTTACATTTTTTTATCGGCCACGGGGAATCGGATCAAAGGATCCCGTTGCGACAGGCCAGACAGGCGGTGAGTCAGCTGAGCGGTATAACGCCGGACATTACCTTTAAAACGTATCCGGGTATGGGGCATACCATGAGCCTGGATGAAATTAAGGACTTCAGGCAATGGCTTTTCACACAGGAGTTTCAGTAAGAAGAGCAGGACGTGAAGAGGGGGAAAGCCGTGCAGCGACCGGCAGGAGACCCGGTATTCGCGGTGACGAGGGCCGGTTACGGTAGCCCTGCGGGACATCTCTGCCGGGGCAAAGACGGTTCCGCAGTATGGCCTCGGGTCATTTGTACTGCCGGCAAAATCTGAGGGGGGCAGTCTCCGGCGCGCACACTTAGCCCTCGAAGGAGTACGCCGGGCGGGTAATACCGGCAGGGCGGCAGCTGGCATTAAGCAACTGGCTGAATTCAGCTTCAGCCCGGGTGACGGCCTGAAGAAATTCCGCCGGTGACAGGGATTGTTGCTGACCGTTAACGTAAGCCAGTGCCAGTTCTTTACTGTTAAAACGATTCAAAGAAAACATAGTGTGGTTAAACTCCGCAGGCAGATTAGATTCAGGTCAAATAATAAGCTTTACGCCTGCGTGGGTGAATCCGGAAATCTGTATCAATTCGATAGGTGATCTCGTTCGCAGAGATATGGAATTGTCACTTTTTATTTCGCATCCCGGGCCAGTGGCGGTATCCCGCCTGTTCGGGGGAGGCTTTCCGGCCGCCACGTACCCTGCTAAGACAGGCGATTCAGCGCAGGGAGCTTCGGCCTGAAAACTCCGGCCGCGCAGGAACAGTCGCAGGCACAGATGAGAGCGTATACGGGGATTTCCGGGCACAGCCTTTCTGCGGCGGCGGTGGCCGGGGTTGCCGGCCGGTGCAGGGTTCGTTCTTTTCCTGGCAGCGGCGGGTGAGGGCGCCTCTATTCCCTGTCGCCGCGGGGATGCCAGGACGGGCAGAGTACGCGGCCATGGTTTCACCGGTATTTCCCTGGCACATCACGGGACAATAGGGAGTCAGAAAGCCGGTGGTGTTGTCAGCATCAGCTCATCAGCGATGCGGACGATGTTTATTAACGCAACCCTAATCAATGATTGGCAGCGCCCGATGAGACGTTCGCTAAACTATGGCGTTAACCTGATTAATGCAGAGAGCTTACCGGCAGATAGATTGCGGGTATGAGTCCGGGCATAACCTGAATCAATGCTCTATGCTTTTTTTATGTCAAAATTGTGGTTAGCGATGATGGAACACTCTTACTGTGCACTGGAGCAGTTTGCATGAATAAAAAAATAATACTGACCGTATTGCTGATGATTGCGGTCGTTTCGCTGGCCGTTTTCTTTCGGGCCCAGAATCAGGGGCTGTTATTACAGGGCGAAGTGGATGCGCCGGAAGTGATTGTGACATCTAAAGCGAAGGGCCGCGTTATTGAACGTGAAGCCCAGCGCGGCGATGATGTCCGGGCCGGCGAAGTACTGATGAAACTGGAAGCTCCCGAACTTATCGCCCAGCTGAAAGCAGCCGAAGCGGCCCGCGATCAGGCAAAAGCCCAGCTGGATCTCTCTCTCAGCGGCACCCGTGAAGAAAGTATCCGTAATCTTCGTGCCGTGCTGGCGTCAGCCACATCGGACTACCAGAATGCCCGTGACGAATATAACCGGCAATTGAAGATTGCCGCGAAAGGCTATATTTCTGCTCAGGCACTGGACGATGCGCGTAATGCCCGCAATACCGCGTTGCAGTCCATGCAAAGTGCACAGGCCAATCTGGATGAAGGATTGCATGGCGATCGTGTTCAGCAGCGGGAAATTTATGCCGCCCAGCTGGATGAGGCAGAACAGCAACTACTGGAAATTAAAGCGCAGACGGATGACCTGGTGGTCAGAGCGCCGGTGGATGGTGAGGTCGGCCCTATCCCGGCGGAGGTCGGTGACCTGCTGACGGCTTACAGTCCGTTGCTGACCCTGGTGCGTCTGCCGGATGCCTATTTTGTGTTTAATCTGCGTGAGGATATTCTCGCGCATGTCAGAAAAGGCGACATCATTGAGCTGCGGGTTCCGGCATTAAATAACGCAAGAATAAAAGCTGAAGTGCATTATATTGCGCCGCTGGGAGACTTTTCGACCAAAAGTGCAACGCGGGCGACAGGCGATTTTGATTTAAAAACATTTGAAGTGCGCCTGCGGCCTTTACAGCCTGTGAATGGGTTGCGACAGGGAATGAGTGCATTATGGCAATGGAAGTAAAATACGGACGTCGTTGTTTCCGCCAGGCATTTAACCGCGAGCTGAGAAATGCCTTCAGACGGCCAATGATCCACTGGCTGACCTGGATCTTCCCGTTGTTACTGTTCTGGTTACTGAGCAGTAACTTCTCGGCCGGAACCCTGCTGAATTTACCGGTCGCGGTGGTGGATAATGACCACAGTGAGTTGTCACGGCAAATCATCCGCGACCTGGACGCCAGTCCTCATGCCTCACTCACTGAGTGGCCGGGCGGCCTTGAACAGGCGGAACAGAAATTACGGACCGCGCAAGATTACGGTATCGTCTATATCCCGGCAGATTTCGAGGCCGATGTCCTGGCCGGACGCCAGCCACAGGTGGTTTTTTATTACAACGCGCTGTTTTATGCCTCAGGGCTGTATTCCACCCAGGACTTCTCCGGTCTGATGACGACCCTGAACAGCCAGTATCGCAATATTATGGCGGCTAAAATTGGTAAGCAGGTCCCGACGCTGGCTCAGGTATCGTTAACCTACCAAAGCCTGTTTAATGCCAGTGGCAGCTATATTTATTATCAGCAGTTCGCTGCCACTATCCATCTGATGCAGTTATTTGTCGTCGCCTGCATGATCTATGTGTTATCCCGCAGTAAGCCGCTGGTTTACTCTAATTCTTTCACCTTTTCGTTACTGGGAAAGATGGCTCCCTATACGCTTATCTATACCACGGTACTGATGGCGCAGATTGCCTTACTGGTCTGGGCTTCAGATGCCAGGGTGGTGGGGAATGCGTTCTATATGTACTGTGTCGCTTTTTTCTACATTATGGCAGCGCAGAGTCTTGCGGTGTTTCTGTTCACCTTCACCCGCTCAGCCATTACCGCCTATACGCTGATGGCATTGCTGGTGAGTATTGCCATGACATTTTCGGGGCTGGCGGTGCCGGAATTATCCATGCCCTTACCGGCTCAGATTATTTCTAACCTGGAACCGCTGACCCATGCTTTGTATGCCATGTTCGATCTGTTCCTGCGTCAGGTCCCGGCGCAACCGGTGGCCAGTGTCTGTGCCTTATTACTGGCTTACCCGCTGGTGGTAGGTTTGCTGGTCCGGAAACGATTACCGGCCCGCCTTCGCGCACAAGAGGCGATGACATGACCGTATTTTTTCAGACGTTCCGCAAAGTCCTGACCGGCATGCTGCAACGGCCGATGTGGGGAATCTTGCTGATCTCATTGTGTGTTATGAGTCTGGTGTATGCGAACCGTACCGTCTGGAATCTGCCGGTGGCGGTGGTGGACCAGGATCATAGCACCGCCAGCCGGTTACTGATCCGTAATCTGGATGCCACTTCCAAGATTGAGATGATCAATTACGCGGATCTGCAAACCGCCAGACGTGACCTGGGCTGGCGTAAGTTATTTGCTATCATCATTATGCCGGTCGATCTGGAACAGAAAATGCTGGCCGGGGAATCCGTGTCTATCCCGGTATTCGGGGATGCGACCAACCGTTTGCCGAACGGGCAGATAGAGCAGGATGTGATCGCCGCTTACCAGCAGATGCTCGCCCATTATAATAATGAAATTCTCCTGAGCCACGGTTTTACCTCCCCGGAAGCCAGTGTGCTGTTAACGCCCATCAAAGCCGAAATACAGCCACTGTTTAACCCCGGTATCAGCTTTGCGGCCATTATCTTTCCCGGGTTGCTGGTGATGTTATTACAACACTCCCTGTTAATCGCCAGCGTACGGGTTAATCTGACCATCAGTGCCAGCGGTAAACCGTCGATGCCGGTTATTCTGGGGGCATATTCCGCGTTACTGCCTATCTGGCTATTTCTGTCGATAGTCCTGTTTGTTCTCTGGCCATGGGTATTGGGTTACCGGCAAACGGCCAGCATGGCCGAAATAGTGTTGCTGACTTTTCCTTTCCTGCTGGCGGTGATCAGTCTCGGAAATTTGCTGACGGAATGTATCCGGCGTGTGGAAATCGTTTATCTGACCTTATCCTTTATGACCATGCCTGTCTTTTACATTTCAGGGACCATCTGGCCTGTCCAGGCGATGCCCTGGGGCGTCAGATTACTCTCTGATCTGCTCCCCTCAACCTGGGCAGTGAAAGCCATCGCAGGGGTCAACCAGATGGGGCTTTCCTGGAAAAATGCACTGCCCGATGTGGTGGTGTTGTTGTTACTTTGCCTGTTATTTAATCTGCTGGAATTTCTGATTAACACCTTCCGGAACCGTCAGCGTCGGCAGGCGTTCCTCAGCTTTTTCCGCCTGAAACCGGGGGATAACGCCGGGTAATGGGCCGGAGGCTAGCCTTCCACCGGCCAGCTCTCCGACAACATAAACAACATCTGTTGCGGGCTGTATTTTATCAGGGAATTCTTGCTGCCCGCCTTGCTGAGGATCTCGCGGCACTGAGCCACCGGCAGGGCAGGCGGCGACTGCCACAGATCGTAAGGGGCCATCTCCCGCAACCAGTCCGCCAGTTGCCGTGCCGTATTCTCCGGCGGACGGTCAGGGAAAAGCCCCTGCCACAACTCGCCCAGCAGGCGCTGCTGACGGGGGTCTTTTATCTGTTCACACAGACCAAGAAACGGCAGTAATAACCGGCCACACACTTCTCCGTGATGCCAGGGCATCAATGCGCCCGTCTCACCGGCCAGACCATGGATCACCCCAAGCCCTGCCATACTGAGGCTGAGGCCCCCCAGCCAGGAAGCCATCATCATTTTTTCTCTGGCGCATTCTCCCTGTTCATCCGGCTGTGTCAGTGCGGGCCAGGCGGCCACGAAGAGTTGCATCCCCTGCAGTGAAAAACTGCGACTAAAGACGCTGCTTTCTGAGGAAAGCCAGGCTTCGAATAAATGGGTGAAGGCATCGATCGCGCAGCTGGCCAGGATCGTGGCAGGGGTATTGTTCAGCAATTGCGGGTCCAGCAGTGCAATATCCGGGACCAGCGCCGGATGGCGTAATGAGGCCTTTACGCGATAGTGGTGTTGATCGGTCACCACCGCGTTCATCGTAACTTCGCTGCCTGTGCCTGCCGTGGTGGGGACGGCAATCAGTGGCAGACGCTCTCCGCTTAACGGTGTATCACCCACTTTTTCCAGATAACGGATCGCCGGCAGAGGATGGCGGCAGAGAGTACTGAACGCTTTCGCGGCATCCAGCACACTGCCCCCGCCAATCGCCAGCACTCTTTTGGCTCGGTTGCGCCATTTTTGTACCCACTCATCAAGCTCCTGCGGGGAGGCTTCATGGCTGACGGTGATCACCCCGGCAATCAGATCACCGGTTTCTGACTGCAGTAATGGCCAGTATTCACCGGCAGCAAACGACCGGTTAATAAAAACCAGTGTCGGCAGGGGCGCTGCCAATAACAGCGTTTTCAGCTGACTGAGGCAACCTGGCCCGAAAATTGTATGCTGATTACAGAAGAGATGGGTTTGCCGCATCACGGATGACTCCCGGGTTAAATCAGAAGTGTCGTGCAGCACTCACGGAATTGCCAGTGTCAGCCTGACGGAAGACGCAGCTGAGACCGGAATATTTTATTTAATCGATCCCGGTCACAGGCCGGGTGATAACGGATGCGGAGTCGAATGAAGAAATCACTGACTTTTTCCGCGCTGGCCGCTGGCACGAAAGCGGCAGGCGACGGGCGTTACCCGGAAAAGCAGGCTATGGCGGCACTGCATAGCGCGATAGATTGCGGGATCACCACCATTGATACCTCTGCCTTGTACGGTCAAGGCCGGGCGGAGCGGATGACCGGTAAAGTGATGGCAACGCGCCGGCAGGAGGTCTGTCTGGTGTCGGAAGTGGTGTCAGGCGCAGCTAATCGCTGGTTATCCCGGCGTTTTTGTCAGGCTTCTCTGAAGCGACTACAAACGGATCATATTGATTTTTATATTCTGCACCGCCGCTATCCCGGCCTGCTGGCATCCGCGGTCCGCAGCCTCGAAAGACTCCGCCAGGAAGGGTTGATCGGGGGCTGGGACGTTGCGGACTTTGATGTCCGGGATATTAAACAACTGCTTGCGCTGCCGGGCGGTGAAAACTGCCGTATCAACAAGGTGATGTATCACTGTGCTGCGCGCGGTCCTGAATACCGTTTACTGGACCAATGCCGTCAGGCCGGTATTCATTTGATGGCATATTCCCCTTTCGGGGGAGCAGGGGATCCGCTGCTTAGCGCGCCGGTGCTGGAGATTATTGCCCGTGACCATCGCTGTCAGCCGGCAGAGATCGCACTGGCCTGGATCCTCCGGCAGCCCGGGATGACCGCAATTATCGAAGCAGACAGTCCGGTACACCCCGGGCGGCTCGCCAGGGCGAAAACCCTGGGGCTGACGGCGGCCGATCTCGCGGCGATTAACGGCGTGTTTCCGCCACCGGTTATCCGTCAGCCACTTTCACGTCAGCAATAGCCGCCAGATAAAAGGCCGCCAGACGGGCTATCGTTGACGATTTAACTGGTGATACCCGATCATCACCACGTAGATAGCGACCAGCACGGCGATGATCATCTCATGGGAAATCCAGCGAATGGCCTGACCGAGCACGATACCGACCACGCCATAATCCGAATCGGAGAATGTGGTATTTTCCAGCCCTACCTGACCGAGAAGCGGGATCAGAATGGCGGGCAGGAAGGTGATCAGTAATCCGTTGGCAAAGGCACCGGCAACGGCTCCGCGCCGTCCACCGGTCGCATTGCCAAAGACACCGGCGGTAGCACCGGTAAAGAAGTGTGGCACCACGCCCGGTAAGATCAGTACCCAGTTAAGCTGGCCCAGCAGTAGCAGTCCGGCCAGTCCGCCGGCAAAACTGGAGACGAAGCCTATCAGTACGGCATTCGGGGCATAGGGATAGACAATCGGGCAATCCAGGGCAGGCCGCGCATCCGGGACCAGCTTTTCAGAAAACCCCTGAAAGGCCGGAATGATTTCAGACAGGATCAGACGCACCCCGGACAGGATAATATAAACCCCGGCGGCAAAGGTGATCCCCATCAGGACAGAGAAGATAATGATGTTCTGCCCCTGGCTGATGTTCTCACGGACATACTCTCCCCCGGAACAGAGGCAGAGGATAATATAGATGATCATCATGGTCAGTGAGATAGAAATGGTACTGTCACGCAAAAAGCCGAGATTTTTGGGCAGCGTCAGATCTTCGGTTGACGGGGAATTTTTACCGACCAGCCGGCCTATCCCTGCCGCGAGGATATAACCGATGGTCCCGGTATGGGCCAGTGCGACCTCATCCTCTCCGGTAATTTTCCTCATCACAGGTTGTGCCATCGCAGGGAAGGTCACCATAAAAATCCCCATCACCAGCGACCCGCAAATCACCAGAGAGACCCCGCTAAACCCGGCAATACTCAGGATCACCGCCAACATGCAGGCCATATAGAAAGAGACATGCCCGGAGAGGTAGATATATTTCAGACGACTGAACCGTGCCAGAAAAATATTAGCCACCATGCCAAACGCCATGATATACGCGGTACTTTCCCCGTAGTGCGCCATAGAAAGTGATACAATGGCTTCATTATTAGGGATCACCCCCTGCATATTGAAGGCGTGTTCAAACATTTCTCCCAGTGGCCCCAGGGTTGATACCAGCAGCATGGCACCGCCGCTTAATACCAGAAAGCCCAGGATCGTTTTGATGGTCCCCTGAATAATAAGGTCGGGACTTTTCTTCCGCGCACATAAACCGATAAAAGCAATCAGCCCCACCAGAATGGCCGGGACTTTAAGAATATCGAGGAAAAAAGCGAGCACCGATGCCATAGTCATACTCCCGAAGGTCATTACAGAAGATGTCTGCAGGGATCAGGCGTGATCCGTCAGCCACTGCCCCAGTTTTTCTTCAAGTTCGGCTTTGGAGATAATACTCTTCAGAACGATGATTTTGTGCGGATCCACTTTGCCGTGCATACCCGGGGCGAGATCCTGACCGAGCACGAAGATATCCGCCAGGTCAGTACTGACCGAGGCTAAATCCGTATGGCTGACCTCCGCCGCTTTACCCAGTTTTTCCATGACGGTGCGGATGTTTTTTTCCAGCATGAAACTGCTGCCTAAGCCATGACCACAGACTGCATAAATTTTCATTCTTATACCCTCTGTTCAGTGGACGGACGCCTGTTCGGGCCGGATAACGGCAGCGCCATTGCAAGGTCAGGTTAATAACGACGGATTAATGAATGCAGAACGGCCGGGTCACCACTGGCCAGTAGCGCAATATTGTCCTCGTCGTCCAGCAGTTCTGCCAGCGAGGAAATCAGGGAAATATGGCTGTCGGCATCTTTGGCCGCCAGCAGGAAGATGAGCCGGACAGGATCGTTCCCGTCACTGCCGAACGCCACACCGTCTTTCACGACCAGCAGGGACAGGCCGATACCGTGGGATCCGTTTTCGGGGCGACTGTGTGGCATGGCGACACCCGGTGCCAGCACATAATAAGGGCCGGTTCGCCGGTGTTCAGCAATAATTTCCTCAATATAGCGGCGGCTAATCACCCCTTCACGGAGCAGCGGCTCTCCTGCCAGCTCAATGGCTTGTTGCCAGTTATCCAGCCGGTCACAAACGCGGATTCGGTCATTATTCAGATAATCAGATAACATAAAACCCCTTATTAACAGGAGAGTCGCAGGGAAAAACCTTTAAAATCAGTATGTCAGCATATATAACGGCGAGGTTAAATGTTGTGATGAATTTCACAATTCAGGGAGGGTCTTTCACGGGAGTCCGGCGGGTGGGTCGCCCGCCGGGCCGGGGGCAGACGGTTAACGGCTTAGCAATTCACCCCGGTATTGTGTGAGCAGTTTTTGCAGGTCATTGACCACCACCGTTATTTTTTCAGGCTCCGGCAGAATACGGATCACCAGCAGATACTCATGGAGTAGTTGCTGAAGTTTCAGGTAGGCACGTTCCCGTTGGATGGCCATCCGCTGATGAGACAGATCATTGGCCGCCTCACGGATTTGCTGGTGAAAATCAGAGAGGGTCTGCAGGTTGGGAATATTCAGCGCGGTAATCCGCCGGTAAATAATGATCAGATTAATGCCCAGCCGGTAGCGCATCAGCTTACGGCTGTCCATGGTGATCAGCAGCAGCAAATCATCGTATAACGCACTCAGACGGCTGATTTTACGGCGTTTAGGGTTAGTCGTCAGCGTTTGCAGTGACGTGGTCAGAATATTACGTAGCAGGGCCGTCGACAGGGTGCTCTTACTTAAATCCGGGATCAGCCAGATAATGGTCAGGGTGACGACCGCGCCGAGGATCTGCCCCAGTGCGCTATCCATATAGTGATTAAAGTTGAACGTTTCCGGGTTAGTGATCGGGATCAGGTTAAAAATAAACATCAGGGACGCTGCGCTGCCAGGGATCTTCCATTGAACGCAAAGGGAGAAAAAGAATACCAGCAGACTGATGGCAATGATCAGCAGCAGAAAACTTTGTTGTGTGGACGGCACCACCACCAGGTAATAGAAGAGGCTGATCGGCAGGATGTAAATCATGCCGTAGATAAAATCCATGGCGAGTTTGCGCGGGTTTTCGGCCCGCATTGCCAGGGTTGAGACGATACTCGAAATAATCAGGAATCCGGTGATCGCAGAAGAAGTGGTGGTCAGCCACAGACAACACCCCACAAGCCCGGTCAGAAAGGTGCGCAGGCCGTTGATCAGTGCATGTGACTTCTGTACCGAGGCGGCGGCATTAATCGCATAACGGCTGATGATCTCTTTTTCCACTTCATGCAGCGGAACTTTGGACTGCACGCCGGTGCAAAGAATGCGTAACTCTTTCAGACCTTTGATCCAGGAGGAGAGTGCATAAGGCGTATGGCCGGCAGGAAGCTGATGGATGAGCAGGGTAAACTGATGGATTTTCTGCGCCAGGGCCGTGTTGTCCGTGACAGGATGATTAAATAACAGATACCAGCTGGAACTGCGCTTTTCGGGTTGTTGCTGAAAATATTGCCAGGTTTCATAAGTCAGAGTACACAGATGAAACATCAGACCGTTAATCCCCTTTAACCGCTGATGCAGTAACGGATTATTATGAGTTGATTCCATTTTTAATACCTGACGCATGGCATTAAATTTTTTGCATTCTTCCAGCATAAGTTTAAAACGTTCTTCAAATTCCTGTTCATTACTGGCAGTAAAGCAGCAACTCATTAACCGGAATAATGCCAGCGGGCATTCATCAATAAACCGTCGTATCTGCGGTTTAATACTCCGGGGAAGAAACAGTAAATCTGAAAATATAATACACAGCAATCCGAGTGATATTTCCAGTGACCGGTAAATAGCGATCTGCGGGGCGGCCTGCGGGTCCTGCCAGGCGGTGACCAGAATAATAAAGACGGAGTATCCGGCCAGACCGAAGGCGTAAGAAATTTCCTGTTTAACGACGGTATACACCCAGGAGAAAACACCGGCCCAGAGGCAGCAGGCCAGTAGCATCAGTACCGGCGCCCGTGACAAGCCACAGATAATCACCACCGCCCCGACAGAGCCGATAGCGGTACCGATAAGCCGCAGAAAGCCCCGGAATCTCAGCACACCGGTCATCGGCTCACCGCCGGAGGCGAAAGCGGGGGATGCCGCAATGATTGCCACTGTCATCATCGACCATTTCGGGGTGTCCAGTTGCAGGACAAAACTCATGACCAACGCCATCACAAGGGCAAAAGTCGTTTTGCAGGCAAAACGAAGCCGGAAAAGTAATGAATTATGCATTTTTTATATTAAATCGTTATTTAAAATAATTGCAGGCTGCCTTTAGGGCACACGTCGTCTGTTGTCACCTGAAAACAGGTAACCCTGGGGGTATTTGAATTAACGGAGCATCCGGGATATTTCCACACAGGAATTGGGTGATAAACACCATCTTACGCCTTTGCGAAGAAACACAAAAGTGTGATTTGCATCAAAGTAATAAAAAAATTTGCGAAAGTATTTCCGGAGGAGGGCAAAATGGCGGTGAATACCGGCAATATTCACCGCGGCGTTATCACGCGTTACGGATCCTCTCCGCCCACTGACTGATTTCCTCGCCACTGCCCATATCGGCCTGAATTAAGCCGTTGATCATAAATGTCGGCGAGACATGAATACCGTTCTGACGGGAATATTTGCAGTGCCACTTAATCAGTTGCTGCAGTTCCGGTTTATCAAAAGCCTCGCTGACGCGGATCCCGCTGTATTTTTCGATACGTTCAATAATCTGCTGCGGCGTGGTGGTCATATTCGGGCCACGGCAGTGATCCTCGAATTCGAATTCCTCACGGTGTTCACCGACGGCCTGCATGATTTTCAGGGCGGCGGCGTTCCCCTCCGGCAACGTTTTTGCCGCCAGAATACAGCGGACAATCACGCCCGAAAACATATGCCATGGCTGGGACTGCAGATAGATCCTGACGGAGAGCTGGTCTTCGCCTGCCAGGCTGACTAATCCGCTCAGCTTATTGAAGGCCCTGACAGAGAACGGGCAGGTAGGTTCCAGAAAAACTTCCAGCAGTGCCGGGCCATGACCCAGGGTCAGAGCTTTATCAGAGACAGATGACGCAACCATGATGATCCTCATTTATCAGAACAGACGCGGTAAGCCGGTCTGCTTTACTGCAAACATGCCCTGCATTCATCAGGGCGGTGATCGATACCTTAAGCATAAAGTGGCGATCGCCCTGACGCAACCTCCGGCACCTGAACGGTTCAGAAAGGATTCATACCGGCAAAGATGCCGGTCAGCGGCTTTTTCAGGGGATAATCAAAATCCCCGTGCTTGCTGGTGGTCAGTCCCAGAGAGGCCAGGGACCCCACCAGTCTGACCGCGGCACTGACCCCCTCAATGACCGGTACACCTGTTTCCCGCGTCAGTTCACGGGCAATACCGGCCATGCCGCCGCAGCCCAGCACAATCGCTCCACAGTGGTCATGCCTGATGGCTTCAAGACACTGGCGGCGGATCTCTTCCAGAGCCACAGCCTCCTGTTGCTCCAGAGTCAGCACGGGGAGTTCGATGGTACGGATGGAGGCGCAGTGGTCACTGAATCCGTATTGTTGCAACAGGTGTCTGGCGATGATCACCGTGCGTGGCAGGGTAGTGACAATACTGAACCTGGTCGCCACCAGGGTGGCCATATGCATCGCCGCCTCCGCAATGCCGACCACCGGGGCCGTGGCCAGTTCTCTGGCAGCCCGCAGTCCCGGGTCACCGAAACAGGCGATGATATGACCATCGACCCCTTGCTGGCGTCCCGCCGCTATCTGTTGCAGCACGCCGGTGACCGCAATCGCCTCATCGAAATGCCCTTCGATGGATGCTACCCCTGCCTGTGGGTTCACCGCGAGGATCCGGGTGTCAGCCGGGGCGGCCTCGCGGGCTGCCCGGGCCATTTTTTCGGTCATGGTCTGACAGGTATTCGGATTAATTAATTGTATACAATAATCTGGCATGGTTTGTCTCTCCGGCATCAACAGGAAAATAATTTACGGAAATCCGGGGTCGGGGATTTTTTACGGTTAAAATTCAGGCTGCCGGTAATATTCCCGAAGTGTTGCTGCATCAGTGCCGACAGGGCCATCAGATCTTTTTCACGCAGGGCATGCAGCAGTTGCTGATGATCTGACTCGTTACATCCCTGTTGCCACTGGCTTCCCCAGGCGGCAATCACCAGCGAAGAACGTAATGTCAGATTGGTGATAATGTCATTGAGCACCGTGTTTCCGGCCACCGCATGCAGACGGGTATGAAACAGGGCCGAGTAGCGGATAGCGGCGGCCATATCCCTGTCATGACTGGCACGATGCTCTTGCGCCAGAATCTCCTCCAGCCCGGCAATATCTTTTTCATTCAACCGGCGGATCACTTCAGGAAGGTTTCCCAGCTCAATCAGCATCCGGCTTTTAAAAATCATCGCGGATTCTTCCGCCGAAGGATTCGCCACATATGCCCCTTTTTTGGGCATCATATTCACCATTTGCACCGTAGCGAGGCGGGTGAGGACTTTCCGGATACCGGTCCGGCTGATACCGAAGGCTTCAGCCAGCGCTTCTTCCGGCAGTTTGCTGCCGGGGAGTAGCTGATGTTCCACCATAGCTTTGATTAATGCCTCGCGGATCTGCTGCTCTTTCTCCTGCCCGTCTGTGCCTTCGCGGTAAAGCGTGCTGTTCAACATAGTCATCTCCTGAGTATCTGCTTCTGACAAGGTATACTTTTTTTTATGTTTTTGTATACAAAAAATAAAAGTGGTCCGGATCCTGCAGGCTGTCAGAGACATTTCTTATCAGTATCTCGACAGGGGACTTCAGCTATGCCAAAAAAAAAGGAACCACACCTCACGGGGCACAGCAAGCCGGGCTATAGCCCGCGGCTGACCAACGATGATCTGGCACCGGTCAGAGACCAGCACTGGAACTGGTATAATATTTTTTCTTTCTGGATGTCAGATGTTCACAGCATGGGCGGTTATGCGGTCGCCGCCAGTTTCTTTACTCTCGGGCTGGCGGGATGGCAGGTCCTGGTCTGTCTGCTGGCGGGCATCTGTATTGTCCAGTGGTTTGCCAATCTGGTCGCTAAACCCAGCCAGATGAGCGGCGTTCCTTTTGCCGTCGTTTGCCGGCAGGCCTTTGGGGTGTTTGGCGCGAATATTCCGGCGGTGATCCGCGGGCTGATTGCCTTTGCCTGGTACGGTATTCAGACCTGGCTGGCATCCAATGCCCTGATGCTGGTTCTGCTGAAATTCTGGCCTGCACTGGCCCCGATGACGAAGATGCATTTTCTCGGTTTGTCTGCCTTAGGCTGGGGCTGTTTTGCCGTGATGTGGGTGCTGCAGGCGCTGGTTTTCTGGCATGGGATGAATGCTATCAAACGGTTTATCGATATTGCCGGCCCGGCGGTATACATCGTGATGCTCTCCCTGGCTATCTGGATTATTTCCCGCACCGGTTTTTCGGGCATCTCGCTGACACTGGCTGAAAAGCAATTATCCGGCGGTGAACAGGTCTGGCAGATGGTGTCAGCAGTGGCCCTGGTCGTTTCCTATTTCTCCGGCCCGTTACTGAATTTTGGCGATTTTTCCCGCTATGCCGGCAGCATGGACGATATCCGTCGTGGAAACCGCTGGGGGTTACCGTTTAATTTCCTGCTGTTTTCTATTATTACGGTAGTGATTGTTTCGGGGACTCATTCGTTATTTGGCAGGATGATCACAGACCCTATCGAAACGGTGGCGAATGTGGGAAGCGGGGTGGCGATGGCGGTCGCGTTACTGACCATGATCATTGCGACCATCGGCATTAATATCGTGGCAAACTTTGTCTCGCCGGCGTTCGATTTTTCAAACTGTTCACCACAGAAGATCAGTTTCCGCATGGGAGGGATGATCGCCGCTGTCGGATCTGTGGTGCTGACCCCGTGGAATCTGTTCCATTCGCCGGAGCTTATCCACTATACCCTTGATGTGCTGGGCTCTTTTATCGGCCCGATCTTCGGTGTCCTGTTATGCGACTTTTACCGGGTCAACCAGAGTCAGATTAACACCGATGAACTCTTTAATGACTCGCCTGCCGGCCGTTATTGGTATGCGCGTGGCGTTAACCCGAAAGCCATTCTGGCGCTGGTGCCCGCTGTCGCTTTATGCCTGCTGATGAGCTTTATTCCGGTGTTACATCCGCTGGCCAGTTTTAGCTGGTTTATCGGCGTGGGTATTGCAGCGGCCATCTATGCCGGTATCTCGCGCCAGCCCGCACCGGTCGTGGAGGGGCATATCTCTCCTGCGGTGGCAAAAAAATAGACCCCCGCGATAACTGTCTGTACGGGGTTTCTGAGAAGTACCCGCCCAGGCTTGTGCGAAAGGGCCCGGGGCCTGGCCGGGGGCGTTCCGTTGTCAGTCACCCCGGGTTTTTTCTTTGTCCCCGCTGCTATCCCGCAGCAAAGTGCGCCCGGTCAGTGAATCCTGTGGTTGACCGGGGATCACTCCGGTATACTCCTGCCACAGTTCAGTATGAGAGATGGCAGGGCGCTATGCCGGATTATCAGGCGTTAATTCAACAAGTTTGTGACCAGGGCTGGTACTACCAGCAAAATGTTCTGGACCCGCAGTGGGTTTCAGAACTGGCTGCGCTTTGCCACAGCCGGACTTTCCTGCAGGCAGGCATTGGTAATGGCTTAAAAAATATTATTAATGAGTCGATCCGTTCTGACAGCATCAGCTGGATTGATAGTAATGAACAGGATCCTGCTATCCGGCGTTATCTGGCGCTGGTGGAAGAGCTGCGTGTACTGCTGAACCGGGAATTTTATCTGGGGCTGAATGATTTCGAAGGCCATTTTTCCCGTTATCCGCAAGGGGCGTATTACAAACCCCACTACGACTGCTTCGCCAACGACCGGCGCCGGGCCATTACTTTTATTGTGTATATTAATCAGAACTGGCAGACGCAGGACGGGGGACAACTTTGTCTGCATTTGCCTGACGGGGAACACATGATAGAGCCGGTCGCCGGCAGCATGATTTGCTTCCTGTCTGAACAGATCCTGCACGAGGTCAAACCGACTCATTCCGAACGGATGGCATTAACCGGCTGGTTTATGCGGAATAACGGACGGGATTACTACTACAGTTAGTCGCAGTCACCCGCATAAAGAGAAGGCCGGGGCATCCGCCCGGCGTGAGCGGCAGGCCTTCCTCTGCACCTGTTCTGCCGGCAGGCATACCGCCGGGTTGCCCGCTGATAGCACCCTGCCGGGCGTTGCACGGAAAGACAGTCACGGGAAAATGATGCCCGGACGGCATCCGCGGGCAGCTCATCATCCCCTGTCTGATCAGGCCTCTGTGCCGCAATGGCCAGGCTGAAAGATAAGCCCGGGTCTGAGAGTCTTTTTCTGCCGGGTGACCGTGGGGCAGGCGGCAATACCGACGGATATTTCGCGAACGTCAAGTGCGGTCGTGGGTATCGACCCTCTGACCTGCCTCCGAACGATACCCGGTTTCCTGAAATTCAGCCCGGCCGGTCTGTTTTACCGGTTATCTGGCTGCCCGCCTGTTTATCCAGTAACAGAATATCCGCCATCGCGACCAGGCAAAGCAGGGCCAGGGCAACAAAAGCCAGACGATAGCTGATGGCCGGTAACTGCGAAAGATACGCCGAAGTCCGGCTGAGTTTATCGGCCAGGTAGAGGCAGAGCGCAGAAAAAGAAATTCCCACCCCCATAGAGAGTTGTGATGAGGTGCTGAACAGCGCATTGGCGTGACTCATCTGTGCCTTTGGAACATCACAATATACCAGGGTATTGATGGCGGTGAACTGCAGAGAACGGAACATTCCGCCGGTAAACAGGACCAGTAGTACCGCCCAGTGAGGCGTTTGCGGGGTGAAAAACGCGCAGGCCAGCATTCCGCCGACATTCAGGAAACCGTTCACCGTCAGTACGGTTTTAAAACCGTACTTTCGCAGGATGGGCGTGGTGAACGGTTTAATCAGCAGATTACCGGCAAAGACGGCCAGCACCAGTAATCCGGAACGAAAGGCGTTCAGATGAAAACCCATCTGAAACAGTAACGGCAGCAAAAAAGGGATGGCGGAAATCGCTGCTCTGAACAGAAAGCCTCCGGCAAGCGTCGCCCTGAAGGTAGGAATGGTCAGTGCCTGCATCGCGATCATCGGAAACGGAACCCGCTTCATATGGCGGAAGCTCAGCCGGAATCCGTACAGACTTAGCAACAGTAACCCCGCAGGGAGATACCAGGGCAATGATGAGGAGACCATTTCCATACTGCAGACGAAAGCTACCATCGAGAGGGTCGACAACATAAAGCCGGGGATATCAAAGGGCCTTTTTTCCGGTTCAAACGGCGCTTTCATCAGCCTGCGCGCCAGCAGAAAAGCGATGAACCCCAGCGGTAAATTCAGGAAGAAAATCCAGCGCCAGCTCAACCAGGTGGTAATCAATCCGCCCAGCGGTGGGCCGATGATCGGCGCGATCAATGCAGGCCAGGTCAGGGTGGCAACGGCCGTGATCAGCTGGTGTTTGGGCGTATTTTTTAAGACGGCCAGTCTCCCCACCGGCACCATTAAGGCACCCCCGACCCCCTGCAGGATCCGCATGGCGACAAACAGTGGCAGGCTGTCTGCCAGTCCGCACAGCACAGAGGATAAAGTAAAAATAACCAATGCCAGCGAAAAAACATTACGGGCACCGAAGCGGTCGGCTATCCAGCCACTGACCGGAATCAGCACCGCCAGCGTCAGAAGGTAGGCACTGATCCCCAGATTGAGCCGGGTGACGTCTACGGCAAACGTGGTGGCCATGTACGGCAGGGCCGTCGTGATCACCGTTCCATCCAGAAACTCCATAAAAAAGGCGCCGGCGACCAGCAGGGCTACCCCGGAGACGGACTGCGTTCTTTTATTAAGCGTTTCTGACATGAATCTGGCTGACCTGCATAGGATGGCAAAAAGTGTGGCTATAATAGCGGAGGTAAGGTTTTTCCTTACTGATGAATGTATGTAAAAATGTTTAGTAAATATTAATAAAATGTATTGGAGTGTTCGTGGATCAACAAAAAAACCTGCATGTCGGTCTCGCGTTACTGGCAATGGCTCTCGGGGGGTTTGCTATCGGTACCGGTGAGTTTGTCATTATGGGACTGTTACCGGATGTGGCTCACGGGCTGGGCCGGTCGGTCACGACTGCCGGGAATGCGATTACCAGCTATGCGTTGGGGGTCGTGGTCGGTGCGCCGCTGATTGCGGTCCTGGGCGCCAGAATATCACGCCAGCGCTTACTGATTTTCCTGATGACTCTCTTCGCTGCCGGCAACCTGGCCAGTGCTTTTGCCCCGGGCTATCTCAGTTTTATCGCAGTGAGGTTTATCAGTGGTCTGCCGCACGGCGCATATTTTGGTGTCGCCTCACTGGTGGCGGCCTCCATGGTTCCGGCGCAACAGCGCGGAAAAGCCATTGGCCGTATGATGACCGGCCTTACGATCGCGACGTTGCTGGGTGTTCCGCTTGCCGCCTGGGTAGGGCATCATCTTAGCTGGCATTATGCTTTCCTGTTTGTGGGCATCTGCGCGGTGATCAGTGTGCTGATGATTATCGGCTTCATTCCTTACAGCAAGGGGGACCCGTCAGCACATCCTTTACAGGAACTGACGGCGCTGAAAACCCCGCGCGTTCTGCTGAGTCTGCTGACCGGAGCCGCCGGTTTCAGCGGGATGTTTGCGGTCTTCAGTTATATTAACCCGACTCTCACCCATGAATCAGGATTGCCTCAGCAAGAGATCCCCTGGGTCATGGCGGCTTTCGGTCTGGGTATGGTTGCAGGCATGATGGCGGGCGGACGTTTATCGGACTGGAGTGTGACCAAAGCCATTACCGTGGCACTGGTCTGGAATCTGGTCGTGATGGCGCTGTTTCCACTGATGGCCCACCATATTGCCAGCGGGTTACTGGTGACGTTTCTGATCGGCACAACCTCGGTACTGATCCCGTGTCTGCAAATCCGTCTGATGGATGTCGCAGGTAAGGCACAGACGCTGGCGGCGGCCATGAACCATTCCGCACTCAATATTGCTAATGCGCTGGGGGCTTTTTTTGGTGGCATGATCATTAATGCCGGCCTGGGATGGACCTCCACCGCCTGGGTGGGCGGAGCGCTCGGTATCTTCGGGCTGGTGGTTTATCAGTGCTCATTATTGCTGAAACACCGCGATTAAGCCTCTGCCGGCAGGCTCCTCAGGGGGCCTGACCGGTGAAATATTTTGTCACTTTTTTACCCTCTCCGGCGTCCCTCTGCGCCATTCCCCGGGTTTACAAAAGGTCCCCTGGCTTTTATACCTGGAACAGACAACGTTACTGCGACACTTCATCTTCAGGTGTTTACCTGAATTGTCCTGAGATAAATCAACCCGGGGGGAAAAAATGCAGATCGATTCCCGAAGAGATTTTTTACGTTTAATGACTCAGATCGCCGTCAGTTCGCCGTTGATCCTTGCGGCGGCGGCACGGGGTGAGTCTGCCTCGCCGGTGGCACCGCAACATTTTATGTTGTCTGCTAATGGCTGGGTACCGAATAACCCGCACCTGCCGGTGCTTCTCTACCGCCAGGCACTCTCGCTGTCCGGTGATGTGACACAGCAATCAGAACAGGCGCTGACGCACAATGGCTGGCCGCCGCAGTGGGTTGCCGGGGTATTTAACTTCCATCATTACCACAGCACTGCCCATGAGGTTTTAGGCTTTGTCGGCGGGGAGGCCCGGCTGATGCTGGGTGGCCCGGGCGGGAAGACCGTGACGGTTCATGCCGGGGATGTAGCCCTGCTACCCGCCGGCACCGGACATTGCAATTTAGGCAGCAGTGACGATTTTCTGGTGATCGGGGCCTATCCGCCGGACCAGCACTGGGATATCTGTCGCTCGGCCCCCACAGCCGCGATGCGTCAGCGGATAGCCACCTTACCTTACCCTCATCAGGACCCGGTCAGTGGTCAGCCACAACCCTTAATGTCACTCTGGCAACAGGCATAATGTCATCTTCACAGGAGGTCCCGTGTCAGGAATTAAATCATTACTGAGTGCAGGTCTGTTAGTCATTGCCTCTCTGGCCACCGCCCGGGCGGCGTCGTTACCGTCCATTGGTATTATCGGTGCGGGGCAAATGGGCGGTACGCTCGCCACACTCTGGAGTAAAGCCGGCTATCCGGTGATCCTCAGTTCGCGTCATCCGGAGGCTCTGAAACAGCAGGTGGCTGAACTGGGGCATCAGGCCAGTGCGGCGAGTGTCGGACAGACGGCACAGCAAGCCAGCATCATCGTCCTGGCCGTCCCGTACGGCGCGTTACCTTCGCTGGCTAAGAGTATTGGTGCCAGTGTGAAGGGTAAAGTTGTGCTGGACGTCAGCAACCCTTATCCCGGCAGGGATGGGCAGGTAGCCGACGATGCGCTTAAAGAGGGGGTAGGGCGTTACAGTGCCGGATTATTCCCCGGGGCGCATCTGGTGCGTGGCTTTAACTCGGTAGCGGCCTATACCCTCAGTTCAGAGGCACACCGCTCAGGCGCGAAACTCGCCATCCCGCTGGCAGGAGATGATAAACAGGCGCTGAATACCGTCTCACAGCTGGTGGAAAAAGCCGGTTTTGACCCGGTCATCGCAGGCAATCTGGATAAAGCGCGTTTGTTCCAGCCAGGCAGCAGTCTGTTTTTAAGTAATCTCACTCAGCAGCAACTGAAACAGCAGCTGACGCAATAGCCTTCCGTCCCACCCCCGTTACGGGGGCTCCTTCTGTCCGCTCCGGTACCGGGCGGACAGGATTTTATCCGTTGACCCGCTGGCGTCTGCGAAGCCCCTGAATTCACAGGCTTCCGCCAGTGCCTGCCGGTGACGGTATCCGTCTTTACCCGTTACGCGTATTCACGTAATCTGAGTGGCTCTGCACGCCAGCCCGTCGCGCCTGTAAAGCGGAGGCCATCTTCCTCTTCTCTGGCCGGCGGCGCTGTGTGACGATTTTCCCCGGATAGCTGCTGAGTGAGTAATGACAACCGATACCTTTCTTCCTCTGACTGAACTTGGGCCACGTATCTGTATTTTAGGGCCGTCAAATAGCGGGAAATCCACGTTAGCCCTCGCGCTGGCAGAAAAAACAGCCGCACCGGTCATACATCTGGATCAGCTGTTTCACCGGCCGGGAACCCGCTGGCAGGAGCGTCCTGAAGCGGAGTTTTTAGCGCTGCATGAGGCCGCAATACAGCAGGAATGCTGGGTAATGGAGGGAAATTATACCCGTTATCTTGAAGCCCGGCTCGCGCGGGCAACCGGACTGATTATGTTGGATATTTCCATGCCGGTCATGCTCAGACGCTATTTTTACCGGACGCTGATACAAAAGGATCGTGCGGGGAATGTCCTGCCCGCAGGGCTGCGGGACAGGCTGTCAAAAGAGATGCTGAAATATCTGCTGGTTGTGACGCCAGGCAAGAGGGTACAAAACCGCACCCTCTATCTGAATTGTTCGCTACCTAAAGTTTACCTCGCCTCACCGGCGCAAACCGCAGCCTGCCGGCAACAATGGCAGCTGACGAGGGGGTAAAAAAGAGGGGGGCGTTAGCCCCCCGAAACAGGATGATACTAGTGGCGGCGGTTACGCCGTAATCGTAAGCCGATGATCAGCAGAATAACGATCACCAGAACGACGGCAATGGCAGGGACCATATAAGGCTGCAATGAGACCAGCGCAGGCGGATGCCCCCCTTTACGAACCCAGGCGACATCACCGGCCTGAACGGTGACCGAAGGATTACCAAAGTTATGCAGGACATAGTTACTGATGTCGGCGACCTGCTGATCGGTCAGGTGATCCACATAAGAAGAGGTAGAGCCGAAGCCCGGCATCAATACCTCATGACCGTTGGTCGTCCGCTGAACACCGTAAAGGATCGTTGCGATCAGGTTTTGCGGATGGATCATGCCGGTCGCCGTATTATGGAATAATGACGGGTAAGCCTGATTCTGACTACCGGCACCGTCCGGCTGGTGGCAGCTGGCACAGTTACCACTGAACAGGGCTGCGCCGGAGATCACCGAATTGCGGGCGTTGTAGGGCGCCTTGCCGCGGACTTCATTGTCCACGTTGACTGCCGTGGAACCATAGCTGTAGGCGGCCTGCGTCTCACCCTCTGTGCGTATCGGGGGTGTCTGTTTCAGGTAGGTGGCGATAGCATGCAGATCGCTGTCCGGCAGGTATTGCAGGCTGTGTTCCACTGCTTCAGCCATCCCCCCTGCGGCCTGGTTTTTTCCGGCAACACGTCCGGTCTTCAGGTATTGCACGATCTCGTCATCGCTCCAGCCCCCGATCCCGCTGATTTTATCGGAGGTGATATTCGGCGCATACCAGCTGCCCAGGGGGGCACCGGCCAGAGGCTGGCTGCTGACCTCATTCATCATAAAACCGCGTGGCGTATGGCAGGTATCACAGTGCGCCAGGCCATTCACCAGATAGTTACCACGATTCCATTCCGCGCTCTTTTGCGGATCTGTCTGGTAATCTTTGTGGTCGGCATACAGCAGGTTCCAGATTTTCATACTGAAACGGATACTGAACGGAAAAGCCAGGGCTGTCGGGGTGTTTTTCTGGTCGACGGGTTTTACGCCATGCATAAAGTAGTAATACAGGGCATGTAAATCACTGTCGGTCATCATCCGGTAAGAGGTATAAGGCATGGCGGGATAAAGTTGTGCCCCATCGGCACGGACACCGTGTCTGACCGCATCTGAGAATTGCGCCTCGGTATAATGGCCGATCCCGGTGACAACATCCGGAGTAATGTTGGTGGAGTAGATGGCCCCCATCGGTGAGGCGATGGCATACCCCCCGCTGAAGGCGGTTTTACTGCCGGGGGCGGTATGACAGGCCTGACAGTCTGAGGCGGTAGCCACCTGCTGCCCCTGAGTTAACAGTGACTGGTCAATATCGGCCGCGCTGGCTGTCATCAGATGGCATCCGGCATACACTAAGGCCAGCGCACTCATTTTGACGGAGAAGGAACGTTTCATGCGAACTCCTTCATGCGCAGAGAGATATCATGAGCGGCCTTCAGACCTAATGCGGCCATACTCAGGGTACTGTTCACCACACTGGCTGACGGGATCGCACCGCCGCCTGGCAGCCATAAATTCTCATGGTCAAAGGTACGGCAGTTACCATCCACCACCGCGTCTTTGGCCGATTTACCCATAATGGTTCCGCCCATAATATGGTTATTCGCATTCAGACTGGTGGTGATATTGAACTCTTTACCATTAAACAGTGAACCGATGTGTTCTAACTGCTCATGGGCTGCCGTCGCGCCTTTACGCACATAATCGCCGACGTCGTAATGGATATCCGGGCAGGCGAGGCCATGCGGATCGTTACGTGTCTTGCTGAGTGTCAGACGGTTTTCAGGGTCCGGCAGCGGCTCCAGACTGATTGAGATATCTACCCCGTGGATAGAGCGGTAACGAATTTCTTCATCCAGCGCTTTACCAACCAGACCTTTCGCCAGAGCCTGTTTGGTGGCGGGCACCACGCGGGAAATATTATTCAGGATCATTTTGTTAGCCGAATACTGGCTGCGGAAATCGCCATCACGCGGACCGACCATACAACTGCTCTGAGCAGGCCCACGGCCCAGCCATACCGGTTCTTCTGTCAGGAAGCTGCAGTGAAAACCGGAGTGGTCCATCATGTTACGTCCCACCATATCCGAGCTGTTAGCAATCCCGTTCGGGTTGGCTTTATTGGCGGCCAGCAGTAGCAGGCGTGGGGTTTCTATACCGTTACAGGCCAGTGCGAAGGCTTTCCCTGTCGCTTTGTGTGATGCGCCCTGGTTATCGCGCCAGTGGACGGCCGTCACACGGTTATTGCCATCGGTATCTATCTTATACACCACCGATTCAGCCAGAACGACAGCGCCTTTCTGCTCGGCACGTTCAATATGGTGGATACCGTTATACATCGCACCGATAGGGCAGATAGGCTGGCAGTTGTTATTACCACAGCAGACCGGTCGGCCTTCCCACGGGCGGGTGCTGCGTCCCTGAGGGATCGGCACCAGGTTATAACCGTGCGGGTTTACGACGCTGGCGAAATAGGCATCCCCGTGGGCGAAGGGGACCATTTCCATCGGATAAGGTTTGCTGCGCTCACGCGGGGACTGCATCGCCGGATCGCTGGGGCCGGCCACACCAATCTCATACTCTGCCTCACAGTACCAGGGTTCCATTTCATCATACGTTATCGCCCAGTCGCGCCCGACGCCATACTTACTCTGCATCACGAAATCGCTGGGCATATGGCGCCAGCATGATGCAGCCCAGTGCCAGGTGGTACCGCCGACGGTCCGCAGGTAGCCCTGCTGGAAGCTACCGGCACTCGGCCCGGTGACATTGACATAATTGTTCGGCGGGAAGTAGAGCGGAGCCGGGGCCAGCGGAGACTGAGGATACAGCCCCTGAAAATCCGAACCTGCACGGTTAGCAAATGGCATATTTCGCCAGTTTTCAACCGCCTGCGCACGGCTAATCCGTAAACCGGCTTCCAGTACCAGTACCGAGTATCCCTGGCTGACTAATCTGTCTGCAATCATTCCGCCAACAATACCGGAGCCCACAATCACAATATCTGCGGAGGCATCGCCGCCGGCAGTAAATTCAGGTTTTTTCATCGTATGCGTTCTTTTTTTTATCAGGGTGCAATTACAGGTTATCGATTAATTCAGGATCAAGCGGGTCCGGTACCGGGGCAGTCCACCATAGCGGGCCATTGCCGCAATAGGTGGGAACCACCAGTCCGTCGCTGACCGTGGCATACATCAGGGCGTCTTTATAAGCGACCAGGGTGCCCTTGTAGTCATCGCCGATAGTGCCGGTGTACCAGGCAGTGATAATGTCCTGCAGAAAATTGCCCAACCCGGCGGCGACCGCTTGCTGTTTAAAGTCAGCGGCCGACATTGGAGACTGGATCACTGCGGCCAGACGGGCAATTTTGCTGTTAAATTGCGGGTGTCGCTGACTGAAAGCCCCCAGAAAACGTGAAGCCAGTTGGGGACTGATATGCTTATGTTCAGTGATAGTTTGCGACACGCGGATAAAATCCCGCGCCGCGTCGCGGCCATGAATGACGCTATCGGCGAAACTCTGTAATGGCAGTGAGGCAGCAAGGCCGGCGGCAGAAATAATCAGTGCAGAACGGAGAAACTCCCTCCTGCTGGAACCGGTTCCAATCCCGGATATATCAGACGACAATGGCTCAAAATTTTGCTTCATAAATATTCCACATCTGTAACGCTACATGTGATTAAAGTCACATTCTATAGCTAAAAGAAACGTAAATGTTAAATAAATTAATGTCCAGCTACGCAGGGATCGCACTTTTTGTTAATATTACAGCCCCTGTTAACACCGGTATGGCAGCAAAAGCGTTGTCAGCCTGCGGCAGAGAGTCGTCTGTCAGAGAAATATCTTTCTGAAAAACAGCAGGAAATATTGTGCTGATCTTCGTGAACGGCAAACACTGGCACAGACCGTCTTCCCTCTGCCTGTGGTCACGGAGGACTGCCCGGGGTGTAGTGACTCGCGTAACAGAACATTCTTATTAATGTTAGACCGGAATCTGGCTAATTCCGGAAAAAATGTGTGGATTTGTATCAAAGGAAATCGCCCTGCAAACCCGATGATCTTCGGCCCGGAAGGGCCCCCGGTTCAGGAACAGGAAATGACTGCCGCTACAACGCCGGTAAAACGGATCCGCTGACCACACAGACCAACAGGTGCTGAGGAAGGGGGAGCGCATATCGGTAAATATTTTGAAACAGAGAGTCACGGGGCAGCAGAGTCACAACGCCGCGCAAATACACTGTGAAATAAGGATATCCGGCGCGGGCGTAGCCTGTAAACCCGTCCTCATCGTGAAAGGAGATCCCCCCTAACCGTGTAGTCATACGGCAACCTCAGAGGTACGAATGCTGAAGAGGGGTCTGTGCAACGTTCATCGCCACGGAGCAGAGTCACAACGCCGCGCAAATACGCTGTGAAATAAGGATGTCCGGCGCGGGCGTAGCCTGTAAACCCGTCCTCATCGTGAAAGGAGATCCCTTCCAACCGCGCAATTATACGGCAACCTCAGGGATACGAATGCTGAAGAGGGGGTCTGAAGGGCGGTGCCCGTGAGGGCACCGGGAGAGAATATTTGTCAGTCCAGCTTACCGGTCAGTCGCTGATGGATAACTTTACTTTGTCCTTCGAGGCCGGTGATCGTTACCCGGGTGTGATAACGCTGGTAACGTTGTTCGATGGCATCCAGCGCCGCAACGGTAGAGGCGTCGAGGATCATGGCTTCAGATAAGTCTATTTCCACATGTTCAGGGTCATTCGCGTAGTCAAAATGCTCATACAGATCATTACTGCTGGCAAAGAATAACGGGCCATGAATTTTGTAGTGCGCGGTTTTGTTGTCGTCCGACAGTTGGCGGTCGGCGGTGATAACATGACTCAGACGTCGTGCAAACCACAAAATAGCCAGCAGCACGCCACTCACTACACCCAGGGCCAGATTACTGCTCCATACCGTGATGGCAACAGTGGCCAGCATAATTAATGTCTCGGATAAGGGAATACGCCGTAATGTGGCCGGTTTCACGCTATGCCAGTTCAGTGTTTTCACCGCAACCACCATCATAATGGCGGCCAGAACCACCATCGGGATATGTGCCATCACCTGACTCAGGACACTGACCAGCAACAGCAGGACTATCCCGGCCACCACAGTGGAAACGCGACTGCGCGCCTTACCTAACTCCACGTTGACCACGGTCTGACCTATCATTGCGCAGCCGGCGATGCCGCCATAAAAACCGGCCAGAATATTGGCGACGCCAAGTCCGGTGGCTTCTTTTCGTTTGGACGAGTGGGTATCGGTGAGGTCGTCCACCAGTTTTGCCGTCAGCAGAGACTCGATCAGTCCGACCAGCGCGACACTGATTGCCGTTGGCCAGATAATCTGCAAGGTCTGCATATTCAGCGGCACCTGCAACAGTGTCAGTCCCGGTAGTCCGCTGCTCATCGGGCCTTCGTCACCGACGTTTGGCAGAGAATACCCCATTCCCCAGGCAATCGCGGTAATCATCACTATAGCCACCAGCGGTGCCGGTATTTTGGTGGTCAGTCGCGGCAACAGCAGCACAATTGCCAGTGTCAGAACAAAAAAGAGCAGCACCAGCGGTGACTGCTTCCAGACATGGGGGACCTGGGCAAAAAATATCAATATACCTAATGCGTTTACAAACCCGGTCATCACTGAACGGGGAATATAACGCATCATCCGGGAAAGCCCGGCAAGGCCGAAGATTATCTGCAGTATCCCCGCCAGCAAGACCATCGGCAGCAGATAGGCGATGCCGTGCTGATGGACCATCGGGCCGATCACCAGGGCGACCGAGCCAGCGGCTGCACTTACCATCGCCGGGCGACCTCCGATCAGTGATAAGGTCAGGCAGATCACCACAGAGGCTATCAGGCTAACCTTCGGATCCACTCCGGCTACCACAGAAAAGGAGATGACTTCGGGGATTAAAGCGAGTGCGGTCACAATACCGGCCAGTGATTCGCGGGTCAGCAACGCCGGCTGGCGTAATACAGATAATATGCCGGGGGGATCCACGGCATGTTGTGTCGCAGAGTGAGAATGTGATTCCTGATCCATTTGTTAAGCTCTTTATCGTTGTTGCAGGTGATTTTTTTATGTCAGGAGGTCTTTATACAGGGTATTGACTCATACGGTAAATCGTTACGTGACAGTGGACGGAGTCTGTTACCTGCCAGCCGGCGCGGCCGACAGGCAACAGAGGCTCTATTTTTTACCCGAGAATAAGAAACGCAATACCGGAATACGGCGGTGGATTTCATAGAGCAGGAACGACAGCCCGAAGACAAACAGCAATCCGGTGAAGAAGCCTGTGGTATCGCCCGGGATATGGGGCATGACAAACAGGCCAAAAATCAGCGTCAGCGGATGGTGCACCAGGTAAATAAACAGCGATGCATTCACCAGATAGGAAATGCGGGGTGATGCACGGTTAAGAAAGCGGTGACCGCAGCTGTAACATACATTCAGCATACACAGCCCCATCCCGGTAGAAATCAGGGCATCCAGTTCATACAGCCAGCCATCTCCGGCGCTGTATTGCTGGTTAAAGTGGTAGGCGATAAACAGTACGACGGCCCCGGTCCATAACACCGGGTGAGGGCGGACAAACAGGGCTTTTGCTGCCGGGTTTGTCCAGGCAATGGCCCCGAGCACAAAGAACGGCAGATAAAACAGGGTCTGCATCACCGCGATATTAAACAGCCCGTCCATCAGTAACTGCGGAGCCTGCCACAGCAGCAGGCGACGAAACAGCCCCCAGACCACGACCGGGCAGGCCAGGGCCACAAAAATACGTGGCCAGGTCAGGGTCAGTTGTGAGAGCCGTTGCTGGTGTTTTTTTAGTACCGCAAAAATAAACATTCCGCTGGCGGTCAGCAGAAGTAACACCAAAAGGAACCATAAATGTGAAATCAGTTCCCAGACCAGGGTGTTATAACGCTGATAGGCAGAGTATTCCGGCCAGCCGCTAAATTTCGCCGACAGATTTTTCAGCATGAAAAACTGCGGCAAGGTGATCAATGGAATGGCGGCCAGAAAAGGGATCCCGACCCGCTCAGCACGGACTTTCAGCCAGCGTAAGGGCTGATAACGCAGGTAGAGCATATAAGAAAAATAACCTGAAATAACGAAAAACACCTGCATGCGAAATGAGTGTATAAATTCGTTAAACAGGGTCAGCCAGAGTGACGCATTTGCGCTGTTCACTGTCCATTGCTGACTGGAGTAGATCAGAGACACATGGAATGGCACACCCAGTAGCATCAGCCACGCACGGATGGAATCCAGAAAATACTCACGTTCAGGTTTTACGGGGGTCATAAAAGCACTCATCTGATAAATTAGAACTTTTCGGCAGTAAGCTTAAGAAAAGTCGTACTATAATTGTATCAGACATGTAAGCAGCCTGACGGGTTTCGTTAAAGATTCTGAAAAAAAGCTTTTCAGGAGGATAATGCTGACATTCTTTCGGGGCCGCTGTCAGAATCCTTAAGAATCCATTACTATGAAAGCGATTTCTCAGGCACACGCACGAAAGGGGGAGATGTGCTCAATAAAGAACAAAAAAAATCAGGGCTGATGAAAATGCACCTGGCAAGTGCCGCAGTGATGCTGGCAATGTATGCAAGCAATAGCTGGGCATTCGATCTTAATGATGTTGCAAAAGAAGCAAAGTCTCTGGCAGGTCAAAGTTATGAAGCGCCTAAAAGCAATCTGCCCTCACAATTCCGTGATTTGAAATATGCTGACTATCAGCAAATCCAGTACAAACGTGATAAAGCTTACTGGGGAAAATTACGTACCCCTTTCAAACTCGAATTCTATCCTGAAGGGATGTATTTTGATGTTCCGGTAAAAGTAAATGAAGTCACGGCGAATTCTGTGCGTGAAATAAAATACAGCCCGGATGATTTCACCTTTGGCACGATCCAGCATGATGCTGATTCGGTCAAAAACCTCGGCTTCGCCGGTTTTAAAGTGCTCTATCCGCTGAACAGCAAAAATAAAGAAGATGAAATCACCAGTTTCCTGGGTGCCAGCTATTTCCGTGTGATCGGGGCAGGGCAGGTCTATGGTCTGTCCGCCCGGGGTCTGGCCATTGATACCGCATTACCGTCCGGTGAGGAATTCCCGCGCTTTAAAGAATTCTGGATCCAGCGTCCTAAACCTCAGGATAAGCAGCTGGTGATCTACGCATTGCTGGATTCCCCGCGGGCGACCGGTGCGTACCGGTTTGTACTGCATCCGGGTAAAGAAAGCACCGTAGATGTTAATTCTAAAATTTTCCTGCGCGATAATGTCGGGAAACTGGGTATCGCTCCGCTGACCAGTATGTTCCTGTTCGGGGCTAACCAGCCGTCGCCGACCCTGAATTACCGTAACGAGTTACACGATTCAGATGGACTTTCTATTCATAACGGTAACGGTGAATGGATCTGGCGTCCGCTGAATAATCCGAGACGGCTGGCAGTCAGCACTTATACGCTTGAAAATCCGAAAGGTTTTGGTTTGTTACAACGTAACCGTGACTTTAGCCATTATCAGGACCTGGATGACCGTTATGACCAGCGTCCGAGTGGCTGGGTAGAGCCGCTGGGGAACTGGGGCAAGGGCCATGTGGAGCTGGTCGAAATTCCGACCAATGATGAAACCAACGATAATATCGTCGCTTTCTGGTCTCCGGAAAAAATGCCTGAGCCAGGTAAAGAAACCGACTTTAATTATCGCTTACATTTTACCCGTGATGAAGCTCAGCTGCATTCACCAAATGTTGCCTGGGTCGCCGACACACTCCGCTCTGCCGGGGATGTGAAACAATCTAATCTGGTGCGTCAGCCGGACGGTTCTATTGCCTTTATCGTCGATTTTGCCGGCAAAGCCATGAGTAAACTGCCACAGGATACTCAGATCGCGCCTCAGGTCAGTATCGGTGACAACGGTGAGGTGGTGGAACAAAGCGTCCGGTACAATCCGGTCACTAAAGGCTGGCGCCTGGTGTTGCGTCTGCGGGTTAAAGACCCGAAAAAGACCACTGAAATGCGCGCTGCTTTAGTCAGTGGCGATAAAACGTTGACGGAAACATGGAGCTATCAGTTACCAGCCAATGAATAAATCAACTTTTACCCCCGAAAAATATGTCGACGCTCTGCCGCTTCCTGCGGCGGAGCAGGCGACGCTTCGTGCATCCGCCGGAACAGATTTTGCCGGATTCCAGCACCAGCTGGGTCACGACACTGCGGCCAGCAGTCGTGAGGATGATGCCCCTCTAACCTCGGTCTCTTCCCGTATTGAGATGGCCTGGCCGGATGCGCTGGATGAAGGCAAACAGTTCGGAAAGGATGACCTCGGGCGCACCACGCTGAAGGCGATGCCGCCGGTGAAACGTGCCGGCATGTACCCGGACGCGTGGGAAACCAACCCGGTGACCCGGTTGTGGAACAAGCTGCTGGGTCGCTCGAAAGCACACCATCCGCGTGATCAGGAAAGCATCGATGCCCGCATCGCCGAAGAAAAGTGGCGTTTTGTCGGATCTGTACGTCGTTATATTCTGCTGTTCCTGACACTTGCGCAGACAGTGGTCGCGACCTGGTATATGAAAACTATTCTGCCTTACCAGGGCTGGGCGCTGATCGATCCTTCAGAGCTGATGAGCCAGAACTGGCAGCAATCGGTTCTGCAGTTACTGCCCTATGTGCTGCAAACCGGAATACTGATCCTGTTCGCTATCCTTTTCTGCTGGGTTTCTGCCGGGTTCTGGACCGCACTGATGGGCTTCGTACAGCTGATGATGGGTAAAGATAAATACAGTATCTCTTACTCCACCACCGGTGATGAGCCCCTGAATCCGGAGCACCGTACTGCACTGATCATGCCTATCTGTAATGAGGATGTGGAGCGCGTCTATGCAGGGCTGCGGGCAACCTGGGAATCGGTGGTACGCACCGGTAACGCAGAACACTTTGACGTTTACATTCTGAGTGACAGTTATGATGCCGATATCGCGGTCGCTGAACAGAAAGCCTGGATGGAGCTGGTCAGGGATGTGGGTGGCGCCGGTAAAATTTTCTACCGTCGTCGTCGTCGTCGCGTAAAACGTAAAAGCGGTAACATCGATGATTTCTGCCGTCGCTGGGGCAGCCAGTACAGCTATATGGTAGTACTGGATGCCGACAGTGTGATGAGCGGTGAATGTCTCACCGGACTTGTCCGCATGATGGACGCTAATCCGAATGCCGGCATCATCCAGTCATCGCCGAAAGCCTCGGGGATGGATACGCTCTACGCCCGTTGTCAGCAGTTTGCTACCCGTGTGTACGGACCGCTCTTTACCGCAGGTCTGCACTTCTGGCAGCTGGGGGAATCCCATTACTGGGGACACAATGCGATTATCCGCGTGAAACCCTTTATCGAGCACTGTGCACTGGCACCGCTGCCAGGGGAAGGGTCGTTTGCCGGCTCCATCCTGTCCCATGACTTTGTGGAAGCGGCACTGATGCGTCGTGCCGGCTGGGGTGTGTGGATTGCGTATGATCTGCCCGGTTCTTATGAAGAACTGCCACCTAACCTGCTGGATGAGCTGAAACGCGACCGTCGCTGGTGTCACGGTAACCTGATGAACTTCCGGTTATTCCTGGTGAAAGGGATGCACCCGGTACACCGTGCCGTCTTCCTGACCGGGGTGATGTCCTACCTTTCGGCTCCGCTATGGTTTATGTTCCTGGCGTTGTCCACGGCACTTCAGGTCGTTCATACCCTGATGGAACCGCAGTACTTCCTGCAGCCCCGGCAGTTGTTCCCGGTCTGGCCGCAGTGGCGTCCGGAACTGGCCATCGCTCTGTTCTCGACCACGCTGGTGTTGCTGTTTTTACCTAAGCTGTTAAGTGTCATCTTAATCTGGTGTAAAGGCTCAAAACCTTACGGGGGAGCTTTCCGCGTCTTTATTTCTCTGATGCTGGAAATGCTGTTTTCGGTACTCCTGGCCCCGGTCCGTATGCTTTTCCATACGGTCTTCGTCGTCAGTGCCTTCCTCGGTCTGAAAGCCGTCTGGAACTCACCACAGCGTGATGATGATGCGACCCCGTGGAGCGAAGCCTTTGCCCGCCATGGCATGCAGATGGTACTGGGTATTGTCTGGGCGACCGGAATGGGCTGGCTGAACCTCAACTTCCTGTGGTGGCTGGCACCGATCGTCTTCTCGCTGATCCTGTCGCCTTTTGTCTCGGCATTCTCCAGCAGGGCTACCCTGGGCCTGAAATCCCGGCGGGCAAAACTGTTCCTGATCCCGGAAGAATATGCGCCGCCACAGGAACTGGTGGATACGGATAAATATCTGACACTGAACCATCGCCGCGCATTGTCTGATGGCTTTATGCATGCGGTGTTTAACCCAGCCTTCAATGCGCTGGCGACAGCCCTGGCAACGTCACGACATAAACAGAGTCAGTTACTTGACCATGCCCGTGACCGTCAGGTTGATCAGGCACTGAGCGAGGCCCCTGAAAAACTGGGACGTGAACAACGTTTACAGATAATCAGTGACCCGGTCGTGCTGGCCCGTGTGCATAGTCGTCTGTGGCAGTCCGGTGAGAAATATCATCAGTGGCTGAGCAGTTACCAGAAAATGGCACTCTCCCCGGAGGTGTTGCCGCAACGGTAACCGCTGACTGCGACCCTGCTGAAAAACCTCCCTCATCATGACGGAGGTTTTTTTATCTCACGGCAATTCCCGGCGCTCGTGGTAACCCTGCCCGGAATCTGCGGCAACACAGGAAGACAGACAGTGGCTGTTATTGCCGTTAATTCGTATTACTTTGTGGCCTCCGATGTTTGTAGCCCCCGATGCCGGCAGGTGAGTATTCTGTCCGCAGGCGAAGCGGGGAGGTCAACAGATCTGCTGGCACGAAAATCCCCGGGCAGTCAGAGAGAACCGGTCGGAAGGGTAAGATTCAGGGGAGATTTTGACCGTCGGCAGGGAGTTAATAAAAACAGGGCAAAAACGGCGGGTTCCTTTTCCATAAAAGGGGCCAAAACAGGCCAGACCAGGCATCGGTCCGTTAACGTGTACAGGTGACAGAAATAATGAAATTTTTAATCTTAACCGTCAGCATGATAATGCTGACGGGATGCGGCAGCATTATCAGCCGGACGGTTCCCGGTCAGGGAAACGGTCACCAGTATTATCCCGGCGTTCAGTGGGATATGCGTGAGGGGGCGTGGCGTTATCTGACGGTACTTGACCTGCCGTTATCCCTCATCGTCGACACGCTATTGTTGCCGGTGGACGCCAAACACGGCAGTTATGACTGAGTAAGGTAACGCCGGGGTTACCAGCGTTCAGCTTCACTGTCATCATCCGTCCACTCTTCGGCAGCACGTAGCCCTTCTTCAGTATCGGTCGGCGGGCTTAGCTGGAATTCGCCATCGTCCCATTCATGCAGCGTATCTTCCTCTGACCACTCCTGCAGCAGCTCCTGCGGGTCAAAATCCCCGGACCAGACGGACTGTGCCGCTTCGTCGAACAGCAATGGCAGACATTCGCCGGTTTCTGTCTCTTCTTCACCCGAAAACTCTGCCTGCCAGCGGGTTTCGCCTTCCTGCATCACGTATTTTTGTAGTGAAAACTGCCGGATATCCGGTTCGCTGTCAGAGTCCGGAAAGTTTGCCAGAAATGTTTCGCGTGCGGCTTCAATTGCTTCCGACAAGGTACTGTAAAGATCCATAATAAGTGCTCCGGTTAGGTGTGCAGGAACCTAAAGCATAGATCAAATCAGTCAGGGATAAAGGGGAGGGAAAAAATTAATACTGGCCCCGGCGATCAGAAAAAACGCCGGGGCTGTGGGCACTCAGTAGAGCGAAGGTTCCCCTTCAGGGCGGGTCTTAAAGCGGCGGTGCAGCCACATATACTGGTCGGGAGCCAGCAGAATACCTTCTTCGACGATCTGATTCATACGGGCAGCCGTCGCCAGCTCATCACTCAGCGGCATATCGTCGCTGGCATCGGGTAAAATCACCATTTCATACCCCCGTCTGTTGGGCAGACGGCGCGGAACAAACGGGATCACCGCAGGGTGACTGGTGCGGATCAGCATATAGCTGCCACGGGTGGTGGCCGCGTTATCCACGGCAAACAGGGGGGCAAACACACTGGCGCGCGGACCGTAATCATGATCCGGGGCATACCAGATAATGTCGTTATTCTTCAGGGCACGGATCATCCCTTTGATATCTTTACGATCCAGCATCGATTTATTGGAGCGCATCCGTCCGTAGGTCTGCAGCCAGTCAAGCAGCCGGTTATCATTAGGGCGGTAAACCCCGATACCCGGGTTGTAGATCCCAAAAATACGCGCACCCAGTTCAAGCGTCAGAAAATGAATACCGATCAGTAACACGCCACGCTTATCGTGAAGCGCCTTATCTATATGTTCAAGTCCGGACACCGCAAACCATTTTTTAATCCGCCAGTCCGGCCAGAACCAGGCCATACCGGTCTCCATCAGTCCCATGCCGACAGATTCAAAATTATGCACTAACAGCGCCTGACGATCAGCCTCCGGCATGTCAGGAAAACAGAGTTCAAGGTTACGACGTGCAATATCAACGCGGCTTTTCAGAAAACGCATCGACAGCCGGCCCAGATTCGTGCCCAGAAAATTAAGCACCGGATAGGGCAACAGAACCACCAGGTAGAGTATTCCGATACCCAGCCATGTGATCCAATAACGGGGATGAAGAAGGCTGCGATTAAATTCAGGCAATTGTGTCATTTTATTGTTTTCCCACATTCCATTTCCCGGGCAGAGAAGGTTCCTCTCTACAATTTTCCTGTTATTGTGCCATTTTTTAACATTATCTAAAATGTTATATCCTGTTTGCGGTGATTTTACTCTGCTTTTTATGCTGCAAAGTGAAAACACTGCGGAGCTATCGTTTTGCCGGGCGGATAATTCGGGTATGATATTGCCCCTTCAGAATTTCGTATAACTCACAGGAATGAACACCATGCCAGTGTTACACAACCTTGTTTCCAATAAAGAGCTCAAAGAGCGCATGCTCGCTGAAACTGAGCCACGTACCACCGTCTCATTTTATAAATATTTCCGAATTGAAGACCCGCAGGCCTTTCGCGATAAGCTCTACCAGACGCTGACAGCGATGAATGTTTTCGGGCGTATTTATGTTGCCCGTGAAGGGATTAATGCCCAAATCAGCGTTCCGCAAAGTCGTTATGAAGCGATGAAGCAGGCACTGTATGATTTCGATCCGGCCCTGGATCAGTTACGCATGAATATTGCTCTGGATGATGACGGTAAATCCTTCTGGGTGTTACGCCTTAAAGTGCGGGAACGCATTGTGGCGGATGGTATCGAAGATGAAACCTTCGATGCCGCCGATGTCGGCGAATATCTGAAAGCGGATGAGGTCAACCAGATGCTGGATGATCCGGATGCGGTTTTCGTGGATATGCGTAACCATTATGAGTATGAAGTCGGCCACTTCGACAATGCACTGGAAATTCCTGCGGATACCTTCCGTGACCAGTTACCGATGGCCGTCGAAATGCTGGAACAACAGAAAGACAAAAAAATTGTGATGTATTGCACTGGCGGGATCCGCTGCGAAAAAGCCAGTGCCTGGATGCGCCACAGTGGGTTCGATAATGTCTATCATATCGAAGGCGGGATCATCGAATACACCCGTCGCGCACGGGAGCAAGGTTTACCGGTTCGTTTTAAAGGTAAAAACTTCGTCTTTGATGAACGGATGGGCGAGCGGATCTCTGACGATGTTTTAGCGCATTGCCATCAGTGCGGGACGTCCTGCGATACTCATGTGAACTGTATCAATGACGGGTGCCACCTGCTATTTATCCAGTGTCCGGCCTGTGCTGAAAAATATCATGGCTGTTGCAGCCCGATGTGTATGGAAGAGTCGCAGCTTCCGCCGGAAGAACAGCGGTTACGCCGTGCCGGCCGTGAAACCAGCAACAAAATCTTTAATAAATCCCGTGGCGTGTTACGGATGACCATTCCGCAGCCGGTGAAAGACGGCGGGGAATAACCCAAAAAAGCCTGACAATGTCAGGCTTTTTTATCTCCGTGCCCCGAAGAACTCAGGCAGGGAATTCCAGAGCCCCGGTCAGGTCACCCATCGGCGGATGCCCGTTTTTCTCCAGAGCGTCATCACGTTGTTTCAGGCCAGGTAACTGCGGAAGATCGTAAATACGGCTGATCAGTCGCAGTATCGACCCGGTATCATACTGGGTATGATCCACATAACCTTTGCGCGCGTAAGGCGAAATCACCAGTGCCGGAATTCGGGTGCCGGGCCCCCAGCGATCGCCTTTCGGCGGAGCAACGTGATCCCACCAGCCGCCATTTTCATCAAAGGTGATCACGACCAGCGTATTCTCCCACTGCGGGCTTTGCTGCAGCCGGTCAACAATATGAGCGATGTGACGGTCACCGGACTCGACGTCGGAATAGCCGGCATGCATATTCAGGTTGCCCTGCGGTTTATAGAAGGTCACCGGCGGCAGTTTGCCCGCCTCGGCATCGGCCAGGAATTTATTGGTCTCTGCCGTATCACCCAGGCCGCCGTCACGCAGATGCTGGCGGCGGTTTTCAGGGTGTTCCGGACCGAGATCTGCAAAATAGTTTAACGGCTGGTGATGCAGCTGGAAATCCGGACGGGCAGGGAAATCGTTACTGTCCTTCTTACCGTCGATAGCAAACTGCCAGCCGCCGGCATACCAGGCCCAGTCGATATTACGGGCTGACAACAGATTACCGATATGCGGGTGGGTCTGTGGCGGCAATGTTTTCGGCGAGGAGCGATCGGCCAGTGCGGGGTTCGCTTTATCACGGCTGCCTGATGGCCAGTACGGGGGTAACATCGTATTGACGGCAAACCCGTCGGGGGTGATCTGGCTGGGCCCGAATCGCGGGATACCGTCCAGTGCGCTGGCGGGTGAGTCCTCCAGTGGCTTCAGGCGCGGATCTGCCGGGTCATCGCTCATCAGTGTGGCGACCTGATCTTTGGCCGGAGACTGGTGTACCTCCGGATAGACCGGTGGCCGCGCCGCGACCAGATACTGGTGATTAAGAAAGGATCCACCAAAGGCTCCCTGGAAGAAGTTATCACACAGCGTGTATTCGCGGGCCAGGTTCCATAGCCGCATATTCCAGGCACTGTCCCCGTAATAGCCCATGGTCAGCGCCCCGGAATCTGCCCAGGCGACGAATTTATCGTTTTTACCGCCGTTGATTTGCATCTGATTCTGATAGAACACATGCCACAAATCACGGGTGATCACCCCCTGGGGCAGGGCTTCACCGCCGGGGCCTTTCAGGGCAAAGGGCTGATTTGGTAGCTGCTGCATATAGTCAGCGTTTTCCGGCACCTGGTAACGGGTATGATTGACAGTCTGTTCATTGGGCACCAGCCCTTTCCAGACCGGGGGCAGATGACTGAGAACGTCTCCGTTACGGTCACGTTGCCGGATGTCTTCCGCTTTCAGGGCAGACAGCGGGTGTTTTACGCCCGGGAAGTTGGCAAACAGGTTATTAAAGCTGCGGTTTTCTGCATAGATCACCACCACATGACGAATATGTTTCCGCAGTAAGCTATCCTGCGCTTTACGTGGCAGTTGACTCAGCAGGAGCCGGTTATCCGTGCAGTTTTCCGTCCCTGTGGCTGCATTCGCCAGCGGCAGAATACCGGAACTGAGGCCAAGAACAGAAGCGCCGGCCAGGAAACGGCGGCGGGCCGGATTATCCGGCGTCAAACCTTCTGCGGCGGGGGATTTCTCTGTATTTTCAGGGTGTTCACTGTCTGGCTTTTTCATGGGCATAACCTTAATAGGATCCGAAGAACAGAAGCAGCAGGGATGCTATTAAGCGACGGTGACAGTCATATTACGCTTTTATAAAGAAATCATGACGGTGTCCCGGGGCGGCGGCTCCGCCCCGGCAAAGGTGACCCCCCGGGCAGGTCAGCCGGTAAAGCGGCTAAGAGAGAAAGGGCGTAATGTCTCCGGCAGGGTGCCCTGTCGGGCGAATTCACTCGCAATTTCACCCAGCAGCGGGGCGAATTTAAACCCATGTCCGCTTAAGCCGGTGATGACCAGGCAGCCCGGATTCTCTGGCAGGGTATCGATAATAAAATCGCCGTCCGGGGAGTTATCATAGCTGCAGCTTTCCCCGTATAAACACCCGCCGACGCCCGGCAGGCAGTGGCGCAGGAAGGCGAAGCATTCGCTACCGTCTTCAGGATAGCTGCCGAAAGGGAAGGCCTTATTGTCTGATACTCCGGGCTGTCCGCCGTCATGACGACCCACTTTCAATGCATTATCCTGCGCCGGAAATCCATAATAATGGCTGCCGTCGTCCAGACCGATGCTGAAGCCCGGAAAGTGATTATTCTCGCTATATCGGCCATCGGCCTGAAACCAGGCAAAGACTTTCCGCGTCCGGATGACCGGCAGAGACGCCACAAAATCGTTGACCCGGCTCCCCATGCTGATAAGCAAGCGGGTTGCGCGGAAGGTTCCCTCGCCGGTGACCACCTGTTGCAGGTCGCCGTCGCGGGAAATACCGGTGACCGGGCAGTTAAACAGCTGTGCTGCCCCCTGCTCACGGGCGAGGCGGATCCAGTGTTCGACGGCCAGTTCACTGGACAGATAACCGGCCTCCGGTTCAAAAACCGCCGCAAAATGCGCGGGCAACGTAATTTCCGGCCAGCGTTGGGTGACTTCCTGCGGGCTCAGAGGTTCAGCCTGCAGTGACCAGCGCTCAGCACTTTCCGCCAGGCGGGTCATAAACTGAGAATCCTGCGGGCCTGCATTCAGCACGCCGCAGGGATGAAGCAGCCGCACACCGGCATCGGCTTCAAACTGTTGCCAGAGCTGCCGGCTGCGCAGCAGCAGCGGGACATATTTTTCACCTTCTCCGTAGGCATAACGGATCAGCCGGTTCTTTCCGTGGTGGGCACCTTCTGTATGAGGCGGATGAAAGGCATCCACCATCAGCACCTTTAAACCGGCCTTGCTGGCATAATAACCGGCCGCCGCACCGGCAGACCCGCTGCCGGCGATGATCAGATCATAAATCATTCCCTGTGAGCTCCTGAATGAAGACAGATAACGCAGCATAGCAGAGCAGGGGGGAGAATAAAAAACGGGGTAATGCAGGTGTTAATGCCATCGTCAGACGAAGAATTTACCGGGGCGGGCACGTGATGCCGCAGACATCAGGCACCCGTCAGGGTGCCTGTCAGATGAGAGATTAATGTTTGAGCGGTAGGGATGAGCTGTTTTCGGCAGATTCTATTTTGGCGATACCCGCTTCCAGAATCGAAATAAATTGCCGGGCGACATCTGTCGTCAGCCAGTACGTCGGGCCGACATCGGCATCTTCTTCACTTTGCTGCATGGATGATAAAGAATGCAGGCGAATCATCATGGCATCATAGACATCAACGGTACTGATATCCCAGCCAACCAGGGAATGGGTCTGAATAACATCTTTCTCTCTGTCCATAAAACCTCCTGATTACTCGTTAGACTACGTGTAGGTTGAGGTTTACATCCGACCTTCTTTAACAGAATGAAGGTGGATCCAGTATAGCATGGCTGTGCAAAACACGCATATTCAGGGTGACGAATTTGAGACAGCAAAGATGATGACAGGAAAATATTCAGGGAGCTCTCCGGTTTACCGGGGCCGGTCGTGTGTCGCCTGCAACACAAGACTGCCTGCCTTTTAGCGGGATTTGAGCACCGGGCTACGCCAAGGGCAGCAGGACAGTCTTCAGGAAACTGACAGAGAATGGTTACTGCTGAGACGAATAAAAAAGCCGGATGGCGACACCCGGCACGGCGTATGACACGCTTAATCGTTACTGAAATATCCGGTAAAACAGCCGAAGTGATGGCTGTTTTGTGCTGTATATATTTACAGTGCTTTGGCGGGAAATGCAACCCCTGATACTGCTCAGGCCTCTACGGTCCAGTTCAGTGTTTCACCGGCCAGGAAAGGCACCAGCACATCGTCACCGGCCGGAATGGTCTCCGGTACGGTCCAGGGTTTGCGGACCAGTGTGACGGTATCGGTATTGACCGGCAGGCCGTAGAATTGCGGCCCATTCAGTGAACAGAAGGCTTCCAGGTGCTGCAGAGCGCCGAGTTCATCAAACACGGTGGCATAGGCTGACAGTGCTGTCGGGGCATTAAAGACCCCTGCACAACCGCAGGAGGATTCTTTACGTCCGCGCAGGTGAGGTGCGGTATCTGTCCCGAGGAAGAAACGGCTATCTCCGCTGGCCACCACCTGACGCAGGGCTTCCTGATGGACATTACGTTTCAGGATTGGCAGACAGTACAGATGCGGACGGATGCCGCCGCTGAGCATATGGTTACGGTTAAACATCAGGTGCTGCGGCGTGATAGTCGCGGCGATATGATGTTCTTCACTGCTGACAAACTGGGCCGCATCCCGGGTGGTGATATGTTCCATCACAATCCGCAACTCAGGAAACTGGCGGCGGAGCGGGATTAGCACCTGATCAATGAATTGTGCTTCACGATCAAAAATATCAATATGGGCGTCGGTCACTTCACCATGGATCAGTAATGGCATACCGATAGCCTGCATGCGCTCCAGCACCTTCGCAATATGCTGAACACTGGTAACACCGTGGCTGGAATTGGTGGTCGCATGGGCCGGATAAAGCTTGGCCGCCGTAAAGACCTTCTCTTTGAAACCTGTCTCGATTTCGTCCGGGTCCAGAGAGTCGGTCAAATAGCAAGTCATCAGGGGCTGAAAGCGATGTGCCGCTGGCGTCGCGGCCAGGATACGTTCACGATAGGCTTTCGCGGCGGCAACGGACGTGACCGGGGGCACCAGGTTGGGCATGACGATCGCCCGCGCAAAAACATCACTGGTATACGGCAGGACGGTATTGAGCATTTCATCGTCACGTAAATGAATATGCCAGTCATCGGGGCGGCGTAAAGTGATTGTATCTGGGTGAAGAGTCATGCATCGGGCTCCGGCGTCAATGAATAAAGGTGGGATTTAACCGGGGAGTAAGGATAAAGCTCCCCGCGCCGGAATGCACATGTTTTTTCGCGTGATTGATGCCGTCAGCAGAAATGACTGCCCTGGCCTTAACGGGTGAGTGAAATCACTAATTCACCCGGCCTGACTTCCAGCCCCTGTGCCAGTTTTTTCGCCATGGCTTCCCCGGTACTGTGATCTGCATTCAGAACATACGCAGGATGTGTCCTGAAATAGTCCTGCAGTGACTGGTTCAGCACCGGCATCAGCGCATTAACCGCCTGTTGCAGTTTGTCCGGCCGGACCTGGCTGTCAGTCACCTGCAGATCCTGCAGATAGATGGCTCCCTGCTCCGGGTTATATACCGGTTGGGCTTTCATCTTCAGGAAAATATCGGCGTTCTGCTGACCAAACAGCGACTGTAATTTCAGACTGGCTTTCCCGGAGAGGGTCATCTTACCGGGTTCTTCACGACCGATGGCAGACTGTAAGTCCGTCAGGGTAATATGTGCGGTGGCGAGGCCGTTCACACCGATATCTTTCTCATAATTGTCATGTTTCTGCAGCGCCTGATTCACTTCCTGTTCCGTAATGGTATAGCGGGCCAGATGGTCACAGGCACTCAGTAACAGAACACTGATCAGTAACGGTACAAACAGAATAACCTTACGCATTTTTCCTCACTTACCGGGAATGTTATTAGGCGGACTCCGGCATTCTGCCTGACTCCGGCCGGGGTGTATATCTCAGCGGGTCCGATATTCCC
Source organism: Tatumella sp. JGM118 (assembly GCF_018257515.1). Taxonomy (GTDB): domain Bacteria; phylum Pseudomonadota; class Gammaproteobacteria; order Enterobacterales; family Enterobacteriaceae; genus Tatumella; species Tatumella terrea. The sequence goes on from NZ_JAERJR010000001.1 coordinate 91,369, forward strand.
GGCGATACCGGACCGTGGCAACGATCACTGCGGGCGACAGCCTGAAATATCCTTCGCCACATAAAGTGATGCGTTTTTAATGGGATAAACCGCCTGACGGGTTTAACATAGCAGGCTTACACCGCCACCGGCACGGAGCAACGCGTGATGGCGCTATTCTCCGGGGGATCTATTTTAGGGAGCGTTTATGTTCGGATATCGCAGTATGGCACCACGGGTGAGTCTGACCACCGATCGCATGGTTGTACGCCTGATTAACGAGCGTGATGCGTGGCGGATGGCAGACTATTATGCCGGTAACCGTGACTATCTTCTGCCCTGGGAGCCTATCCGGGACCAAAGCTACTTTCAGCCGTCCGGCTGGCAGACGCGGCTATCGATCATGGCTGAACAGCAACGACAGGGAGCGGCTTATTATTTTATTCTGACGGATCCCGCCAGCGAAGAAGTCATGGGCGTTGCCAATTTCAGTAATGTGGTACGCGGATGTTTTCATGCCTGTTATCTGGGGTATTCGCTGGGTGAAAACTGGCAGGGGCAAGGACTGATGCAGGAAGCATTACAATCGACTCTTCGCTATATGCAGCGTCAGCAGAAAATTCATCGCATTATGGCTAACTATATGCCCCGTAATCAGCGCAGTGGTAACCTGCTGGCGCGGCTGGGATTTGAAAAAGAAGGCTATGCCCGGGAATACCTGCTGATTAACGGGGTCTGGGAAGATCATGTGCTTACCGCCCTGACCTGGAAAGAGGGTACGGCGGACAAGTACCGCTGAATCATGCCTTGTAACAAACAGTACTGGTCATTTTTATCCGGGGCAGTAGACTAACGCCGGCACACCGGGAGAGTTATCTCCCGGAAGGGACATAAATGTCAAAATAGCAGGATGTCAGACACACTATGAATTTGCTCAAATCACTGGCTCAGGTCAGTTCAATGACGTTATTTTCCCGTATCCTGGGGTTTGCCCGGGATGCCATCGTCGCCAGAGTCTTTGGTGCAGGCATGGCCACGGATGCGTTCTTTGTGGCATTTAAACTGCCAAATCTGTTAAGACGTATCTTTGCTGAAGGCGCATTCTCGCAAGCCTTTGTGCCTATCCTGGCCGAATATAAAAATACGCAGGGTGAGGAAGCGACCCGTATTTTTGTCTCTTATATCTCCGGACTGCTGACGCTGGTGCTGGCCGTAGTCACTCTGCTGGGGATGCTGGCCGCCCCCTGGGTTATCTATATTACGGCTCCCGGCTTTGCGGATACCGCCGATAAATTTGCGCTGACCACGTCACTGCTGCGTGTGACGTTTCCCTATATTCTGCTGATCTCACTGGCTTCGCTGGTGGGCGCCATCCTGAATACCTGGAACCGCTTTTCGGTGCCTGCGTTTGCCCCGACGCTGCTGAACATCAGTATGATTTTCTTTGCATTGGTCGCCACGCCCTGGTTCCATCCTCACATCATGGCCCTGGCCTGGGCTATCGTCGCCGGCGGCGTGCTGCAACTGGGGTATCAGTTACCCCATTTACGTAAAATCGGGATGCTGGTCCTGCCGCGGATCAATCTGCAGGATACCGGGGTCTGGCGTGTTTTACGGCAGATGGGACCGGCGATCCTCGGGGTCTCGGTCAGCCAGATTTCCCTGATCATTAACACGATCTTTGCTTCTTTCCTGGCCTCCGGGTCGGTCTCCTGGATGTATTATGCTGACCGTCTGATGGAGTTTCCTTCCGGAGTGCTGGGCGTCGCGCTGGGAACTATCCTGCTGCCGTCATTATCACGCAGTTTTTCCAGCGGTAATTTAAAAGAGTATTCGCATCTGATGGATTGGGGGTTGCGTCTGTGTCTGTTACTGGCCATCCCCAGTTCGGTGGCCATTGGTATCCTGGCCGGTCCGTTGGTCTCAGCTCTCTTTCAGTATGGTAAGTTCAACGCCTTTGATGCATTGATGACCCAGCATGCACTGGTGGCTTATGCGGTCGGTCTGGTCGGGGTGATCGTGGTAAAAGTGCTGGCTCCCGGATTCTATTCGCGTCAGGACATTAAAACCCCGGTAAAAATTGCCATCGTTACCCTGATATCCACACAGTTAATGAACCTGATGTTTATCGGACCACTGAAGCATGCCGGATTATCTTTATCTATCGGTCTGGCCGCCTGCCTGAATGCCTCACTGCTGTTCTGGCAACTGCGTAAGAAAAACTTCTTCCAGCCTCAGCCCGGCTGGTACAGTTTTCTGAGCCGGCTTATCCTTGCGGTGATCATTATGGCGGTGGTGTTATGCGCCGTGCTGCACTTTATGCCCTCCTGGGGTGAAGGCAAAATGGTCTGGCGTATTTTACGCCTGATGGGCGTGTGTGCGCTGGGCGGTTTTGCCTACTTTGCCAGCCTGGCGGCTTTTGGCTTCCGTCTGAGGGACTTTTCCCGCCGCAGTGTTCAGTAACTTATCATCACCGCGCTACGGCTTACCCTGCTCAGGGTGGGCCGTAGCGGCATCCGCCAGCTTGCAGTCAATCTTATTTCTTCTCTGTAGTATCCCTTCCTGGTGTCCGTCCTGTCTTCCGCCTGAGATCTATTCACCACGTCGCTCCCCGTTCTGTTTGCATATAGCGGAGAGGGCTTAGAACGTTCACTCCCGGTCTGTCCGGTCAGCCTCTGATGACCGCGGAACAGGACCTCCATGCACTGCATAGCTTACTGTTGAAGGGATGGCCGGATGAGTCCTCCGCAGCGTCCTGGCCGGGTCAGTCGCCGGTGACGGGAATACGGTTCTCCATGTACTGCAAAGCTTACTGTTGAGGGATGGCCGGAGTTGGAGCCGGATTAGTCCTCCGCAGCGTCCTGGCCGGGGCAGTCGCCGGTGACGGGAATACGGACCTCCATGCAGTGCATAGCTTACTGTTGAGGGATGGCCGGGACAGTCTCCGGTGCGCGTTTGCCGGCTGTATTTTTTCGGGCGGGTAAGGTGCTGACAGGGTTACACCAGGTCTGCGATGATGGTTGCGGGCAACAGGGGGGCCGGGAGAGGTCCGACAGGCCACTGAGCGCAGGGGCGGTTCAGATTGCACGCGGGCAGCGGGGATGCTCCGGCGGAAGGCTCGTCAGCAGGGAGGACTGGCTGGCCGGCATCGGATTCCGGCGGGCGAAGAGACCTGCGGTTATCGCCCCTGGCCATCCGGCCCATACAGTGCTTGTGTCTGCAACGGATGAAGCAGAGTCAGGGCCTGTGCGGTCCGGTCCATTTGCTGTTGGAGTAATAGTGCGGTGTGCTGATTCATTTGCTGTAATTCCGTCACCCGCAGATGGATCTGCTGCCAGCGGGCGTGTAATGCACTCTCCCGCAGATACGGAGCCTGCAGACCGGCCGCAGTGCCTGCGTTCATCCGTTGTTTATCGAGATAGTCCAGCGTGTTCAGTGCAGCCTGTTTATCTTCTGCCAGGTTCTGTAGCCGGTAACTGTCCGGGTGGGCGGATATCAGTTGTTGCTGTTCTGCCAGCATCATCTCTTTCAGTGAGCCGAGTAATTGCTGCATATCAGATAATATATCCGGCAGCGGAGGGCGGAAATCAGTCTTCATCCGGGCCGTTTGCACTCAGGGTTCGCAGTAATCCGGCGGCAATTTTACTGCTGTCGGCGCGGTAAGTGCCGCTGCTTATGGATTCACGCAGGGCATCGACCTTTTCTGAACGAATATCCTGACCGGAGTGAGTCCGGAGTGCCGTCATTGCCTGGCTCAGGGTAAAGTGAGTTGCCGCGGAGGGCTGTTCACTGGCACCGGGCTTCAGGTGCCTGGCAGGGCCGCGTTGCATCAGTTGTGGTTCAGCGGGCCGGATAGCGGATACCGCGTGTGTTTTATTAATACTCATAAGTGACTTCTCCACTGCCGAAAGAGCGCCCGGAGTCCCGGGGGGTATCCGTTATATCGGCTACCGATAACAAAACATTAGCGTATCACGCGTTAATTTATTGCTGCCTGCAGCACGCCCTGATCATCAACGGTCGCGACGATCAGTTGCCCTGCCGGGGTACGGACCCGGACCTGGTCGCCGGTAGCCGCGTTATTCAGAGCCTTACCTGCCGTGGCGGCACTGAAACCAGGTCCCTGAACAATCACCCGCACATTATCGCCATTGCGTACCCGCCAGGGTTTACGCAGCAGACTGGTCAGTATCACTTTTCCCGGACTGAGATTTTGTAAGGCAATGGCCGGCAGCGCGGAGGATATGTCCAGCAGCACCCGGGCCGGTAACCTGTCCAGCCGGCCCTGACAAGGAGTGAGTTGTGCCAGAGTGACTTCGCTGCCCCGGGGGATCCTCTGGCGCGCCACATAATAGGTGCCGGTGACCGCCACCACAACCTGCAGAAAATGTCTTGACCGTCCGCACTGTGCCGTAAGGGTGAGGGTTCCCCAACGCCGGCTATTACCGGGCAATGAAAATTCCGGCGCAGGGCAGTCCGGCCACTGTCCGGCCGGGGTACGGACGGTCACTTCTGTCTGGCTGGCATAGAGCGGATCACGCTGGCGGAAGAATTGTGTCACCTGCTGTGGCAGGGTATCCGCCCATGCACCGATGGATAACAGTATCAGAAAGAGTATCAGGCTCTTATTCATAGGCGTGACCGGGAAATAGTCTGGTATTTCAATTAATTCTAAACACCCCTGGCCGTCTTCAAACAGCAAAATAACCCTGTTTTTTCCGGCTATTCCACCGATTTCGCTGCCCTCTGTCCGCGTATTCTACAGGCATGTTACCGGGAAAACGGAGAGCAGTTATGTCCGACAGACTGGACGCGGAGATGGGATTTGCCAGAGAAGCGATTAACCTGCGTGAGCTGCGGCAGAAGGTGCTGGCGTCGAATATTGCCAATGCGGATACCCCGGGGTATCAGGCACGGGATATTGATTTCTCAGCTCAGCTGACCCGGGCCCTTACGCGGGGGCGGGCCGCTGAACCTGCGTTATCGCTGACACTGACTGCGGGTCAGCATATCCCGGCGGTGGCCCGGCCGGTGATATTGCCTCACCTGCTGTACCGGGTGCCGGACCAGCCTGCAGCAGACGGTAATACCGTCGATATGGACCGGGAAAGGGTGCAGTTTGCAGATAACAGTGTCCGGTATCAGACCGATCTCACTCTGTTATCCGCCAGGATTAAACAAATGATGAGTGTCATGCAAGGATGATAAGCCAATGAGCTTACTGAGTATTTTTGATATATCCGGCTCCGCGCTGAGTGCACAGTCTCAGCGACTGAATGTCAGCGCCAGTAACCTGGCGAACTCGGAAAGCCGGGTCGGGCCGGACGGCCAGCCATACCGTGCGAAACAGGTCATTTTCCGGCCTGAAAATGTGCAGCAGAACGGTATTGGCGGGGTGCATGTGGCGCAGGTCATCGATGATCCCTCACCGATGAAGTTGCGTTATGCCCCGGGGGATCCGATGGCAGACAGCAACGGGTATATCCGTATGCCGAATGTGGATGTGGTGGCCGAGACCGTTAACACCTTGTCTGCGTCACGAAGTTACCAGGCCAACGTGGAAGTGATGAATACCGTTAAAAGCCTGATGATGAAAACACTGACCCTGGGTCAGTAAGCGGAGAGTTCCATGAGTAGCACAGCCACTGTCGGCAGCATTTTGCCTTCGCCCTCGATGCAGCGGGCAGGGAGTCCGGGGGTCAGCGACGGAACGTCCGCTGAGGATTTACAGAATCAGTTTATGACCATGCTGATTGCTCAGTTGAAGAATCAGGACCCGACGAATCCGATGGATAACAGCCAGCTGACGTCTCAGCTGGCACAAATCAATACTCTGAGTGGTATCGAAAAGTTAAACGGGACGCTGGCTTCCATTTCCGGACAAATTAATACCAGTCAGTCCATGCAAAATACCCTGCTGATCGGCCATGGGGTGATGGTGCCGGGCGATGTGATTCTGGCCGGTAAAACCGGGGAAGAGGGCGATGATACCACCACGACAACCCCGTTCGGGCTGGAGACGTCGGCCAGTGCTTCGGATGTTGTGGCAACCATTAAGGACAAAGACGGCAACACCGTGGCCACACTGCAGCTCGGCAGTATGACTGCCGGGGTACACAGTTTTCAGTGGGACGGTACCACCGACGATGGGGATCCCGTGCCGGCAGGACAATACACCGTGAGTTTCACGGCCACCGACGGGGATACCCCGGTCGATGTCACCAGCCTGTGCTATGCCGTGGTGAATGGCGTCAATCCGGGGGACAACGGGACCACGCTGGATTTAGGTAATTACGGTACGACCACACTGGATCAGATCCGTCAGATCCTTTAACCGACACAGGAGTCATTATGTCTTTTTCTCAGGCCGTCAGCGGGCTTAACGCCGCTTCGGCAAATCTGGATGTTATCGGGAATAATATCGCTAACTCAGCGACTTCAGGCTTTAAATCCAGCACGGCAGCCTTTGCCGATATGTTCGCCGCCTCACAGATTGGGCTGGGGACAAAAGTCGCCGCGGTACTGCAGAACTTTGGAGACGGTGCCACAACGGGAACCGGTCGTGCGCTGGATGTCGCACTGAGCGGAAATGGCTTCTTCCGGCTGACGGATCAGGCAGGGAATGTCTATTACTCACGAAACGGTCAGTTCTCGCTCAATGCTAACCGCGAGCTGGTGAACACTGCCGGGATGAATGTGACAGGGTATCCGGCCAGCGGGATCCCCGCCGTGGTGCAGACCGGCGCAAACCCCGGGCCGTTAACTATTCCGGACGTTCAGATGCCGGCCAATGCCACGACCAAAGCCTCGCTGACCGCGAATCTGAACTCGACCGATGAAATACCGTCAGTCACCCCGTTTGACCCGACCAATGTCGACAGTTTCAATGCGAAAAGCACGATCACGGTATTTGACTCCCAGGGGAACGCTCATCAACTGGACCTCTATTTTGTCAAAGACGCGGATAACAAGTGGACGGTAAATCCGAGAGATTCCACCACCGGGATTGACGGTGATCCTTTTGAGATGACATTTGATGAAAACGGCGTACTGACCAGTGACCCTCAGCAGACGCTGGTGATTCAGGGCGCCAACGGGGCGGCTGCCGATCAATCGATCAGCCTGAGTATGCTGAACAGTATGCAGCAAAATACCGGCACCTCTACCTTCGGTAACCCGATCCAGGACGGATTCGCCCCCGGCGTACTGACCGGTTATATGATCAATGATGACGGTACCATCACCGGTGCGTATTCCAATCAGAAAACACAACTGCTGGGGCAAATTGTCCTGTCGAACTTTGCTAACCCGGAAGGGCTGCAACCCCAGGGAGACAATGTCTGGGCTGAAACCAGCGCCTCGGGTCAGCCATTAATCGGCCTGGCGAACACCGGAAATCTGGGGTCGATGACCGCCGGCGCACTCGAAGCCTCTAATGTCGACCTGAGTAAAGAACTGGTCAATATGATCGTTGCACAGCGTAACTATCAATCCAATGCCCAGACCATCAAAACCCAGGATCAGATCCTCAATACGCTGGTCAATCTACGGTAATTAAGGGCTTAACGTCATGGATCATGCGATTTATACCGCCATGGGGGGAGCCAGCCAGACGCTGATGACGCAGGCGATCACCACCGCCAACCTCGCCAATGTCTCCACGCCCGGCTTTAAGGCCCAGCTGTCGGCGTTACGGGCCGTACCGGTCGACGGCTTATCGTTACCGACCCGGACACTGGTGGCAGCGTCCACCCCGGGGGCCGATATGTCTGCCGGAAAACAGGATAACACTGACCGTCCGCTGGATGTGGCTGTGGAGCCTGCCGGCTGGCTGGCGGTCCGGCTTGCCGATGGCAGTGAAGCGTACACCCGTAACGGGAATATGCAGCTCGATTCACAGGGCATGCTGACGATCAGCGGGCATCCGGTCATCGGGGAGGATGGTCCCATCGCTTTGCCTCAGAATGCCCGTCTGACTATCGCGACCGATGGGTCGATTACGGCGCTCAACCCGGGGGATCAGCCGAATGCCACGGTTCAGGTCGCCAGGCTGAAACTGGTCAGGGCTGACGGAAAAATGCTGCAACGCGGGGATGACGGATTTTTCCGTCCTTCGCCCGGCCTCGCACAACAACAGGGTGCGGTACTACCTGCAGATGTGACTCTGAAAGTGATGCCCGGCGCGCTGGAAGGCAGCAATGTGAATCCGGTCACCGCCATGGTGGAGATGATCAGCAATGCCCGCCGTTTCGAAATGCAGATGAAAGAAATCAGCAGTGTCGACCAGAATGAACAGAAAGCGAATCAGCTGCTGTCATTCACCAGCTAAGGGGAACAGAAAAGCAATGATACGTTCTTTATGGATAGCTAAGACCGGTCTGGATGCTCAGCAGACCAATATGGATGTCATATCCAACAACCTGGCAAACGTCAGTACCAATGGCTTTAAACGCTCACGGGCGGTCTTTGAAGATTTGCTGTATCAGACCTTACGTCAGCCAGGAACGCAGTCTTCGGAGCAGGACACGCTGCCTTCCGGGTTACAGATAGGGACCGGCGTCAGACCGGTCACGACCGAGCGTCTGCATAGCCAGGGCAATCTCTCGAAAACCGATAATTCGAAAGATATCGCGATTAATGGTCAGGGCTATTTTCAGGTGCTGTTACCGGACGGCAGTTCGGCCTACACCCGCGACGGTTCATTCCAGGTCGATCAGAACGGGCAACTGGTGAATAACGCCGGTTTTCAGGTACAGCCCGGGATCACCATCCCGCCGAATGCCTTGAGTATTACCGTGTCCCGGGACGGTGTGGTCAGTGTCACACAACCGGGGCAGACCCAGGCCGCGCAGGTGGGGCAGCTGACCCTGAATACCTTTATCAATGATGCGGGCCTGGCAAGTCAGGGGGAAAACCTCTATCAGGAAACCCAGGCCTCCGGCGCGCCGACCGAGAGTACCCCCGGGCAAAACGGGGCCGGCCTGCTGTATCAGGGGTATGTGGAGACCTCCAACGTGAATGTCGCGGAAGAACTGGTCACGATGATCCAGACGCAACGGGCCTATGAAATTAACAGTAAGGCGATCAGTACGTCCGATCAGATGTTGCAGCGACTGACCCAGCTATGACCGGCATCGCTTACCGGCCGGCAGTGATCGGCCGTTTTTTGTCTGAGAAACGGAGGTAACACTGTGGTGAGATCGGCACTTTACCGTGGCATCCTCCCGGCACTTCTGCTGCTGACCGAAGGTTGTACGTTGATCCCCCGGACACCGTTAGTCAAAGGCGCAACCAGTGCAGAGCCTCCGGCGGCCGGGGCACCCTCGGCAGACGGCTCCATTTTTCAGGGCGTCGCCCCGCTCAGTTACGGGTATCAGCCCCTGTTCGAGGACAGACGACCGAGAAATATCGGCGATACGCTGACGATTGTATTGCAGGAAAATGTCAGTGCCAGTAAGAGTTCTTCAAGCAATGCCAGCCGTAAAGCCAGCAGTAATTTTGGGCTATCTGCCACTCCGCGTCTCCTGAGCGGTCTGCTGGGGGGCGATAAAACGAACTTTGATGGCAGCGGCGGGAATGACTTCAATGGTAAGGGAGGCGCGACCGCGAATAATACCTTTACCGGGACCATTACGGTCACCGTAGAAAAGGTGCTGGCTAACAGTAACCTGAAAGTCGTGGGTGAAAAACAGATCGCCATCAATCAGGGCACTGAATTTATCCGTTTCTCCGGGGTAGTCAACCCGCGTACCATCACCGCCAGTAACTCGGTGGTGTCAACCTCGGTGGCCGATGCCCGGATTGAGTATGTGGGTAACGGCTATATCAATGAAGCCCAGCAGATGGGCTGGCTGCAACGCTTTTTCCTGACTATCTCACCTATGTAAGAGGCCAGTAAATGCCTGTAATGATGCGCCTGCTAAGCGGCTTACTGTTAGCTTGCTCTCTTTCTTTAAGCGTTCATGCCGAACGTATCAGAGATCTGACCACGGTTCAGGGCGTCCGCGATAACCAGTTAATCGGTTACGGGCTGGTGGTCGGACTGGACGGTACCGGGGATCAGACGACCCAGACCCCGTTCACCACCCAGACCATGAGTAATATGCTCTCTCAATTAGGGATCACCGTGCCCGGCGGGACCAATATCCAGCTGAAAAATGTCGCTGCCGTGATGGTAACAGCGACGCTGCCTCCGTTTGCCCATCAGGGGAAAAATATAGATGTCGTCGTTTCCTCAATGGGAAATGCAAAAAGTCTGCGTGGCGGGACATTGCTGATGACTCCGCTAAAAGGCGTGGATAATCAGGTCTATGCGCTGGCCCAGGGCAACATTCTGGTCGGCGGGGCGGGGGCCAGTGCCGGCGGCAGCAGTGTCCAGGTCAATCAGCTTAACGGCGGACGGATCACCGGTGGGGCTATTGTGGAACGGGAACTGCCGACAGATTTCGGCACCCGTAATGAACTGGTGCTGGAACTGAATGATGTCGATTTTACCGTGGCGCAGCGCATATCGGATGCCATTAATCGGTATGCAGGTTACCCGGCAGCTTCTGCGGAAGATGGCAGTGCCGTTAAAATCAAAGCGTCGGCGTCCCATGCCTCACAGGTCAGCCTGCTGGCAGCAATACAGAATCTGAAAGTCTCCGTGCCAGTGGAAGATGCCAGGGTCATTATCAATTCCCGTACCGGGTCGGTGGTGATGAACCGGGAAGTGATCCTTGGCACCTGTGCCGTTGCCCAGGGGAATCTGTCGGTGACCATTAACCGCCAGGACCGGGTGAGCCAGCCGGATACGCCGCTGGCCGGCGGTCAGACGGTGGTCAGCCCGGAAACGCAAATAGATATGCGGCAGCAGGGCGGAACATTACAACATGTGAAGGCCAGCGCCAGCCTGAATAATGTGGTTCGTGCCCTGAATACTCTGGGCGCGACACCGATTGAGCTGATGTCAATTCTGCAGGCCATGGAATCTGCCGGGTGTCTGCGGGCAAAGCTGGAGATCATCTGATGAAAATCACACAGGACACCGGGGCGCTGGCTTTTGACAGTCATTCACTGGATAAGCTTAAACGTGAAGCCGCGCGTCATCCGCGTCAGCAGTCGATGGCCGTTGCCCGCCAGCTCGAAGGGGTGTTTCTGCAGATGATGCTGAAAAGTATGCGACAGACCCTGCCGGGGGATACGCTATCCGGCAGTTCCCCGAGCCGGCTGTTTACCTCGTTGTATGACGAGCAGATTGCCCGGCAAAACGGCGAACGGGGTCTGGGGTTGGGGCTGGCAAAACTCATTGCACAGCAAATGCAGCCCGCGGTGGCACCGGATGAACAGGCAGGGACCCGTCCGATGCCCCTCGGGCCGTTACGCGTGCCAGTGCAGCCGCCGGCGGCGGTACTGCGTGACACATTACGCCAGGTGATCCCGGCGTTACCGCAGCCGACGGCAGCTATGACGTCGTTTCTGAACCGTATCCGGCAACCGGCACAGCAAATCAGTGCCCGCAGTGGTATCCCTCACCAGTTGATTCTGGCTCAGGCGGCGCTGGAATCCGGCTGGGGACAGCGGCAAATCCTGCGTCGTGATGGTCAGCCCAGTTTTAACCTGTTCGGGATCAAAGCCGGCGCGCATTGGCAGGGAGAAACCACGGCGATCATGACGACCGAATATCATCAGGGGATACCCGAAAAACGGCGTGACAGTTTCAGGGTTTATCACTCCTATCGCGAAGCGCTGGAAGATTACGCCCGGCTTATTACAGAAAACCCCCGTTACCGCGCGGTGACCGGTGCCGTGACGGCAGAATCAGCCGCACACGCATTACAGAAGGCGGGATATGCCTCTGACCCGGCCTACGCAAAAAAACTGATCACGGTGATCCGTCAGTTGCAAACAATGTCAGTGCAAGCCGTCAGTGCAGATCTCAGCAATTTATTCTGAGCACCTCTCAAGAATTGCCGCGACATTACCGATAACACCCTAAAGCATCCTGAAACACTCTGACCGGAAGGCCATCCCTGGCCTCCGGCAGCACAATTACGGAGACAACTATGTCCGGTCTGATTAACTCTGCCATGAGCGGGCTGAATGCAGCGCAATCTGCACTGATGATCACCAGCCTTAATATCAGTAACTACACAGTGGCCGGCTATAACCGGCAACTCCTGTTAATGTCTCAGGCGGGCAGTACTCAGTCCGGAAATGCCTGGTACGGTAACGGTGTCAGGGTCGACGGGGTTCAGCGGCAATACGATGAACTGATCAGCCGTCAGTTAATGGAAGCCAGCGCGAAGAACAGTGCGGCGAACAGTCAGTTTACGCAGATCTCCGGTATCGATAACATGCTGACGATGGACGGTAATGATCTGTCGGACGCCTTACAGCAGTTTTTTAAAAATATTCAGAATGTGGTTGATAATGCGGAAGACCCGGCAGCCAGGCAGGCATTGTTAAGTGATGCCAAATCTCTGGCCGGACAGATAAGAACCTTCCAGCAATATCTGGATAATCAGCAAGCGTCCGTCAATAATCAGATAAAAGACTCTGTCAGTGCCATAAATAAATATACCTCTCAGATAGCGGCGCTGAATGAGCAAATCGCCAAACTTTCAGCCACCGGTCAGGCCCCGAATAACCTGCTGGATCAGAGGGACCAGCTGGTCAGCGAACTGAATAATATCACCGCGGTGAATGTCAGTATGCAGGACAACAGCATGGTGGTTTCCTTACCTAACGGACTGACTCTGGTCAACGGTAATCAGAGTACCGAAATGAAGGCGGTGCCTTCCGCTGAGGATCCGGGCCGTCTTATCCCGGGATATACCGATAAGCTGGCCGGGGACATCGGCTTACCGGATAAAATGTTTACCTCCGGGTCACTGTCGGGGGGACTGGCTTTCCGGCGGGAGGATCTCGATAGCGTGCAGAACCGCCTGGGGCAACTCACCGTCGCCTTCGCCAGTCAGATGAACATCGTACAACATCAGGGGTATGACAGTAACGGCGACCCGGGGACCGATTTCTTTACGATGGGACAGCCGGAGACATACCGTAACAGTAATAATACGTCAGATACGACGCTGGATGCCTCCTTCACAGACAGCAGTGCACTGAAAGCCTCCGACTATCGTGTCTCATGGGAGCAGGGGCGCTGGACTGTGACCCGTTTATCGGATAACCAGGTCCTGATGCCGGAAGTCACTTCTGCCGACGGGAAAACTCATCTCAATATCGATGGTCTTGATATCACGGTGAACGGTGATCCCGCAGAAAAGGATTCATTCCTGGTAAGGCCGCTGGCCGGCGCGGCCCGTGGATTTGATGTGGCGCTCACCGACGGGTCTCAGATAGCGGCAGCTGCAGAACCCGGCGGGGCCAGTGATAACCGGAATGCACAGGCGATGCTGGCACTCCAGGACAGTCCCATCGTGGGAGGATCCACGCTGACCGAGGCGTATGGCTCACTGGTCAGTTTTGTGGGTAATGAGACCAGCAGCCTGGAAGGACGCTGTCAGACCGGACAGCAGGTGGTGGATCAGTTAACCCAGCGTCAGCAGTCGGTATCCGGCGTGAATCTGGATGAAGAGTATTCATTACTGACTCAGTATCAGCAATATTACATTGCCAATACCCGGGTGCTGCAAACTGCCGGTGAGCTGTTTGATGCCATTATCAATATCAGGAACTAATGTCACTGTGACGATGTTGGAGTGTTTATGAGACTCAGTACAAACCTAATCTTTTCGTTACAGATGCAAAGTATCAGCAAGTCCCAGTCGGCCTGGCTCGCCAGTGGTATGCAGGTCTCCACAGGGAAACGCGTAACAAAGCCCTCCGATGACCCTATCGCGGCCTCTCAGGCGCTGAATATCTTACAAACGCAGACCAAAGATGCACAGTATGCCATGGCACAATCTTTCGCCGGCCAGTCTTTAAGCAATGAAGAAAATGCGCTGGGGAATGTGAGTGATAATCTTCAGTCGGCGTTAACACAGATTATTTACGGAACCACCGGGACACTGAATGATGATGACCGTGCGGTGATTGCCACCCAGTTGCAGAATATCCGTGATCAATTGGTGAATCTGGCAAATACACAGGACAGTAATGGCCGGTATATTTTTGCCGGTTACAAGACTCAGCAGCCGCCGTTTGTCAGTGGTGATGACGGTGTGACTTATCAGGGGGGCGACCAGGCCATTACACAGCAGGTGGATGCCCAGCGCACAATGACCATCGGACATCCGGGGGATAGTGTATTTATGTCGCATACCGGCAATGCCATTCCGGAGCCGGATGGGTCGGCCAGTGAAACCAATGTCTTTACTCTGCTGGATGAGGCAATAACGGCGCTTAAGACGCCTCAGGGTGGACAGGGTGATGAGGTTCTGAAACAGTTTGAGGAGACCATGGGCAAAGTTAACCGGGGTCTGCATAATTCACTGAACAATGTGCTGAGTGTCCGGTCCGAAATAGGGACGCAGCTTGCCGAACTGGATACCCTGGGGGATCAGCGTCAGAACCGGCAGGTGATCCTGAGTGATCAGCTTAGCCAGCTGACGGATATCGATATCACAGAATCGATTTCCCGCTATGTGATGCAGCAGACCGCATTACAGGCCAGCTATAAAACCTTCAGTCAGATAACACAGTTATCACTGTTTCAGCTTAACCGTTGAATCCGCAAGTAAAAAAAAACCTGACCGCAAGGTCAGGTTTTTTTTGGCCGGCAACAGGGCCGGCATCGCCAGGGATCACTCGCCGGTTTTCGTCACCGGTGCGGTGGCATGATGGGTAGCAGCATGACCACCCGCTGAACCTTTACCGGTAAACGCGTATTGAGGACGGACCCAATCGCTGTGCGGCAGAGGTTCCGGTTGCCATTCCGGCGCCGGAGCTTTGGTCATCGGTGCCGTTGCGTGGTAACGGTAACGCGCAGTGGCTGAGCTATCAGACGGTGCGGCTGTCTTAACAGGTGCAGTTGCCTTAACAGGCTCTGCGGTCTCAACAGGCGCTGCTGCTTTAACAGGTTCTGCTGTCTCAACAGATGCTTCCGTCATCGCGGCCTGCGGTGCAGGTACGTTCGTCTGAACCGGTGATGGCTCTTCAGCTTCTGCCGGCGGTACTGCAGCCTGCTCAGTCTGAGGGGCTTCAACAGGCGCGATCGTTTCAGCAACCCCATGTTCTGCGACCGGTGCGGAGGCCACCTCTGTGTCGGTCTGGCTGACGGCCGGTGTTTCTTCGGCGACAGCCGTCACATCGATAACCTCGGCTTCGCTGACCGGAGTGACGGTGTCAACGTCATGCTTCTCTGCCACCACGGCGTTGGTTTCTGCAACATCCGCGGCTTGCTCAGGTAAGGCCTGAGGTTCTGCCGGCGTCGCGGTGACTGCAGGAGCCCGGGTTTCTGTCTGCGGAGCAACTTCAGCAACTTCAGTCGCCGTATGCGGTGTTTCTGTCTCTGCCTGAACTGCCGGCAGATCGTAACGGATCCAGACTTTACCTGATGCCATTTCCGGGGAGGCTGCGGCCGTCTCCAGTGGCATTGGTGACTGCTGCGGATAACGCTCATCACGGTAACGACGACGACGCTGACCACTGACACGCAGGTGACGTGGTGAACGGCGTGAACGGCGCGGGATATTCGCGTTATTGTCGCGGCTGTCTGCGGACACTTCATGGCTGGTTTCGCTGGCAGTCTCTTCCGGAGCGACCGGTGAGGTTTCGACGACCGGCGTTTCAGCCACCTGATCCTCTGCAGAAACATAGCGGACTTTCTGTATCAGCGTACGTTGCTGACGACGCGCCGTCACCTGAACCTGTTCTTCATCACGGGCCGGTTGCTCTGTCTCTGTTTCCGGAGCGGCGACGACGGCTTTTTCTGCCGCGTTATCGGCCTGTTGCTGACGACGTTCTTCCTGACGACGACGCTGGCGTTCAGCGCGTTGTTCGCGACGCTGTTGCTCACGCTGCTGACGGGCTTCTTCGCTCAGTGGCTGACGAGGTTCAGCGGTTGTGTCACGATTCTCAGTCGCAGCCGCATTACGGCGGTTGTTACGGCGATTATCGTCACGGTTATTCGCGTTCTCGCTGTTTCGGTCATTGTTGCGTGTCTGGCGGTCATTACGCTCGTTGCGGTCATTACGCTCATTGCGGTCATTACGCTCGTTGCGGTCATTACGCTCATTGCGGTCATTACGCTCGTTGCGGTCATTACGCTCGTTGCGGTCATTACGCTCGTTACGGTCATTACGCTCGTTACGGTTATTGTTGTTACGGCGATTAGTCCGGCGGTCATTACGATTACCGGAGGTATTTTCACGGGAACGTTCCGGCGTCGCTGCTTTTTCCGGTGCCACAGTCGCCGCAGGGGTTTCTTTATCCTGAGTGGCGCCGCCAAACAGATTTTTCAGCCCGCTGACCAGACGACTGAAGAAACATGACGCTTTGGCGGGGGTTTCCTGCTCTTTACCGGTCGTCACGGCGGCACGACTTTGAGCAGCCACGGATTCTGTGACCGCCGGAGGTGCTTCCTGAATGGCAAAGGCGGCCAGAGCCGGTTGCTCCGGACGACGGCGCTCTGCCGGCTCTTCATCAGAAATAGATGCGATTTCAACTTCATGCAGTTTCGGCAGGTGATAGCTGAGCGTCTTAGTCTCTTCACCTTTACGTACACGCAGCACCGAATAGTGCGGGGTTTCCATGCGCTCATCAGGAACGATGATGGTACGTACACCCCCCTGGCGGGTTTCAATGGCATTAACCGCTTCACGTTTTTCGTTCAGCAGGTAAGAGGCAATCTGGACCGGCACAATGGCATGAACTTCTTTGGTATTTTCTTTCAGCGCTTCTTCTTCGATCAAGCGCAGAATAGACAGAGAAAGTGACTCGTTGTCACGCACTGTACCGGTACCACTGCAACGCGGGCAAACGTGGTGGCTGGACTCACCCAGTGACGGGCTGAGACGCTGGCGGGACATTTCCAGTAAGCCGAAGCGTGAAATATGGCTGATCTGAATACGGGCGCGATCCTGACGTACCGCTTCACGCAGGCGATTTTCCACCGCACGCTGGTGGCGTACCGGGGTCATATCGATAAAGTCGATAACAATCAGGCCACCCAGGTCACGTAAGCGCAACTGGCGGGCGATTTCGTCTGCCGCTTCCAGGTTGGTATTGTAGGCCGTTTCTTCAATATCACCACCGCGGGTTGCACGGGCGGAGTTGATATCGATAGCCGTCAGGGCCTCGGTGCTGTCGATAACAATCGAGCCACCGGAAGGTAACCGGACTTCACGCTGGAAAGCGGATTCGATCTGCGATTCGATTTGGTAGTGGCTGAACAGCGGAATTTCACCGGTATACAGTTTGATTTTGCTGCTGAAGTCAGGGCGGCCGAGTGCAGCGATGTGCTGACGTGCCAGTTCCAGAACTTTCGGGTTATCGATAAGAATTTCACCGATATCCTGGCGCAGGTAATCACGGAAGGCGCGGACAATGACATTACTTTCCTGATGGATCAGGAAAGGTGCAGGGCGGTTTTCTGCCGCTTTTTTAATGGCATCCCAGTGTTTCAGACGGAAGCTGAGATCCCATTGCAGAGCTTCTGCGGATTTGCCGACACCGGCGGTACGTACGATCAATCCCATGCCTTCCGGCAGTTCCAGCGAGGAGAGCGCTTCTTTCAGCTCAGTACGATCGTCACCTTCGATACGACGGGAGATCCCACCGGCCCGCGGGTTGTTCGGCATCAGTACCAGATAGCTTCCCGCCAGGCTGATAAAGGTGGTCAGCGCAGCGCCTTTGTTACCGCGTTCTTCTTTATCAATCTGAACAATGACTTCCTGACCTTCGCGTAACACGTCTTTAATATTCGGACGACCGTGCATGGAGTAATTGGCAGGAAAATATTCGCGGGAGATTTCTTTGAGAGGAAGGAAACCGTGACGTTCAGCACCGTAATCAACAAATGCCGCTTCAAGGCTGGGTTCAATTCGGGTGATTTTACCTTTGTAGATATTCGCTTTTTTCTGCTCATGACCCGGGCTTTCGATATCCAGGTCATACAGGCGCTGTCCATCCACCAGGGCGACACGCAACTCTTCCTGCTGAGTTGCGTTTATTAACATTCTTTTCATTTATAAGTACTCGTCATTTTTTCATAAGTGACTCAGCTGTGGGCATCATTGCCCCGGACGAAAATAAACCGATGGCTCCGTGGCTTATTGCAATCACGTCAGCCTCACGGCTGTCGATCGCTAAAGGAGCGCAAATAATGTCGGAGGTGAGGTTTCTCATCGAAACCGCGACCGGAAGGATGTCAGCTGCATGAAAAACAGTGGCAGGTCCCCCCCTACGTCCGGGCTACAACCCGCAGCCCGCTAAGTGCCTGAGTTAACATTACGTCTTATGCCATTGCTGCGTGTCTGTTTAATCCGGCAAAAATTTCTGCTTCATGTTTCTTTTATTCCGGATTTCCGGAAAAAGAAACCAGAGCATTATTCCATTGCTGACCTTAATATAGCAAGGTGACTTTCACTGCGAAGATCACTTTATTTGTTATTTATTTGATCTGCTGAACAGGCAGCCCCGGCGACAGGACAAAAAGGAAACGCATTGCTGATGAATTGACCAGCGTGCTCGCGGGCCGGTGACAAAAAAGTAGCACTCAGGAATAACTCTCTTTAGAATTGCACCCATGAAAAATGAGAACCCGGGCGTACAATTTGTCGCCATCACGGCGGAAAACGCCGGACAACGTATCGATAACTTTTTGCGCACCTTTCTGAAAGGGGTACCGAAAAGTATGATTTACCGTATTTTGCGTAAAGGTGAAGTACGGGTAAACAAAAAGCGGATCAAACCTGAATATAAACTGGAGGAAGGTGACGATATCCGTATCCCGCCGGTTCGGGTCTCCGGGCAAGAAGCGCCTGAAGTCTCCCCTAAGCTCGACAAGGTGGCACAACTGGAGCGGGCCGTTATCTATGAAGACGAAGCGATTCTGGTACTGAACAAGCCTTCCGGTACCGCAGTGCATGGAGGCAGTGGCCTGAATTTCGGCGTGATCGAAGGGTTACGAGCTTTGCGTCCTGATGCCCGTTTTCTGGAGCTGGTGCACCGTCTGGATCGCGATACCTCCGGCGTCCTGCTGATCGCCAAAAAACGCTCGGCATTACGTTCTCTGCATGAACAGCTCCGTGAGAAGGGGATGCAAAAGGATTATCTGGCACTGGTCCGTGGCCAGTGGCCATCGCATACCAAATCGGTGAAAGCGCCACTGTTAAAAAATATTTTACAGAGCGGTGAGCGGGTGGTGCGGGTCAGCAGTGAAGGGAAACCGTCTGAGACGCGTTTTAAAGTGGAAGAGCGCTACCAGCATGGCAGTCTGGTTAAAGCCAGCCCGATCACCGGGCGTACGCATCAGATCCGTGTGCATACTCTGCATGCCGGACACCCGATAGCCTTTGATGATCGTTATGGTGACAGTGAGTTTGACCGGCAGCTGGCGAAAACCGGACTCAACCGGCTTTTCCTGCACGCGGCCGCCATTACCTTTACCCATCCGTCGACGGGCGAAACATTACGTCTGGAAGCGCCGATGGATGAAAAACTGCGTCGTTGCCTGGCGATCCTGCGTCAGGATAAACCGTAATCGTCTTTCCTGCCGGGGAACACCCCCGGCGGCCTCCGGGGAGGCTTAATCTGTCAGCGGATTGATGCCCGCGTCACGCAGAAATTCCCCGAGAGCAATCAGCGGTAACCCGACCAACGTATTGGGGTCTCTGCCCTGTAACTTTTCAAACAAACTGATCCCCAGCCCTTCCGCTTTGAAGCTCCCCGCGCATTGTAAGGGCTTTTCCTTCGCGACGTAGCCCGCGATTTCCTCGGTCGTAAGCGAGCGGAAAGTGACATCAAAGGTTTCACAGCATTGCCAGAATTGACGGCGCCGTGAACAGTAGACCGCAAGTCCGGTATAAAAAGTGACGGTGTTCCCGCTGGCGGCTTTCAGTTGCTGTATGGCGCGTTCTTCTGTGTGAGGTTTGCCGAGGAACTGACCGTTCAGCACACCCGTCTGGTCAGAACCGATGATAAGAGTATCAGGCCAGGACTCAGCCAGGGCCAGCGCCTTGTGTTTTGCCAGCCGGATCACCAGCTGTTCTGCGGTTTCGCCGTCCTGTGCGGTTTCATCAATTTCCGGCGCCGCCCACTGAAAGGGCAGGCCAAGTTTTTCGAGAATGGCGCGACGAAAAGGGGAGGAGGATGCAAGTAACAGTGCTTGTTTCATATTTTTTTCATTATCTGTAGCGAATTGAACGTTCTCATTTTAAACTATCCGCCGCACCGGATGCGAATATTGGGTGAAAGATGCCTGAAAACGGCCTTTTTCTTTGACTCTCTGACATTACAAAGTTAATATGCGCGCCCTATGCAAAAGGTAAAATTACCCCTGACACTGGATCTGCTCCGTTCTGCTCAGAAACGCCTTGATTATCATGGCGTCTATACTCCTGAACTCACGGAACGTATTGCGGCCTCAGTTGTGAGTGTGGACAGTGATGTAGAATGCACCATGAGTTTTGCAATCGATAACCAGCGCCTTGCGGTGCTGAAGGGCACGGCCGGAGTTGAGGTCACCCTGCGTTGTCAGCGTTGCAATAACACGTTTCCGCACACTGTAAACGTAAGTTATACCTTCAGTCCTGTCCGTAATGACGAACAGGCGGAGGCGCTACCGGAAGGTTACGAGCCAGTTGAAGTCGATGAGTATGGCGAAATCGATTTGCTCGCGGTCATCGAGGATGAAATTATCCTCGCATTGCCTGTCGTTCCGGTGCATGATTCTGAACACTGTGAAGTGTCCGACGCGGATATGGTCTTTGGTGAATTGCCTGCAGAGGCAGAGAAACCAAACCCGTTTGCCGTATTAGCCAGTTTAAAGCGTAAGTAATAGGAGTAAGGTCCATGGCCGTACAACAGAATAAACCCACCCGTTCTAAGCGTGGTATGCGCCGTTCTCACGATGCGCTGACCACTACCACTCTGTCAGTAGATAAAGTTTCCGGCGAAACTCATCTGCGTCACCACATGACTGCCGACGGTTACTACCGTGGTCGCAAGGTCATCACTAAGTAATTTCTTGCTGCGACGCAAGGCGTTACTTTGACACGTTTGACCCTGGCAGTTGATGCCATGGGCGGGGATTTCGGTCCTCCCGTGACGGTGCCTGCTTCATTGCAGGCACTGGCCTCACATTCGCAACTTGAACTTCTTTTAGTCGGTTATCCCGACGAAATTCAGCCATTACTAGCCAGAGCGGATTCTGCGTTACGACAGCGGGTGCATATTGTCCCGGCTGAGTCGGTTATTGCCAGTGATGCTATACCTTCCGTTGCCATGCGTCACAGCCACGGATCTTCAATGCGCATCGCATTGGAACTCTTAAAAGAAGGGCGGGCTGATGCCTGCATCAGTGCCGGGAATACCGGTGCCCTGATGGGGCTGGCCACCTTGTTATTACGGCCGCTTGACAATATTAAGCGACCGGCGCTGGTCTCAGTGGTTCCCCATATTCATCAGGGTCGGACCGTGCTGCTGGACCTGGGAGCGAATGCCAGCGCAGACAGCACCATGCTGGTCCAGTTTGCAATGATGGGCGCAGTGCTGGCCGAAGAAGTGATGGGGATAAAAACCCCGCGCGTTGCCCTGCTGAATATCGGGCAGGAGGCCAGTAAAGGGCCACGGCATATCCGTGATGCCGCCAGAAGGATACGCTTACTCGACGGACTCAATTACGTCGGTTTTCTGGAAGGCAGCGATTTGCTAAGTGGCAAAACAGATGTTTTAGTGTGTGATGGCTTCGCAGGAAATGTCTCACTGAAAACTATGGAAGGTGTGATAAAAACATTTCTGACCCTGATGACAGGGACAGGACAGACAATGAAGCGATCATGGTGGCGTCACCTGGTTGTCCGTAGTATGAAGGGACGTCTGATGAAGCGTTTTGGCGAAATCGACCCCGATCAGTATAACGGTGCATCCCTGTTAGGATTGCCCGGAATTGTTATTAAGAGTCATGGTGCCGCAAGTGAGCGAGCCTTCGCCGTTGCCATCGAACACGCGATTCAGGCGGTGATCCGTAATATCCCTGAAAAAATTTCGGTTCGGCTTGATACAGTACTAGCCAGGAGTGACATAGCCTAGATGTTTAGCAAAATTATTGGTACGGGCAGCTATCTGCCTCAACAGGTTCGCACCAATGCCGATCTGGAGAAAATGGTAGAGACCTCAGACGAGTGGATTGTCACCCGGACAGGTATTCGTGAACGACGTATTGCCGCTGCCGATGAAACGGTCGCGACAATGGGCGTGACCGCGGCGCAGAATGCGCTGCAGATGGCCGGGATCGATGCCAATGACATCGGGCTTATCATTGTCGCCACCACTTCGTCGTCACATGCCTTCCCAAGCTCAGCCTGTATGATCCAGCAGCAATTAGGGATCCGGGATTGCGCAGCCTTCGATCTGGCGGCGGCCTGTGCCGGTTTTACCTATGCACTTAGCGTGGCCGACCAGTATGTGAAAAGCGGCGCGGTCAAAAATGCGCTGGTGATCGGGTCAGATACCTTATCCCGCACGCTGGACCCTGCAGATCGCGGTACCGTTATCCTGTTCGGCGACGGTGCCGGAGCGGTGGTGCTGGGTGCCAGTGAACAGCAGGGCATTATCTCTACCCATTTACATGCCGACGGTAATTACGGTCAGTTGCTGACGCTGCCTAACCAGGCGCGTGATGAGGCGGCAGAACCGGCTTATCTGACGATGGCAGGTAATGAAGTCTTCAAGGTTGCCGTTACTGAACTGGCTCATATCGTTGAAGAAACGCTGACGGCGAATAATATTGACCGTCAGGAACTTGACTGGCTGGTGCCACATCAGGCGAATTTACGCATCATCAATGCCACGGCGAAAAAGCTGGGCATGGGGATGGATAAAGTCGTGGTTACGCTGGACCGTCACGGGAACACCTCGGCCGCTTCTGTGCCGACGGCCCTCGATGAAGCCGTGCGTGACGGCCGTATTAAGCCAGGCCAACTGGTGCTGCTGGAAGCCTTTGGTGGCGGGTTCACCTGGGGTTCAGCGTTAGTTCGTTTTTGATAGACAGGAACTCGAAATGACACAATTTGCAATTGTATTCCCGGGTCAGGGGTCACAGGCTGTTGGCATGCTGGCTGAGCTGGCAGAACAGTATCCGTCAGTGGAAGCGACGTTCGCCGAGGCTTCTGCGGCTCTGGGTTATGACTTATGGCAATTGGTTCAGCAGGGACCGGCTGAAGAACTGAATAAAACCTGGCAGACACAGCCGGCATTGCTGGCGGCCTCCGTGGCCATTTACCGTGTCTGGCGTGAGCAGGGGGGCGACGTCCCCGCGCTGATGGCCGGCCATAGCCTGGGCGAATATTCTGCACTGGTGTGTGCCGGTGTCCTGGATTTCGCGGATGCTATCCGTCTGGTAGAATTACGCGGCAAACTGATGCAGGATGCCGTCCCGGCAGGGACCGGCGCCATGCAGGCCATTATTGGTCTGGACGATGCGGCCATCCGTCAGGCCTGTGAAGAGAGTGCGCAGGGGCAGGTGGTTTCACCGGTCAACTTCAACTCTCCGGGCCAGGTGGTGATTGCCGGTGATAAAGATGCGGTTGAACGTGCAGGCGCGGCCTGTAAAGCCGCCGGTGCGAAGCGTGCACTGCCGTTACCGGTCAGTGTGCCGTCCCATTGCGCACTGATGAAGCCTGCAGCCGATAAACTGGCGCTGGCTCTGCAGGATCTGACGTTTAACACCCCGTCAGTCCCGGTGGTCAACAACGTGGATGTGAAGTGCGAAGAGTCACCGGAAGCTATCCGTGATGCCTTAGTGCGTCAGCTTTACAGCCCGGTCCGCTGGACCGAAAGCGTTGAATTCATCGCTTCACGTGGCGTGAGCCAGTTAGTTGAAGCGGGTCCGGGCAAAGTTCTGACCGGCCTGACCAAACGTATTACGGACTCATTGACAGCCGTTGCTGTGAATGACCCGGCGTCCCTGACGGCGGCGCTGGTAAAAGAATAAGAGGATAATCATGAACTTCGATGGTAAAATTGCACTGGTCACCGGCGCAAGCCGTGGGATTGGTAAAGCAATCGCAGAAAAACTGATCGCACAAGGTGCCACAGTTATCGGTACGGCTACCAGTGATAAAGGCGCTGAAGCTATCAGTGCTTACCTGGGAGCGAACGGTAAGGGTATGACCCTGAACGTTACCGATGTTGATTCTGTCGAGTCTGTACTGAAAAACATCCGCGCAGAATTTGGCGAAATTGATATTTTGGTGAATAATGCCGGGGTAACCCGTGATAATCTGCTGATGCGTATGAAAGATGACGAATGGCAGGATATCCTGGAGACCAACCTGACTTCAGTGTTCAGGCTGTCTAAAGCCGTGTTGCGTGCTATGATGAAGAAACGCAGCGGACGAATCATTACCATTGGTTCAGTTGTTGGAACAATGGGTAATGCGGGCCAGGCAAACTACGCGGCAGCAAAAGCGGGTTTGATTGGCTTTAGCAAATCACTGGCGCGCGAAGTTGCGTCACGTGGTATTACTGTAAACGTTGTGGCTCCGGGCTTTATTGAGACGGACATGACGCGAGCACTAAATGAAGAGCAACGGGCCGGTATTCTTGCAGAAGTTCCTGCAGGCTGTCTGGGCAGTCCTGCAGACATCGCGAATGCCGTTGCATTTTTGTCCTCTGATGAGGCGGGTTACATCACTGGTGAAACCCTCCACGTCAATGGCGGAATGTATATGGTCTGATAACTGCGAAAATTAGTTGCTTTTTTTGTGCAAAAAAACGCAAAATATAGCAAATCGTGGTTTGACCAGATTGGTTTTAGTTGCATCTTTTTCAACATTTTATACACTACGAAAACCGTCGCGAAAGCGAGTTTTGATAGGAAATTAAATAGTATGAGCGATATCGAACAACGCGTTAAGAAAATCATTGCTGAGCAGCTGGGTGTTAAAGAAGATGAAGTGACCAACTCTGCTTCTTTCGTAGAAGACCTGGGTGCCGATTCTCTTGACACCGTTGAGCTGGTGATGGCTCTGGAAGAAGAGTTTGATACTGAGATTCCAGACGAAGAAGCTGAGAAAATCACTACCGTTCAGGCAGCGATCGACTACATCAATAGCCATCAGGGCTAATGAATATCTTCAGGCGGTCATTCGACCGCCTGAGTTTTTTGTCCGTCCCACTTAGTGTTTTTTTCCCCCTCCCTGGAGGACGAACTTGTCTAAGCGTCGTGTAGTTGTGACCGGTCTTGGCATGTTGTCTCCTGTCGGCAATACCGTAGAGTCTACCTGGAGTGCTCTCCTTGCCGGTCAGAGCGGCATCAGCATGATTGACCACTTTGATGCCAGTGCCTATGCAACCCGTTTTGCAGGTCTGGTGAAAGATTTTAATTGTGAAGATATCATTTCGCGTAAAGAACAGCGCAAAATGGATATATTCATTCAGTATGGAATTGCAGCGGGTGCGCAGGCGATGGCGGACTCCGGTCTGGTTGTCACCGAAGAAAACGCACCGCGCATTGGTGCAGCGATCGGTTCCGGCATTGGCGGCCTGGGGTTAATTGAAGATAACTATCTTGCAATGAGCCGTGGCGGTCCGCGTAAAATCAGTCCTTTCTTCGTACCGTCCACCATCGTTAACATGGTCGCCGGACACCTGACCATCATGTATGGTCTGAAAGGACCGAGCATCAGTATTGCGACGGCCTGTACCTCAGGTGTGCACAATATTGGTCACGCGGCCCGAATGATCGCTTATGATGATGCGGATGTCATGCTGGCCGGTGGCGCTGAAAAAGCCAGTACCCCGCTGGGTGTTGGTGGCTTCGGTGCAGCACGTGCGTTGTCAACCCGTAACGATGACCCTCTGGCGGCGAGCCGTCCGTGGGATAAAGATCGTGACGGTTTCGTACTGGGAGACGGTGCCGGTATCGTGGTCCTCGAAGAGTACGAACACGCGAAGAAACGTGGTGCAAAAATCTATGCTGAGCTGGTGGGCTTTGGTATGAGCAGCGATGCTTACCATATGACCTCACCGCCGGAAGATGGTGCAGGGGCTGCGCAGGCGATGGTTAACGCCTTACGTGACTCCGGATTATCTGTGGATCAAATCGGCTATATCAACGCGCACGGTACGTCTACGCCGGCCGGGGATAAAGCAGAAGCACAGGCGGTTAAATCTGTGTTTGGTGCGGCAGCGGATAAAGTGATGGTCAGCTCGACCAAATCAATGACGGGTCACCTGCTGGGTGCGGCGGGCGCTGTTGAGTCGATTTTCTCGATTCTGGCGCTGCGCGACCAGGCGATTCCGCCAACACTGAATCTGGACAATCCGGATGAAGGCTGTGATCTGGACTTTGTACCACACACCGCCCGTCAGGTGAGCGGACTGGAATACAGTCTGTGTAACTCCTTCGGATTTGGCGGAACCAATGGTTCTCTGATTTTCCGTAAGATCTGATGGTTCAGTGACTGCCTGAGGCCCGCAATGCGGGCCTTTTTTTTAGGATGCCTCCTGAGCTGAGGCCAGCGCAAGGTCCCTCATTCATTATCCGGAGAGCTGATGATATTGATCGATGGTTATGAGACAGAATCCCTGCCGGTCAGCGACCGGGGATTACAGTTCGGTGACGGCTGTTTTACCACGGCGTTGATCCTCGAAGGTCAGATTTGCCGTCTGCAGGCACATCTGCAGCGTCTGGAAGAGGGCTGTGAACGGTTGACGATCCCGTTTACCGACTGGCAGACACTGGCGCAGGAGATGAAGGCGCGGGCCGCCACGCTGCAGCGCGGGGTACTGAAAGTGGTCATCACCCGCGGTTCCGGCGGGCGGGGATACAGCAGCACCGGGTGCAGCCAGCCGCGACGCCTTGTGTCGGTGGCGGCCTATCCGGCACAATATGATCAGTGGCGGAAGCAGGGGATTAGCCTGCTGACCTGCCCGATGCGTCTGGGGATCAATCCTGTACTGGCCGGGATCAAACATCTGAACCGGCTGGAACAGGTGATGATCCGTCAGTTTATCGATCAGTCTGCCGCAGAGGAAGCGCTGGTATTGGACTGCCGTGACCGGATTATTGAATGCTGTAGCGCAAATATATTCTGGCGCAGCGGTGAGCAATTGTTTACACCACGGGTAGACGAAGCCGGTGTGAACGGTACAATGCGACGTTATCTTATTCGCCTGCTGGCGGAGCAGGGATATGATTGTCAGGAAGTCCGGGCCGGTTTACCGGCCCTGCAGCAGGCTGATGAAGTCTTTATCTGTAACTCGTTGATGCCGGTGGTTCCGGTGACCCGGGTCGATACCCTGACCTATTCTCCGGGAACGCTGACACACAGATTGTCTGAGCTCTGTTATTCACCAGGTTAAGCATGCAGAAAAAAATAAAATTTACCTTAGGATTAGTGGTGGTGGCCGGTGCGCTGATCGCCGGCGGTGTCTGGAAAACACGGCAACTGGCCGAATCGCCTCTGCTGATTTCACAACAGACGATTTATACCCTCCCGGCCGGGAGTGGACGCGTGGCACTTGAGCAACAGCTCGAAGCGCAAAAAATTATCCCGGACAGCTTCTGGTTCGGCTGGTTACTGAAAGCGGAGCCGGATCTGGCGCGCTTTAAGGCCGGTACTTACCGGCTGACACCCGGCATGACCGTCCGCCAGCTGCTGCAGTTGCTGGCCAGTGGCAAAGAAGCCCAGTTTCCGGTACGGTTTATCGAAGGCCAGCATCTGACGGAATGGCTGAAAACCTTGCGTGATGCGCCTTACCTGCGTCATGAACTGAAGGATGATCAGCTCAGTACCGTCGCCGCGGCTCTTAAACTGTCCCCTGAGGATACCGAAGGCTGGTTTTATCCGGATACCTATCTCTATACCGCACATATGAGTGACCTGTCGCTGCTGGAAAAGGCGCATCAGCGGATGGTGAAAGAAGTCAGTCACGTCTGGGACACCCGTGCTCCCGGTCTGCCGTATAAAGATCAGAACCAGTTACTGACGATGGCCTCTCTGATCGAAAAAGAGACCGCCGTCAGTGAGGAGCGGGGCATCATCGCCTCGGTCTTTGTTAACCGGTTGCGGCAGGGAATGAAATTACAGACCGACCCGACCGTGATCTACGGGCTGGGAGATCGCTATAGCGGGGTCCTGAGCCGTAAAGATCTGGAAACCCCGACGGCCTATAACACCTATGTGATTGCCGGGTTACCTCCGGGCCCTATCGCTATTCCGAGTATCGCCTCATTGCAGGCAGCAGCGCATCCGCTGATGACCGGCTACCTGTACTTTGTCGCGAACGGTCGCGGCGGTCATACGTTTACGACCAATCTGGCCAGTCATAACCGGGCGGTTCAGGTCTGGCGTACGCTTGAAGACAAACGGGCTGCAGAAGCGAAAGCTACCGGGACTCCTTCCGGAAGTGCGGCCGGTCAGACTCAGGATGCACAGACCCCGCCCGGGGCGCAACCGCCGGTCACTGAGACCGGGCCGGCAGCAAAAGGACAGGATAAGAATACAGCCAATGAAAAATAAATTTATTGTCATTGAAGGTCTGGAGGGTGCGGGCAAAACCACGGCCCGTGATCTTCTGGTGGAGGTTCTTCGCCAGCATGGTGTGACAGATATTGTTTTTACCCGGGAACCCGGCGGAACCCCGCTGGCGGAAGCCTTAAGGACACTGATTAAAGAAGGGGTTACCGGTGAAGATATTACAGATAAGGCAGAATTGCTGATGCTGTATGCTGCACGGGTACAACTGGTCGATACCATCATTAAACCTGCGCTGGCACGCGGCGCCTGGGTGATCGGTGACCGGCATGATCTCTCTTCGCAGGCCTACCAGGGAGGCGGCCGGGGGTTTGACCCGGCGCTGATGGCTAGCCTGCGTCAGACCGTACTCGGCGATTTTGCTCCGGATCTGACGCTGTATCTGGATGTCGCCCCGGAAACGGGTCTGCAGCGGGCGCGTAGCCGCGGTGCGCTGGATCGTATTGAACAGGAATCGCTGGATTTCTTCCATCGCACCCGTGCGCGTTATCAGCAACTTGCCGCCCTGGACCCGTCGATCCTGACGGTCGATGCCAACGGTACGCCGCAACAGGTCAGTGAGGCATTACGCCAGACCCTGACCCGCTGGCTGTCGGAACAAAACTGATGCAATGGTATCCGTGGCTGAATGCCCCTTATAAGCAGGTGATCACCCGTTGTCAGGCCGGGCGGGGGCATCATGCATTGCTGATACAGTCATTGCCTGGTATGGGTGATGACGCGCTGGTCTGGGGGATCTCACGCTGGCTGATGTGTACAGCGCCTGATGGCATCAAAAGCTGCGGTCACTGTCATGGATGTCAGTTAATGCTGGCCCGTAACCATCCTGACTGGTACTCGCTGGCGGTGGAAAAAGGGAAGTCATCGCTGGGGGTGGATGCTATCCGTCAGGTGACCGACAAACTTTACCATTTTGCTCAGCAGGGTGGGGCGAAGGTGATCCATATTCCGGATGCGGCCCGGCTGACCGGGGCTGCGGCGAATGCCCTGTTAAAGACGCTGGAGGAACCACCGGCAGATTGCTGGTTTTTCCTGGGAACGCATCAGCCGTCTGCGCTACCGGCCACGCTGCGAAGCCGCTGTATGACACTACATCTGCCGATCCCTGCAGAACAACAGAGCCTGCACTGGCTGAGTTCACAGGTGCAGGCAGATCCCGCGGCCATCACCACGGCATTGAGACTGGCAGCCGGGGCACCTGCCGCCGCGCTGGAATTTCTGAACGGTGAGCTGCAGCCCCGGCGTCTGCAATTCTGTCAGACGCTGTCCGGGGCTATCCCGGACGACAGCTTGTCTCTGTTACCCCAGCTGAGCCAGGACGATGTTGCCCTGCGCCTGCACTGGCTGATGAGCCTGCTACTGGACTGCATGAAATATCAGCAGAACAGTCTGCAATGGATGACAAATACTGACCAGCAGGCCCTGATTGCCCGGCTGGCCAGCGTGATTTCTTTGCCGGCCCTGCATCAGAGCCTGGCACTCTGGAAGCAGTGTCGCCACCGTATTCTGGAAACCCCGGCGGTTAACCACGAGTTATTAATCACAGAAGCGCTGCTGGACTGGGAACAATTGTTCCTCCCGTCGCGCCCTGGTTGAATGTTCAGAGAGTAATATATGTTTTTAGTCGATTCACATTGCCATCTTGATTGCCTGGATTATGAAAAAGATCACAGTTCTCTGGATGACGTTATCCGTAAAGCCGCAGAGCGCGATGTTCGTTTTATGCTGGCGGTGGCCACCACTCTGGACGGATTCAGCCGTCTGAAATCCTTCGTCGGCGACCGGCCCGACGTGGCATTTTCCTGCGGGGTACACCCGCTGAATATGGATCCCCTGTGCGATCCGCAACGTCTGGCCTCACTGGCCGCTGACCCGCAGGTGATAGCCCTCGGTGAGACCGGGCTGGATTACTTCTATGAGAAAGAGGCGGAGCAGCAGCGTCAGCAGCAGATTGCTTTCCGTCACCACATCCGTATCGGACGTCAGCTGAATAAGCCGGTAATTGTGCATACCCGCGATGCCCGGGAAGATACTCTGGCACTGCTGAAAGAAGAGAAAGTGGAAGAGTGCGGCGGGGTGCTGCACTGCTTTACGGAAGATAAAGAGACCGCCGCCAGATTACTGGATATGGGGTTCTATATCTCCTTCTCGGGAATTATCACGTTCCGTAATGCCGAACAGATACGTGAAGCCGCACGCTATGTCCCTCTGGACAGAATTCTGGTGGAAACCGACTCTCCTTATCTGGCCCCGGTTCCGCATCGTGGCAAGCAGAATCAGCCAGCCTTCACCCGTGATGTGGCCGACTTTGTGGCGGAACTGAAAGGTGTGGATACAGAAACGCTGGCCCGCCAGACCACCGAAAACTTCTCCCGACTGTTCCATACTCCGGTCGGCAACCGCCACGACGGATAACGGCAGTCACACCGGGGACAGCACCCGGGAGCGTCGGGGCCTCTGCGCCCGGGTCAGCCTGCCGATATGCGGGGAGGCTGGTCACCGTCCCCCGGGGAGTTCAGCGGGTTCCGTGACGCGTCCGGGGAGCAAAAGTTAGCCTGAACCTGGATAGCGGACTACGCTAAAGAGGTTATTGAGATCTCTCCGGAGGCCAGCAGTGGCACGGTACATGTCCCTGCTGAAGCGGAATCGCCACGTCAGCCCGTACTTTCCGGACGGGCGACGCCCGGATTTTTATGGCTTTCCTGCAAATAAATAATGTAAAGTCAGGTAACTACTCACACTTAGTCTTATACAGTATGTTGTTTACTGTGGGTGTTTCGCCAGCAGCGAACACCGGATAATCAGGAAACCGATGGATGGCCGAAGAAACTATTTTCAGTAAGATTATTCGCCGTGAAATACCGGCAGATGTGGTGTATCAGGATGAACTGGTGACGGCATTTCGCGATATTTCACCTCAGGCACCGACCCATATTCTCATTATCCCTAATCAGCTGATCCCGACCGTGAATGACCTCACGACAGAGCATGAGCCGGCACTGGGACGGATGATGACGGTTGCCGCCGGAATTGCAAAACAGGAAGGGATTGATGAAGACGGCTACCGTTTGATTATCAATTGTAACCGCCATGGTGGCCAGGAAGTTTATCATATCCATATGCACCTGGTCGGTGGTCGTGTACTGGGACCGATGCTATCCCGGTAATGATTCGGAGAGACCCTATGCGAGCGGTTTTATCTGCACTGCCACTGTTGCTGTTATTAACCGCCTGCAGCGGTCATCAGCCACAGATCAGTATTTCACAGCCGCTGGTGATGGAAGCCGATGTCTTGTCAGCCGGTATCACCACTGACGGGCCGACCCTGAGCAGTGAAAGCGGGCAGCAAAAAGCCAGTGTCATACTCTATAATGATCGTGACGTTCCGGTCACTCTGCACTATCGTTACTTCTGGTACGATGACAAAGGCCTGGAAATTTTACCGGAACAACCGGCAGAAACTATTGTGGTGCCCGCGCATCAGAATCGTCAGGCTGTTTCATGGTCAGGTAACCTGAGTGCCAGCCAGGTCCGTGTGTCTCTTTATCTCTGAGGATGTTCAAGTGATTCGCAGCATAAAATTCAGCAGTCCGTTATTATTTGCCTTTGTTCTGTCCGGGTGTGTCATCAATCAGACGCAGAAACCTGCACCGGTAGAGCCGGCACAGCCTGCGACTCCAGTGCCGCAACAGACGCAACAGCCTATCCAGGCACCGCCGACACCTCCACAGATCACACAGCCACAACCGCAGGAAGTGCCTCAGCCACCAAAGCTACAGAGCATCAACTGGCAGAACAGCGTTCAGCCGCTGGTCAGCAGTATGATGAATACCCCGGGCATCACCCCCGGCAGCGTATTGCTGGTGGATCGCCTGAAGAACAGCACCAATGGCTCGATTCAGAGCGACAATGCTGATCTGGCCATTAATCAGGCGCTGAGCAATAACAGCAAGTTTACGCTGGTCACCACAGCGCAGCTGAACCAGGCTAAACAGGCACTGGGGCTTTCGCCGCAGGACAGCCTCAACTCGCGCAGTAAAGCGATTGGCCTGGCGCGTAACCTGAATGCGCAATATGTGCTTTACAGCACGGCACGCGGGGATGCCAAATCGCCTAAACTGCAGATGCAGCTCATGCTGGTACAGACCGGTGAGATTGTCTGGAGCGGCAGTGGCAACGCCGTCAATTGATCCCTCGCTGGCAGCGCTGCTTCGTCAACATCACCCGGCCGGTCTCTCTGCCGGGTGTTTTTTATCCCTTCCCGGGCTGAGCGGTCAGTCGGTTAAAATCACGCTTCCCGACGCGACGCTGGTGGCCCGGCAGCAGCCGCGCCCGCCTTTGCCGTTTGTCGACCGCCGGCGTGAATACCGGGTGCTGAAAAAACTGGCCGCCGGACATCTGGTACTGCCGCCGCTGGCGGCTGACCGGCACTGGTTAGTACAACCCTGGCAAACCGGGGAAGAGCTATCGCCGCAGACCTTCTCTGAACACTCTTACGGGATCACGGCACAGCTTATCCGCTTACATCACCAGCCACTCACCGGTTACCGGCTCTCTGTAACTTCGCTTCTGGAACAGTACTGGCTGCTGTGCCGTGAGCACCATATTCACTGGCTCCGTCACTGGCGACGCCTGCGACAACGGGGAGAACCTGCGCCGTTGCGCCTCGCGCCGGTGCATATGGACCTCCACGCCGGGAATGTGGTGCAGGGGAGTGACGGGTATCGTTTTATCGACTGGGAATATACCGCCGACGGTGATATTGCGGTTGATCTGGCCATCATTTCCATGAATGATCCGCAACATGCATCACACTGGATAGCCTGTTATGCCCGCCAGTCAGGGATCTCTTCTCAACGGTTAGCCCGGCAGGTCGGTCACTGGCGGCCGTGGCTCAGCCTGCTGGCCGCCTGCTGGTATCAGTTACGGGCAGAGCAGACAGAACACCCGCAACTCAGGCAGCTCGCCCGTCAGAGCTGGCAGACGCTCTCATTTTAAATCAAGACTATTGCGCACGGATTAGGAAAAGTATTATGACAACTTCATTGCCCGGACCACTGATGCTGGATGTGGAAGGCTACGAACTCGACCGCGAAGAGTGCGAGTTGCTGCAGCATCCGCTGACCGGCGGCGTGATCCTGTTCAGCCGTAACTACCACTCTCCGGACCAGCTGGCTGAACTGGTTCGCCAGATCCGTGCCGCGTCCCATACCCGGCTGGTGATCGCCGTGGACCAGGAAGGCGGGCGCGTCCAGCGTTTCCGCGAAGGCTTCACGCAACTGCCGGCCATGCAGTCGTTTTCGGCGCTGAGTGAAAATGAGCACCAGGCCGGTCAGCTGGCAAAAGAAGCGGGCTGGCAGATGGCTTCGGAAATGACGGCGATGGATATCGATATCAGCTTTGCGCCGGTCCTGGATATCGGCCATATCAGTGCGGCGATCGGTGACCGTTCGTTTCATGACAACCCGCAGATAGCCCTGTCAGTGGCCGAACAGTTTATTGCCGGTATGCACGACGCCGGCATGAAAACCACCGGCAAGCACTTCCCGGGGCATGGGGCCGTACAGGCCGATTCACACAAAGAAACGCCGATCGATTTACGGGATGAAAAAACCTTACGTGAACACGATATGGCGATCTTCAGCCAGCTTATCCGCCGTCAGGGGCTGGATGCTGTCATGCCCGCCCATGTCATCTATCCGGCCGTGGATCCGCAACCGGCTTCCGGCTCATCGTACTGGCTGAAAACCGTTCTGCGTCAGGAGCTGGGCTTTGCCGGTGTTATCTTCTCTGATGATCTGTCGATGGAAGGGGCAGCAGTGATGGGCTCTTACCCTGAAAGGGCGCAGCAATCACTGACCGCCGGGTGTGATGTTATCCTGGTCTGTAATCATCGTGCCGGGGCCGTTGAAGTCCTCGACCGCCTGCCACACACTACGGCCGAACGTCTGACCCGCCTGTTCCACCGCGGCACACCCGGCTACGCCAGCCTGCAACAGCAATCGCGCTGGAAAGCGAACCATCAGCAGTTAGCGACATTACAGCAACGCTGGCTGGAGGAAAAAGCCCGCCGTTGATCACCCCGGCCGCCACGCTATTCCGGCTTACCCGTCTCAGTAAGCCGGAGATCCCTCTGTTACAAATCACCCTTCCTTATATTTAGCCCGATGTTTTTTTGTCCGTTACTGATGTTTTTTCCGGTCCGACGGCCGGCCGGTACACTCTCACCCTGCGGTTATTTTCCGGGCTTATCATTTTGGTAGGAACCGTTCACCGGCTCGTGTTATGCTGAATTCAGACGTTTATTTTAAAATTTAACTTTATGTTAGCTAAGGGTATTATCACCCTGGTTCAACTAGCAGCAGATATTTTGGGGGGTTTAGTTGACTACATCTGTGCAAAAAATCGTCATTGTTGGCGGAGGGGCCGGTGGACTGGAGCTGGCGACTCAACTGGGCAATAAACTCGGAAGACATAAGAAAGCTGAGATAACGCTGGTCGACAGAAATCAGACACACTTATGGAAACCACTGTTACACGAAATTGCGGCAGGTTCGATGGATGAAGGCATCGATGCCCTCAGTTATCTGGCTCAGGCCCATCATCATCACTTTACCTTCCGTCTGGGTACTCTGACAGAAATCAACCGCGAAGAAAAAAAACTACGTCTGGCCGAAATCCGTGATGAAGACGGTCAGGTACTGGTGGAAGAGCGTGATCTGCCGTATGACACGCTGGTGATGGCGTTAGGCAGTGCATCGAACGATTTCGGCACACCTGGCGTCAAAGATCACTGTATTTTCCTGGATAACCCGCATCAGGCGCAGCGGTTCCACAACCAGATGCTGAACCTGTTCCTGAAATACAGTGCCGGGACACAGCCACAGAAAAAAGTGAATATCGCTATCGTCGGTGGCGGGGCGACAGGGGTTGAGCTGTCCGCTGAACTCTATAACGCGGTAAAAGAACTGCACAGCTATGGTTACAAAGAGCTGGGCGGTGAAGCCCTCAATGTGACTCTGGTGGAAGCCGGGGAACGCATCCTGCCGGCATTACCACCACGTATCTCCGCCGCGGCAGAACTGGAGCTTAAAAAGCTGGGAGTGAATGTCCTGACGCAGACCATGGTGACGCGGGCCGATGCTGACGGACTGGAAACCAAATCCGGCGAGAAGATCTACGCGGACCTGATGGTCTGGGCGGCCGGGATTAAAGCGCCCGATTTTATGAAAGACATCGGCGGTCTGGAAACCAACCGCATCAACCAGCTGGTGGTTACGCCGACGCTGCAGACTACCCGCGATGAAGATATCTATGCCATCGGTGACTGTGCTTCCTGTGCATTACCGGGGGGCGGATTTGTGCCTCCGCGTGCGCAGTCTGCGCACCAGATGGCCTCGCGGGTGCTGGCAAATATTATTGCCCGCCGTAAAGGGAAGTCTCAGCAGGACTACGTCTATAAAGATTACGGTTCCCTGGTGTCACTGTCCCGATTCACCACCGTGGGCAGCCTGATGGGTAACCTGATGCGTGGCTCAATGATGGTTGAGGGTAAGATTGCCCGCATGGTGTATATCTCTCTTTACCGTATGCACCAGATAGCCTTGCACGGTTACTTCAAGACCGGGCTGATGATGCTGTCCGGCAGCATCAACCGGGTCATCCGGCCGAAACTGAAACTGCACTGATTTTTATCTCCCGTCCCCCGGCCCGTCTGTGGCCGGGGTTTTTATCAGAAGCGTCCCAAAATGTCGCGAGAGATACGCCGACAGCCATTTGTTCCTTTTGTCTGATAGTGCCCCCCGGATGATTCTGCGAGACTGCCAGCAACAAGGCGGGACACGCACGCCGTCAGTAATCTACTGAAACTTCACTATGTTAATGCGTGGTCATTCGATCAGTCAGGAGGATCCCTGTGAATAAATCAATGGTTGCAGGTGTAGGAATCGGAATAGTCGCGGCATTAGGTATCGCGTCGGTGGCCGGTGTGAACATGTTCCATCGTAATCCGGAGTTCGCCCAGGTGATGTCGGCAACGCCTATCCGTGAGGTGATCAAAAATCCTCGTCAGGAGTGCCATGCGGTCAATGTTGTTCACCGCCGCGCGGTACAGGATGAAAACCGTCTGGCCGGCTCGGTGCTTGGCGCCGTGGCGGGTGGGGTGCTGGGGCATCAGTTCGGCGGAGGTCACGGACGGACACTGGCAACGGTCGCCGGGGCGGTAGCCGGTGGTTACGCAGGCAACCAGGCGCAGGCCGGTTTACAGAACCGCGATACCTACACCACAACACGCCAGCAGTGCAGGACCGTCTATGATAAGCAGGAAAAAACACTGGGCTATGATGTGACCTATAAGATAGGCGACCAGCAGGGCAAAATCCGCATGGATAAAGACCCGGGGACCCGTATCCCGCTGGACAACCGGGGACAGCTGATCATCGATAGCACCCGCAGTTAAGCGTCTGTTGTTATAAAGCCCCCGCGGGGGCTTTATGTTTACAGGCGGTGCTGCTGCATCTGCAATAACAGTTCAGCGATCCACTCGATACGCAGCTTCCGCTCCTGCAGGTCGCGGGTAAAGCGCAGTTTTACCGGGCCTTCCAGCTTCCACTGCTGCGGGTCTTTCTGTAACAGACCAATCAGCCAGCCAGGGTCGACATGGTTTTTCTCAGCAAATTCGATGTACCCCCCTTTCTCTCCGGCTTCAATTTTCCGGATCCCCAGTGCTTTCGCTTGCTGACGCAGACGTGCAATATCCAGCAGATAGCGGGCAGGGTCCGGCAGCAGTCCGAAACGGTCAATCAGTTCGACTTTCAGTTCCTGTATTTCGTCTTCACTGTCCGCAC
Source organism: Tatumella sp. JGM118 (assembly GCF_018257515.1). Classification (GTDB taxonomy): domain Bacteria; phylum Pseudomonadota; class Gammaproteobacteria; order Enterobacterales; family Enterobacteriaceae; genus Tatumella; species Tatumella terrea. Next base: position 128,843 of record NZ_JAERJR010000001.1, read on the forward strand.
TGGCGATACGTTTGTAGAACGACAACCGGGTATTCACATCCGGAATATACTCTTCCGGCAGCAGGGCAGGCAGCCTTAACTCCACTTCTGTCTGCTGACTGGTGAGGTCTTCCAGCGACGGTTCACGTCCTTCCTTCAGTGCGTCGACGGCATTTTCCAGCAGCTCCATATACAGGGTAAAGCCAAGCGTCTCCATCTGTCCGCTCTGGTCCTCACCCAGCAGTTCACCGGCCCCGCGGATTTCCAGGTCATGGGTCGCCAGCGCAAAACCGGCCCCCAGGTCTTCCAGCGAGGCGATCGCCTCCAGACGCTTCTTCGCATCGGTGGTCATGGCTTTCGGATGCGGCGTCAGCAACCAGGCATAGGCCTGGTGATGAGAACGACCGACGCGTCCGCGTAGCTGGTGCAGCTGTGCCAGACCGAAGTGGTCGGCTCGTTCGATTATGATGGTATTGGCGCTCGGGATATCGATACCGGTTTCGATAATGGTGGTGCAGACCAGCACATTGAAGCGCTGGTGATGGAAATCATTCATCACCCGCTCCAGCTCACGTTCACGCATCTGGCCGTGACCGACGCTGACACGGGCTTCCGGTACCAGGGCAGCCAGTCGCTCTGCGGCTTTACCGATGTTTTCGACATCATTATACAGGTAATACACCTGACCTCCGCGCAGCACTTCACGCAGGATAGCTTCACGCACCACCAGGTCATCGTATTCACGGACGAAGGTTTTTACCGCCAGGCGGCGGGCCGGCGGCGTCGCAATGATCGACAGGTCACGCATACCACTCATCGCCATGTTCAGTGTCCGCGGGATCGGGGTCGCCGTCAGGGTAAGAATATCCACATCGGCCCGCATCGCCTTGATACGCTCTTTATGCCGGACCCCGAACCGGTGCTCTTCATCGACAATCAGTAATCCCAGATCATGCCATTTCAGATCACTCATCAGCAGTTTGTGGGTACCGATCAGAATGTCGACTTTACCTTCGCTGGCCTCCTGCAGCACTGCATTCTGCTCTTTGGTGGTACGGAAACGGGAAAGCATTTCGATACGCACCGGCCAGTCCGCAAAACGGTCACGGAAATTATCGAAGTGCTGCTGGGCCAGCAGGGTGGTCGGTACCAGCACCGCGACCTGTTTATTATTTTCGACGGCCAGGAAGGCGGCACGCATGGCGACTTCGGTTTTGCCGAAACCGACATCCCCGCAGACCAGCCTGTCCATCGCCAGCGGCTGGCACATATCGCTCAGTACAGCGTTAATGGCTTGCCCCTGATCCGGGGTGGTTTCGTAGGGGAAGCCCTCACAGAATTTCTGATACATTTCGCGCTGATGTCTGAACGCATACCCGGTTTTGGCGGCCCGCTGGGCATAAATATCCAGCAGTTCAGCGGCCACATCACGTACTTTTTCCGCCGCTTTCTGCCGGGCACGGCTCCAGCTGTCACTGCCCAGTTTGTGCAGCGGGGCATTTTCATCGGCTCCGCCGGCATAACGGCTGATCAGGTGTAAAGAGGATACCGGCACATACAGGCTGGCATTGCCCGCATAGGTCAGCATCAGATACTCACCTTTTACCCCGCCAGCTTCCAGGGTGGTCATTCCCGCGTAACGTCCCACACCGTGTTCCAGGTGAACCACCGGTTGCCCCGGATGCAGTTCGGCCAGGTTACGGATCAGCACATCCGGGTTAATGGTTTTGCGGTTGTCCTGACGACGGTGAATCACCCGTTCACCCAGTAAGTCGGTTTCACAGATCAGTGCACGCTGCCGCAGATCATCGATAAACCCGCGTTCTGCCGGGCCTGTCATCAGGTAATAGCCGGGCGTGCGGGCTTCGTTCAGCAACTCGATCCCGGTCGGACGGATTTTTATTTTACTCAACTGCTCCTGGAGCCGTTCGCGACGTCCTTGGCTCTCCACCGAGAAAATAATGGCGCCGTCAAAGGATTCGATGAAGTTGCGTAACGCGCCGAGCGGCTCACGGGCCTGCGCCTGCAGGCTGATGTCCGGCAGCGGGCGGTAGTTCAGGTTCGTATTGGCGGCTTTATCTTTGACCTCCCCGCTGGACAGCCGGATCAGTGGCCATTGCTTCAGGGCGGTCATCAGCGTCTCCGGCGGCAGCCAGAGCGTCTGTGGCTCCAGCAGCGGGCGTAACGGATCCACCCGACGGTTTTCATAACGCTGAGTGGTGTCCTGCCAGAATCGTTCACTGCCGGCCAGGATATCGCCACAGCTTAACAGCAGGGTACCGGCAGGCAGATAGTCGAATAACGGCAGTAGCGGAGAAGAGAAGAACAGCGGCTGCCAGTATTCAATCCCCACCGGCAGGGTGCCTTTACTGACCTGCTGGTAAATATGGCCGGCATCGCGTAACACATCAAAGTGCTCACGCCATTGGGTACGGAAAAGTTCGATCGAGGCTTTATCCGTCGGAAACTCATGGGCAGGCAGCAGATTAATGGCTTCCACTTCCTCCAGTGTGCGCTGACTGTCGGTATCAAACAGACGCAGGCTGTCGATTTCATTGTCAAAAAAATCGATCCGGTAGGGCTGTTCACTGCCCATCGGGAACAGGTCGAGCAGGGCACCACGGATGGCAAATTCACCATGTTCCATCACCTGGTCCACATGCCGGTAACCGGCCTGGTCGAGCTGCTCACGCAACAAATCCCGGGAGATCTTCTGCCCGCGGGACATCATCAGGGCATACCCCTGCAGGAAAGTATGCGGGCAGACACGCTGCATCAGAGTATTGACCGGCAGGATCAGTACCCCATTTTCCATGGCGGGCAGCTGATACAACGTCGCTAAACGTTCCGAAATAATATCCTGATGAGGAGAGAAACTGTCGTACGGGAGGGTTTCCCAGTCAGGCAAGTGGCTCACGGGCAGGGTTGTAAACTGACGGATTTCCCCCTGCAGATGCAGGGCAGACTGCATATCATTGGTGATCAGTAACAGTGGCCCGTTATGGCGTTCTGCAATATCGGCACACTCTGCGGCCAGTGCCGCGCCTGTTAATAGCCCCAGCTGACGGTGGTCGCCGGCATTGACGGGCAGCGAATAACTTGTCTTATCTGACATATGGGCTAATCATTCTCTCCGGATTTTCCAGACCGCTATGATTCCACAGAACGTCGCGGGGATCATCTTCCTGACAACATTTTCCTGCCCGCGCGGGAGCAGAGCGCATTGAACACGCTGTCATTTTAATCGTTAATGGTGAAAAAACAGGCAGTGAGCGATTATTTTTCCCGGAAAGGGCCATTATCCAGATAACTTTACCTGCCAAACAGAGAGGCAGGGTTTCCTTAACGGTCAGGCTCCTTTATCATCCTGATACTGAATTTCAGGCAACCGTCCGGGACGGATTTCATGTACCAACCCGTAGCTCTGTTTATAGGTCTGCGTTATATGCGCGGACGTGCATCCGACCGTTTTGGTCGGTTTGTTTCATGGTTATCAGCCATCGGCATTACGTTGGGGGTGCTGGCATTAGTCACCGTTCTCTCGGTGATGAATGGATTCGAACGCCAGCTTGAAGGCAATATTCTGGGACTGATGCCTCAGGCACTGGTCACCAGTGACAGCGGCAGTATCAATCCGCAGAAGGTGCCGGCGGACAGCCTGCACCTGCAGGGGATCTCGCGTATTGCACCGCTGACAACGGCGGATGTGGTCCTGCAGAGTGCCCACAGTGTCGCGGTCGGGGTGATGCTGGGGATTAATCCTCAGGAAAAAGATCCGCTGATACCTTACCTGGTGGCCGGCTCGGCGAATGATCTGCAGCCCGGGACCTACCGCATTATTCTTGGCGCACAACTGGCCAGTCAGCTGGGGGTTCAGCCCGGCGACCGTCTGCGCCTGATGGTGCCTTCCGTCAGTCAGTTCACCCCTGTCGGTCGTATCCCCAGCGAGCGTATCTTTACCGTGGCGGGCACCTATGCCGCCGACAGTGAAGTCGACAGCTATCAGATTCTGGTCAACCAGCAGGATGCCTCACGGGTCATGCATTATCCGGCCGGTAATATTACCGGCTGGCGTCTGTGGCTGGACCACCCGCTGGATGTGGATCAGCTGAGTCAGCAGACGCTGGCGCACGGCTTAGAGTGGAAGGACTGGCGCGAGCGTAAGGGCGATCTGTTCCAGGCCGTGCGTATGGAAAAAAATATGATGGGTCTGCTGCTGAGCTTAATTGTGGCGGTGGCGGCTTTTAATATCATTACCTCCCTCGGCCTGCTGATTATGGAAAAGCAGGGAGAAGTGGCCATCCTGCAGACTCAGGGGCTGACACGCCGTCAGATCACCGCCGTATTTATGGTACAGGGTGCCAGTGCCGGGATTGCCGGTGCACTGCTCGGCACTCTGGGCGGGGTCCTGCTGGCCAGTCAGCTGAACCATCTGTTACCGGTCATTGGTCTGTTCCTGGATGGGGCAGAATTACCGGTTGATATTAATCCGGTGCAGGTCGTCACTATCGCCGTGACGGCGATGATCGTTGCGTTGCTGGCAACACTTTATCCTGCATGGCGCGCCGCCGCCGTACAACCCGCTGAGGCTCTACGCTATGAATAATTCACTGTTACTGCAATGTGATCGGCTGTGCAAACGCTATCAGGAAGGCAGCGTACAGACCGACGTACTGAAAGAAGTTTCCTTCACCCTGCAACCCGGTGAAATGACAGCGATTGTCGGCAGTTCCGGCTCCGGTAAAAGTACCTTACTGCATCTGCTGGGCGGGCTGGATTCGCCGACCTCCGGCGAAGTGCTGTTTAAAGGCCAGTCGCTGAACCGTATGTCAGCGGCGGCGAAGGCGGAATTACGTAACCGGGAACTGGGTTTTATCTACCAGTTCCATCATCTGCTGCCTGATTTTTCGGCGGTGGAAAACGTGGCGATGCCGTTGCTGATCGGCAAAAAATCAGGCACAGAAGCCTTACAACGCGCGACAGAAATGCTGGCTGCGGTCGGGCTGGCGGCGCGTGCAGCCCACCGTCCGTCGGAACTTTCCGGCGGCGAACGGCAGCGTGTGGCTATCGCCCGTGCGCTGGTTAACCGGCCGAGCCTGGTGATGGCGGATGAACCGACCGGGAACCTGGATGCGCGGAATGCGGATGCCATCTTTCAGTTACTGGGTGAGCTTAACCAGACGCAGGGGACAGCCTTCCTGGTGGTGACCCATGACCTGTCACTGGCAAAACGGCTCAGCCGTCAGATGGAAATGCGTGACGGGAAATTAACTGCGGATGTCACCCTGACAGGAGCGTTGTAATGCGTCTTCCGTTATCTCTGCTACTGGCCTTTCGTTTCAGCCGCGGTCGCCGGCGCGGTGGCATGGTCTCGCTGATTTCAGTTATTTCCACGGTCGGCATTGCACTGGGCGTGGCGGTACTGATCATCGGGCTCAGTGCGATGAACGGGTTTGAGCGTCAGCTGAATGAACGTATTCTCAGCGTGGTGCCCCACGGTGAAATTGAACCGGTACATCAGCCATTTACCAACTGGCAGCAACTGATTGCCCCGATTGAGCAGGTGCCGGGGATTGCCGCGGCGGCAGGCTATATTAATTTTACCGGGCTTGTGGAAAGCGCCAGTAAGCTCCAGGCCCTGACGGTCAAGGGCGTTGACCCGCAGGCAGAAACACGGCTCAGTTCGTTACCGATGTTTGTGCAGAATAACCGCTGGGCCGACTTCCGTGCCGGTCAGCAGCAGATCATTCTGGGGGGCGGGATCGCTAAGTCCTTATCGGTGAAAACCGGTGACTGGATAACCATCATGATCCCGAACAATGACGGCCAGAACCGGCTGATGCAGCCGAAGAGAATTCGTCTGCAGGTGGAAGGTATTCTGCAACTGAGCGGTATGCTGGACCACAGTCTGGCGCTGGTACCACTGGCCGATGCCCAGCGTTATCTGGAGATGGGCGACAGTGTGACCGGTATTGCGCTGAAGATGAGTGATCCGTTTAAGGCGGTCAGTCTGGTACGTTCTGCCGGCGAGGTTACCCACAGTTATGTCTATATCCGTAACTGGATCAGTAACTATGGCTATATGTACCACGATATTCAGATGATCCGCGCCATTATGTATCTGGCAATGATCCTCGTGATCGGGGTGGCCTGTTTTAACATCGTCTCGACGCTGGTGATGGCGGTGAAGGATAAGAGCAGTGATATCGCGGTGCTACGTACCCTGGGGGCCGGTAACCGGCTGATCCGGTCCGTGTTTATCTGGTACGGCCTGCTGGCCGGGCTGGCCGGCAGTATTGCCGGGGTGATCGTCGGGGTACTGGGGGCGCTGAATCTGACCGCAATCATCCGCGGACTGGAAAAAATGACCGGTCATCACTTCCTGTCCGGAGATATTTACTTTATCGATTTCCTGCCCTCGGAACTGCACTGGGTGGATGTCTGGTCGGTACTGGTGACCGCCATTGCACTGACCCTGCTGGCCAGCTGGTATCCGGCCCGTCGTGCCAGCCGGATAGATCCGGCCCGGGTACTGAGCGGCCAGTAACACTCAGCCCTGCCGGTGTCTCCGGCAGGGCTGATAAGTCAGGCTTTCTGCCCGTCGCGCCGGGCAGGGGGCCTATTTTTTATCGGCCGACCAGGTGGCCTGGCTGACCTGAACCGCCACCGGTAAGACGTTGGCACTTTTCAGTGAATCTGCCACAACCTGCTGTTCAGCAAATACCCCTGCGGTCATTCTGTCTGCGCCAAAGGTTTCCCTCGCCAGCGTTTTCTCCCAGATGTTTTTCCCGAGTCCTGTCGATTTTGACAGGATAGTCGCGCTTTCTTCCTGATGGGTATTGGCCCAGCGGCTGGTGTCTTTAATCTCCGCGATCAGTTTCCGGGCGGTCTGTGGATAGGTATCCGCAAACTTACGGCTTGCCAGGAAGAAGGTGTAGTGCGGGACTAACCCGTTAGCATTGGTGATCTGCCGCGCATGGGCGTCAGTTTCCACTTCCGCCAGATAAGGGTCCCAGATGGCCCAGGCATCCACCGAGCCGGTCTGGAAAGCCGCCCTCGCGTCTCCCGGGGCAAGGTAGACCGGGGTAATGTCCCGGTAACTCAGGCCGGCTTTGTTCAGTGCGGCAATCAGCAGATAGTTCACGTCCGATCCCTTATTCAGGGCGACCCGTTTCCCTTTCAAATCGGCGACCGTTTTAATGGCAGAATTTTGCGGCACCACAATGGCTTCTGACAGCGGATTCGCCGGGGAGTGTGCCAGATAAACCAGCGGTGTCCCGGCCGCCTGGGCGACCACCGGGGGGGCATCGCCGGTGGCGGCTAAATCGATACTGCCGACGTTCAGCCCCTCCAGCATCTGAGGCCCGGCAGTAAAACCAATCCAGTTGACGTTGATGCCCTGTTGTTTGAAATCTTTATCCAGCAATCCGCGAAATTTGAGCAGGGCGAAGATATTACCTTTCTGATAGCCGATATTGACGGTTTGCGGTGCTGTTTCTGCCCGGGCGGTCTGTATTACCAGTGGCAGCAATATCAGTGACAGCAGGCCTGATAAACGTTTTTTCATCATAGTTTTTCCTGAGCATGCATAAGTGACAGTCAGGGCACCATAGCAAAAGTCAGCCGCGTAATTTAATAGAATAAAATCATTAACTAATACGATTTCCGGCAGACCAGACGGCACTGCGGATACGTACAGGCCGGCTGAGCATCCCCAGGGCATAAAACCGGTCAGCGATCATCTGCTGCTGGTGGATCACCGGAGGCGTCATCCCGGTGATCGTATGCCGGCAACGGGAGAGGGCCTGCCACAGATCCGGCAGAGCCATGCCGTATTCCCTGGCTAACAGTGCCGCGGCCTGTTGCGGATGCTGGTCGGTCCAGGCCCCGTTCTCACGCAGTATCCGCAGGATATCGGGCAGTAAGCCGCCTGAGCGGGCAATAAAGGCCCTCGAGGCGAGGTAGAAATGATGGTTATTTACCCGCCCGGTGCCGTCAGCGATCACCCGGTATTGCCGGCTGGCTTCGGCCGCACTCAGCATCGGGTCCCACATCATCCAGGCATCGGCGACCTGCTGATCACCGGCAGAGAGCGGGTTACCGGGAGGCTGGTCGATCATTTCCACATCCTCCGGCGACAGTCCGGCATCCTCCAGCAGACGAAGCAGCAGGTAGTGCACGTTAGAGCCTTTGTTCAGGGCGATCCTTTTCCCCCGCAGCCCGGCAATACTGACTACCGGGCTGGCGGCCGGGACCAGCAGGGCAGCACTTTGCGGTGATGCCGGCTGAAAACCGAGGTAAACCGCCTGATCATCGCCGGCCTGAGCAAACAGTGGCGGAACTTCACCGGTACTGCCCAGATCTATTTTTCCCTGACTGAGGGCGAGTAACATCTGCGGCCCGGCGGGAAATTCCTGCCAGCACAATCGGATCCCCTGCCGGAAGGCCGCATCCTGTTCCGCGGCCCGCCGTGCTTTCAGTACCGCAAGATTACCGAAGCGCTGATAGCCGATACGGATCACCTGCTCTCCTGCGGACGGGGGAAGGCTGACGGCAGGGACACGCCGCGCTTTGATGACGCCGAGCCTGGCCAGGTGGGTACGCAGCGTATGGCGGCTTATCCCCAGCAGGGCCGCCGCCCGGGACTGATTATTTTCACACTGCAGCAGGGCCTGACGGACCAGTGTATCGGTGACCCGTTGATAGATATCCGGCTCACCGCGCTGTAAATACGCGGCTACCTGTTGCCCCAACGCCGTGTGATCTTCACATTGCCCGGCGGGCGGGGTGACCGCCAGCGGAAGATGATCCGCCGTAATAACCGGCCCCGGAGCCAGCAGCAACAGGCGCTGGAGGGTATTTTCAAGCTCGCGGATATTACCGGGCCAGGGATGCTGTAGCAGTCTACGCAGCGCCGGGTCGCTCAGAGTGACCTCTTCCGTCGCAGGACGATATTTTTCGATAAAATGGCGGGCCAGCACCGGGATATCCTGAGGGCGTTCACGCAGTGGCAAGAGGGAGACGGTGGCGACGTTCAGCCGGTAGTAAAGGTCCTCACGGAAACGCCGCTGCTCTATCGCCTGAAGCAGATCGACATGGGTGGCGGCGATCACCCGGACATCCACCTTCACGGGGCGATGTGACCCGAGGCGGGTGATTTCCCGTTCCTGCAGAACACGCAGTAACCTGACCTGCATCGGCAGGCTCAGCTCACCGATTTCGTCCAGCAGCAGAGTTCCTCCCTCAGCCGCTTCAAACCAGCCGATGTGCCTGCGGGCGGCTCCGGTAAATGCCCCTTTCTCATGACCGAACAGCTGTGATTCCGCCAGATTTTCACTGAGCGCCCCGCAGTTCACGGCCAGGAAAGGGCCGTTCCGGCGCGGACTGTACTGATGAAGATAACGCGAAACGCTTTCCTTACCGGTCCCGGTCTCACCGGTGATCAGCACGGTGGCGGCAGAAGGTGCCAGCCGGTCGAGAAGATGCTTCAGTGCCAGCGACGCCGGGTCTTTCAGTTCTGTGATGTCAGCATTCATCGCCCTAATCCTGTACGGAGGAAACGGAAAATACATTAACGCTGAGCCGTGACTTATGCGAGAGGCCGGGGCCGTCAGTTGTTGCATTCGCAACAGAGAGCGGCAGACTTCTGTTGCAGTGACAACAGAGTGTCGGGGAACAGTAAACTGTAATACCTTAATTTATATGACTTTTCTGTTTTCTTCCGGCTGGCACAGATCCTGCTATTCACTTATACCCCAATCGAATAATTCTTTATATATATTTATCATATAGTTATATAGGAACAGGATAATGAGTGAAACGGCCAATGACAGTCTGAAAATTTTCTGGTTTTTACCCACCCACGGTGACGGGCGTTATCTGGGAACCTCCCGGGGAGGCCGGCCCGTCGACCTGGCCTATCTGCAACAGATCGCCCTGGCCGCCGACAATCTCGGGTATCACGGTGTGCTGATCCCGACCGGAAAGAGCTGTGAGGATGCCTGGCTGGTCGCGGCGGCGCTTGCGCCCCTGACCCGGCAGCTGCGCTTTCTAGTGGCGGTTCGCCCCGGCCTGCAACCGCCGTCACTGGCCGCAAGGATGACGGCGACGCTCGATCGTCTGTCTGGCGGTCGGTTGATCATTAATGTCGTCACCGGCGGTGACCCGGTGGAAAATAAAGGCGATGGTATTTACCTGGATCATCACCAGCGTTATCAGGTGACCCGCGAATTTCTGGCGGTCTATTCACGGCTGTTACGCGGGGAAAAGGTGGATTTCAGCGGAGAACATCTCCGGGTTGAAGGGGCAGAGTTACTGTATCCCCCGGAGCAGCCTGGCGGACCGGCACTCTATTTCGGTGGCTCGTCAGACCCGGCACTGGAAGTCGCGGCAGAGTCGGTGGATACCTATCTGACCTGGGGAGAACCACCGGCGCAGGTGGCAGAGAAAATACAGGACGTCCGGGCCAGGGCGGCGGCGCGTGGCCGTCAGCTGGAGTTCGGGATACGCCTGCATGTCATTGTCCGCGAAACTGAAGAGGAGGCCCGGGCGGCGGCCGATGACCTGATCTCCCGGCTGGACGATGACACCATTGCTGCGGCCAGGAAAGTTTTTGCCCGTATGGATTCTACCGGACAGGCCAGAATGAGTGCGCTGAACAATGGCTCGCGGGATAACCTGTATATCGCCCCGCATCTGTGGGCCGGTGTCGGACTGGCCCGGGGCGGGGCAGGGACTGCGCTGGTGGGGGATCCTCAACAGGTCGCCGGACGTATCCGGGAGTATCAGGCGCTCGGTATCACAAAATTCATTTTCTCGGGGTATCCGCATCTCGAAGAGGCGCACCGGTTTGCCGAACTGGTGATGCCACTGTTGAAGACAGAGCAAGCCACGTCAAAGCCACATCAGTTCAATACCGGCCCCTTCGGTGAAATCATCGGCGGAGAGCATCGTCCCGGAGAAGCTAAGAGCCATTCACCCGAAACCCCCGACTAAAGACCGGGGGGCTGCGCGGCGGCCGGTCAGACCGGCCCCGCCTTCCGCAGAACGCTGGCCCCGCTGAACTTTACTGAGGTAAACCGTGAAGCGGGGAAGCCGTCTGGCAGAAATACCCTCCTTACCGGGGCAGCGCAGTGTCTTTTGGCTCCCCGGTGGGGATTACCGTAGCATTCAGCGAACACGGCTCCGGAGCAAAGTGATACCCCGGGGACCCGCCTTACGGAAATACTCCCCTTATCGCAACAGGACAGTCGTTCACGGCAAGACGGGATGACTCTCTGTGTATTAAGCGAACACGGCACCAAAGGATAATAATGCCCCGGGAAAACCGCCCTACAGAAATACTCCCCTTATCGTAACAGGACAGTCGTTCCCGGCAAGAAGGGATGACTCTCTGCGCATTGAACGAACACGGCACCAGTGAAGAGTCTGGTGCCGCAGAGGCATGCCCGGCGGACCGGGATTCGGGCAGTGCACAGGCGCTCTGCAGCGGGAGGCAGGAAAGGGAACGGCCGGGGAAAGGTTTAGGCCTCTGCAGAAAACTGTTATTCTTACTCCGCGCTGGCAGCCGGTTATCCTGTGGTCTGCCAGTGTTCTGCAGGAATCCGGCAGCCACAGGTTACCTTATGGCATCCCTGTGACTGCAGAGTCCGCAACTTTCAGAAGACATGCAGCAGAGGAATTGATATGCGAACACCGCGACGTCGCGTCCGGATCACCCGTTTCCGTAAACAGAAACGTAAGAGACATTTGCGGGTACGTCAGTCTATTTTCGAATCTGACCAGAATGAACAGCGCATGGCGCTGATCCGCCGGCCGAAAGTGGTGATACTGACCGGTGCCGGGATTTCAGCGGAATCCGGAATCCGTACTTTCCGGGCCGAAGACGGACTGTGGGAAGAGCATAAAGTCGATGATGTCGCCACGCCTGAGGGATTTCAGCGTGACCCGCAACTCGTCCAGCAGTTTTATAATCAGCGGCGTCAGCAATTAGCCTCCGCAGACATCTCACCGAATGCTGCACATTATGCGCTGGCTGAACTCGAATCCCTGCTGGGAGATAACCTGTTACTGGTGACCCAGAATATCGATAACCTGCATGAAAGGGCAGGAAGTCAGCGTATTATTCATATGCATGGTGAGCTGCTGAAAGTGCGCTGTGAAAACACGGGGCAGGTGATCCCTTGGCCGGGGGATATCACGGAGAATGATCGCTGTACCTGCTGTCAGTTTCCGTCAGTACTGCGCCCGCATATTGTCTGGTTCGGTGAGATGCCGCTGGAGATGGATCGCATCTATCAGGCACTCTCAGAGGCCACACTATTTATCGCCATCGGAACGTCCGGACATGTCTACCCGGCAGCAGGCTTTGTTCACGAAGCGCGTTTGCAGGGAGCGCATACGGTAGAGCTGAATCTGGTTCCCAGCCAGGTGACCTCAGAGTTTGCCGAATGCCATTACGGGCCCGCCAGTGAACTGGTGCCGGAATTTATCTGCGACCTGATCCGCTCTCTGAAACGTTAACGCGCCGTACCGCCGATACCCCCGCGAAGATGCTGACTGCACCCCAAACGCCGGATACCCGGCGAAGTAAGGTGCAGTTTTTTTGCGTCGGTTAACCCCGCGCCGTCACGGGTAATCGTTTATCCGCCACCGCCCTGTAGCAAAAAAGCAGCCTGTTGTACGACTGAATGTTCAGGGGGCTAAAACCTGTTTATACCGATCGGGGATAACGGCGTCGGCGGGCCTGGCATGACGTAACGGCTGAGATCCTTGCCGATAGCCGGCGTAAAACCGGTCAATTATTTCGGCTCTGCAGCGTGTGGCCGGTGCAGCCCGTGCTCAGGAGTATGGCCCGGCATCAGTAAGCTTTTCTGTTCAATGCCGCTCAGTATTCTGAACCATCGGCCGGACCCGCAGTCTGACCAATAAAAACCCCGCAACAGGTGCGGGGTTTCGGGTTACTCGCCTGCTTTCAGTTTCTGGAACAGGGTTTCATACAGACGGCTGGCATCACCGACATCGTCCTGCCATTCACCGTTCTGTAACACGCTGGCTGGCGGGTACAGTGAAGGATCATTCGCCACGGCCGGTGGCAACAGTTTACGGGCCGCCAGGTTCGGAGTCGGATAACCGATGGTCTTCGCCACTTTTGCCGCAATATCCGGACGCAGCAGGAAGTTAATCAGTTTCAGCGCACCGGCTTTATTTCTGGCATTGGCCGGGATCGCCAGGTTGTCCATCCAGAAAATTCCGCCTTCTTTAGGCCAGATCACCTGTAGCGGAGTGCCTGCCTGACGGGCCACATAAGCGGAACCGTTCCAGATCATCCCCAGATTGACTTCGCCTTCCATAAACGGGTTACCGGGATTATCAGAGTTAAACGCCAGCACATTGGGCATTAACAGACGCAGTTGCTGATAGGCCGCTTCAATCTGTTTCGGGTCACGGGTGTTCCCGGAATAACCCAGTTTACGCAGGGCAATCTGGAACACTTCACGGGCATCATCGGTCAGCAGGATACTCTGGCGGTATTTCGGGTTCCAAAGATCTGCCCAGCGGGTGACGGTTTTAGGATCAATGGCACTGGTATTGACACCGATTGCCGTCGCACCCCAGATGTAAGGTACTGAGTATTCATTATTCGGATCGAAAGGCTTATTCAGCAGTGCGGGGTCCAGATTTTTGAAGTTAGACAACTGTGATTTATCGATCTGCGCCAGCATGCCTTCTTTCCGCATTTTCGCCACGTAATAAGACGAAGGGACGACCAGGTCGTAAGCGCCATCTTTCCAGGTCTTCAGTTTGGCGTACATGCTCTCGTTCGACTCATAAGTCGAATAAACCACTTTAATGCCGGTTTCTTTGGTGAACTGCTCCAGCAGTCCGTCCGGCACATATTCGGTCCAGTTATAAAAATAGAGCGTTTTGCTGTCATCTGCCCGTGCGGCTGACAGGGTGAATGCTGCGGTCAGAGCAACCAGTAAAAGTGATAGTTTTTTCATTTTTATCCTCGGTAACTTTTAATGTTTATCACGTGTCAGCCACTGACTGCAGGCCACCAGAATCAGTGACAGGCAGAGCAGTAAGGTCGCCAGTGCATTCACTTCCGGAGAAACCCCGACCTTCACCATCGAATAGATCTTCAGCGGCAGGATCTCGAAGGTGGGTCCGGTCACAAAGGAGGAGACCACAACATCGTCCATCGACAGGGTAAAGCTCAGCAGCCAGCCCGCCGCTATGGCCGGAAGTGCCAGCGGAAAAATAATCCGACGCAGGGTGGTGAGTTCATTCGCCCCCAGATCTTTGGCGGCTTCGAGCATACGAATATCAAAACCCTGTAACCGCGAAAAGACGGTGATCACTACAAATGGCAGACAGAAGGTAATGTGGGCAATCAGCAGCGTCCAGAAACCGAGCGAAATTCCCAGCAGCATAAATAACACCAGCAGGGAGATGGCCATCACGATGTCCGGTGACATCATCACCACAAACAGCATGCCGTTCACCAGTGGCTTACCGCGGAACCGATAGTGGTACAGGGCGACGGCTGTCATACTGCCCAGCAATGTCGCACAGGTGGCAGAAGTCACGCCGAGCAGTAACGAGTGTCTGGCAGCCTGTAACAGACTGTAGTTATTCAGCAGCACGTTGTACCAGTTCGTCGTCCAGCCCTGCCAGTTGATGCCAAAACGCGACTGATTAAATGAATTGATGACCAGGATCGCTATCGGGATATAAAACCAGGCGTAAATGATCGACATAAAGCCGTTACGAAGCCAGCGCATTAGCATAAGAAGCCCCCTCGTAAGACCGTTTCAGCCGGGAGATGGCGGGGAAAAAGCCCCGAAGTTAGGTTATTTTTGACCACTCGTGTATTCGCCTCACCTGCCTCGATACAGTGCGTATATTCATCTGTTAGTTGATAAGGCCGCGCATTCTACACGATTTTATCCGAAAGCACGATCAGTAGCGGCAGTTAACTGATGAACACCGCCTGCCGGGCCGCGTTGTACACGGCAGAGGCCGCAGGACAACTCACGCCAGCATTCTATTACCCATCGCCACCGGCCCTGCTTCTGACGCTGAAACGGGCAGAGGCGTCAAAGGACGCTCAGACAGTGCGCTCCCGGCAGAGGCCCGAGGATGCAGACAAACAAAAGGGGAGGCCGGTATCTCCGGACCTCCCCATGCCACTGAGGCCGGAATTATCGGTTAATCCCGATAATCTTTTTGTTCATCGCCTTCGCCGAGCGCCAGTAGAGAAGTAACATCAGCCCCATCAGTGCCGTCATAATGATGCTGGTGGCGGACCCTGCAGGCCAGTCTCTGAGCGATAAGAACTGGGTTTTAATGACATTACCGATCAGCAGGTTTCTGGCTCCGCCCATCAGGTCGGACACATAAAACATCCCCATCGCCGGGATAAATACCAGCAGACACCCGGCAATCACGCCCGGCATGGTCAGCGGCAGAATTATCCGCATAAACGTCTGCAGCCTGCCGGCACCCAGATCCCGGGCCGCTTCCAGACAAGGCTTATCCAGCTTCTCCAGACTGGAGTAAAGCGGCATCACCATAAATGGCAGCAGAATATAGACCAGCCCCAGGATCACCGCCTCGGGGGTATACATAATCCGTAGCGGATGGTCGATCACCCCGGCCCAGAGCAGGAAATTATTCAGCCAGCCCCGGACGCTGAGAAAAATTTTCAGCGCATAGATACGGATCAGCGAGTTCGTCCAGAAGGGCAGGATCAGTAAAAACAGCATCACCGGACGCCAGCGTGCCGGCAAACTGCTCAGGCACCAGGCAAACGGGTAACCCAGCAGCAGACAGCAGACGGTCGCAATAAAAGCCATATTCAGGGAATGCACCAGGACATCGATGTACAGCGGATCCGCCAGCCGGCGATAATTACTCAGCGTAAATACCATGCGGATGAAATTGTTGTCATCGCGGGTCAGAAAACTGGCCAGCAGGATCATCAGGTTCGGGGCCAGCACAAACAGCACCAGCCAGCCGGTGATCACCGTAACAACGACAGTCTGAAAGCGATTACGCATCAGCTTCATAGGGCAATACAACCTCCCAGTGATCGACCCAGCTCACGGTCACTTTCTGATTAAGCAGATAATCGAAGTCAGGGTCATCTTCGTTAAAGAATTCACTCACGGTAATGTTCTGGCCATTATCCAGTTCCACCACCGACTCAAGGGTGCTGCCTTTATAATTCCGTTCACGGATATATCCGGTCAGCCCCTGAGCACTGCCGGCATTACGCACTTCATCGATGCGCAAATCTTCCGGACGTAGCAGCACATTGACGCGATCTCCGGCGCTGACCGGGAACGGACACTGTACCTGATATTCGTAACCACTGATCTCAACCTGAGTCGCGCCGTCCGGCCCGGTGCGGATCACCCGGCCATCAAACAGGTTAATTTCCCCGATAAAGCGGGCGACAAACAGATTGGCCGGCTCCTCGTAGATAGCCCGCGGTGAGCCATCCTGCTCAATATTACCGTCCCTGAGGACCACTATCCGGTCCGACATGGTCAGGGCTTCTTCCTGATCATGGGTCACGAAAATAAAGGTAATCCCCAGTTTACGCTGTAATGCTTTCAGCTCGTTCTGCATCTGCTTACGTAACTTGTAATCGAGCGCCGACAGGGATTCATCCAGTAACAGGACTTTGGGGCGGTTAACCACGGCACGGGCGATCGCTACACGTTGCTGCTGGCCACCGGAGAGCTGCGACGGTTTACGGTCAGCAAACTCCTGCAAGCGCACCATCGCCAGGGCTTCGTTAACCCGCGGGGTAATTTCGGCGGCAGGGGTTTTCTGCATCCGTAAACCAAACGCCACGTTATCAAACACGTTCATATGCGGGAACAGGGCATAGCTCTGAAATACGGTATTGATATGGCGCTTTTCGGCCGGCAGATGAGTAATATCCTGGCCATCCAGAGTGACCTGCCCCTGATCTGCGTTTTCCAGTCCGGCAATCAGCCGCAGGATGGTCGTTTTACCGCAGCCGGAAGGCCCCAGCAGGGTCACAAACTCGCCATGTCCGATGGTGAGGTCGAAGTCAGAAATCACTGACTTTCCGTCAAATGCTTTACTGATGCCAGAAAGCGTAACCAGCGCCTGTTGCGCGCATGTTTGCGTCATTTTAGTCACTCAGTTGAAATGAGAGCAGATAAGCGAAACCAGCCCGGCTGGCTTGCCACAATTAAGCGCGGGATGATACCTGAATTATCCCCGATTGCCAGTGAAACAGGCCGTCGCCAGCGCATCTGCCCGTCAGGGGCGCAGCGGAAACCCCGGGTCCGGCGGCAGTCTGCTAACAATGACCGGAAAGAACTAATTAAAAATAATAACCGAACGCTTTATGACCCTGGACAAAATAAAACCCTGTCGCGGGGGCAATAATACCTTTCGGGTTTAAGAGGAGGGTACTATGGACCAATTACTGGAGAGATTTTTACAATATGTTCAGATAGATACACAATCGAAAATACAATGCCGTGCCGTGCAGGTCCCCAGCAGTGAAGGGCAGTGGCTGCTGGCCTCGGTACTCAAAGCACAGCTTGAGTCGCTGGGGTGTGTCGATATCAGCTTAAGTGACCATTGCTGCCTGATGGCAACGCTGCCGGCCAATACCACGGCGAAAGCCCCGGTGATCGGGTTTATCGCGCACCTGGATACCGCACCGGATTTTACCGGCAAGCATGTCCATCCCCAGCTGGTGGAAAATTATCGCGGCGGTGATATTGCGTTGGGGATCGGCGATGAGGTGTTGTCGCCGGTAGCGATGCCGGTATTACATGAACTGCATGGTCATACACTGATCACGACCGACGGAAAAACCCTGCTGGGTGCCGACGATAAAGCCGGGATTGCGGCTATTATGACGGCACTGGCCAGGCTGAAAACACGGCCTCACGGGAAAATCCGGGTGGCATTCACCCCTGACGAAGAAACCGGGGCGGGGGCACCGTTATTTGATATCCAGGCATTCGGTGCCGACTGGGCCTATACCGTCGATGGCGGCGGTTCGGGTGAATTTGAATACGAAAACTTTAACGCCGGGGATGCCGTTATCCGGATCTGCGGACAGAGTGCACACACCGGGTATGCTAAAGATAAACTTATCAATGCGCTGGAGCTGGCCTGGGCGTTCCATGGTCAGTTACCGGAAAATGAGAAGCCGGAAGCAACAGAAGGGCATCAGGGCTTCTGGCATCTGAACTCTGTGAAAGGGAATGCGTTAAAAGCCGAAATGCATTATCTGATCCGCGATTTTGACGGGAAGGCCTTCGCGGGACGCCGTCAGACACTGGAAACGATCGCCGGAGAGATGAATCAGGCCTTCGGTGGAAAAGCGACCGTGTCGGTCACCTTTCATGAGAGCTACCGCAATATGCGCAGCCAGATTGAGGCCCATCCGCAGGTCATCGAGCTGGTGCTGCGTGCGATGGAAAAAAATGGGATCCGCCCGAAAATCAGACCCATCCGTGGCGGAACAGACGGTGCATTCCTTAGCTGGCGGGGATTACCGTGCCCGAATCTGTTTACCGGGGGATTTAACTTTCACAGTAAATATGAGTTTGCATCGCTGGATATGATGGAACAGAGCGTGGAGTTAATTGCCGGTATCGCGGAGCTGGCCTGCGAAGGCCACTGATCGCCGCAACAGCCGGTAAAGTGGCCGTTGCGGCTTGCGGGCGGGATTATTCTTCCCCGTCACCAAAATACCAGTAGCCGCAATTGATCAGGCCGGCCAGCTGGCTCAGGAACGCGGGGTCATCCAGGGCATCCGCAAAGTCAGCCGCTTCCAGCGAGGGCTTATTGGCCAGTGCATGCAGGGCATCAGGCCAGGCACTGGTCAGGCTCTCACCATTAATAAAGACGGTATCATTGCACTGTAATACCCGTAATCCACCCAGACGGGTGAGCGGTTCCCCCTGCTGAAGGGCCTCCAGCACTTCGTCCGGCTGATAGGGGGGTTCCGGCGGGGCCACATCCAGTTCATGACGTGACTGGGAAATAAACTCACCGAACCACTGACTGAACGTCGCCGGTTCATTAATCAGGTCCGTCATCATCTGACGAATGCGATCGGTTTCACCGCTCAGGATCTGCGAAGGGTGCTCGCGCAGTGGCAGGTCCGGATCACTGTACCGGTGTGTGCCCAGTTCATTCGCCAGCATATAGTCGGCAAAGCTGCTCAGCAGTTCTTTACCGGAGGGCGCGCGGAATCCGACGGAGTAGTTCAGTGAATTCTCCAGTGAATAGCCGTCATGCGGAAATCCTGGCGGGATATAAACGATATCACCGGGCTCCAGCACTTCATCGATAATGGCATCGAAGGGTTTCACCTGTAATAAATCAGGGTGAGGGCAATGCTGCTCCATCCGGACATTATTCCCGACCCGCCAGCGACGCCGGCCGCTACCCTGAATGATAAACACATCATACTGGTCCAGGTGCGGGCCTACGCCGCCCCCGGGCACAGAAAAAGAGACCATCAGGTCATCCATCCGCCAGTCAGATAAGGCACGGAAAGGGGCCATCAGCGCGGCAGACGGCGCATGCCAGTGGTCGACCGCCTGAACCAGTAACGACCAGTGAGTTTCTCCCAGATGATCAAAACTTTCAAACGGGCCGTGGCTGACCTGCCATTTGTCGCCTTGCTGACTGACCAGCCGGCTGTCGGTTTCGTTTTCCATCGCCAGACCGGCCAGTTCGTCGGGGGTGATCGGGTCGGTAAACCCGGCGAAGCCCTGGCGGATAACGACCGGTTTTTTCTGCCAGTAGGTCGCCAGAAATTCCGGCCAGTTAATTGAAAGTGGGTAGTCCATAGACGCCTTCTGTTGTTCTGAAGTAATCGCGCCAGTATATCAGCCCGCAGCCGGTTGCGTCCGGCCAATTTACATCTGCTGGAGCCGGAAAATCACTTCCATCCGTGTACCGCCGAGCGGGCTGCTATGGGCAATAATATCGCCCTGATAGCGTTCGACGATCTCCCTGGCAACCGCCAGACCGATCCCCTGACCCGGCCGCAGTGTATCCGCCCGCTGACCGCGCTGGAAAATCAGGTAACGTTTACTGTCCGGGATACCGGGGCCATCATCATCGATAAACAGATGCAGTGCGGTATCGGTCTGCCGGGCCGTGATCTCGATAAACTCCAGGCAATACTTACAGGCGTTATCCAGCAGATTCCCCATGACCTCCATAAAGTCATTCTGGTCACCGCAGAAAGTGATCTCCGGGGAGATATCCAGCGTCAGGTCGACCCCTTTACGTTTATAGACCTTATTTAAGGCAGAACAGAGACTGTCCGAGAGCGCCGGTACCGAGTGCAGGTCGCGCTGTAGCGGATTATGGTCTGCCTGCAGGCTGGCGCGGTGCAGATAATAACCGATTTGCTGTGAGATACGGCTGATTTGCTCCAGCATCACCGGTTCGGCTTCCTCAACACTGATAGCCGCGCCGCCGCGCAAAGAACGCAGCGTACTCTGCAGGACAGCCAGCGGTGTTTTCAGGCTGTGGGTCAGGTCCGATAACGTATTGTGGTAGCGCATTCCCTGCTGACGTTCATTATTCAGCAGCAGATTAAGGTTACGAACCAGACTGCGCAGTTCCTGTGGCGTCGTCGGGTCGAGGCTTTCCCGCTGACTGGTTTCCAGTTCATGGATCTGGGCGGCCAGATGACCGATAGGCCGCAGGCTCCAGCGTGCCGCCAGCCACAGTAAGGGGATCACTAACAGTAAATTGGCCGCCAGCACATAACTGAACCACATCCACACCACATTGGAATGCTGCAGTTCCTGGGGGATAGAGTCTACCACTACGATAGTCAGGGCCGGCAAACTGGGTGTGGCATCGTACCGGCTGACCGCCACGGAGTGGGTAAAGGTATCGTCGCTGTCGAGCTGGCTCATTTTCTGTCTGGCTTCGCGGTTATCCCCGATGGCTTCCAGACTGGTGCGGTTATTGGTATCTATTTCGTAGAAATCACTCTTCATCAGCCAGCCGGGACGGATCTCAGAACGGATTTCCGGCACATCGCGAAGCTGCCATAACAGACGCCCGTGCTCATCATAGATAAACACCAGCGTCGGAAAATTCAGTTTGATACGCTCGGGTTTGGCGATGGTCAGCTTATTATCCTGCCACTGTGCCAGTGTGAAAAACAGGTTACTTTCACCACGCATCACACGGTAGGTATTGTTATCAAAACCGATGGCATAACCGAACACCGCCACCACACCGTAAGACAGAGAGAGGAACAGCACGAGGACAGACGCCGCCAGCAAAAAACGGACCCGCAGTGAAAGCGGCCCCCGACGCGACGGCCACGGCAGCCAGTGTTTACCGGCACTCAAAGCGGTAGCCCTGACTGCGGACGGTGGTGATCACTTCTCCTGCGTGAAGCTGCTGGATTTTCTTACGCAGGCGGCCCATCAGCACATCGATGGTATGGCTTTCCCGCAGCTCGGCATCCGGATAGAGTTGCAGCATCAGCGATTCTTTACTGACCACCTTTCCGGCGTTACGGATAAGCGTTTCGACGATGGTATATTCGAACACCGTCAGCCGTACGGCCTGACCGGCGATGGTGAGTTCCTTGCGGGATAAATCGACCTGAAACGGGCCGTATTCTATCAGTTGTGAAGCATGACCACTGTTACGACGCATCAGTGCCTGCAGGCGGGCAGCGACTTCCTCAATATGAAAGGGTTTGGTGACGTAATCATCCGCACCGGCTTCCAGGGCTTCCACTTTGGCCTGCCAGCCTTCCCGGGCGGTCAGTACCAGGATGGGCTGTTTCACCGCCTGCGTCCGCCAGCGCCGGATAAGGCTCATCCCGTCTTCACCGGGCAGGCCGAGGTCGATTAATGCCACATCGGGTTCATGTTCTGTCAGAAAATAATCGGCTTCACGGGCATCTTCCGCCACATCCACCTGGTGGCCCATATCCCGTAGCTGTACAGCCAGGTGATGACGTAGTAACGCATTATCTTCAATAACCAGCACACGCATAATAACAACCTCAAAGGCAGGCAGTAAAAACTATGGGGGGAGTATACGTGAAATGAAGTAAACAGGGGATTAACGCAGACCGGAAACCCGGTCTGCGTGGCAGACTTATTTCAGATCATCAACCAGTTTCACGGCATGGCCGATGTAGTTAGCTGGCGTCATGGCTTTCAGACGGGTTTTTTCGTCTTCCGGCAGCGGCAGGTTATCAATAAATTCCTGCATGCCTTTAGCGTCCACGCGACGGCCACGGGTCAGCTCTTTCAGTTTTTCGTACGGCTTTTCGATGCCGTAACGGCGCATCACGGTCTGTACCGGTTCTGCCAGCACTTCCCAGTTGCGGTCCAGCTCTTCCAGCAGGCGGTCGGCATTCACTTCCAGTTTGGAAATACCCTTCAGCGTGGACTGATAGGCGATGACTGCATAGCCGATACCGACACCCAGGTTACGTAATACGGTTGAGTCGGTCAGGTCACGCTGCCAGCGGGAGACCGGCAGCTTCGCCGCCAGATGCTGTAATACCGCATTGGACAGGCCCAGGTTACCTTCTGAGTTTTCGAAATCGATCGGGTTCACTTTGTGCGGCATGGTGGAAGACCCGATCTCACCGGCGATCGTTTTCTGTTTGAAGTGATTCAGCGCGACATAACCCCAGATATCACGGTCGAAATCGATCAGAATGGTGTTGAATCGTGCCACACAATCAAACAGCTCAGCGATGTAATCATGCGGTTCGATCTGTGTGGTGTAAGGGTTCCAGCGGACCCCCAGAGAGGTCACAAACTCTTCGCTCAGACGATGCCAGTCCACTTCCGGGTAAGCGGCCAGGTGCGCATTGTAGTTACCTACGGCACCGTTGATTTTACCCAGGATTTCCACCTGCTCCAGCTGGCGTACCTGGCGGGCCATACGGTAAGCCACGTTCGCCATCTCTTTCCCCATCGTCGACGGAGAGGCTGGCTGACCATGAGTCCGGGAAAGCAGCGGCAGTTCACGGTATTCTTCGGCCAGACCTTCGATAGCCTGCGTCAGTTTCTTCCAGTATGGCAGGATCACTTCCCGGCGTGCCGTTTCCAGCATCAGGGCGTGAGACAGGTTATTGATATCTTCAGAGGTGCAGGCGAAGTGAATAAATTCAGAAACAGCATGCAGGGCAGGGACCGCTTCGACTTTTTCTTTCAGAAAATATTCGACGGCTTTGACATCGTGGTTAGTGGTGCGCTCAATGGTTTTGATGCGCGCCGCATCTTCTTCGCTGAAATTGTCGACAATCTGGTCAAGGAAAGCGTTTGCGTTGGCGTCAAATGCAGGAACTTCCCTGATTTCTGCGGTTGAGGCCAGTTTTTGTAACCAGCGAACTTCAACCTGAACACGGAATTTCAGTAACCCAAATTCACTGAAAATTGCGCGCAGCGGGCTGACTTTTTCCCCATAGCGTCCGTCTATCGGGGAAACGGCGGTCAGTGCAGATAATTCCATCAGTGCAACTCCTGAATCATTGTAAAAGCAGTAAGGCTGTCGCCGTTAAACGCCGGGCGACAAACGGGATAAAATTAGTTTTGCTTCGTCCACGATGCGTGACCGGCTGAACATCAGATGCAGTCGTCCGCCACCCACCTGCTGCCAGAGCACGGCGGCACGGATGCCGGTAAGCAGGGTGGCGCGGATTTTACTCTGCACCAGCGGGTTCTGCAGAATAGCCGACGAACCGGTGACCTGGATCCGCGGTCCCACAGGGCTTATCACATCCACATAAATCCCGGCGATGGCCGCGGTGATCGTCTCTGAGTCCAGTTCATAAAACTGTAATTGCCGGTCGAGATTGGCGATACGTTCGCTCAGCGCTGTCATCGCTTTGCTGTTTTTGTGCAGCTTGCGCTCCAGCATCAGCAGACTGAGGGTATAACGGGTAATTTCGGCGCCAGCGCCCTGACGGGAGGGATTATGAAGCACGGCGATTAAGGATTCCAGCCCGAAACGCAGGTTAGACTCGTCTTTGCCATACACGGCCAGCGTGTCTGCCGGATTCAGATCCAGCAGACTGCGGAGGGAAACCTCATAAACATCCTGCGGGCAATGACCCTGATGCGCCAGCTGCTGTGCCAGATGGGCTGCCTGACAAACCCCGGCCAGAGCCAGGGTAATATCATATATATTTTTCGCCACTGCGCCTCCGGAGGCTATTGCGCTATCGGTAGCGGCAGGCGTTGTTCGATAACGCCTCCACCCAGACAGACGTCGCCCAGATAAAAGACTGCGGACTGACCCGGGGTAACCGCGGCAACAGGCGCATCGAAACGCACCTCGATTCTGTCATCGGACAGCGGGGTGACGGTACAAGGAATATCGGTCTGGCGGTAACGGGTTTTCACGGTGCAACGCAGCGGTTCGGTCACCGGCTGACGGTCTACCCAGTCCAGTTGCTGTGCAATCAGGCCCACAGACATCAGACGCGGATGTTCAGCGCCCTGGGCAATGATAAGACGGTTACCGGCAACATCTTTATCCACCACATACCACGGATTATCATTACTGTCTTTCAGGCCACCGATCCCCAGCCCTTTACGCTGCCCCAGGGTGTGGTACATCAGCCCCTGGTGTTCGCCTAATACCTGTCCGTCGGTGCTCTCAATCACGCCTGGCTGTGCCGGGAGGTAGCGGGCCAGAAAGTCGCGAAATTTGCGCTCACCGATAAAGCAGATACCGGTGGAATCTTTTTTACGTGCCGTGATCAGATCCAGTTCCTCCGCAATACGGCGGACTTCCGGTTTTTCCAGTTCGCCGACCGGGAACAGGCTTTGAGCAACCTGCTGGTGGCTTAAGGTATACAGGAAATAGCTCTGGTCTTTATTGCTGTCCAGGCCACGCAGTAACTGGCTTTTACCGTCTTTATCCTGACGACGGACATAGTGTCCGGTCGCTATCAGATCGGCACCCAGATCTTCGGCGGCAAATTCCAGAAACGCTTTGAATTTGATCTCTTTGTTGCAGAGGATATCGGGGTTCGGAGTCCGGCCGGCCTTATATTCTTCCAGGAAATGTTCAAACACATTGTCCCAGTATTCAGCGGCAAAATTAATTTTATGCAGCCGGATACCCAGTTTATCGCAAACCGCTTGTGCGTCAGCCAGATCGTCGGCTGCGGTACAGTACTCTTCTCCGTCATCTTCTTCCCAGTTCTTCATGAACAGGCCTTCAACCTGGTAGCCTTGCTGCAGCAGTAACCAGGCAGAAACAGAGGAATCAACGCCGCCGGACATCCCGACGATTACTTTTTTTTGACTATTGTCAGACATGACCTACTCACACAAGACACATTTAAGAAAAACTGGCGGCACATTCTACCATGATGCCTGCGGTTACGCATCCCCGGCGGACGGCCAATTGAACGCACAGACCAGGCTGAGCGGATAGCGTTCGCCCTGTTGCCAGAGGCGGACACTCTCTGCGACCAGCACCGAACGCAGGTTCTCTGCCTCCAGGAGGTCCCCGGGCGACAGCCAGTGGCAGCGGGTAATATCGCTGTCCAGCGGGGTGGTTTCCGCACAAAAGGGCAGGTCGAGGCCAAAAAGGAAGCGGATAAACGGGGTGTTATCCGGCGCAATCCATTGATGAACGCCGAGAAAGTATTGCGGTTCCGCCTGCAGACCGGTCTCTTCATACAGTTCCCGGCGGGCTGCCTGGAGCAGAGTTTCATCCGCTTCCAGGTGTCCGGCGGGCTGGTTAAGCGTTGGCTTGCCGTTAATGTCTTCCTCGACGACCAGCAACCGACCTTCGGCATGGACCAGACAGGCAACGGTGATATGCGGGCTGAACATAATGACCCCCGGTGAAAGGTGACGGGCTCCGGCAATCTGTGCCGGACAGAACGGCCAGCTTACACCGCAGGGGTCACATCACGCCAGTCACCGTTGCCGAGATTATCGAGGGTATAACTGCCGATGGCATAGCGGATCAATCGCAAGGTCGGAAAGCCGATAAACGCGGTCATCCTTCGCACCTGCCGGTTACGTCCCTCATGGAGAACAATTTTCAGCCATTGGGTCGGGATAGATTTACGTTCACGTATCGGTGGCTGACGGGGCCAGAGCCATTCCGGTTCAGGCACTTTTTCGACCCCGGCCGGTAACGTCAGGCCATCTTTTAATACCACACCGTCGCGCAGACGCTGCAGAGCAGCCTCATCAGGTTCACCTTCCACCTGAACGTAGTAAATTTTCGCGGTGCGCTTACCCGGTTGTGTCATGCGGGCCTGCAGCTTGCCATCGTTGGTCAGCAGTAACAGCCCTTCGCTGTCCCGGTCCAGACGGCCGGCAGCATAAACGCCCGTGACGGGAATAAAAGCTTTTAATGTCTGGCGGCCACCTTCATCGGTAAATTGCGGCAGGACATCAAAGGGCTTGTTAAACAGTATCACTCTGCGGGGGGCAGACTCTTTGACCACGGCAGCAGGGCGCCGGGGACGTCGTGCGGGTCGGGATTTATTTTGCATAATTTTACTTCTTAAGGATCATCGCGCCAGTATACCCTGAACTGCAGGGGCAGACAGCAACAGAAAGCCGCAGAGACAGGGAAACAGACAATAACTGCCGGTTTTTCGGGCAGTTACCCTGAGCCGGATTTCCGCGGCAGACATCACAAATTGAAAAGGTTAATCCGGAGCGCAGTGAATAAAAGACTTATCAGCGGCCACTTTTTGGGGTAATACTCTTAGTATGCGTGACACAGGAAAGCGTCCGACAGGTTCGGTTTTTTTGCATGCTATTGCCGGAAAATTGCAGTACCATGGCCCGGCATATTACAAATCATTAACATAAAATCGCTCGAAGGAGAGGTTGATGGAAAGCAAAGTTGTTATTCCGGCGGAAGGCCAGAAAATCACCCTGGATCAGGGTAAACTGGTTGTTCCTGAAAACCCGGTGATCCCTTATATCGAAGGGGACGGAATTGGTGTTGATGTTTCTCCGGTAATGTTAAAAGTCGTTGATGCCGCGGTAGAGAAAGCCTACCAGGGCAAACGTAAGATCTCCTGGCTTGAAATCTACACCGGTGAAAAATCCGTTGAGCTGTATGGTCCGGATGTCTGGTTACCGCAGGAAACCCTGGATCTGATCAAAGAATACCGCGTTGCGATTAAAGGTCCATTAACCACTCCTGTGGGTGGCGGTATCCGCTCCCTGAACGTGGCACTGCGTCAGCAACTCGATTTGTACATCTGTCTGCGTCCGGTCCGCTACTACCGCGGGACCCCAAGCCCGGTAAAACGCCCTGAAGATACCGATATGGTGATCTTCCGTGAAAACTCTGAAGACATCTATGCCGGTATCGAATGGAAAGCCGGCAGTGCAGAAGCGAATAAAGTGATCAACTTCCTGCGTGAAGAAATGGGAGTGAAAAAGATCCGTTTCCCTGAACAGTGTGGTATCGGGGTCAAACCGTGTTCTGAAGAAGGCACCAAACGACTGGTGCGCGCGGCGGTGGAATACACCATTGCGAATAACCGCGATTCACTGACGCTGGTTCACAAAGGCAACATCATGAAATTCACCGAAGGTGCTTTCAAAGACTGGGGTTACCAGTTAGTGAAAGAAGAATTCGGTGGCGAACTGCTGGATGGCGGCCCGTGGATGACCTTTAAGAACCCAAATACCGGCAAAGACATTATTGTCAAAGACGTTATCGCCGATGCCTTCCTGCAACAGATCCTGCTGCGTCCGGCAGAATATGATGTGATTGCCTGTATGAACCTGAACGGCGACTACATTTCAGATGCGCTGGCAGCACAGGTGGGCGGGATTGGTATTGCTCCGGGAGCGAACATCGGTGACGAATGTGCACTGTTTGAAGCCACCCACGGAACCGCACCAAAATATGCCGGTCAGGATAAAGTGAACCCTGGCTCAGTGATCCTTTCCGCGGAGATGATGCTGCGTCACATGGGCTGGACCGAAGCGGCTGATTTAATCATTAAAGGTATGGAAGGAGCCATCGCGGCCAAAACCGTTACCTACGATTTCGAACGTCTGATGGACGGCGCTAAGCTGCTGAAATCCTCAGAGTTTGGTGATGCGATCATCAGCCATATGTAATCCGGCCGCACCGCCGATACATAAGCACGGGTTCTGAAAAGAGCCCGTTTTTTATTAGCGTGCTAAGGGTTATCAAAATATTATCAAAATGAGTTATCAAAACCCGGTCCTAAATCGCTATAGTGATCCATTCTTTTCCCCGGTCGTCGTGATATTTATCCGTCTGTTGTTGTGATTTATGACCCAGCAGATTTTTAGTATCTATCCCCTGAGCTTTATACAGACGTTCTGACAATGATCGCTGTTCATGAAAGGTAGCCGGCGTTCCTGCACCCCAGTCAATATTGGCTTTATTCCTGGCCTTACTGAAATTTGTGGTAAGGGTATTCGGTGTGACCTGTGCTCCCCGTTCTGATTGTGAGGTCGTACGGAAGTAATGAACCAGGAACGGACTGACGGCGTAATCTCTGCAGCGCCTGATAACATCATCCAGAGTCACCCCTAAAGCATCGCATTGTAAGCTGACAGGGATAGCCAGCCTGGTCCCCGTTTTCTGCTGAACAACGTGCAGGTGTCCATCCCAGACATCACTGAATTTCATTCCGGAAATATCGCCCAGCCTCTGGCCTGTGACCACTGCCAATAGCATGGCGTTACCCATGTATTTATGCTGTCTATCAGCAATGGCAAAAATCTTATGCCACTCTTCGAGGCTGAGTCTCTGGCGGGTAACTTTTATTCTGGGCTGTCTGGTGGCGAGGGCAGGGTTATGTCCCGGCGGAGCTTCTCCGGCATGTTGTGCTTCTTTGAAAACATCAATCAGAACGGATCTTATGACCTGGGCCATCCTGTGCTGCCCCTGTGACTGGTATTGATCAAGGATCTGCGCAATATCCCTTACAGAAACATCAGCAATCCCCTGCTGTCCGCACTTTTCAGTAAGCAGGGCCACGGGTTTGGTTTTCTGTTTATAGGTATTCGGTTTTATATCACCGCTGGTCAGCCGATCTTCCTGGATTTGCCGATAGCGGGTGATCCATCCGTTGACACTGATACCGTGGCCCTTTACTGAAGATATGCGGTCCGTGAGCGCCATGATTTGCCGGCTGCGCTGCTCTGCCAGGCGAATATTCGCTTCGATAGCTATCGCTTTTGCTTCATCTTCATTGCTGCCGAGGGTGTGGAACTTACCCGTCACCGGATGTTTATATCGCCAGTAGACCTTGTTCACCTTACGGCTATAAAGGGGGTAAAGGTTGGGGATGCTGACATTATTTTTACGGGGTCTGGCAGCCATCGGTAAGAATCCTCAGTAACAGGGGAGAATCATTCCTCCGCACTTCGGGCATGCTTAATTCCCCGACAAGTTCAGCATCTTCACGAACGCGCCAGAACCGGCCTTGTTTGCTTGCCGGTGGCAAAAAGAGCTGTTGTTTAGCGTAACGTCTCAGAGTTGACAGGCTCGGAGGGTTGCTTTTGTATTTCTCCGTAGCCCATTCTTCCAGTGTCAGCATCTGTATCATGATTATCCTCCCTTAAACCTGCTGAAACGCCTGATTTAATCAGCATCCTTCACAAAAATGGCCCTGTTCGTTTAATCATCTTTCTTAGGAAACCTGAGGCTATGAAAGCTTTCGGTTAGGGGATGCTTAAATTTCCAGGAAATATGAAAGGTGCGCTTATCTGATTTGCGATAAAGATAAGGAAAGAGATATCGTGAGTTCCGGGTCTGGCTGCCATCTTCGATAATCCCTTCAAATGAGCACCAGGCGGCAATATGGATCTTGCCCATCTGCAAACCTTGCTTCCTTGCGACCAGTCAGTGATGAACCGACTTTCAAAGCCGGTGGGACGACCACCCGTGCTCTGGCATAACGTGGCAGTGTTTGCGGGCCGGGACTGAGCTGCCGAACCCATTCTGTGCCCATTCACTCACTGAAATCATCCTTGGCATGGAAACTCTTTAATTTCGAAATAGGGCATATTTATCTGTCAAGCCCCTCTTAAGAATTACGCAAAATTAGAAGAACGAAACGAAGGATCTTCAACAAAATCCGAACCTAAACCTGGTAACACGTGACTTCCATAATTTTATAACATTTATCCCTTTGTTTATCCATAGGTAATTTATTTAAAAATACTTATAGGTAAAAGCGCTGGTTTGTAAGGTATTAAAATAAAGATAAGTCAGAAAGAACGCTGTTTTCGTATGTCTTAACATATCTCTTACAAGATAAGATAAGCAGGCTTATCAGCCTGCTTGAAGATTGCAAATGTATCAATTGATAGGCGATTTCAAACTACCAGTATTGGCTCTGTTTAAGAATATTTCACTTAATGAATATAACCTTATACCTAAGGTTTTCTGTAGTGAACCATTTTTTTTATAGACTTGATGATTTATAATCAGGATTCTATTTTCTCGAAAATAAAACCATCATTCTTCATAAACTCTAAAGGTTTATCGATATTTCCAATCCCCCACTGATTTGATATGGCAACCACTTCCCCCGAAGCTAATTCAATTAAATCATCTTCGTTTAAATTAAATCTTCCCTTTTTGTGGCTCGGTATTTCATCTGCAATGGAAAATTTTGTTGGTGATGAAATTCCCGATAATTTATCTTTTATTTCATTGAGGTCGTAAGGCTGATGTTTTTTAATCCAGTCGTAAAATAAGTTAAACATAAGCCTTCCTTTGGTTAACTTCATGTTTTTATATTTATATCGTGAGTAATCTTTTTCTGTTCGTTGACTAATAGATGTTTGCTCAATGCGTTTTTCGCGAAACTTAACCTGATAGTCCTCTAATTCTGGCACTGGTATTATTTGCTCTGCATTAATAAGGACGTTGCCTTTGAATGTGTACGGTGTAATTCTGATGCATTTAATATCAACAGCTTTATCTCTCAGCCACAAAGCTGTTGTAGTTAGCTCTTTTCCAAAATTCGATGATGCTAATATTATTCTGATATCTTTACCGAATTCTGTTATTTCAGTCTCATCGAGATCGATAAATTCAAGTATCTTTTCTTTAGCATTCTCTTCGATATTATTTGAATATAAATACTGTTGGTAGTATTCGCAAGCCTTTGTAAAACTCATAGTAGAAATCATCGCTGCATACCTCAATGCTTGCAACTCCATATGCGCTCCGATTTCATCACGTTTGAGTTCTATTACTACCAGGTTAGCTTGTTTGTCGATAGCCAGCAGATCGATTCTTCTTCGGCTATCCTCCCAGTCAGAAAACTCTTCTGAGATAATAAGGCAGTCAGGGTCAAGAATTGAAATGTTGTTTTTTATTGCAAATTGTAAGTCGTAACGTTCCTGTAAACCCTCAACAGAATAGCTTGTTTTTTTTAAGCCTGAGATTACTTTGTCTTCAATGCTGTATAATGCCATTGATAATTCCTTTGATGTGCATACAAAATATAATTTGTATTTTTCAAACTTCTTAAATTATGAGGTTATCAATTTTAGATAATAAAAATTTTTATATTTTTAGAGTAAGTAAAATCATTGATGTCAGGTCATGGAAAATTTCACTAAATTGACATGATTAATCTGTTACTTTTTTATCCGGCGCAACCTAAAGAAGTTTCATTTTTGTTTCTACAGCTACTCCGACGACTCTATATTCACCTTCAATTTCTGAAATAGAAGGCCAGATAGGGTTCAGAGCCTTGAGATATTTTTTTCTCCCATCAAGTATCAATTTTTTAAAAGTGACAGCTGTATCGTCACTTATACGGATAGCGACCAGATTACCGTTCCGGGCTTCACGACCGGTATCAAAGAGGACGTAAGTTCCTTCGGGGATACTAACACCGGAGGGTGAAGTCATTGATTCATCTTCAATCCGTAGCCAGAAACCATCACCAGTAATCTGTGCATCTGATTCCAGCCATTGCTCCTGATGCTGATGCATTGAATCTTCTCTGGATAAAGGCCAGTTAGCGGCTTGGCCTGAATCTATAACCGGATACCGTTTGCTCGAACTCCATGAAACCGACGTTTCTTGTTCTGAATTATGGTTATGATCGTAACCATTCATCCATCCAATGGGCAGGTTCAAAGCTTTTTCAATCTCCCGTGCAGCTTTTTCGCCAATGTTTCGGCGATTCGGTTTCCCTACGGGATAGAGCATGCGGGAAACGACAGTCGTGTCCAGGCCAGCCTTCTCTGCGAAAGCCCTTTGGGTTTCGAAATCATCTACTAATTTTTTAAGTCGCAGTCTGCGAGACTCAAAAATGCTGGGGATGTTGTCAATATTCATAAAGTTAGATTTTACTAGTCCTTACTTATAGGTAAATGACCTTTGAGTATTGATAGTTATATACCTGAAAGTATATAGTGGAGTTCTACAAAGGAGTGATCATGGAAGAACTTAAGGTATATCTAAACTCACTTACCCTCAGTCACCAGCGGGACTACGCGGCCAGATGCAAAACCTCACTTTCATATCTGCGCAAAGCTATCAGTTGTAAACAGTCTCTGGGCGCAGCTCTGTGTGTTTTGCTCGAGGTGGAAAGCAACGGTGCAGTTAGCCGGAAGGGGTTACACCCTGACGACTGGCAAAGATTATGGCCTGAATTGAGTGCAGCAGATCCGCAGTCAGCTTCTCATCACTATGGTGTAGCTGAGAAGCCATCCTGATAAATGTTACCGAAGTAAGGAGCTCATTACGCTAGTACGCCGGGAGTATTGCCGGCAACAGGAGATGTCCGGATAAAGGCGTACCGGATACCAGAGAATAAACTCTGAATAGGGAGAGTGTCGCATGAAGCAACTCACCGAACGGACCTACCTTCCGCGCCTGCGGACTACACCTGCCTCAGGTCATTCCCGCTACTGCTACGAACGTTGTTTACATGGCAAATGGATCCCCTGTAATCAGGGACGTGCCAGAGCACTGTCTCGTATTTACAACAGGAGGGGGATGCAATGGAAATGCAACTGAACAGTACGCCGGTCCCGGCATCACCACCGGAGTTAGTTTGCCGAATCGTTCGTATGGGCAGTCGTGAAATTGCCCGCCTTACCGGTAAACACCATGGCCATGTTATGCGTGATATTGAGGTCATGCTGGAACAGCTCGGCGAATCGCCGGAGGGGTATATCCGGTTCTGGATACACCCCCAGAATGGGCAGCAATACAGGGAGTATGAACTTGACCGTGAACATACGGAATGCCTGATTGCCGGTTACAGCGTACCGCTGAGAATGAAGATTATCCGCCGGCTGCGTGAACTTGAAGAGGGTCTCAGTTATCTACCGCATTCTTTCCCGGAAGCGCTACGTATGGCGGCAGATATGGCTGAGAAAAATGCAGAGCTTGAACACAGGGTCCAGGAAGACGCCCGTAAGGTAGCTTTTGTGGATCACTATATGGAAAGCAGCGGTGCTAAAAGCCTGCGTGAGACGGCGAAGATACTCAACATGCCTGAGAAACTGATGATTGAGACATTGCTGCGTGACAAAGTGTTATTCAGGCTATCCGGAAATCTTTTGCCGCATGCGCTTCGTCAGCGTGACGGGTTATTTACCGTAAAGACCGGCGCGGCAGAAACAGGACATACCTACGTACAGACCAGGGTGACAGGGAAAGGCATTCAGTGGATAGCTGAGCGTTATGCCTCCGAACTGATGGGAGGATAGGGCGATGAGCGTAAAATTATCGGCATATGTTTGGGACGGGTGTTCAGCCGCCGGGCTTAAAGGAAACAAACTGCTGATCATGCTGCGGCTGGCGGACTATGCCAGTGATGAGGGAATTGCGTTTCCGGGGATAGATACGATATCCAGACAACTGGGTGCCGGGAGAAGTACGGTGATTGCCCTGCTGAGTGAGCTGGCCAGAGGTGGCTGGCTCGAGAAACAGGAAAGGCGGCTGGGCCAGCGTAATATGAGTAATCTGTATATTCTGAACGTAGCGAAGCTGCGCAAAGCCGCAGAGAAAGGCTGCCAGTCTCTGCACAATCATCAGGGTCCGGAATCCGGACTGTCAGAATCTCAGGGTATGAAAACGGGACCCTCAGATAATCAGGGTCCGGAATCCGGACCGTCAGAACCTCAGGGTCTGAAAATCGGACCATCAGAGTATCAGGGTCCCGAATCCGGACTGTCAGATTCTCAGGGTCCGAAATCTGAACGTTCAGAAAACCCGAAAAAACGTCATTCTCACCGTCCGAAAACCGGACCCGATCCGTCAGTAAATTCAAAACATGATCCATCAGATCTAAAACCCCTTTGTCCGGTTTCGCCTAAACCCGACCCGGAAATTGAAATCACTGATCATGCCATCAGGGTTCTGAACCACCTGAACCGGATCGCTGCTTCACGTTTCCAAAAATCACGGTCGAGTCTGGAATATATCCGGGCAAGACTGCGGGAGGGGTACAGCGTCTGTGATCTCGAGCTGGTAGTGGACTACAAGCATGAGCACTGGCGCGGCACCCGGCTGTACGACTACATGCAGCCACGGACGCTTTTCCGGGCCGGTAAGTTTGAGGGTTATTTCAGCAGCGCAATCCGATGGAACGCACGTGGCAGGCTACCCCGCGATAAGTGGGATGATCTGAGCGCACCGTCAGCCAGTGAGCCGTTCCGGGCGAGTTATCAGGATGTGGATTACAGCAGCCCGGGCGGTTTCAGATAATCGGCCTGGGGAGAGCGGAGGAACTGAGTATGCGTGTATTACTGACCCCTGATGTGGCGCCACTGACCGGGATAGTCCTGTTCCGGCCCGGGCCTCACCTGTTGCCGCTGTTTCGCCAGCCGCAACTGATGATATCCACTGTGCCTGAACCTCTGCAGGGACGACCGTCGGGACTGATACCTGACAATGAGTTATCAGGACCGGATGAACCTGAGCTGCCGACAGAGACGATGCTGACATTGCAGGCTGATCCGGAAAGCCCGGATGCAATGATGCTGAAACCGAAACGTCGCCGTTGGGAAAACAGCCGCTATACCGGGTGGGTAAAACATCAGGTCTGTCTCGGTTGCCGGAAGCAGGCAGACGATCCGCATCATATTACCGGGCATGGTCTTGGTGGAACGGCAACCAAAGCCCACGACCTGTTTGTGATACCGCTGTGCCGGGAATGTCATCACTGGCTGCATGCTGATACAGCAGCATTCGAAGAGAAGAACGGGACGCAGCTGCAGTTACTGTTCAGGTTCCTGGACCGGGCGATGGCCATCGGGGTGATAAAAACGGCCGATAAATAATACCGGAGGAGATGATTATGATTTATCCGACAGCAGTGGCAAAGAATGATGAAGCATGCCGGCTGAACACACTCGACAGACTCTGGGTACAGGGGCGTTTAAAAATGTGGGGCCGCTGGTCTTATATCGCTCAGCACCGGGGCGGTAATATTTTTAACCAGTTACTGGCCTCAGAGGTCATGACCAAAAAGGCTCTTAACCGGGCCATCGCCGAAATCAGTGCGGCTGGCATCAGTAAACAGGAACTGAAGGTCTTTCTGGAGGAGATCGTGAAAGGGCGGTTAAGCAGCCGGCTGTCGTTCTGCTCTGATGATGAGGCATTGCTGATAGATAAAATTGTCGGTCAGGTTTTTTCATCGTCCCCGGGGCTGATAGAGATCCTGCACCAACGTTACGATGGTCATGGTAAAAGTAAACGCCGTATGGCGGAGGAGCTTTTAGCTCAGCACCCTGAACTTAGCCTGGCCACCTGCAGACGCCGTATAGACTGCTGGCTGAATGTGGCAGAGTTTGCGCTGTATGGGCCGTTTTACAAAAGGCTCAGGGAGAACACGATGTGTATTAAATGACT
Source organism: Tatumella sp. JGM118 (assembly GCF_018257515.1). GTDB lineage: Bacteria > Pseudomonadota > Gammaproteobacteria > Enterobacterales > Enterobacteriaceae > Tatumella > Tatumella terrea. Next base: position 164,708 of record NZ_JAERJR010000001.1, read on the forward strand.
TTTATCAAATTATAATTTTGCGATTTGAGCTCATTGTGACGATTGGACATCGCATCAATGATACGATGCCCACGCCATATTTAATATAATACTAATTCCACAAACTATTTTGGTCCCTAAAATCTAGGCCAACACGTGTTTGAGAAACACCAAACTTATGTAAAAGGTTCAATGCGTACTCATAGCGTAATTCTGATATGGCCGTTGCTTTTAGGGGCTTCATCACCAGTTCAGGTGTTTCGTCTTGGTCTATCATTCTAGGTGAAAGTAAGCTCAAAGAAGTATCTTCTATGAATCGTCCTTGGTCAGCCGCATAGAAAATATCCCAGTGAGGGTTACTATCCCCGATAGAGTAAGCTTCAGGTGAGTTATTTATATTTATATAAATATAATTATTTTTGTTGGCTCTATTATTTGCTGTGCATAAATCTATCTTTTCGAATTTTACGGCTCTGAAAACAAGGTGATTATCACCAATACGATGTTTCCAGGTATTAGTTCTTTGTTCTGGTACCAGGTCACATGCGGGGCTCAAACAGATCCAGATTTCATTATCAATGTTCAGAACTGTACCCGTGACAAGATGAGTGTTTCGTACTGGCATTGAGCAAGAGTATGCGTTGAGGTGTCCTAGAGTTAAATCTCTTTTAGATATGCACTCTTTGAAAAAAGACTTAACAATTGTCTTTTCATCAGAGTTGTGCTTATTTTTCACTGCAGCCAATATACGTTTTGAGAACTGGCGTAGTTCTCCTCTAGATGCATTAGCTAATTGTTCCCAGTGTAAGTTTATAGCTTTCTCGTGTGCATAATCACTCTCACCGTTCTTTAGTAAATCAAAAAGCCAGCCAGCTTGAGCATACCGATTGTTCATTATTTCTGTAGCTTGGCCTATTCCACGCTCATCAAGTTCGTAACGCATTCTAGCCATGAGAAGCTGCATAGGTGAAGCATTATGATGACAAAGAGCTTTACTGAGAGAACCAATTAATTCATCTTCTGGGTTATTTGTACTTTTACGTACAACAGAAATAAATATTTTGCTGGTACTAATGAAATTTGTACTTTCATCCCAATTCCATTGCAGATCAGTACGTGAGGAATTATCTTGACGGATGTGGTAATCTTTAAGCTGTTTAGTTAATCGCCAGCGAACCAGATCTGTTTTATCTAAACCTATTTCCTTAGCTAATGAATCTATTTCTGAAGAAAATGCATGTAGTGGGCATGCAGGGTTAAGTGGATTCAGATCCTTTTCAGAAGAGAATTGTTTACAAACTTCCAATATATTCAGCAATGGAATATTATCAGTAATCCAGAGGTGACCTCTCCCTTCATTATTTTCATCTAACCAATCATCCATCTTTTCTGATATTGATTCATCAGTATTCAAAAAATGAGAAGGGGCAAGAGTAAAAAATTCTAGAAGGATATCAGTGAATACTTTTTTGATATCGCCATCATTTCCTTTGGTATGTATAAGCGCTAAATTATAATGATTGTTACTATCAAGGGATTTTATTATTTTCCGTGCGCGACTGCCATCATCGATATTACTATCTCCGTCTAAGTGATAATCAAGAATGATTAGATCGCTGTGGTGAATATGTGCGGGGATAGAATTCTCATCTTTTAAATATGGATTCTTTTCGTTACTACCCAGAGCTGGTGTTTTTCCGTCAAATATATCAATGCTCCAGCAATATTTTGCATGGCACATCTGAATTATTTTACGTAGCCTATCAACATTAGAATCATCCAATGACGTATTAGGCCTCTTATCTGAAAGATTAGTATTACCTTCTAATAATGATGAAAATGTTGGATATTCATCATCAATTACCGTAACGCTTCGAATTGGAGATATAAAGGTTTCTTTTATAAGATCTTCATAACTGGCTACTACATCAGTCATTTTTAAGTCCTTTAAACGTCATTACAAAATGGGCTCCATTAGGTTCACCATGCATAGATTGGCTTTGATAACGGATGGTGTGACCACCAGCCATCAGATTTTGTTTACAGAGATACAGGCCTATACCACGCCCGCCTTTTAGGCGCCGTGTAAAGAACAATGTGAATAAATTGGATAAGTCATCCCTATCCACTCCTGGGCCGTTATCACTTATCCAAACGTCACAACCTTTGCAATCAAAAGTGATTGTCGGTTGAGAATTAGTTGTTTTCTTTACCCAAAAAATGGCATTGTTAACGAGATTAATAAATACAGGATAAATTCGAGAGGGGAACTCTAATAAATTTAATTTCCTAAATGAAGAGCTAAAGATTAGCTGGATATTGGTTGTAGCTAGTTGTGTTGAGAAATAGCTTTTTATATATTTTTCAATATCATTTCCACTTATATTAGTAATTTCCTTTTTCCCTGAAACCTTGAGTGGAGAAAGAAAACGTAGTTTTTCCATTAGCATTTTTTGAGTTTGTATGGCTTGTTTAACATGCTGGCTTTGAGCAGGTTGAAGGGGATGTTTCTGTATAGCTTTCAGCGAATGATTAAGCTCTTGATCCAGCCCTTCAAGTTCATGACCTATAATCTCTACCGTGATACCTAATTGCGCCAGAGAGTGTAATCTTTCGACCTCATCACGATGGCGTGTCGTTTCGTTCATACTGTGTATAGCCAGATTTTCCAGGTCAATTTGCTCGTTTATTCGTTCAAGTGCCGTAACGTATGGTGAAAGTTTCTGAGCATTCTCAATGTCTATCCGTTGCTGTTCTGAATCAAGACGATTTAGTACACTCGCGAGTGATACTTTACTTAACTTCAGATCTTCCAGCATATCTTTCATGCTAATTTTGTACTGTTCACGGCATTCGCGCACAAGCCTATCAAACTCGCCCTGTTGACGAGAAAGCATAGCTTTTCCGAGTGAAAAATATCGTGTTATAGAATTATTTATAGCGGAAAGCTTACTACGATATACTTCTTGAGCTTTTTCAAAATCTGTTTTTTGGGTTGATTCGGTGATGGCTTCGTTGATGGCAATTGTAATTTCACGAATAATATCTTTACAGCGAAGCTCTTCTTTTCGATAAGCTCGGTAATCATCTTCTAAGCGGCCTAAATTTGTTGGTACAGGACTCAACGAGTATGTCTGAATGGTTTCAGCATAATTATCAGTAGCAATCTTTAGAGCATGTAGTTCTTCAAGGGAATTTAATCTAATACGGCTTGCTAAGTTAGACTGAAAATCATATAAGTTTGATACCATCAATGTAAGGTCATTTATATTTTTTTTCATTGCCGTTCGAATTCTTTTACGCTCTTTTGTTAATAACTTAGTTCTGTCCTCTTCGGCTTTCAATTTTTCTTTTTGCTCTTGAATATCTTCAATGATCGTCTTACGATCCTTCGCTTTACTACCAAACAGGGATTCAGCTGAATCAATTAAGATTTTCTCAACGATCTCACGGAAGAGTTTAGAGGCTCGGTTCTCAATAAACCCTTCTCTGCCTGCTTTGTCTTTTAGGTTAGGATTATCTTTACGTGAAATGGCTACTCTGCCAAACATTCTTCGATTAGACCAGAAACTGCGCCCTGCATTTTTTGAACGACGTTCTTCAATAGAAAAATAATCACTGTCAACGCGCCCGTATGGCATTACACGTAGCCCGTCGCGGTAAACACGAAAACCGCCGTATCGTTCTGACTGCTCTTTGAAGTGTGCATGCTGTACAGCATTAAGGGATGACGACTTATACTCAACTTCGAAAGTTCCGATACGTAGATGAAATTCGCCAAATGCGCTGTCTTTTCTAGTTTTATAATCCTGCTTAGGCTTAATTACGTAATCTTCAATCCAATTACCAAAAACTTTTACCCTCCCACGAAAATATCCCTCAGTATCCACATGCCCATCTATAATATGTTCAAGATCTTCCAAATCCCTCAGGTCAAATTCACGTGTTGGTGAAATAATTTCACGAGCTATTACTCCTTGCCAGCTAATCACCTTATATGAAAAATCTTTAACCCTGTTTTCATTCACATCTGTAAAGGGATCGGTAAAATTAGATAATGTCTGAAAGAATCTATCACGGCTACTTTTTTCTGTATCATCCGCCTGCATTAAAGGCAAGGTGGAAAGTTGAATTGCAAGGTCATATTGAATATCAGCTATAAACATCGCTGTGCCATGGCTGGATGTCCCAGCCCACACAGACCATTGGTTGAACTGATTTTCCCGAAAAACATCGCTTATTAGTGTTTGCTCTATTCTCTGCTGAGTAGAATGCTCCAAACCATCTAATTTTTCCTGTTTACTAAATGCCTGCCAGGCTTCGTTAAGACGAATATTTCGGGAGCTATCATCTGGCTCTCCCCAGATATTACCCATCATCTGGTCGAAAAGTAGAGGAAGGACCTCAGCAATCTCATGTTTGTCACTGAATTCACGAACTGGAATTCGGATATCATTGAGGTATAAAAAAGGATTTTCGAATAAACGCCAGTCAATAAGAGCTGCTACATAATCCTGATTTTCACGTTTTGAAATTAACAATAATAATGGACCGAGAGCAGCAGATGACAGACGCCCAATACCTTTTTGACCTTGTTTAGGTCGCTCAGATAACCCATTTCGATCCGTTTTCTGCGGGAAAAATCCGTTTGTTTTAGACTCTGTACCAACAGTTAGCCATTTTGACTCAAACTCTTCACGGTTCATACCGTGTCCATCGTCCAGAAGTGCTGCTACAGGTATTTCACCATCAAATATATGTAGACTGACTTCTTTCGCATACGCATCGTAAGCATTCTTCCAAAGCTCTGATATAGCTGTAGGGCAGTCGGCAATTTGTTCTCGACCTAGATGGTCTATGGTTCTGGCCTTTGTCTGAAAAGTGACATGCCTTGTCATGATTCACATTCCTCTCTTGTCGTAGTTCATCGTTGGATTAGTTTTGAAACCCGATCTCACAGGCTTGTCAGTTGTGCTTTAACAGTCTCGAGGAGAGTTACACCTAATTTCACAGGTACTGCGTTACCAATTTGCCGAGCGATAGCCATCGAGCCACCTTTGAATATATAGTCATCCGGAAACGTCTGAAGTCGTGCGGCATGTCTCAAAGATATACCGTGAGGTAACCAGGGATGCACAAAGCGGCCTTTAGAAGGGTTGTAACACCCAGTAGTCATAGTATTTGATGGTGTATGCGGATATATCCTCCCATATACATCTTTATGTCCATTATGGGCAACGTGGCATGCTAACTGGCGACCTGACTCCTTCCTGTCTCCAAGGAGAGGGGTTTTAGCAAACAGGTTTAGCATTTCCTGTGAATGCTTCATTCTGATATTACAAGGATCATCTTCAACAAGAGGTTTACCCCAGTTTAATCCACTAATACAGTGTTCTGCAGCCAATGCAGGAAAATGATATTTTTCGATAAGGCGCTCTTTGAATATACTCAATATATCCTCCGGAGGCCGTTCGAACACAGTTGAGGCAGTAAGCCACGGATTTGGACCTGATTTATGATGCGTTGCGACTGGAGGCCAAACCATGCCTTCAGTAGGTATATCGTTACGAATAGCAAGAATGAATGCCCGTTTTCGATTTTGTGGAACACCATAATCCCTAGCATTGAGTATGACAGGAGTACCACCAGGAATGACATATCTATGCTCTGCGATTAGAGACATAAATGTATCTAAATATTCTGCATGTCTTGGCCATAGGAGACCTGGAACATTTTCAACCAGAAAAGCTTTTGGGCGCAGCTTTTCGACAAAATCAAAATACCGGAAAAGTAAGTTATTGCGAGGGTCATCTTTCCCTGCATCATTGATTCGATGCACAGAAAACCCTTGGCAAGGAGGACCACCTAATAAAATATCCAGCTCACCCTGTTTTATGCCCTGGTACTTCATTAGTGCATCAATGTCAACATCATAAATATCTTGAGAAAAAACATGTGTTTTGACATGGTATTTATCGACAAGGTTGACGTGATAGGTTTCTGCAGCAAGCATATCAAGCTCAATCGCAGCCTGCACCTCGATACCTGCATCAAAGGCTGCAAGTGAGAATCCTCCTGCACCTGCAAATAAATCAATCGCTTTCAAATCGGGACTCATAAACTATAGTTTGATACCATCATTATACTGAATATTTACATCAAATCTTCTCATATCAATGCTGATAGCACACCTTCATAGATTCAATTTACGGTTCAGGCCTAAATCTAGTCAGGCCTAAATCTAGTCAGGACTAACTACTATGAGATATCTTGCTGATAAATAGCTTCAAGGAAGAGGCTTTTGGATAATGCTGAAGATCACAGGCGGTTCCGAAGTGATCATTCATAAATCTGACCGAGGGAATTTTATGAATCACATGGTATATGTGATGTTACTCATAATACGCCTTGTTTAAATATTGCACAATTAGCCATGAAGTGGTTTACTTAACGTATACTCGAAAAGGTTACATATAAAATAAGGATAAAACATTCTAACAACCTGCCACTGTGCGGGTTTTTCATTTTTTGTGGGTAGTAAATTTTGCTGGCTGATCTATGAAACGTACTGTAAGTGTGACCGGCGCTGAATTAGTGAATGCAGACTGCCTGGACGTGATGGCCGGGATGGATGAGCATTCAGTCGATCTGATTGTGACAGATCCGCCTTATTTCAGAGTAAAACCGGAAGGGTGGGATCACCAATGGCGGGGGGATGAGGATTATCTGTGTTGGCTGGACAAATGTCTGGGGGAGTTTGCCCGGATACTAAAGCCCGAGGGAAGTCTCTACCTTTTCTGCGGCCACAGGCTGAGTGCCGATATCGAACTCATGTTGCGCCGCCGCTTCAATGTTCTGAACCATATAATATGGGCTAAGCCTAACGGCCGCTGGAAGGGTTGCTGTAAAGAAAGCCTGCGGAGTTACTTTCCCTCCACCGAACGTATTCTGTTTGCTGAACCTTACCCTGGTCCTTTTCAGGACAGAGCAGACTGCAATAATACCCGCAGCAGTTCTCTGAGAGCCGGAGTGATGGCTCCACTGATTAGTTATTTCCGCAATGCCAGAAGTCAGGCCGGGCTGAGTGTCAGTGAGATTGTCAGGCGAACGGGAAAACAAACTGCGTCACACTGGTTCAGTCTGCAACAGTGGTATCTGCCGGGAGAAGAGGATTATCTCAATCTGCAGAGACTATTTGCAGAGAGTGCCGGCGAGTACGTTTTTACTTCAACAAAGACGACTAATGCCGGGATCCTGAACCGCAACTACCACGAACTCTTCACGGAATACAAAGCACGCTCAGAAATACTCAAGTCGCTTAGACGCTATTTTGTAGTGTCGATTGCCGTGCCGTATACGGATGTCTGGACTTACCCGCCGGTTGCGTATTACCCCGGTAAACATCCCTGTGAAAAGCCTGCGGATATGCTGCGGGATATTATCCTGGCCAGCAGCCGGCCCGGTGAGCTGGTGGCTGATTTCTTTATGGGATCAGGTTCAACTATTAAAGCAGCATTACACTGCGGTCGCCAGGCATTAGGGGTGGAACTCGAGAGTGAACGATTCGATGTGACAGTCAGGGAGGTTGTTGCGCAGTACAGCCATCCTCCCATGCACAGGGATTAAACCTTCGTCATTTGTTTGCGGGCAGCATCAGCAAGAAAGGCACTTCTGCTGGGATACCGGGTATCCGAAGACACCAGACTATCGATTTTATCTATGAGACGTCTGGGTAAGGTCACATTGATACGCTCAGTGCGTCCGTCAAACTTATCCATATTCACATCGACATAGAGCCAGCGGCCATTTTCATAGTCGTCAGGGCTCGCGGCCATATGGAATTCGACAGGTTGCGCACAGGGCAGACTCAATCCTTTATCAGCCAGTAACTCCAGATGTGCGCAGATAGCGGTTTTTGCATCCTCATAAGCCTCTTCGAGAGTGTCTCCGGCAAAGATGCATCCCTGAATATCGGGAAACCAGCCACTGGCTGTCTTATCTTTATCAACTTCCACGAAGGCGGGAAATAACATAGTGACCTCGTCAGGTATCAGGCAGCAGGGTGCCGTCAGGGTTTAAGGTTTGCCGCTTTGAGTATCTGTTTCAGCGTACCGGGCTTGAGATCCTTTCTGGGGTGCGGGACGGTAATAACATAGGACACTGACGGGTGGCTGAACTGATGGTGACTGCCTCTGACACGTTCAAGTTGCCAGCCGTTCTTCTCAAGTAGTTTTATCAGCTCTGAACTTTTCAACGTCCCTCCGTTCTCCCTGCTGACGAATAAATTATACACACTTTACACACCATATCAATATAAGCGCCCGGCATGTGAGTCGGTGGTCACAGTTTCCACCCAAAATATCACTGCCCGGTCACTCATCCCTGAACTCGGAGGACATCATGTCCGAACCCATATCCGGTACCGGAGCTGCAACTGCGGCACTGACCGGAGTCAGTCTGTATGGTCTGCTTACCGGAGCTGATTACGGCGTACTGTTTGGTGCGTTCGCCGGTGCAACGTTTTATGTCGCGTCTTCACCCGGTCTCGGGCATCTGAAGCAGGTGGCTTATTTTCTGGTGTCCTGGGCTGCGGGAATAATTGGTTCCGGGCTGGTGGGGGCAAAGCTTCAGCAATGGACCGGTTACCGGGACCACCCGCTGGATGCACTCGGGGCTGTCATTGTGGCTGCAGTGGCTATCCGCTTTCTGACATCACTGAGTAACGGAAGTATCGCTCAGATTCTGACCCGGATACGGGGAGGGGGAGGCAATGCAGATTCATAACTGGCCTGCACTGTGCAATTCGCTGCTAAGTATGGTGATAGTCATCGTGCTGATGTTCTGGAAAAAGCAGGGGCACCGGTACCGGCCTTTCATCTCACTGATAGCCTGGGCTGTGGTGATGATTTACGGCAGCATCCCTATAGGTTATCTGTCAGGACATTACACCGGAACACACTGGCCGGTGGTACTGGTTAATTCTGTTATCTGTATAGCGGTATGCCGTGCCAGAGGAAATATTGCACGGTTACTCTCTCCTTTGAGGCTCTGACCATGGAACAGGAACAATTTCGGATGGCGGCTGGTATCAGCGCCGGACTCGCTGTGCGCTGGTTTCGGCCGGTAATGGCTGCAATGGAAGAATTCGGGATACAGACACCGCAGGACCAGGCAATGTTTATCGCCCAGACAGGGCACGAGTCGGGAGGATTCCGGCAGCTTCTGGAGAGCTTTAACTATACCCCTGAGGCATTACTGACAACCTTCGGAAGACGGATAACCACGTATCAGGCACAAATGCTGGGCCGGAGACGGGGAAAGCCGGCGCAGCAGGCAGCGATAGCTGCACTGGTGTATCAGAACAGAATGGGCAACCGGTATAAAGATGATGGCTGGAAATACCGCGGTCGCGGGCTGATACAAATCACCGGCCGCGATAATTACACTGCCTGTGGTACAGCGCTGAATCTGGATCTGGTTTCCATGCCTGAGTTGCTTGAAAAAGACACCGAAGCTGCCCGCTCTGCAGCCTGGTTTTATGCCTGCCGGGGTTGTCTGCAATGCCCGGGAGACATACTCAGCGTGACACTGTTGATTAACGGTGGCAGGAAGGGGCTGAAGGAAAGGACTGAACGCTATCAGCGGGCTTTGAGTCAGATGATGGTAAACGGGGAAGCCGGATGAATATTAAGCTGATGGCGATAATGCTGTCGGTGCTGGTGACCTCACTGCTGGGAACTGCAGTGATGACCGCATATTACAGAACGGCCGTGAAACGGGCAGAAAATGCAGAGGCGCAAATCGTTCTGCAGGGTAAGGTTATCGCGCGTCAGGCAGATTTAGCATCGCTGTACAATAAGGTGGCTGCAGATTCAGTCACGGCAGCAGCCGGTACAGACGCCCGATCACAGGAGAACGTCATTGAATACAGAACTATCCTCAGGCGCGAAAAAAGCAGTGACTATGCTATCCCTGCTGATATTGCTGACGGGTTGCTCCGCACCACGTACCGTTTACGTACCGCAGCCCTGCCTGCCTCTGCCAGCCGCACTGACCGCTCCGGTACTGGTGCCGCTTCCTCCGGCAGGCTGACATATTGCCAGGCGGTGTTATGGATAGCACCGCTACTGGCTGCGATAGAAAAAGCGAACCACCAGCTCGCATCTGTCAGAGAAATACAATCCGTAAATCAGGCAAATCCATAGCGTCATTTAAGATGACTGAGGTCCGTTGAAGCCCGGGGAAACTGAAACATCTTGCACAGCATTTCAGGGACTGATTAGGGGTGTTTTTTAGGCCTGAGTGGTGTGTTATAATTGTGCAAATTTTACTCGCTATGCATTATTCATAAGGATCCACATTGCCTGTGAGTATTGTCCCCGCAAGGAGGTTTTATGAGTAAACCAGCAAAACAGAATCCGGGTGCGGAAAGCTGCAGTCGTGAGAAGATGTTTCGTATTGCTGAAACTGTAAGGGCTCAGCGTGTTCCTGCTTCCCCGGTACAGAGTGATACTGAGAAAAAAGTGTGTAAGGCATCATCCTGATGGGGGATGAGGTTTTCCTCAGGAATGTTATCTCTGACGACGGACATCGTCTGGTTTTTGATGTAAGCCAGACGATATCACACAGAATGGGTTCGACTGGTGGACTCACCGAACTCTATGACGGATTCATTGATTACAAAATGCAGAGCGCTGATTTAGGTAATCTTCCCGCGCCTGACATGTCTGTCCAGATGGAATATCTGACGATTGTTGATTTCTTTGGGAAGGATAAACCTAACCATTTCCCCAAGCCTGCAGCAAAGAACGAACAGCTTCATCATGTACATGTCTTTGATGGACACACTGATACCGAACTAAACTCCTGGCTGGCCCGGGCCCAGTCATGGCGTTCCAGTGATACTCTGCTTTTTTACTCATACTTTCAGTGGAATGGAATACATCACTTTTACGTTCTTGAGTTAGCAGAAGATCCGGAAGGACACTCTTTCCAGAAAAATGAAATAAAAATGGCCGCGATCATCCGCATGGCGGCAGAGTACAGGAAGAGAGTCATTACTGGCTGAGTCACATAAGGAACTCTTCCTTCCTTTCTTTCAGTGATAAAACAACACATACAAAGCTTTCCGGAATACTCACCGGCCTCTCAGCGTTAAAGATTTCAGAGGTTTTGCGATCAGTGATCCTCTGGCCCCTGTTATTTTTATCAACCTGGCTGATGCACCATCTGGCAGGCTCTTTACGCTGATACATTATGGAGTGGAGTGAGCGGTATCTCTTCTGCCAGTGTTCACGATGAGCACAATACGGAGAATTTCTGTAATCAGGAGGCAGGAGATTTTCTATTAGGTGTAGCTTCCGGGAAAACTAAAACATCTTGCACACAGGGTCAGGGGTAACCGATAAATTATATCAGTATCGGAAGCATTCTGTGGGCAGTAAGGCTCTATTTTCGGAACAGAAAAAGGGATTTAATTACATGATCCTGGAGTCTATATTACTATCCTCTGTTTCGTCTTTGTGGGAAGAAAAATGAAATTTTTTATCGTTTGGGAGCAATACTCTGAACAGTGGATCTTGACAGCTAAAGGACATAAATTTTTAGATGTAACTAACCCTTCAGACATCGATAAAGCCCTGCATGAGTTCCTCGAACATCTTGCTATTGAGCAAGGTATAGACCCTAAATTTCTGGTAGCAGTCAGGTGTGAGTCAATCCCCTCAGTCCATAAAAAACAAAGCGAACCCTTGCTGCAGGTTACAGCATCGGGAAATAATGAAGCTGATCCCTTATTTGATGAGGTTGTTGCATTTGTAGTAAAAAATCGCCGTGCATCCATTGCAGCTATTCAGCGTCAGTTCAAAATTGGCTACAACAGGGCAGCACGGTTTATTGAGCAAATGGAGGCTGATGGGATTGTCTCAGAACCAGGACATAATGGTAATCGGGAAGTTCTTTCTTAAATAGCGGATACCATTCATCAACTGAGTTGAGACATTCGAACTGTCTTTTTACAGAATGTCTGTTATTACTCACACGAGGATCCCGCCAGATTTATCTGACGGGTCTTTTTTTAAGGATTATTTGTTTAGTGTAAAAGCACAAATCACACCGAAAGTACTGTAAGCATCCCTGAAAAAAGAACCATTCACTTTTAGAGATCCTCCGACATACTGGATATGTTCTCTGAAACAGGTGGCTTATTTTCTGGTGTCCTGGGTTGCGGGGATAATGGGTTCCGGGCTGGTGGGTTCAAAGCTTTAGCTATGGACTAGTTACTGCGATCACCCGCTGGATGCACTCGGGGCTATCATAGTGGCAGCAGTGCCTATCCAATTTCTGACATCACTGAGTAACGGCAGTATCGCTCAGAGTCTGACCCGGACATCCCCAATTTGCCGGTCGGTTACAACTGCAAGCAACATCCATTCCTGAGGTAGTGTCGTATCCTTTCGGCTCTGGCATAGATAGTTTTTCGTTTGACAAAAACGGGAGGCATGAGGCCTCTGACATCTAGTCTGATTAAAATGCTTAAGGATAGCTTCGGAACAGAGGAGTTAATCATATAACCAGCGTCCTGCCTTTGCTGATTCGATAAGCATGCGGATAGTGAAGTCCGGGACAGGTATTGGCGGAGGTTTCCTGAAGGGATTCCGGGTTAAAGGTGCAGAGGGGTAGTAAGTTTCAATTTTGAAATGGCCCCGTTCGACACTGAATTCCCTGAAAAAGTCATTCATCAGATCTTCAGCTTCAAGTTCGTCAATATTTAGATCGGTATCCAAATCAGTGTCAGGTGTCAGCTCTACCTTTTTTAGATTGAATAGATAAGTGCCGGCATAAGGCTTCACCAGCTCATACACTTTAGGCTCTATGATTTTATCTGTCATAACTTATCATTTCCCTGAGCAATAATGTTGTAGTTACGTTATGTACAATAGGCGATTGGCAAGATATCAGTGCTAAGGATAATCACTCCGGCTAAAGGAATTGAGCGACCCGTAAAGGGTGAAATATTACGAATTCCCAATGTTCTGGCAGTTTTTCCTGGCAGTTAAAGTAACGCATAAACTCAGGTTTTGAATTCTGAAGCTGCTATTCCTTATCGGCCCTGATAATTTTTTGGATAAAAACTCTAAAGAATACCCGGATATCCGTAATAATAATTCCGGGCTGAAAAATTTCCTCAAACGCTTTGTCCGGGTTATCCGGGTAATCAGTGAGAAAGAGTTCAAATTCGTCGGCCAGTTGGCCCAGAACTTCGGTCGGGCAATCGGAGATGTAGTAATCCATAGCCCCTTCAATAGATTCTGTTTCACAGATGTAATCGTAATCCTGATTGAGATACGCACCCATCAGATTTTTGATTAACGGATAGGATGTTTTCACCGTTTTTACCCTCCAGGGAAGGCTGTGAGAATGGACCAGGGTTTACCGTTATAAGGCTTGTGATCCGGAACTATATGTAGCTTCGATGTTGAAATGAGTTCAGTACTGCCCATCCAGATATCCCTGCCAGCCTTATCGTCGGTTGCTCGATCTGTCATCTGCTTCCTCCACCCGGTAATAGCCCTGGCCTCGATATTAGCGGTATTGTTCTTGAAAAACTGCGGTAATTATACGTGCCGCCTCACGGATATCGGTAGATCAGCCGGGCCATTAACAGAACGGTTCACACTGAGGCTTGTCATCTGGTCGCAAGGATAGAACCCTGCTTAATTTACTTAAGAGCCTTATCAGCGAGAAAGTCCCTTTATTTGGGGGGCCGGGCAATCGAAGACAATAATCTCGTTAGAATCCCGGCAGCAAGGTCGCAGTGGCGAACAGACGGTGATCATCTGATGAACGAGGCTAATGATTCTTCGGTGACTAACTCTCAATTCTTCTCCGCTTTTTCCAGACCCTTAAGCACGCGTAAAAGCAATCCCTTGCCTTCCTCTGCCGAAAAATAATTACAATAACGCGTTTTGAATTCTGATTTGATAGCATTGTCATCGTTACAAAGAAATGCAAACACTTCTTTTTTTAAATCCTGATGGTCTTGGGTAGCTAATCCTTTTGTATAAATATCGATGGCATCATCAATAGTTTTAGCTCCGGTAATATAGTCGAAGTCCTGATTAAGTGTACCTTCAATCATAATATCAATCTGGGTAGTTGAAAGCATAATTATAAACCTCCGGAAATGCGGTTAAAATATAATATGGCTTACCATTATAAGTTTCGTATTTAAGTACAATCTTTACTTTAGTCGTATTTATTAACTTGTCACTACCTCTGAAAAGTGAGTAACCAATAACTTTTCCGGCATCGTAGGTAATAATTAGATTATGCCGTGCCTGGCGTGAAGCCCAAATTTTTATCCACTCTTTATTCACCTTCAACGCGTTAGCGATGGATTTCTCTGCCAGGTTGATATTACTAAATGAACTGACCATATCAGGCTTTCGCATCAGATGTGCAGTACTTTCAAGGCGCTTTGCTAATTCATCCTGTGTTTTGGCAACATGTCTTGATATCGTATGGCCACCAGGTTTTACCCCTGGTGCTGATTCATGTTGAATCAGTTGGATTCTTCCCACGCGCACAGAAGCTACTCTCACAGCTCCAAGCCCAATAGAAAAAGCCACCGGCACACCTACATCTACGGTCAATCCAATGTTCCAGGCAGTGTCATCATCAGCGCCGAATTTTTTAGCCATCACCACAGCTAAACGGAAAGTTGCACTTTGTATATTTTGACCTGAATAAACCCGTAAAGCAGTATTAATACTGTCCATACTATGGGCTCCAATAACTACGCATGCAGCCTTGGTCAGACCGGTAGGTTCAGGCACCATGCACAGCGCGCTCACGCCAGCAAGCTCCAACGTCCCCATTACGAGTCCCAGCCCTCCATATAGACGATTACTTAGCGTCTCACCTTCCGTCACAGAGCTATCAGTCAGTACTGCAGCAAGCTGAACCGGTGAAATCACTATTTTTATGCCATCATCCATGATTAATCCTCATCTAAGCAGAAGATATATGTTTATAGAGTTTCCATTTTTCTGGCTTCAACTCCACTGACTGCAAAAATCTAAATTAGTAATACCTTCATCCCCGACATACTATTTATCGATTTTTCAGTATTGGAGATTACTTCGCCTTATTTACAGAAGAAGATACGTATGGGATTTTTCCTAAACAAAGCTCTTGCTCCGATAGATACGTAAGAAAGTCCCTTTGGTCGTGTTGGCTAATAAAAACCCCCGGTTATTTTCTGTAGAAGGTATCTGGAAATAACGTCCGGAAATCATCGCTCCCTGAAAGGGAAGGTTAATCATATAACCAGCGGCCTGCTCTGGCAGATTCAGCGAACATTCTGACGGTAAATGGCGGGCGCTCAGAGACTATTTTCCTCATGATTGCCCGGCCTTTTATTAATCGCTTAAGTAAGGGTATTTTGATTATTGGACAGTAACGATTCATATTGATTTCAGAAACATCAATATCAAATTTCTGACCAAAATCTTCGATCACATAAGGAAGTTCATCGGGAGCGCAATAGTCCTGTAGATGCGTGTCTAATTCCAAAGGGATTGGACGCCACTTCCGGTTAAGCGGTATTGATAGCTCGTTACGAAAGAATTTAAGAACCTCTTTGTCCGTTACCATACCTTATCATTACCCCTGGCAATTTTATTGTAATCACGAACGGTTTTATATGAAATTTGTGACACGTCAGAGGCTAAGATTACCCAGCCAATGACAGGAATAGTTAGGCCAACAAACGTACCTACTTTGGCGACCATTCGGGGTTTCATTGTCCAGGGAGTGTAACCGCCGATGAAGGTTGGTAATCTGATCCCGTATGGGAATTTAGCGTTGCCAAAGGCTCTGCGTGATGCTTTTGATAGGTACGAGGTTCCGTCGATTGCATCGCGAGGCTTGGTTCTCGTTAGCTGATCATTCCTTCCAGCCAGTAAAGCGACTACAGCGGAAAAATCAGCTACCCCTAATCCAGGCTGCTCTACAAATTTTTCACAAAAAATCATGAAAAATAGTTCGCTTGCTTTGAGGTTAGATCTTCCTGCATAAAAATAAGTTCCATTTAGTTCTTCAACCGTATCCATATGGCCTCCTTGTGTTCAAAAGACGACAGGCTAAAAATACAGAACCAGCTACTGTTTTAAGTTATCAAACCCCCGGATATTTACTGCAGAAGGTGTCTGGAAACAACGTCCGGGAGTCGTCGCTCCCTGAAAGTAAGGGTTAATCATATAACCATCGGCCTGATTTGGCGGATTCAGCAAACATTCTGACGGTGAGCGTTTTTTTGGATTGGGTTACCGGTTTTTTAGTAAACCAGCTTCGGAAAAACCACGGAATATTCCACGGGAGATAATTTTCAATATTTAATGATGAGACATCAATATCAAATTCTTCGGAGAATTTATCTATCGCAAGCGCCAGATCTTCTACTTCAGCATATTCCTGCAGAATAGTGTCTGCATCAAGTGGAATGGATTTCATTAGTAACGATTTAACCACCGGTAGTTGCCGGCGAAAGTAATTAAGGACTTTTTCATCGGTCACCATATTTTATCGTTCCCCCTGGCAATGCGGTTGTAATTTACTGTAGCCCTGAAAGCGATTGTAGCCACATCAGAGGCGACGATGACCCACCCCAATACAGGAACCGTACGCCCGACGAATGCTCCAGGAGGGTTAACCATTTTAGGTTTTAAGGTTCGCAGGCTGGCATTAGTGAATGTCGGGAGACGAAAGGGTAGCTCCGGATTAAGACGCCGTCGTGCCATTTCTGAGGCTACAGATGTCCCTTTCGTTGCACCGCCAAATTTACCCCTTGTGAGTCGAACAGGCTGGCCAGGAATTAGCATGCAACGGCCACAATATCAGATGTACCAGACTGCTCATTTACAGCATCAGGAGAGAACCCGGGAAATAATTCTCCTGCAGAAAGGTTGGGAATTCCTCTATAAAAATACGTACCCTTAAGTTCTTCAACCGTGTCCATACGGTCTCCTCATCTTCATCGGTATCGGTCCGGTACACCTTACGAGAAGATCAAATTTTGTACAATTGGTGCTTTTACGGTATTCGGGCAATTTGGTGGCAATTGTCTGATCCCCGGTTATTATTCGAGGAACGCATAAAATCGTGGCTTACACCTGAAGTGGTTCATTCAGTGTCCGAAGCCAGGTAAGCAGGTCTGCCTGCAGGCTACCCGGCTCGAAGGGTTCACGAGAGAGCAGGTAGTAGCGGGAGCCATCCCCGGCGAAGCCCATTGGCGCAGATAAAACGCCACTCTCAAGATCGTCACAAACCTGATACCACGAACCAATCGCTACGCCAAGTCCGGCAACGGCTGCCTGCAGACTGAAGTAGAAATGATCGAAACTCTGGCCTCCCGGACCGACTGCAGGCTGACCTGCGGCGCGGGCCCATGCCTGCCATGCATCGGGGCGTGTACGGGTATGAAGATACTCAGCGCCCGCAGCCAGTTCGGGACCCGGGGCATTAGCGGTAAACCAGCGGGAAACTTTATCCGGGCGACATACCGGCCCTACCTTTTCTGCGAAGAGGGGTGCGGCAAAATAGCTTTCCGGCCAGTCAAAGTCATCGCGCCGGATCGCCAGGTCCAGGCCGCCGGCAAATGAAAAAGGCCCGCCACCGGCCGCAAGGCATATCTCAGTCCCTGCATGCTGTGCCTGGAACGCAGGCCAGCGAGGTAGCAGCCAGCGCATTAGCAGTGTGGGTTCGCAGGAAAGCACCCACCGCTGGCGCTGCCGTACGCTGGCGCGCAAGGCATCAACAGCCTGCTGCATAACGTCCAGCCCTTCGCCGACCGCAATGGCAAGTTTGTGACCGGCTTCGGTCAGAAAGACGCGCCGGCTGCGCCGCTCAAACAGCGGAACGCCCAGTTCCTCCTCAAGCAGTCGGACCGCCCGGCTGACCGCGCCATGGGTAATATGCAGCTCCGTGGCTGCCCGGCTAAAGTTTTCGTGGCGCGCCGCTGCTTCAAAACTGCGTAAGGCAATCAGAGACGGCAGACGAGCCGACGGTAATGGTGATCCAGGCTCACAATCTTTGTCAGATAACATCGTTATTCACCGGAGGTTATGTACAGTAAAGTCGGTACATTCATTAAGTTACAAAGGGAAGTATTATGACTGAACTGCTAGCTGTAATCACCATCACAATATTCGCCGTCATCAGCCCCGGCCCCGATTTTGCTATGGTTTCACGCAACAGTTTGCTGCTTTCGCGTCGTGCGGGGCTGCTCACAGCGTTCGGGATAGGCTTAGGCGTTCTGGTTCATGTCTCTTATACATTGCTGGGTGTGGGCGTGCTGATACAGCAGTCACTCTGGTTGTTTAATGCCATCAAACTGGCAGGCGCTGTTTATCTTATCTGGCTGGGCATAAAAATGCTTCGCACAAAAGCCGGTGGCACGGTGACTGACACCCGGTTGGCACCTTTGTCAGATGCAGGGGCTTTACGCACCGGTTTCCTGACCAATGTACTGAATCCTAAAACCTCTGTCTTTATCGTTAGTATGTTTATGCAGGTGATAAAGCCGGAGACACCACTGATAGCGCAAATCGGCTACGGACTGTTTATCTCGGTGGCTCATATGGTCTGGTTCAGTCTGGTAGGGCTCTGTTTTTCTGCGGGAAGGGTTCGTGACCGCTTTCTGGCGGTACGTCACCGGGTGGATCGAATTTTTGGCGGCTTACTGGTAATTTTTGGTGTGTTGCTGGCAGTAGCCTCCCGGACGCGTTAAGCCACCCCGGCGATTAAAACAATAGACAGTAAATATGGCAGGGGAAGTTATCCTGCGGGGGAGCCACTTCCCGGGTTATTTTTACAGCAGTATAAAACGGTATTTTTCCTGAGATTATAAAAGCCTTCAACTAACATGATTTCGTCGTTAACAGATCCCCAACAGTTTGTTATTTTTATCATTTTTAATAAGTTATGCGATCATCGAAATTCCTGCGCTAAAGGTCTATCGCTAATCAGGCAGTGGCAGGAGAAAATGACTACGGCTTTCCGGGCGGTCATCATTGAATCAACCATCAGGCCTTAGTTAGCAATAACAGACCGGGCGATATCCGGAGGTCAGGGGATAATATTTTCAATGTATATATTCAAAGTGCAAAAGATAACGTGCCAGTGAGCAAGAGTGCCAGAGGGTGTGTTTGTTACCATTGATTGCTGGGTAATGTCTGCCAGAGGAGGATGGATAATAAACCGACCTGAGCCCTGATCATATGATCGGCCACAACTTGTTGCCGAATCAGATGAATGTAAAGTATGCTTATGAGGCTATTCATGTATGCCATGATTGAGGCTTTCATAAGTTTTTCGAATATAGAGAGAGGTTTCCGGGGATGTAACTAATAGCATGTAAAAATTATTTTACTTATCAGGAATGCTATTTTTATTGCTCCGGGAGTACTCTTATGATTTTAAAAAATAAATATTTTTACGTAGCTTTCTTACTTGTTGTTATCCAGCAAGCGCTGGTGGGCTTATCGACTTACTTTATAGGTCTTGCAGGGAGATTTGCTTACCTTGAGCCAGGTCGTTCCTTTTATTATATAGTCATTTTCTTTTTGAGTATCGCTGCCTGTTATGTTTTCGGTTCATCCTCACTTTATTTCAGAGTTAAGTTATCAAACTCCGTCTGGTCTGATTATTACAGGAATACACTGACCCGTGCTAAAGAGGTATGGGGGGTTAATTCTGCTAAAAATAAAGAAATGGTTAGTCATTGGATTATTGGTGAGTCACTCCCCACTATTGAGGAAGCTTCATTTTATTATGTCGAAATAATAGCGCTATATTTAAATGTTATTTTTACTGTTGTGGCCCTGTATGCAATTTTAGGGACGATGATAACTATCTCTCTGCTTTCCTGCATGGTAGTATCATTGTCTCTGATCTTATTGACAAAGAAGAAGGTGAAAGAATTATCAACAGAAATTCAATCCTCAAAGATAGAGGCATTCAGAGCAATAAATAAAATATGGGATAATGCTTTTTTTGGAATGAAAAAGCATTTTGAAGAATCATTGGTTAATTCTAAGGATAAAGAGAAAGTATATTTTGATAATCAGTTGAAGTATAAGCTCATCGAACAGGTTGTTGCTTGTTTGCCAGTAATGACTTCCATTCCTTTGATCATTTATATCTCACATCATACTGTAATGATGCACCCGTATATAATGGGATCATTGGTAGCGGTACTCCCAAGGAGCTTACAGTTATATCAAAGTATTCATGCAGCAAGTATGCATACAACCCAATTGATGGTGATAAGAAGTAAGGTTAAAAACTTAGAGCATTTTCACACGACTCTGGAGAGGGCTGATTTTTTCAATGACGCAGATATCAGGATAAAAATTCATTGTCATAGTTCGGGGCTGAACATCAGTCCGACGGATCTGTGTGGCGTATTATTTTCTGATAGCGCCGATCCGGGCAGGTATACTATCACAGGCCCAAACGGTACAGGAAAGTCTTCATTTTTAAAGAAATTAAAGTCTCAGTTAACTAACGCAATATTAGTTAATCATGAAAATCAGATAGGAGTTAATGATGATGTCGGCTCCTCCGGTGAAAAAATAATGAAATCATTAGGCAGGTTGTTTGCTGATGATGCAGTGAGGTTTTTCCTGCTTGATGAATGGGATGCTAACACCGATATTGAAAATACTAAAAAAACAGATGCTATAATTGAGGAGCTTTCAAAAAAATCGATTGTTATTGAAGTCAGACACAAAAAATCGATAGAAAGATAATTGCATCTGTTCCTGATGCCGGTAGTGTGCCTGTTCCGGACTCTGTCGCCCCGATGGCAGAAGATTCTGTTAAAGGAGAAGGGGGGATTCTGTGCGCGGTGCTGGCGCATAACATTTTATTATGATGTCAGAGGTGCAGAGGTGCAGAGGTGCAGAGGTGCAGAGGTGCAGAGGTGCATTGTCGCTCAGTCCGTGAAAATACATCCTGATCATCAATCAGACAATCAAACCTTCAGCCATTATTAAATGCTATATTTTTATCCCGCAGGTAAAGTGTGCTTATCCCATGAATGACAGTATCAGACCGGAAACCTTACAGCTCAGCAACGCGGACAGTGAATTTGACGTGACGTTGTTCAGGGCAAAGGATGCGACAGAATGTATTCTTTTCGCATCAGGACTGGGTGGAAATCCTCTTCGTCATCTGGAATTTCTGCAGGGGATTGCCCGTCAGGGAATATCCGTGATAGCACCCCATTTCGAATTACTGTCGTCTCCCTTTCCGGTGAAAGCAGAGTTACTGGAACGTGTCCAACGGCTTGACGTTACAGCGGCAGAATTCTGTACAAATTATCGCTCGCTGACCGGCGTCGGGCATTCGCTGGGCACTGTGATTTTACTGATGCAGGCCGGGGCGATAGCCAGTACCCTGGCGAGAGAAGAGGTCGCGTTTAACGGAAAAAAAATTCCGGACCGGCTGGTACTGTTGGCACCTCCGGCAGATTTTTTCAGAGCACCGCGGTCACTTAACTCCGTCCGGATACCCGTTGAGATTTGGGTGGGGGCGATGGACAAGGTAACCCCACCTTCACAGGCGATATTTCTTAATGAATTATTGAAAGAACATGCCGGTGGCGGAGTGCATATTATTGAGGATGCGGAGCACTTTACCTTTATGAATACTCTCCCGCCACAGGTTATCGATCCTCATCCGTCACGCAACGAATTTCTGCAATGGCTGGCAGGCAAAGTCTCTCAGTTCATCGCCTGATAATTAGTCACGCTTTTATTTTATTGAATTCGCCCCCGGCGAAATTCTGAACTGCCCCCCGGGGCATCAGCCGTGCATGCCCGATACCAGACCCGGACAGCATGGTATTGTCAGGTATACCTGCGAGGTGATGGGCGGGCGGCGTTTGTACAGATATTTGCCACACAACCCTCTCAAACAGGATGATTTATATCAGTGCCCTGAACCGGCATTATAGCCTGCGGTCAGACTGCGGTTTGTAAAACCCGGTCTCTGTCATCAGAGGTATGCCTGTCAGGAGCACGGTGTTCTGATCACGTCTGATACCCCGGTTGACCAGCGATATATCAAGCGGATGGCGACCTGCAGCCGTTATCGTCTCAGTGCTGCTGATTCCGGAATGCCACACTCAGCCAGCCGGCAAAAGCCATGACTCTTTTTTCGAAAGTAGTCTCCTCGTCGTACGGCTGATGAGCCATTTTCATTAAGTAATTCATTTCTCCCGCCAGCGCCGGATAACGGAGAATGAATTTATCACTGTGTTCAGTAAGCGTTTCCGGCCAGTCCGTATCCTGCTCATCGCGCAGAATACTGGTTGCCCGGATGAGCTTTCTTGCCACGGCACGTTGCAGGAGTAGTTTCCTGTTTTCATCGCCGGAAGCCTGTCTCTGAGCCATTAACTCCGTCACCACCGTCGGGAAGTCACTGTTCAACGCCAGGGCAATGGCTTTAGAGGGTGTAAATGCCCGGAATCGCTGACTCAGATCCTCTCCGTAGACACAGACACAGTGATGCCTGAGCCAGTATCCCCAGCTCAGCCTGTTGTCGGGGTGCAGAGCCTGTTGTAACAGACCGCAATCAAAATCAATTTTGCTGACAACAGGGTGATCGATTTCAAGTTCACTTTTAATGCGCGCGAGGTGTTGTGCCGTCTGCTCATCAGGCTCCCCGTGAAAAATAAGTGACACATCGAGGTCCGATCGTCCCACCGTCGCCCGGCCTTCGGCAACGCTGCCATACAGGTACAGGCTATGTATCTGTTCAGGAAAACAGCAGGGGAGTCTTCTGACCAGGTCAGCAACGACACCAGAAAATGCGGGTTGTATTTTATTGCGCGTTGGTTGGGTTATATAACCCTGACTATCTACGGCCATGACTCTCACTCCTGATCTGATCATCCCCCGAAATGATGACCGCTGGGTCACTCACCCCGGCTCCACCGAAGGGTTACCGTATCTCACAGAAAGAGAACTGACAACGGGTGAAAACGCCAGAGGGGGCGGAAAGCGGGGGGACTTTTTCATTGAGAGGGTAGCCGGGGTGGAAATATCAACACCTTGTTATGCTGTTTCTATGTCCTGTCGGTAATGTCGTCACTGCTGATGGCGTCATATCCCGTTCCGTGACAGGCAACATATTCCGGGACAGAGGTAGAGATCTCTCCGGTTTACACCCGACACCCTTGTAGTCATATGCCCGCATTAGCGTTATTAAAAGTATAACTCCGACCCGAAGTGTTGTTTTTTTAGTGGTCTTTATGTTTATAAACTATTGATAATGAAGATTTGTTATGTTTTTCATGGGGGGGGTGGGGTTATGAGGTGAATGTAGTGATCGGAGTGTATTTTGTGTTTACTACTACAGAGCTTCGTGTTGAAATGATTCTCAATTACATTAAGAGAGCCCCGGGAACACTGCCAGTATCGCTGCGATTTTCAGGTCATCGCGCCGAAAACTCCGGCAACCCGGATTACTTTCACTAAAAAAACTCAGACAATACTCCGGAAAAAAGCAACAATGAATCAGAACGTTAAGTCTCAATACCGCAGGCCTCCTCTGTCCAAAATATGGCTTGCAGTATGTAGTGGTTTATTAGTTTCGTCGGCGGGTAGCTACGCCGCTGATAATACAAGTGTCTTAACCGTAACGGCTTCGGATAAAAAGGCACAGACTGACGACGGCTATTCCAGTCCGACCACTTCGGTCGCCAGTAAGACACCGACTTCTAAACTGGATGAAGCACAGTCCATCAGCGAAGTGACTAATAAGCAACTGCAGGACTATCAATCGACGAATTTATCTGATGCTATGCGTTTCGTCAGTGGTGCGTCACAAGCGAATACTCTTGGCCAGACCGAGGATGGTATTGTTCGCCGCGGCTTTGGTTCTAACTCCGACGGCTCAGTCTTCCGTGATGGAATCCGCAGCAGTCAGGGGCTGAACCTTGATGCCACAACGGATCATGTCGAAGTGTTAAAAGGTTCATCCTCTCTGTTGTACGGGATCCTGAATCCGGGGGGAATGATCAATGTGGTTAGTAAAAAACCACAATATGAGTGGCATACCATCGTTGGCGGTCATTATAACAGCACTGGCGGTGGCGCAGGGAATATCGATATTACCGGGCCTTTAGGCAATGGTTTTGCTTTCCGTCTGATTGCTGAAAAACAGGACCAGAATTACTGGCGTGGATTCGGTAATGAAAAACATAATCTGCTAGCCCCCTCGCTGCAGTGGTATGGCGATAAAGCCAGTTTTAACATCAGCTATGAAGATTATCAGTACGATATCCCTTATGACCGGGGAACGGCATTTATTAATGGTAAGCCCATCGATATCGGTTACAAGACGCGACTGGACGATTATTCGAATCATGCATGGGGACGTAACCAGACATTCAGTTCCCACTGGGATTATCAGTTCAATGATATCTGGTCAACCCGGGTTACTGTCGGCCTTAACCAGCGAAAATATAACAGCAATACGATGACCACCACGGCGGTGAATACGACGACCGGTGTTGTCACCCGGCGTCCGGATGCCTTCCGTGGGTTTAACCACAAAACAAAATATGTCTCCTGGGACGCCATCGGCACCCCTGAAATCCTGGGGATGACGCATAACATGGTATTCGGCACTGATTATGAGATGAATCAGACCTATCGCGCTCACGCGTATAACGGTAAAAAGAATACCGATTTCACGCTGAGTCACCCGGTCTATGGTCTGGAAACTATCACCGACAGCTCCACCGAAAAAACGGCTGACAGTAATTTACTGAACCGGTTACACAGCCGTTCGGTTTATTTCAAAGACAGTATCGATCTGACAAACGACTGGACGGCGGTAGCCGGAGCCCGTTATCAGCATTACGAGCAGCGCGAATCGCGTGGAGCGCAGTCCACGCTGACGTATAGCGATACAGGGAATAAGTTTCTGCCACAAACCGGGCTTATCTATAAGCTGACCCCGGATGTTTCGTTTTACGGCAGCCTGAGCAAATCATTCACACCGTCAACGACGCCGGATGATTATGGCAATGTCGCGGCGCCGGAGCAGGGAACCACTTACGAGGTCGGCAGCAAGTGGCAGATAACGCCTGCATTGTTATCGACGATTGCCTTGTACCGTATTGATGAGCGTAATGTTGCTCTGGCCCTGAATGGCAGCACCTATGCGGTGGACAGAGCACGTTCCAGCGGGGTAGAGTTCGAAGTCAATGGTGAGATCTATCCGGACTGGGATATCAGTGCTAATTACAGCTATGACCAGGCTGAGATTGTTAATGATAAGACGAACTCAGATAACAATGGCAACCGCCTGCAGAATGCCCCGCGCAATTCAGGGTCAGTCTATTTAAGCCATAATATCCGGTTTAACGCTCTGCCTGGCAGCTTCCGTATCGGTGGCGGTGTCCGGTACATGGGTACCCGTGCCGGTGATGCAGATAATAGTTTTACCCTGCCAGCTTATACCGTGGCAGACAGCTTTATCGGCTGGGATAACCAGTTCATGGGGCAGAAAACCCATTTACAGCTGAATCTGAATAATCTGTTCAATAAAGAATATTACACTTCAAGCGGAGGCAACTTACGGGTCATCGAAGGTGAAACCCGTAATCTGGTACTCAGCGCGAGTGTTGAATTCTAAGTCTGAAATCCTGTCGGCCACAGACACCCGTTGCTGGCCGCTGTTGTTTTCCTGATGAAACTTTGTCCCGCGTCCTGAAGAGATCCAGCGACGCGGGACGAGGTTTTCTGAGCTCTCCTCTGCAGTCAGACCGGCTGCTTTATCCCTCAGTTATCCTTTTCGGCTATCCTGAAGAATACCTCTGTATCTTGCAGCCATCGGGCGGCATTACGGTGATCCCGGCATTTATTCGAGACCGGTTGCACGAAGTACGGCCGCAATCTCTGCGACGTCATCCCGGCCTAATGCTTTCAGCGGACGGGGTAAGCACTCCGGCGATACCAGCCCGAGCAGGGTAGCAGCGGCGGCGATCACCCGGATCCCTCCGCCATGCTGAGTAAAAAGTGCCCATAACGGGGTGAAGCGCTCGCTTAACGCGGCGACCTGTTGTTGATCATGCCGTGCGGCCGCGTCAGCAATCGCTTTTGCGGTGCGTGGAAAAAGCCCTCCGCACACAGAGAACCAGACATCACAGCCTGCATTCAGGCCGTCAACCGCAAAGGCATCAGCACTTACCCCGAGAGCAACATGCTGCGGCACGCGGGATCGCAATCTCCGGACACGGTCGGTAATGGTACCGGCTTCAGTCGGAGCCCCGGGCATTTTTATGGCACGGATTTGTGGTAAGGCGGCGATCCGGCTGAGCAGATTTTCTGAAAAACTGAAGTGTGTACACCGGGGATTGTCATAAACACAGACCGGCACGGAAACATTTGCCGAGACGTCCTCATACAGACTGTAAACTTCGTCATCGTTTAATGGCTGATAAGACATGGCAGGCAGCAACAATGCATCAGCACCGGCTGACTGCGCATCTTCTGCCAGGCGCAGGACTTCGGCAGTGCTGATGGCTCCGATACTGGTCATCACCGGAATCTTACCTGCATGCGCTTTCGCGATAACGGTGACGCGCTTCCGTTGCTCGCGGGTCAGGTAAGCATAACTGCCCGTGGAACCCAGTACGCCCAGTGAATTGACGTCTGCGTGGGTCAGACGCGTGAGCAAACGAATAAATGCGGCCTCATCGATATCATCATTTGACAGAGGCGTCAGAGGAAATGCGCTAAGACCTGTAAACATACTTTAACCTGAACCCGGGAGGTGATAGTGAACGGAAATCCAATATAAATAGAGTTAACGCTTAATTCAACGACCGTCACCGGCCTGCGGATCTACCCCCGGAGAGAAAATAGCGGGACACATCCGGACGCTGGCCGCTACTCCCGTGAATTTGTGGCGAAATTATAGCCAGGTGGCAGGGGGCTTCTGTCTTCTCCTGCCCGTCAGTCCCCCTTAACCCGAAGCGTAGCCGCTACGTATCTGATACTATTGTTAAGAATAACTCGCCATACGTTTGAATGATCACAAGATTGACCTATGCTTTATACGCGAGTGATTACCAGAGTATTAGTGTTTTAAGGAAAAAGAATGCTTAAAATAAAACGTAAAAAAGTAAAGCCGATGCGGCTTAAGGACGTCACGATTATCGATGACGCCCGTCTGAAAAAGGCAATCACTGCCGCCGCATTGGGTAATGCAATGGAATGGTTCGACTTCGGGGTTTACGGATATGTTGCGACTGTATTAGGTAAAGTATTTTTCCCTGATGCTTCGCCAGGTATCCAGATTATCGCTGCCTTAGGAACCTTTTCCGTTCCCTTTATCATCCGCCCGCTGGGGGGGATGTTCTTTGGTGTTCTGGGAGATAAATACGGCCGTCAGAAAATACTGGCTATCACCATTATTCTGATGACCCTGAGTACATTCTGTATCGGGTTGATTCCGTCCTACGCCACCATCGGTGTCTGGGCACCTATCCTGCTGTTGCTGGCCAAAATGGTGCAGGGATTCTCTGTGGGAGGCGAATATACCGGGGCTTCCATCTTCGTGGCGGAATACTCCCCCGACAGGAAGCGTGGCTTTATGGGGAGCTGGCTTGATTTTGGCTCTCTGGTGGGCTTCGTCTGTGGTGCAGGGATCGTGGTATTACTTTCCACGATGCTTGGTCAGGAAAGCTTTAACGAATGGGGCTGGCGTATTCCGTTCTTCCTGGCACTGCCGTTAGGACTGGTTGGCCTGTATCTGCGTAATGCGCTGGAAGAAACGCCGGCATTCCAGAAGCACGTTGAATCGCTGGAAGAGGGCTCTAAACAGGGGCTCAGCGAAGGACCTTCTGTACCTTTCAAAGAAGTGGCTCGTAAACACTGGCGTAACCTGATCTCCTGTATCGGTATCGTGATCACCACTAACGTCGCGTATTACATGCTGCTGACCTATGTGCCAAGCTACCTGACCCATGATCTGCACTATTCTGAAGACCGGGGTGTGTTAATCATCGTCGTCATTATGCTGGCAATGCTGTTTGTGCAGCCTATGATGGGCTTACTGAGTGATAAATTCGGACGTCGTCCGTTTATCATTATCGGTAGCATCGCGATGGTTCTTCTCTCTGTTCCGTCGTTTATGCTGATTACACATCACAGTATAGCGGCACTCTTTTTCGGCCTGTTGATCCAGGCGATTATTCTTAACTGTCTGATCGGTGTGATGGCGTCTACCTTGCCGGCATTGTTCCCGACCGAAGTGCGTTACAGTGCGTTAGCCAGTACCTATAACATCTCTATTCTGGTGGCCGGTATTACCCCGACCCTGACCGCATGGCTTGTAGAAGCTACGGGTAATCTTTATATGCCTGCTTATTACCTGATGATTGTCGGTATTATCGGGGTGGTCACCGGGATCAGTATGCGTGAAACCGCGAATAAACCGCTTTACGGCGGAACGCCTGCCGCATCTTCTATTGAAGAAGCTAAAGAGTTACTGCAGGAGCACCACGACAATATCGAACAGCGTATCGAAGATATCGATGAACAAATTGAGAGTTTACAGAGTAAACGTCGCAATTTAGTCGATCAGCATCCGGACATTAACGGTTAATGCTGACCCCGCCGCTATCCTCCCGGATAGCGGTTTTTTTTTGCCCTCAGCCGGTATTTTTTCACCTGTCGTCTTTCCCTGATAATTGATCACCTGGCCGAAATACTGTCCGGTTTACCCGGCGGTGTTTGCCCTGTACCGGCCGGGCCGGTAAAAAAGTTTCCGGGAAGATAGGTTTCGCCGCCAGTTTTATTCCGGCCCGGGACGTCTGCTGCTGAGCCGCAGAACAGGCTATCCGGTCGACAGGAGATCATTTCAGGGATTGCGGGCCGGACGGGCGAACGGTTAGGCTCTGTTAACCGGTATATTATGCGCGCCACCCGGAGGCAGGTTGCAGATGCCGCGGGACAATACGGCGTGCCGGCCGGTGCCGTCGTCAGTGTGTGTCCATAGGGCAGCAGGTTGGACTTCCCCGCAGGGGAATAAGGACAGGAGAGGTTATGAAAGTCACCCGATGCACTGCCAGTGAATGGATGACGCTGGTGGATATTTTTATCGAAATGGAAATCTATTACCACGGCCCGGTCCCGGTCACCAGGCAGGAAATGTCGGATTACCTGCGCCGGAAGGTCTTCCATCCGCAGGCCGGAACACGGGTTTATAAAGCAGTGCAGGACGGTGTGGTCGCCGGATTTGCCTGTGCCGCTATTCAGTTCCCGGCTCCCCGATACAGCGGGCAGATGTTTATCAAAGAACTGTTTGTTTCAGAAAAATTCAGAGGTCAGGGAACCGGCACGCTGCTGATGAAAACGCTGGCAGCGGCGGCGCTGGATGCCGGATGCCTGCAGCTGGACTGGCTTTCGGATAAACATGATGCGCCAGTACAGTTGTTTTATCACGGTGTGGGCGGGCAGGTGATTGACTCAGTGAATTACTTCAGGTTATCGGGTGATACTCTGCGGACACTGGCTGGACAGGAGTTGACCGCAGACAATAACGGTGTAACTGATGATAACCGCTGAACACAGTTTACAGGTGACAAGCCGCTGTTAGCCCTGACGAGGTATTTCGCCCATCCGGGACGCCGCTAGTCGTCGGTAGCATTCCGCAGAAATCATGGTCATGTGAACTGATGAGCCTGTTTCTGGCTCCGGAAGCTGTAGTGTTCAGCGCCCGCTGATTTTCCGACAGAGTGGTCAGTCTTTTCGCTCTCCTGAAGTACAATAACAGCACAGTCGGGCAGCGCCGGTGGTTAACAGGCCTTCTAACGCATCCGGCTACGGCTGGAGTCTGCCTGTCACTCCTGCGTGACAATCGACGAAAAAGTTAGTGGTAGCCGCCGGTCAGCCGAGGGAAGTCCCTTGGGCTAAGGGACGCGCTGTTGAAGTTGCCGAATGGCCGGTAAAGCCCTGAAGAGTGCTGCCTGCGGGCATCCGGCCACCCCCGGTCAGAATAACAGAGGATCTGCAACTTACCAGAGGTCATACGGATGCTGCTCCCGTGTTTCAGAGGCGCGTTTCCTCTCAGCTCTCGTTATAAATATAGCGGCGCATTACTGTAAAGGACGGCAATGCAGCAGGTCAGGCATTAGCGGCCTGACCCTGTATGACGGTAGTCGAAAAGACTGACCGCCAGCCTCACTTTTCGGGAATGGCGGCAAATACCTCACTGACCGCTTTGGCTCCCGGGTCGATATGACCTTTCAGGCTTCCGGCACTCAGGTATGAAGAACGACCCGCACCGGCTTTTTTCATCTCAGACGTAGAATCGGCCCCTTTCTTCGCGGCTTTGACCACTTTATCCCAGCTTTTATGGCCGGCCAGCGCTTCCAGTGCAGGCTGCAGGGCATCGATCATCGTGCGATCACCGGGACCGGCACCGCCATATTTTTTCATTTGCTCAAGTCCCGCCAGTAAACTTTTACCGATATCATTTTCTTTTTCATAGCCTTCTGCGGCGGCGCTGAACAGTAAAGAAAGCAACACCCCGCCGGAACCCCCCATCGGCGTGGTAATACTTTCGCCCAGCCAGCGCAGCAGTGCCGGGGTATCATCCAGCGGCAGTTTTCCGGCCTTCAGGGCTTTTTGCACAAAGCGCGCCCCGGTAGCGAGTGTGGAGCCGGTATCACCGTCACCCACATGGCTGTCCAGGGTATTCAGTTCATCTTCATTATCAATCAGTGCCTTACAGGCCGCTTTCAGAACGGCAGCGACCCGGGCATTCTCTGACGGGGTCACGTCGGTATTGTCGGGCAAAGCCCGGGCTTTCTGCCAGGTCATTTTTGACGGGGTATAGAGCGGTACCCATCCGCTGACCTCAACCGGAGCCTGCAGAGCTTCGGTCAGTTTCGCTGTGAGCGGGATCACCGTCAGTGATATTCCTTTCATATCCAGCGCGCTGACCAGGGTGGCGGGGCCCTGCACAAAACGGACACGTTTCCCCAGCGGGGAGTCGAGTACCGCCTGACTGACCAGCGCCAGTTCCAGCACGGAGAATCCGCCCAGATTGTTAATCATTAGCAGAATGTCAGAGGTTTTGTTCAGGTGCTCTGATAAGGCATCACATAACCGGCTGACAATTTTCCGGCTGTTCTGGGTATCCAGAGTAATAATGCCGTGCTCGCCGTGGATCCCCATCCCCAGCTCACTCTTACCGGCCGGCACCCGTTCACTTTCTTCCGCACCAGGCTGGTGGCAGGAAGAGAGGGCGACACCGATAGTGGCAACTTTTTTTAGTGCGGCCCGCGTGATGCGTGCGACCTCTTTCAGTGACGCTCCCTGGCTTGCGGCATAACCTGCAATCTTGTGGGCCAGAATGGTGCCTGACAGACCGCGCGGTTGAGGGTTATCCGGCAGGGCGATATCATCTTCCACCATCACCATTTCGACATCATAGCCGAGCGTGCGGGCTTTTTCGGCCGCCAGTCCGAAATTCAGGCGGTCACCGGTATAGTTTTTGACGATCAGCAGGCAGCCCGCCTTGCCGGTGACATTGATGATGGCGCTGAGGATAGCGTCGACGCCCGGGGAGGCAAAAATATCGCCACAGATAGCCCCGGTCAGCATTCCTTTCCCGACGAACCCGGCATGCATCGGCTCGTGACCTGACCCGCCACCGGAAAGTAAGGCGACCTGAGATTTATCCCAGTCTTTACGCACCACTACCCGTAATTCAGGATCTGTTTTTAACCTGGCCAGATTTCCGTACGGTGAGGTACGGATAATTCCTTCAAGGGCATCGTCTATAAGGTTCTCTTTTTTGTCGTAGAAAAAATGACTCATCAATATCACTCCTGATAACGGCTTAAGTCGTGCTTAGAGTGTGGGTCAGAACGGGGCTTCCGGCGGGGATTTCACTTCCTTATGTGATGCAGATCACTTTTTAAACAGCGCCCGCGGTGAGCCGCTTTGCCAGGCCGGAAGCGTCAGACTCCGGACCGGTGAGCGCAGTCAGCGGCTCCGGCAGTTTCAGACAATGCCGGTCAGAACGCGGCGACCGACACCGCCTGCAGGAAAGGGGGAGACACCCCCACAGGTCAGGAAGTCAGGGGCATTCCAGGCTTTTGGTCAGGTAATGTCGTTGCATACCTTCTTCAGGAAAGTCCTCAAGGGTCATTTTGAGGGTGTACCCCCTGCCGGTATAAAAAGGCAGAGCCTGGAAACTGAAGGTATCCACCTGAGCATACCGGCAGCCGTGACGTACGGCTTCCGCTTCTGCCCTGGCGATCAGTTGGCTGGCCAGCCCCTGACCCCGGTAATCCTCCGTCACCCACAGGTAGTCAATACAAAACCATAAGCCTTTACGGGAAGCCATCAGTCCTCCGGTAATCTCACCGTTATCCCGACGGCTGAAGATGCCCGACTGGCCCATACGTCCCGGGTCGAGGAACTGCAGGTTATAACCTCTCAGTCCTGCAAACAGTGCATCGCGTTCTTCATCGGAAACTTTTGTCGTGACAGTGAGTTGCATTTACTCTCCTTAGCTGGCCGGCTTAAACCTGAGCCGGCGGATATCCGGGCAACGGTGATGCATTCCACGGGAAAATCGAAGGTATCATTCTCTTCCCGGGGGGAGAAGCCCGGGGACGGAAAATCTCCTGGTGGCCGGGGTAATTTCTGTGTCGTGGCCACTATTTTCAGCACACAGACAGAGGCTCTTTCTGCATTTGTTTCACTTATTCAGCAGGAAATAGCCTGCGGTTATACCTGTGGAGACCAGTACTGTTGAAATTCCGCCAACGAGACCTCTCTTCTGTCGGGGATTAATCCCTCCCGGGCGGGCCGGGACCTGACGCGGGATCTGTCCGGAGCTGTAACCTGAAACGGCAAAAGCGTTATCCGGCGCGGAGACCCCGCGGATGAAAACGAGAAATCGCTTCTGTCGGTGATTCAACCCTCCCGGGCGGGCCGTGACCTGACGTGGGATCTGTCCGGAGCTGTAACGTGAAACGGCAAAAGCGTTATCCGGCGCGGAGACCCGCGGATAAAAATCCCTGTCCTGCACAGGAGACGGTATCACGCTCCTTAACGGTAAAGCCGCTCGCCGTGATATCGATGCGCCGTATGGATATTGGGCTAAACCCGCCGGCCTGTAAGAAGCATCCCCTGACCATCACCCCAGGGGCTCTCCCGCGCCGCAATAAAAAGCTCCCTATGAGACCGATGAACAAGCGGGGCACCGCCTTCAATGCCACCGTTTGAACAGCTAACCCTGGTACACCACGCTGTCAGCCCGGAAGGGATGATAAACCTTACGGGAAACGGTTATTCGTTTGCGGGACAGGGATCAGGTTTCCTCTGAGAGAGGGCGGTTATCATGCTCCGGACTGCAAAAAATGATTTCATATTATCTCTGAAAGGAATCTTAAGATGAAAGTGAGAGTACTTTATCTGGCCCTGCTGTTTATTTCACCCGCCAGTCTGGCGTTGTCTTCTCCTGCGCAGAAAAATAACACCGCCAGTCTGACGCATGTCATTTCCGATTACCGGCGGCTTCTTGCGGCACGTCCGGTTGATTATTCTCTTCAGGAAAAAAAACAACTGCCCGGCGTGATGCTGCGCAGATACCTGCTGAATTCACAGCAGTGGTCTCCTCAGGGCGAGGTTTCACCGGAGCGCTGGCAGAACGGGGTCGATATCTATATTCCTGAATCCGCCAGAGAGACCCATGCACTGGTGGTCATCAATAACGGCAGTAATAACAAGGGTTCCGGGATCCCGGCCGAACCCACTAACTTTACTGAGCAGGAGCTGGCCCGTATCGCGGTGGCCACCCGGACGGTGGTGATATCGGTCAGTAATGTGCCTAATCAGGTACTCAACTATCAGGGGATGGCAAAACCCCTGGCTGAAGACGACAGTGTGGCCTATTCCTGGAAGCTGTTTGCCGGCGACCCGGAGAAATACCGGAATATATCCCTGCATATCCCTATGGCGGCGTCGGTCTCGCAGGCATTCAGGCTGGCGAAACAGGAACTGATGCCACAGAAGATCTCGCGTTTTATGGTTACCGGGGCCTCCAAACGGGGCTGGGCCGCATGGCTGACGGCGTTGTCAGATCCGGATGTCGATGCGGTCGTGCCTTTTGTGATGGATCTGCTGGAGACTCAAAAATCACTCCGGCATATGTATCAGTCCTACGGCAAAAACTGGCCGCTGGCTTTTTATCCTTATTATCAACAGGGGATCGACCAGCAGATCGATTCAGCGGCTTTTACCTCGCTGATGACGCTGGAAGACCCGTTGGCTTATCTGAATACGGACATGGGCAACCGGCTGGCAATTGAAAAATATATTATTAATGCCAGTGGTGATGACTTCTATGTGCCTGACAACAGTCACTTTTACTATGATCGGTTACCGGGTGAAAAATCTTTGCGGGTGGTTCCGAATTCCACACATAATGGTATCCTGTCGGTGGCTGAGTCGTCTTTGATCACGTTTGTGAATCGCTTCCTGAATAAACAACGGTTGCCAGAAATTTCGGAAAGCCTGCAACCTGGCAGGGACGGAAAACCACAACTGACCGTCACTTTTACCGAAAAGCCGGCCACCCTGCTGCAATGGACAGCCAGCAACCCGGCTGCGAGGGATTTTCGCTATGCCTGCGATATACAATACCGCTCCACCCCCGTTAGTTTATCCGGCAAAAGTGATACACTGAACATTCCGCTGACAACCCCCGAAAGCGGATGGCAGGCCACTTACCTTGAAGCCACTTTCAGCGATGGTTTTGTGGCGACAACCCAGGTGTACATTACGCCCGACGATAAATACCCTGACACCGCGCCACCTGCGAAAGGTGCCGCCTGTCAGACGCTACCCGGCAGGGGACTTCGGCTGCCATAAACTGACAGCTTTTGGCACCTTCTGCCCGGGGAGTTACGCAGTCTTAAAGGTTTCAGGGGCCTGAAGGAGAGATACGACAGTATTGTGCCTTCAGGCTCTGTTTTATTCACCGTAAAGGATAATGATGACAGTTTCTATCGGTGTACTTGCCGGCATGGGGCCGCGTTCTACCGCCCCGTTTATCGACATGCTGATTTCCGCTTGCCAGTCTCAGTATGGGGCCTGCAACGATGAAGATTTCCCGCTCATGCATATTATTTCATTGCCGACACCTTTCCGGCCAGGTCATCCGGTTGACGATGCAGCCATGACCCGTGCCCTCAGTCAGGGCGTTCAGTCTCTGGTCCGGGCACAGACCGATGTTATTGTGGTGCCCTGTAATCTGGCGCACTGCTATTTTCAGGAGATAATCCAGGCCGCCGGAAACGTGCCGGTGCTGCATATTGCCGAAAGCGCAGTCCGGCAGCTTCCGGCGACAGTGCAGAAGGTTGCCGTTCTGGCAACGGAACCGGTCATGGATGCGGGGTTCTGGCAGGAGAAGATCCTGGCCACCGGCAGGGAAGTCTCTGATTCAGCGGAATTAAGAAGCCTGGTCACAATCCTTATCCGGCTGATTAAAGAAAACGGGTTTGCGGACCCGCAGGTGAGGAGCTGCTGGCAGGCGGTGCTGAGCCATCCCACCCTTTGTCAGGCGGATGCTGTTCTCATTGCCTGTACAGATATCAGCCCGCTGATCCCACCGGAGCCGGGCCGGCCACTATTTATAGATACGGCGTCAAACCTCGCTGAATCTGCTATCCGCTACTATACTCAGTTAACAGTCGCGCAGGGAACTCGCTGACGATACTCTTTCTGCAGAGAGATGCTGCTGAGGAAGCAGGGCATCCGTGCAGGCTTACCCCGCCCCCGGCCCGCAAATCTCCGGAATAATCCGGAGTAAAGAGACTGTGTGGTCCGCGGACAGCCGAGCGGCCCTCCCTGTGATACAGGACAGCCCGCCGCGTTATAGTGTTGCAGACTGCCGGAGACCGGAAATACTCAGAATTTATCGCGGGTCATAGGTTCGCGAATATGTTCGTCGGGGATTTCTGCAGTATCCGCTACCGTCGGTTGCCGGTAACCTGCATGCACAGGGGGCATCTGCGAATGCAGCGGCCTGGCAAAAGGCGCAACGGAAATAAATAAAAACAGTAGGGCAAAGGATCTTTTCTTCATGCATTGCTCTCCGTGAAAGTGTCCACAGCATCCTAAATGCCCGACAGTAAATTACTGTCATTGAGAGTTAAATTACTGACAGGCGCTGTAACAGCGGGAGAGTGGCGGAGTTACTGCGAAGTTTTTATTTCCGGTGTCCCGGCAGGGCAGAGGGACTATGCCGCAGAACCCGGCGCAACCGACGGATTTTGACTGAAAAAAGCCTTTTCTATGATCCGGGTCATGGACGTTAGCCCTCCGGTGAGGCATGTTATGGCAGCGAAATTTTTCTGTTGCCACTTATGGAAAACATACACTGCAAAATGGTTGTAACATTGGTAAAGGATAATTTTACCGGTAATCAAAAAGGAGTCTTTATGCTGGCAAAAATGTTTTTACACGGGCGTTATTGTTATGTGGCTGTCACGGAAATGACAGAAATTGAAAGCGGTCATCTGAACAGCGATAACAAATCGTTTATGGTTAAACTGGCCAACGGCATGCAGGAGAAAGTCGAAATGAATCCTGCCGGAGTCGCAAACCTGGTCAATGGTTGTATTCACCTCGGCTAATGCCTTATCACCCTGAGTACTGTCAGACGCTCTGACAGACTCTGTCAAACGGGCTTTTCCTTTCACAGATATTCTTTCCGTACGTTAAATCAGGCGCTGACCTCTTTTCCGGGCAAAAAAAAGCCCGCGGTCAGCGGGCAAAGATAACTGGAAGCAATGTGAGCAATGTCGTATCAAATACCTGATTAAATCAGTCAGGTATTCGATAAAGCTAAAGATAGTGGTAATCATTCTCAATTGCAAGCCCGCTCAATGAATTCATCAAAAAAATTTTGTGATAATTCGCTGTCATGGGTAAAAATATTTTAATATCAACAGGTTAATTTAAATGTGCGGCAGGGGTGGCACAGGGTGTTTCAGAAGATGCAGGGAAACGCACGGTGTCGCCGCAATGTACGACAGTAAAGGGCGGTATGACGTTACTGCTGTAAAAATAAAAACCCCGCAACCGAAGTTGCGGGGTAAGAGAGTCGTACCTGAGCCGGAAGAGACTTCCGGATCCGGGACTAATTCAGAAAATTATTTACGTCCCAGCAGGTAACCGAAGACAACGCCCACTGCCGCTGCAATAGCAACACCGGCATAGGGCTTATCAGATACCTGAGTCTTGATCGTATCTGCAGCATCGCGAACCGCATAGCTTGCCTGGGAGGCATATTTACGTGCAGCACCTTTAACAGAATGCTCTGGTGAATCAGTCACATCACCATAAGTTTCCTGTGCTGCACCTGCCAGTTCTTCAGCTTTATCCTGTACTTTACCAATCATGCAAACTCTCCTTTGTTTCACTGTTATGTAAAATCAATTTAAGTATAGCAGAGGTTTTTTTCCCCATCAGGGAACCAGAATTTTCTGATGAGCGGGGGTTTATTGCTACAGATATCGGTCTTTAGCGAACCAGTAATCCCTGGACAAGACTGGCTTTCACCAGGGTGACTTCAGGAATGTTCAGTGCGCGCATATAGCCTTCCACCAGCAGGAGGTTACTGACATCTGTGGCCCGGTAATCGCCATGCAATTCATTATCACCCTTAGTCACCTGCTGTCCCGCCAGGGTGGATAGCTGTGTCAGTGTATAGCTGTCAGGCTTATCCGCAAATTGCTGACGCAGGGAATAATCATGCACTCCGCCGATGCCGATAATTTTACGGTGCGGGATCAGCCGCTTCAGTGAGGCATCCACATCATTGCTGGCATAGAATTCCACAAACTTCAGGGCGTCACCGGCATCATGACCTATCGGATTAGGCGAACTGTCAGGGCGGAGTGGCTGATGTTTTAACAGGCTGACAATGTAATTTTTCAGAGTGACCGAGGCCAGTTTACCCTGGTAAATCACGGGAGTCAGACGCCCGCTCTGCGTATCCCAGGTGGTCATCTGCATGGATCCGCCACCGATATCCCAGACAAGGATATCGTCGTTTTTTACCCCGGATTGATTTAATGCTGCCTTTGCCGAGGCAAAACCGAGCAGGGCTTCCTGCTGCTGGCTGATAATGCGAATATGCGCCGGGGTTTGCTGATTAAATAACTGAACAACCTGCTGTCCGTTTTCTGCATTACGGAACACCGCAGTCGCAACGCCTTCAATAGTGACCGGATGGAAACGATTGACCTGTTTTATTTCCTGCTTAAGGGCATCCAGCCCCTGACCGATGATGCTATCCGGTAAGCGACTGTCTGTCGCATGCATCAGTGCATCGTTATAAGATACCGGCAGTTGCTGCTGATAAAGCATCTTACGGATTTGATGCTGGCAGGTATCGACTTCGGCCACCGCAATTTTCGTACTGCCGGAACCGATATCAATGGCTGCGCGATTTTGCAGGCAAGGGGAGGCGGAAACTGAAAAACAAAAGACGACCGGAACAACACTCAGTAGTGAGGTTGCCCATTTTGGTAAAGCCCGCATGGCTTAACTCCTTGTTATCTGAAGACGGATAAAAAATTACTACAAAATATGTCACAGCAACAGAAGAAACATCATCCTGGTTGATGATGATGACCCGACCGGCAGGGGGACATTGTCAGGTTACCCTCAGATTCCGCAGGGCATCCCTCAGCCTGACACGATCAGCCGGAAGACGGCGGGCATACCCCCTGCAGGATGACCACCGGGGGGAGGTGGCACGCGGGGTCAGAAGATTTCAGTCACCCGCTATCTGAACTGATTCTGTCCCGGGGCAGGGTGACATGGCTATCCTGATCGGCTATCCGGGGCGCCACGGGCCTGTGGCGCCCTCCCGGCAGGGGCGGGGCTATAACGGTATATCCGCCCCTTTCGGTGAAGATGTACAACCGGCAAGCACCGGCAGTAAAAAAACGATGATCAGAAAAGCAAAACATCCTCTCAGCTCTTCGCTTCTCCGTCCGGCACCCGGACGTTATCTGACTGACTTATCAGTAAATCTGTCATCGGTGGACGGCGCCGGGGGGCTTATCGTAGTCAGGGCCGGTTAATTTCCTGCTGTAACCAGCTGAACAGCACATCGCAGATGTATTGCTGCTGGTGCTCATCCAGCGGCTGATGCTGCGCTATGTTGTGCCACTTTTGCAGACACCCCCGGCAACAGGTTGCTGTTGCGTGCTGCGCAATAAATACCGGATGCCCGCGCATCGGCGTCTGCCGGCCATCATTGGCCGGTTCAGCAGCAGAGAGGCGGTCACGGACAAAATCTGCGGCATGGCTCATCACGACCCCGGCTCCCTTATCCAGACAGTACTGCCTTTCTTTATCACCGAGATGGAAGCGACTGCGGAATCGTGAAGCGGCCAGTCGCCGGAAGAGTTGCGCGCGGGCAGGTAACGGCCCGGTCTGAATGCTCATGAGATAGTCATAACCCGTCATGAATTTTATAATGTTGTAACGTACTGCGACTTTTTCTGTCGTGCAACAGCGATATCGTGACCGGGGTAATACAGATATTTCTGACAGAAGATATTCCGGGACGAATGATGAATAAAATACTGGTCACTACACTGGCAATAATGACGCCGTTGACGGCCGCGCTGGCTTTAACTCCGCCCAATGATGGCGATGAGTTTCAGATCTCCTGTCCGGGGCGGGACACCATGACGATTGACCGTGCGGAGTACGGTATCTCAACCCTGATGTGGGACAACGATAACTTCCAGATAGCCGCGGGCCAGGAGAGGACCCGGCTCAATGACGGCCAGCCGGTATGGATCACCCTGTTTCGTAACGGAGACCAGTTGATGGTAGATAAAGCGACACAGAATACCTTTTTTGTGTATGCCGGTACGACGGCACTGGTCCCCTGCGAAAGAACTTATACCCGTCCTGATCCGTTACTGACGCTGACGCCGTGGAGTGATACCCACACGGCGAAAAATGACGAAGCCGGTGACGGCCGCCGCGCAGAACACCGCTATTCGTGAGTCAGGGATGCGGGCGGAAGCGGATGCCCGGTCAGTGTCAGCGAACAGTCGCCGTCCGCGACCTGCAGGTGAGCGCTGGCGCCGATAGGCAGTGTGACGGTCTCCTGCTCGTGGCCAAAAGGCAGTCCGGAAATAAACGGGATCCCGCTCAGCTCGCGCAAAGTCTGCCATACCGTGTCGTAACTGAACCCCTGATCATACTCAGACAGTGTCGCGCCGCTGAAGCTTCCGAGGATCACGGCTTGCTGCTGTTGCAGAATACCGGCATGCCAGAGTTGCAGCAGCATCCGTTCCACCCGGAAAGGGTGCTCATTCACATCTTCAATCACCAGAATCCCTTGCTTCACCACCGGCATCCACGGCGTCCCCGTCAGCGAGCACAACATAGCCAGGTTTCCTCCCCAAAGCGTCCCTTTCAGTGACAGATTTTCTGGTGTATTTCCACGCCAGCGGATGGTATAACTTTTTTGCCTCAGGATGTCGCGGAAGTGTTGCAGGGTAAATGCTGAAGGGTGTTCTGCACCAAAATTACCGGCAAGCATCGGCGCACTGTAGGTGATGAATCCGGTCTGAGCGAACAGCGCCAGTTGTATGGCGGTAAAGTCGCTGTGGCCACACAGCGCTACGGGATGCTGAGCGAGGCGATCCGCCAGGGCGGAATAACGGATATCGCAGAGTAACCGGCCTGCACCATACCCACCCCGGACAGCCAAAGCGATATCGGGTAGCGAGGGGCTGTCGGCCAGGTCATTCAGGTCTGCCAGGCGTTCAGCATCGGTACCGGCAAACCGCTGGAAACGTCGCGTGATGACCTCCGTGTTCTCCGGCCGGTGACCGAGATCCTGCAGGTATTGAACGCCGCGCCAGGCCGCTGCCTGATTGATGCAATAACCGGAAGGGGCAATCAGTCGGATAGTATATCGGGAAGTCATAGCATTATCGTCTTCAGGAGAAAGTAAACAACACAGATAACATCATGAAGAAAACAGCCGTCGAAGTCACGTCTTTAAGCCACCGGTGATTTCAGACAAACGGTAATTTCACCCGGGTTCTAACCCTGTATCATAGGCGACGCAAAACTATCAGGATAAAAACACGTGAAAATAAAGTATCTTGTGCTTTCTGCCTTATTCCTGGCAGGATGTGCCAGTGAGCCGCCCCGGCAACAAATTGCACAGCAGAAATATACACCTTTAATTGAAGCACCACCCTCAAAAGTTCTGACCAATGACAATTGGTCTATTTTTACCGAAGACGCTGCCAGTCATTATGGTGTTGATCAACGTTTAATCAGCGCCATTATTAGTGTCGAGTCCGGTGGAAATCCTAATGCGGTCAGCCGTTCCGACGCGGTCGGTCTGATGCAGATTAAAGCCTCAACTGCCGGTCGTGAAGTCTATCGGGTTCAGGGCAAACATGGCGAGCCAAGCCGCAGAGACCTGAAAGACCCGGCAAGAAATATTGAAATCGGTACGGCCTATATCAGGATCCTGCAGAAGACCATGTTGTCAGGCATCCATAATCCGGTGACGATGCGATACGCCACGATTGTTTCCTATTCAAACGGTGCGGGTGCATTATTACGTACGTTCTCTTCTGACCGTGAGCGGGCGATTGCCATGATCAATGATATGACGCCGCAGCAATTTTATCGTTATATTGAGCGCAAACATCCTGCGAGCCAGGCGCCGCGTTATTTATGGAAAGTCACCAACGCCTATCAGGATAGCTGATACCTGCGAATGACCGGCGGGTGAAAAAAACGCCATCCGGTCATGGTGTTCGCCGCAGATATCGCATAATTCCCTTTCTGTTACTATACTTATCTCCGGCGGCAGATAATTCCCTGTTCCGCCATTATTTATAGCAAAATCTTATGCGTAACGTGACAATGCCTGAAAATGTGCCAGGCTTTATCACGGATTACCTTTGCCAGGTGTGAGGGTTATCATCCCTGTGGCCGGAAAACCGGGCCATCGGGTAAAATTTGACGCAGACTCATTTCATGTAAGGAGCAGTTATGGGCATTATTTCATGGATTATCTTTGGCCTGATTGCAGGTATTCTCGCCAAATGGATTATGCCAGGTAAAGATGGCGGCGGTTTCTTTGTCACCGTTATCCTGGGGATTATCGGCGCGGTTGTCGGCGGTTGGATCAGCACCCTTTTCGGTTTCGGGAAAGTGGATGGATTTAACTTCGGCAGTTTCGTTGTCGCGGTGATTGGATCTCTGGTCGTGCTGTGGATTTACAGAAAAGTCAGAAGCTGATTCGTCTTTCAGAAAAGGGCCATCTCCGGATGGCCTTTTTTTATGGCATTTTTACGGCCACGCTCAGCGCTATCGCTGGCAGGACATCAGGGAATGACCTCAGAGACAGCCGGAGAGTCCCGCCTTAATGGCCTGTGATGAAAACCGCAGCCGGGAGCCCCGGTGTAGCAGGAAAACCATCGCCCCCCGCGGTATCGCTGTTTACACTGGCCACTTTTTAATTACCGGACCCGCTATCGGTGGACTGACGCCCCCGCTGGCAGGCTGTCACTGCAACGGTAAATGATACCTGTAGCATTTTCCGGGACGCCCGGATCTTCAGCCCGCAGGCGTGGATCATCTGGTCATCAGGAGGGAGCCAGTGGCCTTATTGTGAGTGATTAACGTCCCGGGGCATCAGGAATACCCTCTCAGGACAGATGAGGCCACGGCTATGAGTTTATCACAGCAAGAGACACGGTGATTTCACCGGCATCGGCTCAGACATCTGATTTCTTTCGTGAGATTAACGTCTTCAGTTTTCTGTAAAGAGGATTACCGATTTTTTCGTTGTAGACATAGGATATGGCTAAGCTGATGACTAATACTGACAAAGAATATAGCGGGAAGGCTAGTTTTTTCGGCACGATACCGGAAACAATCACCGATTCATGGAAAAGATACAAAGGAAAACTGACTGAGCCCAGGAACAGGATGATCCCCGAGCAAAAGAAACGTTTCACGAAGAATTCCTCTGCGGTTAAATCAAGGAACAATAAGGGAATAAATGAAAGCAGACACAGGTAGGCGTTTATCCCCCGGAAGCCTGTCCATATTCCTGCCGTGCAATAAATAACACACAGGCAGGCGAGAGGTTTGAACAGAGCAGAGGTTGATAA
Organism: Tatumella sp. JGM118; assembly: GCF_018257515.1. Lineage (GTDB taxonomy): Bacteria > Pseudomonadota > Gammaproteobacteria > Enterobacterales > Enterobacteriaceae > Tatumella > Tatumella terrea. The sequence continues at coordinate 207,975 of NZ_JAERJR010000001.1, forward strand.
GGACCGGATAAACGAGGAATCCTTCACAGAATAAGCGACATTCCCCATCAGCATGCAAATCGCTGCCATCAGAACATTTGATGGGGGCTTTAAGGGATAGCACAGATAAGAGATAAACAAGAGCAGAGGGATGAGAAGCAGTTTGATTTTTAAGCGGGCTTTCAGAAATACATAAGGGATCAGCAAAGAACACCAGAATTCGAGGCTGATGCTCCATGACGGTTCGTTAAGCAGTTTGAATTTATAAAGTATCATTCCATGCAGAAACAGAATGTTTTTCAGGACCGTGTCTAATGTGAAAACTTCTTCAGAGGAATAGTAAAATCCGTTTCTTTTATTATAAATATAAATACATAACATGCTTATTGTAGTCATGAAGTGTAATGGCCAAAGACGGGCAAAGCGTATCAGCAGGTAAGAGAAGCCTTCATTTTTAGAGTGTGATGCTGACAATACGAATCCGCTAAGCATAAAGAAGAAAAGCACGCATAAGGTGGCTCCCGCCAGGGGCCGGTCAGGCCGCCATCCAAAATAGCTGCCGATTAAATGGCTGTACAAAACTAATACCGCCATGCTCCCACGTAAACCATCTAACGACCTGAATCTTATTCCATTCATCTTTAATCCATAAATTTTTACCGCAGGGAAAGTCGTCATGCCAGACAGTCTTTTGCTAAGTCAGACCTGATTACAGGGATGCCACATCATCAATAATAAAGTGATGAGTGATTTTTATATGATCCCCCGGGGTTATATCGCTGACGGGAAGGCTGATATCGTCACTCTCCTGAACCTGAGCTGTCTGACTCTCCGTGAGCGGTATTTATTTAAAAGCAGATAATAAAAGGAAGTGAATTTAATGCAGGGTAAATACAGGGTCAATTTTTATTTCTTAAATACGTGACAGGGATTACAGAGAGTACCGGTGAAGGCCGGCGATGATAACTATTAATCCGGAGTAAGAAGTGGGGCATTTCATTAATGTTGTTTTAATTTCATTTCCCGTAAGGTGTGTTAAATATAAAGGCAGGTGACGTATTATCGTCGGGAATAGAAATATATTTTTGATAATATCTTTTACGGTACCGTGAAATTAATCCGGTTCAGAAGGTCTGAAATAACACCAGTTCTGCTTACGGGGTGCATAAAAGGTGTGCGGTGCTGACACACCTATCAGCGCACCGTCAGAGAAGACACGATAATTTCTGCCGCTGACCTGCGGAGAGGCCGGAGGATGACAGGCCGCAGGTGCGGGTTAACCGGAGGCCCCGGAATAATTATGCCCGGCGTTAATAAGGCCCGCTGCCGGTCAGGGCATGTGACAGACGGCAGGGTCTGACGGCGGACGGCGGGCAGGGATAGTAGCGGATAGCGGTCGTTCCGGCCAGCAAAGATTGTGCGGCATACTATGGAAAACTCTGCAGCCTGACCTCAGATAACCTCACCTGGCCGGACGGAACATCCTCCGGATCTCCGGGAGAGATGGCTGACCGCAGCGATAAATCGGTTGCCGGCATTGACAAGGCGTAGCAGGCAACATTAAATACGGCGCCTGAGAAAGCGTGGGGTGAATCGCTGAGTTTGGTGATCGGCGGCCCGCATCAACACTGAACTTTGCAAGAGATAACCTCAATGAATGAATTTTCGCTAATCTGCCGTATCCTGGGCTCATTATTTAACCGTGCCCCGAATGATCCTGTTTTACAGCCCCTGTTCACACTGATCCGTGAAGGTAAGCTGCAACCACAGTGGCCACTCGAACAGGACGACCTGCTGAAAACATTGCAGAATAATTGTGACCTGCCAGAGCTGGAAGCTGACTACCAGGCGCTGTTTGGCGGTGAACAGCCGGCGGTTTCTCCGTTCGGCTCTCAGTGGGAAAAGGGTCCCCGTGAAGAGGAGGTGCGGTCGTTTCTTCAGCAGCGCGGCATGCCACTGACCGATACTCCGGCAGATCATTTTGGTATGTTGTTACTGGCAACCTCCTGGCTGGAGGATCAGTCTCAGCAGGATGAGTATCTGGCACAATTTACGTTATTCGATCAGTATCTGCTGCCATGGTGTGGGGCCTTTCTGGGCAAAACAGAAGCCCATGCACGGACACCGTTTTACCGCACTCTGGCGTCTATTGCCCGCGGAGCGATTCAGGCGATGTATGAAGAGCTGGCGGAGCAACAGGATTCGGATCCGGCAGAGTAATCCGCTGAAAACACAGACCGGGTGTTATCGTCAGTCACCCGGAATTCCGGATCGGTCAGCTTTCCGACCAGTGGTGAGTACAGCTATAGACCCAGGCGGGTGGCACGTTTTTTAATACCCGTTGTCGCTGCCAGGTAAAGTAGCGCGAAAGCTCTGACTGGGTTAAAGAGGTATACTGGAACTGCACGAAAACACCGCCGGGTGTCAGAGCCTGGTGAACGGCGGAAAGTATTGCATGCCGCACCGGTACCGGTAGTGAAAGCAGCGGTAAACCGGAGAAAATCGCATCATACCGGCCCTGCAGTCGTTCAGCTGATTTTGCATGGACCTGCAGGCGGGGATCATTGATTGCCCGTAACCGGGAAACCAGTGGCTGACTGATTTCAAACACATCTATCGCCGCATCAGCCGGCATATGCTTCAGTAAAACTTTAGTAAGAACACCGTCTCCGGCACCCAGTTCCGCGACATTCTGAACTGTGGTCCAGTCTGCACAGTTAGCCATAGATTCACACAAGGCCATCGATGATGGGGTAATGCTGCCTACTTTTCTGGGGTTACGGATAAACTGTTGAACAAAACCTGCCTTAGAACGTACCAGGCTGATGGCAGATGCCAGCATGTAAACCTCCATGATCAAGTTAACCTTATTACTATGTACCCGATTCAGAGATAAAGTGCCTCTTATGATAACGAAAGAGAACATTATCAGAATAGTCTGCAAGCTGTGAATGTGCGATGTTCGCCCGAATTCTGACAGGCACCGGGCATCTAAGCTGACAGGTCGGCTCTCAGCGGTGCGGTCATATCAGCGACAACCGTCCTGTCATTTATATCAGTGGTATTGGTCATATAAGTTACACCGGTTATTTCATATATCACCCATATCCGTCATATCACCCATACCATATATATCAGTGGTCTCAGTGGTCTCAGTGGTCTCAGTGGTATCAGGGGTAACATCCCAATCACCCTATCATTTATCACGGATATTCCGCCCGGGACGTCAGGCCAGCACTGCGTCATGCGACGTCACTTTCCTTTTTCCCGCTTAGCCGTGGCTGAACGACAATCAGGAAGGGCAGTTAAGCGAATGATCGCTGCTGTACGGTCTATTGCGCCGGACCGGATATTCCTATGGAAACGGGCAGGATGTTTTCCGGATAAGCAGCCGTGCACAGGTCTGCTATGGGAACAGAAGCCTGATTGAAAAAATGCAAAATGCAAAATGCAAAAGGGAGAAGGCAGACAGCAGAAGGCGGAATCCAAAAAGCAGAGACCGGAACAAACGCTGATAAAAAGGAAGCCGGAATAGAGAGCGCAGAAGGAAGCAGCCGAAAAGTAAAATGCGCAAGGAAGACGGCAGAAGCCGGAATGCAAAGAACAAGCTCCAAAAAGCAGAGACCGGAACAGAAGCTGATAATAAGAAGCCGGCATACAGGGCTCAGAACGCAAAAAGCAAAAGATGGAATGCAGAGGATTGAAGGCGGAAAGCACAATCCGAAGGTGAAATGCGGAGAACGAGCGCAGACGCTGAAAAGTCGTGGCCCGCTAACTCACGGGCCACGGCAGAACTTATTTAAAAAACATTACCGAAACACATAACAGACCCACGATCAGTACCAGAAAATTGGCCACAGACCGGTAAGGGCGTAGCGCCGGGACCAGCCAGGTCGAAAGCGTCGGCATAATAAACAGGATCAACGCGATTAACGGGCCACTGATGGCATAAATCATCGAGAGCGCATTCGGGTTAATACAACACACAATAAAGGTGAGCAGAGACACTATCGCCACCGATAATGCGCGGCTCAGTCCGGGGCCGGGCCTGAAGCCGGCCAACTGTGCGGATGAAGACACAACCTGAGTAGCACCTTCAATGACCCCGAAGTAGGTCCCGAGGAAGGATTTTGACATTGCCACAACGGCGACAATGATCCCCGAGGCGCTCAGCCAGCCCGCCGACGAAGACATCATCGACAATGCAGACAGAATGGTCAGTCCCTGCGTCTTAGCGATCTCCACATCGGCGGCCGGGATCGCCATAAAACAGCTAAAGACAAAAAACATGACACTCAGACAGATAATCAGATAAGCCACTTTCATGATTTTTTTGCATTTAGCCATCGCCTGATCATGATACTTCTCGCGTTGAGCCACGGAAAAAGTAGAAATGATAGGTGTATGACTAAACGCGAAAACCATCACAGGAATCGAAAACCAGATGTCATGCAGCGTATCAGGCGTATAGGTCAACCCGGACGTGAGCAGGGAAGGCTGCCAGTGACTGCTGAGGTACACCGAGAGAAACAGAAAATAGGCTATCAGCGGGAATACCAGAAACCCCATGACCTTTATCGTCACATGCCGCCCGGTCAGAAAAATCAGATTCAGGGTCGCGACCACGGCCAGACTGAGCAAAATCCGCGTACCTTCACCGACCACCGTATGCTTCGCCAGCTGTTCAGCCAGTGAATTGGTGATGGCGACAGCGTAGATCAGAATCACGACAAAGAACGCGACGAAGTAAAGGATCGAAATCAGGTTACCGATTTTTTTACCGAAAAATTGCTGAACGGCAGAGGTAATACCCTCCTGCTGGTTATCGGCTTTCGAGGCCAGAATAAACTGACATAACGCTTTGTGCGGCCAGTAGGTTAAGGGCCAGGCGAGTAAGGCGGTCAGAAATAACACTACCGCCCCGGCCGATCCTAACTGAATAGGCAAAAATAATGTCCCGGCGCCGACAGCAGTACCATATAGCGCAAAACTCCACAAAGTCTCTTCTTTTGACCAACATTTAATCATTCTGCGAATGTATCCACCTGGTGAGAAAAAAAAGTGGGGTAATTTACCATAATAAAAAGTTATATGTTATCGGGGCTAAGGGATCTGATGGACTGAACGAGTAATTAAAGTTAAGAATATCCCTAAGAAGTTCAGACTTTAGGAGCAATACTGTCGCATTCGTACTGTCATTGTAGTGAACTTATCAGATAAAATAGTAGACAAATCGTTAGGTTATGGCGGAGCCTTCAGTATTTAACGCTATAATTTCCCTCCCGGCCTGCTGTCGGTGAAGATTTCAGATTAAAGATAAAATGAAGAGTCGGGCTGTGGACGATGCACATGGCTGGCCGTCAGTAACGAGGATATATGATGAAAATTTGGGCTCTGGGTGACGCAGTCGTCGATTTACTCCCTGCCGGTGATATGAATTACCAGGCCTGCGCAGGAGGTGCACCCCTGAATGTTGCCGTGGGTGTGGCCAGGCTCGCGGGTGACAGTGCGTTTATCGGCCGCATCGGAAATGATCCTTTTGGCCGTTTCCTGAAACGTACGCTGGAAGAGCAGGGGGTCGGCACAGAATCTATGCTGACCGATGAGACACACCGTACCAGTACGGTGGTGGTGGATCTGGCGACCAGCGGTGAACGCAGTTTCTCTTTCCTGGTTAATCCTTCCGCCGACCAGTTTCTGACCTCCCGGGATCTGCCGGTATTCGGTAAAGATATCCTGCATTACTGTTCACTGGCACTGGCTGCCGAAAGCTGCCGTGAGGCGGTGGTTCAGGCCAGCAAAAAAGTGAAAGCCCGCGAAGGATGGGTCAGCTTTGACGTAAACCTGCGGGAACAGATGTGGACAGACAAAGCCGAGATGCGTCGTATCATCGAACAACAGTGCGGCAGTGCGGATATTCTGAAACTTTCGGATGAAGAGCTGTTCTGGCTGACGGAAGATGAAACCTCTGACTGGGATGAAGCACTGGACTTACTGTCACGCTATCCGGCCCCGCTGAAGGTGATTACCCGGGGTAAGGAGGGCGGGATTGTCTTCTGCGGACAGGAAAAGTTCAGCTTCCCCGGCTACAACGTCAAAAGTATTGATACGACCGGCGCCGGCGATGCCTTTATGGCCGGGCTGTTATCATGGCTGGCACGACACGGGCTGCCGGAAACCGGACGGCTGAGCGCATTGCTGTCACAGGCAGGAGCCTGCGGGGCACTCGCCACCACCCACAAAGGGGCTTTACCGGCGTTACCGACACCGGCAAAGCTGAACGATTTTATCCGCGGAGCCGGTCTGTTGTCACTGAAACCGTTATAATTATCCGGCAGATAAGCTGATACCCACTGACGGCTTATCTGCCCTGTTTTCGGTAATTATCCCCGCAGGTTCGCCGGTGTTCCTTCATCCGGTATTTTTTCTCCCCGCTTGTCTTACATCAAATTATATGAGAACGATTCTCATTATACTGAAACTCTACCGCCCGTGACGGGTTTCAACCGAGTAAGGACAGCTTATGCCAGTCAAACCCTTCTGCCGCTATCGGATCCGGGCCATCAGTCCGCAAACGCCGGCGGCCTTTCGTCAGAAACTCTTGTCACTGGGTCTGCTACCGGGGGCAGATTTTGAGGTCGTCAGGGCGGCTCCGCTGGGTGACCCGCTGGAAATCAGTACGCCGACACTGACCATTATGTTACGCCGCAGAGACCTGGCATTGCTGCAACTGGAACCCTTACCGAGCAGTGAAAGGAGCGCGTCAGTATGAGTCAGCAACCATTAACCATCGGGCTGGCGGGTAACCCGAACACCGGTAAGACCACGTTATTTAATCAGCTGACCGGCGCCTCACAGCGGGTAGGCAACTGGGCGGGTGTCACGGTAGAAAGAAAAGAGGGGTTCTTTTCGGCCGGGGATGCCCTGGTCCGGCTGGTGGATCTGCCAGGGCTTTATTCACTGACCATGACCTCGCCGGAGACATCACTGGATGAGCAGATTGCCAGTGAGTTCATCCTGCAACAGGATGCCGCATTACTGATTAACGTGGTGGATGCCGCAGCACTGCAACGGAATCTCTGGCTGACGTTACAGCTCAGGGAAACGGGTATCCCCTGTATTGTGGTGTTGAATATGATGGATGTGGCACAGCAGCGTGATGTCGTCCCTGATATTGATCTGCTGAGCCGTGCGCTGGGATGCCCGGTGATCCCGATGGTCTCAACGCGCGGAGAAGGGATACAGGCCCTGAAACATGCCATCGCTCACCTTCAGACACACGGCCCCGGCACAGCCTGTTCACTGGAACTCCCGGCGGAACTGGCCGCTATTCGCCGGCAGATTTCAGAGAATATCACCGGGCACTTTTCTCCACAGTTACAGACCTGGCTGGGATTACAGGTGCTGGAAGGTGACCTCTATAGCCGCCGGTTTCTGAGCCAGGAGATTCTGTCAGAAATACTGCCGGAGGCAGAAAAGGCCGATACGATGGCGTTGCAGATCGCCGGGTATCGTCAGCAGCGTTGCCGGGAACTGGCGCAGGAAGTCACCCACCATCGGGTTGCCAAACCTCACCGGCTGACGCTCTGGCTGGATCGGCTGGCAATGGATCGCTGGCTGGGGTTACCCGTTTTTCTGCTGCTGATGTACCTGATGTTTTTCCTGGCCATCAACGTCGGGGGGGCCTTACAGCCTCTTTTCGAGTCCGGTTCTGTCACCCTGTTTGTGCACGGCATCCAGTGGCTGGGGTGGATGAGTCGTCTGCCACCCGGGGTCACGGATTTTCTGGCCAGTGGCATTGGCGGCGGGATCACCACCGTCCTCCCCCTGATTCCGCAAATCGGCATCATGTACCTGTTGATGGCGTTCCTGGAAGATGCCGGCTATATGGCCCGCGCCGCCTTTGTGATGGACAGGCTGATGCAGTCGCTGGGACTGCCGGGGAAATCGTTTGTCCCGCTGATCATCGGCTTCGGGTGTAACGTTCCCTCGGTGATGGGAACCCGGACGCTGGATGCGCCCCGGGAGCGGTTAATGACCCTGCTGATGGCCCCGTTTATGTCCTGCGGTGCCAGGCTGGCGATTTTTGTTGTCTTTTCGTCGGTCTTTTTTAGCAGCCACGGGGCGCTGGCGGTATTCGGTCTCTACCTCTGCGGCATCCTCGTTGCCATACTGACCGGATTATTACTGAAACATACCCTGCTGCGTGGTGAAGCCAGTCCCTTTGTAATGGAATTACCGCTGTATCACCTGCCGCACCTGAAAAGTGTCGGATTACAGAGCTGGCAGCGTCTGCGGGAGTTCGTCTGGCGCGCCGGAAAGGTCATTGTGATGGTAAGCCTGCTGATCAGCGGGCTGAACAGCTTTACTCTGCAGGGGCACCCGGCGGGGCCCGGAGAGGAGGCCGCGCTGGAGACAGTCAGTAAAGCGCTGACACCGCTGCTGATCCCGTTCGGGGTGCAGCCGGATAACTGGCAGGCAACGGTCGGACTGATCACCGGGGCGATGGCCAAAGAAGTGGTGATTGGAACGCTGAACACGCTCTATACCTCGCAGGTGATCGATGAGGACCGTTTTGACCCTGAGACGTTCCGCCCCCTCAGTGAACTTGCTGCCGCCTGGCAGGAAACCCGCGAGAGTCTGGCGACCACGTTCACGTTACAGGTGCTGGAAAATCCTATCGCGGCCAGCCAGGGCGATGCGGAGATCAGCAGCGGCGCCCTGAAGGTGATGCACCAGAAATTTGCCAGCAGCGGGGCGGCCTTCTGTTATCTGCTTTTTGTTCTGCTGTATGTGCCCTGCGCCTCTGTGATAGGGGCGATTGCCCGGGAAAGCAGCCGTGGCTGGATGCTGTTTTCTGTCTTCTGGGGACTGAGTACCGCCTGGTCGGTGGCGACGGTTGCCTGGCAGATCCTCAGTTTTTCATCTTCTCCGTTCAGGGCCGGGGCTATACTCTTTGCGGTAATTCTTTATAACCTGATCCTGGTCGGAATTCTGGGCCGGTGTAAACCGCGTATTTCCGTGCAATCTGTCCCGGTCTCTGCCTGCGGAGGTTGCCAGGGATGCGGTTCACGGTCAGGATGCCATTAAGCAGTGTCACGCTACGGGAGTCACTGTCTGGCAGCGCTCCCGGGCAGCAATTACCGGTGATTTATGGAGATCTTATGCGAAAATTTACGTGGATGATGTTGCTTATACCGCTGACAGGCACCAGCCTGATCACACAGGCCGCCACCACCGATGAAGACCGGGTGATGAAACCGTATCCGCTGGCCGAAGCGCATATGCAACGTAACGTCATCCTGTTACCGCCATTGAGCAATGAACAGCACTATCGTGTGGAGCTGATCATCGGTAAAAAAGCGATGACTGACTGTAACCTGGTGCATCTTGCCGGTTCGATGACAGAGGAAACGGCCAAAGGGTGGGGATATCCTTACTACCGGGTCACTCTGCAACCCGGGCTTATCTCGACACGCCGGGCCTGCATTCCGGCGAAGAAGACCTCCCGGCTGGTGACGTTACCGGCCGCCTCCGAAAAACTGCTGCGCTACAACAGCAAACTACCGCTGGTGGTCTATGCCCCGCAGGGGATACAGGTCAGTTATCGACTGTGGAAAGGCGGTGAGGATGTGGTGAAATCAGAACTACGTTAACCCGTGGACGTGTTTTCGCCTCCGGCCCGCCCGCCTGGCAGTGAGGATGACCCTGTGCCTCAGCCAGTAACACCAACGCAGCCGGTAAGCCTGCAGAGAGTAGCGAAGGGGTTACAGGGCGGTAGGGCTCCCGGGGGAACAGGGAAGAAGCGGGGGAGAGTTAACGGTAGCCTGTCCTCCCCTGATTTTCGTTGCTGAAAGAGATATCACTCTCAGGTGACCATGTCAGAGTGACTGCCGGGGTGCCGGTGATACAGGACAGGTCAGAGGTATTCAGAAAAGGGCACAATGTGCCCCTTTCTGCCGTCAGGCGTGAACCGGGTCCTGTGCCGGTGCCCGTCTCAGCAGCGCGTACATTCCACCGGTCACCAGAATCCCGGCAATAATCGCCACTAAATACATTCCGACGTGCCCGACGGCATGGGGGATAGCCAGGACAAATAATCCCCCGTGGGGGGCCATCAGCGTACAACCGAAATACATCGATAATCCGCCGGCCAGCGCACCGCCTGCCATCGTGGACGGGATAACCCGCATCGGGTCACGGGCAGCAAACGGGATAGCCCCTTCAGAGATAAAGCACAGACCCGGCACAAAAGACGCCTTACCGGCCTGCAGTTCCGGCGGCGTAAACCGCGATTTTGCAAGCCAGGTGGCAATACCCATCCCCAGTGCAGGGACCATCCCTGCCGCCATAATCGCGGCCATCGGCCCGTAAGACCGGGATGCCAGCAGGCCGACGCCGAAGGTATAGGCCGCTTTATTGACCGGACCCCCGAGGTCGAAACATTGCATCGCACCGAGCAGAATGCCGAGTAACAGCGCATTGGCAGTCGTCATCCCGGCCAGGAAGTGGGTCAGCCCTCTCATCACGGCCGACACCGGGCCACCGACCACATAAATCATCACCAGCCCGGAGATCACGGTCGCCAGCAGCGGGATCACCAGCACCGGTTTCAGGGCCTCCATAGATGACGGCAGGGTGATTTTTTGTGTCAGGAACCGGGCCGTATAGCCCGCCAGAAAACCGGCGATGATCCCGCCAGGAAAGCCCGCGCCGCTGGCGGAGGCCAGCATCCTGGCGAACAGTCCGGGGGCCAGACCCGGACGGTCGCAATAGAATAGGAAATATAGCCCGCCAGTACCGGCACCATTAAGGCAAAGGCGGCCTTACCGCCAATTTCCATCAGCGCGGCGGCGAGAGTGCCGGGTTGTTTAAACGCATTGATCCCGAAGACAAAGGAAAGGGCGATACATAACCCTCCGGCGACCACCAGTGGCAACATATGCGACACTCCGGTCATCAGATGTTGATAAATTGCCGGCAGTTCGGTTCGCCCCGCCTTCGCGGACGCCGTGTTACTCTGATAAAGCGTCGCCAGGCGCAGCGCATCGGGCAGTGTTTCTTCCGGTTTTTTCAGCGCCTGGCCGGTGCTGGTCCGGTAAAGCCGCTTACCGTGAAATCGCGAAAGGTCAGTCTCAATATCAGCGGCGATAATCACCACCTCAGCCTCACGGATATCTTCATCACTGAAGGTGTCACGGACACCCACCGACCCACGGGTTTCTGCTTTAAACAGAAACCCCTGTTTTGCGGCCGCTGTTTTCAGGGCTTCCGCCGCCATAAACGTATGGGCCACACCGGTCGGGCAGGCGGTCACTGCAATGATACGTTCGTTCATCAGACACACCTTTTTATGTTGAGGCCGGTATTATCAGTACACACAGGTGCCTGTCTGTCAGGCGACAGCGGGGCTAAGTCGTTACTGCCGGGACCAGGCGGCGGCCTGGCGGAACAGTTCTTCTGAGGGGCGGACCCCGGTATATAACGCAAACTGCTCGACGGCCTGAATCGCAAAGACTTCAGAGCCGGTGATCACCGTCTTCTTCAGCGTCCTGGCCGCGTTGATCAGGGGGGTCGTCTCCGGTAATGCCACCACATCAAAGATGATGTCTGCGGCGGCGATCTCTTCCTCGCGGTAGGCGAGAGTCTGTTCATCACTGCCGCCGGCCATCCCCTGCGGGGTCGCATTTATCAGCAGTTGCGGCTGCAACCCGGTAATGTCACTGCCAGCCTCGAACCCATACAGATCGGCCAGTCGGCCAGCTTTTGCCGGATCCCGGTCAATGATCCTGCCACGGGTAAATCCGGCATCCCGCAGGGCGCAGGCGACCGCTTTTGCCATACCACCGCTGCCACGCAGCACAAACGTCAACCCGCTATCGACTTTGTACTGCCTGAGCAATGTCGCGATGGCAATGTAATCGGTGTTATAGGCCTTCAGGTAACCTTCGGTATTAACGATCGTATTGACGGAATGAATCGCTTTCGCCGAGGCATCCAGTTCATCCACCAGCGGGATCACATGTTCCTTAAAAGGCATTGAGATGGCACATCCCCGAACCCCCAGCGCCCGTACGCCGCTGATAGCCCCGGCGAGATCTGTGGTGGTGAACGCCTTATACAGATAATCAAGGTTCAGGGCATCGTAAAGGAAGTTATGAAACCGTGTGCCGAAATTGCTGGGACGCGCGGCAAGAGACATACAAAGGGTGGTGTCTTTATTCAGATGACGGGTCATTTACAGCTCCTTGTTTTTTCAGTCAGGCATTTCGGAGGCAGGGCACGGGGGCTTGTCTCCGGACAACGGTAACAACACTTGCCGTTATCCTGATAATGGACTAAAAAGAGGAAGTTAAAAACGGCTGTCTTTTTATCCCGGGAGTTCCGCTTTTATGTCTTTCCCACGGCTTGAACAACATTACCGCCGACTGCTGGCGTTTTATCCTGAGCGTGAAGTGACACTGACACTGGGGGAGCTGGCGGACAAACTCTGCTGCTCAAAGCGCCACATGCGGGGGTTATTACTGCGTATGCAACAGGCCGGCTGGCTGAACTGGCAACCCAGTGCCGGCCGGGGTCATCAGTCGGAACTGGTCCTGTATTACAGCGAAGCGCAACTGCTGTTAAGAAAAGCGGAACAACTACTGGATGAGGGCGATATCCGGAGTGCGGTCGGTCTGCTGGGGGACCAGCAGCAGCTGGTGGCCGGGCTGTTGCGGCAGAAACTGGGGTATCAGGTTCGGGAAGATTACCAGTCGCTGCGTATCCCCTATTACCGCACCATGCCGAACCTTGCCCCGGGCACACCGTTGCGGCGCTCTGAAATCCATCTGGTGAAGCAAATTTTCAGCGGTCTGACCCGGGTCAATGAACAGACCGGTCTTGCCGAAGCGGACCTGGCGCATTTCTGGTCGCACCGGGACTTCCGTGACTGGACGTTTCATCTGCGTCCGGCGGTGCGTTTTCACGATGGCCGGGAACTGACCAGTGAGGACGTCGTGGTATCGCTGCAACGCATCGCTACTCAGCCACTTTTCTCCCACCTGTCCCGGATTAATACCAGAGGACGCCTGACGGTGGAGATCACCCTCAGCCAGCCGGATCCCCGGTTACCTCTGCTGCTGACGGACAGTGCGGCACTGATATTACCGGCCGATTTTGCCAGCCGGCCCGGCTTTGCAGCTTCGCCGGTCGGGACCGGGCCTTATCTGGTGGAAGAAAATAACCGCCTGCATCTGAGAATGCGGGCCTTTGACCACTACTTCGGTCTGCGCGGACTCCTCGATGAAATAGAGGTCATCGTCTGGCCGCTAACGCTGAAACAGGCCGCCGGCCTTCCTCAGGGAGGGGCAGAGGCTCAGTACCGCAACAGGGCACAACCGTCAGCGTGGCTTAGCTCCAGCCTGAGTGACATCGAGTATATTTCGGGACAGGCTCTCAGCCTGACCGGGCCACCTGGCGAAGATTGCGGTGAGATGTTCCCCGAAAAAGGGGGCTATTTTCTGCTCTGTGACAGCCGTTCTCCCCACTGGCAGCAGAGCACGGCACGGCGCTGGATCCGCGAAATTCTCAATCCCTATACGCTTATTCAGCGTTTTGTGCCGGCGATCCGTCCCTTCTGGATCCCTGCCGCCAGTCTGATGCCGGACTGGCTGCATAGGATGTCTGAAGGGGAGGCGGTCCGTCCGGATTCCTTACCCGCCGGGGAGCCAGGGCGCGTCCTCCGGCTGGCCTTTCATCGCCAGCATCCTGAATTTGAAATGCTGGCCCGTGAGATGCAGCATCTGTTACAGGCGCAGGACATTGTGCTGGAACTGATCGAACAGGACTATGAAGAGTGGGCTGGCGGGGAGGAGAGTGCCGATCTCTGGCTGGGCACAGTCAACTTCCCGGTCCCTGAAACCTGGAATGCCGGCGCGTGGCTGTTCAGCCTGCCGCTGCTCAGGCATTCGGTTTCCGGCGGGGATGCTGAACGCTTTACACAATGGCAGCACGCCTGGCGGGATGAATCTTTGCAGGGCAAGCAACTGACTCAGCAGGTGATCCATGACGGCTGGTTACAGCCGCTGTTTCACCACTGGATGCGGCTGAAAAGCCCGGGACAGGCACAGGGGATCCGGCTGAATAATCTTGGCTGGTTTGATTTCACCCGGGCCTGGATGGCACCTGCCACAGGCCCGGGAAATGAAGAGCAATGACTCAGAGAAGGCGGCTGCGCATAACCTCACCGCAGAGCAGTTCCGCCCCCGGACGCTGTTTCTGGTCATGCTTCAGTGCAGACTGACACTGAGTTTCTGTCGGATAGAGCGCTTTGGTCACAGGGAGCACCCGGGAATGGGAAATCATCAGTGCAACGAATCCGGCTATCATAACTATACCTCCGGCGGTTCCGGCCTCAGATACTGTTAAGTGTAGCGGATAACAGGGTTTTTGCCGCACTTTATTTTCATCAGATCCCGTGCCCTGCCGGGTAAAAAACCTGCGATCAGCGCGGATAAATCGTCATTTTCCTTGGTTTTCCCGGATATCTGCCGCCGGGCTCGCGGCAATCTGCGCATCCTGCCGCAGACCCGTGCCGCGGTTCAGGAAGGCCTCGATACCGGTAAGGATCGCGTCGACGGGAGCATCTCTGACCTGCGGTTCGCTGACCACAATCTGCCGCGCAGCAACATAATTCGGTGCCCAGATTTTATAACCGGGAAGTCCGGTATCTTTCAGCCGTCGCCGGTTATAGACCGCCAGCAGGTTGCGGTTAAGGGCATTGGCGATATGGACTATCGAGGTGTCGATACTGATCACCAGTTCGGCGATCCTGACCGTTTCAATGGCCGTACTAATGGTACTGTCGGGAATGATACAGACTCCGGGGCCGGCAAATTCCCTGACTTTCTGCGGGATGCCGGTGATCACGATTTTACAGTCCGGCCTAGTCTGGCGCAGATAAGCGATAATTGCCTGCACCTGAGTGACAGAGAAATCTTTATCCGGCGCGCCGGAAAGCGGGTTAATGGCAATCACACTCTCCCCCGGGGAATAACTGAGGGCACGACAGACTTTTTCCCGCTCCTGCGGCGATCCCCCCAGGAAATAACGGGTGTGTTGCGGATAAATAGAAAACAGGGCCAGAACTTTCCGGTGCCGAGCGGTAATGTGGGTATCTGCGTCCAGGTGGGCGAGGGAATAATGGTAGATTTTCAGCCCGTCTTTATTAAAGCCGATATTACACCCAGCCCCCAGACGCCAGAGTAACTTTAACCGCTCATAGTCATGGACATCATCAAAGTCGATCACTGCCCCGAATTTTTCGGCGCGTAATTGATGCAATGACATTCTGTTTTTATACAGGAAGATCTTTTCCAGATAGTCGCACCCGGAGAGCATCTGCCCGCACACCGGGCCGGTCAGTACCGAGACCTTATATCCCTGGTCTGCCAGATGGCGGGCGGTGAAGGTGGTCACGACCATATCGCCGGCTTTATCATCGAGACGCAGTAACAGAATATGGCGCAGCCGGGTCAGCTCGGGTGGCTGCCGGAAATATTGAAGATTCAGCCAGTGGGCGAGCAGGCGGCCTTTAAGATGGCGGATAATACGGTTCTTTCTGTGATTGATAGTTTTTAAAACGCCCATAGCCAGACCTTCTGTATCTCTGAAAGGTAAGGGCCCGGGAGCTCAGGATTTTCAGAAACAGGATAATGAGTAAATTAACGTGATCTGTTAATCCATACCGGTATGTTTTGTCGGGAAAAGCAGGAAGCGGTTGCCGGTGCCAGTCTAAAGCGGATAAACAGCGTCTCCGGAGCACATTGTGGTCACCGGTGCACCGTTAACCCACTGAAATTATGGCCTGTAAGCCGCCCCCCGGACAGCAATTTTTTTATCATATTGGTAAATATTATTCTACAAATAAGGAAGGCTGATACACACCCGTCGGGCGTTCATGCCCTGGCGGCCGGTCTGCCCTGTCTGAGGTGCCTCCTGCGTTTCCCGCAGTGATAAAACGATGCACGGATAACCGGCAGCAGAAACTGACAATGCCCGTCCTCAGACCGGGATTGCCGGTGAATAACGGTATACCCTTGAACTACCGCGCGGACAGCAATAACAGAAATAAGCGCTAAGCAGGCAGGGATCTAAGTCCTCAGACCTGACCAGGAGGAGGGCGTGTTGTCGCAGGGGTGCTGACTCCCGGGGCAGGGGGGAGAACAGCCCGCGGGCCGGCCAGCGGGACATCTTTCAGCTCCCCCGGGGAGTGAGTGCGCTCACCTTTGTCACCGCCGGTACTGGTGGCAGAGAAAACCGGCGCGGCGCGGGATATGACAGATAACGCGGTGACGGGTAACCTGCTGAACGGGATGTTCGCCGGCTGTCCCTGCAAAAACGGGCACCCGCAGGCACCCGTTTTTCACCGTCACTTAACGTTTCGCTGTGGCGGTGACTCAGAACATTTCAGCCATATTCAGCTGGCTCATCAGTAATGCATTGGCACTGTAGTCAACCGGAATAGCCACCACGGCCGGGCCCTGTACATCCATGGCGGCCCGCAGGGTCGATTCCAGCGTCTCTGAGGAGGTCACCGCGAAACCTTTGGCACCAAAAGCTTCGGCATAGGCTTTGAAATCGATCGGTCCGAAATCCACGCCGGACGCACGGTTGTACTTTTTCTCTTCCTGAATAGCGACCATGTTGTAGCAATTATCGACCCAGATAATATGCAGGATGTTCACACCCAGACGCACCGCGGTCTCCAGTTCCATGCTCGATTGCATAAAGCCGCCGTCCCCGGAGACAGAAACCACTTTCCGTTGCGGGTCAACCAGTGCAGCACCGATCGCCCAGGGCAGGGCTACCCCCATCGTTTGCTGACCATTAGAGATCAGTACCTGACGGGCACGGAAGCTATACAGATAACGGGCGATCCAGATATGGAAGCTCCCCATATCGACACACAGGGTCACATCACTGTTAACGATATCCTGCATGGCACGGACCAGACGCAGCGGATGAATGGCAAACTGCTGCAGGCTGCGGCCTTTCTGGGCCAGTAACTCACGCTGCTGCTGACGTTCCTGCAGGATAAGCGTGGTGCTCTGGCTGAGTGCATAGCGGTGATTAATCTGTTCTGCCAGCAGATCCACGGTTCCGGCAATATCCCCGATCAGTTCAATGTCCGGAGAATAGTGGCTGTCGGTTTCGGCCGGTAAGACATCGATATGGACCAGCCGGGCCGTTCCCTGATTCCATTTCACCGGCTCGTATTCCACCGGGCTGTAACCGACGGTGATAATCAGGTCTGCATTCCGCAGTAACTGATCACCGGCCTGGTTATTGAACAGGCCCACACGTCCGGCAAAGCGGGAAAAGTGGTTCTGGTCGATCACCCCGGCCGCCTGATAGGTACTGGTGACCGGAATTTCACTGCGGGTCAGCAGACGGCGAACGGCATCGGCATTACGAGGCTGACTGGCCATCAGACCCAGCAGCAGGACCGGATTTTTCGCCTGAGCGATCAGGGCAGAGACTTCATTAATCTCTTTCTGCGGTGCTGTACCCAGCGAGGGCAGCCGTGCGCTCAGTACATGCCCGCTGGCCGGTTCATTCACAATATCCATCGGCAGACTGATAAATGAGGCGCCGGGACGCCCAAACTCAGCCGCCCGGAAGCCGTTAGAGAGAACCTCTGCAATCGCAGACGAGGACGTAACCTCAGCGGAGTATTTTGTGACCGGACGGAACATGGAAACGGTATCCATGGTCTGGTGAACCTGTTTCAGATGGTCCTGACGGCTGACCGCACCGCCGATAGCCACAAAAGGGTCACCTTCTGACGTCGCGGTTGCCGCACTGGTGATAAGGTTTGAGCAACCCGGACCGGAGGTAACCAGTGCCACTCCGGCTTTACCGGTCAGACGGCCAATGGCACCGGCCATAAATCCGGCATTGGCTTCCAGTCGCACCGGAACGGTAATAATCGAAGAATCTTCCAGCGAATCGAAAACACGGTCAATTTTAGCGCCGGGAATACCAAACACATATTTGACCTGCTGTTCTTCTAACTGGGCAACGACCAGGTCGGCACCACATTTCCACTCGGTTTTTTTATCACTCTTGTTCACAATAAGGTCCTTACTCGCCTGTTCGATAGCGGATTAGCCTTCAACAGACTGGATGGCTGCACTCAGATCTTCAGGATTAAGATCGGCGTTACGGAAGTCTTCGTCCTTAGGAAAATCGATCACCAGTTTTTCAATGGTACCAAAGGTGAGCCGGCCTTCCCTGACCTGATAATCGAGCACATGACCACCACTGCTGCGTTGCTGGTTAATAAAGTGTTCGTGATAACCGGCGACATTGATCCCCTGCATAAATTCCGGTGTCAGGAAACCAATCAGCACTCCGTCCTGTTGCTCAATATGAAACACCGGCTGTTCTTCAACCGCCTGCATCATGGGTTTATAAGGACGGTGCTGTTCCGGTACGGTTCGGGTATCGACTTTGTCGAAATGACCATCGATGCGCAGCGCACAGAAGATATTCTGACTGGCGACATTGGCATCGATAATGTCGTGGATCTGCTGACGACTGTGTGGTTCTCTGATGGTGTATTCGTGTGTCGGATTGAAAAAGGTCATCACCGCAAACGGGGTTTTCTGATCCGGTGAGGCACTCCGCGCACTGCCATCACTGCGCAACTGAAACACATCACTGTTGAACGCGATCATCTCCCCATCCAGATGGTTAAAGGTTCCGAGTCCGAAATCACCGTGCTCCAGTAACTGACGGATAGTCGTCTCGCCTTCATAGACGCCGCTGAGTAATGCACTCATCAGTGAGGCCTGGTAGACGATATTCTCCCCGCGATCTTTTTCTAATTTTAACGCTGCCCTGGTAATATCACTGATGCAGGAACACCCGCAATGTTTCGTTTCCATGATTTATCCCTGAGGTTTTATGTTTAACCTTATGGCCTAAAGGTTGACAGGATGGCGGGGATAATTCCAATATGATGCACTACTCACTTTAAGACGTTTTTGATATGGAACTTCGGCATTTACGCTATTTTGTTGCGGTCGCGGATGCGGGGAATTTTACCCGTGCGGCAGAAAGTCTGGGGATTTCCCAGCCGCCGTTAAGTCAGCAGATACAGCGGCTGGAGCATGAAATCGGCAGCCCGCTGCTGCGCCGGCTGACCCGCAGTGTTGAACTGACACCGGCAGGAAAAGTGCTATATGAAGATGCAATTAAAATCCTGAAAATGTCTGATTCGGCGTTTGAGAAAGCCTGCAGTGTCGGACGGGGACTGAGCGGGTCGCTGCGGATAGGTTTCGCGTCCTCAACCGCACTCAACCCACAGGTCTTTACGCTGTTACACAACTTCCGCGACCATTATCCGATGATTAATCTGCTGCCCGGCGAATTGCATATGTCAGCGCTGATTAATGAATTGCTGAAAGGTGCCATCGATATCGCGTTTATTCGTCTGCCCTGCGACAGAAGCCGGGAAGTGGATTATCGGGTGATCGATAATGAAGAGATGGTCGTAGCGTTACCGCTGAATCATCCGCTGGCAGAGCGTCCTGCACTCAGCTCACTGGCAGACTTACGCGATGACACGCTGATTATCTTCCCGCGGGAGATCTCGCCCGGACTCTATGACTCGGTGATCTCGGCCTGTCATCATGCGGGGTTTACGCCGCCGACCTTTGCGCAATCGCCGCAGACGACATCGGCTATCAGTATGGTGGCGACCGGCTTTGGTTATGCGATAGTGCCGATCTCACACAGCAGAATTGACCAGGCGAATGTCTGTTATCTGCCTATCGAAGGCGCGCCACTGAAAGCTCAGGTTGCACTGGCCTGGCGGCGTCATAACCTGAGTAAAGCGGGCGAGCATTTTCTGGCTTTGCTGTAAGCGACGCGGTGGCGTGGTATGGCCTCCGCCAGGAGGGTGGCAGGGGGGCGCGGAATGAAAACGGATCCCCGCAATATCATTTATGATCGAAACGGAGTTTTCCGGTCTGCATAGCTCCCCCGTCTGACTTAGTCTGTCACTGCATATTCTGCTTAACGTGTCCTGCCGGGGAGGCTGTCCGTGGCCCGCTGTACATCAGGGAAGGCCATCGGGCAATAGCGTCGCCGTCTGACTTTTTCTGTCACTGCATATCCTGCTTAACATGTCCTGCTGGCGGGTGTTCTGTCCCGGGGCTCCCTGTATGCCAGCAAAGAGATTACGCAGAGTCATTTTTCTCAGGCTTATGATCCGCGAATAAAGGCGTTATCACAGGGATAGCTATCCCCGGGAAAAAGGGCAGCGATGACTTCAGAACTCCCGCAGGATACCTCTAAGCGTCAGGCGTCAGCCGATAAAGTCCTGATCGTCGATGATCCTTAGTGGCTCGATATCGCTCTCTTTCTTAATCACCAGCGTCGGGTCAGAACGCAGGCAGGCCCCGCCGTAGTGGCCCCCGACGGTGAACGTACAGACCTGAATATATCGTCCGGCCACCCGTGGCAGGCACCAGAGTTGCTGATAGATACTGGTCTGCCCGGAAAACCGGCCGCCTGTCTCGCCGAGTAACTGTTCACTGTGACTCACCAGTCCGATATTACTGCCGCAACGTCCCCCGATAGGCTTGATGGCATAGCCGGTCTGTTGCAGTTCCTCATTAATGGTGAAGTCAGTATCCAGCAGATATTTATGGTGCGGGAACAGCGACCAGAGCACCGGAAGGATCGCTTTATTGCCCGGGATCACGGTCCACAACGGTTCAAACACCATCACCTCAGGTCGCAGTAGTACATCCATCAGCCGGACCTGATGGTCGGCTTCTCCGGTACGGATCGGTAACGCGGCCGGCGTTTCGGCTTCACATTCGGCCCGCAATTGTTCCAGCACGGTTTCCCAGGCCCAGGTTTTCCAGACACAGTTCACTTCACGGGCATCCGCGTCAATCAACTGACCGGTGGCACTCCAGTGTAATTCCCCGAGGCCGTGCAGAATTTTGCTTTCAAAGCCGGCATCGGTTAATGCCTGTTGCATCATCAGCGCATGATAATTTTCCTCAACATCCTCATCCTGAAGAATATGCACGAACGGCAGGGCATCACTGTGTTTCCAGGCATCCGCCAGCGTATTGATCAGACGACGGCAGGGATCTTTACCTTCGTTAACGCCCCCCTGACGTGCCCATTTCCCCAGCACGATGCCGCCTTCTGTGTGACAGGAGGCAGAATCCGCGTTGTATTCGTAGACTTTCAGGCCCCGTTCATCCAGACAAAAGTCGAGCCGGCCGGTGATCATATGATGGCGGCGCCTCTGCCAGGAGAGCCGCAAGCGTGGCCAGAGAATTTCAGGGATATCAAACAGGCGCAGCAGGCTGTCATCCCGCAGTACTTTATCGGTGGCATGAAGGTACATCAGGTGCAGTTCATTGGTGGCGCTGATCAGTTCCTGTTCTGCACTGCGGGAGATCGTAAAATACTGACAGGGATCGGCATTGATCACCGCACCGTGATTGGCCTGCATATAGGCATGTTCAACCGGGTTATTGTTATCCAGCCATTCACCGGAAAATCTGTCCGCGTCCGGCAGGCGTTTAGCGTGGATTGCCAGGTATTCCGCCGCAGTTTCGGGCGCAGGCAGGCTGTCGACGCTATCGCAGGTCTGAACCATCCAGCCGAGGATCTCCGTGTCATCAAAGGTATCTTCGATAACATAGCGACCGTTATCACAGCGCAACACCAGCTCACGGGTCCATTGCTGTCCGGCAGGTAACGGGCTATGGACCACATTCTGTTCAACTATCTGTATTTTTCCGGCATAGACACGGGTAATGACCGCGACATGGCCGGTGGTTTCAAATTCCCCTCCCTGTTGCCAGATCAGTAACGCGCCGGACACCGGTGGCCGGGCACTGCTGTTAGCAAAAGCCTGCAATGGCAGAATATCGTCATTAACCACCTGGCGAAGAAAGCGCAGGGCGAAGATTTCGTAAGCCATCCGCACATCGGTAAAGACCACACCGTAGTTCAGATACAGAAAGCGACGGGCGAATTCGACACATTGCCACTTATAGCCCATGTATTCGTTACCAAGATAACTCCGCAGTGACGCATCGTCCGGAAACTCTTCGCTGTCCAGCGAATCGTAATCAGAAGAATAGATGGCGACGCCACCGGGGGCGTAACCTAATACTGTGCCGAAAGGAGCGTGATTTTGCGTAAGTTCCACAGTCATTTTTTGCCTTAATCGAAAAACAGCCAGCCTGAGGCCGGGCGTGTTCAGTATCCCTGATGTCAGGAGCGTCCCGGGCGGGGCGGGTTCAGGGAGTGTTTCCCGGAGCAGGGTGCCGGATACAGCGGACGGCAGACGGGGCGGGCAAAATAATCATAGCACTAAAATTTATGAAATAAACCGGGGTTTACGTGACGTTGTCACTTTCATCAGGGTATCCTCTGGCGACAAGACTGCCCGCAGCCCTTTTGCGCAACAGAGGCCGACAGCGGGACCGTTTATTCTCACCTGACTCTCTCCGTAGCTTGTTCTTACGCTCGTCCGGGCTGGCGGGTTATGTGGAACAGCCGCCCGCAGCCCCTGTTGGCAACTGAGACTGACAGCGGGATCCTTTATTCGTCACCTGACTCTCTCCGTAGCATGTTCTTACGCTCGTCCGGGCTGGCGGGTTATGTGGAAAGGCGGCCCATAGCATTTGCGGGCCGCAGAGGCTTACAGTGCGATAGTTAATTCCCCGAGTGTTTTTACCAGTGCCATGTTTTCACGGTAGTCGACCGGGCAGGCAATCACCGTCACACCGTCGCTGGCCAGGGCTTCGTTTAGCACTGGCAGTAATTCCCCGGCAGAAGAGATCTGATGACCGCGGGCACCAAAACTTTCGGCGTACTTCACGAAATCAGGGTTACCGAAATCCACCGAATCATGGGCACCTTCTTCAATATCCATTTTCCATTTAATCAGTCCGTAACTGCCATCCACCCAGACCAGCACGACCAGCGGAATACGTTCACGGACAGCGGTCTCAATTTCCTGGGAATTCATCATAAAACTGCCATCCCCCATACTGGCCAGCACCTTACGCCGGGGAAACGCCAGTTTTGCCGCAATCGCGCCGGGCAGGGAAAATGCCATGGTGGATAACCCGTTTGAGGTCAGGCAGGTCAGGGGCTGATAGGTCGGATAAAGACGGGAAACCCACATCTTAATCGCCCCCGTATCCGCCAGCACAATATCATGGTCATCCAGCGCACTGCGCATATCAGCCACCACCCGTTGCGGTTTCAGCGGGAAACTGTCGTCATGACGGCCTTTCTCCAGTTCCTGCTCACGCAGGTGGCGGATTGTGGCGCTGCCCGGTTGAGCATGCAGCGGTGCTTCACCCAGCGCCTCGCTCAGTGCGGCCAGTGTCAGTGAAATATCTGCGGCCAGGGCGATATCGGTGCGGTAATGACGGTCGGTATCCGGAAGGAAGCTATTAATATGGATGATTTTTTTGTCGGCCTGCGGGTTCATTCTTTCCGGGGCAAATTCCTGAAGTTCGTAACCCACCGCCAGGATCACATCGGCTTTATCGAAGGCAAAATTCTCGTAATCATGGCGCATAAAGCCCATCACCCCCAGCGCATGCTGACTGCGATCGCTCACCACGCCTTTCCCCATAAAGGTGGTCGCTGCCGGGATCTGATAACGTTCGGTAAACCGGTTTAGCGCTTCCGCGGCACCGTTTCTCGCCACGCCGTGTCCGGCCAGGATGACAGGGAAGCGGGCTTCACGCAGCCGTTGCGCGATAGCCGAAACCGTCTCCGGCGGCGGCAGCGAAATGCTGCTGGTCACCGGTGGAATGGGTTTCAGGGTATCGGGTACCGGCATCGCTTCCACATCCTGCGGAATGGCCAGATAAGTGGCCCCCGGCCGCTCCTGCTGTGCTATCTGAAAGGCTTTACGGACCATTTCAGCCGAGGCGTCCGGGGTGTAGAGCGTTTCTGCCCACTGAGTGACCGGCCGGAACATAGCCGGCAGATCGACAATCTGATGGGATTCTTTATAGATCCTGTTCAGGCCGACCTGGGCCGAAATCGCTACCAGCGGGCTGGAATCGGTCTGCGCATCAGCAGTGCCCAGCAATAAATTGATGGCTCCGGGGCCGAGGGTCGCGGTGCAGACTCCGGCTTTACCGGTCAGGCGACCGTAGATATCGGCCATAAAGGAGGCGGCCTGCTCATGGCGGACCAGAATGAAACGGATATTTTCTGAGGCAGTGATGGCGCGAACGAATTTAATATTTTCCTCGCCCGGGATCCCGAAGACGTACTTCACGCCTTCGGCTTCAAGACAGGAAACAAGAAACTCTGCGACATTTTTTGTTTTAACGGTCATACATTATCTCCGGGATATCGGTTATCTGCTCAAACCGCAACGAAGGGTTAATTATCCGGCCAGGTAATATAACAATCCGCCCATGGTCAGAATCGAGAAAAGTGTACTAAAGAAGAGAATGGAAGCGATTTCCTGCCCGGCCGTTTTATATTGAACCGCCAGGATGACACAGACGGAGGCGGTCGGAATGGCCATGCTGATCACCGACAGGCTGAGTGTCTGTCGGTCGGTATGCAGCCAGATCGCCAGGGCCATAATCAGTAACGGCAGCAGGATATTCTTAGCCACAATGGACAGGATCACCGTGCGGTTAAACACCACATGATAGGAGTACAAAATCACCCCGGACGCGAACAGCGCCACGCCTCCGGTGGTTCCGCCGAGCAGTTGTAAGGCGCTGCGGAACGCCGCGGGAATATGCAGGTTACACAGTAAAAGGATCAGCGCCAGTACCGGGGCCCAGACCACGGGTTCTTTCAGGGTATGGACGATATGCTGCAGAAAGGAGTCGTCCTTCTTTTCTGTATCGGAAGAGGAGAGGATCAGGATAGTCAGCGGTACCTGGAAGAGGTTCATAATCATACTGCATAAGGCGATGGGAATGGTGCTGATAGTTCCGTACAGATGGCCCAGCACCGGTACCCCGACAAAAGGGACCGCCGGGCCGGAAACCGACAGGGCCAGCAACGCCGCCAGACCGGGTTTCTGACGAAACAGATAGCGTACCAGCAGAAAGACAAGCAGATATCCTCCCACCATGCCGGCCAGCAGGATGACGGCAATCACCCCCTGGGCAAGCAATACGGAACGTGAGAGACCCATCATCCCCGCAAACAGGGTTAACGGCAGGGCATACAGCATGACCATCCGGTTGAGTACCGCTCCCTGACCGGCATCAAAATCATGGTGCCAGCCGGCAATAAACCCCAGCAACAGTGTGACGACTATCGGCAGAAGTGCCGGGATAATCAGATCAATCATTATTGTCCTCCCGCATCAGGTCTGGCAGCATCGCCGGGCCAGGGCTGTGGCCCGCAAAGGCATTTAAAGTAGCTCTGATGATCCAGGATGTATAGCGCGCGGCTTACGGGGAATCCGTAAGTTTTACTGATGAAACAACTCCGTAAATAAATGTTATTTCCGCACGAAGACTGTCAGCCTGCAGGAATTAAGGGCAGGTTTCAGCCGGTGATATAAAACATGGCGATATGCTTAAACAGCTAATTAACCTTGTATATTGCAGGGTTAATCGGGTAAAAGCATTGATTTTAATCGGGTTATTTTCCATCCCTTCAGGAAATAAGCGCCACGGGAAGCCGGTCACACCGTTTTGTAAGAAAATAATGTAAGCTGATATTAACCTGTCACCGGGATTGAAGGGTAAAGAATTTCTTTTGTGTTTTTCCTTTTCTGCGGCAGTCAGGGCGGCGCCATATCAGGAAATTACCATGGGAATGACACTGCAAAGCATTACGCTGCCGTCTATATTTATTACTCAGCAGGTCGTTATCACTGACCTGACCAGAATATTCGCTTCTTACTGACCCGAAGGCTAATGCTATGGAACTGAAGGATTACTACGCTATTCTCGGGGTGGAACGCACTGATGATACAAAAGCCATAAAGACCGCTTATCGCCGTCTGGCCAGAAAATATCATCCCGATGTCAGTAGTGAGAAAGATGCAGAGACAAAGTTTAAAGAGATCGCCGAAGCCTATGAAGTGCTGAAGGACAAAGAGCGTCGGGAAGAATATGACACCCTCTGGCAGCACCGCAATGATCCCCGTTTTAATGAGTATTCTTCCACAGGCCCGGCCTATTCAGACGCCGGAAGTGCCGGGCAGGAAGACTTTTCTGACTTCTTTAGCTCCGTTTTTGGTCAGCAGTCGCGACAGGCCAGGCAACCCCGGCCGGAGCGCGGGCAGGATATCGAAACCGAAGTGGCCGTTTTTCTTGAAGAGGCCCAACGGGGGGAAACCCGGACCATTCAGTTCAGTTTACCGGTCCGTAATGGCTTTGGGATGATCGTCAGTGAAATCCCGAAAACGCTGAAGGTAAAAATCCCTGCCGGTATCGGTGACGGTGAACGGATCCGACTGAAAGGCCAGGGCGGACCGGGGAGCGGTGGCGGACCTGCCGGCGACCTGTATCTGGTCATCCGTATCGCTCCGCATCCTCTGTTTGATGTGACGGGGAATGATCTGGAGGTCGTTTTACCGCTGGCCCCGTGGGAGGCGGCGCTGGGAACCAAAGTATCGGTACCGACATTGCAGGACAGCATTCTGCTGACCATTCCGCCAGGGACACAAGCCGGCCAGCGTCTTCGGGTAAAAGGGAAAGGCCTGGCCGGGAAGCAGAATCAGGGAGATCTGTACGCCGTGGTGAAAATTGTGATGCCACCCCGGCCGGATGAAAAGTCACAGGCACTCTGGCAGCAACTGGCTGACGCCGGGTCGGCGTTTGATGCCCGCCGGGGATGGGGGAAAGAATAATGAGTCATGTCACAATCACCTTTACCGTCACCGAGTTTTGTCTGCATACCGGCTTAAGCCGGCCGGAACTGACCGAAATTATTGGCCTGGGAGTCCTGGAGCCACAGGGTGATGTCTCTGAACAGTGGCTGTTTGATGATGAATCGCTGGCGCTTTGTCTTCGTGCCCAGCGTCTGCGCCGCGAACTCGAACTCGACTGGCCGGGTATTGCGGTGACGCTTTCGTTACTGGATGAGATAGAACGGCTTAACAGTGAAAACAGGCAGCTGCATCAGCGTCTGCAGCGTTTCACCTCCCGTTAGCGGAATACGCCCTGCCTCGGCGGCAGGGCGCTAACTCTTTCCCGGTCGCCGCATCGGCATCGGCACACCAGTACACACCGCATAAGATCCACCACCGCTATGACCTGCAGCAACCTCTCTCCTCATGCGCCTGGGGGGCGGCAATCCCTTTAATGCTTTTTATCGCTGACCGGTTGGCTGGCCAGCCGGTATGACATTTTGCTGGCTACGGTAAGTTCAGCGACTTTACGGGGATCGCGGACAGGCAAAACTGCGTCACGCGGGTACAAAGGGTGACCTTGTTAATCCCGGAAACGGGTTTCCTCACGCAGATGATAGTAAACAGTGTAACTTTATGGTTTATAAGGAAAACAGGAATAAATGGCCTGATAATATTTAGTCTTTTTGTATAATTATCAGCCATGGTATCGGTTCCTTTGCGGCCGGGTTTGCAATTCAGATTTAAGCCTATTAGGGTGTGCGCCAGACAATGTCAGCGCTTTAATTCTTATTGGCATAAAGCTTGCTTGTATATAAGACAGGTCCTCAGATAAGAGAACTGACCTGCGGTAGCCGCTGCGGTTGCGCAGCATTCAAGACAATACATTAACCTGCAGAGTAAATAATTATGTGGCTCAGGGAAACCAACAGCGCCGAGCGTAAAACGCTCGCCGCTGCTTTTATGGGATACGGGATCGATGCGTTCGACTCCATGATTTACACCTTTATGATCCCGACGTTTATTGCGTTGTGGGGCATGACAACCACCGAAGCCGGGTACATCGCAACCGGTGCATTAATATCATCCGCCGTGGGCGGATGGCTTGCCGGGATCCTGGCAGACAAATATGGCCGGGTCAGAATGCTGCAGGTCACCGTCCTCTGGTTTAGTTTCTTCACCCTGTGCAGCGGTTTTGTTCACTCACCGGAACAACTGCTGTTTACCCGGGTTATGCAGGGGCTGGGATTCGGCGGAGAATGGTCGGTCGGTTCGGTACTGATTTCTGAAATGATCCGCGCCCGTCACCGGGGTAAAGCGGTCGGTCTGGTACAGAGTAGCTGGGCAGTCGGCTGGGCAGTGGCTGCCATTGCTTACTGGCTGATCTATTCTTCATTCTCTCCGGCACTGGCCTGGAAAATGTTGTTCTGGGTCGGCGCATTGCCGGCGCTGATCCTGGTCTGGTTACGTCGCAACCTGCAGGACCCGGAAATTTATCTGCAAACGCGCCGCCGTCAGCAGGAGACCGGGGTATCGGAAGGCAGCTTTATGCAAATCTTCCACCCGAAAATGCTGCGTATCACGCTGTTTTCCAGTCTGCTGGCCACCGGTATGCAGGGGGCTTACTATGCGGTCACCACCTGGCTGCCGACATTCCTGAAAACTGAACGTCACCTGTCAGTGCTGAACACCAGTGGTTACCTGGTCATACTGATTGCAGGATCCTTTGCCGGATATCTGACCAGTGCCTGGGTTTCCGATGCGTTTGGCCGTCGCCGCTGTTTTATCCTGTTTGCCCTGTGCGCCATCGTGCTGGTGGTCAGCTATACCTTACTGCCGGTGACCAATGCGGTGATGATGGTCCTTGGCTTCCCGCTGGGCTTTTTCCTGTCCGGTATTTTCTCAGGAATGGGGGCCTACCTTAGTGAGTTATATCCGGGGCATATCCGGGGATCGGGGCAGGGATTCTGTTATAACTTTGGCCGTGCCGTCGGGGCTATCTTCCCGGGAATGATTGGTTACATGAGCGGGCACATGCCTCTGGGCACCGCTATCGGTTATATGGCTGGCGGCTCGTATCTGCTGGTGATTATTGCCTGCCTGGCATTACCGGAAACCCGTGGTAAACAACTGGACGCGGCGGGTTAACTCCGGGTCTGAGGTTGAGGATTGCTATTTATATCCGTCGCTTTATAGTGAAGCGACGGACTAAAAAGCAGAAGAGTCATACCCGTTATGCCTGAAACCTACCCGCAGATCTCCGCTGCCCGCGCGAGCTACCGGCAGGGGACGGTTATGCCTACCGCCGGTGTCGCCCCCGGGATGACCCAGGCCAATATGATTGCCTTACCGCCGGATTACGCCTGGGATTTTCTGCTGTACGCGCAGCGTAACCCGAAGGCGTGTCCGGTACTGGATGTGATCGAATCCGGCCGGACAGAGACACCTCTGGCCGCCGGGGCGGACATCAGCCGGGATATTCCGTTATATCGCGTCTGGCGAAATGGCAAGCTGACCGAAGAAATTACCGATGCCTCCGCTCTCTGGCAGCAGCATCCTGACTTAGTCACCTTCCTGATTGGCTGCAGTTTTACCTTTGAAACCCCGCTGGCGGAGGCCGGTATCGACATCCGCCACATCAGTGCCGGGTGTAATGTGCCGATGTACCTTACCCGGCGCGAATGCCGTCCGGCAGGGAAGCTCCGCGGCAGGCTGGTGGTGTCAATGCGCCCGATACCGGCGGACCGGGTGGCCGATGCTGTGGCGATCAGCGGGCGCTATCCTTCCGTTCATGGTGCGCCTGTGCATATCGGTGACCCTGCGGGCCTGGGCAT
Source organism: Tatumella sp. JGM118 (assembly GCF_018257515.1). Classification (GTDB taxonomy): domain Bacteria; phylum Pseudomonadota; class Gammaproteobacteria; order Enterobacterales; family Enterobacteriaceae; genus Tatumella; species Tatumella terrea. The sequence continues at coordinate 237,672 of NZ_JAERJR010000001.1, forward strand.
TACCGATCTCCGTCATCCGGATTTTGGCGATGCAGTGGAGATCCGGCCCGGAGAGATCCCGGTCTTCCGGGCCTGCGGAGTGACCCCGCAAGCGGCGGTGATGGCCTCACAGGTGCCGTTTGCGGTCAGCCATGCGCCCGGGCATATGTTTATTACCGATATCGCAGACAGCACCTTTCATATCTGATCACTACGCAGCATCACAGTCAGATATGGGTCTGCTGCGCCAGTTCGCCGAGTATTCTTTCGCCCTCCGCATCCTGTGGCAGAAACACCAGCAAACGGGAACCATCGCGGGGGGCAGAGAACCAGTTCATCTGCTGCAGGGTGAAGTGACCGTGGCGCGGATGGTTAAAATGTTTAATGTGATTTTCGATACTGCGGATTTCATAATGCTGTTGCCAGAGCTCATAAAAGCGGGACGAGACGGCAAAAAAACGCTCCAGTAACTCTTCCCAGCGCGGATCTCCGCGATATTCCGCCATCCCGGCGCGGAAATAAGCCACATAGAGGGGTAACAGCATTGACTCATCACACAAACGGCTGCGCCATTGTGCATTCGTCAGGTACTGATAAATGCAGTTCCGTTCCGCGATCGGTACCGTATCAAGATCCACGCCCATCAGGCGGCAAAAGGCTGCGTTATAGCCGAGAATATCGAAATTTGGTCGTTGCAGCGTCGCCGGATTTGGCATCAGTGAGTTGAGTAACCGCTGTGATGCCGGGCCTGCCTGCCGGCATTCTGCGCCCGTCGGGCCCTCCGGTACCGGCAGCCCGGCCAGGATAAACAGGTGGCGGGTTTCTGCCGGCGTGCATTGTAATGCCTTACTGACTGCCGATAAGACGGTGGCCGAGGGCTTCATCTCCCGGCCCTGTTCAAGCCAGGTGTACCAGGTCACACCGACATCCGCCAGCATTGCCACTTCCTCCCGGCGCAGGCCGGGGGTACGGCGGCGGCCGGTATTCGGTAACCCCAGACGTTGCGGGTCCAGGCTTTCCCGGCGGGTACGCAAAAAGGTGGCCAGTAACTGACGGCTGTTTTTTTCCTGTCTCACAGGACTGACAGCGGAAGGCTGCATGGTCATTCTGTACTCCAGCATGGTAGTGCTGATACCAGTATAAGCAGGTACTGGTACCCTGTTAAATATTCCTCAATACTACGGGCAGAAAATAAAACACACAATGGAGCTTTCATGAAAGCGACACCTGCCTCGCCCGGGAAAACCGGTCTGATACTGTTACTGACGGCGCAAATGTTACCGCTGATAGATACCTCAATCACTAACGTTGCACTGGAATCGATCACCCGTTCACTGTCCAGCAGCGCCACAGATCTGGAGTTGATTGTTGCGCTGTACGGCGTCGCCTTTGCCGTCTGTCTGGCCGTGGGCAGCAAACTCGGCGATAACTATGGCCGGCGGCGGATACTGTTGACCGGGGTGACTATTTTCGGCCTCGCCTCTCTGTTCTGCGGTCTGTCCGCCACTGTGACTCAGTTACTGATCGCCAGGACGGTTCAGGGGATGGGGGCGGCCCTGATTGTGCCGCAAATTCTGGCAACCCTGCATGTGACATTGTCCGGGCACGCCCACGGCAGGGCAATCAGCCTGTACAGCGGCATCGGGGGACTGGCATTTATTATCGGACAGGTCGGGGGCGGCTGGCTGGTGTCGGCGGATATCGCCGGGCTGGGCTGGCGTAATGCATTTTTTATTAATGTGCCCATTTGTCTGCTGGTTCTGATGTTCAGTCTGCGCTTTATTCCGGAAACCCGTAATGACCAGCCTTCGCGCATCGACTGGCAGGGCACAGTGTTACTGGCAATCATCCTCTGCTGTCTGCTGTTTCCGCTGGCTCTGGGGCCGGTGATGCACTGGCCGTGGATGATGCAGGGAGCCTTTATCGCCGTGCTGCCACTGGCTCTGCTGATGCGTTATGGCGCGCTTGTGCAGCAACGGCGCGGCCTGACCCCGCTGTTACCGCCGCGCTTACTCAAACTGCCGGGGGTGCGCTTCGCCTTACTGATTGCTGTGCTGTTTTTCACCTGCTGGTCCGGGTTTATGTTCTGTATGGCGTTAACCCTGCAGGCGGGTGCCGGTATGGGCCCGCTGGCCTCCGGTAACAGCTTTATCGTGCTCGGCGCCTCTTATTTTATGGCTGCACTCTATGCGCCAAAACTGATTGCCCGATACTCTCCGGCCCCGGTATTACTGGCAGGAGTGCTGGTGCAGGTCAGCGGCATTGTGCTGCTGATGGCGACTCTGGCCTGGCAGGGAAATGCCCTGACACTGTGGTCGATCGCCCCCGGCTCGTTGCTGATGGGGATGGGACAGGCGGTGATAGTGAACTGTTTCTACCGGGTGGGGATGCGGGATATTGCTACCCGGGATGCCGGTGCAGGCAGTGCCATTCTCAGTACCTTACAGCAGGCTTGCCTGGGGATTGGGCCCGCCGCCGCGGGCGCGCTCTACCAGCATCTGCATCAGCACCTGGATGGCAGTTATCCCCATGCTATGTCCGGTTTCCTGTTGGCGGAGGCGCTGGTGATGATGGCGCTGGGACTCGCCACCCTGCTGAAACGTCACACACTGACTCTGCCGTCCGTACAGGCAGGAAGCGGGGAGAGCAGCAGGTCTTAAGATCGGACAGAAAAAACGCCCAGGGAGGTCATGCCGGTCGCTTAAGGGAGTAAGGCCCGAAATTTCGGGCCTGTGGTGCAGTTCATCAGGGGGGAACCCCGGGTTCCTCCGTTTTCCCTTTCAACCTATGTATGCGTTTATCTTCTTAAAACGTTTAACTGAATCACATTACCCGGGGAGGCATCATTTCGGTCTGACTGACGGGGCTGGCTCAGTCGTCGTCTCTCTGCGGCTGGACCCGGGTCGTCAATGCCATAATGGCACTGGCCAGACTGAATACCCAGATGATCCAGGCCATTGTCCACGGAGTGCCGTCGCTGAACATGGCCAGCAATAACGAGGCAAAAATCCCGCTACCGTACTGCAAAGAGCCGATCAGTGCAGAGGCAGAACCGGTGATCTCACCGGCATTATCCAGCGCCGCCGCCGTTGAACCGGCCGCGATAATGCCGTTCATCGAAAAGAAGAACAGGATGGTAATGACAATCAACACCATCCCAGCCGGATGTCCTGCCGAGACCAGTGCCAGTATGGTTGCCGCAATCGCTGCAACGATCGCCGCGACCTTCAGCAGTTTCTCCAGCGGAAAATGTCGTACCAGATGACGGTTGGCCTGGCTCATAATCACCACCCCGACGATATTCACCGCAAACAGCCAGCCGAAATATTGCGGGTCAACCCCGAAATAACTGATGTAAACGAACGGAGAGCCGGCAACAAAGGCATACACCCCGAGATAATAAAACGCCAGACACAGGGTAAAGCGCATAAAAACGGTGTTACGCAGCAGTGAATAATAGTTAGTGACCGCCCTGACAGGGGAGGACTTTACCCGTTTCTCCGGAGGCAGTGTCTCCGGCAGCCAATAAAGGGAAATCAGCATCAGTGTGCCCAGCCCGGCCAGTAACCAGAAAATAGCCTGCCATGAGGCGAAACGGATGATTTGCCCCCCCATCAGCGGGCCGGCGATAGGGGCTATCGACATAATCATCATTAATACCGACAGCATCTGCGCTGCGCGGGTCCGTGTAAACAGATCCCGTATCATTGCCCGTGCCAGCATGGGGCCGGTACAGGCGCCCAGTGCCTGAAAGACGCGCCAGAACACGATCTGAGTAATATTGTGCGATAACGAACACCCGATGGAGCCGACAATAAACAGCACCATACCGATCATCAGGGGTTTGCGGCGTCCCAGAGAGTCACTGATCGGTCCCCAGACCAGCTGCGCAATACAGAAACCGAGTAAAAAGCCGGTAATGGTCAGTTCGGTATTACCCTGCAGATCTTTCTGCATCGCGGGTAATGCCGGCAGATAAATATCTGTCGAAAGCGAAGTAAAGGCCATTAACGCGCTGAGGATCAGCACGAAAGGCATGCCGGTGACCGGCAAAGCAGCATGACGCGGCTGTGATTTCATGTCAGACATAAAAATCCTGATGCAAGGAAGCAATGTATGTAAGTCGTAAGCCGTATTAGCTGTGAAGCAGGCAGGTTTGAACGGGTAAGGCCCGGGAGCTGAATTTACCACGGTTAATTCGCAGGGATCTTACCTGACAGACGGGGTCGGGACAAGCCTGAGGCCGCTGACCCCCTAAGCGTAGCAGCTATTTTCTGTAAAGAAATATAGCCAGCGCAAATGGCCGCCGCAGGGAGGGGCTTGATCAGTGAATGCGCTTTGCGCTGCCGGCACTCAGGGCGGCAGCGCCTTTTGCGGGTTTACGCCGGACTGCGGCTGGAATACCAGCACAGCAGCGAGCCGCCACAGACCATAAGCGCGCCGGCCCAGAAGTTATGACTGAGCGTTTGTCCCAGCAGCAGGGCCGCGAACAGCGAGGAAATCACCGGAATAAAATAGGATGCGGCCGCCAGCAGGGTGACATTGCCATGTAAAATACCGATATTCCAGGCGGCATATCCCAGCCCCATGGCCACCGCAATACCGGCCAGACAGCCCAGCACACCGGGGCTGAAATGCATGACCGGGGTATCGGAGAAAAAGAATTTTACCCATAACGCCACCGCGGTCAGGGCGAAAAACAGCGTGATCCCGTTACTGCCATTGGCCAGTTTTTTGGTCAGCACACAATAGATGCCCCAGATGACGGCTCCGGCAAAGGCCATGCCGTAGCTCAGAGGGTTGGAAATAATGTTCCCGGTCACCTCATGCAGTGAAAAACCCTGTTCACCGCCGAGGACTTTCCCTACGCCGGCGAAACAAATCAGGATCCCCGGCAGCATCAGCAGGCCTGGCCGTCGTTTGTCAGCAATCATCGTGAACAGCAGGGTCAGACTGGGCCAGAGATAATTGACCATGCCCACCTCAATCGCCTGGGCATCCGAATGCGCAAAGCCGATGGACAGCGACAGGCAGATTTCATAGGCCACAAACAGCACCGCACCGGGGATCAGGTACTTACGCGGGAAGGAAGACAGCGCCGGGATCCCGACCACGAAGAACAGTAACAGCGAACTGCAGGTGTAGATCATCGCTGCGCCGCCGATCGCTCCCAGTCCCTGAGTGACCCCGCGAAGGAATCCGACCAGGGTGCTCCATAATATCACGGCGGTCAGGCCGATTACCGTGGCTTTTCTGACTGGCATACCTGAAATCGCTCCGTCATGGGGGGAAATGGATTGCCCCGGGGTTAGCTGCCGTTGCCGGAGACTAATGAAAGATAAGAATAAATTAACAATAAGTAAATAAAAATCAACCGGTTTCCCGGGGGGACAGGGGCTGTTAGTCCGTATCGCTTTGACGGGGATATTCGCGCAGGGGATGTGTAGTATGTACGGAGAAATCGCCGGACGGTGGCAGATGTTGCCGCTACCCGAAGGGAGCGGCGATCAGATAAACGGCCGATGTAAGGAACAGATGACCGACGATGCTGAGAGCAGGGGGCCGGGCGTGCATTGTTACCGGCACTCCCCGACCGTGTCAGCCTGCTGAAAACGTTCAGGGAACCTTTGGCATTTTCCTGTAACGCAGTGCGTTAGAGACTTTAGGTATCATCATACTGATAACAATAATCAGGCAACCGACAATCTGCGACATCGTAATTTTCTCTGCCAGGATCAGATAGGAGAAAACGTAGGCTGCGGGTAACTCCAGGGTGACCAGCATGCCCGCCAGTGTCTGCGATGTCCGCGGCATCCCCAGCCCGAAAAGCAGCACCGGTAATACAGAAGAGAACATGGCTGTCAGCAGTGACCAGAAACTGTCGGTGGTAAATGGCGAAATAGTGACGTGATCCTTCATTACACAGATAGCCGTAATAAAAGCTCCCAGAGTCAGTAACTTCGCTTTATCTGTGACACGATTACTGGTTGCGATTTGTGAGGAACAGAGGATCACCATACTGTAGCAACAGGCGGCGGATAATCCCCACAGCAGGCCGGTCATATTCAGAGTGACATGGCCACCAAACGCGCCGGTAGCTATCACTACGCCGGAGATGATGCAGACCAGGGCCACGATGTCCTGCCGTGCAATACGGCTGCGTTTGATAAGCGAGGTCATCAGCGGGGCTATCCAGGAAGATTGCATGATCAGCAGAGTCGCGGTCGGGACCCCGACATAGGCCACGGCACTGAAAAAACAGTAGGTCACACCGAATAAGGGCACTCCCGTTAACAGGGCGATACCTTTCTCTTTCGGCGAGATCACGCCTTTTTTATTACTGCTGAACTCGGAAAGCACAAAAAACAGAATAAAAGAGAACAGATACTGAGTCGCGATGATATTACTGATATGTGCGCCATGCCCGATGGCCAGACTCATAATGATGCCCGGCAGTGCATAACAAATGGCGCCCAGGATGATCATGACCGCCCCGGAGGCATGTTTATTTAGCATAATAATGGCTCCCTGACCGTTTCCCGGTACGGCTTTCCCCTTTACCGGTAAAAATGACGTCGTAGTAAGATCCCGGGGCTGACTATCCATGATTACCGCCGACAGTGCCTCCGGGGAAAGCGAAGTATAGCAGGGCATTACAGATAACTCAGCGGCTGACTGAGGTAAATAAGGAAAGCCTATTACGGGGGAGCCTCCCGGGCCGATCGTGAGGGATTAAGCCAGATAAGGCTTAAGGAATGCACTGACTTCTGAGTCACATAGCCCGATCTCTACCCGTGGTACATCTTTACGCACAATATCGATACCTTTACCCTGGTTCCGCGGGTGTGGATCGATCACAGAAACAAATAAACGGCCAATATTGCGTTTTACCAGAGCCCTGGCACAGGAGGGGGTTCTGCCGGTAAACGAACAGGGTTCCAGCGTCACATACATATCACAATCTTCAAGCGAACCTGACACTTTGGACAGGGCATCCATCTCCGCATGATGTAAACCGGGCGCATGGGTATAGCCCGTGGCAATCACCTTACCGTCCCGGACAATCACACATCCGACCGGGGGATTAGGCAGGCATTCCGGTAAGGCTTGTTCTGAGACGGCTAAGGCCAGCAACATAAAGGCTTCGTGACTCACAGATGATATCTCCTTCGTGGATTAAGGTGTGAGGATAAAATTTCATCCCTTGACCATATCCTCTCAGGATAGTGAATATACATCTTAAACTCCTTAAGGTCCCCCGGGATCACGGCATTCCTGCAGTATCGCGAAATAGTGATATCGCTGGCGAAAATCACCAGCCCCCGGGGGTCTGATTACAGTAGTTCAATAACTTCAAATTCTTCTGCCACAATCTCCATATCGTCGGAATAGGTTCCTTCCCGGGTGAAGAACGCTTTATGTTCCTGTCGCCAGTATTCCAGACTTAAATCGCCTTCACCTTCTTTGATGGCCAGTGCTTCGGTAGCTTCTGAAAAGCGTAACAGACGGGTTGATATCGTACGGATGACACAGACCGGTACATCTTGTCCGTTAAGGATGATATTGATGCTGCCAGGTCGCGGCGCATCAGGGTCTTCCCGGAATGCGGACAGGGACCCGCAGGATGCGGTTTTTAATCCCCGACAGACCAGGTCAGCCAGTTCATCTGCCATTTCAGGACTGTCACCGAACGCCCATGCCAGTGACTGCGGATACTTCTTTTTAAGTTCGTCGATCAGTGCCATCGTAAAACACCTTTATTAAGAGAATGTTGTCTTTTTCGGGGGATTTAATACAGCGAAAGGCCACTGAGACTCATCCAGTCCCGTTAAGATATGCGTCTCGCTAATATATCAGACGGATAAAATTAAAGGGTAATAAAACGCCGGCAAAAACCGGTCAGCCTGTTGATTCCTGACGTTTTACGGTTCCGGCGGATTCTGCGGGTCGGCAACCCGTTTAAGGCTAACTTCCTGTTGACAGGAATATTGGTCCCGGACTCAGCCACAGAGACATCGCTGGCGGAGAGAGATAGAGATCTGAATGATACCTTCCGGTAACGAGCGGGGTAGCAGGGGAAGTGGCCTCAGCGGGGCGCAAACTCACTTTATCCCGGCAGGGCGGCCGGATAGCAGAGACGATTAGCCCGCACACCCCATGACAGTAATCCCCGGGGGTTTTTACCCCGGACGGGTGCCGATACATAGCCTGTTCATCCCCAAACTGACTGGCATATTTCCGCAGGTCGTAATATGACCCGATTTTTCATCCGGGCGCTGGTATAAGCCGCAGCATTCTTTATTAACCTCCGTTCGGGGAAAATAACATTGCGGCTGTTTCTCTGCCAGTCGGTTGTAACCCGTTGCTTTTGATAAATAAGATGATCAACCTGGCGATGTTTTGTGATAGATATAACTACCCGACTAACCTAAAGATGGAATTACCATGAAAATCAGACGAGCCCTGGCTGAAGAGGCGGAAGCATGCTGGAATATAAGAAACCTTGCCATCCGGGAAGGGTGCAAAACCGCTTATAGTGCCGCGGTGATTAATGCCTGGACCCCTGATGTCATGCCGGAAGATTACAGGAAAGAGATTACGCAAAACCCGTTCTTTGTGGCAGAAGACCCCCGTAATGGTCTTGTTGCCACCGGATATCTGGATCTGGCCGCCGGAAGTGTAGAGGCTATTTTCACGCTACCGGACTATTTTGGGAAGGGTTGTGCCAGTAAGATCATCGAAGCGATTAAAAGTGAAGCAGAGCAACGTGGATTGAAACGACTGACTTTATCTTCCACCCCGAACGCGCAGTCATTTTATCAGCAGCATGGCTTCTTACTGATCGGCGAAGATAACCATTTTTCCGGGCTCGCTCAGGCCGATCTTCTCTGTATGCATATGTTCATAGATCTTGTCGTCTGAAGGAATGAGCATCGGTTCGAGTGTTTTACAGGGGAGGGCGGGTCGTATTTCAGCGTTCCTCTCATTCCGTCTTACCGGCTAACGTTACAGGTCAGGGTGCTATTTTTATGCCGATGGCCCTCAGGGCTCTGTTTCATTCTTCACAAAAAACGCCGGATAACCCCGACGGCAGATAGCGCGGGAACGGTTCTCTTCGCGTAAACACTCTCCTCCGCTCCGGCTGAATCATTTCTCAGGCGATATCATCATTTCTGGTGAAGTCGCGGTTACTCCCGTTACCTCTGCGATAAGTGTTCGCATCCAGTCATGGCCCGGAGAAGCACTCAGCTCACTGTTATAGCAGATATTGAGCATGTAGGGCGGCACGCTGAAGGGAACAGGAAAATAGTTAAGATCCTCTGCGTGGAAAAGCGTCCTGACCGCTTTTTCAGGCAGGGTGATAATCAGTCCGGAACCCGCGACTATGGCAGGGACCGACAGCATACCAGGCAGTTCAATGACGATCCGGCGGCGAATATTCATAGAGTCGAGTATGCGATCGATAACACCGCGGGCTTCATTCCAGGGATTGACAACAATATGCCCTTCGGCGAGAAACTGCTGCAGGCTGAGTGCGTCCCGGATACGGGGATGACGACGGCTGACGGCAACAACGTAGTTATCGCGAAAGCATTCAATGGTCCGGGTCCGTGGCTGATCCACTGCTTCCGTCGATTGAAAACCAATCGCAAAATCGATTTTTCCGGACGCAAGGTCTTCAAATGAATCACTGTGTGTTGAGTTGATGGTTTTCACCGAAACCCCGGGTGCAACCTGCTGTAAGCGTGTGATCAGGGCAGGAAAGAAAACGGCCGCCGTATAATCGGTCACCGCAAAACGGAACGTCTGAGTACTGGTTTGCGGATTAAAAACTTCCGCCGATTTCAGTGTATCAGACAGCGCATTGAGTGCCGAAAAAATCCCCGGTGCCAGGACCTGTGCCCTGGCGGTCGGTTGCATCATACTGCCTTGCCGGATAAACAGATCGTCACCCAGTGTCGCCCTGAGCCGTGAGAGTGCGTGGCTCAGTGCAGAAGGACTAATAGCAAGCTCGCTGGCTGCAGAGGTGACTTGCCGGTGCCGGTAAATTGTCTCAAACACCAGCAGTAAATTCATATCCAGCGCTCGTAACTTCTGATGCATAGTTTTCATTCCGCAAGTGAATAGAATGCAGTAGGTTCATTATGATAAGTCAGTACAATACGACCGTTCGGAATTAATCACCAGAGGTAATAGTATGACCTGTCTTGTTTTCCGTGAGGTCAGTTTATCTGACCTGGATCGCTGCTTTCAGATTGAAAGTGAAGCTTATGAAGGCGATGAAGCAGCAACGCGGGAAAAAATTGCCACCCGTATCCGGCAATATCCGCAAGGATTCTTGTGTGCAGAGCGGGCAGGCGAAATCACCGGATTCATTAACTCCGGTTGTGCCCGGCAGGTTGTGATGTCGGATGAGGCATTCAAGGAACTGATCGGTCACGAAGATGATGCACCAAATGTTGTCATTATGTCGGTGGTGGTCGATCCGGTTTATCAGGGGAGGGGATACGCCCGGTTGATGATGGAAGCATTTATCGCCCTGATGAAGGAAAAAGGCAAACAAACGATCCACCTGATGTGTAAAACGCACCATGTGGACTTCTATAAAAAGCTTGGCTATTCCTATATCAAACCTTCTGACTCAGAACACGGCGGCATGGTGTGGCACGAAATGCTGATGCAACTGCAGTATGACCGATAGCAGGTACCTGCCTGCTATCGGTGTCCGGGGCCTGAATATTGTGTCCCGGTTATCTGCAGGCCAGTCCCCGTATTACCGGACTATAAATAAATGCCGCTATCTGTCGGTATCAATTATCTCCTGAAAAATGTTGTCTTGATATATCATTACCAGACAGTGTCATCTGGAAAGACCCGGATACCCTGGCAGTTAATATTCTGCACTGAATGATAGCGAACAGTTATTCTCACTTTTCCCGCCAGGAAAGGATGAAGAGTCCGTCTGAAAACACAATGGCAAGCCGGACAGGTCAGCCCCGATAATAACTGCAGGCCGACAGAATTGGCTGCATCGTCATTTAAAATGAACGGCTGTATCTTCGCTGAAAAGTTACTCTTTGCTGTGGTTCTTTGGCCGGTCAAACGTGGTAACGTTTCTGGCTACATAGGCTCATTAAACGAAGAGGTTATGGTATGTGTCTTAAGGAAAAGTATTTGCCCGTTTATCAGTTCAGCGAGAAACATACGTTGAAAATAACGGCACGGCAGGCGGATATTATGGACGCAGTATTAAATTTTCGGCTGCGGGATGATTGGTTCTTTCGGTATGCGATAGCGGTTCGTGAGTTACCGCTCCGGTTACTGAAGATGAGAAATACCCGGCCTGCGTCCTCCCTGCAACCCTTCGGGATGGACAACTTTACGCTGCTGGAGAAAAAGGGTGATCGGGAACTGATATTTGGCCTGGCCGGCAAATTCTGGAAAGCCGATTATGGTCAAAGGGTTATCACTAATGGCGCTGATTTTATCGCATTTAGCGAGGCAGGGACTGCAAAGCTCGTGCTGAGCTTTACACTTAATCAACTCAGTGAAACGAAGTCCCTATTGACGACAGAAACCCGGATATTTTGTCCGGATAAAGATGCACTCCGCAGTTTTACCCCCTACTGGTATCTTATCAGGCCGGTTAGTGGTCTGATACGACGCAGGATCCTCACAACAATCAGGCGAAATGCTGTCAGGCACATCTCTGATTAACCGTATGAGTTGACAGAAAGCAAATTTCACAGGGGCATCTTGTCTCTGAACTCATGGGCGGAGCAGGATTGCGCACGGTAGCAAATATCAGATGACACTAACACCCGCGAATATTGAAAAGAACAGAAGAGAGCCTTAAAACGGGTGTTGAAGATACGGCTGAAACACCTGCGTGTCAGTGGAAAATTCTTAACACAGCACAGTGGTTAGCCAGTGGTATCATGGTGGATTGGATTGGTGATATTTTACCGATGCAGCATACAGTCCCGTCGCTGATATAAAACGGCCGGAAGATACTTAGTGTGCTGCTAAAATTTAACGGCGCTATCGAAAAATGTGCAGTGTTCGCCAGTATCGTGCAGCGGTATTCCGTTATTTTATAACGATTGCCAGGGATAAATAGAGAGTAGCTGACCTGGCAAAGCCGAACCGTAGTGGGTTAGGGTTTCAGGCAGGGAAGCACAACCCGGATTATGGCTCATTCTGTCAGGATTTTTTTACTTCGCAACGTGTTTAACGGCAAACCTTATTATCTTCTGACGTCATATCCATCTTTCTGAGGCTGACAATGAATAACAATTATAAAAATCTTGGTACGCTTATTCGGTTTTTTTTGGTCAGGATTACGATCTGTTTGGCGAAACGGTAGAGGACGTACCGGACAGTTATTTACAAATAGAGAACCCAAAAACGGCAATTAACGTTTGTCAGGAGGCGGAAAATTTAATGTCATTAAATGATGAAACACTGACAAAGACCTTTGCAATTCTTAGCCAGGGAGAGTGTTTTCCTGAACTCCGGGGTGAAACCGTTCGCACTTTTCTGGAAAAAACAAAAAGGCATTTAGCTAACAGGATCCAGTTTCCCTGATTAAAGGATTATCGGAAACATGTCGTTTAATAATCTGCGCTTTTCAATAAGGGCGTAATACATTGTCGATCATAACGGGCTATGCGCAGCAAAGTCCTATGTACATGATCAGAAAATTATCCATATCTGCTGAGGGCGGGGAGCAGATGTTGGGCTGCCAGACCTGTCTGGAGTGGAGTCCAGCCTGTAATCGCCTGTGCCCGTTAACGTTGCATATATGATTAAGCAGTGTGAGAAAGACGAACAGTTTAGTGAATAGCTCGCCGCCGAAGTACTGGGGCTTTACTTAATCCGGGAAATAAATAAGTGCCACGGTGGCAGTTTATATTAATCATTTTAAAATTAATTCATAAGAGTTATTAACTCGTTTTTTAATGGTGATGAGGATATAAAGTGACTTACCATGATTATTTAACAGGAGTAAGGTATTGGTGATTTTATAAAGTTATGGAATCAGGCTTGAGTGTCTCTTCTTTACGTCCGGAATATTACGCGGGAAATAAATTTAAAGGAGCCGCAGACGTTGACCCGTAAGAACGTATCTTAGAGATTAGCGATTTGTCACGCGGTGTATTCCTCCCTATCGGCCCGCCGGGCAGCAAGATTACCGCGATGCCAGAGTCTGCACTCTCTGTATTCATAAAAGCGATTTACTCATTTTGTCAGTCTTTTTATTAAGTTACCGGCAATGGAAAACCTTTAAATATTATCGAATTAATCACGCAGGGCAGTAAGAGGAATACTTCAATACCTTCCCGGGAGGCACGCGAATTATCAGCGTCGTGCTATACAGGAAGATGTAAAGGATGCCGGCTATCAGCATGATATCCATAGGCACGGGGTCAAAATGACCTATGACGAAATCACCTGTCATTCTCCGGACGGGAATATCACCCACCCGGACAACGGGAAAGACAGCAGTGCAATATAAAGGAATATAAATTATGACATGGACATACCATCAGAGTACCGGCGAGTTATGGCATAAAGGGGAGTTAGTTGGAAAAGGGTATTCCGGCAACCTGACCAACAAGAACAACCCGGATCGACAACACGTAAGAGGTATGGGACCACTACCGCGCGGAACGTATTATATCGTCGAACATAGCACGTCAAAAGGACCGATGACCATTATCCTCAAAATGACTTCCGGCCAGAGTTTCGGTCGTTCGGAATTTCGTATTCATGGTGAGCGAAAACCGTCTAAACCGCCTGGCTTCGCGTCGGAAGGCTGTATTATCATGGGGCCGCATGTACGCTCAAAAATTATTTTTTCGTCTGATCGCACGCTTGAGGTAGTACGATGATCCTACGGGCGGTAATTTTAATCACCTGCGCACTTTCTGCTTCCTGTATGGCGAACAGCGAAGTCTGGAACGCGTATATCAGAAAGGTAAGCAACGCCGATCGCTTTACTCTGCGGGAGCTACCCACGCGGGTTAAAAGCATCGGCGATCAGCTGGACGACGAACACGCCTTACAACTGGCTAACGCTATCGGCCACGCACTTCTCAAAGACCCGGTTAACGTGCTAAAGGCGACAGACGTGATTGAGACGTATCCGGACGAGCTGCAACAGCGTTTCGGTACGTCTTTGATCTGTGCCATCCCCTTACAAGCCGAAGGAACCGCGGCGCAGATAGAGCGCTATTTTTCGCAGGCTGAACCAGTGTTAATAAAAGCGGGAGCCACCGCGGCAGCTTGCCTGGAGGATATGCGCGCCATCATGGACGAGTTCCGGCAGGAAGTTGCAAGTACTAAGAGATAATCGATCACCGGAAAAGAAAACCCCGTGCAGGACACCGGCAGGCGGCTATTTTTAAAAAAGGCAGACGGGGAGTTCCGTCGTAACAATGAAAAAGGTTACCGCTCTTCAGTGACTCGCTCAGGTTCCTGGCGGGGGCTTTACTTCATGCTGAAGTAAACCCTTAAGCATCCCTGTACCCATTTCTGCCCCTGCCGGCGCCGGAATAACCCGGCCCCCATAAAATCCACGCAAGCGCGTGGATTTTATGGGGATATTCCGTCTTAATCCGGTTCAGTAAACCCTGATAAGACAGCAGAACCGAATCAGACCCTTGATATATACTATTGCGGTGGAGCTGTGCTGTTGTTTTATAATCAGGGTCAGGATGACGATATTCTGAAAACCAGGTAAGGACAAAAGATCACGATTACCTGAGTTGTCTATGACATTTGCGATAGGACGTTTAATACCCATAGTAACGGCGATATGGCGTGATAGGTGATTAAAATGGATAATGGATAATGGATACATGCGTTAAGTATATTCAATATGTTATTGGCGGCAGAGACTCTGCTATCGTTCATTTGACTACTGCCTTTTCAACTAAGCTTCTGGGCTATGTTATCAACATTTCCATTTTAATGTTTTTTTACTATTAAAGTATAATGTTCAGTTGTGTATTATTTGTCATTCTTAAATTTAGGTGTATAGTTAACTCACTTATTCAAGACTAAAGGTGGTCAAGATGGCAGGGATAAATACGTTTAAAAATTTGAATGTAAAATGTGAGAGGTATTATAATCTTCTTACAAAAACGATTCCCATTAAAAAAACATTGACAGAAGAGAAAGTAATCGATAAGCGCAGGATTGGTTTCTATCTTTTTATTTTAGAATCTTTTGGTAGAGGAAAAGATATCGTTGATCTTTCACAATGTATTATAGATTCTGATTTCAATGATATTGTTTATGGCGTGGGGCATGATGATCTTGGTATTGATGCTGTCCTGTTTGATGACGAAAAGCAGGAAATAAATCTCTTCAACTTTAAATACAGAGGAAAGTTCACTGCAACATCTACGCAAGCCCTTAATGATCCTTTTATAAGCTCGAAGTATTTTAACGCAATTGAAACTGAAAATCTGTCTGGTGTTAATGGGAAGGTGAAAGATTCGTTAGAGAAAATCATAGAGTTATTAAATGGGAATAATATATGGAGAATAACTTTTTATTCGGTAAGCAATGAAAGTAATAACATACGGTTAAACGATCCTCACTTGGATAGATTAAGAGATATATATGATCTTGAAGTGAAGTCAATATCATTAGATTACATTTCAGATATGATGTCTTTAAGGCCAGAACCAATATGTGCATCAATATTATTCGATTCTAATTGTATTATGCCTTATGTTGAACATGAGTTGTCATCTTCAAAATCTTATATAGTCAGAATGAAAGCCAGTGAATTAATAAGGATTACTTCCAAAAACTCTTCTTTAAGGGATGATTATAATATTGAAGATATAAATCCTTTATCTAAGACCGAATTAGATTATGGGGTTTTATTTGATAACGTTCGTGGTTTTGTCTTGAATTCAAAATATAATGTAAATATAAATAAAACGCTAAAAAATAGCCCGTCAAAGTTATTTATGTATAACAATGGAATTACAATGGTAGCTAAAGAAATTCATTCAGAAGGTATCAATGGTAATAGAAAGCAAAAGATGAGGATAAATGACTTTCAGGTTTTGAATGGTGGGCAAACTTTACGAACCATCCATGATTTTAATAAAGAGTCGGAAAAAAATATATCTGATATTCTGAATGAATGTGAAATTCTTGTGAGGATTTTCTCATCTAGCGGTAATGATAATACAATAAATAAGATTGCAGAATATACTAATAGCCAAAATTCAATATCTACAGCCGATCTAAAATCTTTAAGCTCTGAACAAATAGACATTGAAAATTATTTGTCAAATTATGATATTCTATACTCTAGAAAGAGTGGCGATATAGGTGATAGTGATAAAAATTATAATTATCAAATCACCATGGAGAAATTTGGTCAGCTTCTATTAGCGATTAAAAAAGGAGAGCCTGATAAATCATCAAATCATAAACAATACATTTTTAGTAAATATTATGATGACCTTTTCTTAAATGATTTTGATATTTCTGAATCACTTGAAATTATTAATAGGTATAAAATATCAATTGCAGCATATTATAACAGACCAGATGTCATATTTATGGAGCAAAAAATTTATTATTTAGTTTATATGATTAGTAAATACCCATCATGTAATGTTGATGTTCTGATTAATACCCTTGAGGAAGAAATATCTTCTTTCCGTGAGGGTGATAAGTCTTTATCAGATGCAAGGAAAATGATACAAGTGCGTTTCCGTGAGGGGCTTGAATCGTCTCTTGAACAAAAAGTTGCAAGCCTTGGGTGACATCATTAGAAGGGCTTAATTTAATTAAGCCCACTGAATTTAAAATATAAAAAATAGCAACATTTAGTTTTCTGAATATTATTTTCTACTTATTCTCGTCACTTATTATTTTTTTGGTTACCCGGTAATAACTGACCAGTTTAAATTAAATTATAGGCATGTTTTATCATCAACCCTTATATCAGTCTTGTTTTTTTCTTTTTCACCACAGTCCGATATGAACGTTAAATCTGCAAGCAAAGCTCACCCTATAATATAGGGTGAGATATAAGCAGTGGTCAGTAGAAAAGGAATAAGTCAAACCATTAGATAATAAAATCTGCTTGAGAAAATGTAATGCCCCGATTTTGTTATTTTAGTTTTTAATTTTTCAGTCATGAAAAATGATAATTGATCTAAGACTTGTATTGAAAATAACATTATAAGAGAAATTAAGGTTGCTGACGATTCTGGTTATCATGTGAACCCGGCTCACATAAAAAAATCCACGCAAGCGCGTGGATTTTATGGGCTGATCCGTCTTAATCCGGGTCAGTAAACCCTGATAAGACAGCAGAACCGAATCAGACGTTAAACAGGAAGTTCATAATATCGCCGTCTTTAACGATATATTCTTTACCTTCTGCACGCATCTTACCGGCTTCTTTCGCACCTTGTTCGCCTTTGAAAGCAACAAAGTCATCGAAGGCGATGGTCTGGGCACGGATAAAGCCTTTTTCGAAGTCGGTATGGATTTTACCGGCAGCCTGCGGAGCCGTGGCACCGACAGGGATGGTCCAGGCACGGACTTCTTTAACACCTGCAGTGAAGTACGTCTGCAGGTTCAGCAGGGAGTAACCGGCACGGATCACACGGTTCAGACCCGGTTCTTCCAGGCCCAGTTCCGCCATAAACTCATCACGGTCAGCATCGTCCAGTTCGGCAATGTCAGATTCGACAGAAGCACAGACCGGAACGACCACAGAACCTTCCTGAGCGGCGATTTCACGCACCTGGTCCAGGAACGGGTTGTTCTCAAAACCGTCTTCATTGACGTTAGCGATGTACATGGTTGGCTTCAGGGTCAGGAAGCTCAGGTAACGGATCAGCGCTTTTTCGTCTTCATCCAGCCCCAGGGCACGCAGCATACCGGCATTTTCCAGCTGTGGCAGGCATTTCTCCAGCACTTCCAGCTCGGCTTTAGCGTCTTTATCGCCGCCTTTGGCTTTTTTCTGTAAACGCTGGATCGCACGTTCACAGGTATCCAGGTCAGACAGTGCCAGTTCGGTATTGATGACTTCGATATCGTCAGCCGGGCTGACTTTACCGGCAACGTGAATAATGTTGTCGTCTTCAAAACAACGAACCACGTGACCGATAGCTTCGGTTTCACGGATATTGGTCAGGAACTGGTTACCCAGGCCTTCACCTTTGGAGGCGCCTTTAACCAGACCGGCGATATCGACAAATTCCATGGTGGTGGCGATAGTGCGCTGAGGTTTTACAATCTCAGCTAATTTGTCCAGACGCGGATCAGGCATGGGAACCACACCGGTGTTCGGTTCAATCGTACAAAACGGAAAGTTTGCCGCCTCGATACCCGCTTTGGTCAGCGCATTAAACAGGGTGGATTTGCCCACATTCGGCAAGCCTACGATACCGCATTTAAATCCCATGCTTGAGTTACCTTATAACGTATTGGTGACAGCGCTTGTGACTGCCCCCGGAACAGAAAAAATTTGCCGCATTATACACACAACCGCCCCCGATGGCGCGGATTTCCGGCGAACCTTAGCCGGCTTTAAAAGAGTGCAGCCGGTTCATTGCCTTCAGACGATCTTCCTTCAGCCACACTTCGGTACAGCGTGCCGCTTCATCGATCGCCTCATCAATCAGTTTTTGTTCACTGGCAGGGGGTTTACCCAGCACAAACCCGGTCACTTTATTCCGGTCACCGGGGTGGCCGATGCCGATGCGCAGGCGATGGAAGTCGGCGTTATTGCCCAGTTTGCTGATGATATCTTTCAGACCGTTGTGGCCGCCGTGACCTCCGCCTTGTTTAAACTTCGCCACGCCTGGCAGCATATCCATTTCATCGTGCGCCACCAGGATTTCCTGCGGGGCTATCCGATAAAAGGTGGCCATCGCCGCCACGGACTTGCCACTGAGGTTCATAAAGGTCGTGGGAACCAGTAAGCGGACGTCGTTTCCGGCCAGATTCAGGCGGGCGGTGTAGCCATAAAATTTGGCTTCTTCTTTGAGAGACTGGTTATAGCGTCCGGCCAGGAAGTCCACATACCAGGCACCGGCGTTGTGTCGGGTAGCGGCATACTCCGCACCAGGATTCGCCAGACCGACGATCAGTTTAATGCTGCTCACAATCTATACTCTGCCATTATTCCAAACCCCTAGTTTACTGTGTGTCGCGCCGGAGTACAAAGGTCTGTGCCGAAAGCACATAATGTTCATTTTATCGCTTTTTTGTGATCTGTGTTGCAGTGTGTCTTAACGTTGTTAATTAAAATTTTATTTAACGGTTCAACGTTTTCCGCAGAAGGATGGGGGAATTGTCATGAAACACAAACAATCACTGTTGATCGGCAATGTATTGATGGGGGTCGGGATGGTCACCATGCTCGGCGGTATCGTTGCCGCGGTAATGAATCAGTTACCGTCGATGCATCTGTCGGAACTGGCCACCGGGGGCGCCGTCTTTGCTATCTTTCTCGGGGCGTTATTGTGGCTGACCGGCGCGCAGGTCGGGGGCAGAGAAAAAGTCTGTGACCGGTATTTCCTGTTACGTTATAACGGCTGTCGCCTGCATCCGCGTCATAAGTAACGATCACGGGGTGTCCTGTCGCCGTTAGCGGGCAGGGCAGACCCGGGGGTAATGATGCCAGGCAGCGGATGGCCTGTATAAAAAAAACCGGGCCTGATGGCCCGGTTTTTTACCTCTGATGACGCAGGATTAATGCTCGAACATCGCAGAGATAGATTCTTCGTTGCTGATACGGCGAATCGCTTCAGCCAGCATGCCGGATAATGTCAGAGTACGGACATTCGGCAGGGCTTTGATTTCCGGTGACAGAGGAATAGTGTCACAGACCACTACTTCATCAATCACGGAGTTACGCAGGTTTTCCAGTGCATTACCGGAGAAGATCGGGTGGGTTGCATAAGCAAAGACACGCTTAGCACCACGATCTTTCAGGGCTTCAGCCGCTTTACACAGCGTGCCCCCGGTATCGATCATATCATCGACCAGAACGCAGTCACGACCGGCAACATCACCGATGATATGCATCACCTGTGAAACGTTAGCCCGCGGACGACGTTTATCGATAATCGCCATGTCGGCGTCGTTCAGCAGTTTTGCGACGGCACGCGCACGAACCACACCACCGATATCCGGAGAAACCACGATAGGGTTTTCCAGGTTCAGCTGCAGCATATCTTCCAGCAGGATCGGGCTACCGAACACGTTATCCACCGGGACGTCAAAGAAGCCCTGAATCTGTTCTGCGTGCAGGTCTACTGTCAGTACGCGGTCAACACCGACGCTGGACAGGAAATCAGCCACAACTTTCGCCGTAATAGGGACACGGGCAGAACGAACGCGACGATCCTGACGGGCATAACCAAAATAAGGGATAACGGCAGTGATCCTGCCGGCGGAGGCACGACGCAGGGCGTCTACCATCACCACCAGTTCCATCAGATTATCGTTAGTCGGAGCGCAGGTGGACTGAATGATAAAAATATCACCCCCGCGCACGTTTTCATTAATCTGCACACTCACTTCACCGTCACTGAAACGGCCAACAGCGGCGTCCCCGAGGTTAGTGTATAGGCGGTTGGCTATGCGTTGCGCTAGTTCCGGGGTGGCGTTACCAGCAAAAAGCTTCATATCGGGCACGAGAAAAACCTCAGGCTTTACGTCCAGAGAACTCCCTGCGCTGTGTCACAGGGAAGATTCACACAGGTGTATAAATGCGATACGTGCAGTATCTGGAACAGGTGATACTGTCACGCACACGCTGATCACTCAGATAAGCGTTTTTGCAGCGGCGAAATATTCATTCCACGGGCGACAAAGGCGGTTATCCATTCAGGAGCGAGTTCAAGGACCCGACGGGCAGCTTCCTCTGTGTCGAATTCGGCAAACACACAGGCACCTGTCCCTGTCAGGCGCGACGGCGCGTATTCTAACAGCCAGACGAGCAATTCATCAACCTTACGAAAACGTTTTCTTACGACAGCTTCACAATCATTGTGCCAGGGTTCATCCATAAGCTGGTTTAATGAGCGCCGCGGAGTGTCACGGGTCAGGTCGTGATCACCAAATACCGCCGGGGTAGGGATACTGACGCCCGGGTGGGCGACCAGGTACCATTTCTCCGGCGGGCTGGCGGGGTGTAACCGCTCCCCGACACCTTCAGCAAAGGCAGCATGGCCATCGATAAATACCGGCACGTCCGCGCCTAACTGCAGACCGAGTGCCGCCAGCGTCTCATCAGAATAGCCACATTGCCATAACCGGTTCAGGGCGACCAGCACGGTAGCCGCATTCGACGAGCCACCCCCCAGTCCGCCACCCATCGGGATCCGTTTTTCAATCGAAAACCCGGCCCCGGCAGAGGCATCAATACGCTGGTCGGCTAAAGCGGTCGTTTTCAGTAACCGTGCCGCCCGCAGGATCAGGTTATTTTCATCCTCCACCTCAGCAAACGGGGTATGCAGTGTCAAAGTCCCCCGCTGGGTGGCCTCAATCGTCAGCGTATCGCCAAAGTCCAGAAACTGAAATAAAGTCTGTAATTCATGATAACCATCGGCACGCTGACCGGTGATATACAGAAAAAGGTTCAGCTTCGCGGGAGAAGGCCAGGTCGTGATCATTGCAGTTTCCAGCTATCCATACGCAGTTTAATTCTCAGGTTGCCGGCCGTCAGCTCCAGGTCGGCCGGCAGAGCAGGGGTGACATCCTGTTTGTAGTCATTGATCGTCACATGCCAGGTCTGGCCGTCCTGCTGATAGGTGGCGGTACGCAGCTGGTAGTGATCATTGAGAGTAAAGCTGTCAGCGGTACCCGGCAGGCCCAGCATCCATTGACGCAGATTCTCCAGCGGAATATTCATGCCGGTCAGCTCAGAAATCATCTTAGTGGCATTGTTGCTGATATAGCGTTTGCCGGTATTGTCTACCAGTTGCACGGTCTGTCCCTGGGTATCCAGTTGCATTTCGGTACTGCCCAGCGGGTTAGTCAGGATCAACCGGTAGCGGTCACTGGCACTCTGTTGCCAGTTATAACGTGCATAGACGTTCTGTCGCTGTGAGATATAAGCAAAGGCACCCCGGGTCTGGAAAGCCTGCACCTGTTTCACTTCATTGACGTGTTGTTTCCATTGGGGAGAATCAGGGCTTTTGCCCGGTCCCTGTGATGGCAGGGTGGCACAGGCACTTAATAACAGACTGGCCAGAGGCACTAAAAAGGCTCCCCGGCGAAGGTTCAGTATACTCACGTAGTCGTCTCCCTGGACATGATATTCTTACAGCATAACGGTTAACGCTACAGCCATGCTATTTAACCGTCAATGCTATTCAGGGATTATTCCTGGTCTTCGGCATAATCTTATTACTGTCTTAGCTTTTGTATGGCTTTTCTTGATCTGCTGCATCTTGTAGAATAACTCTATAACCCTGACATTATTGGGACAACCCAACCAGAATTGCCATGACGCTTCTAGCACTCGGAATCAATCACAAAACGGCACCTGTCGCTCTGCGCGAACGGGTATCTTTTGGGCCGGACACACTTGATAAAGCGCTGGACAGCCTGTTATCACAGCCACAGGTCGAAAGTGGCGTGGTACTCTCAACCTGCAACCGCACCGAGCTCTACCTCAGTGTCGGCGAAAATGAGGATATTCAGGAACAACTGGTCCGCTGGTTATGCGACTACCACCAGTTGCGGGAAGACGATGTCCGTCAAAGCCTTTACTGGCATCAGGACAACGCAGCCGTCAGCCATCTGATGCGTGTCGCCAGCGGGCTGGATTCGCTGGTGCTGGGCGAACCGCAAATTCTGGGGCAGGTTAAAAAGGCGTTTGCAGAATCGCAACGCGGTCATGTGCTGAGCAGTGAACTGGAACGCATGTTCCAGAAGACGTTCTCGGTGGCAAAACGGGTGCGTACAGAGACCGAAATCGGCGCCAGTGCCGTTTCGGTAGCCTTCGCTGCCTGTACTCTGGCACGTCAGATTTTTGAATCCCTCTCGTCAGTCAATGTCCTGCTGGTCGGTGCCGGTGAGACCATTGAGCTGGTGGCCCGCCATCTGCGCGAACACCAGGTCAAAAAACTGATCATCGCTAACCGTACCCGGGAGCGTGCACAGGTGCTGGCGGATGAGGTGGATGCGGAAGTGATTGAAATCGGCGAACTGACTTCCCGTCTGCAGGACGCGGATATCATTATTTCGTCCACCGCCAGTCCGTTACCGATTATCGGTAAAGGGATGATGGAAAGGGCGCTGAAAGCCCGCCGTAATCAGCCCATGCTGCTGGTGGATATCGCTGTTCCCCGTGATGTGGAACCTGAAGTGGGCAAACTGCCGAATGCCTATTTATATACGGTTGACGATCTGCAAACCATCATCGAGCAGAACATGGCCCAGCGTCAGGCCGCTGCCGTGGAGGCAGAAAGCATTGTCGTTTATGAAAGTGGCGAGTTTATGTCCTGGTTACGTTCTCAGGCGGCGGTGACGACCATCCGTGATTATCGCTCTCACGCGGATCTTATTCGTGAAGAGCTTGAGTCCCGTGCCCTGCAGGCCTTACAGCAAGGGCAGGATGCGACTAAAGTGCTGCACGACCTGGCACATAAACTGACAAACCGTTTGATCCATGCCCCGACCAAATCCCTTCAGCAGGCAGCCCGCGATGGCGATGGCGAACGCCTGCAAATTTTACGCGACAGCCTCGGCATTGAATAATGCCGGGTTGCCCTTTTCAGTTATTGGATAAACCTCAAATACATGAAGACATCAATTGTTGCTAAACTCGAAGCGCTGCAGGAACGTCATGAAGAAGTGGAAGCGTTGCTGGGTGATGCCGGCGTTATCTCCGACCAGGAGCGTTTCCGCGCCTTATCGCGTGAATATTCACAGCTGACTGATGTGACCAAATGCTTCCGTGAGTGGCAGCAAGTTCAGGAAGATATCGATACCGCAACCCTGATGCTGGATGACCCGGAAATGCGGGAAATGGCCTCGGAGGAATTACAGCAGGCCAAAGCCCAAAGTCTGGTGCTGGAACAGGACCTGCAGGTCCTTTTACTGCCGAAAGATCCTGACGATGAACGTCCGTGCTTTGTCGAAGTCCGTGCCGGTACCGGCGGCGATGAAGCGGCACTCTTTGCCGGTGACCTGTTCCGTATGTACAGCCGTTATGCTGAAACCCGCCGCTGGCGGGTAGAGATTGTCAGCGCCAGTGACGGTGAACACGGCGGTTATAAAGAAGTGATCGCTAAAATCGTCGGTGACGGTGCTTACGGACGACTGAAATTTGAGTCCGGCGGTCACCGTGTTCAGCGTGTGCCGGAAACCGAATCGCAGGGGCGTATCCACACCTCGGCCTGTACCGTGGCCATCATGCCGGAAATCCCGGACGCCGAATTACCGGATATCAATCCGTCGGATCTGAAAATCGACACCTTCCGTTCTTCCGGCGCAGGCGGACAGCACGTTAACACCACCGACTCGGCCATCCGTATTACCCACTTACCGACCGGCATCGTGGTGGAGTGTCAGGACGAGCGTTCACAGCATAAAAATAAAGCGAAAGCCTTATCGGTGCTGGGCGCACGTATCCATGCCGCCGAAATGGCCAAACGTCATGAAGCGGAAGCTTCCGCACGCCGTAACCTGCTGGGCAGCGGTGATCGTTCTGACCGTATCCGTACCTATAACTTCCCGCAAGGCCGCGTGACCGACCACCGTATCAACCTGACTATCTACCGTCTGGATGAAACGATGGAAGGGAAACTCGATAGCCTGATAGAGCCTATTGTTCAGGAATATCAGGCCGATCAGCTGGCCGCACTGGCAGGCCAGGACTAATGCTTATACGTGAGTGGCTGACACAGAGCCGGAGTGTTTTAGCTCAGAGTGACAGCCCGAAACGGGATGCTGAAATATTGCTGGGCTTTGTGCTCGGCAAACCCCGCAGCTGGATCATCGCCTTTGACGATACCCGGCTGACGGATGCCCAGTTATCCTCGCTGGCGGGGCTGTTGCAGCGTCGCCAGGCAGGGGAACCGGTGGCACATCTGCTGGGGGAACGTGAATTCTGGTCGTTGCCGTTAAAAGTGAATAACAGCACCCTGATCCCCCGGCCGGATACGGAAGTTCTGGTTGAAGTCGCACTGGAGCTTATTCCCCGTACGGCCTCGGCAGTGCTGGATCTGGGAACCGGTACCGGGGCTATCGCACTGGCGCTGGGCAAAGAGCGGGCAGATTGTCAGGTTACCGGGGTGGATCGTATTGCAGAAGCGGTGACCCTGGCGCAGGAAAATGCGGCCCTGCTGGCGCTGGAAAACTGCCGGTTTCTGCAAAGCCACTGGTTTGATGCCCTGACCGCTACCCGTTTTGACTTAATTGTCAGTAACCCCCCGTATATTGATGCGACAGATGAACATCTCCGGCAGGGGGATGTGCGTTTTGAGCCGCTGAGTGCGCTGGTCGCCGACGAAGGGGGACTGGCAGATTTACGGATTATTATCGATAAGAGCCGTGACTGGCTTCTTCCGGGAGGCTGGCTGGTACTGGAACACGGCTGGCAGCAGGATGCAGCGGTCAGAACATTACTGACAGACGCCGGATTCAGCCAGGTGAACACACGCCCTGATTATGCGGGCAACCCCCGTGTTACCTATGGCCAGACTATTAAACCGACTACAATGAGCTGATATGTACACTCTTTTTCCGTTAGTTAAATCTATTCATTTGCTGACAGTGTTTATCTCTGTGGCCCTTTTTATTCTGCGCTTTTACTGGAAGGCGGCACATTCTGCAATGTCAGACCGCCGCTGGGTAAAAATAGTGCCACATATTGTTGATACCTTTCTGTTACTGAGCGGCATATTGCTGGTGCTGATCACCCATCAGTATCCGTTCACCGAAGGCAACGGCTGGCTGACCGAAAAACTGTTTGCCGTGGTGCTGTATATCGGCCTCGGGTTTATCGCCTTCGGACGCCGGCAATATTCATTGCCGGTCCGGAGCGGGGCCTTTATCGCCGCGCTGATAATGGTCGGGATCATTGTCACCCTGGCAACGCAAAAAATGCTGCTGGCGGTGTAATCATGAGTACGACGACTGCATACGATTTCAGTGAATGCTCACTGTGTGAAGCCATGATGACGGTGATGGCCGGGGTTCGCACTGATTTCCCGACCGTGGAAATTCGCACCCGGCTGGCAGAAATGGTGGCTGAGGCCAGAGAGCACGTCTCAGCCGATGCTGACCAGGAACAGCAACTTAAACAGCTGATGGACCTCTTCTATCGGGAATGGGGTTTTACCGGGGCCAGCGGTATTTACCGTTTATCTGATGCCCTGTGGCTGGATAATGTGTTAAAAACCCGTCAGGGTACGGCAGTTTCTCTTGGCGCTTTATTACTGTTTATCGCCGGCGAACTGTCATTACCTCTGCTGCCGGTCATCTTCCCGACCCAGCTTATCGCGAGAGCCGACTGGGTGGACGGAGAGATGTGGCTGATCAATCCTTTTAACGGAGAGACACTGGACGAGCATACGCTCGACGTCTGGGTGAAAGGCACATTAGGGCCGACCTCCGGATTATATGATGAGGACCTGGATGAGGCAGATAATGCCACCGTGGTCCGCAAAATGCTGGATACGCTGAAAGCCTCGCTGATGGAAGAACAGCAACTGGAACTGGCCTTACATGTCAGTGAGGTCTTGCTGAATATGGATCCGGAAGATCCTTACGAAATTCGTGACCGGGGCCTGATTTACGCACAACTGGAATGTGAACATATTGCGCTGAATGATTTAACGTATTTTATTGAACAGTGCCCTGAAGATCCGGTCAGTGAGATGATCAAAGTCCAGATCCACGCGATTGAGAATAAACAAGTGACGTTGCACTGAGCAGCGCATCAGTAACTATAGGAACAACAGTATGACAGAAAAAGTCGTCGCCATCGGTGACATCAACGTAGCCAATGATCTGCCGTTTGTGTTGTTCGGCGGTATGAACGTGCTGGAGTCCCGCGAGCTGGCCATGCGTATCTGCGAACATTACGTAAAAGTGACAGATAAGCTGGGTATTCCTTATGTGTTTAAGGCCTCTTTTGATAAGGCAAACCGTTCTTCAATTCATTCTTACCGTGGCCCGGGCCTGGAAGAAGGGCTGAAGATCTTTGCTGAACTGAAAGCTGCTTTTGGCGTAAAAATCATTACTGATGTGCATGAAGCGGCACAGGCTCAACCGGTCTCAGAAGTGGTGGATGTGATCCAGCTTCCGGCCTTTTTAGCCCGTCAGACAGACCTGGTGGAAGCGATGGCAAAAACCGGGGCCGTTATCAACGTTAAAAAACCCCAGTTTATCAGCCCGGGTCAGATGGGTAACATCGTCGATAAATTTGCTGAAGGTGGTAACGAAAAAGTTATCCTTTGTGATCGCGGCAGTAACTTCGGCTATGACAATCTGGTGGTCGACATGCTGGGCTTTAATGTGATGAAGAAAGTCTCCAATAATTCCCCGGTGATCTTTGACGTAACCCATGCCCTGCAGACCCGTGATCCTTTCGGTGCCGCCTCCGGTGGCCGTCGTGCCCAGGTGGCTGAACTGGCCCGCGCCGGGATGGCCGTCGGAATTGCCGGTCTGTTTATTGAAGCGCATCCGGATCCGGTTAACGCCAAATGTGATGGTCCTTCGGCATTGCCGCTGGATAAACTGGAGCCTTTCCTGGTGCAGATGAAAGCCATCGATGATGTGGTGAAATCTTTCCCGGCGCTGGATACCAGCAAATAAGCAGGGCTTCAGGTATAAAAAACGCTGTCAGATGACAGCGTTTTTTTTGCATGATTCCGGACGATAACGCGGCTTTTGCACCGACCTACAGCATGATGGTAATCAGATAACCGACAAACAACGCCAGATGGGCGGCACCGTTCAGTACGTTGGTGCGACCCGTCGAAAAGGAAATCTGACTCAGCAGCAGCACACTGCACATGATAATCATCTGCGGGGCTTCCAGCCCGAAAATCAGTGGCTGACCGGTGATCACCGAAATCAGTGTGACGACCGGCACGGTAAGCGAGATGGTGGCCAGTACCGAACCGAAGAAAAGATTCATCGCCCGCTGAACCTGGTTTGCCAGTACCGCTTTTATCGCTCCCAGCCCTTCCGGAGAGAGGATCAGTAAAGCAATCAGGAACCCGGTGAACTGTTGCGGTGCGTGTAAATCTCCCAGCAACTGTTCGAGGACCGGCGCATTCATTTTAGTGACGCTGATCACCGCGAGCAGGTGGATGACCAGCCACAGACCATGCCATCCGCTGCTATGGGCAGACGGCTTACCGTGATGCGGGTCGCCGTCATCGCTCTTGTCCTCATGCTCATAGATAAACAGGTTCTGATGGGTTTTGGTCTGTATCAGCAGGAAAACGCCATACATCGCGGCAGAGACCAGGGCAATAAGCAGTGACTGTCCGGTACTGAAGTTACCGCCAGGTAAGGCGTTCGGGAACACCAGCACCAGAATAGCCAGCGGGAAAATGGCAATCAGATACTGCTTTACCCCCGCCAGATTGACGTATTGGGTGGCAAATTTACGGCCGCCGAGCAGCAGAGCGAAACCGACCAGCCCGCCGGTCACAATCATGATGATGGAATACAGCGTATCCCGCATCAGGCCCGGCGTGGCACCGCCGGTCGCCATCAATGCAGAAATCAGGCTCACTTCCAGAATAACGACCGACAGCGTCAGGATCAGCGAACCAAAGGGTTCCCCCAACCGGTGTGCCAGTACGTCAGCATGACGCACCACACTGAACGCGCTACTCAGGATAGCGACAAGTGTCAGCAGGTTGATAGCAATGACAAGAGGTAATGAAGTCTGATGACTAAAAAACCAAAGTACTATCAATGCCACTATCGGGAAAATAAGAGAATACTCCGTGTGTCTGGTTTTTTCATGCGCTGGCATTCTGTTTCCTCACGCGTTAAAAATGAACTATCTTTTCAGGAGGTCAGGCTTCGGGTAAAGCGGTTGGGGAATAGTAACTTTCAATAATCTTATCATTTATTTCCGGAATTGATATATTTTTTTACATCATTTTACTTTTTTAATTCGGCGCTCTGTTTTTTAAGGGTTACTTTTTCTAACTCTATGTTTATTAATTTATTTTTTAAAAAATTAATCCTGTCTTTATGGGGGTATATTGGTGTAAGTTGGCATTTTCAGACGGAGTTATAGGGTCAGATTATCTTTAGTGTAGCCTGGTGGGTGTTTTTCAGGGTTATTCCTCCTGATGAACTGCAGCAGAAGCTCAATGAATGTTCAATGAATCTTATTTTCCATCAGGATAAAGAGTTATTATTTGTGAAGCACTTCACATAACTAGCTGTTTGCTGTAATCATAACACCGGGTTTCACTGAAAAAGCAGAACAAGAAGGGAGGGAATGTGCTGACCCGGGATTTTTTGATTAATGCTGATTGCCAGTCCTCGTTTGGCAGTATCGAACCGCATCTGTTACTAAGTACAGAACAGCGGAAAGCCTCCCTGAGCCGTTTTCTGGCAGAACTCCCTCCACGACAGCCGATTTGGGTCTTTGGTTACGGGTCACTGATGTGGAATCCGGTGCTGGACTATAGTGAAGTACAAGCGGCACAACTGGACGGGTGGCAGCGTGCCTTCTGTATCCGTCTGATTGCAGGGCGGGGGACCGGTTGTACTCCAGGCCGTATGCTGGCATTAAAAGCCGGAGGTCAGACGCGTGGGCTGGTATTTCGCCTGAATGAGACGACCAGTGCCACTGAACTGGAATTACTCTGGAAGCGGGAAATGATCACCGGCTGTTATTGCCCGCGCTGGCAGACAGTGACACTGGATGATGGCCGTGAAATCACTGCGCTGGTTTTTACCATTAATACCGAGCACCCTCTCTACGAACCGGATGACTCGCCCGCCATCGTAGCGCCACTGATCGCGGCGGCACGCGGTCCGCTCGGGACGAATGCCCGTTATCTTTATGATCTGGTCAACAGTCTGGCTGCCCTTGGCGCACCGGACGAAAAGCTGAGTACACTGGCCTCGCAGGTCAGGGAATGTTCTCCGGAGCAGGACACGCCCTGACAGACTGCCAGAGAGACCCTTGCGCAGAAATTGTGCTGAACGTTATACTTCAGGCAGGCTATGATATACTGACCCTTAACACTTACCCGAGTACGCAGGTTGTGAATCGCCAGTTAATCTTTTTACCTACCGGAAGCTGTTGATATTATTTATGCCCTTAAACAGATCCCGTATCCTCTGTTGTTTCGTCACATTGCTGCTTGCAGCGCACGTCACCGCCCGGGCCGACAGTGACACAACACTCTCTGAGACGCCGTTCGATGATGCTGCAGCCCGCTTTGCAAAACAAGCAGACCAGCTACCGGAACTTGGTAGCAGTGCGGGAAGCAACGATTTTTCCCGCCAGCTGGCGGAGATAGCTCAGGGGATTGCCGCCGCAAATGACAGTGACACCGACACCAGTCTCGGACACAGCGCCGGGCTCTGGGCGTTTGATCATTTCCGCGACCAGCTCGGGAAACGGCTGAATCAGGAGAGTCAGTCGCTGCTGTCACCTTATGGTCACGCCAGTGTGAATCTGAATGTCGATGTGGACGGGAATTTTGACGGTACCTCAGCCTCATTGCTCAGTCCGCTGGCAGAAAATGATCGTTACCTCACGTTCAGTGAGGTCGTTCTGAGCGAAAGTATGCCCGGGACGACCGGCAGTGTCGGCCTGGGGCAACGCTGGGGCCAGGGTAACTGGCTGTTCGGGTATAATGCCTTTCTCGACCATTTGTTTAATAAACAACTGAACAGGGCATCGGTCGGTTCTGAGGCCTGGGGAGATTTTCTTCGTTTCTCCGCGAACTACTATCAGCCGCTGTCCGGCTGGCGTGATGTGAACGACACTCAGATGGCGCGTATGGCTCGCGGATATGATATTACCAGTCAGGGGTATCTGCCGTTTTACCGGCAACTCGGCGTCACGGTGAGCTGGCAGCAATATCTTGGGGATAATATCGATGCCTTCGATAGCGGTAATTATTACCACAATCCCTCCGCGCTTTCTTTAGGTGTCTCCTATACACCGGTACCGCTGGTAACGTTCTCGGCCAGCCATAAAACCGGCACCGGCGGGGAGAGTCAGGACCTGTTCGGTCTGAAGCTGAATTACCATTTTGGCGAATCGCTGCGTGAACAGCTTTCGCCGGATGCAGTGGCGGCGGCCCGTTCACTGCGGGGCAGCCGGTTTGATGTTGTCAGCCGTAATAACAGTCCGGTGCTGAGTTACCGTAAACGCAGTTCACTGAGTGTCTTCCTCGCGACACCGCCGTGGCAGTTATCCGCAGGAGAGAGCCTGGTTCTGAAACTGCAGGTGACCCCGGATAAGAATATTAAATCGGTTCATTGGGAAGGCGATACCCGTGCCCTTAGTCTGACACCGCCAGCCGATGCTTCCGGTACCCAGGGCTGGAGTATTATCATGCCGGCATGGAGTAATGACCCGGGGGCGACCAATGAATATCACCTCGCCGTCACGGTGACCAATAATCATAATACGGTGACTTCCAATACCATTACGCTAAAGCTGACACCGCCGATGCAGCTGGATGATACGGTGAATCCTGATCAATATGATCTGATGGCACCGTAAACCGAAATGACCGCCCGGCGGGAGGTACTTTCCGGCGGGTGGTCCTGAAACACTTCTCCTCTCTGCGCATCAAAGCTGCCGGAGGTTATCTTCGCTACTGGCTGTTTACTATTGGTGATTCACCTGCGGCAGCACTCAGCACATACATCGCCCGGTTCAGCGCTGACCCCGGAAAGGCGTATCAGGCAGACTGTATACCTGACCTGCGATCCGGGGCCTTACATTTATTGATTTATCTATGGGTTCGTCCGGCTCCGTATCGGCGACCTTTGACAGAAACATCATTTTATCAATGAGTTATTTACTAATCCATTAGTCGGCCGTGACTCCTTTAAGGGAAAGGCTTCGGGTTTTACTCCTGTCTGCTCTGCGGAGCCGCCTGATAATATTTACGCGGCCGGCTGTCCGGCTGCCATGCATGACGGCTCAGTCACCGCCAACAGGTTACCGGCCGGTAACAGACCTGCACCGGGTTCACCGGCATAAGCGCATTCGTTCCGCCCGGCAGACTGGCGATGTTCTGATACGGGGCATTCTCCGGGACGACGCGCACTCTCTGCACCTTTTTGGTTCACCATTCCCTCGTTCGGGCTGTTTTCTGCCCCCCGGGAGTGCGTTGTTATGACTGGTTATTCCTGAGAGTGATAAAAATCACAAAATAAATAATTTTTTCGCTTTTTGCATAAATCCGCTTTCCCGGAGAGGATGAGTCTTATGCTGTCAGCGGTCTATTCATTTTTTATTCATTAAAAGTGAATAATAGAGTGGTGTAACTTATTGATTTATTTTATTGCGGATAATTTTATGCATTTTCATCCCGCTCTGGCACGTTAACTGCAATCTACACTGACTGCAGCCAGCCTGAGGCTGAAATTTAAATAATCGTTTTTGATATTCAGTCCGGAGATCCTGATGAGACAACCTATTCGCTGTAAAAAACAGAGCCCCGTCGGGTATCCGGACGGAAGCGGTCGTGCCCGGGTAGCCCATAACGGTAACTACGCATCAGTGACTGATCTTTCCGGGCTGGCGGGGAGGGCAAACCGATGATGGTGATCCGTCCTGTCTGCCGTGCCGACCTGCCAGGTCTGATGCAGCTTGCTAAGAAAACCGGCGGGGGCCTGACATCCCTGCCTCAGGATGAGAAGACTCTGGCAGCGCGCATTGAGCGTTCTATAGAGACATGGCAGGGGGAACGTCCTCAGGCACAGCAGGGATACGTGTTTGTGCTGGAAGATACCACCGATGGTGCCATTGCCGGGATCAGTGCTATCGAAGTCGCCGTGGGTCTGGAAGAGCCCTGGTATAACTATCGCGTCGGTTCACTGGTACACGCTTCACGGCAACTGGATATTTATAATCCATTAGCGACATTGTCACTAAGCAATGACCACACCGGGGCCACCGAATTGTGTTCGCTGTTTCTGGACCCGGATTACCGGATGCATAAAAACGGTCAGTTATTGTCGAAATCCCGCTTTTTATTTATGGCCGGTTTTCCGGAGGTTTTTTCTCCGCGGGTAGTGGCCGAAATGCGCGGCGTGATCGATGACGCCGGTAATTCACCCTTCTGGGACAGTGTCGGCAGCCATTTCTTTTCGATGGATTTCAGCCGGGCAGACTTCCTCAGCGGTACCGGACATAAAGCCTTTATTGCCGAACTGATGCCAAAGCACCCGTTATATATCCATTATCTGAGCGAAGACGCCCGGGCGGTGATCGGTGAGGTGCATGTAAAGACCGCACCGGCCAGGGCTTTGCTTGAAGCCGAAGGGTTTCGCTATCAGAACTATGTCGATATTTTTGATGGCGGCCCGACTCTGGAATGTGAGTTAGCGGCGATCCGGGCTGTTAAACAGAGCCGGGTCATGACAACGGCCGCAGGGATCCCTGATGACCACCATCCGCTCAGTCTGGTCGCCGGCATGGACTATCTCCGGTTCCGGGCCGTGCTGCTGCCGGTCGACCCGCAGGCCGGGACGGTGTTAATCCCGCCCGACTGCGCGGCCCGCCTACAGATAGCTGCCGGAGACCCGGTACGCGTTGTCTCTCTTAGCCCGCAAGGAACCTGTTTATGACATTACTGATCAATGGCCAGTGGCTGACCGGCCGCGGGAGCGCTCTGATAAAATATGATCCGGTCAGCGGCGAGGTGCTCTGGCAGGGGCACAGTGCGACAGAGGAGGAGGTCACTGCGGCCTGTCAGGCCGCCGGTGCGGCATTCGGGGCCTGGTCCGCACTGGAATTCAGCGATCGGCTGGCGGTGGTTAACCGTTTCGGAAAACAGCTGGAAGACCATCAGCCGGCGCTGACCGCCTGTATTGCCAGAGAAACCGGCAAACCCCGTCGTGAAGCCGCCAGTGAGGTGACCTCCATGATCAACAAAATCGCCATCTCCGTACAGTCCTGGCATCAGCGCACTGGCAATAGCGAAACACCGGGCAGCAGCCTGCATCACCGCCCGCATGGCGTGATGGCGGTATTTGGTCCTTACAATTTTCCGGGGCATCTGCCGAACGGACACATTATTCCTGCCTTGCTGGCGGGAAATACCGTGGTATTCAAGCCCAGTGAACTGACGCCTGCGACGGCCCAGCTGACACTGGAATGCTGGCAGAAGGCCGGTCTGCCCGCCGGGGTGATTAACCTTATACAGGGAGGCAAAGAGACCGGACAGGCATTGCTGGCTCAGCCCTCGCTGGCCGGAGTCCTTTTTACCGGCAGTGCGGCCACCGGTTATCATATCCATCGTCAGTTTGCGGGAAGGCCGGAGGTGATTCTGGCGCTGGAAATGGGCGGCAACAACGCCCTGATCGTCGAAGATCCTGCAGATATTGATGCAGCGGTCAATATTACACTTCAGTCCGCTTTTATCAGCGCCGGTCAGCGGTGCACCTGTGCCCGGCGCCTGCTGGTCAGACGTGGTCAGCAGGGGGACCGTTTTCTCACACGACTCTCGGAGGTGGCCGCAAAAATTGTCCCGGCCGCCTGGGATGCGCTGCCGGAGCCCTTTATGGGCAGTGTTATCTCACCCGCCGCCGCCGGGCATATCTGGCAGCACTGGCAGCAGACAGAGCAGGCCGGCGGAGACGTGCTGCTCAGAATGCGCTGGCCGGATCCGGCCTCTGCACTGATTTATCCGGGCATCATTGATATCACCGGTTTGCCTGCGGCGGATGAGGAAATCTTCGGGCCGTTACTGCACGTTATCCGTTATGACGATTTTGAACAGGCAATCACTCTGGCGAATCAGAGCCGCTATGGCCTCTCCTGCGGGCTGATTTCTGCGGATCGCCGCCAGTTTTTATTGCTGCAAAAACGGGCGCGGGCAGGGATCGTTAACTGGAATAAACCGCTAACCGGTGCTGCGAGTAATGCACCTTTCGGCGGGATAGGGGCATCCGGTAATCACCGTCCCGGGGCCTTTTATGCCGCAGATTATTGTGCCTGGCCGATGGCTTCAATGGAAAGTCCGCAGTTAACACTGCCGGAAGAACTGCCGCCGGGCCTCGATTTTTCCCGTTAAGGATGCGCGATGAACAGAAATAGTCAGTCAACAGAGGCTAATTTTGACGGGCTGGTGGGGCCGACACACCATTATGCCGGGTTATCCTTCGGCAATGAGGCCTCGGCACGTCACCAGTATCAGCCGTCCAACCCGCTGAAAGCGGTACTGCAGGGGCTGGGGAAAATGAAAGCCCTTGCAGACCAGGGGTTTGTGCAGGGCGTGATCCCGCCACTGGCCCGGCCGGACCTGCGCCTGCTAAGGCAGCTGGGGTTTACCGGTAATGATGTTCAGATACTGCAGAAAGCCCGCCAACAGGCCCCGGAGCTGTTATCTGCCGCCTGCTCGGCCTCTTCTATGTGGGTTGCCAATGCCGCGACCGTATCGCCTTCGGCAGATACTGCTGATAACCGTGTCCATTTCACGGTAGCTAACCTGAATAATAAACTGCACCGGATGTCTGAAGCCCGCGGGACAACCGCGGTACTGCGGGCACTGTTCGCCGATGAGCGTCGATTTATCATCCATGACGCCTTACCCCAGACTCCGGCGTTCGGCGATGAAGGCGCGGCGAACCATAACCGTCTGTATGGCGGTGCAGAGGGGCCGGGACTGGAGTTATTTGTCTACGGTTATGATGCCAGGCTGCCCTCGGGCGGGCCGGTGCGCTACCCCGCCAGGCAGACCCGTCAGGCCAGTGAAGCCGTGGCGCGGCTGCATCAGCTGGATCCGCAAACAACCCTCTATGCACAACAGAACCCGGCGGTGATCGATCAGGGGGTGTTTCATAATGATGTCATTGCCGTGAGTCACCGCGAAGTGTTGTTCTGTCATGAACAGGCCTTCAGCGGGCAACAGGCCCTGTTTGATGCCATCCGCCAGCGTCTGCCTGAGTTTCATCCGCTGGTGGTACCGGACGAGGCCGTGACGGTCAGCGATGCGGTTAACACCTATCTTTTTAACAGCCAGTTACTGAGCCGGCAGGATGGCAGTATGTCGCTGGTACTGCCACAGGAGGCCCGTGAGCATCCGGCGGTCTGGCAATATCTGCAACAGCTGCTGGCCGGGGATAACCCGATCACCGACTTACAGGTCTTCGACCTGCGCGAAAGTATGCGTAATGGTGGCGGACCGGCATGTCTGCGTTTACGGGTCACCCTGACAGAGGAAGAACGTCAGGCCGTTAACCCGGCCGTCATGATGAATGATGCGCTCTATACCCGGCTGACGGCGTGGGCAGGGAAATTCTACCGCGACCGGCTGACGACGGATGACCTGGCAGATCCGCAACTACTGACAGACAATTATCAGGCCCTGGATGAACTGACCGGGATACTGAATCTCGGGACGGTGTATGACTTCCAGCAATCACAGTGAGGATGAAAGCGAATGACCGATTATCTTCAGGGAATGTTAACCGGGCAACCGGCTCTGCCGCCGCAGGGAGAAAATGCGGTGCTTTTCTGGCGTGAAAAAGGAGAAGGGATTCTGGAACTGATCCCCCGTACGCCCCGCCAACCGGGGTCGCTGATCATTTCGGCCGGGATCCACGGTAACGAAACTGCGCCGATAGAGATCCTCAATCAACTGGTCACAGAAATTTTACGCGGAGAATGCGTTGTTGCGCAGCGATTACTGGTGATCTTCGGTAATCCGGCGGCAATCCGTCAGGGCGTACGCTTTGTTGATTATGATATGAATCGCCTGTTTTCAGGATATCGCGATAAGTTGCCGCCCTGTGATGAATCGCAGCGTGCAGCGCAACTGGAGCAGGCGGTCAGTGAGTTTCGCGGCCAGGACCCGGCGCAGTCAGTCTGCTGGCATCTTGACTTGCATACGGCCATCCGCGGGTCACTCTACCCGAAGTTCGGGCTGTTACCGGCGAGTCCCCGGCCACGTAATGCATCGTTTATTGACTGGCTGGGGCGGGCAGGTCTGGAAGCGCTGGTTTTTCATCAGGCACCGGGCGGCACCTTCAGCCATTTCACCTGCCACACGCTGGCAGCGGAAAGCTGTACTCTGGAGCTGGGAAAGGCGCTACCGTTTGGCTGTAATGCTCTGGCGGATTTTGACTGCGCCCGGCAGGCATTACGGGCCAGGATCGGGGGTGACACAGAAACGCCAGCCACCCCGGATACCCCGCCACGCCATTTCCGGGTGGTCAGGCAGTTAACCCGCACCGGCGCGGATTTTCACCTGCATATGTCAGACACGACACCGAATTTTACATGGTTTCCGCCGGGGACGATACTGAGCGAGGAAGGGGGCCGGTCTGAGCGGGTATTGCATCCGGAGGGCGAGCGGGTACTTTTCCCAAACCCCCGGGTCGCGTATGGTCAGCGGGCCGGGCTGATGCTGGAAGAAGAGTTGTAAACTGCCGCAATGTTTCGCCCGGATGACGATTTGCCGGGCGGGACCTGACTTACCATACACTTTCTTATCACTCTGCTGCTATTTCCTCATTTTTTCTCCATGATTGCGGAGTTTTGCACATTTTCGTTTTCAGTGATTTACGCAGCCTCTGAGTAATTGACGTTATCAGGCGTAAAGTGGTTTCCGACGACGACAATGTCAGCAGACATCGTCAGACAACTAAAACTATTAAGGATATGACTCTATGCGTAAACTCACTTCACTGTTCCTGGCAACATCTCTGGCCTTTGGTGCTGCCAGTGTGGTACACGCGCAGGCCGATAATTTAACGCCTCCGACGGCATCCCAGCACCGTCCGATGCATCCTCATGGACCGGACTTCTTTCATGGCATAAAACTGACTGATGCACAGAAACAACAGGTGCGTGACATCATGAAGCAGAGCCATCAGCAGATGAAACGTCCGTCGGTGGAACAACGCCGTGCAGCACATGACATAGTAGCCTCAGACAGTTTTGATCAGGCAAAAGCAGAGACCGAAGCTGCCAGCCTGGCCGCAGGGGCTAAAGACCGTGCATTCCAGCGGTTGCAGACAGAAAATAAACTGTACAACGTTCTGACACCGGAACAGAAGAAACAATATAACGACGGTTTTGAGCGTCACCTGACCGAAAAGCATGATGCTAAAGGACATGCGCCACAGGATACTGCCGGCTAACGCCTTTGCCCTCTGAATCCCCTGAGACCGCCCTGAGGGCTGACGGATCGATGATCCCGTCAGCCATTATGGGCGGTTTTATTCTGAGATGACGCGGGGGGGCAGGCCGCCAGGTCACTCCCGGCAGAACCTGGTATCCCTAGCGCCGATACCGGCAGGGTACAGGAAAGTGACAGAAGGTCCCGGCCGGAGATATAAAAAAACCCCCCTTCTTAGAAGGGGGTTTTTCATGTTATGCGTAAGGTGATTATTTTTTCCAGAAGTCGTCGAATACCGTAATTGGTGGCTGACGCTTGTGTTCAGTTTTCAGGTACCAGCCCTCGATGATTTTTGCCGGCTCAGGCGCGATGGTTTTACCTTCCAGATAAGCATCGATCAAAGCGTAGGTCACCCCCAGGGCTACCTCATCCTGCAGGCCCGGACGACCGTCTTCCAGGTCTGCCGTCGGATGCTTCAGGTAGAGATGCTCAGGGCAGCCGAGCTGTTTCAGAAGCTGTTTTCCCTGACCTTTGTTCAGGCGGAAAATAGGGTTGATATCGGTACCGCCGTCACCGTATTTGGTGAAAAAGCCGGTAACCGCTTCGGCGGCATGGTCGGTGCCGACCACCACACCGCTGGTCATTCCGGCGATACTGTATTGTGCTTTCATTCGTTCGCGGGCCTTTTCATTCCCCTTCACAAAATCAGATAACACAATTCCCGCCTCTTTCAGCGCACGTTCGCTGGCCAGCACGGCTTCTTTAATGTTGACGGTCAGCGTCTGGTCCGGCTGGATAAAATTCAGGGCATCCTGACAGTCCTGTTCATCGGCCTGGTCACCGTAGGGCAGACGTACAGCGATAAACCGGTAATCCTGAACACCGGTTTCAGCACGCAGTTCTGAGATAGCCGTCTGGCAGAGTTTACCGGTCAGGGTGGAGTCCTGACCCCCGCTGATGCCTAACACCAGACTTTTCAGCCCCGGATAGGTCTTCAGATAGGACTTGAGGAAATCCACACTGGTGCGTATTTCCTGCTGAACATCAATCACCGGTTTTACCCCCAGTGCACGGATAATCTCTTGTTGTAATGTCATACAGGACTCCTCGGTTCAGGGGCGGTCAGTGACCGCCGTGTCACAACATGCCTTCTGTGCGGTCTGTTTATTTTACCGCGGCAACAGGTTTTTTCGCCACAAAGGTAAACATCAGGATCGCCAGCATGAAACAGCCAAAAATCGTCGATGTCATACTGAGCACCGATGTCCCGCCCAGCCCTGTGACAGGAATACTCAGTGACCCCAGGGTGAACATCGTTACGCCGATCACCGCAGAAGCACTGCCCGCGCGGCGGCCCTGACTCTGCATCGCCAGAGAGGACGCCGTGGTGGAAATGACGGCATTGCTGGCGATGCTGAAGAACAGCGTGAACAGGATCACCGGTAACGGAGCATGCAGAATGCCGGCAATCAACAGACTAAGAGAGGCCACAAATGCCAGCATCAGTCCGCCTTTCAGCACCCGATACTCTCCCAGTCGGGGACTGAGACGGGCACTGGTTTGTGAAGCAATGACCAGGCCCAGGCCATTCAGTGCAAAGCAGTGACTGAAGGTCTGGGGTGACATCCCGTAAATCTGTTGCAGTACAAACGGCGATGCACCGATGTAGGCAAACATACCTGCCATCATAAATCCCTGGGTGAGGCAGAAGCCCATAAACGGACGATGGGTGACCACCTGGCCCAGCGCGCCCCAGGCGGATAGCAGTGATCCCTGGCTGCGTTTTTCCGGGTGCAGTGTCTCATGAACATGTAACCGGCTGAGGGTGATCAGTAAAACCGCAATCCCGGACAGCACCAGGAAAATTCCGCGCCAGCTCATGATATTCATCAGTGCACCGCCAATGACCGGGGCCGCGATCGGCGCCAGACCATTGACCAGCATCAGCATGGCAAAAAAACGGGTCAGTTCATGACCACTGTACATATCCCGGGCGATGGCCCGGGATAATACCGCGCCACCGGCGCCACCCAGGCCCTGGAACAGGCGGGCAATCAGTAGCTGGTCCAGGCTCTGAGCCATGGAACAGGCGACGGAGGCCAGCAGCAGTAGCACTAATGACAATGCCAGCGGAACTGTTCGCCCGTACTTATCACTCATCGGGCCAAACAGCAGTTGTCCGAACCCGAGCCCCAGCAACCCTGCGGTCAGGCTAAGCTGCGCACTGGCGGTAGCAATATGCAGGCTGCCGGCAAGCTGCGGTAACGCCGGAAGATACAGGTCAATACATAAGGGGCCAAGTCCTGCCATCAGGCCAAGGATTAGCACAAAAGAGAAACGGTGCGGGAGGGCTTTGGACATTTTTCCTCTGAATCTATGGTGTTTCCGTTGAATAATATCATTATGAAAATTAACAGATTATATCTGTCATCGGCCTGAGGCGCGCTGGTTTACCGCGATGGGCTGTCCAAGAGAATATCGGTTTAAGACGTTTCAGTCCATGCTAACCATTTGTTTTATCGTTATTACCTATTACACTTAAAAGGCGTGAGTTGACCCGTTCATCAGATTTTTTATTGTGTATTACGATTACAGTGAGGTAAATAATGCATAAATTCACCGGACTTATCGCAGCAGGTGCTGCCATCGCCATTCTTTCCGGGTGTACGACTTATCATCAGGCAGAAAGCTATGTCACCAAACCTGTGGTAAAAGACGTTAAAAAAGGAATGACACGTGACCAGGTTCGCCATATCGGCGGTCAACCGGCTTCCGTGATCACCATGATCCATGCCCGCGGGACCTGTGATACCTACATCATTGGCCAAAGCGAAGGTAAACCGCTGACGTATTTTGTCAGCTATAACGACACCGGACATGTGATGAATTACGGCTTCCAGAGCTGCACCGAATACGACACCGATCCTCAGGCTCCGCAAACGAACTGATCTTTTGCAGAGATAAAACGGGCAGACATCATGGGGTGAAGCCTATCCGTGAAGTCGTACTTAAACTTCCGGGCAGCCCTGCAAAAATCCGCAATCTCACAAGGGTTGCGGATTTTTTGTATCCGCAGCCTCCTGCATGACTGGGTGGCGCTCTCAATGCCGGGCCATTAATAAAAACCTTACCTGTAAGGGAATTTCCACCGGAACTTAAAAGGGCATTAATTAATCTGAGAAGCGCTAAACGCATCCCCGAAGGCACTGTAACAGTTAAACCGTTATTGCCCCCGGCTTATGCAGACAGAATGACGATGGAAAGAAACGAAGAATAACCGGAAGCATCCTTTGGAAAAGGTGTGGCAGGTAAAGGTAAAGATGCCGGCAGAAGAAGGGTGTTCTAAGGCTCTGCATGGGGTTCAGGAGATCCTGCGGGTGCCGGGAAGATTATGTGGGTACGGCAGGGCAAGCATACAGAAAAATGGAAAAGAAACAGTCACGACTTTCTCAGTGAAGCCGGTTAACGAGCCATAAAATGCAAAGGTAAGATTACGTTGTGCCTGTCAGGACGCTATGGGGTTGAAAGCTTTACAGGCGAATATGGAAAACCTCCGGCGCTGCCGGAGGTGGCTGTAGTCCTGCTAGTGATAGAGTGGCATTTTATATGCTCTGAAACAGTAAAGTTCAGCCCGTCGCAGGGTTCCGCTTCCGGGGTACTTGAATGATCCGGACGTTAGTCTGATCTCAAACACTGGCATACGGGAATTGAGATCGACTTCCTGCAGAATGACTCTGCCCTGATAAGTGCCGTTCACCTGTTCCTGCGGATCTTGTCGATCAGATTCGCCGGGCATCAAAGTCAACGGCAGTCCGGTATCTGTGCCACTGCCATTGTCCTGGAAAATAATACCGCCAAAGTTCGCAAACAGGCGGGGTTGTTCCGGATCATCATTGTGGTTAAAGAAATGAGCCGTCGAAACAAAAGAGCTGTAGCCCGCAGGACCGAGTTCTGATTCACCGTAGGTTGCCTGCAGACTAATTTCCTTCGAACTAAGCATGATTTCATAACGGGAGCAACGCGACGCATTAGCCGACGCCACCACACCTTCAGACTGATCCCGGGTACGATAATTTCCGTTGTTGAATACCGAAAACCGGATAATATCCGGATCGGACGTGGATTTGATAATCTCACGAACGTTATGCTGTCCCCAGGTCCAGAAATCGTTATTTTCATCGCCTGACCGTGCTGAAACTGTTGAATGACCTGATCCTTTGGGGGCTGGATTAACAGGATGGAGCAAAAGATTAGACCAGTCGGTAACAGGAATACCTGACTCACTCGCTTCCCAACCATCAGAGGGCGCCGAAATAAAACGCAGCGAACCGGTCTCACGTTCGATCCCGATAATGGCACTCTGATGCCGGCATGACGCGATCAGCAAATGAGTGTCAGAATCAAGATAAACCTGGTTAATGT
This sequence comes from Tatumella sp. JGM118, assembly GCF_018257515.1. Lineage (GTDB taxonomy): Bacteria > Pseudomonadota > Gammaproteobacteria > Enterobacterales > Enterobacteriaceae > Tatumella > Tatumella terrea. Next base: position 280,382 of record NZ_JAERJR010000001.1, read on the forward strand.
GGATCCAGTCGTAAATAAAGGGAACGGATAAATCGGTCGGTACAGGAAGGCGCCAAAAGTTCATAATAATACGCAGGTCATAGTAAACTTTTTCATATCCCGTCCCAAGGTCGAGGATCGCAATGCAGTCTTCTCCGGAAGGGCCTTGATTCGCCGGAGTCACAGGACCTTCACCGGCATTGCGGGCACTGATGTAATCTGAGGCGTACAGCAATGCGTTTTCTCCCGGCACTTCAATAAGAGAATGGTGTGCTCTGTCCCGAATGAAATAAATACCATGAACACGTCCGGTCGCATCGAAACGCCAGAGTTCACGTAGCCCCGGCGGCTCATTCTCTTTCAAATCCGGAGGTGTATAGTAGTATTGCAGATGATCGTCGCTGCCGATAAACGTTCCATCAGAGAGTCGTACCGTGTTGAATACGGGAAGCCAAAGAGCCGGGTCTTCATCCGGATCGCCGGCACGAACATACCAGCGGACGTTCGCCAACCTGTCGAAGGCGATATTAGCCCGGCGTTCGGAGAGGATGACGAAGTACAAGTCATCGCTAACTTCATTCTGTCCGGCGGTTGTCATTACCTGAACTTTCGGGAAACCATTGGTCGTAACTCCATCAGAATCGTCCGGCGGAAGAGCGGCCAGGGTAACCTCCTTCCGGAAGGTGTTTACACCATCGGTGACAACAACCTGACATTCAGTCGTCATATTTGACCGCGCAAGAAATCCCAGCACAGGCAGGACAACGATTTGGTCCGCCGCGAGATCTGACCACGTTTGCGTAATCGCGGGTGCGGTAGGTTCATCAGTGGATGAAACTGTGACTGTGATTTCTGCACCTGTACTCCGGAAACCCAACAGAGCGCTCATTGGCGAGCGACCGAAAAGATCTTGTTGGTATTTTTCGTTACCACTACCAAGGGTATCTGCGGAGGTAATCGTCGAGATAAAAGAATCATACAGCGCGTTATCACGGATGACAGGGGGAATATTGGTCTGGAGGCCGGGATTATAGGTACCATCTCCGGGATCCCGTTGTCCAATATGGGTTGGTATCGCCATAATATAATTCCTTATTTAATCTGAAAAAATAATGTATTAAGGAGAATAAGCTGAAATACGTAATGCGTCTCCATTCTGTGGCTTGAATAGTGCATAGATACTTTTCATGACAGGAGAATTGGGTTTATTTTAATAATGAAGAGGTGGTGAGCCGTTTAAAAACTATCTGATAAGGCTTTCTCCTTTGTCACTTAGGTATTGATAAATCAATGGCTGAGTTGATTATATATTTAATTATCCTTACGATGAAGTGAGGGTGATTAACTCTTAAGAATACCGCAGGTTCATTTTTATGTTACCCCTTACAGGGAAACTATATAGTAAGACTGGTCACAAATAGGGGGTTTTTATCAGGCTTACATCAGTAAATACTTCAATGAAAAATTCAAAATAAAATTTCTGATAATACTTCCGTGAACCATAAGACAGGGAGTTATCTGGCTCTGAAACTGCAGACAGTAATCCCTGCCATGACTATTATCGTCACTGACTCTCTTGCATACTGTCCGGGGGAACAGCTAAGGAATATGCTGACTGGCTCAGGCGGTATGACATGAGTCGTTTTAACTCATGAATTTGGTCCGGAAGTGCAGCCAGTGGTGACAGGTACGTAATCTCCGTAGAAATAACAGGAGGATGAGGACTCCATTGATTTCAGAGCTCTCAGCCTGAACAGGGCAATTCCCGGAATCATAATGGTGTTTAATCATTCGTTAATGTCCTGACGGTTATTTTCACTCTGAGTATGTCATAAATATATCACAGAGCGTCAGATGATCGGCGATACCGGACGGCCAGAGTATTGTTCAATTAAAATCAGGCAGGATAAAAAAGAAATCTTCAGGTTAACATCTGCAAGCGGAAAATTATCAATTCGATATAAACGTCATGATGTTAAATATATTATTATTTATCAATGCGGTAAATGGCGTTAGCTACTAAATATCTATAGAGATTGATTGGGGGGATTTAAAGCAGTTGTGATAAACACATCATGTGTAGCCTGTCGGGTAATGGAGAAGATGTGTGAGTCACATTATTCATGGAGAAAAAACGCAGATTCTGCCATTAATTCAGAGGGTAGCATCGTGGATGACATTACAGGATGCACTGTCCCTGAATTTCATATCATTCCCCTGGCTGGTTTGATTGTATATTGATGCAGGAAACTTCCCAATGAATTCAGCTAAGTTTTTTTTGAAGTTAACATTCCGTCTAAGGCTAAAACGCTGTTACTTCTCTTTTCATTATCTTAATAACCAACCACCCGCCAGCAACGTTCAGAACCTCTCCCATCGGGATCGAAAAGTTGTAGGGATGGGCATCACCTGGCCCTCGCTGGACATTATCCTGCAAACGCCCATGTTTAAATTTTGACCACACGCACATAAATAATAATATTATATTGTTATAACAATAGGGAGATCATTACCTCAAAGGACTTCGGAATGAACTATAACCTTGTTGCTGAAACCATAGTAAAACACTGTGGTGGGCTGGTGAACCTGGGGCATGTCACGAACTGTATGACCCGCGTACGCATGACTATCCACGATATGAAAAATGTTGACATGAAGGCTCTGCGAGCCATCGAAGGTGTCCTTGGCGTGGTGGAAGATGACACCCTTCAGGTGATCGTCGGGCCGGGAAAATCCTCGAAAGTTACCATTCTGATTAACGAACGGCTTAAGGGGGGAGCTTCACCGCCCTCATCGGAGGATGTCGGGCTGAAAGCTAAAGCCGCGCGGGAGAGTGCGAAAAAGCAAACGCCGGTAAAAAAGATCCTTAAACATATCGCCAATATTTTTGTTCCCATCCTGCCCCCGCTGATTGCTGCCGGGATCCTGATGGGGATTAATAATTTGCTGGTAAATTCTGCAACGTCCTATGCAATGATGCATCAGATTGCTGCTATAGGGGATTTATCCCCTGCTCAGGTGATACTTGAGCAGCGTCATCTGACGGGAGTTATTCACTTTTTTGACATTGTCTCCAAAGGTCTGTTCAGCTTTCTGCCGATTTATACCGGCGTAACAGCAGCCAAAGAATTTGGGGGAACAGTTGTTATGGGGGGCCTGCTGGGAGCCATTACCATTGCGCCACAACTGACGCAGTTTGGCCTTACACCGGGTCAGGGGGGACTGATCGGCGTGATTTTCTGCGTCTGGTTGATGTGCTGGCTGGAACGTAAGATCCGCCGGGTTATTCCTGATGTACTGGATGTGGTGCTGACCCCGACGATAGTGCTGACAATTATGGCCAGTGCTCTGCTGTTTATTATTATGCCGGCAGCAGGTGTGGTGTCCGATGCTATTCTGCACGGTATGAATGGCTTGTTATCCACGGGAGGGCTCGCCGCCGGTTTTGTTCTCGCAGCTCTTTTCCCGTTCCTGATTTCATTGGGATTGCATCAGGGGCTTATCCCTATCCATCTTGAGATGATCAATGCCACCGGTCATGCCCCTCTGTTCGCTATTCAAATCATGTCCAATGCCGGAATGGTGGGCGCAGCGACAGCCGTATTACTGCTGACCCGGGATCCGGTGATGAGGAACATCGCCAAAGGCGCTATTCCAACGTCGATTCTGGCGGTAGGGGAGCCCACGATTTTTGGGGTTAATATTCCTGCAGGTTTTGCATTTATTACCGGATCCATCGGGGCAGGTTTTGGCGGCATGATCGTTGTGTTGCTTGGAGTGACGACCAATGGTGTCGGAGCGGCTGGTCTGTCTGCGCTGCCGCTGATTGCAGACGGTAAATACCTGCAATATGTCCTGGCCTGGCTGACAGGGTGTGCGATCGCTTTCGCCCTGACGTATGTGACCGGAAAACTGCGTGGCTACGATAAAGAAGCCCTTCCCGCATGAACAGACGTATGATTTCGTATAACGGAGAATTCGTATGAAAGCCATTATGTTGATGTTCGATTCACTGAATAAGCATATGTTATCTGCGTATGGCAGTGATGCGGCCATCACGCCAAACTTTCAGCGCCTGAAAGAAAAGACAGTGCGTTTTAACCACTTTTACGTCGGCAGCATGCCTTGCATGCCTGCCCGCCGGGAACTCCATACCGGGCGCTATAACTTCCTGCATCGTTCATGGTCACCGCTGGAGCCGTTTGATGACTCTATGCCGGAAATTCTGAAAAAACACGGGATCCATACCCATTTGGTGACGGATCACAAGCACTACTGGCGTGATGGCGGGGCCACCTACCACTCCCGCTATACAACCTATGAATTTATTCGCGGGCAGGAAGGTGATGCCTGGAAGGGGGTAGTGGACAAACCGCAGTATCAGTATGAATCCGGTGAACCGGAGGAAATTAAACAGCGTCGTATTACCAGTCGTACACAACACCAAATCAACGTCAGGTTTATGGCAAACGAGGAAGATCATCACCTGGCTCGAACCATTAACAGCGGGCTGGAGTTCATTTCTACTAACCATGCGGCGGATAACTGGTTCTTACAGCTGGAATGTTTTGATCCGCATGAGCCATTCTTTGTCCCTGAAAAATACCTCAGAATGTATGGCATTGAGGATCCCTCCGTATTTGATGGCTGGCCGCCATACTACTTCGTCACTGAAAGTGAAGAACGTCAAAGCATCATCCGGAAATACTACAAAGCGCTGCTGACCATGGTGGACGAGTATGTGGGTAAGGTGCTGGACCATATGGACCACTATGACCTATGGAAAGACACCCTGCTTATCGTCAACACCGATCATGGCTTCCTGCTGGGTGAGCATGAATGGTGGGGTAAAAACATCATGCCCTTGTATAACGAAGTGGCGAATATCCCTTTCTTTATCTGGCATCCTCAATGTGGTGGTGCAGGAGAATCCCGGCAGGCGTTGGCACAGACGATTGATATCCCGGCGACCATTCTGGATTACTTTGGGCTTGATAAACCCGCAGATATGCAGGGGCATTCGCTGAAACCGGCCATTGTGGATGATACACCTGTTCGTGATTTTGCTCTATTCGGCTATCACGGCTGTCATGTGAATATCACGGACGGTCGTTATGTGTATATGCGCTCTCCCGTTGTAAAGGGGATTGATCATTTGTTTGAATACACTCTGATGCCGACACGCATCAATCGTCGCTTTACCCCAAAAGAACTTCAGGGGATGACTTTGCACCCGGGCTTCACTTTTACGAAAGGCTGCCAGGTGATGAAAATCCCGGCAGAGTCTGTGATGACCCGGGATGCCGATCGCTTCGGGCATCGCCTTTATGACGTGATAAAAGATCCGCATCAGGAGCAGTTGTGTCAGGATATCAACATCGCGGGGCGTCTGTTTACTGCCATGGAGCGGGAATTACTGGCAGCCGATGCCCCGGATGAGCTCTGGTCACGTTACGGTTTTTCCGGACATCGATCGCCTTTGTTAGGCTGTGATCCCGGTCTCCTCCCGGAGTACAGTCGCTATTCTCCGAAGATCCGCTACGGTATGGTTTGCCTGCATCAATATCTGGAAAGTCACGAGCTACCCCTGGTGGCACAGAAACTGAAACAACAGGCACAAGCAGACTGGCACCGGGAAAACCTGTGGCAGTTTGTGCTGGATGAGGTTCCCGCAGAACAGCACCAGAGCGTGTTCTATAAAATGGCTTTAGAGATGCGACTCAATTAGAGAAACACGCCCCTGTGCACAGGGGCGTGTTTTATACAGGACGGTTTATGCTATGAAACAAGAGCTTGACTATACACGTGGTGCCAAACCACTTTACGCTCAACTGTATGACATCCTGTTGCATAAACTTAAAACAGGTGAGTACAAAAAAAATGACGTATTGCCCACAGAAGCTGAGTTTGAAGAACGTTTTGGCGTCAGTCGCATTACGGCCCGGCGGGCACTGGCAGAACTGGTTGCTAAGGGGCTGGTGAAACGGCAGGCCGGTATCGGCACGATGGTCATCAGCACCTCTGAAAAGCAGGGGGTGAAAACCCGAATGAGTCTGGTCGATGGACAGCAGCAGGTGCCCATTAATCGCAAAAATCTTAAACTCGAATTTATCCTCCCACCAGAGGTTGTGGCTGAAGCCTTTGGTCTGACATCGGGTGAAAAGCTTCAGTGTCTGACGCGAACAATCTGCAGGCAGAATGAAGTCCCTGCCCAGTTGAATTACATCTGGCTGACACCCCGACTGGAGGCCTTGACGCTGGAGGATATAACTAATGGGTTGTACAGCGTTCTGGAAGCCAGAGGTGAGAATATAGATGCCTTTCAGGATATCATCTCTGCAGAAATGGCAACGGAAAAGGACTGTAATATTCTCAACGTGGCATCTTCAGAGCCGCTATTGATTAAAACCCGTAAAGGCTTCAACGAAAAGGGTGAACTGGTTGAATATACTATTGCCCGCCATATCGCCCGCTTTTACCAGTATAGGGTGGAGAACAGTCGATGAGGTGGAAAAAGCAGGGAACGCCACCGGATTATCGTTTTTCACTGGCCAATGAACGCACATTCCTTGCCTGGATACGTACGGCACTGGCGTTTATGGCGGCCGCGGTTGGAATTGATCAGTTAGCTCCTCGCCTTGCTCCGGAGTTCTTTCGTAGTGCACTGGTGATTGCTCTTAGTCTGACGGCGGCAGGGTTATCTTATTACGCTTACCGGCGCTGGGTACGTAATGAGAGAGCCATGCGCAATGATTCCGAACTACCTTTCCCGTATGCACTTATCTGGCTCAGTTGCGGACTTTCAACCGGCGTCATGCTCACCCTGGCTGTGCTGGTGGCGTTGTGAATATTGTCGGCGAAAGAGATCCTGGTCTTCAGCCAGAACGCACAGCCTTATCCTGGCACCGGACAGCATTCTCTTCCCTGGTGCTGGCACTGCTGATTATGCGAAGCGGGCTGGTTCATGATGACAGGGTATGCCTGACGCTGGGAAGCATTGCCGCAATATTCTCGCTGGGACTAGTGTTTAGCGCTTTTCACCGGCATAACACGCTATCCCGTGAAAATCATCTGCTTTCGTCCTCTTCACTCATATTAAAAGGACTGGTATGCAGTGTTTTGGGGCTTAATGCCCTTGCCCTGATGCTACATAGCCTGCCTCGATTGTTCTGAAAAGGGAGTTCTGCCATGACACTGAGCGGCTGTCACGTGATGGCAAAGCCGACTGGCTCTGTCTGTAATATTGACTGCAGTTACTGTTTTTATCTGGAAAAAGAAGCTCTGTACCCTGAGCGCAAACAGAACTGGCGAATGTCCGATGAAACACTGGAAACTTTTATACGCCAGTATATTGCCGCGCAGAGTGGTAAACAGGTGCTGTTTGCCTGGCAGGGGGGGGAGCCCACCCTGATGGGACTTTCTTATTTCCGCCGGGTTATTGAACTCTGTGATAAGTACGGTGAAGGTCGCCAGATTCAGCATGCTTTGCAAACTAACGGTATGCTGATCAATGACGAATGGGCCGCTTTTTTTGCGCAGCACGATTTTCTGATAGGTCTTTCCATTGATGGTCCCCAGCCACTGCATGACCTCTACCGTGTTACCCGTTCAGGGCAAGGCACACATGAACGGGTAATGAAAGCACTGACTCTTCTGCAACAGCACAACGTCAGGTTTAATACTCTGACAGTGGTCGGTAAACATAATGTCGGGCATGCTGCAGAGGTGTACCAATTTTTACTGACAGCAGGTTCCCGTTATATTCAGTTTATCCCTCTGGTTGAACGGATCAGCCCCCCGGGTTCAGCTATTCTCCGGCTGGTGATGCCGGGAGAAAGTGGGGCATCGCTGGCACCCTGGACGGTTCCTGCATGGCAATATGGTGAATTTCTGAATCAGATATTTGATATCTGGGTGCGTCGGGATATCGGTCAGGTATCCGTGCAGATGTTCGATGTGGCGATAGCGGCCTGGCGTGGCCAGGCTCCGGTATTATGTGTGCATGCCGAAACCTGCGGTCATGCCTTTGCTTTAGAATCCAATGGTGACCTTTATAACTGTGATCATTTTGTCTATCCGGAGCACTTGCTGGGAAATATTAACCATCAGGACCTCCGGGTACTTAACCACTGTGAACAGGCGATGGCTTTCGGACTGGCAAAGAGAGAGACACTGACCCGTGATTGTCAGCAATGCGACTACCGTTTTGTCTGTCATGGGGGGTGCCCTAAACACCGATTTTCCGTCTCTCCGTCAGGGAAACCAGGCCATAACTACCTGTGTGCGGGCTATAAACATTTCTTCCGGCACATCACGCGAGATATGAATCTGTTGCAGGACTTACTGGCTATGGGTTACCCGGCACAGGCTTTAATGCAGATTCTGGCCGGGGAAATACGACCCGGTGATAACACCGCCAGGAATTCCCCTTGCTTGTGTGGCAGCGGTAAGAAATTCAAAAAATGTTGTGGCAGATGATCGCCGATTAACATAAGCCAACCCGGCAATGCTTGTGTTCCTGCAGGTAGCCATGAGGCAGAGAGGCTGCGTGTCTTTTTAAACGTAACCGGGTAACACCCCAGCCTCTGTGACGGGTTTACGGATAATGAGTGGAACACTGTGATGCCGGTCACGAACCAGACCCTCATTTCCAGGGAGTGGGGTCGGTTTGCAATGTCACAATGCCGGTATCAGCCAGGCATTGACTAATAATTTCAGGGGACCGCAGGCAAGAAAGAACAGCAAATCCTTACGGTGAAAAATTAAGCGCAGCATCAGTGGCCTGGCTGAGCAGTATAAAAAAAACCGTAATTATTAAGGGATGATTACGGTTTTTAACACAGCCAGGGGGAGTTTACCCCATCATGCCTGTCTTAACTGACGGGAAGTATAGCCCGATGACTGGCCTTTTATTGGCCTGATGCTTTTGGGTTACAAACCGTCAGGTCGCGGAACCTCGATATACTCACCGTCAATATTACGCTGATAATAATGGCCTGACTGCACGTAATAACGCTTACCATTATAATCCAGCGCCTGCAGTTGCTGCGGGGTACTCTGTGGCGGCGGGTTGACCACCACATAGTCATTCCCCTGACGCTGATAATAAATACCGTTGAGCAGATAGTAGGTGAGGCCGCCTATCAGGACTCCGGTCGCTAAATCCGGCAGAAAACCGCCGCCACCCGGGCCCGGGCCACCCCGCCATCCGGGTCCGCCAAAATCAGGGCCCGGGCCACCGAAGCCCGGGCCGGGACCATGCGGGTAAGCCAGCGCGATACCCGGCATAATCAGGGTTAACGCCAGCAGAGATGGGATAACTTTTTTCATATTCTATCTCCGACAATAACTGATCAGATGATCTGTGCGGATACCCGAAAACTCAAGCGTTACTGTCCGGATTTTGCCTTCCATTACACTATTTAACGCTTTCTTAACGGGCCTTCCGGTGAGGGCTGGCACTTCTTTACTTTACCTTCCCGTTACCGCCGCACCGGGGTTAATGCAGGGACTGCGTCAGTTGTTTTTGCCAGTCGATAGCGGTCGAATAAATCTGCCTGCCGGTCGTGCTGACGACCTGTTTTGTCAGAGGGCCCGGCAGTAATACGGCACCGGCGACCAATGTGATACAGAACCAGCGTTCCAGCAGATTACTCTTTTGCGGTTGCAACACCGGAAAGCGAAACCGCCAGCGGCAGGGCCATAGCAGAGGTACTCCGGCAGGCGTCAGCATATCGGCGACAATGTGGCTCAGATACCCCAGCACCATTCCCTGCATCACGTCGGCAGGCAGCCACATAGCTTCCGGTAACTTCAGGTGTAACAGCCATAACCCTGCCACGATAGCGATCAGGCTATGGGTAAATCCCCGGTGACCGAATGCACGGGAAACCGGGACTGAAATCCAGCGTAAACGTCTGCCGAGCAGGGAGGACGGGTGATCAATGTCCGGCAGCAGACACGTAAGTAATGTTGCCGGCAGTAAATGCCACCAGTCTGCGTGGGCAATAACGGGGGTCAGATCGCTGCGTTTTGCAATGATGGCGCTGGCAACAGCGAAAAGAATATGGCCTTCGGCCGTCATGAGATATCCTGCAACTTCCTGATTAACTGTCAATGTATACAGTATAGGGATTTATACAGCGAAAAGGTATATGTGACGCTGTAACAAATAATAAATGATATTGACACAGGCAAAGAAAACTCTCGTCCTCCCGGTGCATAGAGCAGGAAAAAGCCATAGGCGCTCTGGCTTAGCGGAAAGAAATTGAGTCAGGGAACCGGCAGAAAATCCCTTAGCTCAGACATCGGCTGAGTCAGTGGCCTGAGTGGCGGAGATTGTATGAATGCGGGTAACTTCGTCCGGAGAGGCAGAAGCACCCCCCGGATAGACGTGCAGGGCGATATTGATACCCTCAGCCGGGCTGACAGCGGGGAGCAGAGGCTCTCTGCCGCGTGAAGAAATTGCTGCAAGGGAACCGGCAGAAAATCCGTTAGCTCAGACATCGGCTGAGTCAGTGGCCTGAGTGGCGGGAATGGTCTGAATGCGGGTAACTTCGTCCGGAGAGGCAGAAGCACCCCCGGATAGCCGTGCAAGGCGATATTGATACCCTCAGCCGTGCTGACAGCGGGGAGCAGAGGCTCCCCGCCGCGGGCTTAGCGGGAAGCGGGCAGATAGCCCAGCAGATCCGGCGTTAAATCATTCAGCGAGTCAAGACGGGCATGAGCCAGACTCCAGACCGGAAGATGAGCTTCTTCCGTGGCAGGAACGACCAGCGTGCGCATTCTGGCGGCTTTGGCAGCGATCATACCGTTCAGCGAGTCCTCCAGGGCGACACAATGTAACGGATCTGTCGCCAGCGCGGCGGCGGCATTCAGATACACCTGCGGATGGGGTTTACTGTAGGGAAGTTCGCCTGCGGAAGCGACCGCGTCGAAATAAGGCTGCAGAGAGAATAGTTCAAGCACGCTCTGAATTAAACTCAGCGGGGAGGCAGACGCGAGGCCGATTTTAAACCCACACTCCCGACACATCTCCAGAGCTTCGTGGACACCCGGCATCAGCGGGCGCTGCTGATCTATTTTCTCTGCCACCCTGGCGATAATCAGCCGTGTCATCTCTTCAGCATCCAGATGGCGGATATTACCTGCATCAAACCACAGCCTCACCACCTGGTCGATACGTAATCCGGTGGTTTCAGGTAAGGCGTCACGCAGGCTGATATCGATGCCTGCGCGTGAGAAGACATCCAGTTCAGCCTGATGCCAGAACGGTTCAGAGTTGATCAGCAATCCGTCCATATCAAATATTGCTGCTTTGACCGGGCGATGATAGGCCATAAAACCCTCCGTGAATGGTTAAAACTTTGCAAAAAAATAACCGGAGTATGAAAATTATGCGTCCGGTTGTATGAAATATCTTCTGAATAATGATTTTAGCTGTATAAAACAGGAAAAATAGCCGGGGCGCAGGTAGACTTGTATCACAAAACACGCTGCAGGAGAGAGCATGAATTACCAACAAACGGGCAGGATCGCCATCGGCAAAAAAGTTGCCGGCTGGCTGTTGTTTATCCCCGCGGTGATATCCACACTGGTATCACTCATGAACTATTTGTACATCCACAGTGATAATCAACCCGGCATTGATGCTGTATTGACTGATTTCATTCATGTCATGATCAACATGGTTAAGTTTAACACGCCGTTCCTGAACTTTTTATGGCAGAACTCACCGGTACCGGACTTCGGTACTCAGGCTGATGTCCTGTTCTGGATTATTTATATTGTGATCTTTGTCGGTCTGGCGTTACAGGCCTCGGGCGATCGTATGTGGCGACAGTCGCGCTTTATGAAAGAGAGCATCGATGACCAGCTCATTCTGGAACGCGCTAAAGACAGCGGGGGGCTGACCCGTGAGCAACTGACCGAAAAGTTACAGACGAACAATCACTCCATTTTCAGGCAGTACTTCCAATTGTACATTCTGCCGGTGATTGTGATTGTTATCGGCTATTTTGCTCTGCGACTCACCGGCTTTTTCTGAATTCCCGCTCTCAACGATAATCGCGCAACAGGGTATCAATGACTTGTTGCGCTTCTTCCACCCAGTGTTCCCCGAATGCACAGGCGCGATTCAGCAAATAGTACAGCCGGTAAGCCGGCTGGCGGTCTGCATAGCCTGCCGGTAAGGGACTGATTTTCTCATAAGCCTGAATCAGCGGGGTGGTTAATACATTGTCCGGTTGCCACAGTGCCAGATCACATTCTCTGTCCCCCCAGTAACATGCCGGATTAAACAGCCAGGGCGAATTATGTGCTTCAGCACAATGCCCGGGCCAGAGATCCCCATGCAATAAGGACGGTGCGGGGTGGTGATTTTCCAGACAGCGGGCGACACTGGCAATAATCTGTTCGGTATCGCCAAAGGTTAACTTTTTCTCAGCGGCTATTTGTAACTGCCAGCCGATACGTTGTTCCGGAAAGAAGGAGGACCAGCGGTTCTGCCAGTTATTGGGTTGTGGTGACAGTGTCACTGAATTATCAAAATCAAGACCAAACTTAGGTTGTTCACTCCATTGATGGAGTCTGGCGAGCTGCTCACCCAGTAACGCAGCAGAAGCTTTACTCAACGGTGCCGGGGGAAGATATTCAAGGATCAGAAAGCTATGATGCCGCGAGGTTCCGCTGCCATACACTGCCGGTACTCTGACACATCCGGTCCTGGCCAGCAAAGCCAGTTGGTCCGCTTCCTCGATAAAGCGGGGCAACATCTCACGATGATTGGATTTGATAAAATAGTGTTTATCGCCGCTCACCATCTGCCAGGACTGATTAACCTCACCCCCGTGGCATTGATGATAATGAGATATTCCTGCAAAATCGCTTTGCTGCTCTTCTAACAGTCGATGAATGGCTGACCACATAGTGTTGTCCTCAATTTCGCTGCGTGTTCAGATTGTAACCCGCATTTCGTCGAAGTTTCCAGCCGCGGGATCTCAACCCGGGATCTTTTTTCTGTCTGGCCGCAAACTTAGACTATCCACGATAGCGTTAAGTTTATTTACTGCCATTAACCTGGACGTTAGTAACGTCATCTTTTGATACATTCCGTCCGGCATTTTATGTGATTTTGCTTTCTATTTTTTTATTCACGTCTATCATTACCCGCTACTGTTCAGATCAATCTGAATCACGCTAAGGCCTGTCACTTTTTTTTGACAAGGAAAGCGAATACATGCTTTTTTACAAAACTCGGGTAAATGGCATTCAACGCTATTTAAAAGTTTTCAGACTTAGCTATTAACAACGTCGTCAGTACAGGTCTTTTCAATGAAAGCGTTCAATAAAATCTCAGCAGCACTGCTGCTTACCGCCGGTGTGTTCGCCCAGCAGGCATATGCTGATAACTCAGTATTTACCTCGATGGATGATCCTTCTACCGCAAAAAAGCCTTTTGAAGGTTCGGCTTCTGCAGGTTATCTGGCACAGAGTGGTAACACCACCAGTTCTTCTCTGACAGCCCAGACCAACATGACCTGGTACCAGGAATCAATGGCATACAGCCTGTGGGGCAATGCGTCGAACACCTCATCCAACGATGAACGTTCTTCTGAAACCTATACCGTGGGTGGCCGTTCACGTTATAACCTGAACAGCAGCGACTATCTGTTCGGTCAGGCAAGCTGGTTAAGTGACCGTTTCAATGGTTACGACAGCCGCGATACGATGACTGCCGGTTACGGTCGTCAGATCCTTAACGGGCCGGTGCATTCACTGCGTGCTGAATTGGGTCCGGGTGTTCGTTATGATGATTATCATGATGGTGGTCACCAGACGAAAGCACTGGCTTACGGTGCACTGAGTTACCAGTGGCAGCTGACGGATACCACGAAGTTTATTCAGGGTGTGTCCGTACTGAGTACACTGGGGAATGATACGACTCTGAACTCCGAAACCGGTTTACAGGTAGCGATCAATTCTCACTTCTCTCTGAAACTGGCCTACGACCTGACCTGGAATAACAATCCGCCGTCATCTGCGCCGGATCGTACCGACAGTAAAACCTCTGTACTGCTGTCTTACTCCATGTAAGCCAACAGAAGAGACAAAAAGGCCCGCTAAGCGGGCTTTTTTTTGTCCTTTGACCCGTCCTGAATAGTGTTGACAGGTTCCTTATCTTATTCCGCAGTGCGTGAGTATCGCAGAGAGCAAACGCACCCAACGCGATTATCCTCTATCCTTCAAAACCACTGTTGTTGAGCAGGTCAAAAAAGGTGAGATGACCTGTAAACAGGCCCGGCAGCGATACTGAAATGTCCTGAATTGCGTCGACAGGCTCCTGATCTTATTCCGCAGCGCGTGAGTATCGCAGAGAGCAAGCGCACCCACCGGGATTATTCTCTATCCTTCAAAACCACTGTTGTTGAGCAGGGTGAAAAAGGCGAAATAACCGACAAACAGGCCTCAGCTGCGATAGGGGAGCCGTGGGTGTCCCACCGTTGTTGTCACCCGTCTGCGTCCTGCCCGAAATGGAAAGACGCGGGCCGTGTTGACCGGACCCGCTTATGTGTGGGTGCGTGCCAGGAACGGGAGGCTCAGAGCAGTGCACAGTCAATTTTTGCCACAATCTTGCGCAGAGCGGCCGGGGTAGTACAGGTGCTCATCGGGCGGTGAAGTTCCTGCGGGAATATAATGGCCAGCTCACCGGGTTGCAGATGGATCAGTGTCTCCCCCGGTATGGCAGCACAGAACCCGAGGTCGTGTGCATCATTAAAGGGTTCACTGAGGTCGAGCGGCAGGCCGCGGACACCGGCGCCAATGACTTCATTACCTTCCAGCACAATATGAATATCCAGATACTGGCGATGAAATTCCGGTTTCTGGCTTTCCAGCGGCCGGGTTTCCCCCTCAGCGACATTGAAAAACATCTGTTTGCCCTGCACCTGATAGTGGCCTGCCGGCAGGCTATAGGGGTCACTTTCGATGATCGTTGCCAGCATTTGACGAATGGCGGCAGGATAGAAGGTATTTTCAGCCGCGGTGGCTAAGGCATCAATAATCATAATATTCATCCCGGTTGTGGGGCGGTGTATTACCGCAAACAGGTCATATACTGGCTGACAATATTGTCCACCGGCGGCACGATACTCACCGCCATGACGTCCGGCTCATCGTGACCCGGTATTTCCAGGTTAGAAAACTGGCTACGCAGCAGAGTCTCCGGCATAAAATGACCTCTGCGTTGACGCATACGGCTCATTACCTGCTCGAAATCCCCCTGTAACCATAAAAAACGCACATGCGGGCTGCCAGCGCGTAACTGATCCCGGTAAGACTTTTTAAGCGCGGAACAGACCAGCACACCGGTTTCGTTTTTCTGTTCCAGGCTGTAGATCACATCGGCCAGCCGGCACAGCCAGGGTTGCCTGTCGGCATCATCCAGCGCCTGACCGGCCGCCATTTTGTCGATGTTCCGTCGGGGGTGCAGATCATCCCCGTCAATAAATTTGGCGTTCAGGGCGTGCGAAAGCGCCTGGCCTACCGTAGATTTTCCGGTCCCGGATACGCCCATCACGATAATGCACTGGCCTGCCATAATCACTCCTCAGGTTATTCACGGGTTGCGGTTTATTACTCAGAGACGGCCCGCAGTCGCCTTTGGCGGCACGATGACCGCAATCGTCGGGTTTACGTCTGCCGGGGCAGAGCCTCTGGCGTGACTGTCTTCAGGGCAGGCACATTATCCGGTGGCCCGGCCCGGGAGGCGGTATTATCCGGTAGGCCACTGACAACGGTGCCGCCGGTCACAGGTTCTATCTCACGTTTTTCGCGGCGGTTAAACTGTGACGCTGATCACTAAAAATGATGTTACAAAACAACGTTACTGGCGCTGTGATCGATGGCATAAAATCAGCCCGACACCCTGCCATCGACGACCCGAAGCGAAGATGTTCATTTCGGTGTCGGGCAGGCATAATGGATTACCGATTCCGGTACTGACTGGCAGAAACAATGAAATTGCAGCGCATCACATTGAATGATATTGCGACCCTCGCGGGTGTAACAAAGATGACCGTCAGCCGGTATTTGCGTACGCCCGAAAAAGTCAAACCGGAAACCGCAGAGCGTATCGCCAGCGTTATTGAGGAAGTGGGCTATCAGCCTGACCCGGACAATGCGGCGATTAACAGTAATGCCATCGGGCGGATCGGGGTGCTGGTTCCGTCATTTCATAACCAGATTTTTGCAGACGTGCTGGCAGGGGTCGAAACCGCGGCTGCCGCCAGGGGTTACCAGACCCTGGTGGTCAATTACGATTACAACAGCCAGAAAGAAGAAGAACAGATAGCGACCGTACTGGCTTTTAATGTTAAAGCTCTGTTACTGACGGAGAGCGTGCACAGCGTGCGCGCAGAAAAGTATTTACGGTCGGCAAAAATCCCTGTGGCGGAAGTGATGGGGCTGACAGAAAACAGCGGACGGATTAATGTCGGCTTTGATAACCAGCGCGCCGGTCTGGACATGACACGTATGCTGCTGGCCAGCGGAAAAACACGGATTATTTATTTCGGGTCGATGGCTGACCTCAGGGATGAACAACGTTATGCCGGTTACTGTCAGGCGATGGCGGAGGCCGGCCTGCCGCCCGGACGTATTACTCCGGGTAAGGTCTCTTCTGTGACTATCGGCGCAGGCATGATGACCCTTGCACGCCAGATGTATCCTGAGATGGACGGCATTCTGTGCACCAATGATGATCTGGCGGTGGGTGTGCTACGCGAATGCATCGCCAGCGACATCCGTGTGCCGGAGCAACTGGCCATTGCCGGCTTCCACGGTCTGGAGATCGGCCAGGTGACAACCCCGAAACTCGCCAGTGTGCTGACGCCACGTTTTGAAATGGGCAAGGTTGCCACAGAGATTCTGATTAAAAAAATTCAGGGATTACCCACGATAGAACGGGTAGATTTACATTACCGGTTGTCGATGGGAGAAACCATCTGACCGGCGGCCTGACACCTTTCTGTTCCCTCCTGAACCTGTTGACCCCTGATCTCCTCCTGTTAAATAACCGTAAAATGCCTGCCAGATCACGCCAGAAGTAACACAAATTTTTAACATTATCTGGCGTGACGGAGATCGCAACATTCAGCAGCAAAAACCCGTTTGATACATAAGACACGCTACAGGCTTATCAGACAGGACCGTTGCTATGCATACAGATACTCAACCCGTTGTTCTGCTCATCGCGCCGGTGATGGACGTCTTACAGACTTCTCTGGACGCCAGTTACCGGGTATTCCGTCTTTACGAGCAAACCGATACCGCCGACTTTCTTCGCCGGCACGGGGAGGACGTTCAGGCTGTCGTTACCCGGGGGGACGTTGGCGTCAGCCGTGAGATCCTTGAACAGTTACCCCGTGCCGGCATGATCGCCGTGTTCGGCGTCGGAACCGATGCAATCGACCTCAGTTATACCCGCGAACGCGGCATCCGTGTCGGGATCACGGCCGGAGTGCTGACCGATGACGTTGCTGACCTGGCGATGGGATTGCTGCTGGCTGCCAGCCGCCGCCTGCGTCAGGGAGATCAGTTCGTGCGGTCCGGTCAGTGGGAAAAGACAGCGCCGCCATTGGCGACCAAAGTCAGCAAAAAACGTCTCGGTATCCTGGGAATGGGCAACATTGGTCAGGCTATCGCCCGGCGGGCGAAAGGGTTTGATATGACCATTCTTTATCACAGCCGTCAGCGTAAGGACGCCCCCGGTTACCACTGGTGTGAGGACCTGCACAGCCTGGCCAGTCAGAGCGACTTCCTGGTGATTGCCGCGTCGGGGAATCCCGAAAATACCGGCATCATTAATGCCGCCGTGCTGGAGGCGATGCCGCCACATGCCTGGCTTATCAATGTCGCGCGCGGCAGTCTGACAGATGAACCTGCATTGTTGCGGGCATTACAGGAAAAAGTGATTGGCGGGGCGGCACTGGATGTGTTTGAGCACGAACCGCACGTGCCGGAGGCTTTCTTCGCTCTCGATAATGTATTGCTGCAACCCCATGTGGCCAGTGCCACGGTGGAAACCCGCCAGGCCATGAGCCAGTCGGTGGCGGACAATCTGGCAGCTTACTTCTCAGGCCGGGAGATCCCGGGATTAATTCAATAAAAAAAGAGTACCGGTAGTACGAGGGAACATGCCTTTTTCATTGATGATCAGCCGCTACCCGTCTGTCTCCGGAGGTCGCTGATGTAACCAGGACATTATTATGAACGATAAAATACCAGGAACCCGCTGGGTGCGGGTTATCGCACCGATCCTCATCGCCTGTATTATGTCATTTATGGATCGGGTCAATATCAGTTTCGCCTTGCCTGGCGGAATGGAAAAAGATTTAGGGATCACCAGCCAGATGGCCGGTGTCGCCAGCGGAATATTTTTTATCGGTTATCTGTTTCTGCAAATACCCGGCGGCCGTATTGCCGTTTACGGTAGCGGTAAGCGCTTTATTGCCTGGTCGCTGGCGGCCTGGGCCGTCGTCTCGGTGGCGACCGGGTTTGTCACCCATGAATATCAGTTACTGGCGCTGCGTTTTTTTCTCGGTGTTGCCGAAGGGGGGATGTTGCCGGTTGTTCTCACCATGGTCAGTAACTGGTTTCCTGAAAAAGAACTGGGCCGCGCCAACGCATTTGTCATGATGTTTGCTCCGCTGGGAGGCATGCTGACCGCGCCGGTCTCGGGGGCGATTATTGCCGCGCTCGACTGGCGCTGGTTGTTTTTCATCGAAGGCCTGCTGTCGGTGGTGGTACTGGCCATCTGGTGGCTGGTGATCAGCGACCGTCCGGAGGAAGCCCGCTGGCTGCCGGAAAAAGAACGGGAATATCTGCTGACCGTGCTGGGACGTGAACGTAAAGCGCGTGAAGAACTGGCCCCGGTCAACAAAGCCCCGTTAAAAGCGGTATTACGTAATAAAGGGCTGATGCAACTGGTGGCATTAAACTTCTTTTACCAGACCGGGGATTATGGTTACACCCTGTGGCTACCCAGTATTCTGAAGAACCTGACCGGAGGAAATATGGCCAGTGTCGGGTTGCTGGCGGTGCTGCCTTTCTTAGCGACGCTGGCGGGAATTTATGTGATTTCTATGCTCAGCGACCGGACAGGTAAACGTCGCCTGTGGGTTCGGGTGTCACTTTTCAGCTTTGCTGCAGCGCTGGTGGCGTCCGTGATCCTGCGGGACCACGTGGTCGCGGCCTATATTGCGCTGGTTATTTGCGGTTTCTTCCTGAAAGCGGCGACCAGTCCTTTCTGGTCGATTCCCGGGCGGATTTCGTCTCCGGAAGTGGCCGGGAGTGCCCGTGGGGTAATCAACGGACTCGGTAATCTGGGCGGGTTCTGCGGACCTTATCTGGTAGGGATAATGATTTACCTGTATGGACAGAACGTGGCGGTGTGCGCACTGGCAGTCTCGCTGTTACTGGCCGGAGCCATTACCTTCCTGTTGCCGAAAGAGTGTGACCTGTCTTCAGGAAAAAAGCCGGATAACCGGCCGGCGGAAAAATCAGGAAAAACGCCGTTGCGTTCCGCCTCACTGAAAAGGGTCTGAATCGTTATCATGTCGTTGCCGGGGGCGTTGCAGAAATTGCCGTGCGCCCGGCAGGAGCTTTCTGTGCTGACAGTCTCCGCCCCGGATGTTCAGGAAAAGAGGGCAGTCATGCTTTATCCCGCAGGGTATTCGCGATAAAAGAAAGTCAGTTTAACGCTAAACCTCCCCCTGCAGATACTGACCGGTATTTATCACCCTGTGATATCTGCTGCTTTCCGGCTCAGGCCTGCTATCCGCAGCAATCGCTTGTTAGCCGCTCATCCGCTGAACCTGCGAAAAATGCACGACAGGTATCATCCTGCGATATCTGCCGGTTACAGGCCCGGGCCGCTATCCGCAGCAATATTGTTATGAGCAGCCCATTCTCTGCGCCTGAGGATGTTAAACGGTGGTTATCATCCTGCGATATCTGCCGCTTTCCGGCTCAGGCCTGCTATCCTCAGCAATTGCTTGTTAGCCGCTCATCCACTGAATCTGCGAAAAATGCACGGCAGGTATCATCCTGCGATATCTGCCGGTTACATGCCCGGTCCGCTATCCGCAGCAATATTGTTATTAATAGTCCATTCTCTGCGCCTGCGGAGGTTAAACGGTGGGTATCACCGTGCGATATCTGCAGCAGGTCTTTCTGACCCGGGGACTTAGGGCGGTGAAAAGCCCGGAGGCCGACCGGGCGTGATGTGACGGTTCCGGTCACTCTGCACCGAAAATTCGACAGGTTCAGTCTGTATTACTGTTGTTGCTGTGGCTGACATCAGTCAGCGGTGTCACAGGCCTTTTATTTAGCCCTCACCACCGAAAGAAGCCTCTTTTGCGCTGAAGGCTGGAGCCATGTCGTGACGGGCGTATCCATGGCCGTTAAATTTTGAGTGGCGGTGTCACTCATCGGGGCGTTACCTCACCGGACGGTGCGAACGTAGCCACGTATTATCAGCACACGAAAAAGGAAGGTGTGTTCCTGAAGTTATGTCGGTAAAGCCGGTACTAAGCATGATGATGCCGGAGAGAGGCAGGAATTCTGACAAAGCTTTTGCGGGATAACTCTTAAATCTGAGAAGCGGGTGAATATTCTTTCTGTCCTGTGCGACAGTCAGAACTCAGTGGCGGGGATTACCCTCAGAGACGGGACAAGATTCAGAGGCAAATGGAAAGTTACGTCTGTAAAGCCGGTGCTAAGAATGATGATGCCGGAGAGAGGCGGGAGTTCTGACAGAGCTCTTGGGGGATAACTCTTAAAGCGGAAAAGCGGGTGAGTATTCTTTCTGTCCTGTGCGACAGGCAGAAGTCAGTGGCGGGGATTACCCTCAGAGACGGGACAAGATTCAGAGGCAAATGGAAAGTTACGTCGGTAAAGCCGGTACTAAGCGTGATGATGCCGGAGAGGGTCGGGATAATACCCGGACAGGGGGATAAAAACAGCCCCCGGCGATCCCGGAGGCTGCAGATACATCATTACTGATGGGCTTGCTGCGCTTGCTGCTGTTTTTCAGCGGCTGCGCGTTGGGCAGATTTTTTAGCCATGTGATGGCCAACAAAACAACCGGCGACTGCACCGGCAACCGCGTGGTGATGAGCCATATGACCAGCAACACCCCCGGCAACGGCGCCTTTGATGCAACCTGCTGCCATCGCTGTCTGCGACAGCAGTAACGTACCGGCCAGTGCCAGTGCGGAAATACTTTTCTTCATGTGAATACTCTCCTGTTATTGCCCGATCAGCATAGCATTCCTCAGTAAAACCGCGATGGACTAATTTATTAATTTCAGCATGAAATTGTTTCAGAACAGTAACTTTGTAACGATTGACCGGCGGCTGACAGTCTTGCGGTGGGCTGACGAAGAGGCCCTGAGTGCGCCTGCGCCGTCAACGGACAGTGATCGGTAACGGCACAGCGCTCCCGGGCGGGCCGAAGCCGTATCTGATTCCTGCCCGTGAACCGGGACGGCCAGTCACCTCATCAGTTCATTCCTGTTGCGCCGCCATCGACCTGCGTTGTTCCAACACCGTTATCCGGTGGAAGGCGGACGCGGTGCTGCGGTGATTTTGCCCCGGTGTTGAGGAAGCTACTGATAAAATCTCCTTGATGTTCATCCTATTCTTTCCGTCCCCCCCATTAACATGTAACATTGGGCAGGTAGCTTCAGCCGGAAGAGGGCAAAGGTTTCCCGATGTGTACCAATGTGTGTACCTTGCCGGATGTTTTCCGGGTGACGTGTAACTTAAGATACTGAATTCAAATAAAAATCAATATTTGCATGTAGCCTTTCGTGTGGGTTACCACTGCAATTAAGGATATGAAATGCCTGTTATTACTCTTCCTGATGGAAGTCAGCGTTCTTTTGACCATGCGGTCAGTGTGATGGATATTGCTCAGGATATCGGCCCGGGGCTGGCGAAAGCCTGTATCGCGGGTCGTGTCAACGGTGAGCTGGTGGATGCGGTTGATCCTATTACCGAAGATTCTGATGTTTCAATCATTACCGCGAAAGATGAAGCCGGTCTTGAAATTCTTCGCCACTCCTGTGCTCACCTGTTGGGGCATGCTATCAAGCAACTGTGGCCGGATACCAAAATGGCTATCGGTCCGGTGATTGATAATGGTTTCTACTATGATGTGGATATGGATCATACCCTGACCCAGGAAGACATCGAGCGGCTCGAAAAGCGTATGCATGAGCTGGCTGAAACCAATTATAACGTCATTAAAAAGAACGTTAGCTGGCAGGAAGCGCGGGATACCTTCGAGTCACGTGGTGAAAGCTACAAGATGGCGATCCTGGACGAGAACATCAGCCATGATGACCGTCCCGGCCTGTACCATCATGAAGAATATATCGATATGTGCCGCGGTCCGCACGTACCGAATATGCGTTTCTGTCATCATTTCAAATTACAGAAGATTTCCGGTGCTTACTGGCGCGGCGACAGCAATAACAAAATGCTGCAGCGTATCTACGGTACGGCCTGGGCGGATAAAAAACAGCTGGCAGCCTACCTGAAACGTCTGGAAGAAGCCGCAAAGCGTGACCACCGCAAAATCGGTAAACAGCTTGACCTGTATCATATGCAGGAAGAAGCCCCGGGGATGGTGTTCTGGCATAATGACGGCTGGACTATTTTCCGCGAGCTGGAAGTCTTTGTCCGTACCAAGCTGAAAGAGTATCAGTACCAGGAAGTGAAAGGTCCGTTCATGATGGACCGGGTGTTATGGGAAAAAACAGGTCACTGGGAAAACTACAAAGAGGCGATGTTCACCACCTCTTCAGAGAACCGTGAATACTGCATTAAGCCCATGAACTGCCCGGGCCACGTGCAAATCTTCAATCAGGGACTAAAATCCTACCGTGACCTGCCATTACGTATGGCGGAATTTGGTAGCTGCCACCGTAACGAGCCATCAGGTGCGTTACACGGTCTGATGCGTGTCCGCGGGTTTACCCAGGATGATGCACATATTTTCTGTACCGAAGATCAGATTCTGGATGAAGTGAACAGCTGTATCCGGATGATCTACGATATGTACGGCACCTTCGGCTTTGAAAAAATCGTCGTTAAGCTGTCTACACGTCCGGAAAAACGTATCGGCAGCGACGAGTTGTGGGACCGTGCGGAGCAGAATCTGGCCGAAGCACTGAAAGAAAACGACATCGAATTCGAGTATCAGCCGGGTGAAGGGGCATTTTATGGCCCTAAAATTGAATTTACTTTGTATGATTGTCTGGATCGTGCGTGGCAGTGTGGTACAGTACAGCTCGATTTCTCATTACCGGGACGACTGGACGCTACCTATGTCGGCGAAAACAACGAACGCCAGACCCCGGTAATGATCCACCGTGCTATTCTTGGCTCAATGGAGCGCTTTATCGGTATTCTGACCGAAGAATATGCAGGTTTCTTCCCAAGCTGGCTGGCTCCGTTACAGGTTGTCGTGATGAATATCACCGATAATCAGGCGGATTATGTCAACGAATTGACCCGGAAATTACAAAAAGCGGGTATTCGTGTAAAAGCAGACTTGAGAAACGAGAAGATTGGCTTTAAAATTCGTGAACACACATTACGTCGTGTCCCTTATATGCTTGTCTGCGGTGAAAAAGAAGTGGAGGCCGGTAAAGTTGCCGTGCGTACCCGCCGTGGTAAAGATTTAGGATCTATTGATGTCGACGTATTTATAGATAATCTGCAGCAGGAAATTCGCAGCAGAAATCTTAATCAATTGGAGGAGTAAGGTATTAAAGGCGGAAAAAGAGTACAACCAACACGTCCGAACCGTATCAATGGTGAAATCCGTGCAACAGAGGTACGTCTGACGGGTGTTGACGGTGAGCAGCTAGGCATTGTTAGCCTGCGCGAAGCTTTAGAAAAATCTGAAGAAGCAGGCGTGGATTTAGTTGAAATCAGCCCTAACGCCGAGCCGCCGGTTTGCCGAATTATGGATTACGGCAAATTCCTCTATGAAAAAAGCAAATCTTCTAAGGAACAGAAGAAAAAGCAAAAAATTGTCCAGGTTAAGGAAATTAAATTCCGTCCTGGTACAGATGAAGGCGACTATCAGGTCAAACTACGCAACCTGATTCGTTTTCTGGAAGAGGGCGATAAAGCCAAAATCACGCTGCGTTTCCGTGGTCGTGAGATGGCGCACCAGCAGATTGGTATGGAAGTGCTTAACCGCGTGAAAGAAGATCTGTCTGAACTGGCCGTTGTTGAATCCTTCCCATCAAGGATTGAAGGACGCCAGATGATCATGGTGCTCGCACCTAAGAAGAAGTAGCAGGCCTTCAAGTAATACTGCCGCTCTGTCGTTTACGGCTGAGCGGTTTTATTCGCCTGCTGGTTCATTTTATTAACAATGCGAAGTGGATATTTTTTAAAATGCCAAAGATTAAAACTGTACGTGGAGCGGCCAAACGCTTCAAGAAGACCGCTTCTGGCGGCTTCAAGCGTAAACACGCTAACCTGCGTCATATTCTGACTAAAAAGTCTACTAAGCGTAAACGTCACCTGCGCCCTAAAGGCATGGTTTCTAAAGGCGATCTGGGTCTGGTTATTGCCTGCCTGCCGTACGCATAAGTTAACTTTTTTTTTCACAGAATATAAAACAGGAGAGCTAATATGGCTCGTGTAAAACGTGGTGTAATTGCCCGCGCTCGTCACAAAAAAATCTTAAAACAAGCTAAAGGCTACTACGGTGCACGTTCACGTGTTTACCGCGTTGCCTTCCAGGCTGTCATCAAAGCTGGCCAGTACGCCTACCGCGACCGTCGTCAACGTAAGCGTCAGTTCCGTCAGCTGTGGATTGCTCGTATCAACGCAGCAGCCCGTCAGAATGGCATGTCTTACAGCCGTTTCATTAATGGCCTGAAAAAAGCCTCTATTGAAATCGACCGTAAGATCCTGGCTGACATCGCCGTTTTCGATAAAGTAGCATTTACTGCTCTGGTCGAAAAAGCGAAATCAGTACTGGCATAAGTCAGTTAGAAAAGGGAGCTTGCTCCCTTTTTTATTCCGGCAAAGAAAAGCTAACTCCCTGACTTTAATCTGTTATTATAGTAATCTGTTTTTCTCAGCCATTAAGGTAACGCAAGTATGAATGCTGCTATTTTCCGTTTCTTTTTTTACTTTAGCACCTGATCTCAGGGGCTTTTGCGCAGCAGAAAAGAAACGAAAAATCGCGCTAAAAGCCTCCCTGGTGGAGGCTTTTTTCTTTTTGGCGATAGAGCCCCGGGAGAGCCCCCGGAGTGAAACAAATACCAGACTAACCGGAAGAAGAGGAAAACATGTCCCAACTCGCAGAATTAGTTGCCCGCGCCCGGGCTGCTATAGACGAGGCGACGGATATCGCCACCCTGGATGCAGTTCGCGTCGAATATCTGGGTAAAAAAGGCCATCTGACTCTGCAGATGATGACATTGCGCGAATTACCGGCCGAAGAGCGTCCGGCGGCCGGTGCGGTGATCAATGAAGCTAAGCAGCAGGTTCAGGAACACTTAAACGAACGCAAACAGACGCTGGAGTCTGCTGCACTGAACGCACGACTGGCCGAAGAAACCATCGATGTTTCGCTGCCAGGGCGTCGTATCGAAAACGGTGGCCTGCACCCGGTCACCCGCACCATCAACCGGATTGAAAACTTCTTCGGTGAGCTGGGCTTCTGCGTGGCTAATGGTCCGGAAATTGAAGATGCGTACTATAACTTCGATGCGCTGAATATTCCGGGACACCATCCTGCCCGTGCCGACCACGATACCTTCTGGTTTGATGCCAAACGCTTACTGCGCACCCAGACCTCCGGGGTCCAGATCCGTACCATGGAAAACAGCGCACCGCCTATCCGCGTTATCGTGCCGGGACGTGTGTATCGTAACGATTACGACCAGACACACACGCCGATGTTCCATCAGATGGAAGGCCTGATTGTCGATAAAGACATCAGCTTCACCAACCTGAAAGGAACGCTGCATGATTTCCTGAATAACTTCTTCGAAGAAGATCTGCAGGTACGTTTCCGTCCGTCTTACTTCCCGTTCACCGAGCCTTCTGCAGAAGTGGATGTCATGGGTAAAAACGGTAAATGGCTGGAAGTGCTGGGCTGCGGTATGGTGCACCCGAACGTCTTGCGTAATGTCGGCATTGACCCGGAAGTCTACTCCGGCTTCGCCTTCGGTATGGGGATGGAACGTCTGACGATGTTACGTTATGGCGTGACCGATCTTCGTGCATTTTTTGAAAATGATCTTCGTTTCCTGAAACAGTTTAAATAAGGGCAGGTTATCCAATGAAATTCAGTGAACTCTGGTTACGTGAATGGGTAAATCCGGCCCTGAACAGTGAAGAACTTTCCGGACAAATTACCATGGCCGGCCTGGAAGTGGACGATGTGACCGCAGTTGCCGGAGCATTCCATGGCGTAGTGGTCGGTGAAGTGGTCGAATGCGGGCAGCACCCGAATGCCGATAAATTGCGTGTCACCAAAGTTAATGTCGGTGGTTCACGCCTGCTGGATATCGTCTGTGGTGCGCCAAACTGCCGCCAGGGGCTGAAAGTCGCGGTAGCGACCGTGGGCGCCGTGCTGCCGGGTGATTTTAAAATTAAAGCCGCAAAACTGCGCGGTGAGCCGTCAGAAGGGATGCTCTGTTCCTACTCTGAACTGGGTATTAATGTTGAATCTGACGGTATTATGGAATTACCGGCAGATGCGGTACCAGGCACTGACTTCCGTCAGTTCCTGAAACTGGATGACAACACCATTGAAATCAGCGTCACGCCAAACCGTGCTGACTGCCTGAGCATTATGGGCGTTGCCCGTGATGTTGCGGTGTTGAACGGTCTGCCACTGACTGAGCCGGAAGTGGCAGCGGTCACGCCTTCGACCGATAAAACCTTCCCGGTTGAGGTTCAGGCTACCGATGCCTGTCCGCGCTATCTGGGCCGTGTGATCACCGGTATTGATGTCAGCGTGGAAAGTCCGCTGTGGATGAAAGAAAAATTACGCCGTTGCGGCATCCGTTCGGTGGATGCGGTAGTGGATATCACTAACTATGTCCTGATGGAACTGGGGCAGCCAATGCATGCCTTCGACCTCGACCGTCTGCAGGGCGGCATTGTGGTTCGTCAGGCCGTGGAAGGTGAGAAGCTGACGCTGCTGGACGGTAATGAAGTCACGCTGAGCGCAGAAACACTGGTGATTGCTGACCAGCAAAAAGCACTGGCGATGGCCGGGATCTTTGGCGGGGCAGACTCCGGGGTGAATGAAAACACCACTAACATCCTGTTCGAAAGCGCGTATTTTGACCCGTTAGCGATCACCGGTCGTGCCCGTCGTTATGGTCTGCATACCGATGCCTCGCACCGTTACGAGCGCGGTGTTGATTCCACACTGCAGTACCGTGCCATCGAGCGTGCAACGGCGCTGTTGCTGGAAATCTGCGGTGGAGAAGCGGGTCCTGTGATTGACCGCAGCCACCAGGACACACTGCCGGTACCGGCGACCATTATCCTGCGTCGTGAAAAACTGGATCGCCTGATCGGCCATCACATTGCTGATGCGCAGGTGACCGATATCCTGCAACGTCTGGGCTGCCAAGTGGTTACCGCGGAAGGACAGTGGACAGCCACGGCACCGGCCTGGCGTTTCGATATGGCTATCGAAGAAGACCTGGTCGAAGAAGTCGCACGTATTTACGGATATAACAATATCCCTGATGTCCCGGTCCGGGCTGACCTGGTGATGCCTCCGCACCGTGAAGCTCACCTGCCGCTGTCACGCGTGAAAGCGATGCTGGTGGATAAAGGTTACCAGGAAGCGATTACCTACAGCTTTGTGGATCCTGAGCTGCAGAACCTGGTTCACCCGGGCGAAGAAGCCTTGCTGCTGCCTAATCCGATTTCTGTCGATATGTCAGCGATGCGCCTGTCCCTGCTGACCGGTTTGCTGGGTGCGGTGGTCTATAACCAGAACCGCCAGCAGAGCCGTGTTCGTCTGTTCGAAAGCGGATTACGTTTTGTCCCGGACACCGGTGCTGAGCTGGGGATCCGTCAGGAACTGATGCTGGCGGGTGTGATCACCGGACCGCGTTTTGAAGAGCACTGGGATCAGGAACGTGCGACTGTCGATTATTTCGACCTGAAAGGTGATCTGGAGTCGGTTCTGGACCTGACCGGAAAAGCGGCATCGATTGAATTCCGCGCGACAGAGCATTCCGCACTGCATCCGGGTCAGAGTGCCGGCATTTATTTGCAGGACCAGTACATTGGTTTTATCGGCGTTGTTCACCCGGAACTGGAACGCAAACTTGACCTGAATGGCCGGACAGTGGTATTTGAATTGCTATGGGATAAGGTTGCAGACCGCTTGCTGCCTGCTGCTAAAGAGGTTTCACGCTTCCCGGCAAACCGTCGTGACATTGCTGTGGTGGTTGCCGAAAACGTCCCTTCAGCAGATATTATCGCAGAGTGTAAGAAAGTTGGCGTAAATCAGATAGTTGGCGTAAACTTATTTGACGTGTACCGCGGTAAGGGTGTGAGTGAGGGTTATAAGAGCCTTGCGATCAGCCTGATTTTGCAGGATACCAGCCGGACACTCGAAGAAGAGGAAATTGCCGCGACTGTAGCTAACTGTGTTGCGGCATTAAAAGAGCGATTCCAGGCAACCTTGAGGGATTGAACCTATGGCGCTTACAAAAGCTGAAATGTCAGAGTATCTGTTTGAAAAACTGGGTCTTAGCAAGCGTGACGCGAAGGATCTCGTTGAACTGTTTTTTGAAGAAGTCCGTAGGGCGCTGGAAAATGGTGAGCAGGTAAAACTGTCAGGGTTTGGCAATTTTGACCTACGCGATAAGAATCAACGGCCGGGACGTAACCCGAAAACGGGGGAAGATATCCCGATTACGGCTCGCCGTGTTGTGACTTTCCGCCCGGGACAGAAATTGAAAAGCCGTGTCGAGAATGCTGCTCCGAAGCAAAGCTAAGCATTCTGATCGTGCACCGTGAAAAAGGCCGCATCTGCGGCCTTTTTTTTATCCGTTGACCCGCTCATCGCAGACCGGACGGAACCGGCAGAGTGCGGAGCCACACAGGAACGGAAGTTACGGGTTGCCAAACCTGGTGACTTATGGCAACAATTCTGTTTCCTGATCTCATTTCCCGGCAGTTTTCCTCGCTGATGCAGACAAACCCGGATATCAGTTGCGCTGTAACAATAAACGTTATGACGGATGGCAGTTTACGGAGCTGGCGTATGGTACGGATAGCAATTGTCTTTTTGATAGTGTTACTGGCAGGATGCAGCTCACATGCGCCTGCACCCAATGCGAACCTTGCGGATCCTGCGGTGGTCAGAGCAGAGCTGAACCAGCAGTTATCTCAGTGGCGGGGGACGCCATACCGTTTTGGTGGCCTGAGCCGTCGTGGCATCGATTGTTCCGGTTTCGTCTATCTGACATTCCGGGATCGTTTTGATATCCGTTTACCGCGAACGACCCGCGGGCAGAGTGACATTGGTACCCGCATCCGGAAAAGTGAACTGATGCCCGGTGACCTGGTGTTTTTTAAAACCGGCTGGGGGGGCGATGGCCTGCATGTCGGTATCTATGACAAAAATAATCAGTTTATTCATGCATCGACCAGCCGTGGTGTGATGCGCTCTTCACTGAATAATGTCTACTGGCGCAAAGTCTTCTGGCAGGCCCGGCGCATTTAGTGGTTAACCCGGGGAGATTTTTCGGGGTTTCCTGACACATCCGGCCCGCCAGTCCCTGCGATGACTGTTATCCTCCCTGCGGTCAGGTTACACTGCCGTCTTATCCTCTTATAAGATACTTGTCTGACACAGTACCCACCTGCGGAGTCCTTATGCAGTTTACGAATACTTGGTGTGAAGAGCTGCCCGGTTTTTACAGCCCGGTGACACCCACCCCGCTTAAGCAGGGGCGTCTGCTTTACCCTAACCGGCCTTTATGCCGCGAGTTACAGCTCGACGAATCACTCTTTGCCGGTGCGGGGCATCCGGTGTTTTATGGCGGCGATGTGCTGCCCGGGATGGCACCGCTCGCTCAGGTGTACAGTGGCCATCAGTTTGGCGTCTGGGCCGGTCAGCTGGGCGATGGCCGGGGTTTATTATTGGGTGAACAGTTACTGCCGGATGGCAGAAAATATGACTGGCATCTGAAAGGGGCCGGACTGACCCCTTATTCACGGATGGGCGACGGACGGGCGGTGGTACGTTCGACGGTCAGAGAGTTTCTGGCCTCAGAAGCGTTGCATGGTCTGGGGATCCCGACCACCCGTGCACTGAGCCTGGCGGTCAGTGAAGAACCGGTGCAGCGTGAGCAGACCGAGCAGGGCGCAATGCTGATACGTATTGCCGAAAGCCATCTGCGTTTTGGTCACTTTGAACACTTCTTTTACCGCCATCAGCCGGATCAGGTCAGAGCGCTGGCAGATTATGCCATCCGCCATCACTGGCCGGAGCTGACGGATGCCCCGGACCGTTATCTGTTATGGTTTACCGATGTGGTGAAACGCACGGCCCGGCTGATAGCGCTCTGGCAGAGCGTCGGTTTTTCTCACGGAGTGATGAATACCGATAATATGTCATTGCTGGGTCTGACCCTGGATTACGGGCCGTACGGCTTTATGGACGACTACAATCCGGGCTTTATCTGCAACCATAGTGACTATCAGGGGCGATATAGCTTCGAAAACCAGCCGACCGCAGGGCTATGGAACCTTAACCGGCTGGCCCACGCGTTATCCCCGCTGTTATCCATGCCGCAACTTAAGCAGGCGCTTGCAGGCTATGAAGATGAGCTGATGAGTGTCTGGGGACAACAGATGCGGCGAAAACTGGGGCTGTTTACGGCGCAGCAGAATGATAATGACCTGCTGAGCGGGTTACTGGCCCTGATGGCAGCCGAAGGCAGTGACTATACCCGGACCTTCCGGCTGCTGAGCGAAACAGAACAGCAACAGAGCCAGTCACCGCTCAGGGATGAATTTATTGATCGTGCAGCCTTCGATCACTGGTTCAGTCAGTACCGCCAGCGCCTGCTGGACGAGCAGTACAGTGACGCCCGGCGCAGGGAGATGATGCAGGCAGCCAATCCGGCGCTGGTATTAAGAAATTATCTGGCACAACAGGTGATCGCTGAAACAGAAAAAGGCGGCACGGAGCAGCTGGCTGCTCTGCATAGCGCCCTGCAAAACCCTTATCAGTTGGCATCCGGACAGCAGGCGCTGTTTAACCGGCCGCCGGAGTGGGGCAAATCCCTGGAGATCAGCTGCTCGAGCTGATCTCCGGCCAGCGTCAGCGGGTGGAGACCGCTTCTGCCAGGTTTTCAAGCACTTTTTCTGTGTCTCCCCAACTGAGGCACGGGTCGGTGATGGACTGACCATAAACCAGTGGCTGTCCGGGGGTAACGTCCTGGCGGCCCGGTTCAAGGAAACTCTCGATCATCACCCCGGCGATGGCGGTTTCGCCATTACGCAGTTGTCCGGCCACATCCTCCGCCACCCGCATTTGCCGCTGATGTTGCTTCAGACAGTTTCCGTGACTGAAGTCGATCACCAGCCGCGCCGGTAACCGGAACTCTTCCAGTAAGCTGCGACTTTCGGCCACATGCTCAGTGGAATAATTCGGCGTGCGGCCACCCCGTAAAATGATGTGTCCGTCCGGATTGCCCTGCGTCTGATAAATGGTCATCTGTCCCTGTTTATCGGGGGAGAGAAACATATGACCGGCCCGTGCGGCACGTATAGCATCAATAGCGATACGAATATTGCCGTCGGTGCCGTTCTTGAAGCCGACAGGACAGGAAAGCGCCGAAGCCATCTCCCGATGGATCTGACTTTCGGTGGTCCGTGCGCCGATAGCGCCCCAGCTGATTAAATCGGCAATAAACTGTCCGGTCACCATATCCAGAAACTCGGTGGCCGTCGGCATACCCAGCGCATTGATATCCAGCAGTAATTTACGGGCGATCGCCAGCCCCTCATTAATATGATAACTGCCATCCAGCCAGGGGTCGTTGATCAGGCCTTTCCAGCCGGTGACTGTGCGGGGTTTTTCGAAATAGGTCCGCATCACAATTTCCAGCGGGCCCTGGTAACGCTGACGCAGCACATTCAGGCGCTGTGCATAGTCGAGGGCCGATTGCGGGTCATGCAATGAACACGGGCCTATCACCACCAGTAAACGGCGGTCATTCTGCTGCAGTATCTGGCTGATACGCTGCCGGGTGGCCAGAATATTGGTGCTGATATCTTCTGAAACCGGATATTGCCGTGCCAGCTGGTCCGGCGTCACCAGGCATGCCACCGGCGACGTTCTTAATTCATCGGTTTTATTCATGATAGTCTCGAAGTCATGCTGCTTACCGGCAAAATGCCGGCAAGATATGGCCTCAACAATAGCCGAATAGCATGTGATTACAACCACAGAACAGGTAAAACAGCAGGAAAACGTGCGGAATTCAGAATAAAAAAATGCCCGTCCGTAGAAGGGCAAAGACTACACACAGCAATAGAGGGGTGGCAATGAGATGCCGCAACAGCAATACTTAGGGTTATCGTAAAGTTAAATTTGTATTGAATCTGTAAGAATCATCCCATTCGGGACGGCAGGGGAAAGTACCGGGGGGGAAGCTCCCCTGACGCCGCCAGGGGAGAAAGATAAAGGATGCTTATTTTACAGGTGCCTGGGCCTGAAGGGCATTACGTTCTTCTTCGGCCGTTTTACGGGCATCTTCCAGTAATTCCTCGACCACCAAATCCGGATCATCATGTGGCTCCGGGGCTTCATGCATCCAGACGGAAACCAGACGGTATGAAACCGCCAGCACCACCGGACCAATAAACAGGCCGATCATTCCGAAAGCCACCAGACCGCCGATCACCCCGGAAAGGATAATCAGCATCGGTAAATCGGCCCCCAGCCGGATCAGCATCGGACGGACAAAGCTGTCCATAGTGCCGACAACACAGCTCCAGACCAGCAAGACGGTCCCCCAGGTTGTGTCTCCGCTCCAGTACAGCCAGATTATCGCCGGGATCAGTACCAGCAGAGGGCCGAGCTGGATCAGGCAACAGAGGATCATGACCACGGTCAGGATAGTGGCATAAGGGATACCGCAGAGGGCTAAGCCAATGCCCCCGATGACACCCTGCAGTAATGCGGTAACGACCACGCCCAGCGCCACGGCACGAATCGCCTGACCTGCCAGTAATACCACCGCGTCACCGCGGCGGGAAGCCAGCCGGTAGGCAAAATGGCGTATTCCCTGACCCACGCGTTCCCCCCGCCAGTAGAGCAAAACACTGAACAGTAACATCAGTGTCAGATGCACCATCAGCCGGCCAAAGTGGCCCGCCTGGGCGACAAAAAAGCTGGTGGTACGACCGATATAGGGCTGGACGCTGGTGATGACCGCACTGCCACCCCCGGCGATCATTTTCTGATAGTAGACCGCCAGTTTGCTGCCGATATACGGAATATTGCTGAGCCACTCCAGTTTCGGTATCTGAATATGACCGGAGGATAACCAGGCGATGACCGGCCCGCTGTTATCCAGCACACTGCTGATCAGCAGGGCAATCGGAATGATAAACACCAGTAACAAAATCAGTGTCATCGCCAGAACCGCCAGTGAACGGCGGCCCCAGAGAATTTTTTGTATACGCAGCATCAGTCCCCAGGTCGCGATAACCACCATCCCGGCCCAGGCAAAGCCGAGGATAAATGGCTGAACCACCCAGAAACAGGCGACCGTCATTAATACAAAAAACATCAGTGTAAATAGCTTCTGAGGGAGATCCCTGTTTTCTGACCGTGCTTTCATAACACCTTTTTACCTCTTTGAATTTACCCGATGAGAGGGTTCCCGATAATGATGCGGTATTTCCGGCAATTACGACAGTAAATAAAAGCAAACTTTTTCATGCAGTAACAAAAGCGACATCTCAGAAAATATGGTAAAACAAAATATTCCTGAAAATTAAAATGACACGACATCCTGGTTTTTATCACATGATCCCAAAGATTCAGCAGGCCCCGGGACTCAGCCCGCAGGTGCTTTCGTATATTGAAACATTGACGAGACAAGGTTTTACCGGTGATCTCGCCACCGATTATGGTTCACGGCTCAGTATGTCGGTAGATAACAGTATCTATCAGTGTCTGCCGGATGCCATCCTCTTTCCCCGTTCGGTGGCGGACGTTGCGCTGATAAGCCGCATCGCAGACGATGAAGCGTTTTCCGGTCTGACCTTTACGGCCCGTGGCGGCGGTACCGGGACTAATGGCCAGTCGCTGAATCACGGTGTGATTGTCGATATGTCCCGTTATATGAACCGGATCCTGGAAATCAACAGTGAGGAAGGCTGGGTCAGGGTGGAAGCGGGTGTGGTGAAGGATCAGCTTAACCAGTGGCTGAAACCTTATGGTTTTTTCTTTGCGCCTGAATTATCCACCAGTAACCGTGCGACGCTGGGGGGAATGATTAATACCGATGCGTCCGGTCAGGGGTCGCTGGTCTATGGTAAAACCTCAGATCACGTGCTGGGACTGCGGGCGGTTCTGGTTAACGGGGACATCATTGACACCCGGGCGATGCCGCTCTCCCTGGCGGAGCAGATTGCCGCTGAAAAGACGACGGAAGGGCATATCTATCAGCAGGTGCTTAGCAGCTGTCGTGATAACCGGCAGAGTGTGATCGATAATTTCCCGAAACTTAATCGCTTTCTGACCGGTTATGACATGCGTCATGTGCTCAGTGACGATCTGCAGACTTTCGACCTGACCCGTATCCTGTGCGGTTCTGAAGGGACCCTGGCCTTTATTGCCGAGGCCAGGCTGAATATTACGCCCATCCCGAAAGTTCGCCAGCTGGTCAATATTAAGTATGACAGTTTTGATTCTGCCCTGCGGAATGCCCCGTTTCTGGTCGAGGCCAGAGCGCTGTCTGTGGAAACCGTCGACTCAACGGTGCTTAATCTGGCGCGGGAAGATATCGTCTGGCATTCGGTCAGCGAACTGATCACCGATATCCCGGGCGAAACGATGCTGGGATTGAATCTGGTGGAATTTGCGGGGAATGACCGTGAACTGGCGGAAAAACAGGTCAGTGACCTCTGCCACCGGCTGGATGAACTGATGGCTGCCAGAGAAGCCGGTATCATCGGCTATCAGCGATGTACGCAGCTTGATGAAGTCGAGCGGATCTATGCGATGCGCAAAAAAGCGGTAGGCTTGCTGGGAAATGCAAAAGGGCATGCTAAGCCGATCCCCTTTGTGGAAGATACCGCGGTTCCGCCGGAGCATCTGGCGGACTATATCGCCGATTTCCGCGCGTTACTGGACAGTCATGGCCTGAATTACGGTATGTTCGGTCACGTGGATGCGGGGGTGTTACATGTGCGCCCGGCCCTGGATATGTGTGATCCTCAGCAGGAAATGCTGATGAAACAGATCTCCGATCAGGTGGTGGCGTTAACGGCCAGCTATGGCGGGCTGCTATGGGGTGAGCATGGAAAAGGCTATCGGGGAGCTTACACTGAAAACTTCTTCGGCCCGGCGCTGTTCGGCGAATTACGGCGTATTAAGGGGGCTTTCGACCCGGCAAACCGCCTTAACCCGGGGAAGATCTGTACCCCTGCCGGCAGTGATGCAGAGTTGCTGCCGATAGAAAGCCCGACCCGGGGCAGTTTTGACCGGCAAATCCCGGTGACCATCAGAGACGAATGGCGCGGCGCCATGGAGTGTAATGGCAACGGGCTATGCTTTAACTTTGATGTTAACAGCCCGATGTGCCCGTCAATGAAAATCACCCGTAACCGCCTGCACTCGCCGAAAGGCCGGGCAACACTGACCCGTGAATGGTTACGCTTGCTGGCCGATCAGGGGGTGGATCCCCAACAGCTGGAACGTGCGGTGCCACAGAATTCGCTGAGTCTGCGCGGGTTTATCAGTAAGCTGAAAAATACCCGCCAGGCGGCCAGAGGTGAGTATGATTTTTCTCATGAAGTTAAAGAAGCAATGTCGGGATGCCTGGCCTGTAAAGCCTGTTCTACTCAGTGCCCGATTAAAATCGATGTCCCGTCGTTTCGTTCGCGATTTCTGCAACTCTATCACAGCCGTTATCTGCGTCCGCTCAGCGATCATCTGGTTGCCTCGGTAGAAAGCTACACGCCGCTGATGGCGAAGGCACCGCAGTTTTTTAACTTTTTTCTGACGCATCCCCGTATTCAGGCGTTAAGCAAAAAGCATATCGGCATGGCAGACCTGCCGGCTCTGTCATCACCGGGGCTCAGGCATCAGTTGGCCGGGCATCGGGCGCTGACCACGACGGTAGATGACTTACGCGGCATGACGGAAGCCGAACGCAGGGAATATGTCCTGGTCGTGCAGGATCCTTTCACCAGTTATTATGAAGCCAGCCTGATCACTGACCTCATCCGGCTTATCGGTAAATTGGGCTATAAGCCGGTACTGCTGCCCTTTACGCCAAACGGTAAAGCTCAGCATGTTAAAGGCTTCCTGCAAAGGTTTGCCAGAACGGCACAGAAAAGCGCGGATATCCTGAATGATATAGCCCGTCTGGGGATCCCGATGATCGGTACAGACCCCGCACTGGTGCTCTGCTACCGCGACGAATACCGTCAGATCCTCGGGGAGAAACGGGGTGACTTTAACGTACTGCTTGCCCACGAATGGCTCGACCAGGTGACGTCCGACAGGGCAGAGCAACAAACCCACGGAGAGGCCTGGTATCTGTTCCCGCACTGTACGGAAAGTACCGCGCTGCCACAGTCTCCGGCACGCTGGAAAACCATATTCAGTCGTTTCGGGGCTGAACTGCAGCCAGTTAATGCCGGGTGTTGTGGTATGGCCGGGACTTATGGCCATGAAACCAAAAATCTGGATAACTCACTGGGGATCTACGCGCTGTCCTGGCAACCGCATTTGCAAAAACGGGCGCCTCAGCGCTGTCTGGCCACCGGCTATTCCTGCCGCAGCCAGGTAAAGCGTGTCGAGGGGCAGGCGGTGCGTCATCCTTTACAGGCATTGCTGGATATCGTCAGTTAAACCGGTCACGGGCAGAGGAACATAGGGTTCCTCTGCTCCCGGTCAGGGTAAAAGCTCTGCATAACAGAAAAACTGCTCCTGAAGACCACAAAACTGTTCCCATTCACCTTCCTGCATCAGGACATGACTCAACCGGCCGAGAGACTCACGTGCCAGTTGCAGCGCCTGTAAACGAAACATTGTCTCACGTTGTTCATCAGCCATTTCGCTGATCAGCTGCTGGTGCAGTTCCAGTAACAGAGCAACATACCTTTCATCATCTCCCTGCTGATGGCACCTGTCGGCCATACTCAGGCAGAGATCATTAAATTCCCGCAGCCTTGTCGGCGAACTGTCTGAATGCTTCAGTGCAGATTTACTGAGGTGGAACTCTGTGCACATGGTATTCAGTGCCTGGTGATATTCCTCAAGGTGCAGTTCCAGCCAGCCTGAAAATGAGATCATACCGGGCTCCTTTATTAGTAATGATAATCATTATCATACCTATAGCGGTGGGAAGGCAAGAGGGAAAGTGGTTTTTTAACAAAAACTGTTCATTAACGAAAAACGATGGGTAAAAGAGGCCGCAGACCGGTATCCCATCACTCTCTCTTTCCGGCGATAGTGGTTACCGGGGGTAGCGGCGGAGCAGAGCCAGGGGGAAGTACGTTACCCCTTCCGGGGCACGGCTTTCGGAGCAACCCGCCATCGCCGGACCGAAAGACCGGCGAAAACCCTTGCCGCAGAGCCGTTGATAACTCTGATAAACCGTAACCGGTACAGGCTTCCCCGGGAGAATCGGCGGGAACAGGCAAAGGCCTCCCCGGAGAGAGCCTGCGGGCATAAGGGTTACCGGTATTAGCAGGACAGAACGGTGATAGCAAAGGGGATGGTTATGCAGAGCCGGTGTTAACTCAGATAAACCGTGATAGTCACAGGGCTTCGCGGAGAGAACCGGCGTGGATAGAGGTTACCGGTATTACCGAGACAGAACGGTGACAGCAAAGGGGATGATTATGCAGAGCCGTTGATAACTCCATAAGCGGTAACATGCAAAGGCTTCCCCGGGAGAACCGGCGGGTTTAAGGGTTACCGGTATTAGCAGGACAGAACGGTGATAGCAAAGGGGATGGTTTGCAGAGCCGTTGATAACTCAGATAAGCGGTAACGGGCACAGGCCTCCGCGGAGAGAACCGGCAGGCATAAGGGTTACCGGTATTTACCGGAACAGCGATACGGGAGTGATCATTGGTTGAACGGGGCGCGAGAGGTTGAGTAAACACGATTTGTAACAGCCTCTGACCGTTGCAACCGCGAGAGCTTAGTCAAAAATGATAACGGTAACCCTCAGGCTGGGCCGGGGGAGCAGCGGGGGGCAGACAAGTGGGAGAAAGAGCCGCTTTTAGCTGTCTAATCGACAGTGGCATGAAGCATGGAGTTGCCTGGCATGAGCCACGGAAAGCCCGGCGCAGACGTGCGGCTAACGAAATGACAAAAAAAATGGTGCCCCGGGGGCACCATTTTCATTACCAGAACGCTTACTTACGGTATGCGTGAGCCTGGTTATCCAGACGCTGGTTAGCGCGAGCTGCGTCGTCTTTAGCAGCCTGAACGTCAGAACGCACCGCGTTCACGTCGTTGCTCAGCTGGTCAACTTTGGTGTTCAGAGTCTGAACATCGCTTGACAGTTGGTCGATTTTAGCGTTGCTAGAACAACCAGCCAGCAGAGTTGAACCCAGAATTACCGCGCCCAGTACCAGTTTAGTACGATTCATTATTTTACCCTCTAGATTGAGTTAATCTCCATGTAGCCCGGTAAGTATTACACAAAGTTTTTTGTGTTGAGAATATATTTTTTATGAGAAGATGCTTAAATTCACCTATTCGCTCAAAGAAACAGCGATTAATATTCCTTGATAAAATTTTTAACAGAAATACAGGAATTTAATCGGATTTACCTTAATTTAAATTAGGTTTTTTAGTCGTTTTTTATTTTTTTAAGTTCTTATTTAAAATAAAAAGGAATAAAAAAAGGCACCGGAGAAGGTGCCTTGATAAAGTTATTGATTAAATAACGTGGACTGACGCCGTGTTTGTGGTTCCGCTCGGGACTAAAGCCCCGGAAACCATCACCACCACATCCCCGGTTTGGGCATAACCGGCGCTTAATGCAATCTCTTTTCCGATGCGGTAGAAGTCATCCGTCGAGTTAATTTTCTCCACCAGATGCGTTTCCACACCTTTAGTCGCCAGCAACTGACGGGCAGTGGTTTCGTTGTTGGTTAACGCCAGAATGGTCGCACCCGGGAAGTACTTACGGATAGATTTCGCAGATTTACCGCCCTGGGTCGCGACGATGATCAGCGATGATTGCAGTTTTTCTGCGGTATCTACCGCGCCACGGCACACCGCTTCGGTAATGCGTAACTTATGACTCTCTTTCAGCTCATCAATACGGCTTCCCATCACGCGATCCGTACGTTCACAGATGGTGGCCATAATGGTAACGGCTTCCAGAGGATATTTTCCTTTCGCACTCTCACCGGACAGCATCACCGCATCGGTGCCGTCGATGATGGCGTTGGCCACATCACCGGCTTCTGCACGGGTAGGGCGCGGGTTCTTGATCATTGAGTCCAGCATCTGAGTCGCGGTGATCACCAGTTTGCGGGCTTTGTTACATTTTTTGATCATCATCTTCTGAGCGAAGATAACTTCCTCGACCGGAATCTCAACACCGAGGTCACCACGGGCAACCATGATCCCGTCTGAAGCTTCCAGGATCTCATCGAAGTTATTCAGGCCTTCCTGGTTTTCGATTTTGGAGATGATCTGAATATTTTCGCCACCGTGTTGTTTCAGATGCTCGCGGATTTCCAGCACATCGGAACGTTTACGGATAAAGGAGGCCGCGACAAAATCGACACCCTGCTCACAACCAAAAATCAGGTCGCGTTTGTCTTTTTCGGCCAGTGCCGGCAGTTGAATAGAAACGCCTGGCAGATTAACCCCCTTGTTCTCACCGAGGTCGCCGTTGTTCAGCACTTTACAGACGACGGTGTTTTCCGTCACTTCAACCACTTCCATACCGAGAAGGCCATCATCGACCAGTACGGTGTTACCGATAGCCAGGTCAGCGGCAAAGCCGGCATAAGTCACGGCGACCTGCTGATTGTTACCGATGACCGACTGGTCGGTTGTGAAGGTAAACGTCTGTCCCGCCTGCAGTGAAACATCGTTTCCGCCTTCAAGCTTCATAGTGCGGATTTCAGGGCCTTTAGTATCCAGCAGAATAGCGGCATTGTGCCGGGTCTTACCCACCACTGCGCGCAGATTCGCGATACGCTGGCCATGTTCGGCATAATCACCATGAGAAAAATTAAGACGCATCACATTCATACCCGCATCAAGCAGGCTTTTCAGCATCTCTTCGGATTCAGTTTTAGGACCGATAGTACAGACGATTTTGGTTTTTTTCATGACGGGTTATCTACAAGTTGTAATGAATTTAGGAAACACGGGCCACCGGATATCTCTGCCGATGACGGGAATTTGTGATTCAGATAATTTTGTAACTCAGATAATAATGCGTTACCGGGGCGATAACGGAGATAAGAAGGGCAGACGCCATCGTTGACGTCGCTAACCTGACGACGCATATCAGGGCCGGATTGGGATGTTGCGCAAACTCTGTAAGTCAGGATTCTTATCACGTTATTCGCGGAAACCATTCAAGTGGACAACAGGATCAGTATAGTCACTAAGTGAACGGAAACCAAACATAATTCGGTTCCCGCCCATGACGTACCGGCAATATAATGATATTGCGCAACAGATAATCGGGTTTGCACAACTTCTGACCTGACCCCGG
This sequence comes from Tatumella sp. JGM118, assembly GCF_018257515.1. Lineage (GTDB taxonomy): Bacteria > Pseudomonadota > Gammaproteobacteria > Enterobacterales > Enterobacteriaceae > Tatumella > Tatumella terrea. The sequence goes on from NZ_JAERJR010000001.1 coordinate 321,394, forward strand.
GTATTTTCCTGACAGACACCGGTCATTACAACGCCGACTGCGGTATTATCGGGCGTTCAGCGGTGAAAACCGGGGCTTTTCCGCTGAACGCGTCCTTACCGGAAAGGTATTACCACCAGATTTCCATCTGTGCTCCGACGCTCACTTCATCATTACTGCCACGGCTGAATTTAAGGGCGCCGGTATCGTTGTAAGCCAGCCCGCTGACCCTTCCCGGCATGTCTTCCGGCGCATATCCCCATTTTTCACGCCAGCTGGCATAGGTGGCATAGAAACGCAGCGCCGGACGGGACCAGATGCTGCTTCCGGCCTGCCACTGCTGAGCCAGGGTGAGTTTTATCTGACGGTTTTGCTGTCCGGTACGCTGGGATTTGACCTGGTCATAGCCGGCTTCAAACAGGGTGCTCATTACCGGAGTCCACTGATACATCGGGCGGATACCGGCGGTGAACCAGCGTGAGCCATTACCATTATCCCGCCGGGTATCCTGCAACATGGCGACGTACATCATCCGCCAGTTGCCTTGCAGGTCATAGGCCCCATGGTCGATTATCCTGACCATCCGGCCATTATTCTCCGCGGAAGCACCTTCTCCACGACCATTTCTTAATGACGTCATGGCATCGGTCGCATATTGCAGCACCAGCTTATTGTAGCCTCCGCCGGTTTCCAGAGTATGCTCAGCGGTCGTCATCCAGCCTTGTTTACTGGCGTCCGGGGATAAATGATACCCGTCACTGGCAGTGGCCCGGCCGTAATCCACCCCCAGCTCCAGGGTCCCCGCTTTCCCGAGGGGGATCCCGGCCAGACGAAGATCGAACGTATCTGTGATGGCGTCTTTAACCTTATGTTCATTATCTATATAACCTTGCGCACCGCCCGCTTCACTGTTACGGGTGGCGGCGAGAGAGACTTTACCCCAGCCGGTGTCGATATTTTCGAGTCCGGCACCGGGGCCGGAAATATCCCAGTAATAGAAATCGATCATATGCACATCATGGCGCTGATAAAATCGCTTCCCGGCCCAGAGTTTTGCCCCCGGTAAGGCGCCGATAAGGTTATCCCCCTGAATATTGACTTCCCGTAACGCCGGAGACACGGCTTCAAAATCAGCCTGCTGAGAAACGGCATACGCCAGGTTAGTATCAAAATAAAAGCCGGAGGTGCCTTGCTGCCAGACCTGCTGGCCCAGTTTCAGTTCGGCGTAGGTTTCACATTCGTTGCCCAGGCGGTATTTGCTTCCGCCGCCGGTCACAGCAGAACATTGCTGTTCACCGCCGCGGGTACTCCAGCCAATACCGGAGCGGGCATATCCATGGAAATCAAGAGCGTAGGCGGAGGGTACAGAGACGACAGCCAGCAACGTCAGTGTTGCTGCGACTCTTCCTTGAGTAGTCATAATGGATCTCCTGTTAATGTACAGCATCATGCCGTAGTAACGCGGGCCGGACCCCGGCCAGCCCGCGGGGGTGGGTTATCCTTTCAGTGTCCGGCAGGCGGGCCCGGGGTGAACAGCCACCAGGCAGCCTGATAGGGACTTAACGGCCCGGGCCGGGGCGTTCGGGGAGTCTCCGGTGCATTACTGATGATCAGCGAATAAGTCCCTTGCTGGTCAAATACGGGCGGCTGCCAGTCGCACGGCTTGTTAGTGAGGTTGGCCACCACCAGCAGCAGGTATCCCTGCCAGCAGCGGCAATAGCACCAGATATCCGGGCGGTCCGGGGCGAGGTCATGATAGTCACCGTACTGCAGAAGGGGCAGTTGCTTACGCAACCGGATCAATGAACGATAGCAGTACAACACGGAGTTCGGGTCTCTTAGTGCGGCCGCCACATTGATCTGCCGGTAATTAACATTACAGTCCAGCCAGGGGGTGCCTGTCGTAAAGCCGGCCTGCGGAGTATCGTCCCACTGCATCGGTGTACGACTGTTATCCCGCGACTTCGCACCAAGAATGGCGAGGATCTCTTCCTGACTGTGGCCCTGACGACGGAGTATCCCGGCGATATTCAGGCTTTCCACATCACGGTACTGTCGCAGGTCGGTGAAACCGGCATTGGTCATCCCAATCTCTTCGCCCTGGTACAGGTAAGGCGTGCCCTGCATACCATACAGCACCATCGCCAGCATTTTCGCCGAGACTTCACGGCAGGTGCCCTCATCGCCTAATCTTGAGACCACGCGGGGCTGATCATGGTTACACCAGAAAAGGGCACCGTTAGCACGCTGATGCATCCCCGATTGCCAGTGGGCGAAAATCCGCTTAAGGGCAATAAAATCGGGTGCCATCCGCGTCCATTTATCACCGTTAGCGTAATCGATTTTGAGATGGTGGAAATTAAATACCATCGAAAGCTCAGTATTATCACAGGAGGCATATTGCTGGCAGTGTTGCAGGCTGGTGGAGGACATCTCACCGACGGTGATCAGATTTAATGGCCGGAAAACCTCCCGGTTCATTTCCTGTAAAAACTCATGGGCCCGCGGACCATCGGTATAAAAACGTCGCCCGTCGCCGCCCGGGTCGTCCCCAAACTGTTCCGGTTTTGAGATCAGGTTCACGACATCCAGCCGCAGGGCATCTACTCCTCTGGCCGCCCAGAAGCGGCAGACATCTTTCAGGGCTTCCCGGACCGGCGGATATTCCCAGTTAAGGTCGGCCTGCTCCTTACTGAATAAATGCAGATAGTGCTGACCACATTCCGGTTGCCATTGCCAGGCCGGGCCGCCGAATTTCGACTGCCAGTTTGTGGGGGGAACATCCGGCGGGGAATCCCGCCAGATATAGTAAAGATGATAAGGGCTTTGCGGGTCACAGGCCTGAATAAACCACGGATGTTGCGTGGAGGTATGGTTAAACACCATATCCATCATCACCTTCAGGTTACGCTGGTGCGCTTCCGCGACCAGTTGATCAAAATCGGCCATCGTGCCGTAGCGCGGGTCAATAGCACAATAATCAGCCACGTCATAGCCATTGTCTACCTGCGGGGAAGGGTAGACCGGGGTCAGCCACAGGATATCAACCCCCAGAAAATGCAGGTAATCGAGATGGGAAATAATGCCCTGCAAGTCACCGGTACCGTTACCGGTGGTGTCCTGAAAACTCTTCGGGTAAATCTGATAAACAACCTTGTCCTGCGTCCATGTTTGTTCCATTCCGGCAACCTTCGTTGATCAATATTATTCAGTGACAGATGTCGCGACAGCAGCGGGGCGGGCAGCGAGAGCTTTATGGGTAAAATAACGTGCCAGGATCAGGGTCAGGACCAGCGGCACGACGATGGCTATCAGAATGGCTACGGAATAGACCGGCCAGAACTCAGGCTTCACAGAGAGAATGCCCGGCAGTCCACCCACCCCAATCCCGTTGGCCAGCACATGATTCAGGCCACACAGCAGACTGGCCAGCGCAGAGCCAATCATGGCGCAGAGCATCGGATAGCGGTATTTGATATTGACCCCGTACATCGCCGGTTCAGTGACACCGAGATAGGCAGCCACCGCGGCCGGGATGGCGATACCCCGTTCTTTCGGCGTCCGGCGGATCAGTATGATGGCCAGTACCGCAGAGGCCTGCGCGATATTGGATAGCGCAATCAGTGGCCATACCGGGGTACCGCCCAGTTTCTGGATCATCTGCATATCAATGGCCAGGGTGGTCTGATGGATCCCGGTGATCACCAGCGGGGCATACAGGAAGCCGAAAATGGCTGAGCCCACCGGTGCAAAACTGCCGGTCATCACCAGACTCACAGCCCAGGCAACGCCATCGCCCAGCATACGGCCGAATGGGCCGATAAGGCCGTGGGCCAGAGGGATCGCGACCAGCAGAGAAACGACCGGAATGATCACCATATTGAGCGCTGCCGGGACGATTTTACGTAACTGACGCTCTATCAATGCCAGTGCCATACCGGCGAGGACCGACGGGATGACCTGTGCCTGATAACCGATCTTTTGCACGGAAAACCAGCCAAAATCCCAGACTTCCGGCAGTTGCTGCCCCAGCTGATAAGCGTTCATCAGTTGCGGTGAAACCAGGGTGATCCCGAGCACGATACCGAGCACCGGCGTCCCACCCATTTTGACCACCGTAGACCAGCAGACGGCGACCGGTAAGAACATAAAAATGGCCTCACCGGGTAGCCACAGCAGGTCATAAAGGGTCTGCCAGACGACAGAGGTCTGCGCCAGCGTTCTGCCGTCAGCAAAAGGAATATCTCCGATGACATTACGAAAGCCGAGGATCAGTCCGCCGCTTATCAGCGCGGGTAACAGCGGAAAAAAGATATCGGCGATATGAGAAAGGGCTTTTTCGCCAAAAGACATATTATTACGTGCGGCTTCCCGCTGACTTTCCCGGTCGTCTCCCTGTCGTCCGAGGGTGGTGATCAACGCCTGATAGTAATCGCCGACTTCCGGGCCAATGACCACCTGGAACTGCCCGGCATTGGTAAAACAGCCTTTGACCATCGGCAGATTTTCCAGGTCGGTCACACTGGCCAACCGGGTATCACCTAACACCAGTCTCAGGCGGGTAATACAGTGCGTCACGCTAAGAATATTCCCGCGACCACCTAAATATTTAATAAGATTATCAATGACCTGCTTATCTGTATTTTTCATGGGAAGTCCTTGGGGTTGTCCCTGAAAGTCACACGTGAGGGGGTATAACTTATCCCGGAGCAGAGCATAATCAATTTGTCAGTGGCTGTGTTGGGAACGTTCCCGGAAATGGAGTCATGATCACAAAATATGTGTAATTAACCGGCAATATCCGTATTCAGCTGACCAGTCAACAGGTAAGTGCGGGCAGGGGCAGTGTGGGTGAGGTGGGCGAGCAGTTGTCTGGCCGCCAGTTCGCCGGCATTGGCATAGCCAAATTCCAGCGTGATCACCGCCGGAAAAAGGAACCCTAACAGCGGCGTATTACCGATAGCGGCGACGGTAATCTTGTGTTCGGGATGTTCACCGAGATATTTATAAATCCCCAGCGCCAGCGAGTCCGTGGCACAGATCACCGCGCTCGTTCCGTCGCGGCACACCTCACCGGCCAGGGTATAGCCACTGTGGTATTCCAGTGTGCCAAGAGAGGCGAGCGGGGGGAGGGAGAGTCGTTCGCAGGCCGCGAGATAGGCCCGGTAGCGGTCTTCACCGGTCGTTTTATCGCTTTCATTCACCCCCAGGTAACTTATCCGGCGGTGCCCCTGCTGAAAAAGATGATCGGCGAGCATCTGAACTGCCCCGGCATCGTCATAACAGACGGATGAAAACCCCTCGCAGGGATGGACCATCAGAACGATATGGCTTTCCCAGCCGGCGATCATCGCCGCCGTCAGCCCGGTAAAACTGAACAGGATGGCTCCATCCACTTCACGTTGTGTCAGTACCTTTAAATGTTCAACGACTTTATCGGTACTAAAGCGGCTTTCCAGAATAAGCACATCATAGCCATGTTGATAGAGCAGAGGCAGCATCGCACTGACGGCCTGATTTTCTGCGGCGGAATCAAGCCTTGCCACAATGATGCCAATCACCCGGCTTTCTTTCACCCGCATCGAACGGGCCGGACGTGACGGAATAAACTGGTATTGCTCAATGACCGCTTCGATACGCTTACGTGTCTCGGGATGGACGTCACCCTGCTGGTTTAACACCCTGGAAACCGTGGATTTTCCGGTGCCACTGAGACGGGCGATATCTTTTATAGTCAGTCGTTTCGGCATAAAGAGGTTTCCATAAGCTGTCGGTGTAAACACTGAGAGAGCATGATGCAGGAGAACGTATAGTAACTGAAACGCAGAACAATCGGGGGGGAATAACGGTGGATTACAGTGATGTAAATCAGAAACAGAGGAGAAAAAGTATGGTGCGTCCGAGTGGACTCGAACCACCGACCCCCACCATGTCAAGGTGGTGCTCTAACCAACTGAGCTACGGACGCACTGGTGCGTTCTAGTGGACTCGAACCACCGACCCCCACCATGTCAAGGTGGTGCTCTAACCAACTGAGCTAAGAACGCTTTTGCTATCAATCTGCCTGACAGCGGGGACGAATATTAGCGGCACTCGGGGTTGCTGGCAAGCGGAAAAACTGATTTTTCATGCTGACTGTGCAGCAACTGTGCTATACGGACTGTTTTTAATCACCCGGGGCCTGAAAATACAGCCCCGGAAGCGATTATTTAGCCGAGCGATGCAAAATGACCGACGCCGGTAAACGCTGGATCCGCGTTATCCGCCAGATCATCATGATGGCTGCTGCCGTCAGCCCGATAATAAAGCCACACCAGAAACCGGCCGGTCCCATGCGCGGGACCACCACATCGGTCAGCGCAAGCAGATACCCGCCAGGCAAGCCGAGCACCCAGTAGGCCACCAGGGTAATAAAAAAGATGGCGCGGGTGTCTTTGTAGCCGCGCAGAATACCGCTGCCGATCACCTGGACGCTGTCGGAAAACTGATAGATGCCGGCCAGCAACATCAGATGTGCGGCTAATAACACGACCGGTGGGTCATCGTTATATAAAAGCGCAATGTCGTGGCGGAAAATAATAGTGAAAAAGGCGGTGACACAGGCCAGACAAATCCCCACCCCCTGAGCCGTCCAGGCGGCAACCTTTGCTTCTGCGGCATCACCCTGGCCCAGCCGGTAACCGACACGGATCGTCGCCGCGACCCCCATGGACATCGGCAGTACAAACATCAGTGAGCTGAAGTTCAGGGCTATCTGGTGACCTGCCACATCGACGATCCCCAGCGGCGAGACCAGTAAAGCCACCACCGCAAACAATGTCACCTCAAAGAACAGTGCCAGCGCGACAGGTAACCCTAACCAGAACAGACGCATCAGGATTTTGCGGTCCGGGGCAGAGCGAACCTCGAGATGATTCACATCCTTCAGGGCAGGCATACGTTTTACCCAATAACGCATCACCAGGAACATCACCCAGTAGACCGAGGCCGTCGCGACTCCGCATCCCACACCTCCCAGTGCCGGCATGCCGAAGTGACCGTAGATAAAGATATAGTTCAGCGGAATGTTAAACAGCAGCCCGATAAAACCGAGCACCATCCCGGGTTTGGTTCGGGAAAGTCCTTCACACTGATTACGTAATACCTGAAATAACAGATACCCCGGTGCACCCCACATCAGTGCATGCAGATAGCGGGCCGCTTTGTCGGCCAGTTGCGGGTCTATATCCGACAGGTGACGAAGCAGCAGACCGGCATTCCACAGAATAATGATAGTCAGAATCGACAAAAATACGGCCAGCCAGATAGCCTGATGTACCTGAAAGATAATTTTGTTGCGTCGTCCGGACCCGTTGAGATGAGCAACCGTCGGCGTCAGTGCCAGCAGTAATCCCTGGCCAAAGAGGATCACCGGCAGCCAGATGGACGTCCCGATGGCGACGGCCGCCATATCGGTGGCACTGACCGAGCCTGCCATGATGGTATCCACAAACCCCATCGCGGTTTGTGCGACCTGAGCCAGGATCACGGGGATCGCGAGCCCCAGCAACTGGCGCGCTTCTGTAAAATACTTCTGCACGAATACACCTGTTAAAGAATTGAAGCAATGGAAGAGAACATCCTTTTCGACGCTTAGTGTAACGGTGTATGAAAACTTAGCAACCGGAGAAACGGGGGACGTGGATAATGCTAACGCCGCATTTACCCATAAACAGCAGCAAACCTCTGTGATACTCTGAATAAAATTCTAAGGGAGATCTTATATGTTTACCGGTATTGTTCAGGGGATGGCTGAAGTCGTTGCCGTGGAAGAGAAACCTCTGTTCCGCACCCATACACTCAGGTTTCCGCCGGAATGGTTAGACGGTCTGGAAACGGGGGCTTCGGTGGCGCATAACGGATGCTGTCTCACCGTGACGGCGATTGACGGAGAGCGGGTCAGTTTTGATCTGATTAAAGAGACCCTGCGCGTCACTAACCTTAATGACGTCACGGTCGGCAGCCTGGTCAATATTGAGCGGGCCGCAAAGTTTTCTGATGAGATTGGCGGCCATCTGATGTCCGGTCATATCATGACGACCGCAGAGATCGTTAAAATTATCAGTTCAGAAAACAACAAAGAAGTCTGGTTTAAACTGCAGGACGCCTCCCTCAGTAAATATGTATTACACAAAGGGTTTATCGGTATCGATGGCTGCAGCCTGACCCTCGGGGATGTCGTCGGTAATAAGTTCTGTGTACACCTGATCCCGGAAACTCTGCAGCGCACTCTGCTGGGGGTGAAGAAGATCGGCAGCCGCGTCAACATTGAAATAGATCCGAATACTCAGGCCATTGTGGACACCGTCGAGCGGGTTCTGGCGGCCAGAGAATTGACGGACAACGTTCTGCCATTAAGCTAAAAAAAATGCAGCCTTGGCAGGCTGCATTTTTCTTTGACGCTTACACAGATTAACGTGCGACGCGTAACCCCCCATCGATCCCGCGGCTGAATACGACCTGCCATAGCTGAATATCACGTGAGCGGAAAGCACCGGCACAGGCATTCAGATAATAGGTGAACATCCGTTTGAAACGTTCGTCATAATTGCCTTCCAGCTGTGGCCAGCTTTCCAGAAAACGTTCGTACCAGGCCATCAGGGTGGTGTCATAATCCACGCCGAAGTTATGCCAGTCTTCCATCACGAAATGCGGTTCGCTGGTCTGTGCAATATGCATCACCGAAGGCAGGCAACCGTTCGGGAAGATATACTTATCAATCCACGGGTCAACGTTCAGGTCAGTATGGTTTGAACCGATGGTATGCAATAAGAAGATACCATCCGGTTTCAGGTTACGGGCGACAACATCGAAATAGGTGGCATAATTTTTAGGCCCAACGTGTTCAAACATGCCGACCGAAACAATGCGATCAAAAGAAAGGTTCAGGTCACGATAATCCTGAAGCAGGATAGTCACGTCCAGATCTTTACAGCGCTCCTGGGCCATTTTCTGCTGTTCTGCCGAAATCGTCACTCCGTGGACGCTGACGCCGTAATGGCGGGCGGCAAACTCAGACAACCCGCCCCAGCCACAACCGATATCCAGCAGGGTCATGCCGGGTTTCAGTTCCAGTTTGCGGCAGATCATATCCAGTTTCGCTTCCTGCGCGGCTTCCAGGGTGGTTGCCTCTTTCCAGTAACCACAGGAATACTGCATATACGGGTCGAGCATCAGACTGAATAAGTCATTCCCCAGGTCGTAGTGCTCTTTTCCGACAATCCAGGCACGTTTTTTAGACTGCAGATTTTTAAGGCGGGCGGTAGCGATGCGCAGGGTGTCTTTAAAATGGTGAGGTAATTGCTTATCGAGTTTGTTTTTTAATACCCGGTAGAAGAACTGGTCGAGTCTTTCACATTCCCACCATCCATCCATATAGCTTTCGCCCAACCCGAGAGAACCTTCCTGTAAAACCCGCTTAAAAAAATCAGGGTTTTTTACCCGGATATCCCAGGGCCGGTCACCGTTAATGGTGATATCCGCCATCGCCAGCATCTCAGTGGCGATACGATACCAATGATTTTCCTTGAGGCCCACTTCTGCTACACATGATGAACTCATACGCTTATTATCACCTGTTCTGTTTGAACCTGAAGAAAGAATAGCCAACTTTCACCGGTCCGTGAGTAAACTCACAAAAACGTGTATTTATAATTAAAGACAAAGCAGAGGATAGTGTAAATATCGAAAAATGCGCATATGCCGTGAGAGCACATTAAATTTTATTATAAATGTAGTGACTTATTTTAATATTTTGTCACCAGGGTGATTATATGCCGTGCGAACAGAATGTTCAATGATCAGGATTAGTCTGCTAAGGATGAAATAAATTTTATCCTTAGCAGACCGTCACAGAGGGGGAGTGCGGGGGATCAGGTGCGTTTTTGCTGCAAGTAACCGGCCAGGGCCAGTATGACGGTCACCCCCATCGCGGTCACCGTGGTCATAAGCGGTTGCTCAGGATGTCCGGAGACAATCAGGCTGAACACAAAACAAAGGCCCAGTTGTAAGGTGTTTTGCAGTGCCGCAGCCTTGCCACTGGCGGACGGGAACTGCTGCAGAGCCGCTGACACCACGACAGGATAAATAGCGCCGTTCGCCATCGCCATGCCGCAGAAGGGTAACAGTAATGTCAGTAATGATGCCTGTCCGGAATAGGCGGCCGCCATCGTCGCAATAATGCTCACGGCATACAGCGCCAGCAACCAGGGAAGCAGGCGTGCGGCATTGAAATGGTTCATCAGTAACCGGCAGCCGAATCCGCCGATGAGAAATGTCACTGTTTGCGGAATATAACTCAGCCCGATGTCGGCCGGTGTCAGGCCCAGTGCCGATAAAATAAAGGGGGAACCGGTCAGCCATGCAAAAAAACTGGCGGAGCAGGCCGAATAGATCAGTACATTGCCACGGTAGGCGCGATCGGCCAGCAGATCGGTAAAGCGGACTTTCACTGGCTTTTTTGCCGCAGCACGGTCAGGTTCACGTGAGGCGGCCGGCAAAAACAGCGTTGAAGCCATCAGTGCAACGGTTACCATCGTCAGTACCAGAAAAACCGAACGCCAGTGGAAATGTGCGAGCAGCCAGGCGCCGAGTAACGGGGCGAGTGCCGGTGAAAGCGCGACCAGAGGCATGATGGTGGCAAAAATCTTCTGACTGCGTGAGGCCGGATAGTGGTCCAGTACCAGTGATTGCCAGCTGACAGCCGCGGCACAGACGCCGATAGCCTGGATAAAACGCAGGGCGAGTAACATCACCGGCGAGGTTACCCATAGCATGGCCAGACAACTGGCGGCAAAAATTCCCAGTCCGCACAACAGTACCGGTTTACGGCCGATCACATCAGACAGGGGCCCCCACAGTAGCTGGCCGCAGGCGAAACCGGCCAGAAACAGGCTCAGGCTGGCGCTGATCACCCCGGCACTGGTACCCAGGTCCTGTTTCATTGCACCAAAGGCCGGTAAATACATGTCTGTGGCCAGAAAGCCCAGCATACTGAGTAATGCCAGATAAATTAAAAATAACACCGGATGCCTCATGACATCTCCTCTGATAAAAATTTCGCGCAAAGTGTAAAAGGGTGCATTGCCTGTTGTGAATCGGTAATATTTGCGATTAACGTTTAAAAATTTTGAAAGGTCATTATGTGGTCTGAATATGCACTTGAAGTGGTGGATGCGGTATCAAGGAATGGCAGCTTCAGTGCGGCGGCAAGAGAGCTGCATCGCGTGCCGTCGGCCATTAGCTACACGGTCAGGCAGCTTGAGGAATGGCTGGCGGTTCCCTTATTTGAGCGTCATCACCGGGATGTGATCCTCACCCCGGCCGGGGAACATTTTATCCGTGAAAGCCGGGGGGTTATCAAAAAAATGCAATCTACCCGTCGTCAGTGTCAGCAACTGGCGAACGGCTGGCGTGGACAGGTCAGTATCGCCGTGGACAGGATTGTTAAACCGCAACGTATGCAGCAACTGGTGACTGACTTTTATCGCCATTTTCCGGATATTGAACTGCACATCAGTGAAGAAGTGTTTAATGGTGTATGGGATGCGCTGGCCGATGGCAGGGTGGATATGGCTATCGGTGCAACCCGTGCCGTGCCGGTGACCGGACGGTTTGACTTCCGGGATATGGGGCACCTGAACTGGCGTTGTATTGTCAGTGCCGGCCACCCTCTGGCGACGGGGGAGCCGCCGGGAGAAGAGAAACTGCGTGCCTGGCCCTCACTGATGCTGGAAGATACGTCCAGGGCATTACCCCGGCGTACCACCTGGTCACTGGACAATCAGCGGCGTATGCCGGTGCCGGACTGGCAAACCGGTCTCGATTGCGTCAGGGCCGGGTTATGCGTCGCCATGGTGCCGGGCCATCTGGCCAGACCATTGCTATCCCGCGGCGAGGCCAGAGAATTACAGTTACCCGCCCCGTTTCCGGAAAGCCCCTGTTGCGTCAGTTGGGCCGGTGAACGTAGCTCACCGGCCTTACGCTGGATCCTCGACTACCTCGGGGATACTGACACACTGAATCAGGAGTGGCTGAGGGAATAAACGTGGCGCTTAGCGACGATAATCGACAAAAGGCCCATCCGTCACCGAACGGCGCTCAATCAGCCGTGGATTAACCTCAATGGTCTGAGGCTCCTCGCGTTTATTGACGATGCGGTCCAGCAACATATCCAGTGCCTTTTCACCCAGTTCGCTTTTCGGCTGATGGATAGTGGTCAGCGCCGGGGTGAAGTAACGTGAATTGCGCACGTTATCATAGCCGATGATCGATATATCCTGCGGGACGCGTAATCCCTGTTCATCGGCAGCACAGATGGCACCCATCGCCATAATATCACCGCCGCAGAACACCGCGGTCGGCAGTTGGGGTTGCGCAAGCAGCTGCTGCATGGCCTGATAGCCGGACTCCGGTTCAAAATCGCCCTGTACCAGCCATTCGTCACGCAGGGTGATACCGGCTTCCTGTAATGCTTTCAGGAAGCCAGACAGGCGTCCGCCTCCGGTGTTGCGTTCCATCTGCCCCGGGATACAGCCGATATCACGGTGACCCCGTTCGATCAGATAGCGTCCGGCCATATATCCGCCCTGGAAAGCGTTGTCCAGAATGGTATCGGTAAAATCGCCCCGGGAAACGCCCCAGTCCATGACCACCATCGGAATATTGCGGCTCTGTTCCAGCATATCCAGTAAGTCCTGCGGATACTCCGCACACATCACCAGCAGACCATCCACCCGTTTCTGGGCCATCATCGACAGGTAAGCACGCTGTTTTTTCAGATCATTATCGGCATTTCCGAGGATCAGGGTATAACCGTTCTCGAAACATTTTTTCTCGATAACTTCGATGATCTCTGCAAAATAGGGGGCTTCCAGGGACGTCGACAGCAGTCCTATGGTCCGGGTGTTATTCACTTTCAGACTTCTGGCGACGGCACTCGGGGAATAATGCAATTCATTAATTGCCTCCCGGACAGCCTTGCAGGTGTCTTCCGCAACAAAGCGGGTCTGATTAATGACATGTGAAACGGTAGTGGTGGAAACCCCTGCGCGTTTCGCCACATCTTTAATAGTTGCCATTCAATACTTACTCCGGGTTTATCATTATTCTGTGCTGGCCGAGTTAATCGTTTGCGTTTGCCCGAACTCAGGCAATCGTTCGTGATGTAGGGGGGACGATTGACCTGTGACGGGACGATAATCGCGCTCGAAATTTCAGCACGCATCATCGTTGCGCAACGAAGGGCGGCAATTCTAGCAAGGTCACGCCAATAAAACGAGATTTTTGCGCAACAGTATGGTAATTATAATAATGTCCACACAGTTTTTGTGCTTATAAGGGGGAGCGAATGGATACTGATCTTAAACTGGCACTGACCACCACGGTTGTCGCATTACTGATGATTTGTGCATTCAGTTTTACTGCGATTATGCATTAACGGATGCATCCGGCCCGGGGAGGGTATTTCTGTCCCGCGACGGTAAATAAAAAAGCCTGAACAGTGTTCAGGCTTTTTTATGCTTCCTCTGTCGGAAGGACCGGTAACCGGTGCTGAATTAGCGCACCGTCGTCGGGGTCATCACGCGGCGAGCACCAATGTAGTGGCTCTGCCAGTATTCGTTGCTCAGGGCACTGATCTGTATGTCTTTGCCGGTACGCGGGGACTGAATAAATTTACCGTTACCCAGGTAGACACCGACATGGTCGGCTTTTTCACGGCCATGAATATGGAAGAACACCAGGTCGCCTTTTTCTAACTGATTACGTTTGATCGGCGCGGCATCGCGCAGGTGGAACATTTCGTTAGCGGTACGCGGGATCCGGTAATTCACCAAATCTTTATAGGCGTAATAGACCAGTCCGCTGCAATCGAAACCGGTATGGGGCGAAGAGCCTCCCCACTGATAGGGTTTACCTAGCTGGTCCATCAGTTTAACCATGGCGGTTTGACGGGCTTTCTGATAACGCATGCGGTGCGTACTGCTCATACGAATAGCGGTCAGTTTCTCTGACGGGCGGGCGTTCGATTTACGGGCAACGGGGCGATGACGCCCGTAAACTTTCTTTTCAATACGGTGATGTTCTGCGGTGCGGTGTTGCTCTTCACGGGCAGGATGTTCTCTGAGTTTGCGATGGCTGGCTAAGGCTTTTACACGGTGGCTAAGGGGCTGACGCGTTTTATGCCGTGAGCTGGTGGCTTTCACCGGTCTGCGCTTTCTTCGCATATCTTCGGTAACATTTTTCCGTGTCGCTTTATGATGAGAGACATTAATAGCAGAACGTGGCGCAGCTTCGGCGACGTTAAAAAACAGCTGTGCAACAGCAAGAATAAAAAGCGTGATAAGTAAACGCATAGTTGTCAGGTTACAGGTTAAATGTCCCGGAAAGAGAGAACATATTTAAAAAATAACATCTGACCTTTCAGCCAGCCCCAAATGCATTCTAATCCAGGTATTTATCAAATGTTAAGGTCTTTTTTCCGGAATCTGTTACGAGAAGTTTTTTGCCGGAAAATTGAGCGCAAACAGGCAATTAACGCATCTGTTTTACCGTAAATCCCCCCTCTGAGACGTGACCGCTGTCACAGAAGGGCCATTTAACGGCTTGTGCTTAAGTCACTATGTAAACGTTATCGTCATAAAATGTCGTTTTTATTAATCCGCCGTTATCGCTTACAATGGGCAGACATGTCGTTTTGTTGCAAAGGAAGTATGATGAGCACGTTAGAAAAAATTCAGACTCAGATTTCAGAAAACCCGATCCTTCTGTACATGAAAGGTTCCCCTAAGCTGCCAAGCTGTGGTTTTTCGGCCCAGGCGGTACAGGCACTTTCTGCGTGTGGTCAGCGTTTTGCTTACGTGGATATACTGCAGAACCCGGACATTCGTGCAGAACTGCCGAAATATGCCAACTGGCCGACGTTTCCGCAATTATGGGTAGACGGCGAGCTGGTCGGTGGCTGCGATATTATTATGGAAATGTATCAGCGTGGTGAATTACAGCAGCTGATCAAAGAAACGGCAGAAAAATATCCTGCCGCGGAATAAACTGACGTTTCCCCCGTTTCAGATGCCCGCAATGACTGCGGGCATTTTTTTGTCCTGGCATAGCAGGACAGGGCATAAGATAACGCCTATACCGGTTCAGCACCGGCCTCATTCCCGTCGGTGGCGACAGGCAGTGGCCAGCCACCTAAACGCTTCCAGCGGTTAACCAGTTCACAGAACAGGGTGGCCGTTTGCTGTGTATCGTACAGGGCTGAATGCGCCTGGTGGCTGTCAAATTCCATGCCTGCGGCCTTACAGGCTTTCGCCAGTACGGTCTGGCCAAGCACCAGTCCGCTGAGCGCTGCAGTATCAAAGGTCGCAAAAGGGTGGAAAGGGTTACGTTTCAGGTGACTGCGTTGTGCTGCGGCCATCACAAAGCTGTGGTCAAAATTGGCATTATGCGCAACGATCACGGCACGGGCACAGTCGCTGTCTTTCATACCTTTGCGAACCATTTTGAAAATAGCATGTAACGCGTCATGTTCACTGGCAGCATTTCTTTCCGGGTCCGCCGGATTAATACCGGTAAAGGCCAGCGCCTCAGGATGCAGGATAGCGCCTTCGAACGGCGTAACATTAAAGTGCAGTGTCTGGTCGGGTTGCAGCCAGCCATCGTCATCCATCTTTAAGCTGATCGCAGCAATTTCCAGTAAGGCGTCAGTATCGGCGTTAAAACCCGCGGTTTCCACATCAATGACGACGGGAAAGAAACCACGGAAACGTTGGTTCAAAGCATTAGGGGAAGAAGTTTCGGACATCAGGATCTCATCGGACGAAAATTGCAGAGGCTAGTATCGCAAAAAAACGCCTGTGATGCAGCAGTGGCATACAGGCTTTGCCAGCAAGGCCCGCCGTCAGAAGGCGGGCCGGTGATCAGTGTCCCAGCCCCTGACCGGCATGTTTATTCTCAATCAGCTCAATTTTGTAGCCATCCGGGTCTTCGACAAAGGCGATCACGGTGGTTCCGCCTTTCACCGGGCCGGCTTCCCGCGTGACATTGCCACCGCTCTGACGAATGCTTTCGCAGGTTGCGGCAACATCATCCACCCCCAGCGCGATATGACCATAGGCGTTGCCGTGGTCATAGCTTTCAACCCCCCAGTTATAGGTCAGTTCGATGACGGCCCCATCGCTTTCGTCGGTGTAGCCCACGAAGGCCAGGGAATATTTATATTCCGTATTCTCGCTCTGACGCAGCAGTTTCATGCCTAAAACACGGGTGTAAAAATCGAGCGAGCGTTGCAGATCGCCGACTCGCAGCATGGTATGAAGTAAACGCATATCATCCTCTTAGCAATTAAAAAGGGCCAGCAGGACATCATGCTGGCCGGTCAGTCATTGTAATCAGTGTAACAGGGAAACGGGTGGCGGTAATCTCAGTTCTGCCCGAGGAACGGGTAATCGGTGTATCCTTCCGCACCGCCGCCGTAGAAGCTTTCCGGACGCTGCGGGTTCAGCGGCGCGTCGGTTTCCAGACGCAGCACTAAGTCCGGGTTAGCGATATAATTCCGGCCAAAGGCCACGGCATCGATCAGGCCACGGCCGATTAAGTCTTCGGCTTTCTCTTTCGTATACCCCCCGGCACCGATGATAACGCCCGGGAAGATCTCACGGACTTTTTTGCGGAATTCGTCACGGTACGAGTCGCCACCGGTCCAGTCCGGTTCAGAGAAGTGCAGGTACGCAATCTTTCTGGCCGCCAGTTCTCTGATCACCGTCAGGGCATCTTCTTCTTCATCCGGCCCGTTGGTCAGCCCCTGGAAGGTCCCGACCGGGGAGAGACGGACAGCAATATGTTCCGGACCGCGAACCGCGATTGCCGCATCGACCACTTCCAGTAATAAGCGGGCACGGTTTTCGACGCTGCCACCGTACTTATCGGTACGGATATTGGACTCCGGTGATAAAAACTCATGCAGCAGATAACCATGCGCACCATGAATTTCTACCAGGTTAAAGCCGGCCGTTTCAGAGTTCACGACCGCCTGGCGGAAATCGTCAATCACCTGCCGGATTTCCGCCTGGGTCATCTCCCGGGGCAGGGTCGTCTCTTCACGATAAACGTTACCGGCGGCATCTTTCAGTGTGGTCCGGGTATGAGACGGCAGCGCCGAAGGCGCCAGCGGCGCCTGACCGCCCGGCTGAAGGGAGGCATGCGAGATACGCCCGGTGTGCCAGAGCTGGACGGCAATATGACCGCCGGCCTGGTGAACGGCCCGGGTGATCTCACTCCAGGCGGAGATCTGCTCCGGCGTATGCAGCCCGGGGGCACCGGCATAGCCTTTAGACTGGAAAGAGATCTGAGTGGCTTCTGTAATGATCAGGCCGGCCGTCGCCCGTTGCTGATAATATTCCTTCATCAGTGGGGTCGGAATGTCGCCGGGTTCGATACTGCGTAAGCGCGTTAATGGCGCCATAAAGATCCGGTTAGGGACAGTCATGCTGCCAAGGGTAAGCGGCTTGAAAAGAACGCTGTCAGTCATAAGGTATCTCCGGAGGATCGTGGGGTATCGTCTTACTGTCATAGCAGGCAAGAGATAAAGTTTATTTTTCAGTCACCTCAGCAAGAGTAAATAGCGCTCAGCAGACTGACAAGGGCGCTCACGGAGGAACGCACAAACAGACAACCCTCCGCTATACTCACTGATAAGCTTGCTATCAGCGTAGTGCAAAAAAACCACCCCTGTTTTATCTTTAGGGTATCCGCAGACAATGGGGCTGCAGGCCCGTTACCTGTCAGGGAGAACCCCGATGGCTGAACAACTGGAATTTTTCCCTGTGCCGAGTCCGTGCCGCGGTCTCTGTCAGGCGGACAACCGCGGCTATTGTGTGGGCTGCCTGCGCAGCAGAGAAGAGCGTTTCGGGTGGATGTCATTCACCGATACGCAGAAACGCACGGTCATCCGTTTGTGCCAGCAACGCCGTCTGCGCTGGCATAAAGCACCGTCAGTCCCGGCAGAGGAAGACCCGGAGCAACCATCACTGTTCTGACCCCTGCGCAGGCGGTCCGGACAATGGTGGCTCCGGTACGCCCTGCTGAAGCTGGGCCAGTGAACACTGTAATCGCCAGAGGATACCGGCCAGTTCACGGGCTTCTTCGTTATCCTGCGTCTGTAGCGCCAGCAGGGTGTGCTGCAGTTCGTCCAGGGTAGTCTCCAGCGCGTTATGCCTGACACCGCGCAGACTCATGACCTGTTGTAACGACTGAAAAGAGTTATCCCGCAGGGCCATTAATGCCGGATTCTGCGGCGTCCAGCTGCGCAGATACCAGACGATGTGCGAGCAATTCAGTAGTACCACGCCCCAGCGTAACAGCCAGAGTTTCGCCTGCTGATTTTTGCTGCTCTTCAACTGACTCACCAGGTGGTAAACCCGGGATTCAAAATCATGTTCTTTCAGGGTCGGGTGGCGGCGTAACTGATCCAGGAAGGCCAGCCTGAGCGCGCGGATATGGCGGCGGCTTTTACGGTCATCGGAGCTGGGCTGCAGGATCTGAAAGGCCAGCCAGGCAAGCAATACGCCACAGACCTTGGCGACATTGGCATTCAGAAAATCGGCATAGTCCCACTCCGGCGGGTTGGTGACCGATATAAACGACCCCAGAAAAACGATGGATTGTCCCCAGAAGGCGGCATTGGCCGGTTGCTGAAGTTTCAGTAACTGAGCGGTGATAAGCATCGGGAAAAGAAACAGCAAAAATTGCCAGAGTGCGGTCAACTGGATCATCAGACCGAATTTCATTACCAGGCTAAGGCAGCAGAGAAACAGCAGCGTTTTCAGCAAACCGAAGATGGTACCTCCCGGAGACGGGGAGGAGGAATAAAGAACACAGGCGATGGCCGTTAATGTCAGCGCCTCTGAACCGGACTCCCAGTGACTGTTGATCCAGAAGGTTCCCCCCGCAATGATTGCCACAAAGGTACGCAAGGCACTCAGTGCGGCTTCGGTACTGTCATTTTCGCGTGCCAGAGAAGGGACCGCCGGGGGCTGAAAGCGTGTATCGGCGTCGGCGACTTCTATCAGGCGGATCCAGCGGTTAATATCCAGATATAACCAGCAAAAATAGCGCAGCCGTTCGCAGACGGCACGCTGACGGAAATCGGCCGGATTTTCGGCGACCATCCGCCGCAGGATCATGGCTATCGCATATTTATCACCGCCGGGCCTGGACAGTTCCGTTAAAATATCCTGTATGCCTTGGTAGAGCGTTTCGGGCGCCTCCGGCCAGTTGAGCAGCATGCGCCGTAACCCCGACAGCACACTGGTCATCCGTAATTGCTGATGAAGAATATAGTTCAGTACATTATTTTGCCGCCGGAAGCGATAATGGCTCCAGAATGCCTGTACCCGTAACAAATTCATGGTCAGAATTTGTGAAATAACCTGTTCATGCGCAGTATGGGCCAGGGTTGTACTATTGCGGGAGAGCAGCGTCACCGCATGCAGGTAGATGTCCTGATGCATTTTGTGCAGCGACAGCATCAGATTATCGCCATCGGACGTACTGGGCAGGATCATCATCATCAGACCGGCACAGAGTATCCCGGTGATCACCTCACATACCCTGGCCTGAGCAATGTCCCAGACCTGGTTCACCTCGGTGACATTAACCGTGCTGAAGGCAATAATGGCCGCGGTATAGCCGGACAGGCAGAACGCATAGGCCACATTGTTCTGATAATGGCTGGAAATCCAGGTACAGAACGCCAGCCACGCCGCGATAGTAAAGGTGAAAAGCCAGGGGTCATTCAGGGTGTGGCCGGCAATCATTAATGCGACGGTGGCACCGATCAGGCTGCCACAGATCCGGCCCAGACTTTTACTGATTGCACCGCCGACGGTCGGGAAGCTGACCACCGCGGCGGAGGTCATCGCCCAGTAGGGTTGATCCAGATCCAGGGTATAAGCAAAGA
Organism: Tatumella sp. JGM118; assembly: GCF_018257515.1. Classification (GTDB taxonomy): domain Bacteria; phylum Pseudomonadota; class Gammaproteobacteria; order Enterobacterales; family Enterobacteriaceae; genus Tatumella; species Tatumella terrea. The sequence goes on from NZ_JAERJR010000001.1 coordinate 341,372, forward strand.
TAAGCGCCAGACACATCGCCAGGCTGTTACGCAGGGCGTAACGCCACTGCGGGCCGGTGGCACAAATCCACGGCAGCCGCTGCCATGACAGCCAGTTAAGATTCATCTTCAGTCACTGATCACAATCGTACAGGTGGTGCCGGCAACCAGCAGAAGATCCTGCGGCAAAGCATCCAGCTTAATTCTGACCGGCACACGCTGTGCCAGCCGGACCCAGGGAACGGTGGGTTTGATATTCGCCACCAGACCGTCATCCACTACGTTCTGATCATAAATGGCACGTCCGATACTCAGTACGCTGCCTTTAAGGGTCGTCCCGGTACTGTAAAGAATGATTTTTGCCGGGGCGCCGGCACGGATATGCCGGAGTTTGGTTTCTTCAAAATACCCCATCACGTACCAGGAATGGCTATCCAGCATGGCAAACAGGGGAGTGCCTTCACTGGCATAGTTACCGCTACGTAAGGTCAGGTTGGTGACCCAGCCATCTGCCGGTGCATAGATTCGGGTTTGTTGCAGATCCCAGCGCGCTTTATCCAGCGAGGCGGCGGCCGCTTTGACGGTGGCCTGCATGGCATCGGCGGTCTGCCGGGCAATGTCCAGGTCCTCGGCGGAAATAATGTTCCGCGGCAGGCTGGCCCTGCGTTCTGCTTCATGTCGCGCTTTCGTCAGGTCGGCCTGACTCTTAGCCAGTTCTGCCGCCGCATTATCGATGGCAATCTGAAACGGAACGGTATCCAGAGTTACCAGCAATTCCCCTTGATGAACGTACTGGTTATCACTGACCGCCACCGAAACAATCCGTCCGGAGACTTCCGGGGTAATATTCACCCGTTCCGCATGCACTTTTCCGTCACGCGTCCAGGGAGACTGCATATAGTAGTTCCACATCCACCAGCCGGCGATCAGTGCAACAGCAAAGACAAATAACGTCGAAAAGTACTTCAGAAGATTCACTTTCATCGAAAATTATCTCAGGTTAAGTAACCCAAAGGAGGAAACGACACACAATATAAATACGGAAAGATCCATCAGCGTCGGATGCCAGAAACGCCCGGAATAAATACGCGTTCTGATTAACGGATGGATGACCAGCCATAGAAAAAAGCCAGACAATACCGATTTAAACATCGGCGGAAAAAAAAGCGAGTCTCCGAACACCAGTTCAGTGAGTGCGGTTAACGGAGGAGGGCTGGTCCAAATCATTGTGGCTTATCCTCTGAGACAGATATCGGAAATAAAAACCTGGCAAAAAAGGCGCTTTTCATCAGACATTTGTATTTGCTCCTTAAAAAACGCAAAATAGTGTAAGAAAGACGACATTGCTTAGCAAGCTAATTATAAGGAGCTTATATGGAATCTTCGTTGGGCACTGATCTGGCGAGACTGGTTCGTATGTGGCGTGCAGTGATTGATAACAGACTGAAACCTCTTGGTCTGACGCAGACACTGTGGGTCACTTTGCACAATATTCATCAGTTACCGCCGGACCAGTCACAAATCCAGTTGGCCAAAGCGATTGGTATTGAACAACCGTCCCTGGTCAGAACACTGGATCAGCTGGAACAAAAAGGCCTTATCAGCCGGACTCCCTGTGCAGATGATCGCCGGGCAAAACGTATTACTCTGACAGAAGAAGCCGCCCCGGTCATCGAACAACTGGAAAGGGTCATCAACCGCAGCCGCGAAGATATCCTGAGCGGAATATCCGCCGAAGAAATCGATCTGATGGTCAATGTAATCGCCAGACTGGAAAAAAACATTGTCGAACTGCAAGGAAAAGAGGGGTAGTGCGGCCTGTTTCGTCGCCACGCGATTTTCCCCGGCCCCTGCGATAAGGTAAAAAAAACCCGTCATCAGGACGGGTTAGTAAAAAAAGGGGCTGGCGGCGGTAGCCTCAACATGCCGTCTGACTCGCCGGTCTATCCCGGTGAAGCCGACGGCAGCAGACGCGTGCTTAGCGTGGTGAAACGGTCACCTGGCTGCCGTTAGAGACTAAAGCAACACGCATCCCGGCAGAGTAACGACTGGCAGCCTGTTTCTGAACCACCATAATAGTGTTGCCGTCATCTTTACGGATTTCCAGTTCCACCCCGTTGGACTCATTCAGGTTACTCTGAACCCCCTGACCGGCCAGTCCGCCGAGGACTGCACCGCCAGCGGTCGCCAGGCTACGGCCTGCGCCACCACCGATAGTGTTACCGAGGAAGCCCCCGATGACTGCACCACCAATTGCGCCCAGCATACTGTCGTTATCGCCCCCCTGAATTTTAACAGGGCGGACAGAAACCAGTGTCCCGTAGGTAACGCTCTGGACCTGTTTAGCTTCGCTGGCGCTATAAACATCCCCGGAAAGCGAGTTATCATTTACGCATCCGGTCAGGACACAGGCGGCTACCGCTAAAGTCGTTAAACGTTTAATCATCAGAAACTCCTTTCAAAAATCAGCGCGATAAGCGCACCCTTTATAACGTTGTTTCTCCAGTATAAAGCAAATTGTGCATACCGAAGTGATTTTTGCAAACTCACAATGCGGCATTTTAAGACCGGCCGGATAAACAATAATTCAATCGACCGGCATTCCTTTACGATAAATTGATCGATGATCACCATTTTATTCATAGTATTAGCCGTGAAGATTTGCAAGACTGAGGGCTGGTCTGTGGAGCCGTGAGTTGAGGTTAAGATGAAATCGGGACGTTATATCGGAGTCATGTCGGGAACCAGCCTGGATGGTGTGGATGTGGTGCTGGCGGCGATCGATGAGCATATTGTCGCCCGGCAGGCGAGTTATTGTCACCCGATGCCGCTGGAGATCCGGCAGATGATCCTGGATGTCTGCCAGGGTCAGCCCGTGACACTGTCACAATTAGGGCGCCTGGATACCCGCCTCGGCCGGTTGTTCAGCGAAGCGATTGAAACGCTGATGCAACGGGAATCCCTGAGTGCTGAAGATATTGTCGGTATCGGCTGTCACGGACAAACGGTCTGGCATGAACCGGAAGGGGAAGCGCCTTTCAGCATGCAACTGGGGGATAATAATCAGATTGTGGCCCGTACCGGCGTCACGGTAGTCGGCGACTTCCGCCGGCGTGATATGGCGATAGGCGGTCAGGGCGCACCGCTGGTGCCTGCCTTTCACCGCGCAGTGCTTATGCACCCGCTGGAACGGCGCGTGGTCCTCAATATTGGCGGTATTGCGAATATCTCTCTGCTGTTTCCCGGCCAGAATATCCGCGGTTATGACACCGGGCCTGGCAATATCCTGATGGATGCCTGGATCTGGCAACAGCGTCAGCAGCGGTTCGACAAAGACGGTCAGTGGGCAGGTCAGGGGAACGTCGTTCCGGTATTGCTGAAACAGATGCTGGATGACCCGTGGTTTGCCTTACCGGCCCCGAAAAGTACCGGCCGTGAATATTTTAATTTGTCCTGGATCGAAAAGCAGCTACAGCGCTTTCCGGGGCTCGATGCCGGTGATATTCAGGCCACGCTATTGGAACTGACGGCCATGACTATCGTCCGGCAGATACAATTAAGTGGTCACTGTGACCGGTTACTGGTGTGCGGTGGAGGCAGCCATAACCGCTTACTGATGCAGCGAATTTCCGCACTGATGCCCGGTACCGACGTGGGTAAAACGGATGATGCGGGGATCAGCAGTGACGATATGGAAGGGCTGGCCTTTGCCTGGCTGGCGTTCCGTACACTCTCCGGATTACCCGGCAATCTGCCTGCCGTCACCGGGGCGCGTGATTTCACCACCCTGGGGGCCATCTTCCCGGCCTATGCCCCTGCGGGAGGGAGTGCCGTGCCGGGGAAAAGATAAAAGGGGACAGTGCTGCCGCCTGCAGCAACACTGTCGGTGATGAAGTGCTTTGATGAGTTAGAAACAATGACTATCCAACAGGAATCTTTAAACAATATCGCTGATCTGCGACGTGAATACACCCGTGGTGGCCTCAGACGCAAGGATTTACCCGAAGCGCCGATGACCCTGTTCACCCAATGGCTCAGCCAGGCCTGTGAAGCGCAACTGCCGGACCCGACGGCCATGTGTGTGGCAACCGTCGACGAGCAGGGACAGCCGTATCAGCGGATTGTCTTACTGAAAGAGTACGACGATAACAGCATGATTTTCTATACCAATCTCGGTAGCCGTAAGGCGCAACACCTGAGCCGGAACCCGAAAATCTCCTTACACTTTCCCTGGCATATGCTGGAACGTCAGGTGATGGTACTGGGTGAGGCCGAAAAACTGAGCGCCAAAGAGGTGATAAAGTATTTTCACAGCCGCCCGCGTGACAGCCAGATTGGGGCCTGGGTCTCCCGACAATCCAGCCGTATCTCCGCCCGTGGGGTACTTGAAGGCAAGTTCCTGGAAATCAGCCAGAAATTTATGCGAGGTGAAGTCCCGCTGCCCGATTTCTGGGGGGGATACCGTGTCCGTTTTCATACCATGGAGTTCTGGCAGGGCGGTGCAAAACGTCTGCACGACCGCTTCATCTATCAGAAAACGGATGACTGCTGGAAAATTGATCGCCTGGCCCCCTGATTTGGTAAAATAAGCTGTTTCAATACTGGAACAGTTCGCCGCACCGTTTTATTCTATGCACCTGATTTTTTTCCGCGACTGCGCGGAAAGCTGCGTTGCAGCAAAGGTGCAGTCTGTTCAATTTGGAGTCGTTGATGACCAGCAGTAACCTGATACAACAATTACAGGAAAGGGGCCTGATCGCCCAGGTAACGGACGAACAAGCGTTATCAGAGCGACTGGCACAAGGGCCGATCGCGCTGTATTGCGGCTTTGATCCTACCGCCGATAGCTTACATCTGGGCCATCTGGTACCGTTACTTTGCCTGAAACGTTTTCAGGATGCTGGCCACACCCCGGTGGCATTAGTCGGCGGCGCAACGGGACTTATCGGTGACCCGAGTTTTAAAGCCAGTGAGCGTAAGCTGAATACCGCCGACACGGTGGGCGAGTGGGTGGAGAAAATCCGTCAGCAGGTTGCGCCATTTCTGAATTTCGATTGCGGTGACAACAGTGCCATCGCCGCGAATAACTACGACTGGTTTGGCAGCATGAATGTGCTGACCTTCCTGCGGGATATCGGTAAGCATTTCTCCGTTAATCAGATGATTAACAAAGAAGCGGTGAAACAGCGTCTGAACCGTGATGACCAGGGGATCTCTTTCACGGAATTCTCTTACAATCTGCTGCAGGGATATGATTTTGCCTGTCTGAACGAGCGCCACGGCGTCAGTCTGCAGATCGGGGGATCTGACCAGTGGGGCAACATTACTTCGGGTATCGATCTGACCCGCAGACTGCATCAGAATCAGGTGTTCGGCCTGACGGTTCCACTGATCACTAAATCGGATGGCACCAAATTCGGTAAAACCGAAGGTGGTGCGGTCTGGCTGGACGCGAAGAAAACCAGTCCGTACAAATTTTACCAGTTCTGGATCAACACAGCGGATGCCGATGTTTATCGTTTCCTGAAATTCTTCACCTTTATGAGCATTGACGAGATCAATGCCCTGCAGGCAGAAGATGAGCAAAGCGGCAAAGCCCCCCGTGCACAGTATGTGCTGGCGGAACAGGTTACCCGTCTGGTTCACGGTGAAGAAGGCCTGAGTGCCGCAAAACGGATTACCGCGAGTCTGTTCGCCGGGACCCTGAGCGACCTCAGCGAGGCGGATTTGGCCCAGCTGGCTCAGGACGGTATGCCTGCGATCACCCTGTCACAGGGCGATGACCTGCAACAGGCGCTGGTAACCGCTGAGCTGGTCCCTTCCCGTGGCCAGGCCCGGACGCTGATTTCCTCTAATGCGGTGGCGATCAACGGCCAGAAGCAAGCGGATGCGGAGTATCGTTTCAGTGAGGACGACAAACTGTTCGGTCGTTATACCGTCCTGCGTCGTGGTAAAAAACATTACTGCCTGATCAACTGGCAATAACACGTTTATGATAAAGGCCGGTTTCCGGCCTTTTTTACATTTCCAATAAGATAAGACGTCATCGGCTAATGAAAAATATTCTTGCAATACAATCACATGTTGTCTACGGTCATGCGGGAAATGCGGCCGCTGAGTTTCCGATGCGCAGGATGGGCGCCAATGTCTGGCCGTTAAATACGGTACAGTTTTCCAACCATACACAATACGGTCACTGGACGGGAACGGTGATGCCGGCCGCACATCTGACCGACATTGTGAAGGGTATTGCAGAAATTGATCGCCTGAAAACCTGTGATGCCGTGCTGAGTGGTTACCTCGGTTCGGCTGAACAGGGCGAAAAGATCCTGGAAATTGTCCGGGAAGTCAAAGCAGCCAACCCCGGAGCCTGGTATTTTTGTGATCCGGTCATGGGCCACCCTGAAAAAGGATGTATCGTCGCGCCGGGTGTCGCCGAATTCCACTGCCGCTATGCACTGCCTGCCAGCGATATTATCGCGCCGAATCTGCTGGAGCTGGAGATGCTCAGTGAGCGTCAGTTACACACCATCGATGAGTGTATCGAAGCCTGCCGCGAACTGATTTCCCGCGGACCCCGTGTGGTGCTGGTGAAACACTTATCCCGTGCCGGACGTCGCAGTGATCAGTTCGAAATGCTGCTGGTAACCGCCGGTGAAGCCTGGCACATCCAGCGTCCGCTGGTGGACTTTGGTGTGCGTCAGCCGGTCGGTGTCGGTGACCTGACCAGCGGACTATTGCTGGTGGATTTATTGCAGGGCAAATCCTTACCGGAAGCCCTGGAACATGTTACGGCAGCGGTCTACGAAGTAATGCTCAAAACGCATCAGATGGGCGAATACGAATTGCAGCTGGTCGCCGCGCAGGATCAGATTGCCCGCCCTGAACAGCATTTCCCGGCGGAAAAAATCAGTTAACTCAGTTAACAGAGACCGCCGGTCAGTCCGGCCGGCGGTCGTTTCATGCCCGTTCTTTCTCAAACCCTGGCATCGCTATCCTGAATAAGAGTGTCCGGTTTGCTTACCGGTGAGTAGCGACCCCGTCAGAGTGCTAACCCTCCTGAAACTTCAATCCGTTGTGCGTTAATCCAGTGACTCTCATCGCTCAGCACCATGGCAATAGCATCGCCAATATCATCAGGTAAGCCGACGCGTCCCAGCGCGGTTTGTGAAGCGATAGCCGCATTGACCTGCTGATTATCCCGGGTCCGTCCGCCACCAAAATCAGTTTCCACCGCCCCCGGGGCCAGCACATTCACCCTGATACGACGTTCACCCAGCTCTTTGGCCTGATAACGGGTGAGGACTTCCATGGCACCTTTGACCGCCGCATAAGTGGCAGACCCCGGGAAGGTGACGCGCGTCAGGCCGCTGGAAATATTAAGAATACGGCCTCCGTCACGGAGTAAGGGCAGTAATTTCTGAGTGAGAAAATACGGACCTTTCAGGTGGACATTGACCAGCGCATCAAAGTCTTCTTCGCGGGTTTCAGTAAATAACTGGTAGTGACCATGTCCTGCATTATTGATCAGGATATCAAAATCCTGACGTTGCCAGACCTCCTGTAACACCTGGCGAAGTTGCTCAGCAAAAAGCTCAAACTGTGCGGTTACTCCCACATCCAGGGGTAAGGCGACGGCATTTACGCCAAGATCGCGGATCTCTCTGACCACGGCCCCGGCTTCTTCGGCGTGGGAGCGATAGGTCAGAATAATTCCGACGCCACGGGCGGCCAATTTCAGCGCGCCGTTTTTACCCAGACCACGGTTGCCCCCGGTAATGACTGCAATGCTGTTTTTCATCGTTTCTCTCCGGCAATAAACTGGCTAACGGAATTCATCATATTGAACACCAGTGATGTGATAAAGTCGCTAAAACAGATATCACTGTTTCAATATGAATAACAATTGGCGGGGTTATGGATAAAATACAGGCAATGCAGGTATTTGTCCGCGTTGCGGAAACCAACAGCTTCACGGCAGCTTCGGACAGCCTGGGGATGCCGAAGGGCAGTGTCTCCAGACAGATACAGGCACTGGAAAAAAATACCGGCACCCGTTTATTGCAGCGCACGACACGGCGTGTCCGTCTGACGCGTGACGGGGAACTCTATTATCACCGCTGCCTTGAACTGCTGGGTATGCTGGAGGATATGGATACCCTGTTCCGCCAGGAGCCGTCCACGCTTAACGGGACGGTCAGGGCGGATATGTCGGTCGCGATGGCGACCGGATTCGTGCTTCCCCGGTTACCGGAATTTCTGCAACAGTACCCTGAATTATGTGTGGAACTGAGCAGCAGCGACAGCCAGGCTGACCTGATCCGTGACGGACTTGACTGTGTGGTCAGGGTGGGAGAACTGGCCGATTCCGGCATGATGGTACGTCATATCGGGTATCACCGGATGATTAACTGCGCCAGCCCCGGGTATCTTGCCCGTTTCGGGCTGCCTCTGTCACCGCAAGCGTTATCACAGCATGCCATGGTTCATTACACACAGTATCTTGGGAAACCTGGCTCAGGATTTGAATATTTTGACGGCAAAAAAAGCCACTATTTCCCGGTGCCTGGCGCACTGACTGTCAACAGTACAGAAACCTACCGGGCGGCCTGTCTTGCCGGTCTGGGGATCATTCAGGTGCCGGCAAGAAGTGTCAGCGTATTGCTGGCTCAGGGCGTATTGCAGGAAGTGCTTGCAGACTATCCGGCCAGACCCATGCCGGTGTCCCTGCTATATCCTTATCGCAGGAATGTTCCTCCACGGGTACGGGTATTTATGGACTGGCTGAGCGGGATTTTACAGGAATACACTGACTGACTGACTGACTGGTGCACGGACCACGGCACGCAGAAAATACGGCTTCGGTATCATTGTCAGGCCAATGTCAGGGAAAATGGCAGGGTGAACGCTAAACAGGGTCTGCGCAAAACACCGGGACGACTTCCGGGCAACGGCCAGAGAGTGCATTGACAGACGCGGGCAGAAATTAACGCTAAACAGGGTCTGCGCAAAACACCGGTACGGCTTCCGGGCAAAGGTCAGAAAGTGCATCGACAGAGAAGGGTGAATGCTAAACAGGGTCTGCGCAAAACACCGTTATAACTCCCCGGTAATGACCAGAGAGTGCATTGACAGAGAAGGGCAGAGATTAACACTTACCTCCACGGCCACCGCTCAGACTCCTGTCGTTCGATCGCAGGTTTGCGGACCCGCACGGGGCATGACCAAATACATCGCTGCTGGACCTCTCAGCGGCATCAGTTTATTGCCGGCTAACCCCCCGACCAGGTCAGCATAGACCGGACAAGCTCCGGGAGCCCCCCAGGGCAAACCGCCGCAAAATAATTCCCGGGGCACCGGATAAAAAAAAAGCCAGTCAGCAATGCTGACTGGCCTGGCAGAGCCCCGACGAACTTAGTCGCGGATCATTTTATTCAGCAGTGGTGCTGAAATCAGCATCACGACCGCAATCACTAAGGTACAAACCCCGATCTCTTTGAAGACATGGCTGTAGACACTCAGAGACATCAGCGGGTCGGTGACATTATCAGGTACTGCCATCAGGCCGGCCACTTTACCGGAAATTACTGCGGCGCAGGCAGTGGTCAGGAACCATGAGCCCATGATGAAGCCCATCAGACGCTGAGGAACCAGCTGTGCGACCATCGCCAGACCCAGACCGGAGATCATCAGCTCACCGACGCTCTGCAGTGCGTAGCTCAGGATCAGCCAGTTTACAGAAACAATCCCTTGCTGACTGGCATACTGCGCACCCAGCGGCAGCACCAGGAAGGCAGCGGAACACAGGAACATACCGATTGCGAATTTCAGCGGCATCGGCAGGCTGTTACCCAGCTTGTTGTAAGCCGCCGCCAGCAGCGGGCTGGCAACCATGATCCAGAACGGGTTCAGCGCCTGGAACTGCTCCGGCTCAAAATGGATCCCCAGGATTTCATGCTGAACGTTACGGATAGCAAAGAAGTTCAGTGAAGTTGGCATCTGCATATACAGCACAAAGAAGACAATCGCTTCCAGCATCATGATAAATGCAACGATCATTTTGCGGCGCGCCGCACCTTTCAGTGAGAAGGTCTCTTTAGCAAAGACCAGCAGAATACCGATAGCGATCACCAGCAGTGCCAAACGGGCAACGCTCTGGTGATGCAGCAGCATAGTGGCGATAGCAACCAGTACTACCACGCTGACCAGGGTCGCGATCAGCTTTCCGAAATGCAGCGGCGCAAAATCCGGTGCAGAACCATAGTTCTTCACCAGAGACTTCATGCTCAGGAAGTTAATCAGGGTGATCGCCAGTCCGACAACCGACAGAGAGAACGCAACGCTCCAGCCGTATTTCGTGGCCAGCCACGGTGTCAGCATCATTGAGAACAGTGAACCGATGTTAATGGACATATAGAACATCGTGAATGCACCGTCGAGACGGGAATCACCTTTCTCATAGCAGGTGGACAGCAGAGAAGACGGGTTCGCTTTAAACAGTCCGCTACCGACCGCAATGGTTGCCATTCCGACATAAACCATACTGACGTTATGGCCGGAGAAGGTAATGAAGGCATAGCCCAGAGCCAGCACAATCACCCCGAGGGTAATCACGCGTTTGGTGCCGAGGACTTTATCTCCCAGCCAGCCACCAATAGCCACCATGCCGTACACCATCGCACTGAACGATGAGAACAGGGTAATGGAATCAGCTTCGGACATGCCCAGTTGTTTGACCAGGTACACGGCCAGAATAGCCTGTAGCCCGTAAAATCCGAAACGTTCCCAGAGTTCGATGGAGAAGATCAGGTAGAACGCTTTCGGTTGCCTGAATGCGTTCAGGCTGACGGATTCATTATGTTTGTTTGCAGCAGACACTTTAACCTCGGTGTGTGTTAACCCTGTTTAACGTCAGGAATTAAGTGCTTTTCATGCGTAACTTTTCACATGATTTTGTTATGTATTGAGAAACTTGCGTTAGAAAGTGACAATAAAAGCAGGCAGAGCAGGAGCATGATGAAATAGCATACAGACTACGTTGCGTAGATTTTAAAGTTGTTAACACAGTACTCAATGTTATTAAATATTGGAAAATGGCGAATTTTCCTAAAAGGAGAATAATAAATTCCCCCGCATAATGCAAAATAATGTTTCTCCGACGCAAAGCCCGCCTTCAGGCTGATAATCAGCATAAAGAAGTATCAAAACACTTAAGTGTAATATCAGATGCTATGTATCTCCTTAAATCCGGATTATATTTCTGTTCTTCTTTTCTCAAAAATGTGACCACAATGGCAGAAATATTTGTCAGCAAGAGCGGTTTTTTGCTGATAAAAAATAAGCGCAGGTGAATAAGCAGGTGAATAAGGTGAATAAAATGGGGGCGGGGGAGGATTTATCAGCCCTGATGGACACAGGGCTGATTCTGATCGGCGGGCTATTCGGTTTTTTCGCGGTACTCACATAAGTCCTCAATAATGCAGGACCCACAGCGCGGTTTACGGGCAATACAGGTATAGCGACCGTGCAATATCAGCCAGTGGTGGCAATCCACTTTAAATTCAGCAGGAACGACTTTCAGCAGCCTGGCTTCCACCTGGTCGACATTTTTACCGGGGGCAAACCCGGTGCGGTTGGACACACGGAAAATATGCGTATCCACCGCGATGGTTGGCCAGCCGAAAGCGGTATTCAGCACCACATTGGCGGTTTTACGCCCGACACCTGGCAGCGCTTCCAGCGCCTCACGGTTTTCAGGCACCTGTCCCTGATGTTTTTCTGTCAGTATCTGGCAGGTTTTTATCACATTGGCCGCTTTAGTATTGAACAATCCGATGGTCTTAATGGCCTCCCGGACACCCTCCACACCCAGTTCCAGCATTTTCTGCGGGGTGGGGGCGGCGGCGAATAATCCGACGGTTGCCTTATTGACGCTGACATCGGTTGCCTGCGCAGAAAGTAATACCGCAATCAGCAATTCAAACGGGGAGGCAAAATTAAGTTCCGTTGTCGGATGGGGATTATTTTCCCGCAAGCGACTGAGTATCTGATAGCGTTTCTCTTTATTCACTACACTTTCCCTGCGGATACCTGTGCCGCCGTCACAGCCGGGCCAGTCACTGTACCTGCAGCCTGTTCGGCTTTACGCGCGGCACGCTCACGGGTGCGTTGATCGATCAGGTATTTTGCCGCCAGTAACATCCCCAGGCCGATAAACGCACCGGGAGGCAACATCGCCAGTAGCATCGGTGAATCGAAGTGAACCACCTGAACCCGTAACACTTTTGCCCACGGGCCAAGCAACTGGTCGGCACCATTAAAGATCGTACCGTTACCGATAATTTCCCGCAGTGAACCCAGCGTAACCATCGCACAGGTCGCCCCCATCCCGATGGAGAACCCGTCCAGTGCCGACAGGGCAACATTCGATTTTGACGCCACCGCTTCGGCACGACCGACCACAATACAGTTGGTCACAATCAACGGAATAAAAATTCCCAACGACTGATACAGGCTGTGGGCATAAGCACTGATCAGCATCTGTACGCAACTGACCACGGAGGCAATAATCATGACATAAATCGGAATACGGATTTCCGAAGGCATCCAGCGGCGCGATAATGAAATTGCACTGTTGGTGATGGTCAGTACCAGTGTGGTTGCCAGGCCCAGGCCGAGGGCATTGGTCGCTGTTGACGTTACCGCCAGTAACGGGCAGAGGCCCAGTAACTGCACCAGAGCCGAGTTATTTTTCCAGAGGCCTCCGACCAGTAGTTTTTTCGCTTCACTCATGGGTTTCCTCCACAGTCAGGCAGCGATGAAAGTTGGGATGGCAGGGTTTCAATATACAGGGTAGTGCGTTTTGTTGCATTCACCACCGCACGGGGTGTGATAGTCGCCCCGGTAAACTGGTCAAAATCCCCCCCGTCTTTTTTCACCGCAAAATGTTTATCATCCGCGCCGTGCAAAACCACCCCGGAGAAGTGGGTGATCCAGTCAGAAATACGCAGTTCAATTTTATCCCCCAGTCCCGGGGTTTCATGCTGTTCGGTCACCCTCACGCCCAGCACTTTACCCTGGAAATCGGCACCGACCAGCATCTGAATATTACCGGAATAACCATCGGGGGCGGTGGTTTCCAGTGCTACCGCGACGGGTTTTCCGTCTTTCCTGGCCAGATAGAGGTGGTGCGGGTCCATATTCCCCAGTGCCGGGTTACGGACGATATAGCACTCCTGCTGTAATTTATTGTTATACAGCGACGGAGGTACCACCTGGTCGAGCAACGTTTTCTGTTCCAGCGCCATCTGATGCTCAACAGTCGGCTTGGTCACCAGGTTAATGACTGCTGTCATCCCGGTAGTGACCGCAGCAAACACGGCCAGTGTGATGCCATTTTTACGGATAGTATCGAGCATCGGTTATTCCTTACGATGGCCATACACCCGTGGCTGAGTGTAATAATCAATTAACGGGACACAGATATTTGCCAGTAACACGGCGAATGCCACACCGTCAGGGTAACCGCCAAAGCTGCGGATAAGCCAGGTCAGTAAACCGATCAGCGCACCGTAAATCAGACGTCCTTTATCGGTTGTCGACGCCGAAATCGGGTCGGTGGCGATAAAGAAAGCACACAACATTGTGCCCCCGGAAAATAAGTGCATCATCGGTGAGGCGAGATGCCCCGGCGAGAACCACCAGCCGAGTGCGGCACAGAGAGCCAGCGAAGCCAGAAAACTGACCGGGATATGCCAGCGGATAGTCCGGTTTACCAGCATAAACAGGCCACCGGCCAGAAATGCCACGTTCACCCATTGCCAGCCCTGACCGGCCAGGATGCCTTTGAAGATAGGTTCAGACAGTAACTGCGCGGCAGTATGCCCGGCCCGCAGTCCGGTTTTGAAACCGTCCAGAGGAGTGGCCTGACTGATACCGTCAACCCCCAGTTGCAGGGCCTGCATCGACAGACCGCCGGTAGTGTGGGCGGTAAAAATCATACTCAGACAGTCTGTCAATCCTGGTCTGACCGACTGCAGTGTCTCGGGAGGGAGCCAGCTGGTCATCTGTACCGGGAATGAGATCAGTAGCACCACATAACCGACCATCGCCGGGTTAAACGGGTTCTGACCCAGTCCGCCGTACAGCTGTTTCGCGATAATAATAGCGAAGGTCGTGCCGATCACAATCAGCCACCAGGGGGCCAGCGGAGGTAAACTGACACCGAGCAGCAGGGCGGTGAGTAATGCCGAGTTATCACAAAGTACCGGCAACACCGGTTGACGGCGTAAACGCAGGACGAGGCCTTCCGCCACCCAGGCAGTGATGGCGGCCAGAGCGACCTGAATAAGGTTACCGTAGCCGAAGTAATACCACTGGGTCATCAGGCCCGGCACGGCAGCCAGCAGTACCAGCGTCATTATCCGGTTAGTGCTGCGTCGGTTATGGGTATACGGGGAACTTGCAATACGAAAAGCCATTTAATCCTCGGAGGTCGAATTCTGCAACACAGACGTCGCGGGCTGTTGATATTCGGAACCTGAGGTTCCGGCGACGGCCTGAGCGGCCTTTTTTGCTTTGGCACGGGCAATCGCGGCAGCGACGGCCGCTTTACGCGGGTCTTCCGCAGCGGTTTCGGCGTCCGGGGCAGTAGCGACCGGTTCACCGGCAGCATCCCCGCCCTGGGCGGCTTTTTTGGCTTTGGCCCGGGCAATCGCCGCAGCGACGGCCGCTTTTCGCGGGTCTTCCGCAGCGGTTTCGGCGTCCGGGGCAGTGACGACTGGTTCACCGGCAGCATCCGTGGTCTGAGCGGCTTTTTTCGCTTTGGCCCGGGCAATCGCCGCAGCGACGGCATCTTTACGGTCACCGGTATCTGTCCCGGTTGCGGCTTTTTCTGCCTGACGGGCACGGGCCTGCGCTTTACGGGCTTCACGTTGCGCAATGACGTCAGAATTATCCGGTGTAGCGCCTGCCTGAACCACGACATCACCTTCGGTCGTGGCAGATTTACTTTTCACTCTTTCCAGCGCCGCGGCGATTTGCTGTTGCTCACTGGCAGAAACACGACGTTTCGCTTCGGCATGACGGGCTTCACGGGCCTCTTTTTCCCGTTCCAGTCGTTGCTGACGGGCTTCGAAACGGGCCTTCGCTTCAGCGGTGCGCCGTGCTTCGAGATCAATCTCCAGCAACTCTGCTTTTTCCTGGCGATAATACTGTACCAGCGGAATGTTGCTCGGGCAGACATAGGCACAGGCACCGCACTCTATGCAATCATTCAGGTGATAAGCTCTGGCTTTGTCATGATCACCGCCCTGGCAATACCAGTACAGCTGTTGTGGCAGAAGGCCGGCAGGGCACGCATCGGCACAGGCACTGCAGCGGATGCAGGACTGTTCCTCTTCGTTATTACCCATTTCGGTAGCCGACGGGGCCAGCAGACAGTTAGTGATTTTCACCATCGGCACATCGAGAGAGGGCAGCGTAAAGCCCATCAGCGGCCCACCCATGATCACCATCTGCTTATTATCCGGGGTAAAGCCCGCAAATTGCAGAAGATGGCTGACCGGTGAACCGAGCCGGCCCCAGACGTTGCGTGGCTGGCTCAAGGCTTCGCCGGTCAGAGTCACGACACGTTCAGTCAGTGGCTCGCCATCGATTACCGCGCGTTTTACCGCATAGGCCGTTCCCACGTTCTGCATCAGCACACCGATATCAGCCGACCGTCCACCGTGCGGCACTTCACGCCCGGTAAGGATTTTGGTCAGCTGTTTTGCCCCCCCGGAGGGGTATTTGGTCGGAATAACGCGGATCTGTAAATCATTATCACTGCCCAGGGCGGCTTTCAGGCTGCGGATGGCTTCAGGTTTATTATCCTCAATGCCAATCAGTACCTGGTCAGCCTGCAGAATATGACGCAGGATGCGGCTACCGGTCAGCACGTCTGCCGCGTAGTCCTGCATCAGCCGATCATCGGCCGTAATATAGGGTTCGCACTCAGCCGCATTGATGATCAGCACCTTCACACCACTCAGGCCGCCTTTCAGTTTTGTGGCGGTCGGAAAGCCGGCTCCGCCTAATCCGGCGACACCGGCCGCATGAATGTGGCGAATGATCTCCTGCCGGTCCGCCTGCAGGTAGTTCGCAATGGGCTGACGATCGATCCAGCGATCTTCACCGTCAGGGCGGATAAATACCGAAGGCTCAGCCAGACCGGAAGGGTGGGCTGTCATATGGGGTGCAATGGCCGTGACCGTACCGGATGTCGGGGCATGTACCGGTAACATCCGCCCATGTCCGAAGGTCAGAGGTTGTCCGCGCAACACATGATCGCCGGGTTTAACCAGCAACTCACCTTCCTGACCGATATGTTGTTTCAGCGGAATGATAAATTGTGCCGGTAACGGGATTTCCGCTAACGGTGTACCGTTCGACTGGGTTTTCATCTCCGGCGGATGGATGCCCCCTTTGAAGTCCCAGATTTTATCGGCACGAAAACGAGAAAACAGATTAAGCATGATGTTCTACCGGAATAACACGGACAGGGATGGCGTTCAGATCCCATTTCCAGTTAGCAGTGGTGGTGGGAACCGGACGCATCTCGATACAGTCGGTGGGGCACGGGGCAACGCATAAGTCACACCCGGTGCAGAGGTCGGTCAGTACCGTATGCATGGCCCGTGTGGCTCCCACAATGGCATCGACCGGGCAGGCCTGAATACACTTGGTGCAGCCAATACAGTTACTTTCGTCAATCCAGGCAACCTTACGTTCAGGTGCTTTGGCTTCTTCTCCGCCATCCACCGGCTGAGGTTCAACGTTCAGTAACGCGGCCAGTTTGAGCATGGTCTGCTCTCCACCGGGAGCACACTTGTTAATCATCTCTCCCTGATTGCCGACCGCATCCGCATAAGGCCGGCAGCCGGGATAACCGCACTGACCACACTGACTCTGCGGCAGCAGTTCATCGATCTGTTCGACGATCGGGTCTTCTTCCACTTTAAAACGGCGTGAGGCATAACCCAGCAGAGCACCGAATACCAGACCTAAGATACTCAGCGAAATAATCGCAATCCAGATAGCACTCATCAGAACTTCACCAGCCCGCTGAAGCCCATAAAGGCCAGCGCCATCAGGCCGGCAGTGATCAGGGCAATAGAAGAACCTTTGAACGGTGCCGGCACATTCGCCAGTACCAGACGTTCACGGATACCGGCAAACAGGACCATCACCAGAGAGAAACCGAGCGAAGCGCTGAAACCATAAAGCGCGGCCTGCAGAAAGGTATGCTTCAGGTTGACACTCAGCAGAGGAACCCCCAGCACCGCACAGTTAGTGGTGATCAACGGCAGGAAGATCCCCAGCAGACGGTAGAGTGACGGGCTGGTCTTACGCACTACAATTTCCGTAAACTGGACGGTGACCGCAATCACCAGGATATACGCCATGGTACGCAGATAGACCAGGTCCAGCGGAACCAGGATAAGGTGATTCACCAGCCACGCACAAATGGAGGCCAGGGTAATAACAAATGTCGTCGCCAGTCCCATCCCGATGGCGGTTTCCAGTTTTTTGGAAACACCCATGAAGGGGCAGAGGCCGAGAAACTTCACCAGCACAAAGTTATTCACTAACACTGTGCCGATAAAGAGCAATAAATAATCAGTCATTGTCGTGCCATGGGGTTTTGAAAGGTGTGTATTATCAGGGATCAGGCTGGCTATAACAACCGCGTTAAATCTTTTGCCGCGGGGTATCGCACTCAGAATTAAATTATTGAACAATTACACAGCAATCTGCCGGCGGAAAACGATAACGGCCCCGGAAAGCAGGGCCGTTAACGGCAACTTAAGCAGCCACCTTGCGGCGCAGTGCCTGTTTTTCGTCAGCACTCAAAAACGCCATATACAAGCCGTTTTCCTGTGCCTGACGAATTTCGGCGGCATTCAGACCGGCAGCCGGAGCAGCCACCTGATATTCATGCGGTAATTCAATGCCCTGAACTGCAGGGTCATCGGTGTTAATACAGGCCATGACACCGTGCTGCAGGAACTGTTTTAGCGGATGAACGTCCAGTGACGCGACGGTACTGGTCTGTATATTGGACGTCAGGCAGGATTCAATACCGATCCCATGTTCAGCCAGATAATCCATCAGTGCCGGGTCCTGTATGGCTTTAACCCCGTGACCAATACGTTCTGCACCCAGCTCGCGGATAGCCTGCCAGATACTTTCCGGACCAGCCGATTCGCCGGCATGGACGGTCACACGGAAACCGGCATCACGGGCGCGGGTGAAGTGAGTCAGGAACTGATCGCCCGGGAAGCCCAGCTCATCGCCGGCCAGATCGACGGCGGTGATATGGTCGCGGTGCGCCAGTAACCCTTCCAGTTCCTGCAGACAGGCTCTATCACCGAAAGTCCGGCTCATAATACCGATCAGTCTGACCTGGACACCGTACTGCTGGCAGCCCTGACGGACGCCTTCGATGACGGCTTCCACCACACCTTCTACCGGCAGTCCGTGACTCATCGCCATATAGCCGGGTGAAAAACGGAGTTCAGCATAATGGATACCGGCCTGCGCGAGATCGGCCACATTTTCCAGTGCTACCCGCCGACAGGCATCCAGACTGCCTAAGACTTTGACACCCCAGTCGAGTTTTTGCAGAAAGCTGACCAGGTCCGGTTGAGTAGACATCACCTGAACATGGGGCAGCAGAGAGGCAAGATCATTGGCGGGTAAGGCAATATTAAATTCTCTGCCCAGCTCAAGGATAGTGTTGGCTCTGATGTTACCGTCGAGGTGACGGTGGAGGTCTGTCAGGGGAAGTGTGGTATCGATCATCGTGCACCCGGATTAGTTTAAAAAAGTGCGACACATTATAAAAATATCCGGGGGTAAAAGGCCAGAGATTTACTTTCTCTTTAGGTCATAGTTAAGGTTATCTGACTGAAAAACAGACCATTATAATCCTAAAGGCCTTATTTATCGTATGGTTACTTCGATTAATATATTCGATTGAATAGATAAATGTTTCGCAATATAGTAATGGAGGTCAATCGGGGGTCAGTAAAATGTTAAAAGATTATCTTAAAATTGATGAAGGCGACCAGCTGGAACATGCTGACGTTGTTAAGCTGAAAAATCGTGGTCAGGAAGAAGTCAATCAATGGATTATCGTGGGTAAAGACGGTGCACAAAAGGGTACTGTTTCACTCTCTGACAAACTGAATTGCCGGCGTTCTTATTCAGCCAATTACCGTATCACCCAGCGTGATTTAAGCGGCAGGATTGTGGTTGACCGCCTGACGGATGCACTGTAAACATCTCCGCTAACGACTGAAACTTGTCAGTCCGCGAGTTAAAAAAAACGAATCCACAGGGATTCGTTTTTTTATGGACAGAACCTCAGACGCTGTCTGCCAGCGCCTGAACCTTCCGTATCACTCGCCGGCGGCCGGGCCTGCCGGAACATACTGCTGAATAAACTGTTCCAGCGGCATTTTCTGGCTATTCACCGTCACATCGCCCTGGCTGTATTGCAGCGAAGACACAATATTGTCTCCCTGAACGGTCGCCAGATGGAACATTTCACCCATCGCGGATAACCCCTGAATCTGTTGCACAGCCAGTTTACCGGCATCTTCAATGCTGTATCCCTGAGACTGTCCGATGATCGTCAGTAATTGCTGAGCCATCGGCTTATTCACTGACAGGGTGACATTCAGATTTTTCATATAACCATCGGCGACCTGGCCCAGCGATTGCGGTGCAGTGGTCACGGTAGACGGGTCATTAAAGTCGGCTTTCAGCGAGAAGCGGCTTTCGCCTTTCTCATTTTTCAGCGTCAGAGAATCGACAGACAGCTCCGGCGCGCCTTTCAGGATCAGCGGCAGATTCTGCAGAATGGTCTGATTCACAGACTGCTGCATTGCCTGAGGATCGTCCTGTTTACCGCTGGCGATATCGGCCAGGTTCTGTTTCACCACGGCGTTATAATTGTCATAGAACTGTTTTACCGAGGCGGTATCGAAATTATTCAGCGACACGGTCAACGCCGCACTGCCCAGGGTTTGCTGCTTCAGCTGCACTTTATCGACAACATAATTGATTTTACCGCCTGTCTTGCCGGCATTGTTATCGAAATCGCTGTTCATATTGACGCCGGACACCGAGAGCACCGGCTGACCATTGACCGCGGTAGACAGCGATTTCAGGGTCAGCGCCTGGTTGCCCAGTCGCAAGCCTTCCGGGCTGAGGTGAGTATCACCGGAGAAATCAAGCCCGGCAATAGTCATATCTACCGGCAGATTGCTGTCATTTTTAAACTGTGCTGTTACGTCGCCGACATCGGCGCTGAAACGGATGTTATTCTGCTGACCGTCTGCCGCCAGATTAAAGACCGAAGGCTGTGCTGAAATTTTTCCGGTGCTGTCGGTATAATTCAGTGCAGTGACGTCGATGGCCGTCGCACTGGATTTATCATAGCCGAGGCGGGTTTCTGCACTGAGCGGCGAATGTCCGTCACTCAGGCTGAACAATCCCTTCACCGTATCATTATTCACCAGTTCAGAATGTACTGAGGCGGCCGCCGGGATCAGGTTCAGGTGTTTCAGCTGTGACAGCGGGAACGGCCCGTGATCGATGGATTCACTGAAAATCACTTTCTGACCAGCGGCCAGAGGATCATCCTGGCTTGCGTTAGCAGCACCCTGTAAAACCAGTTGTACATGTGAACTGAAAATACCGCGACGGAAATCCTGCTGAGTCAGCACAAGGTGACTGTCCGGCAGGTATTGGCTAATCTGCTGATTCGCGTTATCCACCAGCTGACCCATGTTAGCTTCTATCTGTTTGCCGGTGTACCAGGCGGTACCCGTCCAAACCACACCCAGTGCAATAACCACACCCAGAGCAATTTTTGTCTTCTTCATCACCGAGTTGTCCTTTTATCTCTAAATTTCAGCCTCTGACCCGTGAATACCGCCTATTGCTGTTCCCGGGCTGCCCGCTTTCCCGCCGGATCGGCGCCGGGATATCCGGTCGTCAGAAGACTCATAGTTCACGGATTTTCCGTCGTTCAGTGATAACGATAGCATTTTTTCAGGCACAAGCCGAACAGAAGCTGAACGCCAGAGGCGTAAGGGCGGTCTGGCTTTTCCCCGGGGCCGGGGTTGCGGAGGTAGCAGGATGTTCTACGGTTAGAGATAAATAACCGCACCCGGTGATAAAGCCTGCCGGCGGGCAGGTGCATAATGTTAAAGAATTGTTTCCTTATAACGCGGCGGCGTTGTGCCTGAAATAATTCGTCCCGAAATTCTTATCCGTATAATCAGGAGAGTGACATGGCAGTTCAGCGAATTGAAAAAGATTCAATGGGTGAAATTGAAGTTCCGGCCAGCCAGCTTTGGGGGGCACAGACCCAGCGTTCTCTGGAGCATTTCCGTATATCCTCGGAAAAAATGCCGAAAGCCCTGATCGACGCCTTGGCCATTACCAAACGTGCTGCAGCCGTCGTCAATGAGTCGCTGACGCTTTTGCCGGCCGAAAAAAGTCAGGCAATTATCGCCGCCACCGATGAAGTGCTGGCCGGGAAACATGATACGGAATTTCCGCTGGCTGTCTGGCAAACCGGCTCCGGCACCCAGACCAACATGAACATGAATGAGGTTCTGGCGAACCGTGCCAGCGAACTGCTGGGCGGTGAGCGTGGAATGTCACGCCTGATCCATCCGAATGATGATGTGAATAAAAGCCAGAGTTCTAACGATGTGTTCCCGACGGCGATGCATATTGCGGCAGTGATAGCTCTGCATAACACACTGAGTGTTCAGCTCGGGAAAATCATAGCGGTGCTGCAACAGAAATCCCGGGCCTTTGCGGATATCGTGAAAATCGGCCGCACACATCTGCAGGACGCCACGCCCCTGACGCTGGGCCAGGAGATCTCCGGCTGGGTCGCGATGCTGCAGCATAATCAGCGTCATCTGGAGAACAGCCTGCCTCATCTTTCCGAGCTGGCTCTGGGCGGCACGGCCGTCGGTACAGGGTTAAACACGCATCCGCAGTATGCGGTCAAAGTTGCCACTGAGGTGGCGGCCTTTACCGGGCTGCCTTTTGTTACTGCCCCGAATAAATTTGAAGCACTGGCTGGCTGTGACGCACTGGTACATGCCCACGGCGCACTGAAAGGGCTGGCCGCTTCGCTGATGAAAATTGCGAATGATGTCCGCTGGCTTGCTTCAGGGCCGCGGTGCGGGATCGGCGAACTTTCGATACCGGAAAACGAACCAGGCAGTTCTATTATGCCAGGTAAAGTCAACCCGACACAGTGTGAAGCGATGACCATGTTGTGTTGTCAGGTGATGGGCAACGATGTGGCAATCAATATCGGGGGAGCCTCCGGTAATTTTGAACTGAATGTCTACCGGCCGATGATTATTCACAACTTTCTGCAGTCGGTCAGGTTGCTGGCAGACGGGATCGATAGCTTCACCCGCCATTGTGTGGAAGGTATTGAACCTAACCGGCCACGCATAGAACAGTTACTTAATGACTCCCTGATGCTGGTGACAGCCCTCAACACTCATATCGGCTATGATAAAGCCGCTGACATTGCCAAAACAGCGCATAAGCAAGGGCTGACCCTGAAAGCGGCGGCTTTACAGCTGGGTTACCTGAGTGAAGACGAGTTTGACCAGTGGGTCAGGCCGCAGGATATGGTCGGCAACCTGAAAGCATCACATTCAGACTGAGCGCGCATCCGCCTGCGGATCCAGCCACAGCCAGAGCCGTGGGATGAGTAACGTCATCGCACGGGCTGCAGGTTTGTGACGGTGAGTGATGCTGTTCTGATCATAATCATTCAGTTCTCCGGTCACGGGGATGCGCCGCGATTCACTGCAAAACAATAACGGTGTCGGGCAGGGCAGTTGTCGCTGTTTACGGCTGCCTTCCTCGCGCAACCGGGCAATGGGCTGAACTTTCACCGGACGCTTGATCTTCAGGGGAGCATCTGCCGGCAACGATAACAGGGTTTCCAGTTCCTGTGAGACTTTTTCGGCCCACTGTTCCCGCGTCCACGGCGCACGTGCCCGTCCGGCCTTCAGGCTTTTTTCCAGTTGCTGACAGATATCATCCCGGGTCACTTTTTTAATAATATGCTTATTTGCCCAGCCAAAATGAACCGAAGCCGGGGCCGGTTCCAGAGTGACAGAACGATAGGCATTCAGGGTAATCAGCCCCGGAAAATGCTGGTGGACAAACGGGAAACGGGCCTCGGAGGGCAGGCCGGAATCGCGGGTGATCAGTCTTTCCAGGTGTTGTTTCAGCCGGTTTATTTCGCCGGTCTGGTCCTGTAAAGCGCTGAGGCAGGCTTTATCTGCCTGGAAAAAAAGCGCACCGGGCAGCCTGACCGCAGAGCGGGTACTCAGGCTTTCGGACTGCTGTTGCATAAACAGTAATTTCAGATGTTCCAGCGCCAGCCGTCGTGCGGTAGTACCGCTATAGGGATGAACCGGAATCGTCTCCAGAGGGCGTTGTTCATCACCTTTTTTCACCCCCGGCAGGGTGAACACACGAGCGGCCAGCAAGGGCAGGGCTTCCAGCACGGCGGTCAGTTCGCCCAGCCGCTGCTCCATTTCATCAATACACTGTCGCATTTCAGAGACCAGGGTATAGCGCATCAGACACTCCTCCGTTTAATTGTTCGTTTAGTTACAACATACTATTGTCGGTGCCGATACAGAGAAATGCAAGTCTGTGCGGTTTTCGTGGTCAGTCAGGCCATCGCGGCCTCTGAGGGCGATGACGGATACCCCCCGCGGAATATTCCCTTTATACTGCGGCCGGAGAATTGGCCGGACGGGGAGAGATAATGAACAAAGCAGTCATGTGTTTCGATGTGGGCGGAAGTTTTATTAAGAGTGCGGTGTATCACGGAGATAACACCTTAACAGAGACCGGTAAGGTGACGATGCCGGCCGATGACTGGCCAGCGTTCTGCCGGGCACTGCAGCAGTTACTGAATGCCGCCGCACCGTACCTGACAGAGGATTCACCGGTCGCTATTTCTGCAGCCGGTGTGGTTGACCCGCGCGCCGACACCATACTGGCCGGAAATATTCCGGCGTTTCGCGGACGAACCGTCGCGCGTGAGCTGAGTGCCTTTTTACAGCGTCAGGTGGTGATAGCCAATGATGCTGACTGTTTTACTCTGGCAGAGGCCTCAGCCGAGCGAGGTGAGGGCCAGTCTGTTCTGCTGGGAATTATCCTCGGCAGTGGTGTTGGCGGGGGGCTGGTCATTAATCAGCAAATCATCAGCGGTCCCGGCGGGCTGACCGGTGAGTGGGGGCACGGGCCGATCACGAGGACAGAGTTCGACTACCAGGGACAGATCCTGCATCTGCCTCGTTTGCGCTGTGGCTGCGGGCAGATCGGTTGTCTGGATACGCTGGGCGGGGCCAGAGGGCTGGAGCGCCTGTATCAGCATCTGCTGGGACGCCCCGCAGACAGCCGGGCCATTATTGAACAGTGGCTGAATCACTCCGCGGATGCCCTGAAGGTGGTGACCCTTTGGAGCCAGCTGGTCAGTGAAGTGCTGGCGGTGGTGGTAAATACCCTCGGGCCGGACAGGATCGTCGCCGGGGGCGGCCTGGCTTCTGTGCCGGAACTGATGGCCCGGCTGGATGAGGACCTGAGGGCCAGGATATTACGTCCCTGCCGGGGAGCAATTATCGAACAAGCCCGGTATCAGCAGCAGGGCGGTTTACTGGGCGCCGGCAGACTGGCGAGGGGGCTGACTTAAAGTTCTGTGCGGTGCAGGCCGGGGCTTGCTTCTCACGTCAGGGATAGTTTGTTAAACTTGATGATGTTTCAGACTGTAATTTTATAAGTATCACCTCTCAGAGGAACCGGAATGTTAGACTATCGCTTTCCTACAGCACTACAGATGGTACTGAGTGTTGCTATGGCAGAGCAGCACGGAAAACGCTCGACCAGTGCTATCCTCGCGCAGGGCATGGAATCGAACCCCAGCCTGATCCGCAAACTGATGGTGCCCTTAACCCGTGATGGCATTATTGCCACCACCCTCGGGCGTACCGGATCTATCCACCTGGCCCGCCCGGCTGAGGATATTTCGCTGCGCGATATCTATCTGTCGGTGACGGATGAGAAGAAGCTGCTGAATTCACGCCCGGATGTGAAGAAACCCTGCTGCGTGGTCAGTGCCAATGTCTGCTGGTATTTCAAATCATTGGCCGAAGAAGCAGAACAGGCATCACTGAATGTGCTGGCGAAACGCTCGGTCGCCGATGCGCTGGCCGAAATCACCGTACGTGCACAAGCAAAGCCACCTGCGGCAGAACATCACCCTGCAGATAATCACGTCAGCGAAATTCCCGACAGTTAATATCCCCGTGACAGCAGCTATCCTTCTGTTGTCACGGTACTTTTCCCGTACTGACCCAATATCCCCGCCCATTGTAAGGCATTTAATGCAACTATAATGTTTGCATTTTAGCGATTATTGGCGCACCATTAAATGCAACTGCAACAGATACTATTTCTTTAAGTCCGGATGGAGAGACTGATGAACAGCGCTTTTTTCAACGACCTGATCAGCTGGATCGATAATCACATTGAAAACCGGTTAAACCTGGATCTGGTAGCGGAACGGGCCGGTTACTCAAAATGGCATTTACAACGGATGTTTAAAGAACACACGGGTTATGCCCTCGGTGAATACATTCGTAAGAAAAAGCTGGAAAAATCAGCCTGCCGACTGACGTCCACCAATGATCCTATTCTGACCGTAGCTATCTCGATGGGGTTTGATTCGCAGCAATCGTTCAATCGTAGCTTTAAGCGGGAATTTGGTATGGCGCCCGGCACCTGGCGTCGTTCCTCGACGCACAGCAGCCCGCAATACCTGCATTAATCCGTTACGGCATCCGCCGTCTCCCCGGCAGCTTCCCGCTGACATATTATGCGCCACACCAGGGCAACCATAATGTCAGCGACGCCTGCCGGCGGTATCTGCTCTCCCGTGCCCCTGTTCATCTCTGACATTTCCTCCCTGTGTATGTCCAGTGAGGTAAACGTCATTCGTTATGAGCCTGATCCGGCAGCGGCAGGCGATAGTGGGGGAGACGGGAGGGCCTTAAGGTGGTCTGTTGCCGGTACCGTGGTCTGCCTGAGAGGGCTGTCTATTCTCTGCCGGCAGCGATCAAACCAGACATATATCTATGCCCGTGATTTCCTGAGCCTGCCATTGCTTTGCGCATATCCCTCGTGTCGTGACCAAATCTGACGAACTGTATTCCTCCGTGGCCTGGCCCGATATCTGCATTTATGCCTGTGACTTCCGGCACCGGCCAGGGCTTTGCGCATATCCTTTGTGAGCGGGTCTGAAGGGGGGATTTATCCCAGGCCCGGTACCGCCGGAGGTAAAATATGTTGTCACCGCCGCAGAGGGGAAACTTCTAAGGGGTCATCCGGGCTGCTGATCTGCCGCACCTTCGTCAGCAGGCCGGGTGTTTCAGGGTTTTCACTACGCTGATACAGAACCAACGCTGACAGCCGGTACAGATTAAAGGTATAGTCATCCCGTTCTGTTTAAGGGAATGATTATGTCTAAGAAACTTTGGGGCGCATTAGTTATCGCCCTGATTGCCAGCTGGCTCGGAATTAAACCTGCGTTACATAACCCGTCAACGGCAGCGACCACGGTGCGTACACACAGTGCAGAACCGGGCGCAGCCAGTGATATCACCGAAGCGACTTCACCACAGACAGTGGCGGCCTGGATCCACCAGTACCATCGGTTACCGGACTACTACGTGAGAAAAGGGGAAGCCCGTCATGATGGCTGGGATCCTGCCCGGGCTAATCTGTGTGACGTTCTGCCTGGCAAAGCCATCGGTGGTGACCATTTCTCTAACCGCGAAGGGCGGCTGCCGGATGCCGCGGGGCGGCGCTGGTATGAAGCGGATGTCAATTACCGCTGCGGACACCGTAATGCAGATCGTCTGCTTTATTCGTCTGACGGGATGGTCTATCTGACGACCGACCACTATCGGACTTTTACAAGGATCCCCTGAAATGCTGACGATAGTCTTCGATTTCCGCGAACTCACCAGCCGGACTGCGTTTTATCACCATCTGGTGCAGCACAGCCATTGCCCTCCGGCCTTCGGTAATAATCTGGATGCGCTGTGGGACTGGCTGACCGGTGGAATGACGCTACCGGCGGTGTTCCGGCTGGAGAATCTGTCCTGTGTGACCGATGAACTGACCCCGGTGCTGGCGGTGCTGCATGAAGCGTCCGCGGCGCTGGACGGCCGGTTATCCCTGGTGAGTGGAGCACCGGCCGGCGAAGTCAGTCTGCGGGATCGTCCGGCACCGTCAGACTGAGGGCGGATAGCCTGCAATACGTCCATCCTCCAGCCAGCAAAGGGCATCCGGGCAGTCAGACCCTTCCGGCAGGCTGAGTGTTATGCTGACCGTTGCCGCTGGCAGAACCTGTCCCCCGGCCACCGTCACCCGGGTCACCTCCGGCAGACGGCTGAACCGTCCCTGGTCATCCGCCTGCCAGTGTAATGTTACCCACAATCCCCGGGTGATGTCTTCGTCACTCAATCCGGCAGTCTCCGGCTGCAGGGTCAGCAGAGGTATGGCCGGGCCTGTTTCACTGTCCGCCCCCCTGAAGCCCAGTACTGTCCGGTGCTGCAAAAAGATCTCAAGTTGTGCGGTAGCATGGGCATCCGGGAATTCCGGTAACGAAAGTAATACCTCAGAAGCAGGGATCCTCCCGTTGTCGTTCATAACCCCCGTCACCCGCAGCAGGTTGACCTCGGGAAGTGTATGGGTGGCAAAGCA
The DNA here is from genome assembly GCF_018257515.1 of Tatumella sp. JGM118. Taxonomy (GTDB): domain Bacteria; phylum Pseudomonadota; class Gammaproteobacteria; order Enterobacterales; family Enterobacteriaceae; genus Tatumella; species Tatumella terrea. The sequence continues at coordinate 369,230 of NZ_JAERJR010000001.1, forward strand.
GCCGGCCAGCAATTTTCTGCGGGTGATTAACCGGTGTATTAAGGCACCGAGGACACTGCCGTATTTCCCGTGCGGTAACTTTCCTTCGCGACAGAACGGGACAATCTCGCTGATCGGCAGTCTGTCTGGTGTAATCACCCGTTCAGGAGGCAGCGAGAGGCCTCTCTCCAGTCGCTGCCGGATAAAGGGGAGTGTCGCATTGCCGCCGAAACAGAGGATAATATCCGGACGGTGTTCCGTGACGTTGTCACAAATGAGTGACAATAGCCGACTGAGTCGGCAGTTTTCTGCACTGAAAAACGTTTCAGCCTCCGCCATAGAAATGGTCAGCGGCATCTCTGTCGGGTCACAGACCGGCATGCATGCCGATAATTCACTCACCCTGGCGGAAAAATAGTTCACTACCTGCGGGTCGGGGGGGGCCGGCAGATACTCTGTCGCCTTGCCCTCCATCAGTGGCAATGATCTCTCCGCCTGCCGGTAGCGTTGCAGCAGTGTTATCGACAGCGGCCGCAGAAACTGAGTCACAAATTGTCTTCGCCAGCCATTATCACCGTCACAACTGACCCCGGGGGTGAATAGCTGACGGAGTACACCGGCAGGCCGCGCGATCCCTGACCGTTGCAGATGTTGTTCCAGTGCCGGCAGGAAAAACCATCGCGTGATATCCGTTAACAGTGATTCGCCGGCCACAGGATAGGCACCGCGATAACTATGAGTGCTCTGCAAGCCTCTCAGGCCGGGGCCGCTGACCTCTGCAAGCCGATAGCGGGTAACAGCAACCGTCAGTGAATCTGCCCCGCAATCAAGGGTAGCAATGCGGAGTTCCTGCGGGGTGCCGGTCAGGGAAGCGCGTTGCCACTGGCGTATCAGACCGGCACAGGGCTGGCGGGGATCCGCGGCGAGACAGAGTTGCTGATACAGCCAGAGCAACTGCCCGTAATTATTATCCCGCAGAATAATCTCCACCCGGCCCGGATCAATGGCGTCGTTTTGTTGTCCACTGGCCCGACCGCCGCTCAGTCGCTGATGAACCAGCGCCAGGGCCTGGCCGGTGAGCCGTTGAATTTTTGCTTTTTCGATGGCCGTGGTGGTCCCCGGCAGCACCAGCGTTACCGAACGGATCGCCCGAAAGCGGTGACTGTCCGGCATCTGCCGGCGGTGCTGCGGACTGTTTATCTGGATCAGCGTGTGGCTGAGCAGTTCACACAGCATAAACATCATCAGACTGGCGGGCGGAAAAGAGGCCTCCGTCACCGGAAAGCGGGTGCCGGGCGGTAAGTCACTCAGAAGTTCAGCCTGATCATTTAACAGGCAGGTAAACGGGGACAAAATGGCTTTGCCATGAAAGGGCTGGTGGTGCGGATACTCCCAGCCATTATGCAACGGTCTGTCATCCCGCAGCGCCCGGCAGGGGTTACTGACGCCCTGACGGCCATCACCGCAATATAACGGACGGGTCAGTTGCCGCGCTTCATCCCCGGTTCTGACCATCGAAGGCCAGCAAAAGGCATCTGCCCGGCCACTGGCGGCGGAAAATCCCCCCTGATCAAACGGGGATACGGCGAAGGCGATTTCACTGCTGAAACATCCTTCGCTAACGCGTGACGGCGCCGACAGCTGGCGGATCTTCAGCTCCCGGCTGTATTGCAGTCCATTATTCTCACCCGGGTGCTCTTCACTGATGACCCCGCAACTGCGGTTGTTACCGGTATCCAGGATCAGATCAACGGGGACAGGGTCGCGGGCGGTTTGCGCCGGAAAAATCACGACCGGCTCTTCTCCCAGCACGCGGTGGAAAAGCTCCAGCAGATTCAGATAGTGGGCCTGATGCGTAAAATCCCGGCGGTTATTTCTGTCAAAAGACGAGGCGGGCTCTGTCTGGCCGGCAGTTTCCTCCCTGAATACCGCCCGCAGCCAGTTATCCAGCCAGCGTTGTCGGATAAAACCGGCGATTTCCGTATCCTGCCAGCAAATCCCGAAGGTCCGCTGGTTATCGCAATCGCTGCTATCCGGTTGCAGCAACGGGTCTTCTCCCGTCGTGGTATCAAAGGCCAGGGAAAGCGTGCAGCAATCCGTTGCCGCATCCTCTCCGGCCGTGATAAACCCCCGTACCCAGTTAACCGGCCCCTGGCCATAGTGACCCGGGGAAAGACTGCGGAAAAAAGGTAACGGCAACCACACATTCCGGTAATGACGCAGACTGTCCTTCAGTCGGGCATGATATTCCGGACGGACGATCTCTTCACCGCGATGATCACCGTCCGGCAGAACAAAGCGGCCCGGACGGCCGGACTGATAAACACGAACTAAGGGGCCGGCTGCCGTCTGACGGACAAAGTATCTGTCGTGATCGCGCAGGGCAGGCGGCAGGGAAAAATCAGCAAACTGAATGCCGCTGTTCGCCAGCAGGACGAACCGCTGAGCCAGCAGGGAGCTTAATGACATTATTCAGGCTCCCTGGAGTAAAGGATAACCGGGCGGGGGGGCTGTTGATTATTCTCTGCAATGGTACAGGCTGCATTGTCACCTGAGCGGGTACAAAGTATATCGGGTACGGGCTGCCGGCGACCGTTGCTGCAGGTGGCCCGGTAACGGCTGCGCAATGAGAGTTTACCGGAGGGTAACCATCCGGCCTGGCTCTTCGCCTGACATCGGATGTTATTGCTGAGAGACATCACGACTGCTCCCTGACCATCTTTATAAGTAAAGCGGAGCCGTACAGACTGACCGCCGTTCTTCAGCAGGGCAAACCAGCGGCCATTCATAAAGCCGATATCGCCCGCTTTCTGCGCCTGCTCCGGTAACTTCAACCGCTCCGGCGGCGGTTTTTGCTGTGTCACCGGGGGCTTGTGCACCGTCGCGATGGGCTGCAGAACTGCCGGAGTCCGGGGAAGGTGGATTGCGATTAAAGTCTTTTGTGACGTTGTCACCTCCTCCGGGGCCGGTGGCTTAACTACGGCCGCTGGCGGCCCGGGCTGCGGGGGTAGCGGCAACTGACCAAAGCGTCGGGATACGCCATAGACGACCAGCAGCGTCAGCAATACCCCTGAAACCAGCGGTATCGCGTATCGGCGCCGGGACCGTCTGAACAACGGTGTCCGCCGGGTCATTACCTGTTCAGGGAGAGGGGCTGTAACCGTAAGATCGTGAGCCACCCCGATCACCGGCAGGTCTGGCGGTGATAACTGAATGGCCAGTTGTTGCAGTATCTCCTCCGCTCCGCCATCACTGCTTCGGAAGCCCCAGCCGGTGATCACCGGCTGGTTACCGGCCAGCCAGAGTGAGTCAGGCCCCGGAAAGCAGGCAATCTTATCGAGCAATTCGGCATAAAACAGCCCTGCCGGATACCCGGAGTTCAGGCACTGCTCACGGAGTGCCTGCAGGCGGGTAAAGGCTGACTGTAACAAACCAATGGCTTGCTGTTGGCGGGTTTCATTGGCCTCTTTCCAGGGGATCACCGGGCCTTCGAGCGGAGTAAACCACTCAGCGACCGCACTGTGCGGCCCTTTGACCGGGAGGGCGAAACAGGCGGCGATCTCCGGCATTCCCTGCAGTTGTAACAAGGCATGGAATTGATCGCTGTATTCAGTGACCGGCAGGCCGCGCAGTCCGGACGGGGCGCAGCCCCCGGGGGGGTGACCGGTAAGGAATGTATATGTCATTGAATGCCTTTCGCGGTGTAAGAAATTGCCAGCAAAATTACAGGCAGATATTACGCAGCCGGATACTCAGCAAAACGTGACATAAAACGATAAATTGACCGCCTTACCGGACCATTACCTGCCGTGCCGGCAAGGGGGGCGCAGGCGGGAGATCATTTTTTTACCCTGTGTCCGGCGCGGTTGCGACGGAACGGTTTTTGCCAGCGGTAACCGGAGGGCCGGGACGGACGATGTATAGTCACCACCCGCCGGCTAAGCAGAATATGGCACAGGCTGCCGCCAATCATCCCCCAGAAGGCAGGGCCGACACCGGCGAGAGAAACACCGGACGCAGTGATCAGGAAAGTCACTATCGCTGTATCCCGCTGTTCCGGGCGCTCCAGGCAACGGTGCAGGCTGCCGGCCAGCGGGGTCAGTAAGGCCAGGCCGGCCACGGTATGGATAAAGACCGGAGGAAGTGTGCTGAACAGCACGGCAATCGCTGAGCCAAACACCCCGGTGACCAGATAGAACAGGCCGGCTATCGCCGCCGCCACCCAGCGCTGGTTACGCTGCGGGTGCACGTCTTCGCCCATACAGATGGCGGCAGTAATAGCGGCAATACACACCGAAAAACCGCCAAACGGAGAGAGTAACAGGGCAACCGCGCCGGTGAGGGTGGTGACCTGTGAGACCGGCACCGGATAGCCGTGAGCATTGAGGGTGGCGATGCCGGGGGCATTCTGAGAAGCCATACTGACCAGAAAATAGGGCAAACCGACACCCAGTAACAGCGGAATATTGATCGACGGGCTGATAAAAACCGGTGCCGACAGATGCCAGCTGACCCCTGACAGAGAGGTTTGTCCCTGAACGATGATCACCAATGCGCCGGTCAGCAGGGTGAAAAACACCGCATAACGGGGGGACCAGCGGCGTGCCAGCAGAAAACTCAGACACATCGCCAGACAGAGCGGTAAATTTTGCTGCAGTCCGCTGAAGGTCTGTAACCCGAAGTGCAACAGGATCCCCGCCAGCATCCCGGACGCGATAGAAGCGGGAATATAACGCATCAGTTTTGAAAACAGTCCGCTGACGCCACAGATAACGATCAGCAGATTAGTGAAGACAAACAGCCCGATAGTATCAGAGAGGCTGACGCCATTCAGGCTGGTCGCCAGCATAGCGGCGCCCGGGGTAGACCATGCGGTAAGGATTGGCATCCGGTAACGCAGAGAGAGGCCGAAAGAGGTGATCCCCATCCCGACGCCCAGCATACCCAGCCAGCTACCGGTTAATGCGGTATCTGCGCCGGCGGCGCGGGCAGCCTGGAAGATAATGGCGGCCGAACTGGCATAACCGATAAGTACGGCAACAGCGCCGGATATCACCATCGGTAAGGTAATGGCCGGTAAACGGGAATGCAGGGACATCAGTCAGACTCCGGGGTAAAGAGGAGCACAACATAGCATTGCCGCTATCCCCGGACAAGCGGTTCCATCGCCCGGCCATAGCCCCTGAGCGCACAGCTGATGCGGCTTACAGCCGGTCTTTGCCGACGGGGTACGATAGCGTGCCACAAGTATCCGGGGCTGCATTCTCCCGGTACATCGCTCCATGGTCTGGCGGTTAACTTCCTTTTCTGATTAAGTTATGGTGATGCGCAGGTTATCTGTGGTGACTGAAAAGGGAGTCTGACTGTCCGGCTCTGCCGGAAGGGAAAGGGCGTAAACCAGCTGTGTCGGGATTTACACCGAAATATTGCCGTCTGGCTGAAACCCTGACCTGACTCCTGACTCCTGACTCCTGACTCCTGACTCCTGACTCCTGACTCCTGACAGACGACAGCAGCAATGATATCGCTTGCCGGATTTCTCCGGGCGGGCAGTCACTGACAAAGTATGCATAATTTTCGTCAGTCAGGGCGGCGTTCCCCCGATACAGGGAGGTCGCTGAACGCTATCCTGAAAAACCCGGGTGCTGACTTTATAACGCTTGTACAGAATCTGTGTTGCCAAAGGGGGAACCCTTTATCAGCAGGTCAGATGTCGGGCACCTGAGTGCGTGTCGCTCAACTGCTGTTAAATGTTTTCCGGTACAGCGTTTTACCCTGACGGTTGTCCGTCTGACGCGCCGGCAATAAACTTTTCTTAATCTTTCGGTTCATCTCCCGCCGGTCAGCCTTCTGCTGAGAAGGGGATAATCCAGGCTGCAGCGGCATCTGACAGATATTCAGTGAATGGCATCAGGCCAGCTGTTCCCGCCGGAGACGGCTGCGAAAATGCTGTTCATCGCTTGCAGGATGATGTAGATATCCCTGTTAACGACAGTTTCAGGGCAAGGGTAAAGATAAAGATACCCCGGCCTGTTGCGCAGGAGCTTATTTGAAAATTATTGTTATGGATCTCGATGGAGTTATTTGCGATAGCAGTCATCGGGCACATCTGGTGCCGCCGGAAGACCAGCGCCATTGCAACGAAGCATGGCATCCGTTTGTGGCGGAATGCGTCAACGATGCACCAATTAATGCGGGTCTCACCATGCTGAACGCGTTACTCTGCACCTTCCCCGTTTTTATTATCACCAGCAGACAGGAAAACTTCAGTCAGCAGACCGGTCAGTGGCTGGAGGGCAGAATCTGCGGACGCCAGGCTCCTGAGATTATTTATCGCAGTAATGACGATCATCGTCCTCCGGCAGAGTTTAAACGTCACGCCTTACGGGATCTGAGGGCCCGGGGATACGAGATCCTGTTTGCGATTGATGATGATCCACAGATCGTTGAAATGTATCATCATGAAAAAATTGCTACTTTTCAGCCGGTTACCCGTTGTGCTTCGGTGGTACTGACTCCGTAGTCACGGAGAGATGACGCTGGCTCGCCGGAACGGATGTGTTCTCCCGGAGGTGACATCGGGACTGTCATGACCCGGCGGCAGGTCACCGCTACCGCTGGCGCTTTCCCTGTAATGTAAGGGTGCCGGAGTCTGCGGAAAGAAGCGGTTAACTTCTTAGTCATCCTATGCAGAGTCCGGCACTTTCCGTCGTTTTTCCCGTGCCTGACAGGTGATCACGGCGGAGGCTGGCGGTGACTGTCTTACCGGGCGGGTCCGGGGCGCGAAGGTCATGGCATAGGTCAGCATTTTCTGCCGGTACAATTGTAACTGTTCCGAACCGGCCGGCGTTATCGCACGTTCGGTATTCGGCCGTGTTTTGCGGCTCAGTGACAGGGAAGGGGAAGGGCGATGCAAAAGCTCTGTACTGTTACTGGCATCGCTTTGCAGCGCAGCACGGCGCTGGCGACGCCTGCCTGCGGCAGAGCCGTTAAAAGGGGTTTTGCGTGTCACTGTGACCTCCTGAAAATCAGATTTGCGAATTTTTGCCGGATAGCGCTGAAGATACCGGACCACCGTCTGCAGTCAGACCGTGCCATGGGGTGTATCCGATCAGTTCAGCCGCGACGAAAACCTGTTACAGGAATAACTTAAGTAATCTTAAGTTATGGTGCAACTATTATTTTAAGTAAAGAATTATTCAAAGTTCCGGTTAATTTAAGAAACCGTAAAATCAGCGCAAAAAAAAACCCGCCAGTGGCGGGTCGATCCGGACTCGGGACAGATTATCTCCGTCGCCGGTATTTACGATGCTCCATCATGGTGCCGACAATGCGGATTTCCGAAGAATCGGATCGGAGTACCGGATAATCATCATTCAACGGAACCAGTTCAAAAACTTCATTGCCAGCGATGATCCCGCGGGGGCGATATTTTTTGAATAACGCTTCGTCTTCACCGTTTTTTGCAACAACAAAATCCCCGGGCAGCGGGAAAACATTGGGATCAATCACCACCGCATCCCCTTCGCTGAATTCAGGCTCCATAGAGCAGCCTTTTATAATCAGGGTGAATGCGGATGACGATAAGTCCAGATTCGTCTGCAAGTACTCTATGTTACCCTCCAGGCTCCTTATCGACGACTCAGGGGTCCATTCTCCCGCCTGAACGTAGCTGATCACAGGAATATGTCTGATATCAGCATGCGCAGGCTCGACGTTAGAGGCGGAATTCTCTCCATAGAGCAGAAATTCAGGTACACACCCCATTGCCTGTGATAGCGCAATCAGATTCTCCCCTTTGGGACTGGTTTTATCATCTTCCCATTGTGAGATAGCACCGCCTTTCACCCCGATTTTACTCCCGAGGGCGGCCTGAGTGAGCCTGAGCTCTTTTCTGCGCTTACGGATACGCATGCCGATGGTTTCATTTTTCATATTAAGTTATCTTAAATTATCTTGACTTAAGATTCCTTCATCTTTACATTTAAAGAAAACTTAAGATGAGGTGGCCTGATACAATTACGCAGCCTCATCACAGGAGGACCCGGTCAGCAGACTCTGTTTGCACGGCATCTGGTGATCCTGCCCGGAGGAAAGATAAAAAGATAACCTACAGGATTTATCTGCTCTTTAACAACGGCTTCCGCCTGCGTCGCTGAAAAGCGAAATCTATCAACGCCGGGTCCGGGCTTCTCTGACCCTGCCCGGCGAGTGCCACGGAGAAGGCTTCTTTAGCCTTCACAGACATTATTTAAGCCTGATGATTATCCTGGTGATAAAAATAAGCGGCATAATACTTTCATAGCTCTTTGTTTTCAGGGAAAGTATTTTCCGATGCGAATTGTCTTTAAATACAACAAATCAATAAGTTGGCATGTTAATAAGGTTGACCCGGCCCGCTTTTGGGGGGTAGATATAAGGGTCCGGCGACGACACCCAGAAAATACTGAGTGGGTTGCCGGGGGATGTTCCCCATGATTCAGCGAATTACCGGGTGCATCTGGTTTGCTAATATTATCCACCCCGCTACGGCGGGGTTTTTTTTCGTCTGTCCTCTCCGGGCCTGAATTACGCACTTCCTGTCGAAAATGCTTTTTCTGCCTGTCTGTGTTTTCTTACTTTTTATCTGCGCACGCCATAGTGCTGAATAAAGTACTCCCTGTGAACCAGCCCGGGTCTGAGCCGGGTGTAAATCCATGCCTGTGTCGGCCTGACAGCGGGGAGTTCTGTCCGTCCATCACCCTGACGGTGAAGTTATCCCATCACTGAGCTGATTTTCCCCGCCGGGAGTCTTTTTTTAACAACGACCGGCATAGGCCAACTGCCCGTATGAGGTATGCCGGCCACACCCACCGTGGGTATCACCCCGTAAAGGAATCTGATAAATGGCCGGTCACACGATAGCGGGCCGGTTACCGGAGGTTGCTGTTACTGACCGACCGCCGGAAGTCTGAATCTTCCCCCGCCAGCGGGGTTTTAATTGAATAAAGAAGGAGAGAATGATGATGCGCTGCCCTGTCTGCCGGCAAAATTCGCATACGCGAACCAGCCGTTACCTGACCGAAACGACCAAAGAAACGTACTACCAGTGCCGGAATATAGATTGCTCATGCACATTCAAGACCATCGAAAGTCTGGATAAAATGATCACGGCTCCGGCAATCCCGGCTTCAGCGACGGGTACCCGGCCCGCAGGCTATGACTGAGGCTTAAAGAGCGGATAAATGCTTTCAACGTCTGCAGAGGGCAGGCCAGGGGAAGCATACATGTCCGCCTTATCTTTCATGGCTGCAATGAAGAAATAGTCGCTATCGTTTAGCGCAAATGTAAACAGCAGAATATATTCACCGGCTGACTTCGTTCGGATAACGCAGTCCCTGCCTGTGAGTCCCGGGGTAAGCGGGCAGGTGAACGGTGCCGGACAGGGATAACCGATATCTGCAGCAGTTATCGGCCTGATAACGTGTGTTTCATAAGGCGTCTGTTCCATACCCAAACGGAGTGTGGTTCCGCAGTACAATGTATCGGTTGAACTGCGCGGTATGCTATCTGGCAAAAGAGCAGGGAGAGACGAGAGCAAGTGTATATTTAACCCGGATGCTATTTCCGGATCACGACGGATATCCGGGCCAGAGAACAATATTTCGTCGAAATCCTGATCGCAGAATTAAATACAGAATATGAGACGAATTTTAACGGGATGAAATGAATTTTGCCACGAGGTTATAATAATTAACCAGTTTCTGATGCTTTTTTAGTTTACTTTCCTGTCTAAAGTATTTGTGAGTGGTTTTTGGGGAATTAATCTTTGCTAAATCTGTTTTTTTCCTTATTATCCACACCGCAATCAGAATGATTTTTGGTATTTTTTTTGGGGAAAAAATGTTAAAGCTCGAAGATGTTCATGGTAAACCACTGATAATAAATAAATTAAAAGTTGTGAAGGTCGAGGGGTTTGGTAATAAAACCCGAATTTTCATCGAAGGTCAGCCCCTTCCGGTGATAACGAATTATAATTTTAACGAGATTTCAGAAATGATGTTCGGGAGCGGAAACGTTAACTGAATACACCTTAAGTTAACTGCTGACATCGGAGTACATCTAGCGCGATTAGCGAGATGACTGACGGAATAAAAATAACGGAAGGGATTCCCCTGAAATATATATTTGAATCAGCGTGTTCATCCGACGGTTACTGCCTTAAAGTCTGCAGACAGCGACGGACAACTCCGGGAATAACCCGCGTTTAAATTCTTCTGCCTGCTTTTTGTGGAACAATAGAGCACTCATCTTTCTGTCGGAAAAAATTCAGCAGTAGTCTGTGTCTGTTTTCATTACTCAAATCGATACATTACCGGTCGCCTTCAGTGCCGGAATGCTTTTATTATTCTGACGTTGCCGGCGGGGTAAGTCACTGCGGTGGACTTCGGGAAAATACTCCTGCCGTGAAGACTCACGACAGGAGGCGGGGGATGCTGCCATTCCCCGGGGCGGAGGATTACTGTTTTGCGGCTTTTTCTGCTGCTGCAATCCAGGAATTAAATTCGGCCTGGTGTGCTTTGATCCATCCGTCAACCTGTGCTGAGACATCCGCGCTGGTATTTTCACCATTATGCATGCTCATGTTTTGCTGGCTGATATCCTGTAATGGGATCTTCATGACGCTAAAGAGTTTTTTGGCGGCCGGGTTTTTATCAGCCCAGGCTTTATTTACCAAAATATTTTCGACGTTGACATTGAACCCGTAATTTTTACCATTCGGTAAACGTGTATCTGTATTTGGCTGACCTGCAGGGGCCGCAGAAAACGGTACTGTCAGCCAGACGACATCTTTACCTGGCTTCAGGATATAACTCACCCAGTAAGGCGTCCAGGTATAATACAGGATAGGTTTTCCTGCTTTATAGCGGGATATCACGTTGGCAATCATCGCTGAATAGCTGCCCTGATCCTGTTCCACGGTTTGACTCAGGCCGTAGGCTTTAATCTGGGCGTCGATGACTTTACCGCAAGACCAGCCAGCCTCACATCCGGTCAGCGAGGCTTTACCGTCACCGGTATCATCAAACAGACGGGCAATTTTAGGATCTTTTAATTGCGAGATGTCGGTGATGTGATATTTCTCAGCCGTCTTTTTATCAATCAGATAACCCTGGGCTGCACCGGTAATATAAGGGCCGGCACGAAAGAAGGCTTTACTCCCCCCGGCGGAATTATACATATCGCTTTGTAACGGCTCCCAGTCGACGGTCAGGAATGTGGCATCCCCTCTGGCCACCGAAGCATAAGCTACGCTGTAGTCGACTTCCTGAGTTGGCTTAACATCATAGCCTAATTTAGCTAACGCACGGTTCGCTAATTCAGTCTGGAACGATTCCTCCGCCAGCGGACTTTTTACCGCCTGTACAGAAATTCCTTTACCCGGAAGATCCTGTGCTGCTGCAGTTCCGCAAAGAGAGAATATTAATGCAGGGAGAATTATTTTTTTATTCACATGTGGCTCCTGTTGTTCAGATCTTATTTACGCTAACAATCCCTGGCGCGGAAATCAAATTTAATTACCTTAACCCCGCGATGCAGATAAATATTCTATTTTTCCCGAGGAATACATGATATCCGCAAACAGGAAGGGCTTTTTAAACAGCCAGCGGGGCGGTGAATAATACCCTAAAATATTCCTCAGCTTATTATCACCAGCGGAAGTAGTTTCGGCAGTAATATCGGCCAAATATCATACGCTATACCAACTAATAGTTAACCTTCAGGAAAAGGCGTTTCTCCCGGAAAACCGTTGGCCTTGGGGGCAACGCTTGAAATTAATATCATGACAGAATATCGTTTTTTTCTGCATTATTTCATGAAATGAAATTGAATGCGCCGTACAGAAGATAATCCGTATCTCTGCAGGGAGGGCCAATATCAGAAGCGGATTTGATCATTTAACGCTGCAGAATAATCTCCGGCATTTTTCCGGCAGATTTATCTGGTAAAAAAGGGGGGTGACCAGGGTATTATTCTGCAATAAGAGCAACGCTGCAGAACCTGTGGGGGATATGTGCAGACTGGCAGGCGATGTATGTTGCCTGACAGATAACCGAATCGTGGCAGCAGGGGGCAGGCCCGGGGTTATCCCCAAATCATCGCAGCCCAGCGCAACATCAGCAGACCCAGACAGATAAATACCAGAACCAGTACCATTTTCCCGTATTTTTTACTTCGGTGATTTGCCATTCAGCGAGTTCCCGGCGGTCAGTTTCAGACTTAGGTTTACAGTATCAGAAGCGATCATAACAGACAATCAACAGAACACAGGGGATAGCTTTCCCCTGTGTTTTCATACTGCTTATCTGGCAGCTATCGGTCAGAGTTCATTTTTAATCAGAAACTCTTCCCAGGTCATACCCAGCGCCTCGGCATGACTTTTCAGATAATTCTCAATGGCTGTGGCTGCCACTTCTTTATCCGGCTCCGCCAGCTGGATAGAAAAGATCATCCCATCCAGTTTTTTCTGACGCAGAAACGCGGCATAAATACGTTCGGCCTGAAGCGCACGATAGGTTTCAAGGTCCATACCCGCTTGTTTTGCTTCTTCTTCTGAGATTTCGTTCAGGGCATGAGTAAAGTCAGGATGGGCCGCGAAAAACATGTCACGGGCAATTTCATAATATTGTTCGGGCGTTTTCATAGTATTCTTTATTGGATCAAACATCCGGCAATTGTATCCGCTCTGCGGACGAATGTCAGGGTAAACACAGGCAATACCGCGGAATTCACTGCGTGATAGGGGCTGTTCAGGGGCTGCAATAGCACGAGGACGCTATATAATGATCGGAAACAGGTACCGGTATCGGGTCAACAGAGAAAGTATATGAAAAGATGGATGTTATTACCTTTGCTGGCATTAGCTGGCTGTGCGCAGATCGATAATTACCCGCAGGCCGTCAAGGTGCCTGCACCGGCAGGAATGGCAGGCGTCTGGCAAAGCGATGGTCCGCAATCAGCCCTTGTCAGCCCTCAGGCGATGGCCTCTCTGCTGATCAGTCCGCAGGGAGATACTCTGGATTGTCGCCAGTGGCAACGGGTGATTGCTAAACCCGGAAAGTTGTCTCAGATTGATGATGAACTGGTCAATATTAACCGCCAGTTACGGGTGATGCCGATCACGCTAACAAACGGGGTGATGCACTACGACGGGCTGAGCCTGAAAAAAGTCACACAGCCGACCAGCGAGTGCCGTAAAGCGTTGGCCGAATCCAAAGATCATCCTAAACAACAGGTTATCCAGGATATCCAGCCGACCCTGATGCAGAACCACTTTGCGGATGGCAGCACTGCCGGTTAAGTGACCTGGCCTGCCTGTTGTCTGACGGCAGGTCAGTTACACCGAAAAATAGGCTTTAGCCACCCGTTGCTGCTGCCATGTTTCCCGAACGTTCAGGCCGGTTGTGTGCCTGGCGTCTGCGATAAGGCGGGTGAGTGCTTCATGGGCCTGCAGCAATACCTGCTGTTCACCCGGACTTATCGTGTCACCGTTATTGTCCGTCACCGGACAATGCATGGCCAGTTGCTGGTATTCCCTGACCAGTGTTTCCATCTCCGGCCAGCGTTGTTCTGAAGCCAGTTGCTGTAACTGCTGGTTCAGAGAACTGACCCTGACCAGCCAGCGCCGGGGGCTCACAGGGAACCCTCCTGACCACTCGGTAATTGCAGACTCTGTTTCCACCCGCTGGTGATATCCTTCAGCAAGCGTTCTGCTTCACTGACTGCTGCGGCATCGTTGTGCAGACTGGCCTGCAGTAACCGGAATACCATATAGTCATACAGCGATATCAGTTGCGCTGCCAGCGGATCTTCACGCCATTCCAGCAATGGCCCTTTCAGGCCATTTTCGATGATATTCATCGCCCGGGACAGGGCCGGGCCTTTACCTTTGATGTTGCCATCATCGATATACAGGCGCGCCTGAGCCAGTGCATTGAGTGCTCCCTCAAATAACAGGGTGGTCAGTTGTGACTGACTGGCACTGAGCACCGCACTTTCCACACTTATCGTTGCGTAAGCATTGGCACCGGTCATGCTTTTCATGCGGAGTTCCTTATTTATCCGATGAAGCATCAAACTGAGATGCCAGGTACTGGCGGGTCTGATCCATCTGCGACATCAGTTTATTCAGTTGAGTAAATTGCGTCTGATACCGTGCCATAGTGGCATCGATAGAGGACTGCATGGCGTCATAGCGCTTACTTAAGCCATCATAATTACTGTTGAGTGAGTCGATGGCATTGGCCAGCATTCCTTTTTTACCGTTAGCATCGCTCAGCATGTCGTTAAGAGTATTGTTCATTTGAGTGGCAAAACCGGAGGTTTTACCATCGCCGGTGAAAAATGCAGCCACGGCCTGAGGGTTATCCTTGAGGGCATTTTCAAGCTGAGTATCATCCACCATCAGCGCACCGGACGAACCGTCAGATTGTTTCGTCGGGTCGATAGTGATCCCTAATTGGGCGAGGATAGAAAAGGCTCCCCCCTGTGATTCTGACAGCATCGATTGCAGACGGGACTGAATGTTTCTGACCGTATTATCCCCCATCAGCGGTCCGTTGCTGCTGGTGTCGTTCGTGGCTGCCCCGGTGCCAGCGAAACTGGTCAGGCTGCTGATCAGTGATTGCAGTTTGTTATAGGCGGCAACCCAGTCTTTAATCGCTTTTACGCTGTCATCACTGTTGGTACTGATTTCCAGCGTCTCAGCCTGAGCTGATACCGCTTTCAGGTTCAGGGTGACGCCATCAGGCGCGTTGGTCACTGTATTACTTTTACTTTCGACTTCGATACCATTTACCGTCAGTTTCGCATTCTGCCCGGCATCGGTCAGTTTCATCCCTGAAGTGTCGTCCCCTGCAGAATAGCCAATGACACCTTGCAGCGTATCATCACCACTGACGCTGACCGAAATAGTATTGTCAGCGCCGGTATCTTTGGCGGTCAGCGACAGATAATACTCGCCATCGCTGGCCCGGATACTGGTGGCGGTTACCCCGGCATCACTTTTATTGATAGCGTTGACGATGCCATCCAGCGACGTTTCATCGTCTGATAACGTAATTTCAACGGGTTCGCCGTCACCGGTCTTCAGGGTCAGTGTACGGGTGCCTCCGTCGGTATTACCGAGAGGTTCTGAGTGACTGCTTATTTTACCGGAGAGCAACGATTGTGCCGTGGCGAGTTGTTCCACATTGATCTGATAATTGCCGGGCACGGCGTTGCTGCCAGTGGTGGCGGTAAATGCCGTATTGGTACTGTTGACTGCCGTGGAATTAAAAGATGAGGACTTTGTCAGGGCTTCCATCGCACTCTGTAAACTTTGCAGGCAACTTTTAAGCTGGCCAAATGCAGAAATTTTGTTCTTACAGGCGGTCGCCTCACTGGTAATGGGCGCCAGTTTAGCCATTTCTGCGTTCTGCAAATTATTGTACAGCTCTGACAAGTCTAATCCTGAACCGATATCCAGATTACTGATTGCATTCATGCTTATATTTCCTGTCGTGGGGAGATATCCGGAGTATCGGCAAGAGGAAAAAAATATTTATTTTTCGTCCCGGGAAAGAGAGCAGGGGCGGAGACTTACCGGGAGTACCTGATGCTTTTTTTAGCCTGATGTCTAAAGTTCGCCCCGGCATTTCCGATATCAGTCATGAACGCAAAATGATTCAACCGTTTTGCTTATCCGATGAATATTTTTTTATTGAAGGGTATAAATTATGGCTGTTATTAACACGAATATTATGTCGTTAACGACCCAGAACAACCTGAACAAAGCGCAGTCAGCGCTGGGTACCGCCATTGAGCGCTTATCGTCCGGTTTACGTATTAACAGTTCGAAGGATGATGCCGCAGGTGAAGCTATTGCCAACCGTATGACATCCAGTCTCCGTGGGCTGACTCAGGCCGCCCGCAATGCTAACGATGGTATCTCCCTGGCGCAAACCGCTGAAGGTGCGCTGAACGAAATCAACTCCAACTTACAGCGTATTCGTGAGCTGACGGTGCAGGCGAAAAACGGGACCAACAGTGACGATGATATCAGTTCTATCCAGGCTGAAGTCGATGCCCGTCTGGCGGAAATCAAACGTATCGGAAGTGCCACTACCTTTAACAACATTGAGTTGTTTGATAGTAAGGGGACAGCGATCAACATTCAGGTCGGAGCGGGTGACGACGCTGCCGCGAATGTCATCTCGATTTCTCTGTCGGATGATGGCTTTAAAGCCAGCACGCTGGGCAGCGATTTCAGCGTGAGCGGTGATACCGGTCTGGCCGACATCGATGCCCGGATCTCTTCTGTCGATGCTGCCCGTAGTGGATTGGGTGCAATTCAGAACCGCTTTGAATCTACTATCAATAACCTGAATGCGACGATCAACAACCTGTCAGCCTCTCAGTCGCGTATCCAGGATGCGGACTATGCGACCGAAGTGTCCAGTATGTCGCGGGCACAAATTCTGCAACAGGCAGGTACCTCAGTACTCTCTAAAGCCAACCAGGTCCCGCAGACTGTGCTTTCTTTACTGCAAAACTAATCAACGCTGTCAGATTTTCCCGGAACCCCGCAGTGCGGGGTTTTGTCTTTGGTTCGCGCAGAGTGTCAGGGGTAGGCATGCAGAAAATACTTTTTTCAATCGACAGGTTGCAGAGGGCCACGGCGGCCGAAGCGACCGTTTTCGGGCTGGCGGGCTGGTTTATCCGCCAGGGATGGACGGTGGATGTCTGCGCCAGAGTCATCAGTCGTCAGTATCAGCAGCGTCTGTCAGCGCTTTCCGACCACGGGAAGGTCCGTTGTTTTACTGATGCGCCGGAACAGGGCGTGACACCCTTCAGCGATAGCGGTGAAATAACCTATGACCTGGTCTGGGTTTGTAACGGTTATCTCGCCAGCGGGATCCTGCACAGTCTGCAACAACGCTGTCTGCGCGGACAATTTCTGTTCCAGCATATCTCCTGGCCCCTGAAGCCACAGTACCATCAGTGTGCCACCGAAAAAGCGCTATCATGGCGTACCCTGACGGACTCTGCCTTCCACTATGCATCACTGGCCCTGGGGGGGATCACGCCCCCGGCGCTGACATTATTGCCACTGGCTTATAATGACACCGACCCCGTATCGGATGACGAACCGCAGGAGCCGGCGGGGGATCTGCAGCGGGTGCTCTGGGCCGGAGAACTTACGGCTACACAGAAGGACACCCTTGGCCGGGACTTTACGCGACGAGGGATCCGCGTGGACTTTATTTGCGGTCAGGAAAGCGCGGGGGAACTGACGAATCAGCAACTCACTCGCTATCAGGTGGTCGCCGGTGAACATCAGCTGATAGCCAGAGCTCTCTGTCTGGGGATCCCTGCCTGCATTACCGGAAAAGCCGGCTGGCAGGGGTATCCTGCACACGATGATTTACTGGCGGCCGCGGATAACTTTTTCGTCGCGGCTGACTGCCCGCCAATGGAATGCGGGCAGTGGGCAGAGGCGCTGATCAGCGGATATCAGGCCGCCCTGCAGCGAGCGGCAGACTTCCGGGAAGAGGCGTGTGAAAGCTGGTCTTATTCTGCGCTATTACCTCCGTTGCTGGCCAGGCTGCCCGCCCCGGAATTACGGGTGCCGGATACCGCCGCTGCCGAAGAATGGCGGTTGGCCCAGGGTGTCCTGGCCAGTCTGGCCGTTAAGCGTCAGCCTCTGGAACGCTGGCTGAAACACCGCTGTTTGTCGGAAACACGGCGGGCGGTTCTTTCTGCCATGGTGGCCGCCCATCCGGGCACCGGACGGATCGGGGTGATGATCACCGGCCCGCAGTTGCAGAGTGGCGCGACAGAGCGGACGTTACTCTCCCTGCAGCAACAGAGCCTGCCGCCGGAGAGTGTTGTGTTGGTGACCGATGAGGTTTCTGCGGGGTTTAGTCATCTTACCGACCGCCTGCTTCCGGCTTCAGCCGGACGCCGTGAACTGCTGGAGGTCATCGGACAATCAACGGCGAATAGCTGGCTGATGCTGCAGCCGGGGACCAGGTGTTTGCCGGATACGCTGCTACTGTTTGCCGTTTACCTGCTGGAACATCCGCACACCTCACTCTGTTACAGTGATACGCTGGAAGGGGAAGAGATGGCTGATGCCCGTCTGAGCCTGAAGCCGGATTGTAATATTGATCTGTTACGGGCCTGTCACTATCCCGGAGAGGAATTACTGGTTACCGGTACCTGTCTTAGCCGTTTTCTGCCAGAGTCTGCCGGTTCTTCTCCTCTGCCGATGGCTGAGCTGATGTGGCGCGCTATCGAAACGTACGGGCCGGGCACCCTGGGTCATCTGACGGAGGCATTGCTACTGATCCCGGACCGATCTCCGCCGGCGGATAACGGTGAGGCACGCCGTGACGAGGTTCGCCGGCATCTGGCGCGCTGTGGCATTGACGGGGTGGTGACGGCCGGTCCGGACAACGCGCCGGATCGTGTCCGCTACCTGCAGTCTGCCAGGCCGCAGGTCAGCATCATTATCCCCACCAAAGATCATCAGAGTCTGTTAAAGCGCTGTCTTGACTCTGTCACCGGGCTGACACCGGAAGGGGGTATTGAAATCCTGATCGTTGATAACGGCTCCTCGCAGCCCGGAGCCTGTGAGTATCTGGGGCAGTTACAGGCACTTAAGCTGAGTAATCTCCGTATCCTGCACTGGTCAGCTCCGTTTAACTTCGCTGCCCTCTGTAATTTTGCGGCGGCACAAGCGCAGGGCGAATATCTTTTATTTCTGAATAATGACTGTGAGGTGACGGAATCCGGCTGGCTGACCGCACTGACCGAACTGGCACAACGACCGGAAGTCGGGATCACAGGGGCCAGAATGTGTTATCCGGATGGGCGGCTCCAGCATGCAGGGTTTATTGCCGGCCCTGAGGATTCAGTGACCGCGATCTACGAGGGTGAGAGTACGACGGCGGAAGGCTATTTTCACTGTCTGCAGGCCACCCATGAGGTGTCAGCGGTCAGTGCTGCCTGCATGATGGTCCGGCGAACATTATTCGAAACACTGGGCGGCTTCGATGCGGAAAATTTCGATTATGATCTGGCGGATGTCGATTTATGTTTCAGGGTGCGGCAGGCCGGCTACCTGGTGTTGTGGACCCCTGAGGCGACCGTCAGTCATATGGGTGGGGCAACCCGTTTATCTGCGGCACTCTCCACACCGGATCCGCAGGCGGCAGAGCGGTGTCGTGCCGCCCTACGGACGCGCTGGAAAACCGGATTATGTCAGGACATCCGGTATCAGCGACATCTTAGCCGGAGCGGCTCGCTGTTCAGCCTCTCACGGGTGACCGACAGACTGCAGTCACCCTTACCCGGACGCCCGCTACCGGTGATCGTGGCCGGTCATATCAATGAGACCGGCTGCGGCCATTATCGCGTAATTCAGCCTTACCGGTTGCTGGAGCAGCAACTGCGCGCCGAAGGCGGGTTAATCCATGGTCTGCCGGCAGCGATAGATGCGGCGGGTGTTTCTCCGGATATTGTGTTGCTGCAGATGCCCTTTGACCCGCAGATAGAACAGCGGATCACGCATCTGAAACAATATTGTTCTCCGAAGATCATCATGGAATATGACGACTATTTCATTAATCTGCCGTTAAAAAACCACCATCGCGGAAAACTTCCCAAAAATATTGTCAGCCAGTTGCGCCGTACAGTGAGCCTTGCAGACCGGCTGGTGGTGTCAACCCCGGCGCTGGCGGAGGCCTATGCCGGATTTCATCCGGATATCCGCGTAGCGCTGAACCGCCTGGACCCGGAATTATGGGGCGGGTTACCCGCAACGCGACGGCGTGGGAAAAAACCCCGCGTCGGCTGGGCCGGCGGAAACAGTCACACCGGCGATCTTGAGATCCTTCAGCCGCTGATCTGTGAACTGGCGGATGAGGTGGACTGGGTATTTATGGGCATGAAACCGCAGAGTGCGAGGTGTGAATTCCATCCCGGGGTCCCATTTGAATGGTACCCGCAAAAGCTGGCCAGCCTGCAACTGGATCTGGCATTAGTGCCGCTGGAAATCAATCTTTTCAATGAATGTAAGAGTAATCTCCGACTGCTGGAATTGGGAGCCTGCGGCATTCCGGTGATCTGCAGTGATATTGAACCTTACCGGGGGGCATTACCGGTCACGCGGGTCAAAAATCACTTCCGCCACTGGTTACGTGCAATACGGGAGCATCTGGCCGATAAAGAGGCCCTCGACCGGCAGGGCATCCTGCTTCAGCAGGCGGTACGTCGCCACTGGTTAATGACACCGTCAGCAGTGGATGAGTGGCAGTATGCGTGGCTGGAACATCAGGAGCAAAAATCATGAAAACACCTCTCGGTCGTATTGGTGTCGGCATCGTTACCTGTAATCGTCGGGAGGGATTACTGAAGCTGTGCCACTCCTTACCACGACACCTGCTGGAGGCTGTGATTGTGGTCAATGATGGCCAGCCGGAAAAAGATTATCATGATCTGGAGGTTAAACTGGTGCAAAACCCCGAAAATCAGGGGGTGGGGCGCAGTAAAAATACGGCATTGCGCTATCTGCAGCAGCAGAATATTGACCATTATTTTCTGATAGAGGATGACATTTATCTGAAAGATGAGCGGGTCTTCGAACGGTATATCAACGCTGCGGCTGAAACAGGGATACAGCATTTTAATTTCGCGTTGCACGGACAATACAATGTGAATAAAGAAGGCCATCCCCGCCCACGCTATCAGGTGAATTACCCGTCATTACGCTTACCTCTGTATCCGAGTTGTGTGGGGGCGTTTTCCTACTACAGCCGGCAGTGTCTGGAACATGTCGGTCTGATGGATGAGGATTTTTACAATGCGCTGGAGCATGTGGAACATAGCTGGCGCATCATCCGCGCCGGTATGCATCCTCCTTATTCCTACTTCGCTGATATTGAAGCATCCGGAGATTATCTCGGCGATGAGGGCTGGAGTATGAATCAGTCCACTATCTGCCGGCAAGCGAGCTTCCGTGCGATTTGCCTGGCCGCAGCGATGCAATTCCGCGAAAAGCACGGACATCAGCTTAAAGATGAACCGATTGTCGGTGAAGAGGAGGTGCTGAAGTCCCTGCGCAGTATCCGCCAGCGTTTTGCTATGACCGGCCGGTGAGACCCGGGTCTCAGCCGGTTAATAACCTGAATTTTAAGTCGTTATTTGATCGATGGCTGCGGTGTCTTGCGATTGATAATTTCTTCACGGTCTCACAGATTCAGGACGGTAACCGTGGAGAACTTATATACCGCAGAAGGTGAAGCGGATAAGCCAACCCTCTGGCGGCAATATATTCCCCTGGTAAGACATGAAGCTCTGCGTTTACAGGTCAGGCTTCCCGCGTGTGTTGACCTGGATGATCTTATCCAGGCCGGAGGCATCGGGCTACTGAATGCCCTCGACCGCTACGATGCCGGTCAGGGCACCGCCTTTACCACTTACGCGGTACAGCGTATTCGCGGGGCGATGCTGGACGAGCTAAGGAGCCGTGACTGGGTTCCCCGCCGCGTTCGCCGGCAAGCCCGTGAGGTTGCATCGGCGATTGCCGCGCTGGAACAGATTTCTGCTCAGCCGGTGAGAGAGCAGGATATTGCCGACCGGATGAAGATAAGCCTGGCCGATTACCGGCAGATCCTTCTGGAAACTAACACCAGTCAGTTGTTTTCGCTGGAAACGCTGTGTGATGAGAGCGGGGACAGTGCAGAACGGATCATGCCGCACTCTGAGGAAGCGGACCCTTTCCGTCAGCTACAGGACGGGCAGTTACGTGAACAGGTACTGAAGGCGATTGACGGGCTGCCAGATCGGGAGAAGCAGGTGCTGAGTCTTTATTATCAGGATGAACTGAATCTGAAAGAAATTGGCGCGGTTCTGAATGTCGGGGAGTCACGCGTCAGCCAGTTGCATAGCCAGGCGATAAAGCGGTTACGCGCTCGTCTGAAGGACGATTAACGGAATATTCTACGCCGGAGCACGTAATAACTATGAAAATGACTTATCAGCGTCTGAGCCGTTATATACGGGATTATAAATATGCGCAACATAAGTGCAGCAGCTGCGGTAATGAACTGAGCCGGGTGCGCTTATTATGTTCCGGAAAACTGATCACGCACAAAGATATTATGGCGATGGATCATCCGGTAAGTCCGGAAGAGTGGCAGGAATTTATGGCGCAATTAGAACCCGTCTGCCGTTTCTGCTCGACGATTTGCACAGGCAGGAAAGCGACATTGTTTGATATTGAAGGGTTCAAAGCGCATCTGGTCAGTGATAATACCTTGTGTCTCGCCACGGTCAGGGAATATGTGATGCGGATGCGACGACTTGACCAGATACTGACCGGAAAGGGGCTGACAGTTGCACGGCTGCCTGATTTTGGTTCCCCGTCACAATGGGAAAGACTGCTGCCTGATAAAAGCCGGATTAACTACCGCATTGCACTGACCAAATATGCCTGTTACGCGGAGAAACTGAGCGACACCGCCCATGAAGCAGAGGGCTCTGTCTGAAGCCGTAAAGGTATGTGACCCTTCTGAAGACCGCGGCCCGGCTTAACCCGGGCCGCAGGCATTTCAGGGCGCATGACGCGCCCATTCCTGTCGTCTGATAATGACTCTGCCTCCGGAGCGATGCACACCGAAGGTATCGGAAGGGGGCTGACTTTACCGCAAAACGCCGTCACCCTGTCGGAATACGTTACCGGCTCTGGCTGGCATCGCAGCTATTACCGGGGCAGCAGAAGCAATGCCGGGCGGATTCAGCCGATGCCTGGCAGACAGGCGGGAAAGGCAGTGGCTCAGGCGGGAGGCGGAGGAGGAACCATGACTGTGGCCCGGTGACCGGGCCACAGATCAGCGATCAGCCGATGGTCATCAGACTGGCATTACCTCCGGCCGCCGCCGTATTGACGCTTACTGAGCGCTCGATCAAGAGTCGCTCACTTAACAGAGACGTTTCTCCCCGCGCAAATCCCTGCACCGAGACGATAGGGCCGTTACGTAGCGCCACCTGACGACACAGCTGGCTCAATTGATCCGCGTCCCCATGGAAAATCACCGCATCATAGGCGTCTTCGATCGCCGATGCACTGAGATCGACCTCTCCGCTTACCCCGGCCGGTAAGGCGCTCAGCCACTGACGGTGGAGTTCATCATCAGGCCACAGCACCCGGCATCCGGTACAGAGGGTGAGTGCCAGTTGGCACAGTGCATCTTCCGAAGTATCCGCCAGGCATAAGACGCGCTCACGGGGAAGCAGGGTATAGCTGTTACGTTCCCCCGTCGGGCCGGTTAAGATTTTGACGCGCTGGCTCTGATTTACCTCCGCAAAACGTTGGCATTGCTCTGTCAGGCGTGGGTTTTCGTGGCTCCGGGCATAGGAGGCCAGGGCGACAAACGGTGCCGGTAAGGTAATCTCTGACTCAGGCAGGAGCGAAGGCAACTGTGACAGGGTCACTTTTATCGCATCGTCAGGCCGTGAGGATAATAACCGGTACAGATACAGAGGGCCGCCGGCTTTCGGCCCGGTACCCGAGAGGCCTTCCCCCCCGAACGGTTGCACGCCAACGACAGCACCCACCATATTCCGGTTGACGTACAGGTTACCGGCATGGATCCCCGAAGTGACCTGGTGGATCGTCTCATCGATACGGGTGTGTACCCCAAAGGTCAGCCCGTAACCCGAACTGTTAATGCTTTCCAGTACCTTCGCCAGACCATGACGGGGATAGCGCACAACGTGCAATACCGGACCGAAGATCTCCTGCTTAAGGTCGGCAGGCGAATCGATTTCGATTAAGGCCGGGATAACAAAGTGTCCCTGGCTGAGACGGGCCGCTTTCTCCGATGCGGGATGAGTAATACGCGACACGGTAAAACCTTTTTCCGCCATCGCTGAAATGTGCTCTTCAATCATCCGGCGGGCATCATCGTCGATCACCGGACCGATATCGGTGGACAGGTATTCCGGATTCCCGGTGCGATACTCTGCCATCGCGCCACGCAGCATCGTCAGGGTATGGTCAGCCACATCTTCCTGCAGACAGAGCAGTCGCAGGGCAGAACACCGCTGACCGGCACTGTCGAAGGCAGAAGCCACCACATCCAGTACGACCTGTTCAGTCAATGCCGAAGAGTCGACGACCATTGCATTCATGCCGCCGGTTTCGGCAATCAGGGGGACCGGCTGGCCTGATGGATCCAGACGTCCGGCAAGATTACGTTGCAGCAAGGCGGCCACCGCCGTAGAACCGGTGAAAATCACCCCGCGGATGGCCTTATCTGCGACCAGTTGGGCACCGACACGCTCCCCGGCGCCAGGTAACAACTGCAATACACCGCGCGGAACGCCGGCTTCGTGCAGGATCCGTACGGCCTCCATGGCAATTAATGGCGTCTGTTCGGCCGGTTTTGCCAGTACGGCGTTACCGGCGGCTAATGCCGCCGCAATCTGTCCGGTAAAAATGGCCAGCGGGAAGTTCCATGGGCTGATACAGACGACCGGTCCCAGTGGACGATGAGTTTCATTGTCAAAACTTTCATGGACAGCGGCAGCGTAATAGCGAAGAAAATCTACCGCCTCGCGGATTTCGGCAATAGCGTTCGGATAAGACTTTCCGGCTTCACGGATAAGCAGCCCCATCAGCACCTGCATCTGTCCTTCCATACGGACGGCAGCATTCTGCAGTATAGCGGCCCTTTCCTGCGGGGGGGTTGCAAACCAGATAGAGCAGGCATGGGTGCTGGCAGCAATCGCTGCCGTTACTTCCTGTGAGGTCGCTTCACGTACGCTGCCCACCACATCCCGGCGTGCGGCCGGATTTACTACCGGCAGCACAGGGTGCTGTCCGGGTTCCGATGGCGCATCGATCAGTGGCTCAGCCAG
Organism: Tatumella sp. JGM118; assembly: GCF_018257515.1. Classification (GTDB taxonomy): domain Bacteria; phylum Pseudomonadota; class Gammaproteobacteria; order Enterobacterales; family Enterobacteriaceae; genus Tatumella; species Tatumella terrea. The sequence continues at coordinate 394,157 of NZ_JAERJR010000001.1, forward strand.
CCAGTGGCGGGAGGCACTATTGAGTAAGGCACTGGATAAGGAGGCCAGACGGTGTTCGTTTGCCAGGTCCAGTCCTTCAGAGTTCTTGCGGGTGTCACCGTATAACTCACGGGGTAGCGGAATTTTCGGATGTGGCAGGCCAGCGGTACCTTCTTCGGCAGCGAGCGTGTCGGTAGCCATTACCGGGTCGATAATTAACTCATCCAGCGACAGGTTCTTATCGGCAATACGGTTAACAAATGAGGTATTCGCTCCGTTTTCCAGTAACCGGCGAACCAGATACGCCAGCAGGGTTTCATGTGTGCCTACCGGCGCATAAATGCGGCAGGGGCGATTCAGCTTACCTTCAGACAACGGACCAACGACCTGCTCATAGAGCGGTTCACCCATCCCATGCAGGCACTGAAATTCATACTGGCCGGGGTAATAGTTATTGCCGGCTAACTGATAGATGGCGGCCAGGCTCTGTGCATTGTGGGTCGCGAATTGCGGGTAAATCAGATTTGGGACCGACAGTAATTTACGGGCGCACGCCAGGTAAGAGACATCGGTATACACTTTGCGGGTATAAACCGGATAACCTTCGAGCCCTTCGGTCTGCGCCCGTTTAATTTCACTGTCCCAGTATGCCCCTTTAACCAGGCGGATCATCAGCCGACGATGGCTGCGACGGGCCAGATCAATCAGTGAATCCACGACAAAAGGACAGCGTTTCTGATACGCCTGGATAACAAAGCCGATACCGTTCCAGCCTTCCAGTGCCGGTTCAAAACAGAGTTTTTCCAGCAGATCGAGTGACAGCTCCAGCCGGTCGGCTTCTTCAGCATCAATATTAATGCCGATATCGTATTCCCGGGCCAGCAGGGTCAGCGACTTCAGTACCGGATAAAGCTCTTCCATAACGCGGTCATATTGCGCCCGCTGATAACGCGGGTGCAGGGCCGAGAGCTTGATGGAAATGCCGGGGCCTTCATAGATCCCGCGGCCATTTGAGGCTTTACCAATGGCATGGATCGCCTGCTGATACGAGAGGAGATACGCTTCGGCATCTTTACGGGTCAGAGCCGCTTCACCCAGCATGTCATAGGAGTAGCGGAACCCTTTATCCTCAAGGCGACGGGCATTGGCCAGTGCTTCGGAAATGGTTTCGCCGGTGACGAACTGTTCGCCCATCAGGCGCATTGCCATATCCACCCCTTTGCGGATCACCGGTTCACCGCTTTTACTGATGATTCGGTTAAGCGATCGGGACAGGCTGGCTTCGTTGTGGGTTGCGACCAGTTTGCCGGTGACCAGTAAGCCCCAGGTGGCGGCATTGACAAACAACGAGGCACTGCGCCCGAGATGTGACTGCCAGTTTCCGTGGCTGATTTTATCGCGGATCAGTGCATCCCGTGTCGGTTTATCGGGGATCCTTAATAACGCCTCAGCAAGGCACATCAGTGCGACACCTTCCTGAGATGACAGGGAGAACTCCTGTAACAGCCCCTGAACCATCCCGGCCCGGCCTCCGGTCGTTTTTTGCTGGCGCAGTTTTTCGGCCAGCTGATGAGCCAGCTGGTGGGTCTTTTCAGATAATGCGGGTGTCAGGCGAGCCTGCTCCAGGATCATTGGCACCGCATCGGTTTCCGGGCGGCGCCAGGCCGCCGTGATGGCGGCACGGATCACTGACTGAGGGAGTACCTGTTCGGCAAAATCCAGGAAAGGTTGCACCGGTTCCTCTTCCTCTATCGCTTTTTCCGGTTCATTACCGGGAGCAGAGAGTTCAGAAAAAAACGGGGGATGACCGGACTCTATCGCTTCAAGCAGGTTAAATACGGCCTGGCGGATCAGCCAGTGCGGGGTCCGGTCTATCTTCTGAGCGGCCTTTTTCAGGCGCTCCCGCGTCTCTTCATCCAGTTTGACACCCATCGTGGTGGTCGTTGCCATACGGTTCTCCGTCAGTTGTTGTCAGGAAAGGTTGCACCTCAATATCCATCATGTTGCAACCTGTTGCAACTATGAAAAACTTATGAAACCGAAAAGTGTTACCCGACGCAACGCTGGCACAAATTTGGTGTGCAGTGATGAGGGGCTTAACCGGGGCTGTTTGCCATAATTATTCACTTCCGTAGGTCAGAGGTGCATAAATTCCGGCAGAAAAAACATGATCGGTCGCAGGTTGTTGGAAAAAACCGGGTGCACCTGTGGGCTTAAAATGTTACTTCGTTGTTAAAATCAGGGTGGGTGAATATCAGACGCAATGATCAGTTTCCCGTCAGACAACGGGGTTGTCCACGATTATTGCGTGCTATTTGCGGGGATTTAGCCTGATAATAACAGGAAATGGAGATAACTATGACCGTCAGTACCCCTTTATTAGTAACCTTTGTAATTTATATCTTTGGCATGCTTCTGATAGGCTTTTTTGCCTGGCGTTCCACCAAAAATTTTGATGACTATATCCTCGGTGGCCGGAGTTTAGGCAGCCTGGTCACAGCGCTTTCTGCCGGAGCTTCGGATATGAGCGGATGGCTGCTGATGGGGCTGCCGGGTGCGATTTTTCTTTCCGGCATATCGGAGAGCTGGATTGCCATCGGGCTGATTATCGGTGCCTGGCTGAACTGGAAAATCATTGCCGGCCGGCTTCGGGTTCATACGGAGCATCATAATAACGCGTTAACCCTGCCGGACTATTTTACCAGTCGGTTTGAAGACCGCAGTAAATTGTTAAGGATTATCTCTGCGGTGATCATTCTGGTGTTTTTCACGATTTATTGTGCTTCCGGGATTGTGGCAGGGGCAAGGCTTTTCGAGAGTACCTTTGGGATGAGCTATGAAGCGGCGTTGTGGGCCGGTGCTGCTGCGACCATCGTCTATACGTTTCTGGGTGGGTTTCTGGCGGTCAGCTGGACTGATACTGTGCAGGCCAGCCTGATGATTTTCGCGCTCCTGCTGACCCCGTTGATGGTTATTTTTGCCGTCGGCGGTATTCCGCAAGCGATGATAGTTATCGAACATCATGGCCCCGGCTTTACCGATATCTTTAACAAAATGGATGTGATTGCCATCGTTTCTTTACTGGGCTGGGGGCTGGGGTATTTCGGACAACCGCATATTCTGGCACGATTTATGGCTGCAGATTCACACCGTTCGATGAAAGCGGCGCGGCGTATCGGAATGACCTGGATGATCCTGTGCCTTGCCGGTGCCGTATCCGTCGGTTTCTTCGGTATTGCTTATTTTGATAACAATCCTGCGCTGGCAGGGGCGGTGAACAGTAATGGCGAGCGGATTTTTATCGAGCTGGCCAAAATTCTGTTTAACCCGTGGATTGCCGGGGTTTTACTGTCGGCCATTCTGGCCGCGGTGATGTCGACCCTGAGTTGTCAGTTACTGGTGTGTTCAAGTGCGCTGACCGAAGATTTCTATCGGGCATTCTTCCGTAAAAATGCCGGGCAACAGGAACGCGTCTGGGTTGGCCGGTTGATGGTCCTGGTGGTGGCGGTTATTGCCATCCTGCTGGCCCGGGATCCGGACAATAAAGTCCTGGGGCTGGTCAGCTATGCCTGGGCAGGTTTCGGTGCAGCCTTTGGCCCGGTGGTGCTGTTAAGTCTTTGCTGGAAGCGTATGACCCGCAATGGTGCTCTGGCGGGGATGATTGCCGGAGCGGCAACGGTGATTATCTGGAAACAGTATGCTCTATTCGGGCTTTACGAAATCATACCGGGTTTTATCGCCGGCTTACTGGCCATCGTGATTTTCAGCTTTGTGGGTGAACGACCTTCCGCGGCGGCGACGCAGCGTTTTGAGAATGCGCGGCAGGAATTTCTCAGCGACTGAGGTTGCTGTGGCATAAGTGTTGTCCGTGAACCCTGTGAGATAACCTCACAGGGTTTTCTTTTTCCTGGCTCTGCACCGGTCCGGAGTGGGGCTGGCGGACCGGTGCAGCCGCCTCCATTGGCCCTGTGCACCCCGGTAAACTTTATCCCTGTTCCCGGCCAGGTCCGGAGTAAGGGTTCACAGGTCTTCTTATCTGCGGACCCCAGCGGACCTGCGGTAGTGGATGAAACCGCCGTCCGGATGATCTCTGCGCAGGTCACACCGTGGGTAAATATTCTCTTCTGTCGGGGCTGCCACTTTCTCAGCTCACCACGTCAGCCTCTGACGTCGTTTAATAGTTAGGGACAGTCCGGAGCCTGGCAGGGCCCGGTAATATCTCAGCGTATATCAACGGAATTATGCGGACGGATAGCGGGGAAGGTCATTTAATAGTACGACACCCTGATGGGTATTTTATGGATACCCTAACCGCTAAGCAGGAAATGAAATACGACCATGAGGTTATCTGTGGTATCGCAAACGTCAGCCGGAGTATTTATCCCTGCCTCCCTGCATCAGATATATTTTTCTTTCGGCTGGCAGATATTCTTTTTTGTGTTACCTGAGGAGAGTGAGTAAATCCTGCCGGCTGGCGGGGATGAAAAATACCGCCTCTTTTTGCTAGGCCGGGAAAACCGGAGGAGAGTTCTGTTTTTTTCGCACTATTTGTGAGTGGGTAAAAAATAACCACAAATAATCCATCTCACTGTTATAAATGGATAATTGTTTTTTCTTTCATTAGTGTCAGGCAGAGAGATGACTATTTTTATGCCAGATAAGTAAAAATATTGTTGCATTCCCCGGGGCGCTGGTACAAGTTATTCCCTGAGAGTTTCAGTATTACGAAGTTTCTCCGGAGAGTGTACATGAATTGTGACTGTCGGTATGACATCAGAAACATTTCACTTACGTCGCCAGACGTGGGAATACGGTATACTCAAAATTCACTTTTCTTATTCTGCTTAAATTCATTACTTCATGTCTCTTTAACCGGTACCCGTTTTTTCAGCGGTGTACTGTTCTCAATGGCTGTTCGTGGCTCAGAAGGAAGCCTGTAAACCTCTAAAGCGTTCACGTATACGCGCCTGTTATTCAGGCCGGAAAATGAAACCAACTGTAAGGTGCCAACATGGGAAGACAGAAAGCAGTGATTAAAGCGCGCCGTGAAGCGCGCCGGGTGATCCGTAATGATTCCCGTAGTCATCGTCAGCGTGAAGAAGAATCGGTGACCTCGCTGGTACAAATGGGCGGTATGGATTCGATTGGTATGGCCCGCGATAGTCGTGACCGTTCTGTGATTGCAGCACGTAACGACGCACAGGCGAATTATCTTTCAGCCATCGAACACAAGCAGCTTATATTTGCCACCGGTGAAGCCGGCTGCGGTAAGACCTGGATCAGTGCAGCGAAAGCTGCAGAGGCGTTATCCAATAAAGACGTTGAAAGGATTATCGTCACACGACCGGTGCTGCAGGCAGACGAGGACCTGGGCTTCCTGCCCGGTGATATTTCTGAAAAATTCGCACCGTATTTCCGGCCGGTTTATGATGTGCTGGTTAAACGTCTGGGGGCCTCTTTTATGCAATATTGTCTGCGCCCGGAAATCGGTAAAGTTGAAATTGCTCCCTTTGCTTATATGCGTGGGCGGACGTTCGAGAATGCGTTTGTGATTCTGGATGAAGCCCAGAACGTTACTGCGGCTCAGATGAAAATGTTTCTTACCCGTCTGGGCGAGAATGTGACGGTGATTGTTAACGGTGATATTACTCAGTGTGATTTACCCCGGGGGGTAACCTCCGGCCTGGCCGATGCTTTACAGCGCTTTGAAGAAGATGACCTGGTAGGTTTAATCCGCTTCGATAAACAGGATTGTGTCCGTTCTGAGTTGTGCCAGCGTACGTTAGAGGCTTACAGCTAAGCCATTCCGGCAATGTCACCGGGGGTAATGACCACCGGCAGAAAGAGTTGATTTCAGAGAGGTCTCAGCGGAAACGCGGCGACCTCTTTTTTTACCGTGCAATGTCACCGGAGAACCTATGGAATTATGTCATCCGCTACCGCCTTTTACGGCCGGGACGGCGGCAGAAAAGGTCAGAATGGCGGAAAACGCCTGGAACAGTCGTGACCCGTTGCGGGTAAGTCTGGTTTACAGCCCGCAGACATACTGGCGCAACCGTAACGAAGAAGTCCGAGGTCGCGAGGAAGTGGTTCAGTTCTTAACGCGAAAGTGGCGTAAAGAAATGGATTACCGGCTGATTAAACAACTGTGGGCCTGGACGGACAATAAGATAGCCGTGCGTTTTGCCTATGAATGGCATGATGAGGCGGGGAACTGGTTTCGTAGCTATGGCAACGAGAACTGGGAATTTAATGAACAGGGATTAATGGTTAAGCGTTTCGCCTGTATCAATGATTTACCTATCAGTACCGGAGAACGCCTTTTCTTTTGGTCCGGCACTCAGCGGCCTGCTGACCATCCTGAACTGGACAGCCTTGGGCTCTGACCCCACGCAGGAATTACTCTCCGGCCTGGGTTGGGTGGAACGGTTCCCCCGACTGTAGGTGCTTATCTCCCGGTCACTGCCTGTCACCAGGGCCGGGATTCTCTTTACCACGACCGCATAGCTGTGACTCCCGTCATTTCTGATACCGCCGGACAGTCTGGAACGGATGTTTTTGGTGCTTTCCGATCTTTCTGCACAGGCTAACTATCGCCCGCAACCCACAACCCACAACCCACAACCCACAACCCACTGAGAACGGAATAGCTGGCACGACACGGCTCTTTTCCACCTCCTCTCCGCCCGTCTCCGGGCCTTTTCTGCGCTTTTCTGACGCTATGTATAGAATTTTGTTGGCTGTTACAGGGCACAACTTCCGCCGCTGGTGGCCTGTTGGCTGGAGATTTACTGTCAGGGCTCACCTTATTTTTGACCCCTCAGGGTCGCGATGAAGCAGGAGTCTTTTGATGATGCAATCAGAACAATTTGCCGCTGCCGCCGGTATCAGCGCGGAACTGGCATCACGCTGGCTTGAGCCGGTAACAGAAGCGATGGAACGTTTTTCCATTATTCATCCCATGGATCAGGCCATGTTTATTGCTCAGACCGCTCATGAGTCAGAAGGGTTTACCACCCTGACAGAAAGTTTTAACTATACCCCGCAGGCGTTAGAGCAACTCTTTCCGGCTTATTTTACCCCGCAGCAGGCTACGGCGCTGGGACGGACCGCAGAGCAGCCTGCACAGCAACCGCAAATTGCAGAACGACTCTATGGGCAGCGGCTGGGTAACCTGTCACCGATGGAAGGCTGGATTTATCGTGGAAGGGGGCTGATTCAGGTCACCGGCCGGGATAATTATTGTCGTTGTGCCTCTGGCATTGACCTGCCACTGCTCAGCCACCCGGATCTTCTGGCAAGCGATACGGCCGCAGCACTTTCCGCGGCATGGTACTTCGCCTCACAGGGATGCCTGGCGTGTTCCGGAGATCTTGTGAAAGTGACGGAAATTATCAACGGTGGCAGTAACGGTCTCGCTGACAGGGCTGTGCGTTTGCAGACCGCACTGACTGCATTGCAGCAGGTGTAAATAATGAAACTGAAATCAATTCTGGCCATCCTGATCGGCATCTTCTGGTTACTGACGGTGGTGATGAGTGCCGTGGTGGCTTACCGCTATAAAAGTGCTGTTGCTGCACAACATCAGGCAGAGCAAGAACAGCAGTATCAGGCGCAGATTATAAGAATGCAGAATGGGCAGTGGCAGCAACTGAACGCACTTTCTGAAAAAGCTCTGCAAACGAATTTACGCGCCAGTGCGCAAAATGAGGAAAATATTAATGAATTCCGGACTCTTCTCCGCCGTCAGAAAACCTGTGATCTCCCTGTGCCTGATGCTATTGCTCAGCGGTTGTACCGCTACACACAAGATTTACGTGCCGGCACAATGCCAGCCCCTGCCGGCGGCGCTGTTGCAACCCGTGCCGGTACCGTTACCGCCGGACATCTGAGCTATTGTCAGGCTGTGCTGTGGATCTACCCGCTACTGAATGCGATTGATACTGCGAACCATCAGTTACAGGCCATTTCACAGGCAGATAAACTCCGGGACCGCGAGACCTCCGGTCAGCAATAATGGCTCAGAGCGTGCGGGCAAAAGGCGTTATCTCTGCCGGAAAACAAGGATGTTCTATACTGAACTGTAAGCAACACGATTCAGCAGAGGAAAACGTTATGCCACAGAAGACTGTACTTATTACCGGTGCCGGTAGCGGATTCGGCAAAGAAAGTGCGCTGCTGCTTGCTAAGGCCGGCTATCAGGTCATTGCCGCGACGGAAACCGTTGCTCAAATCCAGCCGCTGAAAGAGACAGCCCGGCAGCAGGGACTGGAGTTACGGGTGGAAAAGCTGGACATCACTGATGAGAATGACCGCCTGCTGGCCGCCACCTGGCCGGTCGATATTCTGCTGAATAATGCCGGGATATCCGAAGGCGGGGCGGTGGTAGATCTCCCCGAAGAAAAACTACGTCGCCAGTTTGAGGTGAATGTTTTCGGCAGCATACTTTTGACCCAGTTGTTTGCCCGACAGTTTATCGACAGGAAAGAGGGCAAAATTGTGTTTGTTTCTTCTGTCGCGGGGATCACCACGGATCCTTTTGCCGGTGCTTATTCGGCCAGTAAACATGCGCTGGAGGCCTTTGCCGAAGCGTTACACAAAGAATTGCGCGAGTTTGGTGTTCAGGTGGCAACGGTAAACCCGGGGCCGATTCTGACCGGATTTAATGACCGTATGTTTGAAGCGTGGCAACACTGGTGGCCGGAAGACAAAGAAGATACGGTCTTCGACTATTCAGAAATTGCTTTCCCGCATGAACAATATCAGCCACATCAGGTCTCTGAACTGATTGTAAAAGTCGTGACCGGTGAAGAAACACATTACCGGAATGTTGTTCCGCAAGAGATTACCGACGATACGCGCCGCCAGATGGATGAAATATGGGAGCGAAAAGTGACGGGTCGCGCAGAGCGGGATCCGCTGGTACAAAAAGCGTATGAACTTCGCCCGGAAACCCCGAACGGGAAATAACCGATCCTGTGAGCCAACAGAAAAGGCCGTATCCACTTAAGATTGCAGAATACGGCCTCTGAATTCATGTTATTACCGAACTAACGACGTTTATTGCCCCGGGAGAACGTGGTTTTACTTTTATCCCGCAGATAGGAGATCAGAAGTACGCCGGCCACGATCACCAGAAGTATGGCTATTACCAGAAGCAGATAGTCCATCATATGAATGTGCCTTAGTGTTGGAAAGTGAAATTTCAGCTTTTAAATCAGAGGTCTTAGACATAACTCGCTGACAAAACAATATTTTCTTTACTTCCGGATGTCTGTGAGGGGTTGTCTTAATTTCACATTCTGCCGGAGGGTGCACACAGTGATCTTTACCTGATCATGCCGCGGGTTCGGGTCTGCGCCCGATGCAGCAAAGGGGAGGAGGACTTTGTAATCTGTGAAATTCAGCGTATTCCGGGTATTTTTGCGAGCATTGCGGTTACCGGAGGCTGAAGAACCGTGATGGCTGAATACAGTATAGAATATCGCCTGCAAACCTACCCGGCGTACCGGATCGTGCTGTAATAAAGCGATGTCATGACTGTAATAGCGCGGTATATTGCAGAACTGACACTCGAACTGGACAAATCCCGCTATGCATCGTCGTTCTTTTCTGGCGTATGTTATCGCCGCTGTGATCACCGGGCGAGAGAGCCTGAGTTCCGCCAGTGAGGCAGACGCCGTGCCACTGTCGCCTGCAGAAGTGATACCACTCTGGAACGGAACCCCCCCGGGAGGCGGAGGCCCCGATGGCAGGTTGATAAGCTCCGCGGGTGGCGCACTGAGCCATATTGCCCACCCTACATTGAGTGTTTATTCGCCGGCCCGCTCAAATGGTTATGCGGTCCTGATTGCTGCCGGTGGTGGCTACAAACGAATAGAGATGCGTAAAGAAGCATTACCCGCCGCGGCCTGGCTGACAGCTCGTGGCTTTACTGCCTATGTTCTCACCTATCGGTTACCTGACGAAGGCTGGGGTGAGGGATCGCTGGTTGCGCTGCAGGATGCGCAACGGGCATTACGTGTTATCAGGCAACGGGAAAAGCATCTGAGTGTATTAGGTTTTTCTGCCGGGGGACATTTACTGGGGCTGGCAGCTGTGCGCAGTGATTTTGTCAGTTACCCTCCGACAGATGCTATCGATACACTTCCCGCAAAAGCTGACCGGGCCGCATTAATCTATCCGGTGATCACGCTCGAACCACCCTATACACATACCTCTACCCATCGTATTCTCGCCGGGACCGGGGCTTCTCTGCGGCAGGATGCTCAGTGGTCAGTACAGAATTTTGTAACGCCGCAGTCTCCTCCGTTTTTTCTGGTACAGGCAAAAGATGATCCGGTGTCAGATCCCGAAAATACGTTGATCATGCAGGCTGCCTGTCAGCGTGAACATGTCCCGGTGGAGTTGTTTCGTTATTCCCGGGGCGGGCATGGATTTGGTATGGGAAAACCCGGCACACCGACGGTGGAGTGGCCTGCACATTATGCGCAGTGGCTGGCGGCCTGGCGGCGTGCTGAAAATTAAGGGGCAGGAGAGATTTTTCTTCTGAGTGAACAGGCAGGGAACTGAGGTTTTGCAGGATCAGAGGGGTGAATATCCCACTTTTCCGCAGGTTTTTGATACCAGGCTGCTGAGTTTTCTGTTTGTGGTTTATTCGGTTTATCCTGGTGAATATTCCGTTCGCTGCATTGTCAGCCATACCGCCTTTGCCCCGATGTGGCCGACCGGGAAAAGGGCGCCTGGCCGTATTCTCTGCACGCTCCGCTTTGCAATAAGCCAGCCCTTCGCTGCGTGGTACCTTTTCCCACTCAATGGCGTCATGTCGCCCTTAACGCGGTGCTGAAATCAGGTAAGAAGCAAACATTAATATTGTTATGAAAAGCAGGAACAGATGCGGGTTCCGGGAAGTAAGGTTTCTGCATGCTATCTCCTATTCAAAAACACAGAGATGGCCGGATAGCGATGAGGGAGGGATGCACTCGCTGCACTGCAGCTAGCCCTTCGGGGGGCCGGAGGCCCTGCAAAACGCGGCAGGTTTTGTCGAACCCTGCGAGGGTTCTCACCCTCCCGGGAGAGTGCCTGCTGACAGGCAATAAAAAAGCCTGAACTTTCGTTCAGGCTCTCTTAAAAAATGATGGCGGTGAGGGAGGGATGCACTCGCTGCGCTGCAGCTCGCCCTTCGGGGGGCCGGAGGCCCTGCAAAACCCGTCAGGTTTTGTCGAACCCTGCGAGGGTTCTCACCCTCCCGGGAGAATACCTGCTGACAGGCAATAAAAAAGCCTGAACTTTCGTTCAGGCTCTCTTAAAGAATGATGGCGGTGAGGGAGGGATTCGAACCCTCGATACGTTGCCGTATACACACTTTCCAGGCGTGCTCCTTCAGCCACTCGGACACCTCACCACTTTTTGTTGTCAGTCGCTGTAGCGGCTAACGGGGCGCTACTATAGGGAGTCAGTCGCAAACGGTCAAGAATTATTTTTCTCTTTTGTTTTACCCGGTTAGCGAATGAACGAATTGCTTTATATGACCGCAATTCGCTGCATTTTCACGCAGGAATTGCGGTTGCCAACTCAGTCTTTCAGTTGTTCAGAATAACGCTTACGCAGTTTCTGAAGTTTAGGCGGGATCACGGCCAGACAGTAACCGTTGCGCTGACCTTCACCATCCCAGTAGTTCTGATGATAATCCTCAGCCGGATACCAGGTCTGTAACGGTTCCACCGTGGTGACTATCGGCGCACTGTGCTCAGAGGCCGCGCGGGCGATGGCGGCTTTTGCTTCCTGTTCCTGCGCCGGACTGGCCGGGAAAATAGCAGAACGGTACTGTGTACCGATGTCATTCCCCTGGCGGTTTAGCTGGGTAGGGTCATGGGTCGCAAAACTGATATCCAGCAGATCCCCGTAGCTGACCAGAGCCGGGTCGAAGCCGATACGGATGGCTTCAGCGTGGCCTGTCGTGCCTTCACAGACCTTCTGGTAGGTAGGATCCACGGTGGTTCCGCCGGTGTAACCGCTTTCGACCGAAACCACACCATTAATGCTTTTAAATACCGCTTCGGTGCACCAGAAGCAGCCCCCGGCAATTACTGCATATTCAATAGTCATAATTAATTCTCTCTTGTGTACTGCTTCATTGTGCTTCTGAGTATATCAGATGCGCGCAATAACCCGTTTTTCAACCCGTTCCGGCATTAAATGCCGTCAGCAGCCCGGACTTCCGGTGTTATCTGAACGATTTTTCATCAGTTTTCCAGCACACTGGATCCTGCCTATCCGCGCAGGAAATGTCGCCAGTCAGTCACTGTTCTGTCGCCACGCAGCGGAAAGAACAGACGCCTGTGACAGGATAAATTCCGGAAAGCAGTCTATTATTAACAATAAAGTAACAAAAGTTAAGCGCAGGTGAACATTTCTGAACGCCGTAGTTTATCGTGGCGTCCTGCAATGTTTAATACTGCCCGTCGACAGGCCGGCCGGAATGGCCCTCGCGGATATCGTTATCGCGTGGGGCGGAAGAGTGGCTCAGGAAGCCTGAAACCCTGTGAATTTCACTATAACAAAGCGACGGCTTCCACCAGGAGGAAATTGTGCAAGAGAGTCAACAGGCTCTGCCAGAGATTAGCAGTGAACATGCAGCATTCTTTTTCGATTTGGACGGAACTCTTGCCTCCCTGCAACCGGAACCTGATCTGGTCTCGGTTCCCGGACATGTCAGGGATGACCTTTGTCTTCTTCACCGGAACACCTCCGGTGCGTTAGCCATTATCTCCGGTCGCCCGCTGGCGCAAATTGATGCCTTGCTTGCTCCTCTACGCTTGCCTGCGGCAGGGATCCATGGCGCGGAGCGTCGTGAAACCGATGGAAGGCTGACCGGTACCCCGGTCGGCAGTAGCATACTGGCCGCTATTGAACACTCGCTCACCGAAGGCATTATCCCGTTACCGGGGGTCGTACTGGAAAAAAAACGCGTCGCTTTTGCGTTGCATTACCGGCAGGCCCCCCGGCACAGGGACGCCGTCCGGGCGCTGGCAACACAGGTGGCGGCACATTTTCCGGCACTCGAAGTTCAGCAGGGGAAATGTGTTATCGAGCTTAAGCCTGAAAGTGTCAATAAAGGCGTCGCTATCAAAAAATTTATGGAAAGTCCGCCTTTTGCGGGCAGGGTACCGGTATTCCTGGGAGATGACCTGACTGACGAACAGGGGTTCATTCTGGTTAACCAGTTAAAAGGGATCTCGGTGAAAATTGGTGAGGGACCTACACACGCACACTACCGTTTGCAGAATAACGATGCTGTTTACACCTGGATAAAGCAGTTGCTTTCACCTGGTGCCGGTAATCCTCACTCATAAGGAGTCTTCAGGATGGGTCAATTAGTCGTAGTGTCTAACCGGATAGCCTTGCCGGTTAACGGAAAAAGTAGTGCAGGCGGGCTGGCCGTGGGCATTCTGGATGCATTAAAAAAGTACGGTGGATTATGGTTTGGCTGGAATGGTGAAATAGCGGAAATTTCCGGAGAAGAGGAGCCGGTGACACTGATATCACATGAAGGTATCAGTTATGCTTCATTCAGCCTTAATCAGAATGATTATGACCTCTATTACAGCCAGTACTCTAATACGGTGATCTGGCCCGCTTTTCACTATCGGTTGGATCTGGTCGACTATCAGCGGACAGCCTGGGAAGGCTACTGCCGGGTCAATAAGTTACTGGCCGAACGGCTTACCCCTTTACTCAATGACGATGATATTGTCTGGGCCCATGATTATCACTTATTGCCCTTTGCCGCAGAATTACGTAAGGCCGGTAAAAACCCACCCATTGGTTTTTTTCTGCATATTCCTTTCCCGGCCCCGGATGTTTTTAATGCATTGCCGGATCATAAAATTATCCTTGAAATGCTCTGCAGCTATGATCTGCTGGGCTTTCAAACGGAAAATGATAAGCACGCGTTTTTGAGCAGCCTGTCAAAGGTCACCGAACTGAGTACGACGGAGGAGGGCCGCTATCAGGCCTTTGGCCGGACTTTCAGCGTTGCGTGTTACCCTATCGGGATCGAGCCTGACAGTATTCAGCGCATCGCCTCAGGGCCTTTACCGCCGAAAATGGTGGCAATCCGGGAAGAACTGGGGGATGCGAAAAATATTATCGCCTGCGAACGACTGGATTATTCCAAGGGCTTACCGGAGCGGTTTCTGGCCTATGAAGCCCTGCTGGAGCATTATCCCCATCACCGTGGTCATATCCGCTATACCCAGATAGCACCGACTTCCAGAGGGGAAGTCCAGGCGTATCAGAAAATCCGTCATAAACTGGAAACCGAAGCCGGAAGGATTAATGGTAAATACGGAACCCTAAGCTGGACACCTCTGTATTATCTTAATCAGCACTTCGACAGACGTCTGCTGATGAAAATATTCCGCCTGACTGATATTGCACTGATCACTCCGCTCCGGGATGGGATGAACCTGGTAGCTAAAGAGTATGTTGCCGCACAGGATCCTGAAAACCCGGGTGTGTTAATCTTGTCGCGCTTTGCCGGGGCGGCCTGTGAACTGACCTCAGCGCTGATAGTGAATCCATACGATCGCGGGGAAGTGGCTGCTGCCATCGACCAGGCGATGACGATGCCCCTCAGTGAACGTATCGAACGTTATCAGCAGATGATGGCGGTACTGACGCATCAGACGATAGATCGCTGGCGGGATGTTTTCCTGCAGGATCTCCGCTCGCTGGCTGTCTGACTGAGTCATCAATCACAGCCAGGCTCCGGCTGAACGGGGCCTGGCTGTCTAAAGAAACGACCACATCTTCCAAAGTTTCACAAGCCTCTTTGATGATTTACTGGCTCACGTGTCTTCCGGCAGAATCTGTTACCCCACCGGTCAATCTAACGATTTTATTTCATTAATGACCTGCTTGCCCTGCGTTAACGTTTTCCAACGTTACTCAATTAAAATGCCCATGCGATTTTAGTTAAAACCTTTTCTTTTCATAATCTATTCTTATTCCCGGAGAATAAATAAAACCATTCTGTTTCTTTGAATAAGTATGAATGATTATTCAATGCGGTCGTTAGCCAGTTTTGTTTATTATAAATATCAAGAGGTAGAATATTTTAATGTTACTTTGTACGGATAAAAAACCTGATATTTTGTGTGGTTATTTTCTTTAAGAGGTCAGCAGGTTTTGATAAAAAAATATAAATAGATAAATGACTCTTTAAAAGTAATTATCCCGCTGTTGTTGATGATCTGTATCAATTCCCACAACGAATGAATGAAAAAAATCATTGTATGACGGCTATTAAGCGGTTAAATTCAAATAAGATAAATCCCAACGATTTGTAAAAAGAGAAGACTTGAATCATCAGGCTAACAATAAGTGAGGATATATTGAGTGTTCTGTGAGGGTTTTTATTACCTGCTCTTCCTTATCCCGGTAACCAGAGGTAAATTTCTGGCATATTTTACAGAGAGATAGTCGATACATGTCGTTGCTCTATTTCCCGGAATATAATTTCAAACGCAGAGGAAACTATAATGAATTCGGCCAACCTGGTTAAAAATATTTATGATATAAATCTTTCATATTTATTACTTGCGCAACAATTGATCCGTCTGGATAAGTCCTCTGCAATGTTTCGTCTGGGCATTGATGAGTTAATGGCAGATAAGTTGTCAGAACTCACACTTCAGGGACTGGTTAAACTTGCAGAGACTAACCAGTTGATATGTAAAATCCGGTTCAATGATTATCTGGATATTGAACGTCTGACGCAGGATTCGCGAGTCGATGATCTTCAGCAAATTCATACCGGTATTATGCTGGCCAGCAATCTCTTACAGTCGGTTTCTTAGATATTCCGAAGCAATGACGGGAGAACAGTATGAAAACACACAGTGTGATACAGGAAGGTCATGATATTCAGCTGGCGACTGAACTTATTCATCTGGGTGCCAGACTACAATTACTTGAAAATGAAACAATATTGAGTCGCGGGCGTCTGATTAAATTATATAAAGAAATTAAAGGCTGTCCGCCGCCTAAAGGCATGCTTCCTTTTTCCACCGACTGGTTTATGACCTGGGAGCATAACATTCATGCAACGGTATTTTTCCATGCCTGGCTATTTATGCAAAAAACTCATCTTACCCGGGGTGTGGATGCGCTGATAGCGGCTTACCGTCTGTATCTTGAGCAGTGTCCGCCCGGGGAAAACGGACCATTACTGGCTCTGACCCGGGCATGGACGTTGATCCGGTTTACGGAAAGCGGAATGCTTGAACTGGTGGCATGTCGCTGTTGTCACGGCCAGTTTATCAATCATGCACACCAGCCAAAAGGGAGTTTTATCTGTAGCTTATGCCAGCCACCTTCCAGGGCGGTGAAAAGGCGTAAACTTCCCGAAGACGGTGCCGATAACCTGGATAAGTTACCTGCTGATAAATAACTCGCGGTAATAAAAGATTGTTTTAATCGTCAGTTATCCGTATGGAACCGGGGAGTGTAATCCATTCCTGCCAGCATAGGGATATTTTGCATAACAGAACGAGGGTGTAAGGGAGTCTCCGTGTTAATTATTCTGGGATATATTGTAGTTATCGGTTCCGTATTGGGAGGTTACACGCTGGTAGGTGGCGAAATGGGCGCATTATTTCAGCCTACAGAATTGCTCATCATTGGTGGCGCGGGAGTAGGGGCTTTCCTTGTCGGTAATTGTGGAAAATCGATCAATAAAACACTGAAGGCGATTCCGTTATTATTTCGCGGCTCAAAGTATACCAAAAAACATTATCTTGATCTGATGACATTACAGTTCCGGTTGTTATCTAAAGCCCGGCAGCAGGGGGTGCTGGCGCTGGAGAAAGATATTGAAAGCCCGGCGGACAGCGAGATATTTAAATCCTACCCGGCCTTACTGGGGGATGAGATGATCGTTAATTTTATTACGGACTATCTTCGTCTGATTATTAGCGGAAATATGAATGCTTTCGAAATCGAATCATTGATGGATGGGGAAATAGAAACCTACGAATATGAAAGTGACGGTCCGGCGAAAAGTCTGTCTGCAGCCGGTGATGGGCTGCCGGCGTTTGGTATTGTTGCGGCGGTGATGGGAGTCGTGCATGCACTGGCCTCCGCAGACCGGCCTGCAGCCGAACTGGGAGAATTAATTGCTCGTGCGATGGTCGGGACGTTTTTAGGTATTTTATTATCCTATGGTTTTGTCTCTCCTCTGGCGGCGGTATTACGGCAGAAATACGCTGAAAATACCAAGATGATGCAGTGTATAAAAGTGACCTTATTATCCAGCATGCATGGGTATCCGCCGCAAATTGCGGTGGAATTTGGCCGTAAAGTCTTATATTCCAGCGAGCGTCCTTCCTTCAGTGAGTTGGAAGAATATGTGCGGGATAATAAATCGGTTAAAACTTCAGCGGAACAGGATGCATGAAGCAGAATGAATCCAGGATCGTGGTTGTCAGGAAAAAACGATCCTCAGCTCACCAGGAAGAACATGGTTCCTGGAAGATTGCCTATGCGGATTTCATGACAGCGATGATGGCTTTCTTTCTGGTGATGTGGCTGATTTCTATCTCCACGCCGAAAGAATTAGAGAAGATCGCGGAATATTTCCGCATGCCCCTCCGCGTCGCTTTATCGGGCGGTCAGCGCAGCAGCGACAGTGAAAGTCCGGTGCCCGGGGGCGGGCAGGATGTTACGCGTAAGAAAGGCGAGGTCGATAAAACAGACGCAGCGAGAAGCCGCGTACGCCGTGCTGAGGATCGACCGTTAAAGAAACTGAAACAGCGGCTGGAAACTTTATTGCTCTCTGACCCGCGACTCAAAGAGTTACGACCGCATTTACTGATCACCATGGCCAGCCAGGGGCTACGGGTACAGATTATCGATAGCCAGCAACGGCCTATGTTTCGTCGTGGCAGTGCCGAAGTTGAGCCTTATATGCGCACCATTCTCCGGGCGATAGCGCCCATACTGAACGATGTACCGAACAAAATCAGTATTGCCGGGCATACAGATGATTATCAGTATCAGGGCGGTGATAAAGGCTTCAGTAACTGGGAACTCTCAGCCGACAGAGCGAATGCTTCACGTCGTGAACTGGTCCGGGGTGGGCTTAACAGCGGTAAAGTGCTCAGAGTGCTGGGGATGGCGGACACCATGAAACTGAGTCACCGGCAGGGTGACGAGGCCCAGAACCGGCGAATTAGTCTTCTGGTTTTAAACCTGCAGGCTGAACATGCAATTGAAGCAGAAAACAGAGAGGGGCAGGGAATCACACTTTCTGACCCTGCTGAACTTCATTTATCTTCGAAAACTGAGAGTGCTACCGCACCGGCGACCGGTGGGCTGCCGGGATCGGTAACCTCCCCGTCAGTCGTGAGCCCGGGTGCATCGCCGGGATCCGTATCGACCCCGTCAGTCCCGGCCGCGGTTGCATCGCCGGGATCGGTATCGACCCCGTCAGTCCCGGCCCCGGGTGCACCACCGGGACCGGTATCGACCCCGCCGGTTCCGGCCCCCGTTGCATCGCCGGGATCCGTAGCGCACCCGTCAGTCGTGGCCACGGATGCGTCACCCGGGTCAGTAGCGACCCCGCCACTTTCCGCGTCAGGAGAACGGGCTGACCCGGCGGCGGCACAAGCGGTATCTGCAGCCTCCCCGAACGGTTCGCCAGTGTCGGTTACGGCGGAGATGCCCCCCGCCGGAGGGGAGAAGCGCCCTCCGGCGAGCGCTCTTCCGGCTGAGAATCAACGGCAGAGTCCGGCGTCGTCCCCTGCCACCCTCCCTATTGCGCCACAGAGGTAGTCAATCGGACTATGGATATCAGTGATTTTTACCAGACTTTTTTTGATGAAGCCGACGAATTACTGGCGGATATGGAACAACATCTTCTGGACCTCGACCCCGGGGCGCCGGATGCGGAACAACTGAATGCTATTTTTCGGGCAGCACATTCCATCAAGGGCGGGGCAGCCACGTTCGGATTCAGTGTGTTACAGGAAACGACCCATATTCTGGAAAATATTCTGGACACCGCTCGTCGCGGTGAACAGATCCTGAACAGTAATATTATTAATCTGTTTCTGGAAACAAAAGACATCATGCAAGAACAGCTGAATGCCTACAAAAACTCACAGCAACCCGACGAAGAGAGTTTTCGCTATATCTGCGATATGTTGCGTCAGATAGCCCTGACAACGTCTGACCCTCATGAAGACTCCCCGATGTTACTCTGTTCAGAAGATAACGCCCCCGGGGCGACGATGCCGGCGAAAACGTCCTGCGGACTTCGGGTATGTCTGAGTGATCTGAAAGACGGAGAACCGGGTCGGTTGCTGGAAGAGATGCGTAACCTCGGTCAGGTCAGTGATATCTGTCAGCAGGAAAACCGGCTGGAAGCCACCATGACCGGGGTAGGCGCGGATGACCTGATGGCGGTGCTCTGTTTTATCGTGGATGAAGAGCAGGTCACGTTTCCGCCGTTGCCGGTCGCACGCGCGGAGGATCCTGCGGATGAAACGACCACAGCCGGGGGAAGCCCTTCCGCGAGAACGGCCAGACAACCCTCCGTGGCAGTCAAAGCCAGCGAGTCAGCCAGTATTCGTGTGGCCGTTGAGAAGGTCGATCAACTGATCAATCTGGTGGGGGAGCTGGTGATCACCCAGTCGATGTTACAACAGCACGCGAATACGCTGGAAGCCGGAATTCATGGTGACCTGCTGACCAGTATGAGCCAGCTGGAGCGGAATGCCCGCGACCTGCAGGAATCCGTGATGTCTATCCGGATGATGCCGATGGAATATGTCTTCAGTCGCTTTCCCCGACTGGTGCGTGACCTGGCGGCCAGGCTGGAAAAGAAAATCGAGCTGACCCTGGAGGGGAGTTCGACCGAACTGGACAAGAGTCTGATAGAGCGAATTGTTGACCCGCTGACACATCTGGTCCGCAACAGCCTTGATCACGGAATTGAGTTACCGGAACAACGGTTGAAAGCCGGTAAAGCAGCCGCCGGTAATCTGGTCCTGTCTGCTGAGCATCGCGGCGGTAATATCTGCATTGAAGTGACGGATGATGGTGCCGGGCTGAATCGTGAAAAAATCCTTAGCAAAGCCAAAGCCTCCGGTATTCCTGTGCATGACCATATGACCGATGAAGAGGTGGGGCTGCTGATTTTTGCACCTGGTTTTTCCACGGCCGAGCAGGTAACCGACGTTTCCGGGCGTGGTGTGGGCATGGATGTCGTGAAACGGAATATCCAGCAAATGGGCGGCCATGTGGAGATTAATTCCCGGGAAGGTGCCGGGACAACCATCCGCATCCTGTTACCGCTGACACTCGCTATCCTCGACGGAATGTCAGTCCGGGTCGGCAAGGAGGTCTTTATTCTGCCGCTGAATGCGGTGATGGAGTCTCTTCAGCCGCAAAGTCAGGATCTTAAAGCATTGGCGGGAGGGGAGCGTGTTTTAGAGGTCAGAGGCGAATATCTGCCGCTGGTGTCCCTGTCCGGAGTGTTCGAGGTCAGTAATGCACATCAGGATCCGACCCGGGGGATAGCCATCATCTTACAAACCGCGGGTAAACGTTATGCCTTACTGGTTGATCAGTTGATGGGGCAGCATCAGGTTGTGGTAAAAAATCTGGAAAGTAATTACCGCAAAGTCGCAGGTATCTCTGCGGCAACGATTATGGGGGATGGCAGCGTGGCATTAATTGTTGATATTGCCGTACTTCAGTCTTTCAATCGCGATAAGTGCCTGGCGGCGAATGCCGGTTAATCGTTACCGATCCGTTTGCGGAGTGAATGTGGAAAATAAAGCCGAAGAAATTGCAGCGCAGGAATTCCTTGTTTTTACACTGGGAGAAGAAGAATACGGAATTGATATTCTTAAAGTTCAGGAAATACGGGGTTATGATCATGTGACCCGGATTGCGAATACCCCGGCGTTTATTAAAGGGGTAACGAATTTACGGGGCGTTATTGTGCCTATTCTCGATATGCGGATTAAATTTCTGCAAAATAATGTCTCTTATAATGAAAATACGGTCGTCATTGTACTTAATCTTAAAAATCGTGTCGTGGGGATTGTCGTTGACGGCGTGTCTGATGTATTAGCACTCAGTAAAGATGATATACGAGCGGCCCCGGAATTTACCGTGACGTTGTCGACAGAATATCTGACCGGGCTGGGTGCCCGTGGAGAGAGGATGCTTATCCTGGTCGATATTGAAAAGCTGCTGAACAGCGATGAAATGGCGCTGGTGGATAATCTGAATCAAGACTGATGGTGGTGATGCTCAATGAGACAACCTATGTGTGCCTTTCCCCGGCACCGCATTCGCATATTTTTCTCCGGATCATAAAGATTTTCAGCAATAGGCCGATATATGCATCGTCATGCTTATCACAGAGGTCGTTATGTTCAGTCGGATAAAAATTGTCACCAGTTTATTGTGCGTCATTTGCCTGATGGCAATATTTCAGTTTGCCAGCAGTGGAATATTTTTTCATATGCTGAGTAACAGTAATGAAAAATCGGCATTTAGTCAGGCATTAAGAGATCAGCAGCAATATATTACCGGCGTCAATAATGCGCTGCTTCAAAGCAGGAATAATGTCAGTCTGGCCGTCATCAGTATTTTGCAAAGCGGTGATGAAGAGACACCTGAGCAGATAAAAGGGATGCTGAAAGATGCCGAAAAGGAACTCAAAAAAGCTGATACAGGTTTTGATGCCTACAGAAATGCGCTGACAGAAAGCGGAGTTCGTGACCCTCGTCAGCAGGAACTTAGTAAGGCTTACAAGGACTACCGCAGCGGGCTGACAGAGTTGTTATCGATGGCAGAGAGCGGAAATATCAGCGGTCTTTTATCCTTACCGGTCGTGGATAAACAAACGACGTTCGAAAATGCCCTTGCTGTCTGGGTAAAGGCTAATGACGCATTGACAGATAAAGGCATCTCTCAGGGGCAGAACGATTATAAGCATGCGTTATGGATGATCATCGGTGTGCTGATAATCACCCTGATTGTGGTGATCATGGTCTGGATAGGGTTACACCGTATCCTGATCAGGCCACTGCGGGAAAGTATTGAGCATATCCGTCAGGTGGCGAACGGCGATTTAACGCATCCCATTGATGTCATGACAAAAAATGAAATGGGTGAGTTACTGAATAGCGTCAGGTATATGCAACAGGAACTCCGGCATACGGTCGGTCTGGTACGTGACAGTTCCGAGTCAATTTTTTCAGGCGCCAGCGAAATTGCTAACGGAAATACTGATCTGTCAGCACGGACCGAGCAGCAGGCGGCCTCTCTGGAGGAAACGGCTTCCAGTATGGAGCAACTGACCGCGACCGTGAAACAGAATGCCGAAAACGCCCGTCAGGCGTCTCAGTTAGCTCTGAATGCCTCGGAAACTGCGCGTCACGGCGGTTCGGTCGTTGATAATGTGGTACTGACAATGAAAGACATTGCCGGCAGTTCGAAAAAGATTGCCGACATAACCAGTGTGATAGACGGCATTGCTTTTCAGACTAATATTCTGGCCCTTAACGCGGCCGTTGAGGCGGCACGTGCCGGTGAGCAGGGACGGGGGTTTGCCGTTGTCGCCGGCGAAGTGCGTAATCTGGCACAACGCAGTGCCCAGGCCGCAAAAGAGATCAAAACGCTGATCGAAGATTCAGTCAATCGTATCGATTCGGGATCTCAGTTGGTCGAAAACGCAGGAATAACCATGGGTGAGATCGTCAATGCGGTGACGCGGGTGACGGATATCATGGGCGAAATTGCGTCAGCCTCCGAAGAGCAGAGCAGGGGAATCGACCTTGTCAGTACCGCAGTGACCGAAATGGACCGGGTTACCCAACAAAACGCAACCCTGGTCGAGGAATCCGCGTCAGCAGCGGCGAAGCTCGAAGAGCAGGCCGGATTACTGAAACAAGCCGTTGCCGTCTTCCGTATCGGGCAGACACAGCGGGGGGAGGATGAAGTGAAATTACTGGCTAACAGTGAAAGTCAGAAAGCACCGGTACGTCCGGAACAGGCAGCGCTGCCTTCTGCAGATAACTGGGAAACGTTCTGACCCCGTTGTGGTAGTTATCCGCCGGGCCGGTCCGTTGCATCACTTCGGACCGGCCGGTGGGTATGACGGCGTCTGCCGCTCCGGGCGAGTGGACGTTTGTGTGTGACAGAAAAAGGTAGCCCTGCACCGATGGCCAAATTACCGGATAACTCCCCGCAGCCGAAGAGAACCACCGGCAGTAACGCCCCAAAGCTGGTGTTATCTGAAGCGAACTTTCAGCGTATTTGTCAGCTTATTTACCAGCGTGCAGGTATTGTCCTGGCGCCCCATAAACGGGAGATGGTGTATAACCGCCTGATGCGCCGGTTACGTTTACTGGGGATGCATGATTTTAGTCACTATCTGGCTTTGCTGCAAAGTCAGCCGGCCAGCGGTGAATGGCAGGAATTTATTAATG
Source organism: Tatumella sp. JGM118 (assembly GCF_018257515.1). Lineage (GTDB taxonomy): Bacteria > Pseudomonadota > Gammaproteobacteria > Enterobacterales > Enterobacteriaceae > Tatumella > Tatumella terrea. The sequence goes on from NZ_JAERJR010000001.1 coordinate 417,649, forward strand.
CACTGACCACCAATCTGACCTCGTTCTTTCGCGAAGCCCACCACTTTCCGATTCTGGCTGAACATGCCGCCGCCAGGCAAGGCAGTTATAGTGCCTGGAGTTGTGCCGCATCGACCGGGGAAGAACCTTATTCTATTGCGCTGACGCTGGCTGAGACCCTGGGGATGGCTCCGGGTAAGTTTCATGTCTATGCCACAGATATCGATACGCAGGTGCTCGGTAAAGCGCAGCAAGGCATTTACCGGCAGGAGGCGCTGGATATGCTGTCACCGGAGAAATTACAGCGCTATTTCCTGAAAGGAAAGAGCACCCGGCAGGGTCAGGTATGTATTCGTCCGGAACTTGCGGGGATGGTCCGGTTTGAACAACTGAATCTGCTAAGTCCTGACTGGAAGTTACCGGAGAAATTCGATGCCATCTTCTGCCGTAATATCATGATTTATTTTGATAAAGAAACACAGGCAAGGATCCTTCGTCAGATGGAGCTCGCGCTGAAACCCGGTGGCCTGTTATTCGCCGGGCATTCTGAAAACTTCAGTCAGATAACCCGGGCATTCTGGTTGCGGGGTAAAACGGTCTACAGTCTGGCAAAGGAAAAGTGATGAGTAAAATTACTGTACTGAGTGTGGATGATTCAGCACTGATGCGACAGCTGATGACTGAAATCGTGAACAGCCAGCCGGATATGGAGATGATTGCCACGGCACCGGATCCACTGGTAGCCAGAGAGCTGATTAAGCAGTTCAATCCGATGGTGCTGACGCTGGATGTGGAAATGCCGCGGATGGATGGTCTGGAGTTTCTTGAAAAACTGATGCGTTTGCGGCCCATGCCGGTGATCATGGTCTCTTCGCTGACCGGTAACGGGTCAGAGGTGACCCTGAAAGCGCTGGAACTGGGGGCGGTGGATTTTGTGACTAAGCCGCAGCTGGGCCTGCGGGACGGGATGCTGGCCTATTGCCAGACCATTGCGGAAAAAATTCGCGTTGCGGCCCGTGCACGGCTACAGAAACCAGCCCGGACCAGGCCTGCCGGCGTACTGGCGGCTACCCCTATTCTCAGCAGTGAGAAACTGATCGCTATCGGTGCCTCGACAGGAGGCACTGAAGCGATCCGTCGGGTGCTGGAACGTTTGCCGGCGGTCTCTCCGGCGATACTGATCACTCAACATATGCCCCCCGGATTTACTCACTCCTTTGCCGAACGCCTGAACCGTCTCTGTCAGATCACCGTGAAAGAGGCGGAGGATGGCGAACGCGTATTACCCGGCTTTGCGTATATCGCGCCCGGATCCTTACATATGGAACTGTGCCGTAGCGGGGCAAACTATCAGATCCATCTCCATGAACGCGACCTCGTTAACCGCCATCGGCCATCTGTCGATGTCCTGTTCAATTCCGTGGCCAGATATGCCGGAAGAAATGCCGTGGGGGTCATCCTGACAGGGATGGGCAGTGACGGGGCCGCCGGTTTACTGAAAATGCGTCAGGCCAATGCCTGGACGATAGCACAGAGTGAAGCGACCTGTGTGGTTTTCGGGATGCCGCGGGAAGCCATATTGCTCGATGCGGCTTGCGATGTGGTCGACCTTGAAAATATCAGTCAGCAGATGCTGGCCCATATCAGTCACGGACAAGCGCTCCGTATCTAGTCTTTAAAGGAAGTCTAAGGTATCTATTATGGCAGACAGTAACTTACATTTTTTAGTGGTAGATGATTTTAATACCATGCGGCGTATTGTCCGTAATCTTCTGAAAGAACTCGGTTTTACCAACGTTGAAGAGGCCGAAGATGGTGCCGATGCGCTCAATAAACTACGGACGACGACCTGCGACTTTGTCATAACAGACTGGAATATGCCCAATATGGACGGGCTGGAGTTACTGAAAAATATTCGTGCCGACGAACAGTTAAAAGCGATGCCGGTATTAATGGTTACAGCCGAAGCAAAAAAAGAGAACATTATTGCGGCGGCACAGGCCGGCGCCAGTGGCTATGTGGTTAAACCGTTTACCGCCGCCATTCTGGAAGAGAAGCTCAACAAGATCTTCGAAAAACTCGGAATGTAGGGGGGGATCATGAACCGTATACCACTCCCTGAGGGTGAAAGAGCCGTGCAGGAAATCATCAGTAAGGTCGGCTCGCTGACCCGTATGTTAAGGCATAATCTGCGTGAAATGGGTCTGGAGCAGGCGATAGCGGATGCTGCTGAAGCTATTCCCGATGCCCGCGACAGGCTGGATTACGTCGTACAGATGACAGCCCAGGCCGCAGACAGGGTACTGAGTTGCGTCGAAGCCGCCCAGCCTCATCAGGACAGTATGCAACAGCAGGCAACGGCTCTCAGTTCACGCTGGGATAACTGGTTTGAGGCGCCGTTCGAAGAGGCTGAAGCAAAGCAACTGGTAACCGACACCCGCAGTTTTCTTACAGAGACGAGAGAACATACGACCTTCACCAGTCAGCAACTGTTATCCATAATGATGGCGCAGGATTTTCAGGATCTGACAGGGCAGGTCATCAAACGGATGATGGAAGTGATTCAGGAAATAGAGCATCAGTTGCTGATGGTGCTGCTGGATAATATTCCGGAGTCTGCGCTGTCATCGAAAACCGAAAAAGACGCCTTACTGAACGGACCACAAATCAATAGCAATGTCAGCGGCGTCATCGCTAATCAGGACCAGGTCGATGATTTACTCGACAGTCTGGGGTTCTGAAACACCCCCATCGGTGTCGCACGACTGACAATCTTTGCCTCACTCTGATCCGGTGCGGACAGTGTTGTTTGCACCGGTTTATTCCCGGTCAGTGGCCGGGGAGGATTCCGGCGTTCCAGGGCGCTTACTTTATTCCGCTGCTGAAAAGGGTACGGCTGAAGTTTTGTCACGTGCGCGTGGGCTTTACAGGGCAGAGGCCAGGGGAGGATCCCGGCGTTCTAAGGCGCTTAAATTATTTCGTTGCAGAAAAGGGTACGGCTGAAGTTTTGTCACGTGCGCGGTTGTGCTTCCGGGCCAGAGCCCGGAGGGTTTCCACACGACGATCCCGCCGCAACCTGCCGGGGTTCCTCTGATGGATCCCCGCCGCGGCATTACCCGCGCCATTCACAGAATGGCGCGGGTAACCGGAAAGCTTTTACAGGGTGTGGCTATTCAGTGTTCTTCGCTTGTGCGCCGTACGGGCTTATCCCGGAAATAACCCCAGGCTTTGCTGACTGAAGGACCGATAACCGGGCCTGTTCTCTGGCATGCTGGTCTTTTAGTGACGGAACCGATAATACCGTGGCCGACGAAAACCAGGAAGATAAGACAGAAGCGCCCAGCGCCCACAGGATAGAAAAAGCCCGTGAAGAAGGGGATATCCCGCGATCAAGGGAGCTGACATCATTACTGATGCTACTGGCCGGTTTTTTGCTGCTGAGCAGTAATATCAGCGCACTGGCGGATGCCTTAACCCGGGCCATGCGCGGGTTTCTGGGGGCAGGGTTAGCTGCGGGTGAACCCGGGCAACTGAATGTTGTACTGATATGGCAGGTGGTGTTTGCCGTACTTCCGGTACTGCTGGGGACAATGCTGGTGGCGCTTTGTACCCCGATGCTCATTGGCGGATTTTCGCTGAGTGCCTCGTCTCTGACTTTAAAGCCGGGCCGCATGAACCCCGTCAGTGGGATTAAGCGGCTCTTCAGCGGGCAAATTTTTGCTGAGTTAAGTAAAGCCTTACTGAAAGTGATTATCGCGATGGTGATCACGGGGGAATATCTGTATCAGCACCTGCAGGATTATCTGCTGCTAATCCGTTTGCCGCTGAGTAGTGCCATCCCGCGGGGGTTACAGTTGCTGTTGCCCTGTGCACTGTGGGTCGTGCTGGGGATGATCCCGATGGTGGTGTTTGATGTTTTCTGGCAATTCTATAGTTATTTTAAAAAGCTCCGTATGTCACGTCAGGATATTCGTGATGAGTATAAGCAGCAGGAAGGTAATCCCCAGGTCAAGGGCCGTATCCGGCAACAGATGCGTGCGGCTGCCAGGCAACGAATGATGGCTGCTGTGCCCTTAGCCGATGTTGTCGTGACCAACCCGACCCGGTTTGCTGTCGCATTACAATACCAGGAAGGCAAAATGCAGGCCCCGAAGGTGGTTGCCAAAGGTGCGGATAAGGTTGCCGCGCGGATCCGCGATATCGCCAGTGAGCACCGGATCCCCACCCTTGAAGCCCCGCCACTGGCCCGGGCCCTTTACCGTCATACGGAACCCGGGGAATTTATTCCTGGCGCGCTGTATGGTGCGGTGGCTGAAGTGCTCGCCTGGGTCTGGCAAGTCCGTCGCTGGAAAACCGATGGCGGAGAAAAGCCGGCTACCCCGCATCATGTTCCGGTCCCCGAAGAGATGGATATAAAAGGAGTCACAGAACCCCATGGATAATCTGGCTAAAAAGCTGCGCCTTCCTGCTCACTGGAAAGAGGTTGAGTGGCAGATTCTGGCAGGCCCGGTGCTGATCCTGATGATTTTAGCCATGATGGTGCTGCCGTTACCCCCGTTTCTGCTGGATATGCTGTTTACCTTTAATATTGCGCTGTCGATTATGGTGTTACTGGTGGCGATGTTTACCCGTAAAACCCTCGAATTTGCGGCTTTTCCTACCGTACTGCTGTTTGCGACCCTGCTTCGGCTGGCCCTGAATATCGCCTCCACCCGTATTATTCTGCTGCAGGGACATACAGGGGCGGCCGCGGCCGGCCGGGTCGTCGAGGCATTTGGCCATTTCCTGGTCGGCGGTAACTTTGCTATCGGTATCGTGGTGTTCGTGATCCTGGTGGTGATTAACTTTATGGTGATCACCAAGGGAGCCGGACGTATCGCGGAAGTCGGAGCGCGTTTTGTCCTGGATGGGATGCCCGGCAAGCAGATGGCGATCGATGCCGATCTCAATGCCGGACTGATCGGCGAAGATGAAGCTAAAACCCGCCGCAGCGAGGTAACTCAGGAAGCTGATTTTTATGGCTCGATGGACGGAGCCAGTAAGTTTGTGCGGGGAGATGCGATTGCCGGCATACTGATTATGGTCATTAACATCATTGGCGGTTTGTTGGTTGGCGTCGTCCAGCACGGGCTGGATATCGGCCAGGCAGCGACCAGTTACACACTGCTGACCATCGGAGACGGTCTGGTCGCCCAGATACCGGCGCTGGTTATCTCGACGGCGGCAGGGGTGATCGTGACCCGGGTCAGCACCGACAGCAATGTCGGCGAGCAGATGGTGACTCAGCTATTTACCCATCCGCGGGTGATGCTGCTGAGTGCCGCAGTGCTGGGCCTGCTGGGGATCGTGCCTGGTATGCCCAACCTGGTATTTTTACTTTTTACAGGGATATTGCTGTTCCTTGCCTGGTGGCTGAAAGGAAAAGAAGCCGGCCTCAGTACCCCGGGTTCGTCAGGGCAGACAGAGGCTGCCCTGCCGCCGGCACCGGAGGTCACCTGGCAGGATGTCATTCCGGAAGACCCACTGGCCATGGAGGTCGGTTACCGGCTGATCCCGCTGGTGGATGAGCTTCAGCAGGGGGATTTGCCTGGCCGTATCCGCGGCATTCGTAAAAAATTTGCCGCCTCGACAGGGTTTCTGCCGCCGGCGGTGCATATCCGCGACAATATGACCCTGGCAGCCCCGGCTTACCGTATTCTGATGAAAGGTGTGGAGATCGGCCGCGGCGATGTCTGGCCGGGACGCTGGCTGGCAATTAATCCTGGCGGTGCGACCGGAGAACTGCCGGGAGAGCTCACCCGGGATCCGGCGTTCGGTCTGGAAGCCCGATGGATAGACGGGACATTACGCGAACAGGCGCAGACCCTGGGCTATACCGTCGTCGAAGCCAGTACGGTGGTGGCGACCCATCTGAATCATCTGATTGGTCAGTATGCCAGCGAACTGCTGGGACGTCAGGAAACCCAGCAACTGCTGGACAGAGTCAGCCGTGAAATGCCATTACTGACCGAGGGCCTGGTACCCGGGGTGTTCCCGCTGACTCTGCTGCACAAGGTATTGCAGAATCTGCTGCAGGAGCAGGTCTCAATACGCGATATGCGTACCATTCTGGAAACCCTGGCAGAACATGCCCCATTGACCACCGATGCTGAACAACTGACGGCCGTGGTGCGTATTGCCCTGGGACGGGCGATAACCCAGCACTGGTTTCCGGGCCAGGATGAAATGCAGATCATCGGGCTGGGCCCGAACATGGAAACTTTACTGCTGCAAATCGAACAGAATGGCGGGATTCTGGAGCCGGGGCTGGCCGGACAACTTGACAGCCGCGCGGCGATAGCGATCGAACACCAGGAAACGCTGGGGGTGACTCCGGTACTGGTGGTTCAGCATCCGCTACGGGCGATGTTATCCCGCTATCTGCGCCGGAGCTATCCGCAACTGGTCGTGCTGTCGGTCGCGGAACTGAACGCCCGGCGACCTATCCGTCAGACCGCATCACTGGGGGACTAACGGATGAGCCGGCTCAGCAGGTGGCTGTCGGCGGGGTTACTGGCCGTTGCGCCAGCGCTGGCGGCCGATATCACACTCAGCAAGACACTGGCCGGGCCGGCATTAAGTGTGCGCGGACAATGGGCCACGTCACAGCCGCTGGTTTTCAGGGGCCCACCGGAGGGCCGAATACAACAGACCCGCTGGTTTTACCGGTTAAATGGCCCGATCCCCGCGGGGTTTCAGGCGCAGTTATGCAGGGGGACGGTATGTATCGCACTGGACAGTGGACGGGGAAATACGGGGTATTTTACCGATGCTCCGGTATCGGGAACCTTCCGGTTCAGCTTTCGGGTCCTCAGTGGTGAGGCTATCCGTCCGCAATTGCGGGTGATCAGTGCGGGGGTGACGATCAGTTACCGGCAGCTATCGGCTGCCGGTCAGCAGTCAGCCCCGGTAAAGGCCGGGGCGACGACGGCAGTTACATCCGGTCAACCGTTCTGATGCCCAGAGTCTCCAGACCGCACTTCAGGGTCTTCGCGGTCAGGCTTGCCAGTTTCAGGCGGCTCTGACGGGTTTTCTCGTCGGCGGCGGCCAGGATCGGACAATGCTCATAGAACCCGGAGAACAGGCCAGCCAGGTCATACAGGTAAGAACACATCACATGCGGAGTCCCTTCACGGGCAACCTGCAACAGAGTTTCTTCGAACTGCAACAGGCGGGTCGCCAGCGCAGCTTCGCGGGTTTCGGTCAGGAGAATATCACCTTCCACGGTCTGCACATCGGCACCGGCTTTACGGAACACGGACAGCACCCGGGTATAGGCATACAGCAGGTAAGGGGCCGTATTGCCTTCAAAGGCCAGCATATTATCCCAGTCGAAAATGTAATCCGTGGTACGGTTTTTCGACAGGTCAGCATATTTTACCGCACCGATCCCGATGACTTCCGCCAGATTCTGCAGTTCATCTTCGCCCATTTCCGGGTTTTTGCTTCTGACCAGCGTCAGTGCGCGATCGTGCGCTTCATCCAGCAGGTCAGCCAGTTTAATGGTACCGCCGGCACGTGTTTTAAACGGACGCCCGTCTTTGCCCAGCATCATCCCGAACATATGGTGTTCAAGCGGGATATTTTCCGGTACATACCCGGCTTTGCGGACAATGGTCCATGCCTGCATAAGGTGCTGATGCTGACGGGAGTCGATATAGTAAAGCACGCGGTCCGCTTTCAGCGTTTCATAACGGTATTTGGCACAGGCAATATCCGTGGTGGTGTACAGGTAGCCGCCATCCTTTTTACGGATGATCACTCCCATCGGTTCGCCTTCCTTATTTTTATACTCATCAAGGAAAACAACCACGGCACCTTCACTTTCCACGGCCAGACCTTTTGCTTCCAGGTCAGCAACAATTCCCGGCAGCATCGGGTTATACAGGCTTTCACCCATCACATTGTCACGGGTCAGGCTGACGTTAAGACGGTCATAGTTGTGCTGGTTCTGAGCCATGGTGATATCCACCAGCTTTTTCCACATCTGCGCACAGTATTCGTCGCCACCCTGCAGTTTAACGACATAACCGCGGGCACGTTCGGCAAAGGCCTCATCCTGGTCGTAAAGCTGCTTGGCTTCACGATAAAATGCTTCCAGGTCGGCGAGGGCGATTTCTGTGTCCTGTTCCTGTTGTTTCTTTTCCAGGAAGGCGATCAGCATACCGAACTGAGTTCCCCAGTCACCGATATGGTTGGCACGGACCACGTCATGGCCGAGAAACTCCAGCGTCCGTACGGAAGCATCGCCGATAATGGTGGAACGTAAATGACCGACATGCATCTCTTTGGCGACATTCGGCGCAGAATAGTCGACAACGATACGTTGTGTGGCTACCGGAGAAATATTCAGTTTATCGTGGCTGAGTGCCAGCTCAGCCTGTTCTGCCAGGAAGGCAGGCTCCAGGAAAATATTAATAAAGCCCGGACCGGCGATTTCAGTTTTTCCGGCGATACCTTTCAGATCCAGATGGCTGAGAACCTGCTCTGCGAATTGTCGCGGTGCCTGACCCAGTTTTTTAGCAATAGCCATAATACCGTTGGCCTGATAATCACCGAACTGTGGTTTGGCAGACTGACGTACCTGCGGTTCACAGTCAGCAGGAGCTCCTGCTGCGATCATTGCCTGACTGACTTTTTCTGAAAGAAGAGCCTGAATATTCACCGAATTACCTTCATAAGCTGTTAAACCCCTGACCCGACAGCAAAAGACTGGCAGGCGCACGCATGCAAAAAAGCGCAAAGGGTGTTAATCGAAATTTAGTGCGGCAGTATACGTGAAACCGCGGGTGACGTCAGTAGTCTGATGGTGTCTTCCTGCCGCGCCGCGTTGTACCGGCCTGTCGCCGGGACGACACGATTTTTATCCGGTGGCTTTACATACGGCGGGTAAGCCGCAAAAATAGCGCCCCGGATCCTATTCTGATAAACGACGATGACTGACAAGCCAACTTTTTCCCAATGCCTGCCGGACCTGGCAGCCGATTTAACCCGTTTTTCCAGTGACCTGACCACGCTTGCGGAGCGACTGGGATTATCCCTGGCAATATTAAAGCCAGATCATATTTCTGTGCGTTGCCATCAGAACACGACCGCAGAACGCTGGGCTGCGGGATTCTCACAACTGGGGGAGATGTTTTCACAGGCTGAAATTAATCAGCGGCCGATTTGTCTGTTCCGCCTGCACCAACCGATCAGTTTACTGGGCTGGCAGATTCGGGTGGTGGAATTACCCTGGCCCGGCAATAAACGTTACCCGCATGAAGGGTGGGAACATATTGAGGTGGTCCTGCCGGGCGATCCTGAGACTCTGGGGCAACGGGCGATGGCTCTGATTGCCGATCACGGGCTGACCGCCCCGGGGATTTCGTTTAAAACCAGTCGCCCGGCAGGGGATCAGGATGTGCTGCCTAATCCCACCCTGGCGGTGACGGATGGTAAAACCACCCTCAAATTCCATCCGCATACGCTGGAAGCCATCGTCGCCAGCGAGCAGGCGAACTAATTCAGCCGATTGCCGCCTGTGCCGCGAGGGCAAGCCGCCCGATAGCCTGTGCCAGGGTTTGCGGGTGGCAGGCATAGTTCATCCGAACGCATTGCGGGTCACCGAAGGGGCCACCGGCGCTAAACCCCAACCCGTGCTGTTCGAACCAGAGTGCCGGAGAGTCCACCGCCAGACCACGCGCATCAATCCAGGCCAGGCTGGTGGCCTGCGGGGTGATCATGTTAATGCCAGGGATTTTCCCGACCGCATCGGCCAGCTGGTCACGGTTAATACGCAGAAACTCCTGCTGAGCCTGTAACCAGTCATCGCCGTGCTCCCAGGCGGCTTCGGCGGCAATCATTCCCGTGATTGCCGGCGGCGCTAACAGGCCCTCTGTAGCCTGTAAAAAGCGGCCACGTAAATGCGGGTCAGCGATGATGGCGACCGAGAGCCCCAGCCCGGCAATATTAAAGGTTTTTGCCGGCGAGAACAGGGTAATGGTCCGTTGTGCGGCATCTTCATTCAGCGCAGCAAACGGCTGATGTTTTTTACCCGCGGTCAGTACCAGGTCAGCATGAACTTCATCGCTGCACACCAGCAGATCATGGCGGCGGGCAAACGCTTGCAGCTGCAGTAATTCTTCCCGCTCATACACATAGCCGCCGGGATTGTGCGGATTACAGAGGAACAGCCATTTTTCGTCACCCCGCATCTCTGTTTCCGGAACAGAGACCGGCATCTGCCAGTGCTGACCCGATTGCCTGACCGGCATCAGAGATTGCCGTCGCTGAAGGCGGTGTGCGAACTGACTAAAAGGCGGGTAGTGCAGGGAGGTTGTGATTGACGCCTGATCGGGACGACTCAGATAGCGCAAAATTATCTCAATCGCGCATTGTGTCCCCGGCAGCACGACCAGCCATTCCCGCGGCACCTGCCACTGGTGATGCCGGGCAAGCCAGGCCATACAGGCCTCAGCCACTTTTTCCGGCGCGACCGGGTAGCCGAAAATACCGTGCTCGACCCGTTGTTGTAAGGCTTCAATGACGCAGGGAGCGGTCCGGTAATCACTGTCGGCGATCCACAGGGGGAGAATATCTTTTCCGGCATATTTCGCCCATTTAACGCTATCACTGTGAACCCGGTCGATCCTTTCCCTGAAATTGAATGTCATTATTACTCCTCCCGTTTACAGGACGGCTAAACGTTATTCCTCGCATCAATATCACACTGTAACAATCAGCCCGAACTTTTATAAGGAGAATGTCATGGCTACGCTGGAAATCTGTTGCTACGGTGCGGAGTGTGCCCTGAATGCTGAGCAGGCTGGCGCTGATCGTATCGAGTTATGTGCAGCCCCGCCGGAGGGGGGCCTCACGCCCTCCTATGGCCTTCTGCAGACGGTCATTTCTCAGGTGACCCTCCCGGTACACCCTATCATCCGCCCGCGGGGGGGCGATTTTTGTTACAGCGAAACGGAGTTCCGCGTGATGAAAGCAGATATCGCACTGGTGCGTGAAATGGGGTTCCCGGGGTTGGTGATCGGTCTGCTCGATGCCGGCGCGCATATCGACCTGCAACGGATGGAAGAGGTAATGACTCTTTGCGACGGGATTTCGGTCACGTTCCACCGGGCTTTTGACCTCTGTCATAACCCTTACCGCGCACTGGAAGAGTTGTCCGGGCTGGGTGTGGACCGGATACTGACCTCCGGGCAGCAGGAGTGTGCCGAAAACGGGCTGGTGCTGTTAACCGCGCTGAACCAGCGGAGTCAGGCCATGGGCGGACCGGTGATTATGGCCGGTGCCGGCGTCAGGCTCAGTAACCTGCAACGGTTTGTGGATGCCGGACTGACCGAAGTTCACAGTTCAGCCGGGAAACCGGTCAGTTCACCGATGCATTATCGTAAAGCGGGGGTCAGCATGAGTGCCCTCGGGCCGGCCGATGAATTTACCCGCTATGTCGTTGATGAAGAGATGGTGTCGGCGATGAAGAGTATGCTGCAGTAAAGCTGTCTCCGGCCATCGAGCGGCGGGTTGCCGGCGATGGCGGTTTACCTGAATGTAATCCTTCACTGATCTGCTGGCGACAGGCTATCAGCAAAGACAGTCTGACCGTTCTGCCGACGGTGGTAAAAGCGCGGGCAGGCGGAATATTCCTCAGTATTATTAGTGACAGCGTCACTTATCATCATACAGAACCAACGGATTGGCCGCACAGGTGCAACGGGTCTGTGTAAAGCACTCACGGTATGGCTGGCTGTTGTCCGGGGGCGTTTTTCGGTTGACCGACTGCAGCAGAGCCGGTTCACTGCCTGACATTCTGACATTCTGACATTCTGACATTCTGACATTCTGACATTCTGACATTCTGACATTCTGACATTCTGACACTCCGACACTCCGACACTCCGGCACTCTGGCACTCTGGCACTCTGGCACTCACGCAGAGATGCCGTGCAAAGTATTCACGGTAGTGATTAAGGGGCGTCCGGAGGTGTTCGCCGTTGACAGTGTACAGCAGTGCTGACTCCCTGACTCCCTGATTCCCTGATTCCCTGATTCCCTGATTCCCTGATTCCCTGACTCCCTGACTCTCTTCCGGGGCAGACGCGGGTATGCCATGCGGGCCATTGACGTGCGTGGTTGATTTTCGTCCGGAAATATTTACCGTTGACAGGGTTCTGGCAGAGCAGATTTGCTGTCTTACAGTCTTACAGTCTTACAGTCTTACAGTCTTACAGTCTTACAGTCTTACAGTCTTACAGTCTTACGGTCTTGCTGTCTTGCTGTCTTATCGTCTCACGCTCTGCTGTGGTGTATCCCGCGGGTGATAGCATTAAAGGGGATGGCTGTCATCCGGCAGGCCTCTCCCCGCAGTATGGGCGGAATAACGCTGCAAGGCGGATATTGTGACGACAGAGTGAGAAGAGGTCGGGGTGGTAGTGACGTTGTCACTTTATTGGCCGGTGTCACGCACAAAGAATGGAGGCACCGTGATTGCCGAGAGACGGGAGGGTGAGCGCGGGCCACGAAAGTTCGACCGGGGTTTGTACCGATACGTCCGGAAACTGCCCGGGTAACAGCCTGACGAACGACGGGTCACCTCACCGGCAACCCGTCCGGAGCCGCCAGACGGGCTCCGTTAACAGTATCAGGGTTTACGGGCAATCAGCACTGCACGTAACGGCGCAGGATATCCCTCAACGGTCAGTTGCGGGTTTTCAGGGTCAAGAAACTCTGCCAGTGAATCGCTGGTCATCCACCCGGTCCGGCGCTGCTCATCGGTCGAGGTCAGCACATGGTCGGCAATCCGCACATCCACAAAACCACATTTCTCCAGCCAGTGCTTCAGCGCCACGGCGGAGGGCAGAAAATAGACGTTTCGCATCTGTGCATATCGCTCACCCGGTACCAGGACCGCGTTTTCATCACCTTCGATGACCAGCGTCTCCAGCACCAGTTCGCCACCGCTGACCAACTGGCTCTTCAGTTGCCACAGGTGCTCCAGCGGAGATCGGCGGTGGTAAAGTACGCCCATCGAGAACACGGTATCGAAGGCATTCAGTTCAGGCAACTGCTCGATACCCACCGGTAACAGATGCGCACGCGGGTCATCACCCAGCAGTTTACGCACCGCCTCAAACTGGCATAAAAACAGCTGCATCGGGTCGATACCGACCACCATCGAAGCGCCGGCGCCCAGCATCCGCCACATGTGATAACCGCTGCCGCAACCGACATCCAGAATCGTCCGTCCTTCCAGCGGGGAAATATGCGGCAGTACCCGATCCCATTTCCAGTCTGAACGCCACTCCGTATCAATATCGGTGCCGTACAACGCGAAAGGACCTTTGCGCCAGGGCATCAGCTGGCGCAGTAACGTCTCGATCCCCTGGCGCTGACGTGGTGTCAGGTCATCGCGGTCCGCCGTGACGCCGTTGACCAGATCCAGGCGTTGTGGTGTCAGCAACGGTAAGTGGTCAATGGTTTTTTTCCAGTGACGGAAATGACCATGTAAACTTTCACGCTGCCACTGGCTCAGTTGAGCCGGCAGCACTTCCAGCCAGGGTGCCAGAGGCCCCGTGGCGATTTGCTGATAAAAACGTCCAAAATCAATCATTTTAAAGCCACAAGTGAACCAAAATTAAAACACTGAAACCACAGTTCCGCATGACGGAATCCGGCCTGTGCCAGCCGTGATTTATGTGTCGTGACGCTGTCTGTCAGCATGACATTTTCCAGCATGCTGCGTTTCTGACTGATTTCCAGTTCGCTGTAACCGTTGGCACGTTTAAAGTCATGGTGCATATCGAACAACAGCTCACCGGTCTTCTGATCATCAAAACTGAATTTTTCTGATAACACCAGCGCACCGCCGGGATTCAGACCCCGGTAGATTTTTTCCAGTAGTTGCAGACGCTCTGCGGGGTCAAGAAACTGCAGAGTGAAATTCAGAACCACCAGCGACGCATTACTGATATCGACAGAACGAATATCGTCCTCAATCACCTGTACCGGTGTCTCTGCCCTGAAAGCATCGATATGACGACGACAGCGCTCCACCATGGCGGGGGAGTTATCCACGGCGATAATTTCACACCCGGGATGGTGAATGTTACGGCGGACGGAGAGGGTGGCGGCCCCCAGCGAACAGCCAAGGTCATAGACACGGCTATCCGGGCGGACAAAACGTTCTGCCAGCATCCCAATCATGGAAATAATATTTGAGTATCCGGGCACTGAGCGCTGGATCATATCCGGGAAGACTTCGGCAACCCGTTCATCAAAAGTCCAGTCACCTAATCGTTCAATAGGTGCTGAAAAAAGGGTATCACGGTCAGACATCACACTATCCGCAAGGTCCAGAAAACGACTATTCTCGCAGAAACTGGCGCAGCCTGCACCCACCTGCGTGACTTTTCACGCATCTCAGCGTCAATTCAGGCTGCAGCGTATAAAAACAGCGCTTTTATCACGGGCTGTAGCGGGCACGTCTCAGAACAGGGTCGCCTGGTCCGGCCATTCGGGCAGGGGCGGTAACCCGTCGCTGTATGGCTGGATCTGCGGCCATAAACGGTGCAGTAGCGGAAAAACGTCACCCATCTCCGGGGTATGGATAAACAGCAGCGGCGAGTGGGCTGCCTGCCACTCCTGTAACCGCGCGGACCAGTCAGAAAACAGAGCGGCGGAATCATTGACATCATCACTGCCGATAAAGCGGATCATCGGGGCGTCGGCGGTCCGTACGGCATGAACCGGGACTTTCGGCTTTTTGGCTTTGGCATCCCGTGCGGCTGCGGTTTGCGAGGGTGACGCATGTACCGCCCGGCTGTCGAGGATCACCCGATTGACACCGCGATCGGCCAGTCCCCGGTTCAGCACCCGTTCGGCCTCTCCCCGGGCAAAGAACTCCGGATGACGGACTTCCACCCCGTAGCTGAACGCCCCGGGCAGGGCAGACAGAAACTGCCATAAATCCGGTAACTGAGCAGGAGCGAAGCTCGCCGGTAACTGTAACCAGTATTGAGCAATACGCTCGCTGAGCGGATCCATGCGACGTAAAAACTCACTGAGCAAATCGTCACAGTGACGTAATTGTGCGTGGTGACTGACGGAGGCCGGAAACTTAAAGCAAAAGCGGAAGTCCTCTCCCGTCATGGCTTTCCAGCGCAGGACGGTTTCTGCCTCCGGCAGAGCATAAAGCGTGGTATTCCCTTCCACACAGTTAAAATGCCGGGCATACTCTTCCAAAGTATGCAGGCCCGCCCGTTTCCAGTTCGGGTGTTGCCATTGAGGTAATCCGATGCGCAGACTCACGGGGCATCCTTCTTCGGTGACTGACCAGATAAAATATCGCGCAAGAATAGCCCGGATCCTGCCGGCAGCGAAACGGGCTGCGACCGAATGGCGAGGAATCAACCGCTTTCACGCGCCTCTACTTATCCTCGGGCAGATTTTCCAGTATAATACGCCCCATTTTGTAGCCGGCTGATTTGCCGGCACACACTCCGGACACATTTTCAGACCGCTGCGGCAAGGTCAAAAAGGATAGCGTAATGCGTACAGAATATTGCGGACAGCTCAACCTGTCCCATGTAGGACAGAAAGTCACTCTTTGCGGCTGGGTAAACCGCCGCCGTGACCTGGGAAGCCTGATTTTTATCGATATGCGCGATCGTGAAGGTATCGTTCAGGTCTTCTTCGACCCTGACTATGCACAGGCTTTTTCTCTGGCGTCAGAACTGCGTAACGAGTTCTGCATCTCGCTGGAAGGTGTGGTTCGTGCCCGTGATGAGCGTAATAAAAACAGCGAAATGGCGACCGGTGAAGTGGAAGTGCTGGCTACCGGCCTGACCATTATCAACCGTTCTGAACCTCTGCCGCTGGACTCAAACCACGTCAATTCTGAAGAAGCCCGTCTGAAATATCGCTACCTGGACCTGCGTCGTCCTGAAATGGCTCAACGTTTCAAGACCCGTGCCCGTATCAGCAGCTTCGTACGTCGCTTTATGGACGATAATGCGTTTCTCGACATTGAAACTCCGATGCTGACCAAAGCCACACCGGAAGGCGCACGTGACTATCTGGTGCCGAGCCGTGTTCATAAAGGTGAGTTCTACGCGCTGCCGCAGTCTCCTCAGCTGTTTAAACAATTGCTGATGATCTCCGGCTTCGACCGTTATTACCAGATAGTGAAATGCTTCCGTGATGAAGACCTGCGTGCGGACCGTCAGCCTGAGTTCACTCAGATAGACGTGGAAACCTCGTTTATGACGGCGCCTCAGGTTCGTGAAATCATGGAGCGTATGATCCGTGAACTGTGGCAGGAAATTCTCAACGTCGATCTGGGCAATTTCCCGCAGATGACTTACGCAGAAGCCATGCGCCGTTACGGTTCTGATAAGCCGGATTTACGTAACCCGATGGAACTGACAGATGTGGCTGACCTGCTGAAAGACGTTGAATTTGCTGTCTTTGCCGGACCGGCCAATGATACCAAAGGCCGTGTGGCGGCATTGCGTGTGCCAGGCGGTGCTCAGCTGACCCGTAAACAGATTGATGAATACACGAAATTTGTCGGTAACTACGGTGCGAAAGGCCTGGCCTGGATGAAGGTGAACCAGCGTGATGCGCTGCCGGAAGGTATTCAGAGCCCGGTGGCGAAGTTCCTGAGTGCAGAGATCCTCGAAGCTATCCTGCAACGTACCGGAGCGACCGATGGCGATTTGATCTTCTTCGGCGCAGACAAAGCCGGTGTGGTAGCCGACGCCATGGGTGCGCTGCGTCTGAAAACCGGCCGTGATCTGGAGATCACCGAAACTTCCCGTTGGGCGCCGCTGTGGGTGGTTGACTTCCCGATGTTCGAGGATGATGGTGAAGGGCACCTGGCGGCCATGCACCATCCGTTCACCGCACCGCGTGATCTGTCGCCACAGGCGCTGATGGCTGCGCCAGCAGAAGCGATCGCGAATGCTTATGACATGGTCATCAACGGCTATGAAGTCGGGGGCGGTTCGGTCCGTATCCACGATGGCAGCATGCAGCAGGCTGTGTTTACGTTGCTGGGCATCGATGAAGCACAGCAGCAGGAGAAATTTGGCTTCCTGCTGGATGCGCTGAAATATGGTGCACCACCGCATGCCGGTCTGGCCTTCGGTCTGGATCGTCTGGCCATGCTACTGACCGGAACAGATAACATCCGTGATGTTATTGCCTTCCCGAAAACCACGGCTGCTGCCTGTCTGCTGACCGATGCACCGGGCGAAGCAAATCCGGAGGCTCTGGAAGAGCTGGCATTGCAGGTAGTGAAAAAAGAGAAAAAACCCGCGGAACCGGCCGGTCACTGATGACAAATTATAAGCACCCGGTCTCGGTATTGGTCGTCATTTATGCGCAGGATACCGGCAGGGTGCTGATGTTACAGCGCCGGGATGACGCCGGCTTCTGGCAGTCGGTCACCGGCAGCCTGGAGCCAGGGGAGAGCCCTGCGCAGGCGGCCCGCCGTGAAGTACGGGAAGAGACAGGCCTCGATATCGATGCCGAAGGGTTTCCGCTGGTGGATTGCCGGCAGGAGATTACTTTTGAGATCTTCCCCCACTACCGGCACCGTTATGCCCCCGGGGTGACTCATAATCAGGAGCATTGGTTTTTGTTACCGTTACCTACCGGCTTACCGGTGACATTGACCGAACATTTATCCTGTCAGTGGTTACCTGCGGAACAGGCGGCGGTGCTGACAAAATCCTGGAGTAACCGTGAGGCTATCGAAAGATTCCTGATGGATCCGCCATGATGCCGGGATAAAGTCCCTGTGGTTCTGCAGAGCGCGCTGTACCCGATTATCTAATAACGAGATAGTGAGAGAATTAATATGGCTGGACATAGTAAATGGGCTAACACCAAACACCGTAAAGCGGCTCAGGATGCTAAACGGGGTAAAATTTTCACCAAAATTATCCGTGAGCTGGTGACTGCAGCCAAACTGGGGGGCGCGGATGCTTCCTCCAACCCGCGTCTGCGTGCGGCGATGGATAAAGCATTATCTAATAACATGACCCGTGACACTATGGATCGTGCGATTGCCAGGGGTGCCGGTGGCGAAGACAATGCCAACATGGAAACCATCGTTTATGAAGGCTATGGTCCGGGCGGCAGTGCGATCATGGTGGAATGTCTGAGTGATAACCGCAACCGTACGGTATCTGAAGTGCGTCATGCCTTCACTAAAACCGGCGGTAACCTGGGAACCGACGGCTCTGTTGCTTATCTGTTCAGCCGGAAAGGGGTGATCTCTTATGCGCCGGGCCAGGATGAAGATACCGTAATGGAAGCGGCACTCGAAGCCGGTGCCGAGGATGTTGTCAGCTACGATGATGGCGCTATCGATGTCTTCACTGCCTGGGAAGAACTGGGGAAAGTCCGTGATGCACTGGACGCGACCGGTCTGACGGCAGACAGCGCTGAAGTCACCATGATCCCGTCGACCAAAGCGGAAATGGATGCCGAAACGGCACCAAAACTGCTGCGTCTGGTGGATATGCTGGAAGATTGTGATGATGTACAGGAAGTTTACCATAACGGTGAAATTTCTGATGAGGTTGCGGCGACGCTGTAACCGGTCTGAGGCGTTGACCGAGCGAGAGTATGTATGGCGATAATTCTGGGTATCGATCCGGGGTCAAGGATCACCGGGTATGGTGTTATCCGCCAGACGGGCAGACAACTCACGTATCTTGGCAGTGGCTGTATCCGGACCAATACCCCTGAGTTGCCGGAAAGACTGCGGCTTATCTATGCGGGAGTCAGCGAAATTATCACGCAATTCTCCCCGGATTACTTCGCCATTGAGCAGGTGTTTATGGCGAAGAATGCAGATTCGGCACTTAAACTGGGACAGGCCCGCGGTGCCGCCATCGTAGCGGCGGTCAATCTGGCGCTGCCGGTCTTTGAGTACGCGGCCAGGCAGGTGAAACAAACTGTCACCGGCACAGGGGCAGCGGAAAAATCGCAGGTGCAGCATATGGTCCGTAACCTGCTGAAACTGCCTGCGAATCCGCAAGCGGATGCCGCCGATGCCCTGGCGATAGCCATTACCCATTGCCATATCAGTCAGAACAGCCTGCGGGTCAGTGAGAATCCTCTGCTGATGGCGAGGGGACGGTTACGCTGAGTCTGTCGCACGTCAGTGATTAAGGCTGGATATTCATCCAGCCTTTTTTATGTTATAACCCTGTTCAGTGAAGATAACAGAAGGATATGCACAGTGATTGGTCGTCTACGGGGTCTCATTCTGGAAAAACAACCGCCGCTGGTTCTGATTGAAGCCAATGGTGTCGGCTATGAAGTCCATATGCCAATGACCTGTTTTTATGAATTGCCGGAACTGCATCAGGAAGCTGCCATCTTTACCCACTTTGTGGTACGTGAAGATGCACAGCTGCTGTTCGGCTTTAACAGCAAGCAGGAGAGGACCCTGTTCCGGGAACTGATCAAAGTGAACGGCGTCGGACCGAAACTGGCGCTGGCTATCCTTTCCGGGATGTCGGCACAACAGTTTGTTCAGGCGGTAGAGCATCAGGAAATCGGTGCGCTGGTCAAGCTACCGGGCGTCGGCAAGAAAACGGCGGAACGTCTGGTGGTCGAAATGAAAGATCGTTTCAAAGGTCTGCACGGCGATCTGTTCTCCGGGGAAACCCCCTTTGAGTTATCGGCACCTTCATCGGCCCCTGCAGGTAATAATGATGCGGAATCAGAAGCGGTGGCGGCGCTGGTGGCGCTGGGCTATAAACCTCAGGAAGCCAGCCGTATGATCAGTAAGGTGGGTCAGCCGGGCGCTGACTGCGAAACATTAATCCGTGAAGCATTACGTGCTGCGATATAAGGATCGTTATGATTGACGCTGACCGACTGATCTCTGCGACACCTCAGACCGAAGAAGAGAGTCTGGATCGTGCTATCCGGCCTAAATTACTCGGAGAGTATGTCGGGCAGCCGCAGGTCCGTGAGCAGATGGAAATTTTTATCCAGGCTGCCAAAATGCGTAATGATGCACTGGATCACCTGCTGATTTTCGGGCCTCCCGGGCTCGGGAAAACCACTCTGGCCAATATTGTTGCCAATGAGATGGGCGTGAATTTGCGGACCACCTCCGGACCGGTGCTCGAAAAAGCCGGTGACCTGGCGGCGATGCTGACTAACCTGGAACCTCATGATGTGCTGTTTATCGATGAGATCCATCGGCTGTCGCCGGTGGTGGAAGAGGTACTGTATCCGGCAATGGAAGATTATCAGCTGGATATTATGATCGGTGAAGGCCCGGCAGCACGTTCTATCAAGATCGACCTGCCGCCGTTTACCCTGATTGGTGCGACGACGCGGGCTGGTTCTCTGACGTCGCCGTTACGTGACCGTTTTGGGATCGTTCAGCGTCTGGAGTTTTACCAGGTCAGTGATCTGCAGCATATCGTCGGTCGCAGTGCGGCCTGTCTGGGGCTGCCACTGAGCAGTGAAGGCGCACTGGAAATTGCCCGCCGGGCGCGGGGTACCCCGCGTATTGCTAACCGGCTTTTACGCCGGGTACGGGATTATGCCGAAGTGAAAGCCAGCGGTGAGATGAGCGGTGTTATCACCGGCAGTGCACTGGATATGCTGGATGTTGACAGCGAAGGGTTTGATTTTATGGACCGGAAGTTACTGCTGGCGATCATCGATAAATTTACCGGCGGTCCGGTCGGACTGGATAACCTGGCGGCAGCGATTGGTGAAGAACGGGAAACCATCGAAGATGTGATTGAACCCTACCTGATCCAGCAGGGTTTTATTCAGCGTACCCCCCGGGGAAGAATGGCGACACAACATGCCTATCGCCATTTTAATATCGTCCGGGATGAAACCTGATCACCGGCGACGCGCCCGCAGGCCAGCACTAGCTGGCCGTTTTTTTCATCATACTCAGCACAAACAGGGCGGCGGCACACAGCACGACCGAAGGGCCTGCCGGTGTATCATAACCCGCTGAAAATGCCATTCCGCCGGTAACCGCCAGCATTCCGCACAGTACGGCATAACCTGCCATCTGTTCCGGGGAGCGGGCAAAGCGGCGTGCGGTCGCGGCCGGTATGATCAGCAATGAGGTAATAATCAACGCGCCGACAAACTTCATGGCCACCCCGATAGTCAGTGCGGTGACCAGCATCAGCAACAAACGGCAACGTTGTAAATTAATCCCGTCTGCCTGAGCCAGTTCCGGGCTGATAGTCATCGACAGCAGTGAGCGCCATTGCCAGAGCAGGATCCCCACCACAACCGCCACGCCGGTACCGATAAGCCAGAGATCCTGCGGGGTGACCGACAGTAAGTCACCGAACAGATAGGCCATCAGATCCACGCGGATATTCGACATCAGACTGACAACCACCAGACCCAGCGAGAGTGAGCTGTGCGCCATAATCCCCAGCAGGGTATCGATCGCCAGATGCTGCCGGTGTTCCAGCAGCACCAGCAGCAGAGCCAGTAACAGGGTAATGGCAATAATCGCGTAGTACGGATTAATATTCAGCAGTAAACCAAACGCGACGCCCAGTAATGAGGCGTGGGCAAGCGTGTCCCCGAAATAGGACATCCTGCGCCAGACGACGAACGAGCCGAGCGGGCCGGCGGCCAGTGCCAGCAGCATGCCACCTGCCCAGCCCGGAAGCAGTAATTCCAGCATCAGTGATTGTTCCCTTTTTTCAGTACGATCCTGCCGTGAAGGTCATGACGGTGATTATGGTCATGCCGGTAGATGGCCAGTTCCTGTGCGCCACGCGGGCCAAACATCGCTATAAATTCAGGATGCTGTGAAACGACCTCCGGTTTCCCGGAACAGCAGATATGGTGATTCAGGCACAGGACGTCATCGGTTCTGGCCATCACCAGATGGAGATCGTGAGAAACCATCAGCACGCCGCAGTTCATCTGCTGGCGCAACTGATTGATCAAATCATAGAGTGCGACCTGACCATTCACATCCACGCCCTGAGTGGGCTCATCCAGCACCAGTAACTGCGGATTACCCAGCAGGGCACGGGCCAACAGCACCCGCTGCATTTCGCCGCCTGAAAGCTTCTGTAAAGGATAACGGGCCAGATGACCGGCCTGAACCCGTTCCAGGGCGGGCAGTATTTCGGATTTACTCACGCCCGGGGATAGCGCCATAAAACGGGTGACATTCAGCGGCAATGTCGGGTCGATATGAAGCTTCTGTGGTACGTAGCCGATACGTAACCCGGGACTTCGGGTTATCCTGCCTTCATCCGGCGTAAGTAACCCGAGCACAATACGAACCAGTGTCGATTTACCCGCGCCGTTAGGGCCTAACAGGGTCAGAATACGTCCGGGCGCGAGGGACAAGGAAATGTGGCTGAGCACATTACGCTGTCCGAAAGAAACAGAGATATTATCCAGTGCGACTAAGGCAGACATAGTATTTACAGTTTGCAACAGAAACATTATGTTATAATATCACACTTTCTTACGGTTCTACGAAGGATTGAATTAAAATGTTACATTTTAAGCGGCGATATTTACCGGCTCTGCTGGCGGCCGGAATTGGCTCATTTTTACCGGCTATGGCGAACAGTGCGGTAGTGACCTCCATCCGCCCGCTGGGCTTTATTGCTGCAGCCATCGCGGACGGGGTGACACCGGTAGAAGTGGTCCTGCCGGACGGCGCCTCTGAGCATGAATATTCACTGCGGCCTTCTGACGTAAAACGTATAAAAAACGCAGACTTACTGGTCTGGGTGGGGCCTGAAATGGAAAGCTTTATCACCCCGGTGTCTGCTTCTCTCCCGGCGGAAAATACCCTGCAACTGGCGGCGTTACCGTCTGTGCAGAGCCAGCTGATGAAAGGGGATGATGACGAAGATCACGGGCATGAACATGAACATCATGACCATGACGGCGAAGAAGCAGGCCGGGAGAACTCTGATAGTCATCACCATCATGGTGAATATAATATGCATATCTGGCTGTCTCCGCAGATAGCTGAAGCGTCGGCGGTTGCTATTCACGATAAATTATCGGAACTTATGCCGGATCGCAGAGACAAACTGGATGCGAACCTGAAATTATTCAGGCAACAACTGTCGCTGACCGATAAACAAATCCGTCAGCGCCTGTCGCCGGTTTCGCAGGAAGGTTATTTTGTGTTTCATGATGCCTATGGCTATTTTGAACACACCTTTGGCCTGTCACCGCTGGGCCACTTTACCGTGAATCCGGAAATACAGCCCGGAGCCCAGCGATTACATCAGATAAGAACACAGCTGGTTGAGCAGAAAGCGGTATGCGTTTTTGCTGAGCCACAATTCAGGCCAGCCGTCATTGAT
Source organism: Tatumella sp. JGM118 (assembly GCF_018257515.1). Lineage (GTDB taxonomy): Bacteria > Pseudomonadota > Gammaproteobacteria > Enterobacterales > Enterobacteriaceae > Tatumella > Tatumella terrea. The sequence goes on from NZ_JAERJR010000001.1 coordinate 441,021, forward strand.
GCGGTAGCCAGAGGTACTCATGTCCGCAAAGGCACGCTGGATCCTCTGGGTATGGGCATCAGTCTGACACAGGATAGTTACGTCAGGTTCCTGTCCCAATTGTCCGGCCAGTATGAGAGCTGCCTGAAAGGAGCATAGAAGGAAATCAGATAAGTGCAACAGATTGCCCGCTCTGTCGCCCTGGCATTTAATAATTTGCCGCGTCCCCATCGTGTTATTCTGGGGTCGCTGACCGTGGTGACTCTGGCCGTCGCCGTCTGGCGGCCACCGTTTTATCATCATCAGGAACCCACTGATGTCACAGGAACGATTGTCAGGAATATTGAAAGCGATACCGATCGCTTACGCACCATGTTACCGGAGGCCAGTGAGCCCATAGATCAAAGTACACCGGCTCCGGAAGACGATGTTCCGCCGGATACGCCGGAGGACAATGATGTCCCGACGACCCGGGACTATACCGTGTCATCCGGTGATACCCTCAGTAGCGTACTTAATCAGTATGGCATCGATCTGCAGGATATCAATGCATTGGTGGCCAGCGATAAGGATCTGCGTAATCTGAACGTCGGCCAAAACCTGAGCTGGTCACTGAATACCGAGGGGCAGTTACAGTCGCTGAGTTGGGAAATTTCCCGCCGGGAAACCCGTAATTATGAACGGGATGCCCGAAGTGGCTTTACTATGACCCCGTCTGTCCAGAAGGGTGTCTGGCAGGATACGGTCCTGCAGGGCGCGGTAAAGGGGAGTTTCGGGGCCAGTGTGCAGAAAGCAGGGCTGAGCCCTGCCGAAGCCAGTGCCGTCGTGAAGGCGCTGCAGTGGCAGATGGACTTCCGCAAACTGCGTGCCGGCGATAAGTTCAGCATTCTGTTATCACGGGAAAACCTCGACGGAAAATCGATGCAGAGCCAGTTACTCGGCGTACGTTTGCGTTCCGGCGGTAAGGATTACTATGCGTTCCGGGCCGACGACGGTAAATATTATGACCGGAGCGGGTCGGGCCTGGCACGGGGCTTTATGCGGTTTCCGACGGTGAAACAGTATCGGGTTTCATCCGGATTTAACCCGCGCCGGCTGAACCCGGTCACCGGTCGTATTGCTCCGCACCGGGGAGTGGATTTTGCCCTGCCGATAGGTACACCGGTGCTGGCCGTCGGTGACGGTGAAGTCATGGTGGCTAAGAATGGCGGCGCGGCCGGCAACTATATTGCCTTGCGTCATGGCAGGCAGTATATGACCCGTTACATGCATCTTAGTCGTCTGCTGGTAAAACCAGGCCAGAAGATAAAGCGCGGAGATCGTATCGCGCTTTCGGGTAATACGGGACGTTCGACCGGCCCGCACCTGCATTTTGAGGTCTGGATCAATAACCAGGCGGTCAATCCGCTGACCGCGCGTTTACCGGAAATGGAAGGTCTCAGCGGTAAATCCCGTAAAGCGTATCTGGCACAGGTGAATGACTGGCAGTCGCGCCTTACCCTGAACTGATCCCGTGACTCACTGAAAAGCCGGTGTATTTTTTACCCGGCTTTTTGCATTTGTGCAGATGAATATTGCAAATAATCCCTTCAGCACTATCATAAGCCGGTCAAAACAGAGGTCAGTGCATGAAGAATGATAAGAAAAACGCGAAAGAATTTATTCCGGTTTTCAGACCGGCATTTCTGAAACCCGTCTACTGGGGTAACTGGCTGGCGATAGCCGCATTAGGCACGATGGCATTATTGCCGGTGACCGTGCGTGACCCTGTGCTGGGGACATTGGGCAAATGGGTTGGTCGGGTGGCGAAGAGTGCCCGGCGCAGGGCGCGTATTAATCTGCATTACTGTCTGCCGGAGCTCCCTGAACAGGAGCGTGAGCAGATCATCGACCAGATGTTTACCACCGCCCCCCAGGCGATGGTCATGATGGCCGAACTGGCAATCAAAAACCCGGTAGCGATCCGCAAACGCGTCGTATGGCATGGCGATGACATTATCCGGCAGATGAAGGATGAACAGCAGAATGTCATTTTTCTGGTACCGCATGGCTGGGGTGTTGATATTCCGGCGATGCTGCTGGCCTCTGAAGGCCAAAAAATGGCCGCTATGTTCCATAACCAGAAAAATGAGTTAATGGATTATGTCTGGAACCGTCTGCGCAGGGTGTATGGCGGCCGGATGCATGCCCGCAATGACGGAATTAAACCCTTTATCAGTTCAGTCCGTCAGGGATACTGGGGGTATTATCTTCCCGACCAGGATCATGGCGCAGAACACAGTGAGTTTGTGGACTTCTTTGCGACCTACAAAGCGACCCTGCCGGCTATCGGGCGGCTGATGAAGGTCTGTCGCGCCCGGGTCGTCCCGTTATTTCCGGTTTACAACGGCAAGACACATCAGCTGGATATTTATGTCCGCCCGCCGATGGATGACCTGATGGACGCCGATGATAAAACGCTGGCGCGCCGGATGAATGAAGAGGTTGAAGTTTTTGTTCGTCCGAATCCGGAACAATATACCTGGATACTGAAGCTGCTGAAAACGCGGCGGGAAGGGGACATTGAACCTTATGTCCGCAAGGATTTATAACCCGGCCTGAACCTGAGTCTCTGCAGGGTCCGTGCTCCCGAACGCTTAACGTTGCGTGGAGCACGGTAGCCAGAGATTATTCCACCCGCAGTACCCGGCTGGTATTTGTCGTCCCGCTGGCACCCATCACATCTCCCTGAGTTACAATGACTAAATCGCCGGACATCAGATACCCTTTTTCGCGCAACAGAGTGATGGCATCATGCACGGCAGCCAGACCATCGGTATAACTCTTAAACTCTACCGGCGTCACCCCCCGGTATAATGCCGTCCGGCTCAGTGTTTTCGGGTGACGCGACATCGCAAAAATCGGCAATCCGGAGGTGATCCGGGAGGTCATCAATGCTGTTCTGCCCGACTCGGTCATCGTTATAATGGCCGTCACCCCCTTCAGGTGGTTGGCTGCATACATCGCTGACATGGCGATGGCTTCTTCGATATTATCAAACTGTACGTCAAGCCGGTGTCGGGAGACGTTCACACTGGGGATCTTCTCTGCCCCCAGGCAGACATTTGCCATCGCGCTGACGGTTTCCGCCGGGTACTGTCCTGCGGCGGTTTCTGCAGAGAGCATCACCGCATCGGTGCCATCCAGTACCGCATTAGCCACATCCATCACCTCGGCGCGGGTCGGCATCGGGTTCGTGATCATCGATTCCATCATCTGAGTGGCCGTAATGACGGTCCGGTTGAGCTGGCGCGCGCGTCGGATCAGTGTTTTCTGAATACCAACCAGTTCCGGGTCACCGATTTCGACCCCCAAATCGCCACGGGCCACCATCACCACATCGCTGGCTAGGATAATATCGTCCATGGCCTGCTGGCTGGCAACCGCCTCGGCACGCTCAACTTTTGCCACTATCTGGGCATCGCATCCTGCCGCCTCCGCCAGCTGACGTGCGTAGCGCAGGTCCTCTCCGGTACGTGGAAACGATACCGCCAGATAGTCGACGCCGATCAGGGCGGCCGTATGAATATCGGCTTTATCTTTTTCGGTCAGTGCTGCCGCCGACAGTCCGCCACCCAGTTTATTAATGCCTTTATTATTCGACAGCGGGCCGCCAACGGTCACGCGGGTGAAGACCTGAACATCGTTCACCTGTGTCACTTTAAGCTGCACACGGCCATCATCCAGCAGCAGGATATCTCCAGGCACCACATCCCGTGGCAGATCTTTATAATCTATCCCGACCTGTTGGTGATTGCCTTCCCCTTTGTCCAGCGTGGCGTCCAGCACAAAATCATCGCCGATATTCAGGAAAACTTTGCCATCCTTAAAGGTCGAGACGCGAATTTTAGGGCCCTGGAGATCGCCAAGAATAGCCACATGACGGCCGAGCTTACGGGCAATTGCCCGCACATTATCGGCCCGTGTCTGATGATCCACGGCACTGCCATGAGAAAAATTAAGACGCACAACATTCGCCCCGGCAGCAATGACCTTTTCCAGATTATTATCGCGGTCAGTGGCGGGGCCGAGGGTAGTAACAATTTTGGTTCTTCTGAGACGTCTTGGCATGAAAGACTCCGTTGGCGAATAAAGCAGCATGAGTGGTCTGCGCCGGGCAACCGGATCACATTCTAACTGATCCGGAAGTGCTGTTTCGAGCTTAAATGTTGTTATTTTGTTAACATTTCGCGCAGTATTCTTAATACTTATCTCAACCCCATTTCCGCATGAGTTCTTTGATACGGTACAACATATCGGTGGATAGGGGAGGATTCGTGCGGAACAGGCGCTAAAAATGGAAAATAACGGCAATTTCTCCGCAATTGAATGTCATCGTCTATTATTCAAAAAGGGAATAACAGTGTTCCCTTGAAAGCCACCCTGCAAGGATGATGGTAAACTCCGGTACAGGACGCGCTCAACAGGTGGCGGTGTACGTTAGTTAATTTTCAGTGCAGTCAGTGTGTTAAGATTATCTGACGGGCTGAACAGACTCACACACCAGGTAACTATCTGTGTATTTACCTGATGGCCTAAAAAGAAGTACAGTGTCACGCAAATAAATTAAAAGTGAAAAGAGACCGGCACTATCAGCAGACCGTGACGGTAACTCTGCAATGAGGAGAGTAGAATGGCGGTAACCCATCAGGCCCAGGCATGTGATCTGGTCATCTTCGGTGCCAAAGGCGATCTCGCACGCCGCAAACTGTTGCCTTCCCTGTATCAGCTGGAAAAAGCCGGTCAGATCCATGACGATTCCCGCATTATCGGCGTAGGCCGTGCAGACTGGGATAAAGCAGCGTATGTCGCAGTAGTGCGTGAAGCACTGGAAACCTTCATGAAAGAAAAAATCGATGAAGCGCTGTGGGATAAACTCAGCAGTCGTCTCGATTTTTGTAATCTGGATGTGAACGATGCCGCACACTTTTCCCGTCTGGGTAAAATGCTGGACCAGAAAAAACGTGTCACCATCAACTATTTCGCGATGCCGCCGGGGACCTTCGGCGCCATCTGTCAGGGCCTGGGCCAGGCAAAACTGAATGCAAAACCGGCTCGTGTTGTTATGGAGAAACCGCTGGGGACCTCACTGGAAACCTCGCGTGAAATCAATGACAGCGTGGGCGAGTATTTCGATGAGAGTCAGGTGTTCCGTATCGACCATTACCTGGGTAAAGAAACGGTGCTGAACCTGCTGGCGCTGCGCTTTGCAAACTCCATCTTCGTGAATAACTGGGATAACCGGACGATCGATCATGTACAGATCACGGTCGCTGAAGAGGTAGGCATTGAAGGGCGCTGGGGCTATTTTGATAAAGCCGGTCAGATGCGCGATATGATCCAGAACCATCTGCTGCAGATCCTGACCATGATTGCGATGTCTCCGCCTTCTGATCTCAGTGCGGACAGCATTCGTGATGAAAAAGTGAAAGTCCTGCGTTCGTTACGTCCGATTGATCAAACCAACGTCCGTGAGAAAACGGTACGTGGTCAGTACACTGCAGGCTTTGTACAGGGCAAGAAAGTACCGGGCTATCTGGAAGAAGAGGGCGCGAATAAAACCAGCAGCACAGAGACTTTTGCCGCTATCCGTGTGGATATCGATAACTGGCGCTGGGCCGGGGTCCCTTTCTACCTGAGAACAGGGAAACGTCTGCCAGCTAAGTGTTCGGAAGTGGTGGTGTATTTTAAAAATCCGGAAATGAATCTGTTTAAAGATTCCTATTCAGAGCTGCCGCAGAACAAACTGACCATTCGCCTGCAGCCGGACGAGGGGGTGGATATCGAGATCCTGAACAAAGTCCCGGGTCTGGATCATAAACATAAACTGCAGACCACCAAACTGGATCTCAGCTTCTCAGAAACCTTCAACGAATCTCACCTGGCGGATGCTTATGAGCGTTTGTTGCTGGAGAGCATGCGTGGCATTCAGGCGCTGTTTGTCCGCCGTGATGAAGTGGAAGCCGCATGGACCTGGGTTGACTCCATCATCAATGCCTGGACAACCGATGGCGACAGTGCGAAGCCTTACCAGGCTGGCACCTGGGGGCCGGTAGCCTCAGTCGCGATGATCACCCGTGACGGACGTTCCTGGAACGAATTTGAATAACATCTGCCTCTGCGTATGATTTCACTGACGGCCTGCTAAGCAGGCCGTTTTTTATTTAAGCCTATGAAGACTCTCCCGAAGGGTTGACTGCCAGACCCGGCCTCTTCGGTTTCTCTGGAGTCAGAAGACGATGTTCTGTTCTCCACGACCTGGGGGTATCGTCATTCGCCTTTACCGTACCGGCCCCTGTGGGAACCTCCGCCATACGGATCGCGGTTCTGCGGGCCACCGTTAACCGGTTAAACGGAGAAACTCCGGTAACGATAAAATTATTTTCATTGTTATTAGCAGGTTAGCTAATGACTCCCGGAGTCAGCTTTATATAATGAGCGCAATGCAGCGATTGCGCGTTATCCCCGGACGGGGTAAGGGGAGTGACAGTATGCCAGCCCGCCCGGCCTGACCACGGTCAGAGCCAGAGCAATTGCCTGCGTTAAAGGAAGCCCGACGCCGGGCCTGATGTATTCAGGATTATGGATGATAACGAATGAAAAAATACTCTGTCTTGTTGACGCTGGTAGCCGGCGTACTGGTGACGATGCCGGTAAATGCGGCCCGGCATAGCGTTTCTCTGGGTTATACCGGTGCGAAGGTTGCAGATGTGAATAATCTGCGCGGTCTTAACCTGAAATACCGTTATGAATGGAATACCCCGCTCAGCCTCATTGTTTCAGCCAGTTACCTGAAATCCACGACCTATTATGAACATCATCGCCTGTACCAGTCCTATGAGAGCAAAACCCGCATCCGGGAATATTCATTCCTGGCAGGTCCCGCCTGGCGGTTTAATGAATTCTTCAGTGTCTATGGTCAGGCAGGGATCACCGTCAATAAAACGGAAGTTAACTGGCTGAATGTGTTTACTCCTCCGTTAAACAGAGGGCTGGCCTATATGTTCCACAAACAAAGTCGCTCTACGGTGCCGATGGTAAGCCTGGGGACGCAGATTAACCCGCTTAACCGTATCGTCCTCGACCTGTCCTATGACATTGCCCGGCCGAAGGTATCGGGAGAGACGAAGACCTTCAGTAGCTTTAATCTCGGAGCCGGGGTGGCATTCTGACCGGCGCGGCCCTGCGGACACAGAAATTTGTCTGATACGGTTTAACAAGCCATTACTGGCAGGCAGGAAAGGGTGAGGTGCCGGCCGGAAATTTCCGGCCGGCGACTCCCGGGCCCCGGGAGCGGATCAGCCGTTGACGGTTACCGCCCGGGCGGCGGCAATGGCTTTGCTGACAGCTTCGTCGGTCGTGGTGGCACAGGCCAGTGCCACACCCATACGACGTCGGCCGGCCACTTCCGGTTTTCCGAATAAACGGAGTTGCCCCCCGGCAGACAGGGCCTGATCTACCCCGACAAAGCGGACGTCACTACTGTTCAGTTCCGGCAGGATCACGGCGGAAGCCGCCGGACCATACTGACGGATGGCGCCGACCGGAAGGCCAAGGAAAGCACGGACATGCAGGGCAAACTCTGATAAATCCTGGGAAATCAGCGTTACCATACCGGTATCATGTGGCCGCGGAGAGACTTCGCTGAAGATAACCTCATCACCGCAGACAAACAGTTCCACGCCAAACAGTCCATAACCTCCCAGTGCGCCGACCACAGAAGCGGCGATTGTCTGAGCACGTTGCAGGGCTGCCGGGCTCATCGCCTGAGGCTGCCAGGATTCCCGGTAATCGCCGTCTTCCTGACGATGTCCGATGGGGTCACAAAAATGGATCCCGTCTGACGCCTGCACGGTGAGTAACGTAATTTCAAAATCGAAAGCGACAACCGCCTCCACAATCACCCGTCCGGCCCCGGCGCGGCCGCCTTCCTGTGCATAATCCCAGGCCTTTTCTAGTCCGGCAGCATCACGAATAAAGCTCTGACCTTTACCGGAGGAGCTCATTACCGGTTTGACAATACAGGGAAAACCGATGTCCTGTGCGGCGGCAAAAAAGGCCTCTTTACTGTCGGCAAAGCGGTAACCGGAGGTTGGCAGTTGCAGCTCTTCGGCTGCCAGACGACGGATCCCTTCACGGTTCATGGTCAGTTTTGCCGCCCGTGCCGACGGCACCACGCGCTGTCCCTGCTGTTCCAGTTCCAGCAGAGTATCGGTGGCAATTGCCTCAATTTCCGGTACTACATAATCCGGCTTCTCTTTAGCGATGATCTCCGCCAGTGCTGCACCATCAAGCATATTGATGACATAGCTACGGTGCGCCACATGCATTGCCGGGGCATCCGCATAGCGATCGACGGCAATCACTTCCACTCCCAGTCGCTGGCATTCCAGCGCCACTTCTTTTCCCAGTTCACCTGAGCCTAATAACATTACGCGCGTAGCTGAAGGACGCAGTGCCGTGCCAAGAGTTACCATTGTTCCACCCATTAAATCTGATCATAAACACGGCGGGCAGTATAAACGAAAACGATTGCGCAGGCATTAACGGGCGATTTCTTTTTTATAATGCTACATTCAGCAGCAGAGGGCCGTGCGTATCCAGGTGACGTTGTCACATAAGCGGGCAGACAGGCACCCGGCGGCGCGCAGAAATCGCCAGAATGATACCGTCATAGCCAGTCACGCGCAGCCCGGGACCCTCCCTGAATGGCTGGCCCCGGTGGACAGGCCATACGATGACCAGGAAAAGAGAATGACAATACCTAAAGCAGCGAAACACCCCCATACCATGACCCTTCATGGCGAAACCCGTGTCGATGATTATTACTGGCTCAGGGATGACGAGCGCTCGGATCCTGACGTTTTGGCTTATCTGCAGGCTGAGAACAGCTACTGCCGGCAACAGCTATCCGACGTGGCGCCGCTGGTGCGGAAACTTTATGAAGAAATGGTGTCCAGGATCCCGCCAAAGGATCACTCGGTGCCTTATTGCAAGAATGGTTATCTTTATCAGCAGCGCTACGAAAAAGGGGGGGAATATCCACTCTGGTTCCGTGCGGCCGATGAAGAGGGATTACAGCCGGACTGGCAATGTCTGATTGACTGTAATCAGCGGGCGAAAAATCATCCGTTTTATAATCTCGGGGCGCTGGATATTACCTCTGATAACCGGCTGATGGCGGTGGCTGAAGATTTTCTGTCCCGACGTCAGTATGAGATCCGCCTGTATGATTTACAGCAAAACTGCTGGCTGCCGGAGGTACTGACCGGGGTGTCGCCTTCGCTGATATGGGCCAATGACGGCAAAACCTTATTCTATGTCCGGCAGGATCCCGACACACTTTTGCCGTGGCAGGTGTGGCGTCACGAGACCGGTACCCCGGTCACCGATGACCAGCTGGTGTATGAGGAATCGGATGATAGTTTTTATGTCAGCCTTGGGAAAACCACGTCCGAAGCGTTTATTGAAATCATTATCGATAGCACGACGACCAGCGAGATCTGGCTGGTGGATGCAGGACAGCCGTCCGCACCCGCCCGTTGCTTCCTGCCGCGCCGGGAAGACCATGAGTATGACCTTGACCACTATCAGAACCATTTTTATATCCGTTCAAATTCGGCAGGGATCAACTTTGCGCTGTTTATGGCAGAAGAGGCGACACCTCAGGAATCACACTGGCAAACCTTGCTGCCTGCCCGTGAACATCGGGTGCTGGAAGATTTTCAGATCTTCCGTGACTGGCTGGTCACCGGGGAACGTGAAAATGGACTGAGTTGCCTGACACAGTATCACCGCTTTCGGGATGAAACACGGGAGATTACCTTCGATGACCCGACGCGGGTAGCCTGGCTTGGGTATAACCCGTCACCGGAAACCTCACAATTACGTTACGGTTACTCGTCGATGACCACCCCGGTCACCACTTATCAGCTGGATCTGGACAGCGGTGAACGCCAGATCCTGAAACAATCGGCGGTCAAAGGCTTCAGCAGTGAACACTATCAAAGTGAATATCTGTGGCTGACCATGGAAGATGGCTGTCGTATTCCGGTTTCCCTGGTTTATCGGAAATCCCTGTTCTCACCAGGTAAAAATCCGTTACTGGTATACGGTTACGGGGCCTATGGCAGCAGTATGGAGGCAGATTTCAGTAGCAGTCGTCTGAGCCTGCTGGACCGTGGTTTCGTTTATGCGCTGGTACATATCCGTGGCGGCGGGGAGCTGGGACAGGCCTGGTATGACGCCGGACGTCTGGCCAATAAACAGAACAGCTTCAGCGATTTTACCGATGCCACCCGGCAGTTGCTGGCGCAGGGGTACGGGGAGGCTACCCGCTGCTACGCTATGGGCGGCAGTGCAGGCGGGTTACTGATGGGCGCGGTGATCAATCAGGCACCGTCGCTCTATCATGGCGTTGTTGCACAGGTGCCGTTTGTGGATGTGCTGACCACCATGCTGGACGAGAGTATTCCGCTGACCACCGGTGAATATGATGAATGGGGTAACCCGAACAGGGCGGAAGATTATGCGACCATCCGCGCCTACAGCCCGTACGATAATATTGCCCCGGTCAGTTATCCGCATTTACTGGTGACCACCGGTTTGCATGATTCACAGGTGCAATACTGGGAACCCGCCAAATGGGTAGCAAAACTCCGTGAGATTAAACAGGATGATCGGCTGTTATTGCTGCTGACCGATATGGAGGCAGGTCACGGCGGGAAGTCAGGCCGTTTTAAAGCCTATGAAGATATTGCGCTGGAAATGGCATTCCTGCTGGGGCTGGCGGAGGGCACCCTGGGCCACTGAGGGCTCAGGGTTGTCCTTTCAGATAGCGTTGCAGCGTCTGGCGAAACGCCGGACGCAGATCTGTCAGGTTATCCAGCATCCAGCGTAAATAGCCGGGATCTTTGCGTGCAATGAGGGCGACCGGCTGACCCCGGTACTTCCCGAACGGGAAAATATCGGCGGCCACGTCCCGGGAGGCGGGCTGAGCCAGCGTACGCAGGCCAGTTAACTGCTGGCCTGACTCTTCTATAATGCGCAGTAGCAGTGCCGCGGTGACATAACAGTCATACAGGGCTCTGTGGGCATGCAGTCCGGCAGGTGGCGTCACATCAAGTTGCAGACTGTGGCGCAGTGCCTGATTACCGTATTTCCGGCCCGGCCAGAGTTGCCGTGCCATTTTCATCGTGCACAGCCATTCGCCGCCCATTTCAGGCAGCACCCGGCGGTCAAAGCTGGCATTATGTGCCACGTAGCAGGGGCTTCCCTGATAACGACCGATGACATCCTCAATATAGGGTTTTCCGGCAACCATTGCCGGGGTTATCCGATGGATAGCCATCGCCCGGGAGCTGATGGGCCGGTCAGGACAGACCAGATCGCTCATCGGGTTCATCATCTTACCGTCGATGACGTCTATCGACGCAATTTCAACAATGCCGCCCTCTAACCCACAGGTTTCCGTATCAATGACCCTGAACATCAGCTTCTCTGTTTAGGTTCGTAAGGCAGGCGGGAAAGGGTCAGCGCCGTCTGACGATAAACGCCCAGCCGCTGCCGGAAATATTCACGCAGGGCTTCCGGCTGTTCCCGCTCAACAATCTCTGCGACGACCGGCATATTGTAGCGCTCTTTGAACGCCACGCCGGAGGCGGCTAAGTCAGTATTAATGCGATCTTTTTCTTCTGCACTGAGCAGGGCTAAATTAAAGCTCATCGTAGACTCCATGTTATCAGCCGCAAAAATAATGTTTTCTGTCGGGGCGATCAACCCTTTCCTGCCTCCGCAAAGCCGATACGCACAGGGCAGCAGCGTGTTCCTGACGAAAACCGGCGCACCGGCGGCAAATTACCTGTGGGATCCGGTGTCTCAGGCAGTAAAAACGAATTTTATCCGTGGATACAGACAGGTTATTATAGCTTCATTACACCCCGTAGCCGGAGTGACGGTGACTGATTTTTTAAACATTTTGCTGCGATTTTTTCATTTCAGTAGTCTGTTGCTGCTGACCGGATGTCTGACATATCTGATGCTGCTGACGCCGGCCGGTTACAGAAACCGCCTGGAAATACGCTTATCGCCAGCCCTGCGGAGCAGTGCAGGGGTGGCACTGTTCTCTGCCATCGCCCTGTTTGCACTGCAGACGGTCATGATGAGCGGTGAAATTACCGCCCTTAGTCAGCCTGATATCTGGTCAGCGGTGGCGGGTACGCGTTTCGGCCATGCCTGGCTGCCGGAGATGATCCTTGCCGCCGTGTCGGTCATGCTGTTGCGGGCCGGCGGGGAGGCCGCCCGTTATCTGCTGCTGGTCACCCTGATACTGCAACTGATCCTGACGGCAATGACAGGCCATGCCGCGATGCATGATGGCTGGCGTGGTGTGGCAGGAGAGGTAAGCCAGAGCCTGCATGTGCTCGCCGCCGCTTTCTGGTGTGGCGGCCTGTATCCGCTCTTATTGCTGATGCAGCAAGGACAGCGGGACCCGCAAGATAACACGGCCGCTTTAACCATGATGAAATTCTCCCGCTATGGTCACTGGGCGGTCGCGCTGGTTATTCTCAGTGGCGTAAGTAATACCCTGCTAATCTCCGGGATCCCCCGACATTTTTCGTTCTGGCTAACGGGGGTGCTGGTTAAGAGTGTGCTGGTGGCGGCTATGGTGATGCTGGCATTACTGAATCGCTACTGGCTGGTTCCCCGGTTCAGGCAATCCCCGGCAGAGAGTCGGCGCCGGTTTATTCGTCTGACACAGGCCGAAATGGGACTGGCGCTGGGCGCCATCGCGGTCGTCAGCCTGTTTGCTACACTGTCACCGGGCTGATTCTGTTTTATTACGTGATATTAAAGGCTGAGACTGAAATGAAGAAACAATTACCCTGGCTGCTGCTGGCACTGAGCACGCCTGTGCTGGCGACCCAGGTCATCACCGTGAGTCGTTTTGAAACCGGAAAGGCCACCTGGCCGCTTAACCGCGAAGAAATCATGCTGACCTGTGAAAAAGACGGGTCGTTATTTGCGATCAATCCATCCACTCTGATGAACTATCCGCTGAATGCAAAGGCGGAACAGAAAGTCAGTCAGGGACTGGCGAGCGGGGAGTCTATTACGCCGCTGGTGCTGGACGATAAAGCACACAGCGGGCAAAAGATGAGCCTGCAGCCGCTGATTGAAAAAGCCGGCGGGCTGTGCGGTCATTAACTGACGGCCCGGATGGCCTGAAAAAGGGGGGCGCTGGAAATTATCAGGATCTGAACTATGATTACTGATACTAACCCATGCAACTGCCATAGGTTACCGCTCATCATTTTTTAGCGCACGGCTCTCTGAGCCATTTCCCTGGACCGGTCACTGGAGTTGTGTCCGGTCTTTTTTTCGGCACTGTCAGCGGAACAGACGTCCGTCCCTGACTAAATCCCGCGGATAGCTGTTTTTAATCCGGTTGCCGACCTTTTTAGCCAGGCCCAGTGGCTGTCCGTGATGCATCACCAGCATTTCATTACCCGGTAACGGACCGTCAGGATGAATATCCCGTCCCCGATACCACTCTTCTGCTTCTTCATCAGAGAAGGTGTAGATCAGTGAATGGTCAGGGTTTCCCAGCGCGATCACCGCCTCATGCTGCCAGCGGTAACCTTTGGCAAACGTTTCTGCCAGCCGCACTCCGATACGCGAAAAGCGGATCCGGCCAAACAAAGGGACGGTCGCTTGAGGAAAAAGCCAGATTTCTTTATCCCGTTGCCAGAGTTCCAGGTCTGCCGGCCAGATAAGCCCGGAAGCGGCCGCCAGCTGACGTACTTCTTCTGCCTGTTTACGGGATAACGGGGAAAACGGGAATTTGCCGACTTTATAGGTCGGTGCCGGCAGCGGAGGAACACTGCCGGTTTTGCGCAGGCAGGCAACAAAGAAACCTTCACTGTCAAATATCTGCGGAAAGACATGCAGATAACCCTCCGGGGTGGCGACCTGTTCTGCGCCCGGGAAAAGGGTATCAAGCCGGATAACTTCTGCCGCATCCGGATAACGGGCGAGCAGTGAGTCGATCACCTGCTGGTTTTCCAGCCGGTTCAGGGTGCAGGTCGAATAGACCAGTGTTCCCCCCGGTTTCAGGGCCTGAAAAGCACTTTCCAGGAGTCCCTGCTGAGTGCCGGCTATCTGCTCACAGCTCTGCGGGCTCCAGTTTTTCAGGGCCTTCGGATCTTTACGGATAACCCCTTCGCCTGAACACGGGGCATCCAGCAGTACAGCATCAAAATACTCCGGTAAGGCCGGCCCGAAGACGGCGGCATCAAAATGTGTGATAGCCGCACGGGTGACACCGCAGCGACTGATATTTGCGTGCAGTACTTTGACCCGACTGGCCGAATACTCATTCGCCAGGATCATACCATCGTCGCCCATTCGTGCAGCGATCTGGGTGGTCTTGGAACCGGGAGCGGCCGCCATATCCATAACCGACTGAGGGCGTTCACAATGGGCAAACAGGGCGGAAACCGGCAGCATTGAGCTGGCTTCCTGAATATAAAACAGTCCGCTCAGATGCTCAGCCACACTGCCCAGTGGCAGGGATTCATCTTCACGGGTGATCCAGAATCCCTCTTCACACCAGGGAACCGGCGTCAGTTGCCAGCCATAACCGGCGATCTTATCCAGAAATGCAGCGACAGAGATTTTCAGGGTATTAACGCGAATGCTGCGGCGCAGCGGTAACCGGCAATAAGTTTTGAAATCTTCAAAAGATACCCCGTCACCGAGCAGTTGTTGCATCTGCGCCAGGAAATCGTCAGGTAAAAAAAGGGATGAATCGGACACAGCGGAGTTCCGTCAGAAAATAATGCCGCAGTGTAACATGATAACGGGAAGCGCTGCTTCCCGTTATCATCACACCGGCTTAGCGGGGGATCGCAGTCCCCCATTGCTGCCAGTTTTTCGGTGCCTCACTCAGCAGCAGGAAATGCTTGCTGGCTGTGGCTTCCGGTGCCAGCGGTACCGTTGGCGGGGTAGCAAACTGAATGCCGCCGCGGATAAATTGCTGGAAGGTCCCGGTTTTTACCACACCGCCGGTTAAACCGAAGTTCAGCGAGTAGCCGGATGCCAGCCAGAACACAGAGTTATTGCGTACAAGATACTGATAGTGCTGGCTGATACGCATCGCAATCTGTACCCGGTCTGCCATGGCTCCCAGTGAGGTACCGGTGACCGTCCCGACTTCCACACCACGGAACAGAACCGGCGTACCGATGGTCAGCGAACCGGCTTCCGGCGCATCGACGAAGAAAGTTTTCCCGTTCAGATACCGTGAATCGGTGATCGTTGATTGCTGCAGTTCGAAGGTACGCATTGATGCGCCTTTACCCGGATCCACGTTAACGTAAGGTTGTAACAGGGAATCCAGATGACTGACACCCGTGGATGAGATCTCGGGACTGATCACCGAGAACCGGCTGCCGGTCCGGGCAAAATCGTTCACATATTCCGGGTACAACACGGCTTTTGCCAGCACCTGGTTATTATCGGCACTCAGAGACAGGGATTCTATCTGACCGATAGTAATGCCCAGATACCGGATGGGCATTCCGTTGGAGAGCTTGCTGGCGTCATAGGTCTTCAGGGTGATCTGACTGCCGATGGCGCGGGCGGCTGTCTCTGAAGGGAACAGGGTACGTGTCTGCCCCTGCTGATGTACGACGCCCGGCACGTTATCGAAGCTGATCGCCCCTTTCAGGGCCCGGTTAAGCGGGGTCGCCTGCACGGTGATACCGCTGGTATTGATCTGCACGCGGGCTCCGCCCTCAGCCCAGAACACGGTATCGCGGGTGATCAGGTTACGGTATGCCGGGGAAATATGTACCGCCACCTCAAAGTTATCGGCATGCGGGGTCACGGCCACAATTTCGCCGACCTGATAGCGACGATAAAGCACAACCGACCCGGCCTGGATATCCGGCAGGCTGCTGGCCGTCAGTGTAAGAGTGGTGGAAGGGTTATCACCGGTCACACCTTCGGCGGCTTTACCGGCATCGGCATACAACGGATAGCTGGCCGCCGGAGCCCCACGGTTACCCGCTTCCAGCCGGATGCCTCCCTGCAGCCACTGGCCTGGGGTAGCACCGACCATCTGGATACCGTCCGGACTGACATTCACGCGGATCTGACTGTCGGCAACAAATTTACTGTTGCCATGGACAAAGCGGCGATAATCCGGCGCGATGGAGACGATAAAACTGACCCCGTCATTGGTCAGTTGCCGTTCGGAGACCGTCCCGATAGTGACACCATTCAGCACCACGGGCTGACCCGGAGCAATGCCATAGCTGTCGGAGGCCTTCAGTCGGATGTTCAGGCTGCCCGGGGTATGCATCAGAGTCTGGGTGGCGGGATAGACACTGAAACGCGTTTGCGGCTGTCCCCCTCCAGGCACCAGTTCGAGGGTATCTCCGGTCAGCAGACTGCTGAGTGAGGTATCCGTCAGGCCGAGTTTCGGGCTATGCAGTTCGATACGTGTTTCACTGCGCATCAGTCCGGCCACTGAAGGGTCGATAATCAGTTCGCCGCTGACATGTTGCGGATCAGCCAGGTTCAGACGGGTCAGGGTACCTACCTGTAAGCCCTGATAAATCAGCGGGGTAGATCCGGCCGTCAGATTGTTGCCATCCGGCAGATCCAGCTGAATTTTTACCCCTCTGTGGCTCTCTGCCAGATTCGGATAAAGCGGATAACGGTCATCGGCACGGGCAGGCTGGCTGTCCGACGGTGAATCAAAGGCAATAGCGCCATTGATCAGGGCCGGCAGGCTGTCCATTTTTACGTTTACGCCACTGAGGCTGAAGCTTGCGTCCACGCCTGACACATTCCAGAACCGGCTATCTTTTTTCACCAGCGAGCTGTAGCGGCGTTCAATCAGCAGGTCGATGACGACACCGTGATTATCGTTATTGATGCTGTAGTTATACACCTTACCGACCGGGATTTTGCGGTAATAGACCACAGAGCCGGTGGAGAGTGAGCCAAGATCCGGTGCATTCAGATGCAGTAACAAACCGGTGGTGTTGGTACTGAAGCGGGGCTGAGAGTCGAGCGCGGTAAAGTTTTCCTGACGGTTACCGTCGCCCGGCATCATCGAGATATAGTTTCCGCCGACCAGGGCATCCAGTCCGGAAACCCCGGCGAGTGAAGCCTGCGGTGTGACCAGCCAGAATTTGGTGTTCTGGCGCAGCGCATCTTTCATATCGTTCTTGATGCTGGCCCGAATGCGGATGGTGCGATAATCATCGCTCAGGATAATCCCTTCGACCGTACCAATCTGCACTCCCTGATAGCGGATTGGCGTGCGCCCTGGGACAATACCGTCCGCAGACTGGAAATTAATGGTAATGGTCGTTCCCCGGTCCTGATAGTTTTGCCACAGCAGCCAGCCAGTGATCAGCAGGGCAATCAGCGGCAGTAACCAGAAGGGGGAGATCTTGCGTTTCTTTGTCACCGCTGAATTAATCGGCATATTCGGCGTTTCCTGTTGCATGGGCATCCCAGAGTAATCGACTGTCAAGCCATTCGGCGGCCAGTATGGTAAGTATAACGGCGGAGCCAAAATAGAAAGCGGCCGGCCCCATAGTAAAAGCTAACAACTGGTCACGATTGACCAGTGACATCGTCAGCGAAATGACAAACAGATCGAGCATTGACCAGCGGCCAATCCATTTGATGGCTCTGAGCAGGCGGATCCGCGTTTTCAGCCCCTGAACACAGCGAAAATGAATACTGAGTAGCAGAGAAATCATAATTAAAACTTTACTGAACGGCACCAGGATACTGGCGATAAATACCACCATCGCCACCGGGAGGTTCCCGGCGCCGAGGGATAAAATACCGGAAAAGATCGTATCGGCCTGCTGAGAGCCGTTGAGGTAGATCACCGAAATCGGTAACAGGTTGGCCGGGAAAAGCAGCACAATCGAGGCAATCAGTGCCGCCCAGGTCTTCTGTAAGCTGTAGGGGCGACGTTTATCCAGCGGCGTATGGCAGCGCGGGCAACGGCCACGGTGATCGGGTAACCCGCTGAAATGGCAATGCAGACAGACGCTTATCTTATCCGGGGCGGCAGTGACGGGCGTTTGCGGGTAAAACGTTTGCCACAGCGACTGAGGGTTCAGATTGATCAGGGTCAGCAGGCTCAGTACGGTCAGTGTAATAAAAGCAGCCAACCCGTAGCCGGCATTCAGGGCGGCGTAATCCTGCACCTTGATGGCGGCAACGGCGATCCCGACCAGATAAATATCCAGCATCACCCATTCTTTCAGTTTTTCCAGCATCAGTAAGACCGGCCGCAGATTCATGCCAAGCCAGTGACCGATACGCAGATAGAGAATGGCCAGCACCAGGGTGACGGGGGCGCCAATCGCACCGAAAGTGACCATTGCCGCGGTGAGGACATTGCCGGCAGAGACCATCTGATAAATGCCCCCGAGCACACTGGCATTGATATTCATGCCCAGCAAACGGATACTGATCAATGGCCAGCTGAAAGCACATGGCATCAGGATCATCATCGCAATGGCCAGGATCACCAGACGGGAGAGGGGCCAGGCATTGCCGCTGACAATTTTAGCCAGACACCGGGGGCAGTAAGCACTTTCGTGCGCATTTAACGGTGACAGGTTGAAAACCAGATCACATTGAGGGCACCGGTGGGCGGCGACAGGGGATAATGCCGGCCTGATTGTGTTAATTTTCATAAACGAAATTTATGGTTATCCGGTGGAGTTGTTAAAAATCCTGAATTATCCCAGGGGTAGTCTGCTATATTACTGCGGACGATAGTGAAGAGATTTCCCGGACAACGGATTGCTAAGAGTATAGTAACTCTGCTATTGATTCATTATGCCTGTGTATGTTTTTGTGCTATTCAGAAACATACGGAAGAAAGTAATACTTTGTTAATGTATATGGTTGGTCTATGAGCAAACAAGCATTTTATGATGAGCTTAACCGGGATTTCAACGCGTTGACCTCCGGTGAAACATCATTCCTGGCCCTGCTGGGAAACTGCAGTGCCTTACTGTTTGAGCGGTTGTCAGGGGTTAACTGGGCCGGATTTTATTTGCTGAGTGAACCTGACACACTGGTACTCGGACCGTTCCAGGGGAAAATTGCCTGCGTGCGTATTCCTGTCGGCCGGGGGGTCTGCGGCACGGCTGTGGCCGAAAATGCGGTTCAACGGGTGGCAGATGTCCATGCATTTGCCGGTCATATTGCCTGCGATGCAGCCAGTAATTCTGAAATCGTCTTGCCGGTCACCGTGAATGGCCGGGTGATTGGGGTACTGGATATCGATAGTACGGAATATGACCGCTTCGATGCGGAAGACGAAAAAGGGCTGTGTCAGCTGGCCGAAAGCCTGTCAGCGGCACTGCCCGGGACAGAAATCGAAAGATTTTTGCAACAGAACGGCAGCTAATTGACAGGATGCATAGCATTTAGCAACGTTGTCATTATAATGACGCCTGTTCATGTCCGCGTTGGTCGGCAAAACCGTTGTAATCAGGAAATTTCATGGAAAATCAACCTAAGTTGAATAGCAGTAAAGAAGTCATCGCCTTCCTGGCCGAGAGTTTCCCGCAATGTTTCTGCATTGAAGGTGAAGCGAAGCCCCTGAAAATCGGTATTTTTCAGGATATTGTTGAACGTGTACCGGCAGAATCGCAGATCAGTAAAACCCGGCTGCGTTCAGCACTGCGCTTATATACCTCCAGCTGGCGTTACCTGCACGGTATCAAAGCCGGTGCGAAACGCGTTGACCTGGATGGCAACGCCTGCGGTGAGCTTGATGAGCAACATGTCGAGCACGCACGTAAACAGCTGGAAGAAGCCAAAGCCCGTGTACAGGCCCACCGCGCACAGCAGCGTGCCCGTAAAACGGAAAATGGTGAAACCGACAGCGAACCCCGTAAGCCACGTAAAGCAGCATCCCGTGCGACCCCATCGGCAGATGCGCCACGCAAACCTCGCGATAATGCTAAGAAATCTGCTACCCCTCGTTCAGCCAAACCGGCTGCAGCACCGCTGAAACCGGTAACAGATACTTCTGCACTGCACGCAGGCCAGCCTATTAAAGTCAAGGCCGGGCAAAACGCAATGGATGCCACTGTCCTTGAAGTATCAAAAGAGGGTGTTCGGGTTCAGCTTGCATCCGGCATGGCAATGATAGTACGCGCAGAACACTTGCAGTTCTGAAACGGAGAATGACCAGGGCATGAACACCTTTAAGTTAAGTATGATTGCTGGCCTGCTTTTTGCAGGCCAGACCTTCGCGTCAGATACCATTACCCGCGAAGATCAGATCCCGGTATTGCATGAGGAACCTCAGCATGTGACGGTCAGTGAACGTGTGACTACGCGTTTCACGCAATCCCACTACCGGCAGATCGACCTGAACAGTGCTTTTTCAGAAAAAATCTTTGATCGCTATCTGAACATGCTGGACTACAACCATAACGTGCTACTGGCGTCCGATATTGCTAAATTTTCTGACAAAGCAGGAACGGTCGGGGATGAGCTTAAAACCGGTAAACTGGATATTTTCTACGATCTGTTCAATCTTTCGCAGAAACGTCGCTTTGAACGTTATGAGTATGCACTGGAAGTCCTGAAGCGCCCGATGGACTTTACCGGGCATGACAGCATCAACCTGGACCGCAGCAAGGCACCGTGGCCGGTCTCAGAGGCTGAACTGAACAGTCTGTGGGATGCCCGCGTCAAATTTGACGAGCTGAATCTTAAGCTGGCCGGTAAGACCGAGGCGGAAATCCGGGAAACGCTGACCCGGCGTTATACATTTGCCATTCGTCGTCTGACACAAACCAACAGTGAAGATGTGTTCCAGATGGCGATGAATGCTTTCGCGCATCAGATAGATCCACATACTAACTATCTGTCGCCACGCAACACCGAACAATTTAACACCGAAATGAGCCTTTCTCTGGAAGGTATCGGTGCGGTTCTGCAGTCTGACGATGATGATTCCGTCATGATCAACTCGATGGTTGCCGGCGGTCCTGCGGCACGGAGTAAACTGCTGTCGGTCGGTGACCGTATTGTTGCTGTCGGTGAGCCAGGTAAACCGATGGAGGATATTATCGGTTGGCGCCTTGATGATGTGGTTGAGAAAATCAAGGGACCTAAAGGCAGCCGCGTTCGCCTGGAGATTCTACCGGCCGGTAAGGGGACTAAAACCCGCATCATCACCCTGACGCGCGAAAAGATCCGTCTGGAAGATCGTGCCGTGCAGATGTCTGTGCACAACGTGGGCACGCATAAAGTCGGTGTGCTGGATATTCCCGGATTCTATGTCGGCCTGACCGATGATGTGAAGGTCCAGTTGCAGAAACTGGAAAAACAGCATGTTGACAGCATTGTTATCGACCTGCGCACCAATGGTGGCGGGGCACTGACAGAAGCGGTGTCACTTTCCGGGTTATTTATCCCGTCAGGACCTGTCGTCCAGGTGCGTGATAATACCGGTAAGATCCGTCAGGACAGTGATACCGATGGCATTGTCTACTATAAAGGCCCGCTGGTGGTTCTGGTCGACCGTTTCAGTGCTTCGGCATCTGAAATTTTTGCAGCCGCAATGCAGGATTATGGCCGTGCGCTGATTGTCGGTGAGCCGACCTTCGGTAAAGGGACCGTCCAGCAATACCGTTCACTGAACCGTATCTATGACCAGATGCTGCGCCCTGAATGGCCTGCCCTGGGCTCTGTCCAGTACACCATCCAGAAATTCTACCGTATCAACGGTGGCAGTACCCAGCTGAAAGGGGTTACCCCGGATCTGCTGATGCCGACCGGTGTTGAAACGGTGAAAACCGGTGAAAAGTATGAAGATAATGCCTTGCCATGGGATAGCATCCCGGCGGCTAAATACCAGAAATACGGTGACCTGAAGCCTTATCTGCCGGCTCTGCTGGCCGATCATAATGCCCGCATCGCTAAAGATCGCGAATTCCAGTATATCCTGCAGGATATTAAGCGGTTCGATAGTATGAAGGACAAAATTGATATTGTTTCTCTGAATTATGCTGAGCGTGATAAAGAAAACAAAGAAGATGATGCATTGCGTCTGGACCGCATTAATGCCCGTCTGCAGGCAGAAGGTAAGAAACCGCTGGCGAGTCTTGATCAGTTGCCAAAAGACTACAAAGAACCTGATCCTTACCTGGATGAGACGGTGGATATTGCCAACGATCTTGCGCAGCTTGAAGACGCATCACCTGCGACCAAAGCGAGCAAGTAAGCGCAGTCAGCCTGAAAAAACACCGGTTATCCGGTGTTTTTTTTATATTCTCAGAGCCCGTTCGGTTCCGGGAAGAAAGGGCAGGAACCAGGGACAGTCCGGCGATAGTTTTTTGCACTCACTGGCGGATCAGCAGGCTGATGATACCGGTTAAGTCACAGGAAACAGGTCCGTTGCTTTTAGTCGTGACATCATCGGCCGTCGCACAGCGACGGCTGCATTTCTGGTCCTGTTATCGTCGGATCCGCCTCACTTATTTCTGTTATCGCTGTACCGGTAACATCACTACCCGCCTGACCCGATTTCCCCAACGCCGGCTCCCGTATTCCATCATCCTCCGGCTATTGTGACCCTGTTAATGCCGCCTTTAGTTTCCGGAACGAAACCACAGGGAAGTTAATATTCGTCTGCTGACAGCCCTCAGTATGACCGGTTTAGCCCCGGGGACATGATAAGCGGGGAGCAGGGAAGGTAATCAGCGCCGTCCCCGGCCCTGATTAAACGTCCGGTAACGAAATACCTGCCGTGATGTTAAGTGCTCCCGTGGCCGGGCGTGGGTAACGATTAATAAGGGGTGTTCCCGGGCATTAACGCCTGTTAGGGGATTTACCGGTCAACGAAAAATCCTGCGGTGACCTTAACAAGGGGCTCCCTGTGTTATCAGTGATTGTTATGAAGGACTACTGGCAGTCAGTAACGCTTTTCCGGAGTGACACGTGCGGTAACGAAATACCTGCCGTGATATTAAGTGCTCCCGTGGCCGTGGGTGACGGTTAATCAGGGCTGCTTCGGGCAGTAACGTCTGCCCAGGGTAAAGCCTCTCAGAAGTGGCAGGCTATCACGGATAACGTTTTACGGAAGGGCAGGTAAGACGCCCGTAAACCGTCTGGCAAAGATAAAAATAACGACGACTTCACCTGTGTATTGTCAGGAACGACGGGAGTATTGCCGTAATATGTCTGTCAAAATGTAAAGTTATGTCTTTTCAGGGAGCTACACTCAATCGCCGCTTGAAATGCCCGCTAATGCACATAGGATATGGGGCAGATAACCTGCGTAAATAATGAGGACAATAAACGTTTATGATGCGTATCGCGCTATTTTTGCTAACGAACCTGGCCGTCATGCTGGTGTTCGGACTCATACTGAGCCTGACGGGCATCCGCTCCGCCAGTGTACAGGGGCTAATGATCATGGCGGGCCTGTTTGGGTTTGGCGGTTCGTTTATTTCGCTGCTGATGTCTAAATGGATGGCATTACGTTCTGTCGGCGGTGAAGTTATTGAACAACCGCGCAATGAAACCGAAAACTGGTTAATGAATACGGTGGCACAGCAGGCGCGCACCGCCGGCATCGCCATGCCGCAGGTCGCGGTTTATCATGCACCCGACATTAATGCGTTTGCTACCGGTGCACGCCGGGATGCCTCTCTGGTGGCGGTCTCGACCGGTCTTTTACAAAATATGAACCGCGATGAAGCCGAAGCCGTGCTGGCCCATGAAATCAGTCATATCGCAAACGGTGATATGGTGACCATGACGCTGATTCAGGGGATTGTGAATACCTTTGTTATCTTTATTTCCCGTATCATTGCTCAGCTGGCTTCCGGTTTTATGTCCTCTGACCGGGATTCTGAAGAGAACGGTAATGGCAATCCGCTGGTCTATTTTGCGGTGGCGACGGTCCTGGAACTCGTGTTTGGTATGCTGGCGAGTCTGATCACCATGTGGTTCTCGCGGTATCGTGAGTTTCATGCTGATGCCGGCTCTGCAAAACTGGTCGGGCGTGAAAAAATGATTGCTGCACTTCAGCGTCTGAAAACCAGCTATGAGCCACAGGAGCCTGGTAATATGATGGCATTTTGCATTAACGGGAAAGGGAAGTCGCTGAGTGAGTTATTTATGTCTCACCCGCCACTGGACAAGCGTATCGAAGCACTGCGCCGTGGTGATTATCTGAAGTAACCCTCGTCCGCCGGTTCGCCGGCGGTCAGTTGATGTTCAGGGAACCGCCGCCGGACAGGGGAGCATCCTCATTTTTCCTGAACAGCGGACACTCCGCTTTGCCAGTGAACCCTCCCTCCGAGTGCAGATAACGCGATACCGTCATGCCCTTTGCCGTCAGGTACTGACAGCTGAGACCTAACCCGAAAGCAATTTTATGGCTCCCGGTCAGCACCCCGTAACCGGAGAACAACATGATCAGCCACAGAAGGGCCAGAATTAGCAGACTGCGTATGAGCATTTCATTTCCATCCCCGAAAGATTGAACCGTATCCACTCTTTGCTGACTCACCTTTAGCATGGGCGAAGCCCTCCCTGAAAGGGATCAGAGAACACTGAAAGTGTTTCAGACCCTCCTGCAATTGTGCATAACATCGGATGATCATTTTTTTATTGCAGAGTAGAATGTCGGCTCAGTTTCTCATGAAGTAACACAGGGTGTTTTGAGGCAAATGTATGAATGATTTTACGTCGGGACCGGGGCCGTTTGTTCTGCCGGCATTAATCGCGTTAGCGGTTATTTTTGCGCTGATTATCTGGTTCTTTGTTAACCGTGCCAGCGTTCGAGCCAATGACAAGATACAATTGCTCGAGGCACTGCTCAGGGAACAAAAAAAGCAGAATGCGCTGTTAAAGCGGCTGGTTGAATATCATATGCCTGTGGTACCGGATGTTGCCGGGGAACCGCCCGTGGTGGCTGAGCCGGAAGGCAATGAATACCTGCAATTTGTACCGGAACGTTAATCAGCCGAAATCAATATCAATGGCGACCCCTTGATCGCAACAGACCAGGGGCCACCGGAAGCGGGAAGGGGATAACCGGAACAGACATTGCCGGTTATTTCTGGCGTTCTCTTTCCCCGGGCAGGTAATCAACGTTACCGGCGGTGATTTGCGTCAGTCGCCTGCCGTCATTGTCGCTCCCTTGTCTGAGCGGGGCGGGCAGAGACTGCGGATGTACGATGTTCTGCCTGAAAACGCTTTGCCCGGCGAAGGCCTTGCCGGAAAATAGCCTGTGGAGCCTGTGGAGCCTGTGGAGCCTGTGGAGCCTGTGGAGCCTGTGGAGCCTGAGCCCTCTGTCCGGCTCACTCTTTATTTCCTGTCGCTCTGTCCATCTCCACGGTTCGGGCCCACCTGCCACCACTCAGTTCTCATTAATCCGGCAATCACAGGCCCGTACGTACCCTCGCTATGTACACCTGTAACATGTTGTGCAGTAAAGCGACTATCATTCATTTACATTCCTCTGCCGTTGGGGCCGGCGACGCAGCCGACAAGCTTTCGCGCTTTTGCAGGCATCAACTTCCCCGTGAAAAGCGGCAGGGCGGGTCTGCACTGGCTACGACACGGGGTCTGCCAGCTATCACTCCTGCCATGAATACCCCGGGGGCTCGCTCCATCAGGGAATTATCGTCCGGGCCAGGCCTGACCGGCTTCAGTGATAGGGAGAAACGGGCAGCCAGCAGGCTGACGGAGGCGGTTTGTCCTGACGAGGGGAAGCAGCAGCCGATATTCGTGGCGAGCAACGGATTATTATCAAATATCCGCGAAACGGACCGCCGGGAGTCTGCCATTTCGCTCATTTTTTCCACGCGATACGGCGGATTATTGTGTCTTAAGGGCCGCCGGAATGACCGGTTATTCAGCCGGCGCGTGAACAAGGCTCAGCGAAACGCCGCATAGATGAACAGAATGCCAATATACCCCGGCTGATGAATGACAGACTGCAAGGCAGTTTGCTTCCCCGGGGAAGGGCGTCCGGCAATGAATCAATATCGCTCACAGGTCAGTGATACTAAGTTTTATTTATGATTACTTCATAAAAAAAGAATATAACCGTGCTGACAGTTTTGCAGAGGTATTATTTTTGTTAATTTTTGCAGTGAATAATCTGCGGATCAATAGAAAAAATGTATGTCAGTGATTACTATCACTTTACCGCGATTATGCGATGCGGTTATATATTTATAATATTACACTGTTAAAATCACTGAAATAGTATCGTCAGGGTATTATCCACTGAGGTTTCCGGCGACAGAATGACGCTAAGTCGCCGGTTGACAGGGGAGCGCGGCAACCTCCGGAAGACTAAATTGTGCCTCATATCAATAATTATCGTCATTGTTCCCTCTCAGGATTAAAAATGGCTTGCCATTAATTAAAGGATATGTGATAACAATTGATAGATTAATCGAGGTACGATTCTGTATATGTATGGCATTATCAGTAAAGAAGTTATGAGTAAAGACGTTATCGTTAGAACTGCTTCCTTTGCCGAACCTAATATTAGTGCCTCATTCAGTGAGTCCCGCGTTTTTCTGTAATATCGCCTTCGGGCAAAATAAACATTTTAAGGAATTTGCAAAATGGCAAAGATTAAAGGTCAGGTTAAGTGGTTCAACGAGTCTAAAGGTTTTGGTTTCATTACTCCTGCTGACGGCAGCAAAGACGTGTTCGTACACTTCTCTGCAATCCAGGGTAACGGCTTCAAAACTCTGGCTGAAGGCCAGAACGTTGAGTTCGAAATCCAGGACGGTCAGAAAGGTCCTGCTGCAGTAAACGTTACTGCAATCTGATAAGCGACACTCTTTCAGGGTCACCCCTGACAGGATGAATTGCGAAACCCTGCTCAATGAGCGGGGTTTTTTCTTTTGAGTCCGGCAATGAACAGGTACACTGCCCGCTGATTTTATGAGTGGGGTAACAGCAGTGTTTATATGTCCGTTGTGCCAGCAGTTGCTTGAAAAGCAGCAGGGTGGATGGCGATGCGCCGGTAATCATCAGTTTGACCAGGCCCGGGAAGGGTATGTGAATCTTCTCCCTGTGCAACATAAAGGTTCCAAAATTCCTGGTGACAGTCCGGAGATGATGCAGGCGCGGCGTAATTTTCTGGATGCCGGCTATTATCAGCCGCTGCGTGATGCCGTCACGGCGATGCTGACAGAACATTTGCCCGGCCCCGACGTCAGGATCCTCGATATCGGGTGTGGCGAGGGCTATTATACCGCTGGTATGGCTGCGGCATTCGAATCCCGCCCCGGCGCGGAAATCTATGGCCTGGATGTGGCAAAAATTGCCATAAAATCGGCCGCTAAACGCTATAAAGCGATTCGTTTTTGTGTCGCCTCCAGTTATCGTCTGCCTTTCGCCGATAACAGTCTTTCCGCGGTATTACGCATTTATGCACCCTGCAAAGACGAAGAACTCGCCAGAACCCTGACTCCCGGCGGCTATCTGCTGACGGTGACTCCGGCATCGCGTCATCTGATGCAACTCAAAGCCCTCATCTATCAGGACGTTAAATTGCATGAGGAAAATGAACATCCGCTGGACGCCTTTGACTGTGTGCAGGAGCAACGGCTCAGTTATCCGATGTCTCTGCAACCGCAAGCCTCGCTGGACCTGTTACAAATGACCCCTTTTGCCTGGCGGGCGACAGAAACGGTGCGTGAAACTTTGGCTGCCTCTGAAGACTTTGCCTGCGAGGCGGATTTCCGTCTGCGGTTATGGCAACGTAAACGCTGAAAATCGTATATAAATGTCAGTAAATTTGTAAATGTAAAAATTATTTTTGACGGCGTTGCTGTAACTGATACATTAACACCCTGTTTATTATTCAGGAGTAATGGGCTTAGCCCGGGTTATGGATCGTCACCGACGTCGTTCAATGTTCATCTCAGGGTTGCACTGCAACACCTCCGGTTCTCTTTTCTCACAAATTCCCGTTCAGTTTCCGCTAACACCGGTTGTTTGCCGGCGACCTGCTGTGGTCAGGACATTAATGTCCCTGAGGAGCCACTAATGGAAATTTTTCTCGATCCTTCTGTCTGGGCAGGGCTGCTGACCTTAATCGTGCTGGAGATTGTTCTCGGCATCGATAACCTGGTCTTTATCGCGATCCTTGCCGATAAACTGCCACCGAAGCAGCGCGACAAGGCCCGGATCATCGGCCTGAGTCTGGCGCTGGTGATGCGACTGGCTTTGCTGTCACTGATGTCATGGCTGGTCACGCTGACAAAGCCCTTATTCCATGTGGGCGGTTTCGGATTCTCAGGACGCGATTTAATCATGCTGGCCGGCGGGATCTTCCTGCTGTTCAAGGCCACCACAGAATTGCATGAAAGGCTGGAGAACCGGCCGGAAACCCATGACGGTAACAAGAGCTATGCCAGTTTCTGGGTCGTCGTTATTCAGATAGTGGTACTGGATGCGGTATTCTCACTGGATGCGGTGATCACCGCCGTGGGGATGGTGAGTCATCTGTGGATAATGATGACGGCAGTGGTCATCGCCATGGGCATCATGCTGCTGGCCTCACGGCCTCTGACTCGATTCGTCAATGCGCATCCGACGGTGGTCGTACTGTGCCTCAGCTTCCTGCTGATGATTGGTCTTAGCCTGGTGGCGGAAGGTTTTGGTTTCCATATTCCGAAAGGCTACCTCTACGCGGCCATCGGCTTCTCGATAATCATTGAGTTCTTTAACCAGATATCACGGCGTAATTTTATCCGTCATCAGGCGCGCAGACCGATGCGGGAACGTACTGCAGAGGTGATCCTGCGTCTGATGGGGGGGAACCGGGGCCAGCACCCGACAGATGAGGATGCCCGTCCGGAAGTCAGACCCGCCGGGACCGAAGCATTTAAGGATGAAGAACGCTATATGATCACCGGCGTACTGACCCTTGCCTCGCGTTCGATCCGTAGCCTGATGACGCCACGCGGCGAAATCTCCTGGGTTAATGCGGAAAGTCCGATCGATGACATTCGTCAGCAGCTACTGGATACCCCGCACAGCCTGTTCCCGGTCGGCCGGGGAGAGCTGGATGAAATTATTGGTGTGGTCTGGGCGAAAGAACTGCTGGTAGCGCTGGATCATGGGGTCGATGTGGCTCAGTTTGCGGCAGCGACGCCGGCTATCATTGTGCCGGAAACGCTGGACCCGATAAATCTGCTCGGTGTGCTGCGCAGAGCCCGCGGAAGCTGTGTGATTGTCAGCAACGAATTTGGGGTGGTTCAGGGACTGATCACGCCGCTGGATGTGCTGGAAGCGATTGCCGGTGAGTTCCCGGACGAAGACGAAACGCCGGATATTATTCCCGACGGTGACGGATGGCTGGTGAAAGGCGGGACGGACCTGCACTCGCTGGAACAGTTGCTGGATGTTCATTGCCTGGTGGTCCAGGGGGAAGACCATGCCTCTCTGGCGGGACGGCTTATCGACCTGAAGGGGCAGATCCCGCAGGTCGGAGAGGTGATCACCCTCGATGACCTCAGCTTTACTATCGCAGAAGCCACGGACTACCGGATTGATCTGGTTCGTGTCACCCGCACTCGTCCGGTCGACCCGGACGAGGTGGCGGCCTGAAAAAAGGCCCCGGGTATACTCCCGGGGCCTTTCATCGTCTGTTGCGGCTTATGCTGCGTCGTTAATCACACTGCACCTTTATCGCCAGCCCGCCACGGGAAGTTTCACGATATTTTGCATTCATATCTTTTCCGGTCTCATACATCGTTTCGATCACCTTATCGAGCGAAACCCGCGGGGCACTGGTACGGCGCAGTGCCATACGTGCGGCATTGATGGCCTTCACCGAAGCGATAGCATTACGTTCAATACAGGGAACCTGAACCTGGCCTGCCACCGGATCACAGGTCAGTCCGAGGTTATGTTCCATACCTATCTCAGCTGCGATACAGACCTGCTCCGGACTGGCCCCTGACAACTCCGCCAGACCGGCTGCCGCCATCGAGCAAGCCACACCAACTTCGCCCTGGCAACCGACTTCGGCGCCGGAAATAGAGGCATTCATTTTATACAGGATCCCGATAGCCCCGGAGGCAAGAAAATAGCGCAAGGCCACTTCCTGACTGACCGGCGAGACAAACTGATGGTAGTAAGAGAGCACCGCCGGGATTATCCCGCACGCCCCGTTGGTCGGAGCGGTCACCACCCGGCCACCGGCCGCATTCTCTTCATTCACCGCCAGGGCGAACATATTCACCCAGTCGATCACGTTCATCGGGTCACTGGAATGCTGACTGCCGGAAACCAGCAGGCGTCGCAGAGAGGCGGCACGGCGCGGAACACGCAACGGCCCCGGCAATACACCTTCGGTATTTAAGCCGCGGTCGATACAGGCCTGCATCGTCTGCCAGACGGTAGAAAAATAGTCTTCAATCTCGCTGCGGCTATGCAGCGCCAGCTCATTTTTCAGGACCAGACCGGAAACGGACTGACCGGTGCGATGGCAGCTTTCGAGTAATTCACGGGCGGTGTTGAACGGATAGGGCACTTCAACCTCATCGAGAACCGGTTGTCCGAACTGCGCTTCTTCAATGATAAAACCGCCGCCCACGGAATAGTAGGTCTTCTTCATCAGGCACATGTCGTCCTGCCAGGCGGTCAGGGTCAGCCCGTTTTCATGCAGCGGCAGATTATCGCTGCGGAAGGTCATGCCGCCTTCCCGCGGGAAATCCACCTCATGTGTACCGCCGGCGATCGGCAGGCGTTGTCGCTGGCCGACATCGGCCACAAACGCCGGAATGGCATCTATATCCACGGTATCCGGGGCCGCCCCGGACAGCCCCATGATGATGGCAATGTCCGTATGGTGTCCGTGTCC
Organism: Tatumella sp. JGM118; assembly: GCF_018257515.1. Taxonomy (GTDB): domain Bacteria; phylum Pseudomonadota; class Gammaproteobacteria; order Enterobacterales; family Enterobacteriaceae; genus Tatumella; species Tatumella terrea. The sequence goes on from NZ_JAERJR010000001.1 coordinate 471,961, forward strand.
GGTGAGGGAGAGTGAACCATAGACATCCACTGAAATGCGGGTCGTCAGGGTAAGTTTATCTTCGGCAATCAGCGCATCAGCAAATTCTTTGCCCGCCTTCATAGGCCCTACCGTATGAGAACTGGAAGGACCGATACCTACTTTAAACATGTCGAAGACACTTATCACAAAAACTCCCGTACTCTGGTCAAACTGGCGATATCCGGCTGATCGCGATCGCTTTGCAGGCAGACCCGCACATCAGCACAGTAAAATGTGTTCCGGGTGTGGCACCCGGAATAATTATCGGCGGAAAAGGGAGATAAAGACAGGGATTATCGCTGAAAACGGTTATTCACCGGTTATCTGTTTTCCGAGGCTGCGAATAATACCTGCAGTCATGCCCCAGATAAAATGCTTTTGGTAATCCACCACCCACACCCTATGGGGATGTCCGTTACGCAGCACCTCCAGCCGGAAAAAGTTCGCAGGCGAAAGCAGGGCGGCTAACGGTACTTCAAAGCTCAGTGCCACTTCCCCCGGTTCGGGTGTCAGCGGGGTGCCGGGACTTAATAACGCCACAAACGGGGTCACATGGAAGCCGGTCTGACTGCTGACGGCGGGGAGGGTGCCGATAATCTCGATCTGAGAGGGGGACAGCCCCAGTTCTTCACCGGTTTCCCGCAGGGCGGTCTGCATCAGTGAACGGTCAGCCGGATCCCGTTTACCGCCGGGGAAGGCGACCTGTCCGGGATGATGTCGCAAATGTGTGGCTCGTTTGGTCAGCAACAGGCGCGGTTCAGGATAGGTGACCACCGGCACCAGGACGGCCGCCTCACGGCCCCCCGGGGAGGGCGGTGGACTTTCCGGAGGTAACAGCGACAGGAACCGCTGACGGAACTCCGCGCTATTCATTGCCGGCCGTTGCGGATAAACGCTGCAGTGCCGGCAGGATCCGTTGTACTTTATGGAAGGTTTCCTGATACTCCTGTTCCAGCACACTGTCGGCCACGATACCTCCGCCTGCCGTACAGTAAAGCTTTCCGCCTTCGGCGGTCAGTGTCCGGATAGTGATACTGGTGTCCATCGTACCGCAGCGGCTGAGATAACCGATGCTGCCACACCAGGCATTGCGCCGATGCGGTTCAAGTTCATCGATGATTTCCATGGCCCGGATTTTCGGTGCTCCGGTAATCGAACCGCCCGGAAAGCAGGCCCGTAGCAGATCTGTCGGGTGCAGCCCGGCCGGCAGGGTTCCGCGAACCGTGCTGACCAGATGATGCACCGCCGGGAAAGGTTCTACGACGAACAGTTCAGGCACGGTGACGCTGCCTGGTGTGGCAATACGGCCGATATCGTTACGCAGCAGGTCGACAATCATCAGGTTTTCTGCCCGATCTTTCTCTGCGATAGCGAGTTCTGCGGCCTGCCGGGCATCTTCGTGCGGATCACTCATCCGGGGGCGCGTTCCTTTAATCGGCCGGGTTTCTATCTCACTCCCCGAGACCTTAAGAAAGCGTTCCGGGGAGAGACTCAGCAGACAGCTCGACTCAAGACGAATAAAGGCGCTGAAAGGTGCACGGTTTTCATGACTCAGATGTTCCCAGGCTTGCCACTCACTGCCTTCATAAGCAGCACTGAACCGTTGTGCCAGATTTATCTGGTAACAGTCACCGGCATGGATATACTCTTTTACCCGGCCGAAACATCGGGCATAGTCCGGAGCCGATAAATTACTTTCCCACTCGCTCAGTAAACGGAACGCAGGCCGGGCGGACGAGGGGCGTTCATTAAGCCAGTGCAGACGGTGACTGACATCGCCCAGACTGAGCAGAGTAAGGCGTTTCAGATGGTGATCTGCTATCATCGCCCAGTCATAAATGCCGACCGCCATATCGGGTGTCTGCAGATCGTTGATCGCCCGTCGGGGAAGGTGTTCAAAGCGTCGTCCCAGATCATAGCCAAACAGACCCAGCGCCCCGCCGGTAAAAGGAAGATCCGCATCGGGGGTGTCGATAGCCGGTAACAGTTCGAGGGCTTCCTGTACCAGCGTCAGCGGATCCCGGCCGGATAGCCGGCGGCCCTCAGCGTCTTCAATCGTGGTTTCAGTGCCACGGGTGGTCAGTGTCAGTCGCGGGTCAGCGCTGAAAATATCAAAGCGATTGTCGTGATGATCGGCCGCGGAAGAGCTTAACAGCATAGCCCACGGCAATTCAGCAACACGCGAAAACCAGCCGGTGAGCGCATCCGGAGTGTATGGCAGGGAAATTGTTTTCAGGGTCATAAGTGTCAGGGCGTTGTCAGAAACTAAACTGACTATAGCCTGACATATTTTTTTATCACTGACATCCGTTATCTGGTGCATCCTGCACCGGGCCGTTGTCTGACAGAGGTTATTATGTTTAAAGGATTACCGGCACTTTCGGTTGAACAGCAACAACAGGCCGTCGAACGCATTCATCAACTGATTGCCGATGGCATGTCCAGTGGTGAGGCTATCGCACAGGTTGCTGCAGAAATTCGTGAAACGCACCAGGGCGGGATCAGCCTGGCGCGTTTTGAAGATGAAGACGAAGAAGACGAACAGGAATAGTGCCGGTTATAACGCGGCGATCACCTTAATTTCTACTTTGTATTTCGGATGCATCAGGCCGGCCAGTACGGTGCAGCGGACCGGGGCATTACCCGGAGAGACCCAGGCATCCCAGGCCTGGTTCATGGCATCAAAATCGGCCTTATCGGTCAGGAAAATAGTGGCGTCGAGGATTTTGCTTTTATCGCTACCGACGCGGGTCAGTATCTTATCGATAACGGCCAGCGCATCGGCGGTCTGTGCCAGCGCATCGCCGTCAAGATCTTCCGGGACACTGGTGTAATACACCGTCTGGTCGTGAATTACGGCTTCGGACATACGGTGTTCGGGATCGATTCGTGTAATGGTCATTGACAACTCCTTAGTAACAATGTCCGTCAGCCTGCCATATCAGGAGGAATATGTCATCCCTGGTGGTGAGCAGGCGGGATTACTGACATAATTGCGGGGTGCAACCGAATGACGAGAGAGGCGATGTGACTGAAGATTTTTCCCCGGGAGGGGTCCTGACCGATGCCATTCCGGGTTTCCGGCCCCGCGAGGCCCAGCGGGAAATGGCTCAGGCTGTCACTGCCGCAATTACCGAAGGGAAGGAGCTGGTCGCGGAGGCCGGTACCGGTACTGGCAAGACTTTCGCTTATCTGGTTCCGGCCCTGCGCTCCGGTAAAAAAGTGATCGTCTCTACCGGTTCCCGTGCATTACAGGACCAGCTTTATACCCGGGATCTTCCGACCATCGTCAATGCCCTGTCCTATAAAGGTAAAACCGCGCTTCTGAAAGGACGGTCGAATTACCTGTGTCTGGAAAGGATGGATCAGCAAAACCTCTCCGGCGGCGACCTGCCGGTACAGGCATTAAGTGATTTAGCCAGTGTCCGCGGCTGGTCGTCCCTGACTATCGACGGGGATATCAGCAGTTGCGGCAGTGTGGCAGAGGACAGCAGCTTATGGCCGCTGGTGACCAGTACCAATGATAACTGCCTGGGCAGCGACTGTCCGCGCTACAGTGACTGCTTCGTGGTCAAAGCGCGTCAGCGGGCGATGGATGCAGATGTGGTGGTGGTTAACCATCATCTCTTCCTTGCTGATCTGGTGGTCAAAGAGAGCGGCTTTGCCGAGCTGATCCCCGAGGCCGATGTGATGATATTTGATGAGGCACACCAGCTTCCTGATATTGCCAGCCAGTATTTCGGGCAGCAAATTTCCGGACGCCAGTTGCAGGATCTGTCGCGCGATATCACCATTGCGTACCGTACCGAGGTGCGGGATGTACAGCAGTTACAGAAAGCCGCCGACCGGCTGGTACAGGCCAGTCAGGACTTTCGCCTGATGCTGGGGGATCCTGGCTATCGCGGTAATCTGCGGGAGGTGTTACAGCGTCCCGATGTCTCACGCATGCTGGTCTTGCTGGATGATGCGCTGGAGCTATGCTACGACGTCATCAAACTCAGCCTTGGCCGTTCAGCCTTACTCGATGCTGCTTTTGAACGGGCGGCGCAATACCGGACGCGGCTTAAACGCATCAGTCAGACCAGTGAGGCAGGGTTCAGTTACTGGTATGAATGTAATGCCCGTCATTTTACGCTGGCACTGACACCGCTCTCGGTCGCTGAACGCTTCCGTGAGGTGATGGATGCCCGTAAAGCCGCCTGGATTTTTACCTCTGCTACCCTGTCGGTTAACGGTAAAATGGACCACTTCGCCGACCGGCTTGGGGTAAGCGGTGCCAGGCAACTGATCCTCAGCAGTCCTTTCGATTATCGTCAGCAGGCACTGCTGTGTGTGCCACGAAATCTGCCCGAAAACCAGCGGCCCGGTGCGGCGAAACAACTGGCCGCCATGCTTGCGCCGTTAATTGAGGCTAACCAGGGGCGCTGCTTCTTTTTATGTACCTCCTATCAGATGATGCGGGAACTGGCGGCAGAATTCAGGGAGTTACTGACCCTGCCGGTATTGTTGCAAGGAGAAACCAGTAAAGGCAGGATCCTGCAGCAGTTCATTGAGGCAGGCAATGCCTTGCTGGTGGCGACCAGCAGTTTCTGGGAAGGGGTGGATGTCCGTGGTGATGCGTTGTCTCTGGTCATTATCGATAAGCTCCCCTTTACCTCACCGGAAGACCCATTACTGAAGGCGAGGATGGAAGATGCACGTCACCGGGGGCTGGATCCTTTTGATGAAGTACAACTGCCGGATGCGGTCATTACGCTGAAGCAGGGGGCCGGACGATTGATCCGTGATGTGACGGATCGCGGAGTGCTGGTCATTTGTGATGCAAGACTGGTGTCGAGACCTTACGGTGAGCTTTTCCTTAATAGCCTGCCCGACACACCCCGCACCCGGGATCTCGCCCGGGCGGAAGCCTTTATTACGGCCGGGGCTGCGCAGGTGACGGAGGAGAGCGGTGAAACTTAAGCCTGTCTTATTTTGTTGCGAATCATTGGCATTCCCTGATGTTACAGCAATGTATCCCTGCACCTCAGCGGTGTAGAATAGTCTTACCGGAAGAGGGCGGACAGGAGAAATGCCTTAGCGATCCTCGCCGGTTGTTCACACTTATTAATAACGAAAAATTATGCAAGATATCTCAACACTGAAACTTTTAGCCCTGGATACTGCGACAGAAGCCTGTTCGGCAGCCATCCTGAATCAACAGCAGCAGGATGCACGGTTTGAGATCGCTCCCCGTGACCACACCCGGAAGATCCTGCCGCTGGTGGCGGAATTACTGGCAGGACAGGATCTGGCATTGAATGCTCTGGATGCCCTGGTGTTCTGTCGGGGGCCAGGCAGTTTTACCGGTGTCCGTATTGGCATTGGTATTGCTCAGGGGCTGGCGCTCGGTGCCGGCCTGCCGATGGTCGGCGTCTCTACCCTGGCCACTCTGGCACAGGGAGCCTTCAGACGCTGTCAGGCGGACAGAGTGCTGGCCGCTATCGATGCCCGCATGGGTGAGGTCTATTGGGCAGAGTATCAGCGTGATGCCTCCGGTGAGTGGCAGGGCGGCGATAGCGAAGCCGTGTTAAGCCCGGCTCAGGCCATTCTGCGCATGCAGTCACTTTCAGGCCGCTGGGCAATGGCAGGTACAGGGTGGCAGGCCTATCCGGAATTACAGCAGGGGCATACCCTGCAACTGACAGACGGTGCCAGTGAATTACCGGCGGCAGAAGATATGCTGCCCCTGGCCACCGTGCTCCTTCAGCGGGGGGAAGTGTCACAGGCAGCAGACATTGAACCGGTGTATCTGCGTAATGAAGTGACATGGAAAAAATTGCCCGGCAGATAATGCCGGTAGCAGAGGTATTCGGATGATGTGCGGCAACGGCTAACATTCAGGAGATAATCATGATGAAACTGATTAAACATTGCCCGGCAATGATGCTGGCCTCGGTATTACTGTTGTCAGGATGTGCTACGGTGCCGCAGAGCATCCGCGGTCATTCAGCGCTGCCTCAGCAGAATCTGGTACAGGTGATGAATGCGCCTCAGCTCTATGTCGGTCAGGAGTCACGGTTCGGCGGTAAAGTGGTCAGCGTGAACAATACCAATGGCCTGACACGCATAGAGCTGGCCGTACAACCCCTGGATGATACTGCCCGGCCGGTACTGGGGGCGGCATCCATCGGCCGGATTTACGCGGACGTACCTGCCTTTGTCGACCCGGTGAACCTGAATAACCAGTATCTGACGGTTCTGGGGAATATCCGCGGTACCGATGAAGGTAAAGTCGGTAATGCCTCCTATAAATTCCTGGTCATTGATGTCACAGGTTATCAGCGCTGGCATCTGGTCAGACAGGTGATGACTCCGCCGCAACCGATGGATCCGTGGTTTGTTTATGGCCCTGGCCCCGGACGGTATCGTCATGGTTACTGGGTCGCGAACCCCTGGTGGGGATTTTATAACCCGGGGCCGGCCACGGTTCAGTCTTATCTGACGGAATAAGTGATTCGGTGATAAAGACCGTGGCCTGCCGGCCACGGTCTTCTGTCTTTGGAAATCCCCCGGACAGGCCGGGGGGCGTAAAGCTTTCAGCGCTGGGTCGCGGATAAAAAAACCTATTGATTTGTTAAAACACCTTGCGGTCTGGCCACTGCAAAGGTTTAACAGGAAATCAAAAGGGGTCCCGATGAGGGACGAAAAGAGCTTAGCGCCTGCCCGATCGAACTGTAAATATCACAGAATTTGCGCGCCTAAGTACCGAAGACCGGTTTTTTTATGGGGAGCTTCGCCGGGTCCAGCTAATGCGTGATATTTCTCCCCCGGGATGGCTAAAAATTGATAAGACCGGGTGCTGCACAACAGATAATGGGCAGACGTGCAAAGTGTTACTTGACCCTGACTGTAATAATCTGACAGGGTATACAGACGCCGAAGAATGTTGACCCCGGATGCCGGACTCTTCGGCTGGCCGGCACAGTTCCGCCGGTCAGGCACAGGCCCCGCCAATACCCCCTTCGGTGGATCCCGGACTATTTTATATCAACGCCGGATCAGTCTGGCGTTTTTTCATTATCGCTGTGATGCATTTCCACAGTAAGAGAGAATGTTGCTTTGAACTATCAATTAATTCATACCAGCCAGCAACTGGCAGAGGTTTGTGACGCTGCCAGACAGAAAACTGCCGTTGCCCTGGATACCGAGTTTGTCCGGACCCGGACCTATTACCCGCAACTGGGATTGATCCAGTTGTTTGACGGCGATGTCCTGACGCTGATTGACCCCCTGGATATCAGCGACTGGACGCCCTTTAAAGCCTTACTGAGTGATGTTCAGGTGGTGAAATATCTGCATGCCGGCGGAGAAGATCTGGAAGTCTTCCTGAACCGTTTCGGCGTTTTGCCTGAACCTATGGTCGATACCCAGATCCTGGCGGCGTTCCTGGGCTTCCCGATGTCACTGGGGTTTGCAGCGATGGTGTCAGAGTTCGAGGGCGTGACGCTGGATAAAAGTGAATCACGTACTGACTGGCTGGCCAGGCCTCTCAGTGAACGCCAGTGCGATTATGCGGCGGCAGATGTCTGGTATCTGTTGCCGATCGCGCAGAAACTGCATCAGCAGGCCGAAGAAAAACAGGTCCTGGCGGATGCGCTCAGTGAATGCACGATGCTGTGCGACAGACGCAGAGATATTCTGCCTGCGGATCAGGCATGGATTGATATCAGTCAGGCCTGGCAGTTGCGGCCGTTACAACTGGCGGCGCTGCAGAAGCTGGCAGAATGGCGACTGAATTATGCACGGCGTAAAGATATGGCGGTTAATTTCGTCGTCAAAGAGGAAAACCTTTGGAAAGTCGCCCGTTATCTGCCGGGTTCACTGGGAGAGTTACAACAGATGGGGCTCGCTGGCCCTGAAATACGTTTCCATGGTGAAACGCTGCTTCGTCTGGTCGCCGCGGCCAAAGAAGCCCCGGAAGAGAGCTATCCGTTACCGTTGAAAAATCTGATCGAATGCCCTGGCTATAAAGTCCTGTTTAAGGATCTGAAAGCCTGCATTAAATCGGTCAGTGACCGCACCGGTTTCAGCCAGGAACTGCTGGCCTCGCGCCGGCAGATAAACCAGGTACTGAGTGAACACTGGAAAATTAAACCTGTGAGTCGTACGCCGGAGTTGCTGAAAGGCTGGCGGGGTAAACTGATGGGACAGGAAATTACCGCCATTATCGACGGTAAATAATAAACCGGTGAATGCCGCAGGTCAGCGCGGCATTCACTATCGGTTGCAGAGACTCATTTCGCGGCTTCTTCGGCTTCCGGTAATGTCACGTTAAGCTCAAGAATCGAGATATCATCCCCTTTCTGGTCCAACTGAACGGTAACCATCTCCGGATCAATCTTCACATACTTACAAATCACTTCCAGAATATCGCGTTTCAATTGCGGAAGGTAATGGGGTTCACTGTCTCCACGACGCCGTTCCGCGACGATGATCTGCAGGCGTTCTTTAGCAATATTTGCAGTATGTTTTTTCCGGGATAAAAAGAAATCAAGTAATGCCATGTCTTATCCCCCGAACAGGCGTTTTAGGAAACCCTTCTTCTCTTCTTCAATAAAGCGGAAGGGACGTTCTTCGCCGAGTAAGCGATCGACGGTGTCAGCATAGGCTTTACCTGCATCTGAAATCGTATCCAGAATCACAGGTTCCCCCTGGTTTGAAGCACGCAGCACTGACTGGTCTTCAGGGATCACCCCTACCAGCGGGATACGCAGAATTTCCAGTACGTCTTCCATGCTTAACATATCGCCACGGCTGACACGGCCCGGGTTGTAACGGGTCAGCAGCAGATGTTCTTTGATAGGTGTTTCACCTTTTTCTGCACGGCGTGACTTAGAGGCGATAATCCCGAGGATACGGTCAGAGTCACGGACAGAAGAGACTTCAGGGTTGGTAGTGATGATAGCTTCATCGGCGAAATAGAGAGCCATCAGCGCTCCGGTTTCGATACCGGCAGGCGAATCACACACCACAAAGTCGAAATCAAGGTCAGAGAGTTCGTTCAGTACTTTCTCGACACCTTCATAGGTGAGGGCATCTTTATCGCGAGTCTGGGAGGCGGGCAGGATAAACAGATTTTCGGTACGTTTATCTTTGATTAATGCCTGGTTCAGCGTGGCATCACCCTGGATAACATTAACAAAGTCATAGACAACCCGGCGTTCGCATCCCATGATCAGGTCCAGATTACGCAGACCGATATCGAAATCGATAACGACGGTTTTTTTCCCTTTCTGCGCTAAACCGGTAGCGATGGCCGCGCTTGACGTGGTCTTGCCAACGCCCCCTTTGCCCGATGTAACTACAATAATGCGTGCCATATATGATGATTTCCTTAACAATAGAAAAGGGGTCTAATTAAGTGTTTTAATCGACAGTACACCGTCAGTTAACGACAAGCGTGCGGCCTGTCCGGAATATTCTGACGGTATCTGGTCCATGATCCAGTATTCACCGGCAATGGACACCAGTTCTGCCGCTAAATGGGTACAAAAAATTTCGGCGCTCTGATCACCACTGGCTCCCGCCAGGGCGCGGCCCCGCATCATTCCGTAGATATGAATATTACCATCTGCTACAAGTTCTGCACCGGCACTGACACTGCTGGTGACGATCAAATCGGCATTTTTAGCATAAATTTGCTGGCCCGAGCGTACCGGAGTGTTAATAATCCGCGTACGGGTAAATTTCTCTCCCTCACTCACCGCAGGAGGGGCTACCACCGGGGGTTCTGCGCGGGCAGGTGCCGGTTCGCTCTCACGGGCCTTGCGTACATCTTTTCCCTCGGTCAATACCGGCAGACCTGCAGCCTGAATCAGTTGCTTTAGCTGTTCATCTTTACAACCGCTGACACCCATAATACGCAAGCCCGTCGAGGTGATCGCAGACTGGATTTGCGGCCAGTTAACGTCGGCGGTTAACGAGGAAATATTCAGAACGACCGGGGCATTTTTAAGAAATGCCGGAGCCTGATCAATTTTTTCCTGAATCGCCTGACGGATCACTTCGGGCTGTGTGTGGTGAAGATGTACAACAGATAAAGTAAAACTGCTTCCTTTAAGTTCAATTGGCGTTTGCGACATCTGTCCTGACCAGTCCTGTTTTTACAGTTTCATTTCTGAACAGGCGTTTAAATATCCGCCATTGGCCCAGAAGGTTCAATATTCGAATGACTCTTGTCATGTTATAGTTACACTATTATTAGGGCAAGTCACCACAGAGATTAATTCGGAGAAAAATATGTTATGTGCCATCTACAGAAGTTCATTACGGGATCAGACCTATCTGTATATTGAAAAAAAAGATGACTTCTCCCGTGTCCCTGAGGAACTCCTGAAAGGTTTTGGCAAGCCAGTGCTGGCAATGGTGCTATCCCTGGCCGGGCGGGAAAAATTAGGCAGTGCAGATATCCATAAAGTGAAGCAGGAGTTGCAGGAAAAAGGCTATTATTTACAGGTGCCGCCGCCGGTTGAAAACTTACTTAAAACACATCTGGCTTCTGCGAAAAATTAATTATTAAGATTACTCTGTAATTATAACCAGTATTATTTTCGGGGTGTGCCTTGCATCCCGTTTCACATTTTCTGTATGAACCCCATCGTTACCCCGTCTTTTTATCTCTCACCGGGCAGCAGATTTTCATTAACGGTAATCCGGGATAAGAGTTTGTTACCGGTTTCTCCGGCAAAGATTGGCTTAGCCGGTTGAGAACTATTTTCTTTTCTATGTTTTCCTGATAATTATAGTCCGCTAATTGTTCACTTTTTGTAACGAGGGCTCGGCATGTATCAGCATCGGAACTGGCAGGGAGAGTTACTGGATCTTCCGGCAGGCAAAGTCGTTTGTGTTGGCAGTAACTACGCGAAGCATATCAGTGAAATGGGCAGTATTACCCCGGAAGAGCCGGTTGTCTTTATTAAACCGGAAACTGCACTCTGTGATTTACGGCAGCCGCTACATCTGCTTACCGGTTTTGGCGAGATCCATCATGAAACCGAGCTGGCCGTGCTGATAGGCAGCACTTTACAACAGGCTGACGAAGAACAGATCTTACCGGCGATTGCCGGTTACGGTGTTGCGCTGGATTTGACCCTGCGCTCGGTGCAGGCAGGTCTGAAGAAGAAAGGGCAGCCGTGGGAAAAGTCAAAAGGCTTTGATAATTCCTGCCCCGTTTCCGGGTTCGTCCCTGCCGCGGAATTTGCGAGTGATCCGCAAAACACCGCGCTGCAGCTGGAGATCAACGGAGAAGTCCGTCAGTCAGGGAATACCCGCGACATGATCCACAAGATAGTGCCGTTGATCGCCTATATGTCACGTTTTTTCACCCTGCGGCCCGGTGATATTATTCTCACCGGGACTCCGGAGGGCGTCGGACCACTGACTGCCGGCGATGCGCTGACAGTCTCATTCGCCGGTCATGCGATAACGACGCGGGTCGCGTAGGGCTTGCATATCGGGCGATGACTCTTTATAACGGGCGCCTGAAACGGATAAAGAGAAATTGCTAATGATGACAAACGCCCCATTCTGGGAAACCAGGCGCCTTGAAGACATGACCGATGAGCAGTGGGAATCCGTCTGTGATGGCTGCGGACAGTGTTGTCTGAATAAATTACAGGACGCCGATACGGATGAAATTTACTTCACTAACGTGGCCTGTAATTTACTGAACATCAAAAGCTGTCGTTGCCGGCACTATGAAAATCGTTTCGAATATGAACCCGATTGCATCAAGCTGACGCGTGAAAATCTGCCGACCTTTTCATGGCTCCCACGGACGTGCGGGTACCGGTTACTGGCTGAAGGGAAACCCTTACCCGCCTGGCATCCGTTGCGTACCGGGTCTGCAAAAGAGATGCATGCGAATCGTATTTCGGTCAGATATATTGCCGTGCGGGAAAGTGAAGTGCAGAACTGGGAAGATCATATCATCGAACGTCCCGACAGGGGTTGCTAACATGACTGCACCCTGGCCGGGACGTCCCGCCCGGCTTATTTCCTTCTGAACAGGCTTATCTGGGCAATTAACACCACAACCGCGACCAGCAGATAGGCGGCAAATACACCGACCAGCCACTCAGGCATGCTGAGGTTGAAAAGCGTCCAGCTACGATCCAGGCAGTTACCGTTTGCGACAAACATTCCCGGCACCCACTGATCCAGTGGCAGCCATGAAGGAAAACGGGCTTTGAAGTCACAGGTCGCGAACAGCGGGGGATGGATCTGCAGCATGGTATGTTCCCATGATAACCTGAGTCCTTCAGTCGCACCCACCAGCCAGATAATGATCCCGGCAAAGCGTAGCGGAGTTGCCGGGGCGATAGCACCCACAATGCCTGCCAGCAGTACGCCTAATAATGCACAGCGCTCATAAATACACATCACGCAGGGCTTCAGACCCATGACATGCTGGAACCAGAGCGCGGTGAGTTCAAGCGCCAGCGCTGTCAGGGCCAGCAGAAGCCAGGCGCCGCGGCCTCTGGAACAGCGATTTAACATTACTAACATACTGTTTTCCTTATTTAATCCGGATGTCCGGAAGTGTAAACCAAAACTTCAGATATGCCATCTTTCTGTGAGGATAGTATCAACAGAAGTTGTCAGAGGACGACCACTTTTTCTGACAAACGACTCCGCAATGATCAGACCCCCTGTGAATTGATGATGCTGATCCCGTTTTAGTTATCCGGATGCTATGTCGCCGGACAGGCTTTTGCTATGATATTTTTTTCGTCAAAAGCACGTCAGGTGAAGAGAAAGAAACGTTATGGTGATTAAGGCGCAGACTCCTGCAGGATTTGCTGAAGAATATATTATCGAAAGCATCTGGAACAGTCGTTTTCCGCCAGGAACTTATTTGCCTGCCGAACGCGAATTGTCGGAACTTATCGGTGTGACCCGAACAACGCTCCGTGAAGTTCTGCAACGCTTATCCCGGGATGGCTGGCTGACTATCCGCCACGGGAAACCGACGCGGGTGAATAATTTCTGGGAAACGTCCGGTCTTAATCTGCTTGAGACGCTGGCACACCTTGACCATGAAAGTGTTCCGCAAATGATCGATAATCTTTTTGCGGTGCGCACCAGTATGGCGAGTATTTTTATCAGCCGGGCATTTACCCAAAACCCGCAGCAGGCACAACAGGTGCTGAGCGAAGCCCTGAATGCAGCGGCTGACAGCGCAGAGTATACCGACATCGACTATAAGCTGTTCCAGGGGCTTGCTTTTGCCTCCGGCAATCCTATCTATGGTCTGATCATTAACGGCCTGAAAGGGCTGTTCACCCGGGCAGGGCGTCAGTATTTCTCGCTGGATGAAGCGCGACAGCAGGCCTACGGTTTTTATCATAAGCTTTATGAACTGAGCCTGGCCGGGGTGAATAAATCAGAGGTGGCGGAGACGATCCGCGATTACGGCCGGCGCAGCGCGGAAATCTGGCACGCGCTGCAGTCCTCCCTGCAGAAGAGTACCGCAGAGTCTCCGTGAATGCGTTGCGCCGGTCCTCCCGGCGCTGATATTACTGATGAGGGGCACGGGCAGGGCAGCGTTCAAGTAATTCCACACTACCGTCTTCATTTTCCTGTTCCAGCAGGACATCAAATCCCCATAACCGGTGGATATGCTTCATGACTTCTGTCCTGCTTTCCGCCAGAGAGACTTTTTTTTGTGGTACATAGCGCAGTGTTAATGACCGGTCACCCCGCAAATCCACATTCCATACCTGAATATTGGGTTCCAGCTGACTCAGATTATATTGTGCTGACAATTGCTGACGGATGGTCTGATACCCTTCGTCGTCGTGGATGGCGGAAATTTCCAGATAGTTCTTTCGATAGTCATCGGCCACCGCAAATAACCTGAAATCCCGAATCAGTTTCGGCGACAGAAACTGGCTGATAAAACTTTCATCTTTAAATTCCCGCATGGCGAAATGCAGTGTTTCCAGCCAGTCTTTACCGGCGATATCCGGGAACCAGCGCTTATCTTCCTCCGTCGGCTGTTCACAGATGCGCCTGATATCCTGAAACATGGCAAATCCAAGCGCATAAGGATTAATTCCGCTATACCACGAACTGTTGTAGGGCGGTTGCGCGATCACATTGGTATGGTTATGCAAAAATTCCAGCATAAACCGGTCAGTGACTTTACCTTCGTCATACAGATGATTCAGCAGGGTATAGTGCCAGAACGTTGCCCAGCCTTCGTTCATGACCTGGGTCTGTTTCTGCGGATAGAAATACTGACTGATTTTACGGACGATGCGTAAAATCTCGCGCTGCCAGGGCTCGAGCAACGGGGCATTTTTTTCCATGAAATAGAGCAGGTTTTCCTGAGGTTCTGTCGGATAACGGGGGACAGAGGCTTCTGCCGTCTCTTTTTCTTTGCGCGGTAAGGTACGCCACAGGGTATTTATCTGACTCTGCAGGTAGGCTTCCCGGCTCTGCTGGCGCACCTTCTCTTCCTGCAGAGATATCTTCTGGGGGCGCTTATAGCGGTCGACGCCATAGTTCATCAGGGCATGGCAGGAGTCCAGTAAGCGCTCCACCGTATCGATACCGTATTTTTCTTCACAGTCTGCGATGTAATTTCTGGCGAACAGCAGATAGTCGACGATCGATCCGGCATCCGTCCAGCTACGAAACAGGTAGTTATTTTTAAAGAAAGAGTTATGTCCGTAGCAGGCGTGGGCCATCACCAGGGCCTGCATGGTCATGGTGTTTTCTTCCATCAGATACGCGATACAGGGATTGGAATTGATGACGATTTCGTAGGCCAGCCCCTGCTGTCCGTGTTTGTAGAGTTGCTCGGTTTCAATAAATTTTTTGCCGAAGGACCAATGGGTGTAATTGATCGGCATACCGATACTGGAGTAGGCATCCATCATCTGTTCTGAAGTAATGACTTCTATCTGATGAGGATAGGTCTCCAGGCGGTAATGCTTAGCGACTCTGTCAATTTCAGACAGGTATTGTTCGAGCAAATCAAACGTCCAGTCCGGGCCATCACTCAGGCGCTCTGGCCGCAGGACTGGTCGGTCAAAAAAGGTTGTCATAGCGCACCTCGTCTTTCTGCAGCGAATTATCTTCCGGCGAACCGGCACCATCATCCTGATGAAAGAAACGGTTGCGTACCTGTCAGGTACCTTTTAAGGATAGTCGATAGTTTAGCGGGGCAGTAACGATGGCAGGAGAAAAATGGCGACAAAAAAAGGCTGAATCCGCTTACGGACTATTTTTGCGTCTGAAAGCTGAATTTTGGTCATTAAAACAGGATAATATCCTGTATATAAGGTAAATTTATGGCAACATTTAAAAATTCTGACAACCTTTCGTAAAGCGCATATCCGCATAATTAACTACTAATTTTTAATATTAAACCGATTTAACTACTGAATATTCACTTTAGTGCTGATTTTAGTTACCAGAGAAGTAAAAAAAAGGTGAAATAGCCTGAATCGGGTCATAGGGGTAGTGTTAGTTGATAACACTGCACCAAAGGTCTTTATCAGGTTTATTATGCTGCGGGGGTGGTATGAAGGTTTTGATTCTTGGAAGTGGTGTCGTCGGGGTGACGAGCGCCTGGTATCTGGCGCAGGCAGGTCATGAAGTCACGGTCATCGATCGTAGTAGCGGACCGGCAGAAGAGACCAGTGCCGGCAATGCCGGGCAGATCTCTCCCGGATACGCTTCGCCCTGGGCAGCGCCAGGGATCCCCCTGAAGGCGGTCAAATGGATGTTCCAGAAGCATTCCCCGTTGTCGATTCGCCCGGACGGGACCACCTTCCAGCTGCAATGGATGTTGCAGATGCTGAAGAACTGCACCCTGCCACATTACCAGCAAAACAAAAGCCGTATGGTGCGGATTGCAGAATACAGCAGGGATTGCCTGAAAGATCTGCGGGCGACCACCGGTATCCGTTATGAAGGCCGTCAGGGCGGAACCCTGCAGTTATTTCGTACCGAACAGCAGTTTGAGAGTGCCTCTAAGGATATCAAAGTCCTGGAGGAGGCAGGTGTTCCTTACCGGTTGCTGCAGTCCGGTGAGCTGCATTGCATTGAACCTGCGCTGGCAGCCACGCAGCATAAACTGACCGGCGGGTTACAGTTACCGAATGATGAAACCGGAGATTGTCAGTTATTCACCCGCCGGCTGGCAGCCATGGCTGAACAGGCCGGTGTGACATTCCGCTATAACGTGACGATCGACCAGCTGCTGCGCGACGGCAATAGCATCAGCGGGGTGAAATGCGGTGCGGAAATCCTTACCGCTGATCGTTATATTGTAGCGTGTGGCTCCTATTCTACCGCGTTGCTGAAAGACATCGTTTCAGTCCCTGTCTATCCGCTGAAAGGGTACTCTCTGACGATTCCGGTGAAGAACGCGGACGGCGCACCGGAATCCACCATCCTGGACGAAACCTATAAAGTCGCAGTGACACGCTTTGATAACCGTATCCGGGTCGGGGGGATGGCTGAGATTGTTGGTTTTAACACCAAACTGTTACCGGCTCGCAGAGAAACACTGGAGATGGTGGTCAGGGATCTCTATCCTGAAGGCGGATTTGTTGAACAGGCAACATTCTGGACCGGTTTGCGCCCGATGACTCCGGATGGTACTCCGATCGTTGGCCGGACACCGCTGACGAATCTGTACCTGAACACCGGGCACGGTACACTGGGATGGACGATGGCTTGTGGTTCCGGAAAGCTGATTGCCGATATTATTTCCGGTAATACCCCGGATATTGCGGTGGATGACTTGTCGGTGATGCGCTACTTGCCGGGTTTTGATGGCCGGTCATCCTTGTCTGGTATCAGAGCCGTCAGTTGAGTTTCAGGAGAGTAAGATGTCCCGACCGATTATCGCCACGGTAAATCAACAGGCGTTAGAACAGAATTTAGCGATTATCAGAAAAAAAGCGCCGGACGCCAACATCTGGACAGTGGTTAAAGCCAATGCTTACGGGCACGGTATTTCCCGATGTTATCAGGCCCTGAGTTCTGCCGACGGTTTCGCGCTGCTGAACTATGAAGAAGCCATCCTGCTGCGTGAGCAGGGCTGGCAGAAACCGGTGTTGTTACTGGAAGGCTTTTTTAAAGCTGAGGACCTGGTCTTGCTGGACCGCTATCGTCTGACCACCAGCGTACACAGTGAGTGGCAGATTGAGGCTCTGGCGAATGCCCGGCTATCCGCGCCGCTGAACATCTATGTCAAAATTAACAGCGGGATGAATCGTCTGGGCTTTCGTCCGGAACAACTGAAAGATGTCTGGCGGCGGCTGGCAGCGCTGCCTAATGTCGGCGAAATGACCCTGATGACGCACTTCGCCCGCGGTGAAGAGCCGGACGGCGTGACAGAGCCGGTGGCTCTGCTCGATGCTGCAGCAGAGGGGATGGCACTGCCACGCTGTTTCGCCAACTCGGCGGCGACATTGTGGCACCCGCATACCCATCATCAATGGGTCCGGCCTGGCATTATTCTCTACGGCGCATCGCCTTCGGGTCGCTGGCAGGATATCGCCGATACCGGATTGCAACCGGTCATGCAGTTGCACAGCGAGATCATCGGTATCCAGCAGTTACAGCAAGGGGAAGGCGTGGGGTACGGTTACCGTTACCATGCCGGAAGTGCGCAACGGATTGGCGTGGTGGCCTGTGGTTATGCCGATGGCTACCCGCGTCATGCACCCTCCGGGACCCCGGTAGCCGTCGACGGTATTCTGACCCGCACCGTGGGCCGTGTCTCTATGGACATGATTATGGTGGATCTCACTCCCTGTCCTGAGGCTCATATTGGCTCGAAGGTCGAACTGTGGGGAGAGCAGGTGCATATCGATGATGTGGCCGCGGCTTCCGATACTGTAGGGTATGAACTGATGTGCGCAGTCGCCCCCCGGGTGCCATTTCGCATCCTTTAACCGGCCAACAGCCTCCCTTTATCCGGGAGGCTGTCACCGTTTCGCTCCCGCAGCACAGGTTTCTCTTAATTCTCTTGTGGTTAAAGACGCTCACCCTACACCCCCTCCGCAGAAACAGTCGTCAGTCGCTATCGCTGTCTGTCCCTCATAGCAATGGCCTGAGCCTCGTTTTTACGGGCTGGCGCGTGCCTGATATATCCCTGACTGGAGTAACAGCAGGCGGTCGCTATCGCAGACTATCCCTCACAGCGATGGCCGGAGTCTCGTTTTTTACGGGCTGGCGCGTGACTGATATATCTCTGATTACAGTAACAGCAGGCGGTTGCTATCGCTGACTGTCTCTCACAGCGATGGCCTGAGCCTCGTCTTTTACGGGCTGGCGCGTCTATGAGGGTGTTCCGGTCTGCAGTGATAACCGGCAGAAGTTCGGGCTATGCGTGCTTTATGGCTGCGTTCAGGAACCGCAGACAGAGCGTAGCAACGTTCAACCCTGTATCGCCAGGGGGAAGTGTGTCGTCTGCCGGGTACGGCTGTGGAGTCCTGAACGTCTGCTACTGCCTGCCTGGTTTCCCTGCGCCAGGATGTCGCCGGTCAGTAGAGTTTCATTCACCCGCGTGAGGTATTTCTTTCATCTCTGCAGCTTTCTTTCCCCCGCGAAGCTGGAGGTCGCAGGCGGCGTGCCGCACAGAGTGTTCTGACGGCTCCCGCGGTCCGTCCGCTTCGGTTAATTCTGTCCGAAGTGCTGGTCAGTGACTCTGAAAGGGAAAACAGGGCTGAAGGGATAAAGAGAGGCGGTAGTCTGCAATGACCGTGTTTCACTGAAGCAAGCCTTCGGTAAACAAGGCCGGGGGTTTTACCGGCAGCAACGTGCCGGCAGGAGTCCGGTCAGGCGGGGTAACACAAAAAAATGGCCGGGCGACGGTGGTGTGCCCGGACATCAACAGAGGCCTCCGTCCCTTATAGTTCGGTCAGGGTGCCTTTTACGGAGTGACTGCAGCGCCAGGCGATAAAGGCCAGTGCAGCGCCGATCAGCATCATAAAAGAAAGCGCGTGTTGTGGGGTCAGAGGCAGCGCAAGCATACACAGACTGCCCCCGGCCCCCCCTGCCATCTGGAAGAACCCCTGTAATGCCGATGCCATCCCCGCCTGCTGCTGGTACGGCTCCAGCGCATAGCTGGTGGCCGGGCCGATAATAAACGCCAGGCCCGCGACCGCCAGGGCGACCGGCAACATATAGCTCAGCCAGTGGTGCTGAATGGCCGTACTGAACAGGACGGCTTCACTGCTCAGCAGACCGGCCGCTATCAGCATGCATAGTCCGCCGAAGAACAGACAGAAGGGGCGGCCGGCCTTACGGATCACATAACTGACGATACTGCTGACCAGCATGATCCACAGGCCATTGGCACCGAAGGCCAGCGCAAAAGCAAAAGACGACAGACCCGCCTGTTCCATCAAAACCTGCGGGGCCAGTGATACATAGGTCAGCACCATCCCCAGTGCTCCGGCATTTGCCAGCGCAAAACAGACAAAACGCAGGTCAGCAAGAATTGACGTATACTGCTTTAGCGGGAAAAAGGGAACTTTCAGTGTCTCTTTCGGACGTGTTTCCGGCAGGAACAGCAGAATGATCACCCCAACCACCACCGCATACAGGCAAAGGAAACTGAATGGCGCTCGCCATCCCCAGAACTCAGCCAGAGTTCCTCCCAGTAAAGGGGCCAGTGCGGGGACGATATTCAGCGCGCCATTGAGAAAACCAAAGGTTTTCGCGGCTTCGTCACCGCTAAGACGATCACGGACCCCACTGAATGAGACTACCGCGGTACAGCAGACAGCACAGCCCTGGATTATCCGTGCAGCCAGGAACACCGGCCAGTGGTCGGCGAGGGCTGCCGTCAGGCTGCCGGCGGCGTAAAGGCCTAATCCGGCCATAGCGACGGGTTTGCGGCCGAAGTTATCGACCAGGGGGCCGGTGATTAACTGACCCAATCCCATCACCAGTAAGAACAGAGGAATGGTGGACTGGATATTACTCACCGGGGTATGCAGCCCGGTAGCAACCTGTGGCAGTGTCGGCAGATACAGGTCAATACCCAACGGGGCTAGCAGGACCAGACTCAGCAGTAACAGAGTGTATTTATTCATAAATATACAGGTGACCTGAAAAAAGCGGACAAGATTACCCTGTTTCAGCGGTAACGAATAGTGCTAAATAATAATTTTCCGGCGGACCAGGAACGTACAGCATTAACGGCAGGCGCAGACCCCGCATTATTGCAATGGATCGGCGCCTTCAGACACTGCTCAGAGAGGTTCTCCGCTCATTCTTACGCCGACTTTCAGGATGTCATTGCCTTCTTTTTCGGCAACCGTCCAGGTGACATTCATCCATTCGAGCTGGTCACCGATGACCGGTGTGCCTCCCAGTTGCTGAACGATCAGTCGGGACAGCGGCTGATGAGCCTGAACATCGGGATCCAGTTCCAGCCCGTAGACCTGTGCGATATCATAAAGGTCGGTGCCGGCATCCAGAATAAAATCGCCGAAAAAGCGTTGTTCCAGTGCAGATGGCGGGCTCTGGCTGAACATTTTACCTAACGCCGGCAAATCTTTTTCCCGCCCGATAACACAGAGGATGTCATCTTCCTGTAAACGGGTTGACCCGGACGGATGCATCAGCACATTACCGCGGAACAGGGCTGCAATACGGGTATCTGCCGGCATTTCCAGCTCTCTCAGTGCCGCACCGACGCACCATTTGTCCGCACCGAGCTGATAGACAAATTCTTCCCATTGGGTATCCGGATGGATATCCAGTCCGATACGTTGAATAGGCTCGGCGGTGGGCGGGACTACCACTTTACCCAGCTTTGCCGCTTTGGTCAGAGAGGTTCCCTGTAGCATCAGGGACACCAGTACCACAAAGAAAGCGATATCAAAGTAAAGCTTGGCGTTATCCAGGCCGGCCATCATCGGGAAGACGGCAAGGATGATGGGTACCGCTCCCCGTAAGCCGACCCAACTGATAAAGAAACGTTCTCTCAGGGTAAAGTTCTTAAACGGTAACAGACCGGCAAATACCGACAACGGCCGTGCGATAAAAATAAGCCACAGCGAAAGCAGCATGGCGGGGAGTGCAATTTCCCATAAATCGGTTGGCACCACTAACAGCCCCAGAACAATAAACATCCCGATCTGGCTTAACCAGGCCATTCCGTCAAAAGTCTGCAGGATACCGTTACGGTTGCGCACCGGCGTATTACCCAGCCAGCAGCCGCAAAGATACACCGCCAGAATACCGCTGCCTTCCATCAGTGTGGTCAGGGCAAAGACGAGGATCCCGCCACTCACGGCCAGTAACGGGTAGAGGCCCGGCGGTAAGGTGATGCGGTTAATTAACTGCTGGATGGCGAAACCACCCCCGATGCCCAGTACAATGCCCAGTCCGAACTCCTGCACCAGATGCACCAGAAACATCATGTTCAGGCCGGTTTGTCCCTTCTGGATCATATCAATCAGCGTAATGGTCAGAAACACGGCCATCGGGTCATTACTGCCGGATTCGATTTCCAGTGTGGAGCTGACACGTTCGTTTAACCCTTTTCCCCCTAACAGTGAAAAAACGGCAGCGGCATCGGTTGAACCGATAATCGCGCCAATCAGGAAGCCCTGCATCAGGTCGAGATGAAATAACCAGGCGGCCATCATTCCGGTCAGTCCGGCGGTGATCAAAACACCGATGGTAGCCAGCGACAGGGAAGGCCAGAGCGCCACTTTCAGCGAACCGACGCGGGTGCGCATGCCCCCGTCCAGCAGGATAACCGCCAGCGCCAGGTTAGAGATCAGATAAGCAGCCGGATAGTTATCAAAGGCAATGCCACCGATGCCGTCTTCCCCGGCCAGCATGCCCAGCGCAAGAAAGATCACCAGAATAGGAATACCCAGTTTTGATGAGAAGGCACTGAGTATAATACTGGACGCTACCAGCACTGAGCCAATAACGAAGAGACTGTAAATCATGCCGGAATCCAATGTAACTGCTCCCTGAAGATAAATAATGTGGCAGAAATAATATTCTGCAGGATCCCTGAATCGGGCCGGAAATCATCATCGGGTCATCTGTACCCGTCGCGGTTGACCAGGCAAGCCCGGCGCCTTTATGGACGTATCGATCGCACCCGTACGCCGGTTATAAACGGTGAACGATAGCGCCTGCGTAATAAACCGTCGTATTTCTTTCAATGTTTAGTGTCCCGGCATCCATGCGCCGCTGGCCACGAACCAGATGAGTAAACCTACACCGGCAATAATAATCGCGACCGGAAATAAATAGCCAATTTTCATCATACGCTCCCGGAAATGGATAACCGCAGGCCTGCAGGATAGGGGATTTTTACAGGCGTTATGCACAGTGTCAGCGAAACGCTAAAACTGCCGCACTATTATAAACGAATATCCTCTCCGGACGCATCGTCTAAGGCTATCGGCAGAGAGATAACCCCCGCAAAAAGGAAAAAGTACAGAGTCCGGTGAGCGGTTCAGTAAAACGGGAGGGCAGAACTTCCCGGCCAGAAAGGGCCGGTCCGGGAAGCAGGTTCAGTTTCCGGCCGTCTGACGTTGGAATAATTCACGAAACACAGGGTAAATATCTTCCGGTTCGCGGATTTGCTGGATAGCAAAATTTTCAAAACGATGCTGTAACTGCTCATACTCACGCCATAATGTCTGATGGGCCCGGCGGGTGATTTCAATATAACTGTAATACCGGACCACCGGCAGCAGTTCAGCGGCCAGCAATTCATGGCAGAGGGGGGAGTCATCCGCCCAGTTGTCTCCGTCGGAGGCCTGCGCGGCATAAATATTCCACTGCTGCGGATCATAGCGTTCCCTGATCACCTCATTCATCAGTTTCAGCGCACTGGAGACAATGGTTCCTCCGGTTTCCTGTGAATAGAAAAACTCATGCTCATCGACTTCTTTTGCCTGCGTGTGGTGGCGAATATAAACCACCTCAACGTTTTTATAGCTGCGGCTGAGAAATAAATACAACAGAATATAAAACCGTTTCGCCATATCTTTCGTCGGCTGATCCATCGAGCCTGACACATCCATCAGGCAGAACATCACCGCCTGACTGGAGGGTTCAGCCCGTTTTTCGAAATTTTTATAACGCAAATCAAAGGTATCAATAAAAGGAACGCGGGCGATACTGGCTTTCAGTTCGGCGATTTCACGTTCCAGCCGTTCCTCTTCCAGCAGCTGTGCCGGTTCCTGACAACGAAGCTCCGCAAGCGCCAGTTCACATTCTGCCAGTAGCCGCCGCTTACCCGCCGTCATCGCTGTTCGCCGCGCCAGCGAGTTCTGTAATGAACGCACGACGCTGATATTAGAAGGCACACCGTTAGCACTATAACCTGCACGATGCACTTTATATTCGGTTAAGCGGTTCTGGTTATTTTTCTGCAGATTGGGCAGGGCCAGATCGTCAAACAGCAGGTCAAGGTATTCATCTTTTGAAATAGAAAAGCTGAAACTGTCTTCACCTTCTCCCTGCTGACTGGCCTCACCCTGACCGGAGCCAGAGCCGCCACCCCCCGGGTTACGTTCGATACGATCGTGGGTAATAAACTGATCATTGCCGGGATGAACCCGGGTTCGTTCTCCACCGCCGCCCTGGTGAAACGAAGGCTCGCGGATGTCATCGACAGGAATGGAAACAGACTCGCCGCTGCCGGTATCGGTGACTGAGCGTTTATTGATTGCATCAGCAATAGATTTTTTAATTTGCGATTTATAACGACGTAAAAAGCGCTGACGATTCACCGCACTTTTATTTTTACCGTTCAGTCGCCGATCGATAAAATAGGACATAACTGACTCCCGGACAACACAGTTAAACGGGAGGGCGGCAGATCTCTGCCGCCCGGAGACGTTCTCAGGAAGACTTACGTACCCTGAGGTACCATTCGCAGAGCAGACGTACCTGTTTACGGGTGTAGCCTTTCTCCATCATACGATCCACAAAGTCATCGTGTTTCTTCTGTTCATCGGTCGAAGTTTTAGTATTAAACGAGATGACCGGTAACAGTTCTTCGGTATTGGAGAACATTTTCTTCTCAATGACGGTACGCAATTTTTCATAGCTGGTCCAGTTCGGGTTATGGCCGCTGTTCTGAGCCCTGGCACGCAGCACGAAGTTTACTATTTCATTGCGGAAGTCTTTCGGATTACTGATCCCGGCCGGTTTCTCGATTTTCTCCAGTTCTGCGTTCAGGGATTCGCGATCGAACAACTGGCCGGTATCCGGGTCGCGGTATTCCTGATCCTGGATCCAGAAATCAGCATAAGTCACATAACGGTCAAAAATGTTCTGTCCGTACTCAGAGTAGGATTCGAGATAGGCGGTCTGTATTTCTTTACCGATAAATTCTGCATATTTAGGGGTCAGATAGCCTTTCAGAAACTCCAGATATTTATCGGCCACTTCCTGCGGAAATTGCTCCCGCTCTATCTGCTGTTCAAGCACATAGAACAGATGTACCGGGTTCGCGGCCAGCTCAGTATGGTCGAAGTTAAAGACCCGTGAGAGTATTTTGAACGCGAAGCGGGTGGATAAGCCGTTCATCCCTTCATCGACACCGGCGTAATCATGATATTCCTGCCATGATTTGGCCTTAGGATCGGTATCTTTCAGGCTCTCTCCGTCATAGACCCGCATTTTAGAGAAAATACTCGAGTTTTCCGGCGACTTCAGCCGCGACAGGATAATAAAACGGGCCAGTGTTTCAAGGGTACCCGGCGCGCAGGAGGCCTCTGTCAGCTCACTGTTATTCAGCAGTTTTTTGTAGATCTTAATCTCTTCAGACACCCGCAGGCAATAAGGGACTTTTACGATGTAAACACGGTCGAGAAAGGCTTCGTTGCTTTTATTATTTCTGAACTGCACCCATTCAGATTCATTGGAGTGGGCAAGGATAATACCGTTAAACGGTAATGCTGAAATACCTTCGGTGCCGTTATAGTTACCTTCCTGGGTCGCCGTTAACAACGGATGCAGAACCTTGATCGGGGCTTTGAACATTTCGACAAACTCCATCACCCCCTGGTTCGCACGGGATAATGCCCCCGAATAGCTATAGGCGTCCGGGTCGTTCTGGGCGAAGTGCTCCAGTTTGCGAATATCCACTTTCCCGACCAGGGCTGAAATATCCTGGTTGTTTTCATCCCCCGGCTCCGTTTTTGCAATCGCCAGTTGCCCGAGGATGGAGGGCCAGACCTTAACGACTTTAAACCTGGAGATATCACCGCCAAACTCCTGCAGACGTTTGGCCGCCCACGGGGACATTATGGTGCCCAGGTAACGACGCGGGATACCGTATTCCTCCGCCAGAATCCCCGCATCCTCAACAGGATTAAACAGACATAGCGGGTGATCGTTCACCGGGCTGTGTTCTCCGTTAGCGGTCAGAACATAGATGGGAACCCGCTGAACCAGCGCTTTCAGCCGCTCAGCGAGTGAGGATTTCCCGCCGCCGACCGGCCCGAGCAGATAAAGAATTTGTTTCTTTTCTTCCAGCCCCTGAGCGGCATGTTTCAGATAAGAGACTATCTGTTCGATAGCTTCCTCCATCCCGTAGAACTCTTCGAAAGCCGGATAGCGGGGGACCACCCGGTTCGAAAAAATACGGGAAAGCCTTGGGTCCTGAGCGGTATCCACCATGACGGGGTGTCCGATGGCGGTCAGCAGTCGTTCTGCGGCATTGGCGTAGGCACTGCGATCCTTTTTACAGATGGCCAGAAATTCCTGCAGTGTGAACTCTTCGTCTTTGGCCGCTTCATAACGCTGGCGATAATGATCGAATATATTCATAGCGATGCCCGTCCTTTTGTTTTTAGCACAGGTAAAGGAGCAGAATGATGACAGGATTTGCTCCGGGAAAAGACGACTCACAGGCTGATAAAGCAGCCCTTATGCCAGGAGGAGATGTTTAAGAAATAATGTCCTGACCGTGTGTCATTACAAATTTTGTACAGAGTCGTATTATTTAACTGTAGTCAGAAATTTTCAGTTCACACACGGTTTTTTGCACTATTTAGCGATATATCAATAACAAACTGTACTATCCTGTCATTTATCAGCGGGGGACTGCAGCGTGTGAGGGCACGAAACGCGGGCCATGAGGGGGAATTTACGTTTATTCTCTCCCTCTTGCCGGCGGTGAATATGACCGCTGATATCGGATAGCAGACATTAAATTAAGGATCCTCTGGTTTGAAAACATCATATCTGACAGCCGTTACCCTGGCGACTGCCTGTTTCACCTCCGGCGTTCTGGCGGCAGGTTCACCTCTGACCCTCGGCGCGGGGGCGTTGTACGTTCAATCGCCGTATCAGGGCGGTAAGGAACGGTATTATCCCTTCCCGTTAATCAATTACGAAGATGCGAATTTTTTTGTTTCCGGACTGCAGGGCGGCTATTTTCTGTGGAAAGATCAGCAGGACCAATTCTCATTGATCATCACCAGTTCGGGGCAGGAGTATGACCCGAAGCGCACCTCGTCGTCTGCCATGAAGCAACTGGATAAACGTCATCTGACCCTGATGGCCGGTGGACAATGGCAACACATTGCTGACTGGGGAGTTCTGAAAACCTCGCTGGTGGGCGATGTACTGGACCAGAGTAACGGTTTTGTCTGGAATACCAACTGGCATTACCCGCTGATGCTGGACGGGATCTCGCTCAACCCGGGGGTCGGGGTCAGCTGGAACAGCAGCAAGCAGACGAATTATTATTACGGAGTGTCATCGGCGGAATCACGGCGCAGCGGCATATCCTCCTACGATGCGGGGGACAGCTGGCTTCCGTACGTGGAAGTCAGCGCCAGTTATCCGCTGACCTCCCGCTGGCAGTTAGGGGTAGGCGGACGTTATCAGTGGTTCGGCAGCGAGGTGAAAGACAGTCCGATGGTAGCGAAGTCCGGTCAGGCAATGGTCTGGACGGGGCTGAGTTACACGTTCTGAAACTGATGCTGTGAAGGTAGCAGGGGCTGACATGCGGTCCTGAGCGGGGCAGGTGATGCCCCGCAATACTACAGCGAAGGGCGTCAGAGGATCCTCTGACGCATCAGGCGTTTCTGACCACCTTAAACATCACTCCCATACGGCCCGGAGCATCGTGTTTGCTGACCAGCGGCTGAGAAATACGCGCCGTTTCCACGCAGACCATAGTTTTATATCCGTCATTGGCCATATCTCCCATACTGCAGGAAAGTGCAGGGCCCGGATTCCATGTGACAACGTCACTTTTATGATGGTGGTAAATCTCCAGCCGGCGTTTACCGGCGGTATCCTCAATGACATTGCAGTCATCGGCGGCAGTGAATATACGGTCTACCTGATCAGGATAAGTTTGCGGCGTAAGCTGCTCTGCCGTCGTCCCGCCGGCGACTTTATCAATATACGGTCTGCCCAGGCCACTGACAGAGACGCCGGCAATATCGGCCACCCGGAAATAGCTATGCAATGCTGCAGTCGACGTAAATTCACCGTGAGCTTCCAGTTCAATTTCACACTGTTTTCCCAGGCGGAAGCGGGCAATCAGTGAAAAATCGTGTGGCCAGTATTTATGAGTTTGTGGCGAGTGCTTCAGCTCAAATGTCAGACTGACTCCCTGCTCATTTTCATCATGAGCCAGCAGTGTCCAGGGGAGGTTACGGGCAAAACCATGAGCCGGCTGACCGGCCGGGCCGAACCAGGGCCAGCAGACCGGTACGCCGCCGCGAATGGCTTTACCTTCCGTGAATGCCGTTTCATCGCTTAACCAGATCACCGGCTTTTCACCGGAAGGTTGCCATGAAATAAGATGGGCCCCCTGCAATGCAACCACCGCATGTACCGCCGGATGATTAACCACTATCAGCGGCAACTGACCTTTCTGACGCAGAGAAATATAGGGGGTGATCTGACGGTTAACCGGCAGTTTATAGAGTGATTCCTGCATTTGCTCTCCTCAGAGGGATCAACCCACAAAAAGAAGGGGCGACCGAAGTCGCCCCTGTTAATCACGGACTTTCCGTTGATTTTATTTGGCCGCAACCAGTGCAATCAGGTCAAGCACTTTGTGAGAGTAGCCGGTTTCGTTGTCATACCAGGAAACCAGTTTCACGAAGTTATCATTCAGAGCAATACCTGCTTTCGCATCGAAGAATGAAGTACAGACTTCACCGTTGAAATCGGTAGAAACCACGTCGTCTTCGGTATAACCCAGAACACCTTTCATTGTGCCTTCAGAAGCCGTTTTGATGGCAGTTTTGATCTGCTCATAAGTGGCGGCTTTTTCCAGACGAACGGTCAGGTCAACGACAGAAACGTTCGGGGTAGGGACACGGAAAGCCATACCGGTCAGTTTACCGTTCAGTTCCGGCAGGACTTTACCGACGGCTTTAGCCGCACCGGTAGATGAAGGGATGATGTTCTGGGAAGCACCACGACCGCCGCGCCAGTCTTTATGAGACGGGCCGTCAACGGTTTTCTGCGTTGCAGTGGTCGCGTGAACCGTGGTCATCAGGCCTTCAACGATACCGAAGTTATCATTGATAACTTTAGCCAGAGGGGCCAGGCAGTTAGTGGTACAGGAAGCGTTAGAGACGATATCCTGGCCCTGATATTTATCGAAGTTGGCACCACGAACAAACATCGGGGTGTCGTCTTTGGAAGGACCGGTCAGGACAACTTTCTTCGCGCCTGCGGTGATGTGTTTACGTGCAGTTTCGTCGGTCAGGAAGATACCGGTCGCTTCAGCCACCACATCCACGCCCACTTCGTCCCATTTCAGGTTGGCCGGGTCTTTTTCGCTGGTTACACGGATTTTTTTACCGTTAACGATCAGTGCACCGTCTTTAACTTCTACGGTCCCGTCGAAACGACCATGGGTGGAGTCATACTTCAGCATGTAAGCCATGTATTCGGCGTCGAGCAGGTCGTTAATTGCAACGATCTCGATGTCTGAACGCTGTTGCGCAGCACGAAAAACAATGCGACCGATACGGCCAAAACCGTTGATACCTACTTTGATAGTCATATATTCCACCAGCTATTGGTTATTGAATAAAAGGTTGGCTGTAAAATTACAAAAACCGCTTCAGGCGTCAAGCTTAATCGTGTCAATTATTGTGGCAGATCAATCCTCAGCCGCAGTTTTTACCCGTTAAAGCATAAGCACTATTAACCATAACGGGGACTCACCTGGTAAATAGTGTGCGGAACCTTTTCATAATAAATTGGGATGCAGATCACAATTTCAAACCTACCGGTGATCCTGTGTTCAACGCACAATTTACCCGTCCCTGTTGTTGCTTATTTGTTATAATACCCCCATTCATTGGATCAATAATATGGCTTCTTCATGACAACGGAAAAAAACGGGAATACCCCGGCACGTGACCTGACAGAAATACAACGCTATGTCACCCGGGATCGCGGGACGGAACCGCCGTTCAGCGGTGCTTTATTGCATAATACTGACGAAGGGATTTACCACTGTCTGGTCTGTCATGTGCCGCTGTTTTATTCAGAGACAAAGTTCGATGCCGGTTGCGGATGGCCGAGTTTTTACCAGCCTGTCTCCCCGGAGGCTATCCACTATATTGAGGATTTCTCACACGGTATGCACCGGACAGAAATTCGTTGTGCGCATTGTGATTCGCACCTCGGCCATGTGTTCCCGGACGGTCCGCAACCCACGGGCGAGCGTTACTGTGTCAACTCTGCCTCGTTAAGTTTTACCGATCCGCAAGGCAACAATACACCGGGGTAACTGATGAAGGATCTTGAAAATCTACTGGCTGGCATGACCCCGGAGTTGTATGAACGCCTGGTTCTGGCCAGTGAAACCGGTAAGTGGCCGGATGGTGTGGCGCTGACCCCGGCACAGCGTGAACACACGCTTCAGTTGGTAATGTTATGGCAGGCCAGATATAACGATAACCCCGGGCATATGACGATTGCCAAAGGCGGGGAGATGGTGCTGAAGAGTAAGCAGGCACTGAAGGAAGAATTTGGCATCGACGGTGCGGTGACCAAACTGACCCTGTAGTTGCCCTGTTACCGGCTTGTCCGGACCCCACACAAGCCGGTACGGGACGTTAATCCGCGGTCAGCTCGCCACGGAGGTTTTGCTGCATAAGCGCGCGGATCTGTTGCGGATCATAGCCGGCAGAAAGCAGATAATGCAGCTTGGTCAGCGCCGCTTCTACGGTGAGATCATAGCCACTGATCACTCCGGCATTTTCCAGCGCATTGCCGGTGGCATACCCCCCCATATTCACTTTCCCCGAAATGCATTGCGTCAGATTGACGACCACAATGCCGCGCTCTGAAGCCTGCCTGAGTTCGGTCAGAAACTCGGTATTCTGCGGAGCGTTGCCGACACCATACGAACGAAGGATTAGCGCTTTCACCGGCTGACGCAGGAAGTTACGCACAACGTCGGCCGATATTCCGGGATACAGCGTAACGACCCCCACCGGCTGTGGCGTGATCGGGTGGACGGTAAACGGCCCCTGAGCCTGCGGTGCCGCCGGCGTATGTAACCGGCGGATATGGATACCCGCTTCCAGCAGCGGGGTGAGGTTCGGGGAGGCAAAAGCATCGAAGCCATCGGCATGGGCCTTTGTGGTCCGGTTACCCCGAAAGAGCGTGTTATTAAAAAATAACGTGACTTCATTCACCGGGTAATTTGCGGCGACATACAATGCATTCAGCAGATTCTGCTGTCCGTCTGAACGCATTTCGGCCAGGGGTATCTGTGACCCTGTCACAATGACCGGTTTCCCCAGGTTTTCCAGCATAAACGACAGCGCCGAGGCGGTAAACGCCATGGTATCGGTACCGTGCAGGATCACAAAACCATCATACAGTGCATAGTTTTTGTGGATATCATCGGCTATAACCTGCCAGTCCTGTGGCGTCA
Organism: Tatumella sp. JGM118; assembly: GCF_018257515.1. Classification (GTDB taxonomy): domain Bacteria; phylum Pseudomonadota; class Gammaproteobacteria; order Enterobacterales; family Enterobacteriaceae; genus Tatumella; species Tatumella terrea. Next base: position 502,916 of record NZ_JAERJR010000001.1, read on the forward strand.
TGTCTGACGAGTCCATCAGCGGCTGATATTCATGAATCGAGAAGGAGGGCATTTCCGGACGATGGAACTCCGGCATTGCCAGTAATTGCTGTTGCAGATGCCCGGACACCGGTATATACCCCTGGGCAGAACGCTGCATACCAATGGTCCCGCCCGTGTAGGCAACATAAATATTTTTTCTCTGCATGAAGTATTCTTTTCAAAAGTCGTAAAAAAGCCGGAAGATGGCGGCAGTATATAGCAATTTCCGGGGAAAGCAGCCTGAACCCGGTTCAGGCTGCCAGCCGGTCAGTTCATTACGCCGCAGTTAAGACAATACGCATATCGGTTTTGCGGATCGGCCGCCTGGCCGGTCAGACCAGGCTGATTTTGTAAATCGGTCATCACTTCCGCCAGCGGTGCGGGCAGGAAAGCCTTAATACTGGCAGGCAGTGACGCGCTGACCGAAGAACTCATCTGATCCAGTACCTGATCAAAGAAGGTCGGTTGCTCCTGATACCAGTCCAGACGAGGCGTGGTGATATGTGCCAGCACCGCAGCTTTCTGTGTTGCATCATCAAAGTCACCGAGTTCATCAACCAGTCCGTTTTCTTTTGCATCACTGCCGGTCCAGACATGGCCCTGAGCAATCTGATCGATCTGCTCCGTGGTTTTATGACGGGAGTCTGCTACCAGGCTGAGGAAGTTATGATATCCATTTTCGATGCTGATTTGCATCATTTGCTGCACCTGGTCCGGCAATGCTTTGGTCATAGCAACATCCGCCAGCGGGGAAGTCGAAACCCCATCGGTGTGGACGCCCAGGGTACTCAGCGAATTCTCTATGGTATTAATCACCCCGAAGATACCAATCGATCCGGTCAGGGTCGAAGGGCTGGCGATAATATAGCTGGCCGGGGTCGAGATCCAGTAGCCGCCGGAGGCGGCCACACCGCCCATAGAGACAACCACAGGTTTGCCGGCTTGTTTTGCGGCCATCAGTTCTTCACGGATAGCTTCAGAAGCGGTCACACTGCCGCCCGGGCTGTTGACCCGCAGGATGATGGCCTTAATATTTTTATCCAGACGCGCCGTACGGATTTGTGAAACCAGCGTATCACTCCCAACGTTACCTGCACCGGACTCACCGTCCACAATCGCGCCGTTGGCGACAATGACCGCGATATTTGCCGGGGCACTGGTCTGCGACTCTTTTAGCGGATAATCATAGATACTGACATTACGGTAGTCATGGGTCTGACTATCCCAGCCAAATTTATGGATAAGGATCTGATCCACTGCCGCCCGGGATTCCAGTCCATCTACCAGTCGGCTATTCAGCGCATAAGTAGCGGTATTACCGTTTACGGCTTTCAGGGCCGTGATCAGATTGTCCGCGCCAGGAAAGACCTGCTGCGGCGTTAACTGACGGTTGGCCGAAACGGTGGTCAGATAGTTATTCCATAACTGAGTGATCCAGCGGGTATCGGCATCTCTCGCGGCCGCTGACATGTTATCGCGCAGGAAAGGTTCTACTGCAGATTTATAGGTGCCGACACGGAAAACATGGGATGACACTTTCAGCGTATCCAGCAGGGTTTTGTAGTAGAGGGCATTAGTGGCCATACCATGAATGTCGACCGCTCCCTGAGGAGAGAGGTAAACCGTATTGGCAAAACTGGCCAGATAATATTGTGCCTGACTGAAATTATCGCCATAGGCGTACACAGGTTTACCGGCATCACGGAATTCCCGTAAAGCTTTTCCGATATATTGCAGCGCTGGCTGGTCACCGCCGCCGAAATTGCGCAGATCCAGCACGATACCGGTAATTTTATCGTCACTCTTCGCCTGACGAATGGCATTCACGATATCGAAGACCGAGTTCTGCTGCAGTGTTTCACTGCGGCTGCCCAGTAACTCCCGGCCAATTTTACTCAGACGGTTTTGTGCCGAAGGCTGGTCAACGACCATACCGGCGAGGTCAATCTTCAATGCACCGCCGGTCAGCGTTTTTGCCGAATTCGCCGATCCGCCACTGACCTGTGACCAAATCCCGACGCCCGCGACGATCAGCAACAGCAGGAAGAGGTTCAGGATAAACTCCCTGATAAAATTGATTATCCGCCAGACGGCAGAAAATAACCTGCCGGTAATTCGCCACAAAGTGCGCATAATTTCTCCATATAATTGTCTGCAGACCATTCTGCGGCCTGCGCTCTGAATCATTCCGCCCTCATCCTAAAGAGCGCCGCTCTAAAAGTCAGCAGGAAATCACAGCAGACTGTTACAAATCACGTTGTTATGCCAGACTTGTCAGAGACAGACTGCATATGAGGACGTTATGAACGCATTAGATTTATTATTACAGCGACGCTCTGCGTCACGGCTGGTGGAACCGGCACCCGAAGGTGAAACGCTGGAAAATATTCTGCAGGCAGGTTTGCGTGCGCCTGATCATGGTGCTCTGCAACCCTGGCACTTTGTTATGATCGCAGGAGAAGGGCGTGAACGTTTCAGCCAGCTGCTGGTTTCGGCCGCAACTCATGACGGGGCAGACGAAAAAGCCACAGAAAAAGCGCAGAATGCACCTTTCAGGGCTCCGCTGATTATCGCGGTGATTGCACGCTGTGAAGAACATCCTAAGGTGCCGGAATGGGAACAGGTGGTCTCTGCAGGATGCGCGGTGATGGCCATGCAAATGGCGGCCCAGGCGCAGGGCTTTAACGGGATCTGGCGCAGTGGTGCCTGGACAGAACACGAGGTGGTTCGTCAGGGCCTGGGGTGCCGGCCACAGGACAAGATTGTCGGTTTCCTGTATCTGGGAACCCCCCGGCTGAAAGCGGCACCATTAACAGCCGTTGATTCTGCACCTTTTGTCAGCCATTTCTGACAGATCTTTGTCAGCCAGTCTGGCATGATTACCCTATGATAGTGCCCCGGACCTTTGTGCCGGGCGTTTGTCGTTATGCCGCAGTATGCAGAAGACCGGCAGAGCAGCCGGCAGGTCGCCGGTTCCGGCGACTGAAAGTATTCACCCCTGGCACGGAGGTCACCCCAACCCGGAGCCGGAAAAAAAGGAAGATCGCGGTTAATGCGTTTGTTTATTGCCGAAAAACCCAGCCTTGCCCGGGCGATTGCTGAAGTTTTGCCTGAACCCCATCGTCGCGGGCAGGGTTTTATTGCCTGCGGAGATGACCAGATTGTGACCTGGTGTGTCGGCCATCTGCTGGAACAGGCACAACCGGAAAATTATGACCCGCGTTTTGCTCGCTGGTCACTGGCCGATCTGCCGATTGTCCCTGAAAAATGGCAACTGAAACCTCGCCCTGAAGTCGCAAAACAGCTCAGCGTCATCGACGGATTGTTGCAGAAGGCAACCCATATCGTTCATGCCGGTGACCCCGATCGTGAAGGACAGTTACTGGTTGACGAAGTGCTGGATTATCTGAAACTCAGCGATGAGAAAAGAAAGTCGGTTCAGCGTTGTCTGATCAATGATCTCAATCCACAGTCGGTCGCCCGTGCCATCGAACGGTTACGGGATAACCGTGATTTCGTGCCGCTCTGTATTTCTGCGCTGGCCAGGGCAAGGGCCGACTGGTTGTACGGTATCAATATGACCCGGGCGTATACCCTGTTTGGCCGTAATGCCGGCTACGACGGTGTGCTCTCTGTCGGCCGGGTGCAGACTCCGGTACTCGGACTGGTGGTGCGTCGTGACGAAGAGATTGAAAACTTTATTGCCCGCGATTTCTTTGAAGTGAAAGCTCATATTCTGGCCGGGGATGAACAACGGTTTACCGCAGTGTGGGTGCCCAGTGATGCGTGTGAGTCCTGGCAGGATGAAGAGGGCCGGCTACTTAACCGTTCACTGGCAGAACATGTCTGTCAGCGGATCAACGGCCAGCCGGCGATGGTCAGCCATTATCAGGATAAACGTGAGTCTGAGATAGCACCATTGCCGTTCTCGTTATCCGGTTTACAGATTGAAGCTGCCCGCCGGTTCGGGCTCAGCGCCCAGACCGTACTGGATGTCTGCCAGCGGCTTTACGAAACCCATAAACTGATCACTTATCCCCGTTCAGACTGTCGTTATCTGCCGGAAGAACACTTCGCCGGACGTCATGCGGTGCTGGAAGCGATCGGCACACATCTGCCTCATCAGGCAATGCCACAGGAACTGGACACCGATGTGCGTAACCGTTGCTGGGATAATAAAAAGGTCGATGCTCACCATGCCATTATTCCTACCGCCAGACGCAGCCGGACAAAACTGACCGAGAATGAGCTGAATATTTACGGGCTGGTGGCTCGCCAGTATCTGATGCAGTTCTGCCCGGACGCGGTTTACCGGAAATGTGTTATCGATCTGGAGATTGCGGGTGGGAAGTTTATCGCCAAAGCACGTTTCCTGGCGGTCGCCGGCTGGCGGGTATTGCTGGGTAACAAAGAGCGTGATGAGGAAAATGATGGCACGCCGCTGCCTGAAGTCAAAAAAGGGGATGAGCTGTTGTGCGAAAAAGGCGAGGTGGTGGAAAAGAAAACACAGCCCCCGCGCCACTTCACCGATGCGACCTTACTTTCTGCAATGACCGGGATCGCCCGTTTTGTCCAGGATAAAGCCTTAAAGAAAGTGCTCAGAGAGACCGATGGATTAGGAACCGAGGCGACGCGTGCAGGGATCATCGAATTGCTGTTTAAACGGGGATTTCTGGAAAAGAAGGGCCGGTATATTCATTCCACAGTCGTGGGTAAGGCCCTGATCCACGCGTTACCACAGCCGGCAGCCAGCCCTGATATGACGGCACAGTGGGAGTCGATGCTGACCAGTATCAGCGAGAAAAACTTCCGCTATCAGGATTTTATGCAGCCTCTGGTCGGAACGCTGCATCAGCTGATCGGCGAAGCCCGGCGTACCCCCCCTGTACAGATCCTCAGGCAGTTGCCCCGCGGACAGGCAAAACGCCCCAGCAAGGGCAGTAGTAAAGGCAGGAAACATAAAGCCAGCCGGGAGTGACTTATGCTGTCTGTAACCCTCGGATTTCTGATGATCCTGGGTGCGGTAACCGTGCTGGCCGCAGAGGTTAGCCCGTATTCAGACCTGAAAACCTTTTGAAAAGGGTAACGTGGATAGTGCCCGGCGAGTTATATGAGGCCTTCAAGGACAGCGTCATTACGCCGGAGGGCAGAAAAATCTCCCGCTCAGTGATAATGCCTGGCGAGTGTTCATTGTAAATTTTGAAAGCTGAACAGTGGCCGCCGGGCGGGCCAGCCAGTCTGCCGGAACAATCACCGGCAATTATGGCGGGGCTGAAAAGCGGGGGCCAGTGTTTACGATGCGGCCGGGAGCGCCGTGTGCCGGGGGCATTACCGCTGATCCGGCAGCCCGCGGACCATCAGGCCCGCGGGAACGTCTCCGTCGGTGAGTGAAACTCAGAGATCAAAGGTCGCCCAGACCGGGGCATGATCTGACGGTTTTTCCATACTGCGGATATCATAATCGATACCGGTCTGCAGACACCGGCTGGCCAGAGGCTGACTTGCCAGCAGTAAATCGATGCGCAGACCGCGGTTATCATTGAACCCCTTCGAACGGTAATCAAACCAGGAGAAGCGGTCATGAGTGTCAGGCCAGGCAGCCCGCCAGGTATCGGTCAGCCCCCATCCGAGCAGTTTATCCATCCACTCGCGCTCTTCCGGCAGGAAAGAACACTTACCGGTACGCAGCCAGCGTTTGCGGTTGTCATCACCGATACCGATATCACTGTCGGTACAGCTGATATTCATATCGCCCATGATCAGTACCGGCTGCTGCGGATCTAAGCGCGATTCCAGATGATCCTGCAGGTCACGGTAAAATTTCTCTTTTGCAGGGAACTTCAGCGGATGGTCGCGGCTTTCCCCCTGCGGGAAATAGCCATTAATCACCGTAATATTACCGATAGCCGAGGGGATCTCAGCCATTATTATCCGCCGCTGGGCATCCTCTTCATCGGTAATAAAACCACGCTGCACACTGACCGGTTCCATTTTCGTCATCAGTGCGACGCCATAGTGGCCTTTCTGGCCATGGAAGAAGACGTGGTAACCGAGTTTCTGTACTTCTTCCAGCGGGAACATATCATCGTGAACTTTGGTCTCCTGCAACCCGATAATATCCGGCTGGTGAGTTTCAACCAGTGCGGCCAGCTGATGGGGACGTGCCCGGAGTCCGTTGATATTGAAAGAAACAAATTTCATGTTTTAACCACAGTCAGAGAATTTATCCGCGATGGTAGCGATTTTTTCAATAAATGTCACCGTCACGGCAGGGATGAGGCGGCCGGAACGCAAGGCAGTAAAACGTCGGTTGCCAGTAACACCGGGAAGTCTTCCGGCCGGGTAATCCGCGGACCACTGACTCTGCGGACAACCTGATGGCGGGCAGTGCAGATAAAAGGGAGAGTACAGACAATACGGATGACCCCGACAAGGAACCGGTAAGATCAGGCTGAATACAGACCAGGGATCGCTTTAATCATCAGGCAGTGCGTATGACAAACGGGTAAGGATAAGAAAACGAAGCGGGTTTTCAATACAGATAACAGGAAGAGTGAACCGGAAATGACAGAGGAGGATACAGGTCAGGAAATGGTGGTGGGAGAAGGATTCGAACCTTCGAAGTCTGTGACGGCAGATTTACAGTCTGCTCCCTTTGGCCGCTCGGGAATCCCACCAGATTGTGATGCTTCGTTGACTGCTGAAGCGGGATGCATAATAACAAAACCTATCGTGGTGTAAACAGGCAAAACAGATATTTATGACTGTTTGCCTGTTTTTTGCACTGAAAATTAATGGGTTGCGTATTATTTACCCAATAAATTACAGAATGATCGTCCGGTTACCGTAGACAAAGACCCGTTGCGCCAGCACCTTGTCCAGTGCGCGGCTCAGGGCATTTTTCTCAACATCTCTGCCCGCACGCATCATATCGTCAGCGCTGAAGGTGTGATCGACATGGATCACGTCCTGCATAATGATCGGGCCTTCATCGAGATTATCATTAACATAATGCGCCGTCGCGCCGATAATCTTTACACCACGCTCATAGGCCTGATGATAAGGCCGTGCACCGATAAAGGCTGGCAGGAAAGAGTGGTGGATATTAATAATTTTATTAGGAAACCGCTTAACGAATTCAGGGGTCAGTACCCGCATGTATTTCGCCAGCACGACATAATCCGGCTGATAGCGTTCAATCTCATCAGCCATCAGCATATCGTGTTCTTCGCGGGTATGTCCTTCGTGGCTTATCAGTACAAAGGGGATATCGAAACGTTCCACCAGTGAGCGTAAGGTTTCATGGTTGCCGATAACGGCCGCAATTTCCATGTCCAGACCGCCAAAGGCACTTTTCATCAGTAAGTCGCCCAGGCAGTGAGCTTCTTTTGTCACCATAATCACGACACGGCGGCGACCGGCAGCTTGCAGTTCGCGGACGGAACCGGCAGGTAAGGCACTGTCTAAATCGGCCAGCAGAGTGGTGTCATTAAAGATCCCCTCAAGTTCGGTACGCATAAAGAAGCGGCCGGTACGGTGATCTACAAATTCGTTATTCTGAACGATGTTCAGTTCGTGCTTGTAGCAAATATTGGTAATTTTAGCGATAAGGCCTTTCGCATCGGGACAAATGGTTCTTAAAACTTTTTTTTGTAGTGTCTGGGCTTGCATTGTGCAATGTATCCTGTCGAATCAGATTTCAGTCATGAAGGGCGTTTTAGTTATCATAAGCCACAACATTTTTTAAACTTTTTGCCCGAACCGCAGGGGCAGGGATCGTTTCTGCCAGCCTGCAGATGAACGCCGTCGATATAATACCAGTGTTGTTCTTCTCTGATAAAGCGTGAACGTTCGTAAATAGCAGAAGTTTGTTGTTTATCGCGATATCGGGCATAAAAGGTGACGAAGGCTTCATTACTATCTTTTTCATAAGTATGTGCGATAACATTCAGCCCGAGCCATTCAGTGTCGGACAAGCCGGAAGACAGGCTGGCGGTCAGCTCAGGGCTTCGTTGCGAAGGATGCCAGGTGGCAAGCAGCCAGCCGGAATTCCCGCGCTGATAAGCGGTGTAACGCGAACGCATCAGGGATTCAGCGTCAGGGATGCGGTGCTGTCCGCTCAGATAACGGCCACAGCAGGCATCATAGGTTTCTGTGTTGCCACAGGGGCAGTATTCGGTGGACACATCATCTCCGGATTATTACAGCCTGTTGATATTATCATGTTACAACCTGACGGAAGGTAACAAAGTGAACGATTCGGAATGAACTATACTATAGTTAATTGTCAAATTCTTATTCCCGGGGGCGGGGGACGCTGCGAAAGCCTGTATTACAGGCCGCAAATGAAGTTCCTGGCCTGCGGAGAGGGTACCCGTCAGGTTTAACAACAGGTATTTGTAATGAGTAATACATTATCCGGTAAGCTGATTCTGGTGATTGATGATGAGCCTGTATTTTCGTCGCTGTTAAGTGGTATTTTGGCGAATATGGGCGCAAATATTCTGCAAGCCATCAACGGTATGACAGCACTGGAAATGCTGGATCAGCATCCGGTTGATCTGATCATCTGCGATCTTGAGATGCCGGTAATGCGCGGGGAAAAATTCGTGCAACAGCTGCGCGCGCAGGGATGTTCACTGCCCGTGATTGTTATGACAGCCAGTGAAGATGTCTCCGAAATTGCCGGCATGTTGCGCCTGGGCGTTCAGGATGTGATTCTGAAACCTCTGGATGATATTCCACGGTTACGTGAAATTCTTCTTGAGTGTCTTTATCCGTCGATGTTTGCCTCTAAAGTCAAAGAAGATGAATTATTGTTCGATGGCTGGGACAGTCTGATCCGTCATCCGGAAAAAGCAGTTCAGTTGCTCAGGCAGTTACAACCGCCTATCCGGCAAGTGCTGGCAGAGACGCGAGTCAATTATCGCCAACTGACACCGACAGAAAAACCCGGACTGGTATTTGATATCGCTGCGCTTTCTGATCATCAGCTCGGCTTCTATATACTGGATGTCACCAGAGCGGGTGATAACGGAGTGATGGCGGCATTACTGTTGCGGGTGCTGTTTAACGAATTACTAAGAAAAAAAATAGCCGATCAGCATCAGCCATTGCCACAGATAACCACAATTCTTAACGATATTAATCAGTTACTGGAGGATGCCGGTATGCAGGGACAGTTCCCGCTACTGGTGGGTTATTACAACCGTCATCTTCATAACTTATTGCTGATCCCGGCGGGTCTGCATAGCACGCTTTCTTTTAACGGGCAGCATCAGGTTCTGGAAACAGGGATCCCTCCTGGTACGTTCCGTAAAATACATGCCAGTCAGCATAGTTTTAATCTTAACGCCTGTGAATGTAATATCAGTGGCGCAGGCGGTAGAATTAATCTTATGCTTTCAGATAATGATGAGTGTTCCAGGTAATAAATATGTTGTAAGTTACTTATGTTCGGGCGGAAATCCCCGGTTGGTATAATTCCTAATTTCAGTGGATTTTTACCAGAACGGTAAAATCGCTGCTTTAAGCTGTTATACTCCTTAACGTATAAATTTATAGAACTATTGGGTTCAGGCCCGCGAGTGAGGTAATTTGATGTCTGCTTATAAATCAAAAGTAAAAAAAGCGGTAATTCCGGTCGCCGGATTGGGAACCCGAATGCTACCGGCAACCAAAGCTATCCCGAAAGAGATGCTGCCACTGGTTGATAAACCACTCATTCAGTATGTCGTGAATGAATGTATTGCTGCCGGAATCCATGAAATCATTCTGGTCACACATTCATCGAAAAACTCGATTGAGAACCACTTTGACACCAGTTTCGAGCTGGAAGCCATGCTTGAGAAACGTGTCAAACGTCAGCTGCTCGATGAAATTCAAAGCATCTGCCCGCCACACGTAACTATTATGCAGGTGCGTCAGGGTGTTGCTAAAGGACTGGGCCACGCAGTGATGTGTGCACACCCGCTGGTCGGCGATGAACCATTCGCGGTGATCCTGCCGGACGTCATCATTGATGAATACGAATCTAACCCGCAACAGGATAACCTGGCAGAGATGCTGCGTCGCTTCGATGAAACCGGCAGCAGCCAGATCATGGTGGAACCGGTTGCAGATGTAACTGCCTACGGTGTGGTCGACTGCAAGGGTGCAGAACTGCAACCCGGTGACAGTGCGCCTATGGTCGGTGTGGTCGAAAAACCTAAAGCGCCAGAGGCACCGTCTAACCTGGCCGTTGTCGGGCGTTATGTGCTGTCGGCAGATATCTGGCCTCTGCTGTCGAAAACGCCTCCGGGCGCCGGTGGTGAGATTCAGTTAACCGATTCTATCGCCATGCTGATGGATAAAGAAACCGTGGAAGCCTACCACCTGAAAGGGCGTAGCCATGATTGCGGTAACAAGCTTGGTTATATGGAAGCCTTTGTCGAATACGGTGTTCGCCATCCGGTGTTAGGTGAAGACTTTAAAGCCTGGCTGAAAAAGACCGTCTGATAAGCTTGCGCTGATACGTTTTGCAGGCCATACAACCATGTTGTGTGGCCTTTTTTTTACCCGGAGGGCGTGAAATGTTTTTTTCACGGCAGTCCGGGGCGCGAATGAAAACAAACCGTGAACTTTCGCCACGGAAAGCTGTATCATTTGCCCGTCTGAAGAACAGGAATTAACGGTCCCCCTGAAAAGGGAGGCCTTATTAGTGGTAAGAGTTGAGGATGATATGAATTATTTGGTCACCGGTGCAGCAGGATTTATTGGGTTTCATGTGAGTCTGAGATTACTCAAGGCCGGTTACCGGGTCGTCGGTATCGATAATCTGAACGACTATTACGATGTGCAGTTAAAAAAGGATCGGGTCCGGTTGCTGGAAGCCTATCCTGATTTCACTTTTCAGCACACCGATATCGCTGACCGTGCCGCAATGGAGCAATTATTTGACCGTTTCCGGTTTGACCGGGTGATTCATCTGGCCGCTCAGGCCGGTGTCCGTTACTCGATAGAGAATCCCCACGCATATGTCGATGCCAATATTGTCGGACATCTGAATATTCTGGAAGGCTGTCGCCAGCAAAAAGTCGGCCATCTGCTATTCGCCAGTTCGAGTTCTGTCTACGGACTGAACCGTAAATTGCCGTTTTCCACCGGGGACAGTGTGGACCATCCGGTTTCTCTGTATGCCGCGACTAAAAAATCGAATGAGCTGATGAGTCATAGTTACGCGCATCTGTATCAGTTGCCGGTCAGCGGGTTGCGCTTTTTCACGGTTTATGGTCCCTGGGGCCGCCCTGATATGGCATTATTTAAGTTTACCCGCGCGATGCTGGCCGGTGAGGCGATTGACGTTTATAACTACGGTAAGATGCAGCGTGATTTCACCTATATCGATGATATAGTGGAAGCTATTTTCCGCTTACAGGATAAAGTGCCGGCGCCGAAGAGCGACTGGAACGTTGAGTCCGGGTCTGCGGCGATGAGTTCAGCCCCGTACCGTATTTATAATATCGGTAACAGTCAACCGGTGCCGCTGATGGATTATATTTCCGCACTCGAGCAGGCGCTGGGAATGACCGCCAGAAAAAATATGCTGCCATTACAACCCGGGGATGTATTGGATACCAGTGCCGATACCCGGGAACTCTATGATCTGATCAATTTTACCCCGGAAACCCCGGTCATCACCGGCGTAAAGAAATTTGTCGACTGGTACAGAGACTATTATAAGGTATAAAAAAAGGGAGGATATTTATCCTCCCGTTAACAGGGTTATTACCGTTCAGGAAATAACCCTGATGAAACATGGCTCAGACTCAGAGTGCAAAATCTTCCAGTGTTTTTCCGGCTTCCATCGCTTTTCTGATCACGGCAGGTGTGCGTCCCTGACCGGTCCAGGTACGGACTTCACCTTTCTCATCGGTGTACTGGTATCTGGCAGGGCGCGCGGCACGACGGGTCCTGGTAGCAGGTTTGGCTTCTGCCACAGATTGCAGCAATTCACTCGGATCAATCCCGTCAGCGATTAACATTTCACGGTATTGTTCCAGCTTACGAATTTTCTCGGCATTGTGAGCGACAGCATGTGATTCTTCTTCACGGCGTTCGTTGACAATAACTTCAAATTTTTCCAGCATATCTTCCAGCGTTTCGATGCTGTATTCTCTGGCTTGCGCACGCAGTGTACGAATATTATTCAACGATTTAATGGCATCGCTCATTGTCCGGATCTCACAATTTAATTGGTTATTATGCGTAAGGATATAATCATAGTCTGCGGTAAAATTTACTGCAACTGAATACTATGCCGGCGTTTATAAATAAAGCGTAAAGACGTTTTACCGAAGGGGAGGACGGATGGGTCATTTATCCTCAGGCAGGTAATGTAAACCTGTCTTTTAATTACCGGTAAATGCATCATCACATTTTCAGTTGACGATTATGTTAATATAACCGCTATTATTCCTTCCTGATCGGGATCTTTCTGATGGCACAGCTTTACTTCTATTATTCAGCAATGAACGCCGGAAAATCGACATCGTTGCTGCAATCCTCTTATAACTATCATGAACGGGGAATGAAGACGGTTATTTATACCGCAGAAATCGATAACCGGTTTGGTCACGGCAAAGTCAGTTCACGGATCGGGCTGTCGGCAGAGGCGCTGTTATACCGTCCGGGGACAGATATTGCGGAGCAGGTCGCAGAAATACATGAGCGCGATAAAATCCACTGTGTGCTGGTGGATGAAAGCCAGTTTCTGACCCGGGATCAGGTCAGGCAGCTCACCATTGTCACGGATTCGCTGGATATTCCTGTGCTGTGCTACGGGTTACGTACCGATTTTCGCGGAGAACTGTTCGAAGGCAGTCAGTACCTGCTGGCCTGGGCAGACAAACTGGTCGAGCTGAAGACCATTTGTCACTGCGGCCGAAAGGCGAGCATGGTACTTCGCCTCGACAGCCAGGGGAAGCCGTTTAAAGAAGGGGAGCAGGTGGTTATTGGCGGGAATGAACGGTATATCTCGGTCTGCCGTAAACATTACTGGCAGGCGATTGATGAGAACAGCACGGATGCGATTTATGGTAACGGGCAACCCCCGGTATAACGACTTTCCCGGTACTGTGCCAGGCTGCCGGTTTACCGGCAGCCTGTGAGCAGGGTTATTTCACTTTTTTACGGCTTTTAGCGGTGACCGGCTTCTCTTCGTTTTTTTGGTCATGATTGTCGGGGACTTCGCTGAATTCACGTCCGTAATAGCTATCCAGCATTAACTGCCTCAGTTCACTGATTAACGGATAACGCGGGTTAGCCCCGGTACACTGATCATCGAAGGCATCTTCGGCCAGCTTATCCACACGGGCAAGGAAGTCAGCTTCCTGAACACCGGCATCGCGGATAGATTTCGGAATACCCAGGTCCGCTTTAATCTCTTCCAGCCAGTGCAGTAATGCCGTGATCTTGCCGGCAGTGCGATCACCGGGCTGACCTAAGCCCAGATGGTCGGCAATTTCGGCATAGCGGCGGCGGGCCTGCGGACGATCGTACTGGCTGAAGGCGGTCTGCTTGGTCGGGTTATCATTGGCGTTATAGCGGATGACGTTCGTGATCAGCAGAGCATTGGCGAGGCCGTGTGGAATATGGAATTCTGATCCCAGTTTATGCGCCATGGAGTGACATACGCCTAAGAAGGCATTCGCAAAGGCAATACCCGCAATGGTGGCGGCATTGTGCACGCGTTCACGGGCAATAGGATTTTTTGCTCCTTCATGATAACTGGCCGGCAGATTCTCTTTCAGCAGTTTCAGTGCCTGTAATGCCTGTCCGTCAGAATACTCGTTCGCCAGCACAGACACATACGCTTCGAGCGCATGTGTGACCGCATCCAGCCCGCCGAAGGCACACAGTGACTTCGGCATATCCATCACCAGATTCGCATCCACAATCGCCATATCCGGGGTCAGCGCATAATCAGCCAGCGGATATTTTAATCCGGTCGCATCATCGGTCACCACCGCAAATGGCGTCACTTCTGAACCGGTACCGGAAGTAGTGGTAATCGCCACCAGGCTGGCTTTTACTCCCATTTTCGGGAACTTATAGATACGTTTACGGATATCCATAAAGCGTAACGCCAGCTCTTCGAAATGCGTTTCCGGATGTTCATACATCACCCACATGATCTTGGCGGCATCCATCGGGGAGCCTCCGCCCAGCGCGATTATGACATCGGGTTTGAAACTATGCATCTGTGCAGCGCCCTGGCGCACAATACTGAGCGTCGGGTCCGCCTCCACTTCAAAGAATACCTCAGTTTCCACGCCGTGCGCTTTTAAAACCCGGGTCACCTGATCGGCATAACCATGATTAAACAGGTAGCGATCCGTCACGATAAAAGCACGCCTGGCCCCGTCACTGGCGATCTCTTCAAGAGCAACCGGCAATGAGCCGCGACGGAAATAAATGGATTTAGGAAGTTTGTGCCATAGCATATTTTCAGCCCGTTTAGCGACGGTTTTTTTATTGATCAGGTGTTTCGGCCCGACGTTTTCAGAAATGGAGTTGCCCCCCCAGGATCCACAGCCCAAAGTCAGGGAAGGCGCCAGTTTGAAGTTATAAAGGTCACCGATCCCGCCCTGTGACGCCGGGGTATTGATAAGAATGCGCGCCGTCTTCATCTTTTCGCCAAACAGTTTCACTCTTTCTGTCTGGTTATCCTGGTCCGTATACAGGCAGGAGGTATGGCCAATACCGCCCATCTCTACCAGTTTTTCTGCTTTGGTCAGGGCATCTTCAAAACCGGTCGCCCGATACATGGCGAGGGTGGGAGACAGTTTTTCATGTGCAAAAGGTTCGCTTTCATCGATATCCGTCACTTCGCCGATCAGGATCTTGGTATCGGCAGGCACGATAATACCCGCCATTTCGGCGATTTTCGGTGCTGGCTGGCCCACGATGGCGGCATTCAGCGCGCCGTTCTTCAGAATCACTCCACGGACGGCCTGCAGTTCCTCGCCCTGCAGCAGGTAACCGCCATGCGAGGCAAAGCGCTGGCGAACCGCGTCATAAATCTGCGTATCGACAATTACGGACTGCTCAGAGGCGCAGATAACGCCATTATCAAAGGTTTTTGACATCAGAATAGAAGCGACGGCACGTTTTATATCCGCAGTTTCATCGATGACCACAGGCGTATTCCCCGCCCCGACGCCAATGGCAGGCTTACCTGAACTGTACGCGGCTTTCACCATACCCGGCCCGCCGGTCGCCAGGATAAGGTTAATATCAGGGTGATGCATCAACTGGTTCGACAGTTCGACAGAGGGCTCATCGATCCAGCCAATAATGTCCGGAGGAGCACCCGCGGCAATGGCCGCCTGTAAGACAATCTCTGCGGCTTTATTGGTCGCGTTTCTGGCTCGCGGGTGGGGGGAGAAAATGATACCATTCCGGGTCTTCAGACTGATCAGTGCTTTGAAGATAGCCGTTGAGGTAGGATTGGTGGTCGGGACGATACCGCAAATAATGCCGATAGGTTCAGCGATGGTGATGGTTCCAAACGTATCATCGGTCTCGAGGATACCGCAGGTTTTTTCGTCTTTATACGCGTTATAAATATATTCGGAAGCAAAGTGATTTTTGATCACTTTGTCTTCAATGATCCCCATCCCTGATTCAGCAACGGCCATCTTTGCTAAGGGGATTCTGGCATCGGCGGCGGCGAGTGCCGCGGCACGGAAGATCTTGTCAACCTGTTCCTGACTGAATCCGGCAAAGATCCGTTGGGCATTTTTAACCCGCCCGACCAGTGCATTTAACCCGGCAACGTTTGTGACAGTCATGATTATCTCCTGAAGGAAAATTAAACTTTTTAGTAAACAAACGCGAGGGCTATGGGTGCTTCAGGGGTAATACGAATGTTTACTAAAAAGGTTTCACTTCAGCACTGTCGGGTCAGGGATAGAGTATCGGCATCTGCAGGGAGGCATACTGATACAGATCAAGTCAGTGCCAGGCTGATACCATTCAGCGTGAACATTCGCGATGGCCGGGAAGAGGGCGGTTCAGGGGGATAAAATCACGGAGGGCAGAGCAGGCGTAACTCCGGTTTGAGGTCACAGAAAAAATAACAGAAGGGGTTGCCTGGCGCCTGTAATAGTGCTTTTCCTGCAGTGTCGACCTGTCTATACTTACGCATCGATCTTCGCCCCCCAGCCTGAGGTACACTTTGTCTTCTTTTCTTTCCGATCTGCCGACTTATATCAAATTCTACATCGGGTTATTTGCGTTGGTGAATCCGGTCGGCATCATTCCTGTGTTTATCACCCTGACCAGTACACAGGGAACCGTCGAGCGCCATAAAACCAACATGACGGCCAACTTATCGGTTGCCATCATCCTGTGGATTTCATTGTTACTGGGCAACAGTATTCTGGCCCTGTTCGGCATTTCGATCGACTCGTTCCGTATCGCCGGCGGTATTCTGGTGGTGACCATTGCGATGTCAATGATCAGCGGAAAAATCGGTGAGGATAAGCAAAATAAACAAGAGAAAGCACAAACCTCTGAACCGCATGAGAATCTGGGGGTCGTTCCGTTAGCCCTGCCTCTGATGGCCGGGCCCGGAGCCATCAGCTCGACCATTGTCTGGGGAACGCGCTATGACTCCTGGGTCAATATTCTCTGCTTCTCGGTGATGATTGCACTTTTTGCCGCCAGCTGCTGGTTACTGTTCCGTGCAGCGCCGATGATGGCTCGTGTTCTGGGTCAGACAGGCATCAACGTGATCACACGAATTATGGGGCTGTTACTGATGGCATTGGGTATCGAATTTATAGTGACCGGTATTCGTGCGTTGTTCCCCGGCTTATCTGTCCTGCATTAACTTAATTCGCGCCAATTTCACACCTCACCAAAATGGGGCACCCTTTTGGTGAGGTTGCACCATGACGCATCCTCGCCATTCCTGCCGGTAATAATTCTCCTGCTGTTATTAGCAGCGTTTCTGATTAAAGATTGTTCGCCTGGTTTTTTACACAAGTCAGAATGTCGGTCAGTTTCCTGACAGATTAGAAATTTTCATTACGGATAACATTTATTGGCATACTTCATGCATTAAATAGTTTTTTATTGTGAACTTTATCGCTTTGTAGTGATTATGTTTCATAATGTTGATTATGTTTCATTGTGTGAAGGTGAATCATTTCTCTGTGAAATTATCCTGCTATCAATACATCAGATTTATTCACGAGTAAAAAAAAGACAGACACAGTAACGACGGTAAGGAAATAATCAGTAAAACACTCCCTGTGTAAGGGGGGCCTGGCCGTCAGACAATAACAAATGCAAACAACGGAGCCGGAAAATGAGCAAATTACCTGGTAAAAAACTACTCGCAGCAGGGATTGTCCTTGCAATGAGCCAGATGGCTATTCAGCAGGCCCTGGCCGCGGACGTCCCGGCCGGGGTCACACTGGCCGCGAAACAGGAATTAACAAAAGGTAATGGCGGGGAAGTACAGTCCCTGGATCCGCATAAAATTGAAGGTAATCCGGAAAGTAATGTCAGTTATGATTTGCTGGAAGGGCTGGCGACTGTCGGAACCAACGGCAAAGTGATCCCCGGGGTGGCAGAAAGCTGGGAAAATAAAGACGGTAAAGTCTGGACCTTCCACTTACGTAAAAATGCCCTCTGGTCGAACGGTGCTCCGGTGACCGCTCAGGACTTCGTCTACAGCTGGCGCAGGCTGGTCAACCCAAAAACAGCCTCGCCGTATGCCAGTTATCTGCAATACGGGCATGTGGAAAATGTGGATGACATCATTGCCGGTAAAAAATCGCCGGACCAGTTGGGTGTAAAAGCGCTGGATGATCATACACTGCAAGTGACACTGACCACATCGGTTCCCTTTTTCGATCAGCTACTGACGTATGCCGCACTCTCTCCGGTTTATCCGCCGGTAGTCGAAAAATATGGCGATCAGTGGACATTACCGCAGCATTGGGTCGGAAACGGTGCCTATACCCTGCAGGCCCATATTGTGAACGAAAAAATCGTCGTCGTGCGTAACCCGAAATACTGGGATAATGCCCATACGGTGATCAATAAAGTGACTTTCCTGCCGATCGATTCTGAAGTGAATGACGTCAATCGCTTCTACTCAGCAGATGGCAGTGATGTCAGCTATAACAACCTGCCTATCGAATTATTCCGTAAGCTGAAGCAGGATCACCCGAAAGACCTGCATGTTGACCCTTATCTCTGCACCTATTTCTATGAGCTGAATAATAAGTCTGCGCCATTCAATGATGCCCGCGTCCGTACCGCCATCAAACTCGGACTGGATCGCGATATCATCGTGAATAAAGTCCTGGCTCAGGGACAAACCCCGGCCTACAGCCTGACCGATCCTGCCACCAATGGAATCGATGTGACAAAACCGGCCTGGTTCACCGAAACCCAGGCGCAACGTAATGACGAGGCCAAAAAATTACTGCAGGAAGCCGGTTACGGTCCGGGACACCCGCTGACCTTTACGTTGCTCTATAACACGTCTGATCTGCATAAAAAGCTGGCCATTGCTGCCGCGTCCATCTGGAAGAAAAATCTGGGTGTGAATGTGGTACTGGAAAACCAGGAATGGAAGACTTATCTGGACTCCCGACATCAGGGAACCTATCAGATGGCGCGTGCCGGCTGGTGTGCGGATTATAACGAGCCAAGTTCATTCCTGAACACGATGCAGACCGGTGACAGTAATAACACCGCGTTCTATTCAGATACCGCTTTCGATCAGGCGCTGAAAGATGCTGCCAATGCCGGCGATGCTGCACAGCGTGCGGCGGATTATCAAAAAGCTGAACAGATCATGGATAAAGATTCCGCTATTGTTCCGGTATTCTATTATGCCAATACCCGGCTGGTGAAAACCTATGTCGGTGGCTACACCGGTAAAGACCCGCTTGACCATGTTTACGATAAAAACTTATATATAATCAAGCACTAATTTATTTTACGGGTCCGGTCTGTGTCTGTGGCACAGGCCGGTTTTCCGGTCAGAAATGTCGGTAGCAATGGAATTAAGGTAATGCCATGTTAAAATTTATTTTGCGGCGGGTCGCAGAGGCGATCCCGACGCTGTTTATATTAATTACTATCTCCTTCTTTATGATGCGGCTGGCCCCGGGCAGCCCTTTCACCGGAGAGCGTAATCTCCCCCCGGAAGTCATGGCGAATATCGAAGCCAGTTATCACCTGAATGAGCCTATTGGCGAACAGTATGTTGACTATCTGGTCAAACTGGCCCACGGCGACTTCGGACCGTCGTTTAAATATAAAGATTTCAGTGTTAACTATCTGATAGGCCAGGCCTTCCCGGTATCTGCGTCGCTGGGGCTGGCAGCCTTCTGTTTTGCGATGGTGTGCGGTATCGGTGCCGGCATTATTGCTGCTCTGCGACAAAACACCTTCTGGGACTATGCTGTGATGGGGGTGGCGATGACCGGTGTGGTGATCCCTTCATTTGTTGTCGCGCCGCTACTGGTCCTGATCTTCGCTATTACCCTGAAATGGCTGCCCGGCGGGGGATGGAATGGCGGACAATGGCAGTTCGTGTTATTGCCCATGCTGGCCCTGTCGCTGGCGTATATCTCCAGTATTGCCCGCATCATGCGCAGTTCAATGATTGAAGTGATGCATTCTGACTATATCCGTACGGCACGTGCCAAAGGCATGCCGATGCGCCGGATTGTCTTCCGTCACGCCCTGCGTCCGGCATTACTGCCGGTGGTGTCCTATATGGGGCCAGCCTTCGTGGGCATCATTACCGGATCGATGGTGATTGAGTCGATTTTCGGGTTGCCGGGCATCGGGCAGTTGTTTGTGAATGGTGCACTGAACCGCGATTATTCACTGGTACTCAGCCTGACGATCCTGGTCGGGGTGCTGACCATTGCTTTTAACGCCATCGTCGATATTCTGTATGCCGTTATCGACCCGAAAATTCGCTACTGATGGCGGGAGTTAACCATGATTTTATTTAAAAGAAATAAAGAGCTTACGCAAAGTTTACTGGGTGAGAGCCCGATTAAAGGACGCAGCCTGTGGCAGGATGCCGGTCGCCGTTTTATTCATAACCGTGCGGCACTGGTCAGCCTGTTTCTGCTGCTGCTGATCGTTCTGTTCGTGGCTTTCGCGCCGCTGTTATCGCCATTTGCCTATGATGATACCGACTGGAATATGATGTCTGCTGCGCCCGATTTAAGTTCCGGCCACTGGTTCGGCACTGACTCGTCAGGCCGCGATCTGCTGGTGCGGGTGGCGATTGGCGGGCGTATCTCTCTGATGGTGGGGATCGCGTCAGCGGCGATCGCCGTGATTGTCGGGACGCTGTATGGCTCGATTGCCGGCTACGTCGGTGGTAAAACCGATGCCTTCATGATGCGTCTGCTGGAAATCCTCAATTCCTTTCCGTTCATGTTTTTCGTCATTCTGCTGGTGACCTTCTTTGGCCGCAATATCCTGCTGATCTTCGTCGCTATCGGGATGGTGTCCTGGCTGGATATGGCGCGTATTGTCCGCGGGCAAACGCTGGCTCTGAAAGGCAAAGAGTATATCGAAGCGGCACGGGTGGCCGGAGTCTCCACCAGCGGCATTGTTATCAGACACATTATCCCGAATGTGCTGGGGGTCGTCGTGGTGTATGCCTCATTGCTGGTGCCAGGAATGATCCTGTTTGAATCCTTCCTGAGTTTCCTTGGCCTGGGGACCCAGGAGCCACTGAGCAGCTGGGGCGCTCTGTTAAGTGACGGGGCAAACTCCATGGAAGTCTCCCCGTGGTTATTACTGTTTCCGGCCAGCTTTCTGGTGGTCACTCTGTTTTGTTTTAACTTTATCGGCGATGGCCTGCGTGATGCCCTCGACCCGAAAGATCGCTAAGGAGCACCGCAATGACTGTTGAACACATCCGGCCGCAGCCGTTACTGGCGGTAAAAGATCTGCGGGTCACTTTCTCGACCCACGATGGTGATGTTACCGCGGTGAATAACCTGAGCTTTGATCTGAACGAAGGCGAAACACTGGGGATTGTCGGCGAATCCGGTTCGGGTAAGTCCCAGACCGCGTTCGCGCTGATGGGCTTACTGGCCAGAAACGGCAAAGTCGCCGGGTCAGCACAATTTCGCGGCCAGGAGCTGCTGAACCTGCCCGAGAAACAGCTGAATCAGTTGCGTGCCGGGCAGATTGGTATGATCTTCCAGGACCCGATGACTTCCCTTAATCCGTATATGAAAGTCGGTGAGCAGTTGATTGAAGTGCTGACGCTGCATAAAGGACTGAGTCATAAAACAGCATTTGAAGAATGTGTAAAAATGCTGGATGCAGTAAAAATACCGGCTGCACGACAGCGTATGAAGATGTATCCCCATGAATTTTCCGGCGGCATGCGTCAGCGGGTTATGATTGCGATGGCATTGTTGTGTCAGCCGCGTTTGCTGATTGCCGATGAACCGACCACGGCACTGGATGTCACCGTGCAGGCGCAAATCATGACATTGCTGAATGAGCTTAAGCGGGAGTTTTCGACCTCAATCATTCTGATCACCCATGACCTGGGTGTGGTCGCCGGGGGCTGTGACAAAGTGCTGGTGATGTACGGTGGCCGCACAATGGAGTATGCCACCGCCAATGAGCTGTTTGCCCGTCCTGCTCACCCCTATACCCGTGGCCTGTTGAAAGCGGTGCCGCGGCTGGATCGTGAGGACAGTGAACTGCGCACCATCCCGGGGAATCCACCTAACCTGCTGAATTTACCTTCCGGCTGTCCGTTCCGTCCGAGATGTGAATTTGCGATGCCGGTGTGTGAAACCTCACCGGCTGCCGTCATGAGTGCAGAAGGCAGGATCAGAGCCTGCCACAGAAGTGTGGAGGAAGTACAATGATAACGGCCAATGAATCCCGGAACCCGTTACTGCTTGAAGTCAAAGGGTTAAAAGTCTGGTTTGATGTCAGACAAAAGAAGCAATGGTTCTGGCAATCTCCGCAAAGACTGAAAGCGGTGGACGGTGTCAGTTTCCGGCTGCATCAGGGAGAAACCCTCGGAGTGGTCGGGGAGTCTGGTTGCGGAAAATCGACGCTGGCACGGGCGGTGATCGGTCTGGTGAAAGCCACCGAAGGCAGTATCTGCTGGATGGGCAAAGAACTTAGCGGCCAGAATGCGGAAGAATGGCAAAAGGCCCGCGGGGATATCCAGATGATTTTCCAGGATCCGCTCGCCTCGCTTGACCCGCGAATGACCATCGGTGACATCATTGCAGAACCGCTGCGCAGCCGGCGTCCGCGGGTTTCCGGCGCAGAAATCAGGGAACGCGTGCAGGCTATGATGCAGAAAGTAGGTCTGCTGCCGAATATGATTAACCGCTATCCTCATGAGTTCTCTGGCGGCCAGTGCCAGAGGATCGGCATCGCCAGGGCGCTGATTCTGGAGCCTAAACTGATTATCTGTGATGAGCCGGTGTCGGCGCTGGATGTGTCTATCCAGGCGCAGGTCGTTAATCTGCTGAAAAAGCTGCAACGGGAAATGGGGCTGGCGTTAATCTTTATCGCCCATGACCTGGCGGTGGTAAAACACATCTCCGATAAGGTTATGGTCATGTACCTCGGGCATGCGGTTGAAACGGGTGATGATGACAAAGTCTATACCACACCGGCACACCCCTATACCCGGGCACTGATGTCAGCTGTCCCGCTGCCGGACCCGGAACTGGAAAGGAACAAAACTATTCAGTTACTGGAGGGTGAGTTACCTTCACCGATTAATCCGCCCCGGGGTTGTGTCTTCTGTACCCGCTGCCCGCTGGCGGAGGACCGGTGCCGGAATGAGCGGCCTCAGATACAGGGCGATGCCACCCATACGGTTGCCTGTCTGAAAGCTGAAGCACTCTGAGAGCTAATATGACGGGTGGGTGATCGACACACGTCACAGGAAGCCGGGGTTACCCGGCTTCTTTTCTCCCGAAGACTCCACTCCTGACCGTCGGTTCTGTCATCCCCGGCACGACGCCCCCCCGAAGAATCGTCCAAATTCTGAAAGAATAAAACCCTGTCATATACTGTACCGCGGGTCTGACGCGACCCGGACTTTGTGGGCCGTTATCAGTCCCTGCCAGCCGATTTCATGTCCCACCTCTGCGTAAGCCATGCGATGGCGGGAGGACGGGCATGACCTCCCTGAGCGTGTACCCTGGCATTTCTCAGGTCAGACAGCCGAAAGGGCGATACCAGCGGCCATTTTCGGGAGGGCTAAGCGATGGCTCCCCGGGATAAAGGTGCTGCGGCGCCGGAAATCTGGTGACGGAGGCTGTCAGCCTCCATGCCCGTCCGGAACCCGCAGAATAACCGCAAAGGCAGAGCCTGAATAAATCACTGGTAAACAGGGCGCAGTAGCGCAGTGCCTCCGGGGGGGCTCAGGGAAAGCGAACGCATCCGTTGGATGCAGGAAATACAACGTATCCGCTCCCGTATCGTACGTAGTTTACGGTCTGCGTTATAACTTAATCGGCGGCGTCACGAATCTTTAAGGATAATAGCCGGAACAGACGGGAGGGCGTTACGGTAATAAACAGGAGGGTGTAGCACAGTATTTTTGATCACCCTGAAAGCGAACGCATCCGTTGGAGGCAGGAAATACAACGTATCCGCTCCCGTATCGTACGTAGTTAACGGCCCGGTTATATCTTAATCGGCGGCGTCACGAATCTTTAAGGATAATAGCCGGAGCAGACGGGAGGGCGTTACGGCAATAAACAGGATGGTGTAGCGTAGTACTTTTGATCACCCTGAAAGCGAACGCATCCGTTGGATGCATGAAATAAACGTATCCGCTCCCGTTTCATACGTAGTTAACGGTCCGGGTTATATCTCAATCGGCGGTGTCACGAATCTTTAAGGATAAGAGCCGGAACAGACGGGAGGGTGTTACTGCTATAAACAGGAGGGTATTGTGCAGTGTCTTTGAGCACCGGGAGGGTGACACCGCCGGCGGAGCGGCGGTGACAGCGGGCTTATTGGCTGGCAGCCCGGAGAATCATTACTCACGCCACAGAATATGGCACAGCTTATGATCTTTTTCACGGCAGAGCAGTACACGGGCAAAAATATCTGTCACAGGGTCTGCTTCAGTCTCACCGAGGCCAATAACCACCTCAGCAAAAAAATCAGGATTCAGATCGAAATCGACATGTTCCTGCCAGTCTTCAGCCGGGTCCAGTAATTCAGCGCTGCCACGCTCTTCGAACTGCAGGTTAAACAGAATGATATCTGCCGGTTCCAGGTTATCTCCGGCCAGCTCAAGAAAAATATCGTAAGCCTGCTCCAGCGTTTCATCTTCAGTAAGACGATTATTCAGATCCATATTTAGCCTGTACTTATCAAAAGTGTCTATGCGGCTTTTTTACAGCAAAGGACTAAAGAAGTAAAACAGTCGTTCCAGAATCCGCCGCCAGTATGAGCGTTTCGCCCATTCCGCACCGCTCAGCCGTGTTGATCGCTCAATATAATCCTGCTGTACCAGGTCGACATCATTACCAAAATCGCCATCATCCACCACCAGCGTGACTTCAAAATTCAGCCACAGGCTGCGCATGTCCAGGTTGACGGTACCGACCAGACTCAGTTCGCCGTCGACGAGCACACTTTTGGTATGCAGCAAACCGTCAGAGAATTGATAAATCTTTACGCCAGCCTCCAGCAGTTCAGTAAAGAATGCGCGGCTAGCCCAGTCGACCAGCATGGAATCGTTCTTTTGAGGAACGATCAGGCGAACATCCACACCACGCAGGGCGGCGGTGCAGATAGCGTGCAGCAGGTCATCACTGGGGACAAAGTAGGGTGTGGTCATGGTCAGTTGTTCACGTGCCGAGTAAATCGCAGTGAGCAGCGCCTGGTGGATCATATCTTCCGGAAAGCCCGGTCCGGAAGCGATGACCTGAATAATGTGGCCGCTGGCTTGTTCAAACGGCATCACGACCTGGTCCGGTTGCGGAGGTAAAATCCGTTTACCGGTCTCTATCTCCCAGTCACAGGAGTAAACGATGCCCAGCGTGATGGCCACAGGGCCTTCCATGCGGGCCATCAGGTCGACCCACTGGCCGACACCGGCATCCTGCTTGAAAAAGCGCGGGTCCACCAGGTTCATACTGCCGGTATAAGCAATATAATTATCGATCAGTACGATTTTCCGGTGTTGCCGCAGATCCATGCGTCGCAGGAAAACCCTCAACAGATTAACCTGTAAGGATTCGACAACCTCGATACCGGCCTTGCGTAGTTTTTTTGGCCACGGGCTTTTAAAAAACTGGCGGCTACCGGCGGAATCCAGCATCAGGCGACAGTGAACACCCCGCTGAGCAGCATCCATAAAGGCTTCGGCCACTTCATCGGCCAGCCCGCCGGGCTGCCAGATATAAAAGACCATCTCGATATTATGGCTGGCCTGGCGGATATCTTTGACCAGCGAAGCCATCACATCATCAGGGTGTGTCAGTAACGTAAGCTGATTACCGCGGACACCGGCAATCCCGTGGCGATGCTCGCACAATTTAAACAGCGCACTGGCGACATCACTGGACCGGGTCGCGAAAATGTGTGAGGACTTTCTTAACTCCGCCAGCCAGCGGGCGGTGGAGGGCCACATCGTTCTCGCGCGTTCTGCACGGCGTTTACCCAGATAGAGTTCACCGAAGCTCAGATAAGCGATAATGCCGACCAGAGGCAGGATATAGATAATCAGCAACCAGACCATCGAAGAGGATACGGTTCTTCTCTTCATCAGGATCCGGAGGGTAACCCCTGCAATCAATAGCCAGTAGCCAAATAATATTAACCCGTTGAGCAGGGAATAGAATGTCGTCATTAAGTGGAAGTCCGGTTCACGCTTTCGTGTAATGAGTTTACGTTGAGTTACGTTATTGTGAAACCTTTTCTAATCGGTCATTGGATCGCCGGGCCATTGGCGTATAATGCCGTGATAACGTGGCAGAGGGTGGGACGATGAAGCGAAGCAGAAATGAAGTAGCCCGGTGGCGGATGGCCCGGCAGAAGAATCGCCGCAAGATACGCTGGCTGGAAGCGCAGTCACGGCGCTATACGCGCATTATTTCTATCCGCCATCAGTTAGCCAAAAAGCAGCGTAGTTCCCTGCTGTTTATCCTCACTCATCCGGCTTCAACGGATAAACATTACTTCTGAGTTTTACCCGGGTGGCAGGGACGTTCTGGCACCCTGACGGCCGGGGATACCGGGTTAACCGGCCATGGGCCGTTGGTCAGATTTGCGGTATTCAGTATCAGTGAATCTGATATCAGTGCCTGCATCTTCCGGGCGTGATGATGACATTCCATACCAACGTCTGACATCGCTATTTCTCCTGCGTGATACGCTGCATCTCTGCGGACCACCGCGTTAAACACTCCCGCGATAACACGCCCCCTAAAGACCCGATAGGGAGGGAAAGGTACAGGTGCAACGATCCTTAAGAAGTGCGCCTGAATACTGTTTGCTGTTTTAGCCACAAGTGCGTATTACGTCTTTGGCGGACCATTCACGGTTACCCTGAAGATTGAATACCGGGCAGCAAGATACCAATACCCGCTATCGACGACGGAATCCATACTCAGATATCGCTTTCAAAGGTTTCCCCTGAGTTCTCCGTTTAAGGGTATTGACCCTTGTGGATGATGTCGACGTTAAGATTGTCACTTAATGAGGGCAGGGAAACCCGGGAGTCTTAAATGAGGGAGAGTGCTGGCGGAAGAACAGAGAGACACGAAAATTCGGTTCAAAAGTGGGCAAAAAATAGGAGTTCACCTGTCGGTATACGCTTTAAATTTTGTCCCACATTGACTTTAATAATTCACTTCAGTGAATCAACTGCTGATTAAAACACCTGCTTAAAGGGTTTTACGGTGACTTTCTGGTAGACATTCGCAGCAACATAAGGGTCATCATTGGCCCAGGATTCCGCTTCTTCCAGTGAAGTAAATTCAGCAATCACCGTTGAACCGGTAAATCCGGCAGCCCCGGGATCATTACTGTCGACCGCCGGCATGGGTCCGGCAATAACCAGTTTCCCCTCATCCCTCAGTAACTGCAGTCGTGCCAGATGCGCAGGTCTGACAGACTGTCTTTTTTCCAGTGAATCGGGGGTATCCTCTGCATAAATGACATATAACACGTTGATAATCTCTCAGGGCAACAGTTTGTAGCCTTAACGTTAAGCTAACTCTGCGGTCAGTGCAAATAAAATGGCAGGGGCAGGATGGTTATTACTTATTGAAACTGATTGCTATTTGCATTTAGAATGGGGGCTTTCAAGAACTGACGCGATGGCTATGAGTACTTTGACCGAAGATTTTCCTAAACGTTTACCGCTGTCTATGCTGGTTTCTGTCGCTCTCCATGGCGCGGTGATTGCAGGACTCTTATTTGCGTCATTTCATCAGGTTATCAATGTGCCACCGCCACAGGCGGTGATCGATGTGTCTATGGTTGCCCCGGAAGTCCAGCCTGAAGCCGCAAAAGCACAGCCTCAGCCCGAACCCCAGCCTGAGACACCGCCGCAGCCTGTGCCGGAACCGCCACAGCCCGCGCCACAGCCACGGCCAGAGCCTCAGGTCGATAAACCTGTGCCGGTAGAAAAACCCAAACCGGTGGTGAAACCTAAGCCGGTGGTCAGAAAACCGCATGAAGTGAAGAAGCCGGTCGTTAAACCTCACCATGAAGTGAAACCGGTGCGTGAGCCGGTGAAAGAGACCAAACCGGCACCGTCTGCGGCACAGAATCAGGATAACGCGTTACAGACCAAAGCACAGACGGCCCCGCAGAAATCGAATTCGAATCAGCACAGTATCTCTGACGGTAAGCCTCAGCCACAGAATATTTCCCTGCCGGCGTATCCGGCTCGCGCACTGGCGTTCCATCTCGAAGGCCGTGTACAGGTACAGTTCGATGTCGATAATGACGGACGGGTCGTGAACGCCCGTATTATTGATTCCCAGCCGAAGATGATGTTTGACCGTGAGGTCAGGATGGCAATGATGCGCTGGCGCTACAAGAGCGGCAATCCGGGCACCGGTCTGAAGATGACCATTCTGTTTAAGCTTGATGGCAGCTCTTCTGTTCAATAACCGGGTCCGCGGAAATCACGGGGTGTCCTCACCGGGAGCCAAAAAAAACGCCTGATGAAGTTATCAGGCGTTTTTCACAGCTTCTGTCAGACAAGGGATAACGCGCTACGGAAACTGCTTATTGGCAATCATTTCATTCAGAGGACGCGATTTACCGCTCTCATCGACCGCGACATAGATAAAGACAGCCTCAGTGGTGCAGTAACTCTTACCGATAGGCTCTGAAGAAACTTTCTTTACCCAGACTTCGACGTTAATGGTGATTGAGCTGTTACCGGTGCGAATACAATGGGCATGACAACTCACCACATCACCGATAGCAACGGGTTTCATAAAGGTCATTCCGTCAACGCGTACGGTGACTACCCGGCCATTAGCGATTTCTTTCGCCAGTATGGCTCCGCCCATATCCATCTGTGACATCAGCCAGCCACCAAAAATATCACCATTAGGATTGGTATCTGAAGGCATGGCCAGGGTACGCAATACCATTTCACCCTGTGGCTGTCTAAGTGTATCGGTCATACTTTTCTCTTTTATCCTGTGGCCTGCAAGGCCCGGTTATTTTTCTTCACGAGGCAGGTGGCGCCAGATATACAACCCGCTAATCAGCGTAAACAGTAATGTCAGTGCTGTCAGGCCGAATACCTTGAAATTCACCCACAGCGATTCAGGCAGCCAGAAAGCCACATAAATATTAATCAGGCCACAGATAAAGAAAAACAGAGCCCAGGCAATATTTAACCGGCGCCAAACCGCAGAAGGTAGCACCAGTTCTTTACCCAGCATGGACTGAATAAGCGGGGTTTCCATCCACCACTGACTGAACAGCAGTGCCGCTGCAAACAGGGTGTAGATAACCGTCACTTTCCATTTTATAAAATCATCGTTATGGAAGATCAGCGTCAGGGACCCGAAGACGGTGACCAGCACAAAGGTGATAATGGTCATTTTTTCCAGTTTGCGGTACAGCAGCCAGCTGACAACCAACGCGACGGCCGTTGCTGCAATCAGCGCGCCGGAGGCAACAAAAATATTATAGAGCTTATAAAAGACAAAAAAGACCACAAGGGGCAGAAAGTCGAGTAATTGTTTCATAGCAGGTCCGGTAATACGGCTTAGCGGGTAAGCCGGAAATGAGAAACAGACATTATCGTAATAGCATATACGCACGATAGAGATAGATAACCAGTGCTGCTGATAATAAATTGCCTAACGTAGTCACAATTAAGGAAGAGAAGGCGACAGGCAAACTGGTCATCGAAGAAAACAGAATAATCAGGATAACTTTTGCCAGTAACCAGCAGATCACCGCCGGCGCCAGTACTTTAAAATTCTTCCAGGCTAAAGGGACACTCTGTTTCATACTGCCGATAAGACCGGCCTGTTTCTGACTCAGTAGCACCGGGGAGAAGGCGAAAAGGATGGTTAAAATGATCCCCGGCACCAGCAGGACCATAAACCCGATCTGGACTATCAGCGTCACCAGAAACGTCTGGATCAGCAATGCCGGAAGAAAGCCCAGCGATCCGCCAATGGCCGCCAGGGCACTGAGGGGTTTACCTGCAGACACCGCTGGCAGCAGGATCAACATTCCTCCCAGTAACAGCGTATTGCCAATCAGCGCCGCGAGTGTGCTGACGGCAGAGCTATGCAGTAATATTTTTTGTTGTTCGGGTGACATCCCCTGCAGCAGACTGATCAGTGACCCGGTGCTGTCACTGTTCTGAGTCAGTGCCGACAATTCATCGGGGCCCGGAGCGAAAACAGTGCCCAGGATCACAGTAACAAAGGCACTGACCAGTGAAATCAGGACGATTGTTTTTGACTGGTGGCGCAAAAAATTTGCGGTATCACGGTATAACGAGCTGGCCGTGAGAGACATGAACACTCCTTTGGAAACAAATGGATTAACCGCCTGATTGTACATGTTTAGCTTCCTTTCTGGCACCCTGACTTACATAACTTTCGGATCTAATCATTACAGGAGAACCCCTGAAATTCTCCCGCACAGTATTGCGGAAAACGTTGCGGGTTTTCCGGTCCCGGACAATTTTTCTTCAAAAAAGGTCATTAAGAACTCCCTTAAAAATTGATCTAAATCAAGGCTTTGTTTTTTCAGGGATTTTTTGTGACGGAAACGAATGATTTTCTCCATGAATCACGATAAACATAGAAACCACAAAGGACAATTCAGACATTGTTCATATTTTCAAAACTAAAAAAGCAAAGCGCGTTCATGAGAGGAGTGGCTATGAAACTGGGAAAAATTGGCTTACTGATTGCTGCACTGTTACCTGCCGTGGCGTCGGCACATCAGGCCGGAGATTTCTTTATCCGGGCAGGCAGTGCAACAGTACGTCCGACCGGTGGATCTGATAATGTGTTAGGCATGGGTGGCTTCGATGTCAGTAATAATACGCAGCTGGGACTGACATTGACCTATATGGCGACCGATCATATTGGTGTGGAGTTACTGGCAGCCACGCCTTTCCGCCATAAAGTCGCTCTGGGACCTACCGGTACGCTGGCCACCGTTCATCAGCTCCCGCCAACGCTGATGGCGCAGTATTACTTCCTGGATAACAGTTCTAAATTCCAGCCTTACGCGGGTGTCGGCGTAAACTACACCGCCTTCTTCAATAACAAATTTAACGATACCGGTCGTGATAGCGGTTTAACGGATTTAAGCCTGAAAAATTCATGGGGTGTTGCAGGGCAGGTCGGTATGGATTATCAGCTGAACCAGCACTGGATGCTGAATGCCTCACTGTGGTATATGAATATCGACACCAAAGTCCGGTTTAAAGCCGCAGGCGAGCAGCAAAGTATCAATACCAATATCAACCCGTGGGTCTTCTTCCTGGGGGCAGGTTACACTTTCTGAGGATCCCGGGCGGGACACAGACGAAAAAAAGGCCGTCAGACGGCCTTTTTTTATAGCAGCGGGGACACGCTACTTTATCTGCATATTATTAACCACGGAGGTTACACCCGGTATTCTGCGTGCGACATCGACTGCACGACTGGCTACCTGAGGTGAGGACACAAAACCGCTCAGCTGTACACGGCCTTTGAACGTCTCAACATTAATCTCAGTTGATTTCAGTTCTTTAGTATCCAGCAGTTTGGCTTTAACTTTAGTTGTTATCACTGTGTCATCAATATAGCCACCGGTACCTTCTTTCGTCGGTGTTGGCGCACAGGCCGCGAGTGATAATGCGACCACGGATGCCATAACAGCACTGGCTAAAACTTTAGCAAACTTCATTTAATGCCTCCCTGTATCATGGTGATGATCTGCCGGAGTTTTTCCGGTATGAGTAAGTTTAACCGCATTCCCGGGAACTACCAATTTTAAACGTAATAAGGCACAAGAGTGCCTTTTACACGTCAGGACACGTTCTGTCGGGTCCCCGCTTTCAGTGAGCTGGCAAACCCGGTGAGTTTCTCCAGCATAACGGAGGACTCGTGCTGGTGGGCCTCAATAATTTTCACCACGGCGGAACCGGCAATGGCGCCGGCGGCGCCAGCCTGAATCACCTCACGCACCTGTTCTGCTTTGGAAATACCGAACCCCTGGATAGGGGGGGCCGCATGGTATTCTTTCAGTTTTACGATCAGATGCTCTAAAGGCACCGATGCACTGTTCTCAGCCCCGGTCACCCCGGCGCGGGAAAGCAGGTAGGTATAGCCGCGCCCGTGAGAAGCGATTTCACGCAATAAATCATCACTGGCGTTTGGCGGGCAGATAAAGATCGGTGCGATGTCATGGCGCATAGCCGCCTGACGGAAGGGCTGTGATTCCTCGACCGGCACATCGGCAACCAGCACAGAATCCACCCCGGCCTCGCGGCAGCGGGCATAAAAGGCATCGATGCCCGGACGGAACACCAGATTGGCATAAATCAGCAAACCGATGGGCAGATCCGGGTATTTGCTGCGGACCTGAGTGATTAATGCAAAGCATTTTTCGGTATTCATGCCGGCACTGAGTGCGCGCAGGTTAGCGGCCTGGATAGTCGGACCGTCCGCCAGCGGGTCAGAAAACGGAAAGCCCAGTTCCAGAGCATCCGCTCCGCCCGCGACCAGGGCATCGATAATTTCCAGAGAAGACTCAAAGGAAGGGTCACCCAGAGTGACAAAGGGGACAAAGGCCCCTTCGCCTTGTGCGGAAAGTCGCTTAAAAAGTTCAGAATAACGGTCCATCAGAATTCTCCACGCTGCTTCAGAATGTCATGCACAGTAAAAATGTCTTTGTCGCCACGTCCGGAAAGATTCACCACCAGTAATTGCTCTTTTTCCGGATTTTCTCTGGCCATTTTCAGGGCATGGGCGAGTGCGTGCGAAGACTCCAGGGCCGGAATAATCCCTTCGTGGCGTGATAATTCCTTAAATGCCTCAATAGCTTCATCATCGGTAACAGACACATACTCCGCGCGACCAATACTGTTCAGCCAGGCGTGTTGCGGACCGACTGATGGAAAGTCCAGTCCGGCAGAAATAGAATAAGACTCCTCTATCTGGCCGTCGTCGGTCTGCATCATCGGGGCTTTCATCCCGAAATAAATTCCGGTTTTCCCGTACTTCAGCGGGGCGCCATGCTGACCGGATTCAATTCCAAGACCGGCGGGTTCGACGCCAATCAGACCGACGGACGTTTCATCAATGAAATCGGCAAACATGCCAATGGCGTTAGAACCGCCGCCGACACAGGCAATGACCGCATCCGGCAGACGTCCTTCCTGCTCCTGGATCTGGACACGGGTTTCTTCACCGATCATCCGCTGAAACTCGCGCACAATGGTCGGGTAAGGGTGCGGGCCGGCGGCGGTACCCAGCATATAGTGAGCCGTCTCGTAGCTGCCTGACCAGTCACGTAATGCTTCATTACAGGCATCTTTCAGCGTGGCTGACCCGCTATGAACCGGGATCACTTCAGCACCCATCAGGCGCATACGGAAAACGTTCGGAGACTGACGTTCCACGTCTTTCGCCCCCATATAAATACGGCATTTCATCCCCAGCAGGGCGCAGGCCAGTGCCGAGGCGACACCATGCTGTCCGGCGCCGGTTTCGGCGATGATTTCGTTTTTACCCATCCGTTTTGCCAGCAGCGCCTGACCGAGGACCTGGTTAGTTTTATGAGCGCCGCCGTGTAGCAGATCTTCGCGTTTCAGGTAAAGGCGGGTACGTGTGCCGCGGGTCAGATTACGACACAGCGTCAGCGCGGTCGGACGACCGGCATAATTCTTCAGTAATCCGGTGAATTCGGCCTGAAATTCCGGGTCACGCTGGGCGCTGACAAAGGCTTCTTCAAGCTGGCTAAGCGCCGGCATCAGGATCTGCGGAACATACATTCCGCCAAATTCGCCAAAATAAGGGTTCAGTAACGTCATAACTCAATTTCCTGTGTCGTCAGAATGACGAGTCTTTATTTAGTAAGCCCGTAATTGCCGGAATACGTCTGCCAGTTTATCCGTATCTTTGATACCGGGGGCACGTTCGACGCCTGAATTCATATCCAGACCGGCACAACCGGTATCCGCGGCCGCGGCACAGTTCTCAGGGGAGATGCCGCCGGCCAGCATAACATTGCGCAGATCCTGGCCTTTCAGTAAGGACCAGTCGAAGCACTGACCGCTGCCACCTTTACCCTGATCAAACAGATAACGGTCCACACAGGGCAGGTCGCGTGCCGGTAAATGATCACTGATGCTGAACGCTTTCCAGATGGCTACGTCATCCGGCAGCTGCTGGCGCAGGCGGGCTATCAGGTCTGCATCTTCGTCACCGTGCAGCTGTACAGCACTCAGCCCCAGACGGCGGGCGATCCCGGCGATCTGTTCCGGGGTATCATCACGGAAAACGCCGACGAATTTCAGTGGTGCAGCACGGGTCAGCTCTGCAGCCCGGGCTTCGGTGACCTGGCGCGGTGAACCGTCCGCAAAAATCAATCCGCCGTAAACGGCGCCCTGAGTATAGGCCGCTTGCACATCTTCAGGCCGTGTCAGGCCACAGACCTTATTATCGCCGGTCAGGACGCGACGTACCGCCATGTCGAGGTCATCTTCCGACATCAGTGACGACCCGATCAGGAAGCCCCCGGCATACTGCCGTAATTCACGAATTTGGGCGTAGTCGTAGATACCGGACTCACTGATAACGATAGCGTCTTCAGGCAGTTGCGGGGCCAGCTGACGGGTTTTATCCAGGTCAATCGACAGGTCGCGCAGGTCGCGGTTATTGATCCCGGCCACCCGGGGCTTCAGTACCCGTGCGCGTTCAAGCTCTTCCTGATTACTGACCTCGGTCAGGATCCCCATATTCAGGGAGTGCGCGACATCGGCCAGCTCACGGTACTGCTGGTCGTCCAGCACCGATAACATCAGTAATATGGCATCCGCCTGATAGTGACGGGCCAGGTAGATCTGATAAGGGTCAATAATAAAGTCTTTGCACAATACCGGCTGGGTAATGGCCTGACTGACGATCGGCAGGAAATCAAAGCTGCCCTGGAAATATTTCTCGTCGGTCAGCACGGACACCGCGGACGCATACTGACGGTAAACGCCGGCGATGGTGGCCGGGTCAAAATCTTCACGGATCAATCCCTTCGACGGCGACGCTTTTTTACATTCCAGAATAAACGCGCTTTTGTCACGCTGCAGAGCCTGATAAAAATTGCGGGAAGAAGGTGTCAGTGTCTCCCTGAATGTTTCCAGCGGCTGTTGTTGCTTACGTTCGGCAACCCAGATGGCCTTATCGGCAACAATTTTTTCTAAAACGGTACCCTTCATGATTATCCTCTTGCAGCCAATGCGGTGACACAGTCATAAGCCCGCCCGCTACGCAGGGTCGCCATGGCATGTTCAGCATTGTGGCGTAAATCTTCATGACCAAACAGTTTCATCAGCATGGCAACATTGATAGCGATGGCATGTTCATGCGCTGTCTGCCCTTTACCCTGCAGCAGTTGACGCAAAATGTCACGGTTTTCTCCGGGCGTTCCGCCGGCCAGAGATTCCTGCGAATGAAAATCCAGACCAAAATCGGCCGGGCTGACCTCATAGCGGGTGATTTCCCCGTCCCGCAGTTCGGCGACCTGAGTCGTACTGTGGACGGCAATCTCATCCATTCCGCCGCCATGGACCACGGCTGCACGATGATATCCCAGCATCCGCAGGGTTTCAGCCACCGGCTGCAGCAGCTGCGGGCTGTATACGCCGATCAGAGCCAGCGGCGGACGGGCCGGGTTGATTAACGGTCCGAGGACATTGAACAATGTGCGCGTCTGCAGTTGTTTACGCACCGGCATCGCGTAGCGGAAGCCACTGTGATACTGCGGGGCAAACAGGAAGCAGAGATTATCTTCATCCAGCGCCTGACGAGCGGTTTCCGGACTCATGTCCAGATCGATACCAAATGCAGCCAGTAAATCAGACGACCCGGATTTGCTGGAGACACTGCGGTTGCCGTGCTTGGCGACTTTCAGGCCACAGGCCGCCGCCACAAACGCACTGGCGGTGGAAATATTAATACTGTTGCTGCCATCGCCGCCGGTTCCCACGATGTCAGCAAAGGGGTAATCAGGGCGCGGGAACGCACGGGCGTTGGCCAGCAGGGCGGTGGCGGCCCCGGCAATCTCCGGGGGCGTTTCCCCGCGGACTTTCATGGCGACCAGGGCGGCCCCCAGAGAGACCGGGTCCATTTCGCCGGTGACGATGGCAGAGAACAGTTGCTCGCTCTCGGCCTGGCTGATGATGTTGCCCTGATACAGTTGTTCCAGAATCTGTTGCATATCCTTGTCCTTAATCGCTGAGCGCCCATACCAGGGTTTGTTCCAGAAGTTTTGCCCCCTGTGTGGTCAGAATAGACTCAGGGTGGAACTGGAAGCCGCAGACCTTGTCCTTATCGTGACGGACTGCCATCACCATGCCGTTAAAGGTGGCATTAACCGTCACCCCTGCCGGGATGTTGCTGCCGACCAGTGAGTGGTAACGGGCCACCGGTAGCGGGTTCGGTAAGCCGCTGAACATATGCTGTCCGTCATGGCTGATGGCGGAAGCTTTACCGTGCAGGATCTCCCCGGCCTGACCCACTTCGCCGCCATAGCTTTCGACGATTGCCTGATGGCCCAGACAGATACCGATAATCGGAACCTTGCCGCGCATTGCTTTCAGCAGGGCGGGCATACTGCCGGCCTCCGCAGGGGCTCCGGGCCCCGGGGATAACATCAGCACCGGGTTTTCCATGCTACGCAGACGTTCTGTCAGCGTGTCGACCGGCAGGTTGTTGCGGTAAACCATCACCCGGTGGCCGAATGTGCGCAGCTGGTCGACCAGGTTATAGGTAAAGGAATCAAAGTTATCCAGCAGTAAAATATCAGCCATCAGAAAATCTCCTTGCAGTGATGGGCTGTCGCGATGGCACGTAACACCGCACGTGCTTTATTACGACTTTCGTCCGCTTCTGCCTGAGGTATGGAGTCGAGCACCACACCGCCGCCGGCCTGAACGGTGGCGATACCGTCTTCAACATAAGCTGAGCGGATCACAATACAGGTATCAAAGTCCCCGGTGCCGGTGAAGTAACCTACGGCCCCGCCATAGGAACCCCGGCGGGTCCCTTCGGACTCAGCAATCAGCTGCATCGCACGGACTTTCGGCGCGCCACTCAGGGTGCCCATGTTCATCACAGCGCGGTAAGCATGCAGCACATCGAGATCTTCACGCAGTTTACCGATGACGCGGGAGACCAGATGCATCACAAACGTATAGCGATCAACTTTCGTCAGGTCGGCCACATGCCGGCTGCCCGGTACGCAGATACGCGCCAGATCATTACGCGCCAGGTCGACCAGCATCAGATGCTCTGCCAGTTCTTTATGGTCGGTGCGCATTTCAAGTTCAATGCGGCTGTCCAGGTCGGCGTCCAGCTCTCCGGCCGCATTCCGTCCGCGCGGACGGGTTCCGGCGATCGGGTAAATCTCAATCTGCCGTGTGGTGGCGGAGTATTTCAGTGAGCTTTCCGGCGAAGCCCCGAACAGCGTAAACTCCCTGTCCTGCATAAAGAACATGTACGGGCTGGGATTACTGTTTTTCAGGGTCTCATACGCGGCCAGCGGTGACGGGCAGGGCAGAGAAAAACGGCGGGACGGCACCACTTGGAAAATTTCGCCGATGCGGATAGCATGCTGAAGTTTAGTGACAACGTCACAATAGACTTCGTCGCTCTGATTACAGCTCAGGGTCATCCGTTCCACTTTTTGTGCCACCGGGGTGACTGCAGGCTGTAACATTTGCTGATGCAACTGGTGGACGCGCTGTTGCAGACGTTCAAATTCGCTGACCGACGGGGTAAACACACTGGCCTGTACCCGTGACGTCCGCGACTGGTGATCAATGACCAGTAAGGTTTCGGCCAGATAAAAACAATAGTCCGGACAGCGTTGTTCATTGGTCAGTTGCGGCAGGGTTTCGAACCCGGCGACCAGGTCATAGGCAAATAAGCCACCCAGCATCACCGCTTCGCGTTGTTTCGGGTCACTGTTTACCAGGGTCGGGATCAGGCGCAGAGCATCCAGGACAGAAACCGATTTCAGGCGCGAGTCTTCGTCCTGCAACGGGTCAATCGGCGGGAATCGCAGTTCGCGGCCATCGGGTCTGACACCGATCTCCACATCTTGCGGTAAGGCGGCATCCAGTAAAGGTAGCAGACTGGCGCCGTTTTCAGACAGGGCCTGTACGGTCACGGTATCACCGAATGCGGTAATGCGTAAGGCGCTGTCAGTGATGAGCAGACTTTGCAGATTATTTTTACTGTCTACATCGGCAGATTCCAGCAACAGAGTTGCCGGACGTGCACCGCAGAGCTGGTTGAATAGTGCTGCCGGGTCATCACGGTACGGGGCATCACCGGTAATCAGTTTTAAATCGGGTTTTGCTGTAGCCATCGTTGTTTCTCTGAATTCTATCCAAAAAAAAGCCCGCGGTTAGCGGGCCCTGAAATCTGCACTGTGTCGACTGCCGGGTGCACGAAAACATCGCCCTGTTATGGGAGAGTCATACGCCACCAGCGGAGAGAAAGCATTGCAGTCATACACATGAGAAGTATCCTTATCTGAACTTGCGTACTAGTTAACTAGTTCATCGGCGGATTGTCAATACATCTTTTGCAGTTATTGCTAAAATGCCCGTTCAGTGCCCGGACAACAGATCACATGGAGTAAATTTGACAGACAGAACGGCGTTTAATTTGTATGACCTGCATAGCCATACCACGGCTTCCGATGGCCTGTTAACGCCGGAGGCCCTGGTTCTGCGTGCCCATGAGCGGGGGGTTAATCTTCTGGCGATCACGGACCACGATACCACGGAGGGGATTGCGCCGGCGAAAGAGGCCATAGCCCGTCACGGTTTACCTCTGCAACTGATCACCGGGGTTGAAATCTCGACCCGCTGGCAGAACCATGAGATTCATATCGTTGGCCTGGGGATGGATATTGACCATCCGGCCATCTGCGGGTTGCTGGACAGCCAGCGACAAAAACGCCAGCAGCGGGCAGAGGAGATTGCCGCACGGCTGGAGAAGGCCGGCATTCCCGGGGCGCTGGAGGGCGCACGCAGGCTTGCCGGTGACGGTGAGATCACCCGTGGGCATTTTGCCCGCTATCTGGTGGAGTGCAATAAAGCCGATACCATTGCCAAAGTGTTTAAAAGTTATCTGGCGCGCGGTAAAACCGGATACGTCCCTGCACAATGGTGTACAATTGAACAGGCCATTGAAGCCATTCAGCTTTCCGGCGGCAGGGCGGTGGTTGCCCACCCCGGACGTTATCAGTTATCCACTAAGTGGCTGAAACGGTTGCTGCAATTTTTTGCCGAGGCTGGCGGTGATGCGATGGAGGTGGCGCAATGTCAGCAGCCGCCGAACGAACGCCAGCAACTCGCCCTGTATGCACAGGAATACGGACTCGCCGCCTCCCAGGGCTCGGATTTTCATCAGCCCTGTGCGTGGATAGAGCTGGGCAGAAACCTCTGGTTACCTGCCGGTATTGAAGCCCTCTGGCTGCGTTTTCCGCACATTCAAAATAACGTACCGGCCCAGGCCGGTACCGGGAGTGAAGTATGAGTCAGTTTTTTTATATCCATCCGGAAAACCCGCAACCCCGGCTGATAAGCCAGGCGGTTGACTATCTGAACAAGGGCGGTGTGATCGTCTATCCGACCGATTCCGGTTATGCCCTGGGCTGCCGGCTGGAAGATAAATCGGCGATGGAGCGCATCTGCCGGCTACGTCAGCTGGACGGCAATCACCATTTCACCCTGATGTGCCGTGACCTGTCTGAGTTATCGGTCTATGCGCAGGTTGATAACAGTGCCTTCCGGTTGATCAAAAATAACACCCCCGGGTGTTACACCTTTTTACTGAAAGCCACCAAAGAAGTGCCGCGCCGCCTGATGAACGAAAAGCGCAAGACCATCGGCCTGAGGGTAACGGCACATCCGGTGGCGCAGGCTCTGCTTGAAGCCCTGAACGAACCGATGATGTCGACCACACTGATGTTACCTGGTAATGAGTTTGCAGAGTCCGACCCGGAAGATATCCAGGACAGCATCGGTAAACAGGTGGACCTCATCCTGAACGGAGGCACTATCGGTCAGCAACCGACTACCGTGGTTGACCTGACGGGCCCGGCACCGGAAGTGGTGCGTGTCGGCAGTGGTGATCCGGCCCCGTTCAGTTAAGTGACGGGCGGGGAGATCCGCGCCCGTGCCACAGGTACGGCCCGATAAATAACGTTACATTGGGGCCGTCATCCTGTATAATGGCAGTGATTTTTTACGTAAGTATTTGATTTTTATATTAAATATACCCTAACCCTGAGGCCTGGGAAGGCGACAGTGAGGCTGCTCAATGAGCGAAAAGTTACAAAAAGTTTTAGCACGTGCCGGGCATGGTTCCCGGCGTGAAATCGAATCTGTGATCTCTGCAGGTCGCGTCAGCGTAGACGGCAAAGTCGCCACTCTGGGTGACCGCGTTGATACAACGGCAGCGCTTAAAATTCGTATTGACGGTCACCTGGTGCGGGTGGCTGAAAGCGCGGCTCAGGTCTGCCGCGTTCTGGCGTACTACAAACCTGAAGGTGAACTCTGTACCCGTAATGATCCGGAAGGCCGTCCGACGGTATTTGATCGTCTGCCACGTCTGAACGGGGCCCGCTGGATTGCGGTCGGTCGTCTGGATGTAAACACCTGCGGTCTGCTGCTGTTTACTACCGACGGTGAACTGGCTAACCGGCTGATGCATCCCAGCCGCGAAGTGGAACGTGAATACGCGGTACGTGTCTTCGGTCAGATCGATGATGATAAAATTCGTCAGTTAAGTCTGGGCGTACAACTGGAAGATGGTCCTGCGGCTTTCAAAACCCTGAAGTTCGGGGGCGGAGAAGGGCTTAACCAGTGGTATAATGTGACCCTGACCGAAGGGCGTAACCGTGAAGTCCGTCGGTTGTGGGAAGCGGTGGGCGTGCAGGTCAGCCGTCTGATCCGTGTCCGTTACGGCGATATTCCTCTGCCGAAAGGATTACCCCGCGGTGGTTACACTGAGATGGATCTGACCTCTGTTAACTATCTTCGCCAGCTGGTGGGGATGCCGGATGAGACAGAAACCAAGCTGGCCGTGGAGAAGGATCGTCGCCGTACCAAAGCGAACCAGATCCGTCGTGCAGTGAAACGGCATACCCAGGTCAGCAGCAATGGCAGTGGTCGTCGTTCGGCCCAGGGGCGTCCCGGTGCGGGTCGTCCGGGGTCAGCTAAGCCGGTCTCTAAGCGTAATAAAGGACAGGGCTGACACACTCAGTTCTGCCAGACAAAGACCCCGCAGCAGCGGGGTTTTTTTATTGTCACCCCTAAACCACCTCCTAGGGAGGTGGTGATTGATCCTGTAAGGCTATAGCCTGAAGAATGCCCATGCCGG